>NZ_JAYKYT010000005.1:0-8569 GCF_035818795.1 Nocardia sp. CDC160 | reverse complement strand
CCCCCACCCTCCTTCTCCACCACCACAACCGCATGCCCCCGCCGCACCATCCGCTCGACAATGGCCCGCCCAATCCCCCGCCCACCCCCGGTCACCACATACGACAGCTCCATAACCCGATGCTAGACAGCGACTCCCGCCGCGCTGGCCTAGAACGGGACCTTCTCCGGACTTCTCCCCATCCGGCGAAGTAGGTGATCTTGCTGGGAGACAGCGGATCCGGAGGTGCCGGTTGGGGCGGCAAAGAATCGGTGGGTCGATTCGGAGGAGAGCGGCGTCTCAGGAAGATCGCCGTAGATATCCTGGAGATTCCTGCCGATCCAGTCGATCAGGGCGGGTTCGAGCGTGTCATCGCTGCCGATAGCGCGGGCCAGATCCCACGTGTGGATGGCGGTATCCGTGGTTCTGATCGCCAAGGCCTGGCGGCCGGAGACCTTCCCCAAGGGGTAATCGACGATCCGGCACAGAGCGTCGGACTGGGTGAAGGCGTCGACCGCACGGTCGACCGAACGCAGATATGCGGCGAGCGGATCCGACCCCAGGGCGTCCGCGTCGCGCAGGCGGAGGAACTCCGCGGCTGACCCACCCTGTACTAGGGCCGTGTAATTGAGATTCCCCCGAGTCACGTGATTGACCAGCTGCCGCACAGTCCATTCCGCACACGGAGTCGGCCCACCCCACTGTCCGGCCCGAACCTCCCGCAACCTCGCCTCGAACATCCCGCTCGACAACACGAACCGATCAACGATCCCTTCGAAACAGTTGGCCATAACCCCACCCTCGCCGCAACCACTGCCCATGGCTGGCGGGTATCGGACATTGCGTTGGCAACCGAATGGCCCGATTCCCAGGGCCGATCAATCGGCGCAGGATTGCCAGTGGCGGGCCGTTTCGCGGAGGTGGGTGCGGAGGCGGTCGACGTGGGGGCGGGGTGGGCCGCCTACTCGGCGGGCCAGGAAGATGGTGTTGATCGGGGCGTCGGCGGGGGTGTGCAGGGGTTCGATTGCGCCCGAGGACAATTCGCGGGTGCACAGGTAGGTGGGGAGGACCGAGATGCCCGCACCGGCGACGACCGCCGCGAGGACGGCCCGTAGGTCGGGGACGACCAGGGCGGGTTCGGCCTCGAGGCGGGTGTCGAAGACGTGCCGCCAGTAGCGGCGGATGATGGGTAGGTCGGGGGCGTAGGCGACCAGCGGGGTGGCGGTGAAGTCGTTGGCGCGCAGGCGGTTCGGGTCGGCACGGGCGGCGAGGTCGGGCGCGCCGACCAGGATGAACTCCTCGTCGGCCAGGGCGTCGGCGAGGACGGTGCGGCCGCGGGGGCGGACCGTGGACAGGGCCAGATCGAGTTTGCCGACGCGGAGGTCGACCAGGAGGTCATCGGCGAGGCCGGTGGTCACCGTGAGTCGGATGCCCTCGGCGATCAGCGGCGCGAGGGCCGGAAGAACCAGGGTGCCCAGGAGTTCGGTGGGGCCGCCGAGCAGTACGGGCGGTTCCGTGACGGGCGGGCTGTCGAGGGTGCCGGTGCCGGTGACGGATTCGAGGGCGTCCAGGGGCGCGGCGACCCGGGCGGCCAGATCGTGGGCGGCGGCGGTGGGTGCGACGCCGCGCGGGAGTCGCTCGAACAGGGGGCGGCCCAGGTGGCGTTCGAGGGCTTGGAGTTGGGTGGTGACGGTCGGTTGCGAGAGCCCGACCTGACCGGCCGCCGCGGTAATCGAACCCGCTCGATACACGGCCAGGAACGTTCGCAGCTGCGCCAGGTCCATCGAACCATCGGCCTGCCTATGTCGCACCGAACCAGTCTATTGACCAGGCAATGCATACTCAATTTTTTGACTATCAAGACTCTGGACACTCGCCAAGGAATCGCGCTACGGTTCACAACGGATATGCAATGAGTTGACTATCAGAATCGAGGCATCATGCATCCGTTCCGCAAGGCCATCGAGGCCCGCGACGAGGCCGCCGTCGAGGCTCTGCTGGCCGACAATGTGGTGTTCACCAGCCCGGTCGCCTTCAAGCCCTACCCGGGCAAGGCCATTACCGCCGCCATCCTGCGCGGGGTCATGCGGGTCTTCGAAGACTTCCGCTACGTCAAGGAGATCGGCGCGGACGATGCCGTCGACCATGCGCTGGTTTTCGAGACGACCGTCAACGGCAAGCGCATTACCGGCTGCGATCTCATCCACCTCGACGTCGACGGCAAGATCGACGAATTCATGGTGATGGTCCGCCCGCTCTCGGGCGCGCAGGCGCTCGCCGAGGCGATGGCCGCCCAGTTCGACCGGATTCAGGCCGAGGCCGTCGCGCAAATCGAACGGCAGGCGGCGGGCTCGTGAATTGACTTGGCCGGGCACGAACCCGCGCCGATTTCCTGGGATGATCCACGAAAGTCACCGAAAGGCCGATCCGCCATGACCGATGGCAACTTCACCCGCTATGTCGCCGTGGGCGACTCTCAGACCGAGGGTGTCGGCGACGGCGACGACCTGACCGGCCTGCGGGGATGGGCGGACCGGCTGGCCGAGCGACTCGCCGTCACCAATCCCGAACTGCGCTATGCCAATCTGGCGGTGCGCGGCAAGCTGGCCCACCAGATCCGGGCCGACCAGCTCGAGGTGGGGCTGGCGCTGCGACCGGACCTGGTCACCGTGCTGGCGGGCATGAACGATCTGCTGCGGCCGAACTTCGATCCGGACGAGATCGCCGGACACGTCGAGGCCATGTTCGCGGCCTTCGCCCGCACCGGCGCGGTCGTCGCGACGCTCACCTTTCCCGATATCGCGCAGAACATTCCGCTGGTCCGGCCCATTCGCGGCCGCATCGCGATCCTCAATGACCGCCTGCGTGCGGCGGCCCGCCGCTACGACGTGATCGTGGCCGAGACCGGCCATCACGCCGTGGTCGCCGACCCGCGCCTGTGGAGCCCGGATCGCCTGCACGCCAGCCCGCTCGGCCACCAGCGCATTGCCGACGCCATGGCCGAAGCCTTGCGCCTGCCCGGCGCGGACGACGCCTGGACCCGTCCGATCACGCCCGCCCTGCCCGAGTACGGCGTGTTTCGTGCGATGGCGGCCGAATTGCAGTGGGCGGCCGTCGCATTGGGTCCGTGGGTATTGCGCCGCCTGCGCGGCCTGTCCTCCGGCGACAATCGCACCGCCAAACGGCCCGAGCCGCTGCCGGTCCGGCTCGCGGCCGCACAGCCGTTCCCGTACTGAAACCACCTCCGCTGCCGGACAATCGACCCTGAGCCCAGTGGGGGGGCGGAAGGGTCGGTGCGGATCATGTTCATCGGCGAGAACGCGTTGGCGGCGATCGGCGATACTCCGCTGGTGCGCCTGAACCGGGTGGTGCCGCCGGGTTGCGCGGAGATTCTGGTGAAGGTGGAGGGCCAGAATCCGACGGGCAGCATGAAGGACCGCATGGCGCAGGCCGTGATCGGTGTGGCCGAACGCGACGGGCGGCTGAAACCCGGTGGCACCGTGGTCGAATACACCGGCGGCAGTACGGGTGCCGCGCTGGCGCTGGTGTGCGCCGCGAAGGGCTATCGGCTGCGGATCGTGAGCTCGACGGCGTTCAGCGCCGAAAAGCTCACGCAAATGGCCGCGTACGGTGCGGAGCTCACCCTGGTCCCGAGTCCGGACGGGATGTTCACCGAGCGCCTGTTCACGACCATGGTCGAGACGGCCGAGCGGCTCAGCCGCGAGCCGGACACCTTCTGGCCGGATCAGTTGCGCAACACCGACAGCATTACCGGCTATCACGCACTGGGCCAGGAGATCTGGGCGCAGACCGAGGGCCGGGTGGACGCGTTCGTCCAGGCGGTCGGCACGGCGGCCTCGCTGCGCGGCGCGGCGTCACTGCTGCGCTACCACAAGCAGCGACGGCTGCATGTGGTCGCGGTCGAGCCCGCCGAATCCGCCGTGCTCTCGTGCGGCGCGCCGGGTGCGCATCGCATCGAGGGCATCGGTATCGGTTACCTGCCGCCGCTGTGGGATCCGAGCCTGGTCGACGAGACGGTGGCCGTGTCCACCGCCGATGCCGAGCAGATGGCGCGCCGCCTGGCGCGTGAGGAGGGGCTGTGCGCGGGCACCTCCTCCGGCGCGAATGTGCTGGCCGCCATTCGGGTCGGGCTGCGGCTGGGCGCGCGAGCGCGGGTGGTCACCGTGCTGGTGGACTCGGGCCTGAAATACCTGAGCACCCCGGTGTACCGCCTCGACACTCAGACGTTAACGCCGTAATCCCTTGCGATACCGGCCAATCCGGACGCGTACCCCTGCCCGATGGCCCGGAACTTCCACTCGTTCCCGTGCCGATACAGCTCGCCGAACACCATGGCGGTCTCGGTCGAAGCGTCCTCGGTGAGATCGAAGCGGGTCAGCTCGGTGCCGGTGACGGCGTCGACGACCCGGATATAGGCATTGCGCACCTGCCCGAAGGCCTGCCGCCGCGTCTCGGCCTCGTAGATCGAGACGGGGAAGAAGATATTGGTGATGGTCGGCGGCATGGCCGCCAGATCCACATTGATCACCTCGTCGTCGCCCTCACCCTCGCCGGTGAGATTGTCGCCGGTGTGCTCGATGGTGCCCTCCGGCGAGCGCAGGTTGTTGTAGAAGACGAAATGCTTGTCGGAGACGACACGCCGGTTGGGGCCGCAGGCCATGGCGCTGGCGTCCAGATCGAAATCGGCTCCGGTGGTGCTGCGCACATCCCAGCCCAGGGCGACGGCCACCTTCGTCAAATTCGGCGCTTGCTTGGACAGTGAGACATTGCCGCCCTTGGCCAAACTGACACTCATCGAATTGCCTTTCCTCTGCGATCGATGCATCCATGCCCAATCGTCCTCGCGGCGCGGCGCGGCGGCCAGGGCGTCGGCGGCGAGTTGATCGGCCAGGACGGTGATTCGCCGCTGCAGGGCGAGCAACTCGATCAGATCCCGATTGATCGGTGGACCCGAGGGGTCGGCGGTGTCACTGGCGCGCACCGCCTCGGCATGCGCGTCGAAGACCGCCGCCCGCAGCCGGGCGGCCAAGGCGGGGCCATCCGCGGTGGGCGCTAAACGTCCCAGGCCTGACCGCGGCTCCCCCTTACCGAGCGTCACATGTCGAATGTACCTGTACCGCAGGTCATCCGAGTGATCTCAGGAACTCCGCCAGATAACGTCCGCTGTAGTCGCTCAGGCCGTTGTTCTGGACCGCGGCCGCGCCGATGGTGTCGATGTGGTTGTAGCCCGGCAGGGTCTGCACGATGGCGGTTTGCGGAACCGGGAACAGCAGGCCGGGGCCGAACTGGACGACGCTGTCACCGGCCCAGAGCACCAGATTCGGCTTGGTGCGTTCCATGCCGTGGTAGCGCAGGTTGCCCATGTCGCCGGTGCGCGCGCCGCCGTAACCGGCGGCGATATCGAGCACGACGCGGAGCGGGAAGTAGGTCTCCCAGTAGGCGTAGGGGCCGCCGGAGCCCAATTGCCGTGCGACATCGCGGATATCGGCTACCTCGTGTCCGGGCGCGGTGTAGGGCACGCCTTGGACGTTGTCGTAGTTTCGCCAGGTGTAGAGCACCGACCGGTCGGATGGTGCGAACCGTTGCTGCGGGCCCGCAGTGAGTCGCAGGTAGTTGCCGAGCAGTGGAATCTGGGTCGCGTCGCCGGGGTTCGGGAAGCTCTTGGGCTGCACCGGGCCGCCGTCGAGCACGCCCATGCCCTGCTGCAGGAGTTCGAAGTTGCAGGAGTTGTTGTCCAGCAACTCGCCCAGGAGGGCGGTATTGGTGAAGCGGTAGTCGCGCAGGGTTCCGGTGCCGTCCGCGCCATTGGTGGCGAAGCCGACCCAGGTCGGGGCGAACAGGAAGTTCAGGGTCGAATCGATCTCGAAGTCGTGTGGAAGATGCGCCAGCAGTTGGCTTTCCCCATCGGGATCGAGATGCGCGGCGAGCCCGGCGAGACGGTAGATCAGGAAGGCCTTGGTGCCGATGACCGGTGTCGACCCGAGAATGCGCGGCAGCACACCGATGTTCTGGGTCGCCTTCAGGATGTCGTTGACCGGCGAGATGATGGCATTGGTGAGATCGTGCAGGAACGGCGTGTTCTGAATGGCGACCGGGTCCGAGGACACCATGGAGTCCTGCGCCACGAACGCCGCGCACTGGCTGTAGCCCGCGGCGTCCGGATCGCCATTACCGAAATCCCAGTCGGCGAAGAAGCCGGTGACCAGACCGCCCATGGAAATGCCGGTGCATACGTACTTATGTTGCCGCACAATCTGATCCGGTATCTCGTGCAGCATGATCTCGTACTGATCGCGCAGTACTCGTTCGAGGCCCATGGAATCCAGGAGTGGCAGATCCTGAGAGTTCTTGAACCCCGGGAAAACTCGGCCATCGATCGGCATGCCGTTGAAGTAGTAGTCGACGGCGTCGAGGTAATTGCCGGTCTTCAACGCGTAGTCGAATCCGGTTGTCTCGTCCAGGCAGCTGCTGCGGCGCGCCATGGCCCAGAACTCCACCTTGCGGCCCAGCTGAGCGGCCGAGCGCACGGTGTTGGCGGCGACGCTGTCGGAATTCATTGCGCCGCCATTGAATCCCTGTTGCTGGACCACCACGGAGTCGGCGTCGGCGGACTCCGTTGGGCCGTCCGCGGCGCGATAGCGGAGGAATCCGGCCCGGTCACACTCGGGTGGATGTGGTGGTGCGTTCGGTGGTAGTGGGAGCAGGAAGCTGACCTGCGAGACGATGACGCCGTCGCGATTGTCGAGCACCTGTTCTTGCCGATCGGTGGCGGCGCTGACGGGCGCGAACGCATGTGCCTGCGGAGTCATCGGCGACATCAGGGCGCCAACGGTTCCCGCCGCCACGGCCAGCGTGCCCCAGCCCACTGAGATTCTCACAGACAGCATCGTCACCAGGAGGGCGGTTCGGAGTCATTGGGCAGTTCGGAAGTAAACGTTGCTTGTAGCTGTGAGGTGTTCCGAATTCGTACGAACATGCTTCGGCGCGTGTTGAGTTCCGCTAGGTTGCGGTGGCTTCCGGGGCGGATGGTCTACAGCCATTAAGAATGGTCGGTATTGTTGAATTTCGTTTAGTCACAATGGAATTCACATGTATTGTGGTGAATTCGGTTGCTAGAATAGGAGTTATGAAATGTGGGGAGTTGGTTCACGCTGATGCGCTCGCGGCGACCGCCGCGTTGCGTGAAGCTGCCGACGACCTCGTTTACCAATCGCTTGTGCCGTGCACCGATGACGAGATCGTGTCCACGATGCGGGAGATCGAGGAGGCGCGGCGGCAGTTGGAGGCGGTGGCGCGGAAGTTGGCCGCCGAGGCCGAAACTCGGTCGCTGCCGCAGAAGTTCGGGGTGGGGAAGTTGTCGCGGTTTCTGGCCGAGACCCTGCATTTGGGGCGTGGGGAAGCCTTGGCGCGGGCGAACGCGGTGCAGGTGTTGGCCACGAAGACTGACCCCAGTGGCGCGGAGAAGGCTGCGGAGTTGGCGTGGACGGCCTCGGCGCAGGAGTGCGGGTTCATCTCCGACGCGCACGTGCGCGCCATCGTGAAGATCATGGGTCGGATTCCCGGGAGCGTGAACGCCGACGACCGTGCCATCGCCGAAAGCCAGCTCGTGCATTTGGCCGTGCAGACCAGCCCCGACGCCCTGCCGAAGGCGGGTGAGCATCTGCTGGCCTACCTCGACCCGGACGGCAAGCGCAGCAGCGACGAGGACCGTGCCCGCATGCGCGGGGTCAGCATCGGCGCGCAGCGTGCCGATGGGATGCGTCCGATCTCCGGGCTGCTCACCCCCGCCCTGAGCGCCGTCTTGGACCCGTACCTGGCCAAGGCCGCACGTCCTGGCATGTGTAACCCCGACGACCCGCAGAGCCCCTGGGTTGCCGACGAACACCTCACCCCGGAGGCGGTGGAGGCTGCCGCGCAACGTGATCGCCGTTCCACCGCGCAGCGCACCCACGACGCACTCCTGGCCCTGCTGCGTCCGGATCTGGGGCCGACCGAGTTCGGTCAGCACCGGGGTCTGCCGGTGTCGACGATCTTCACCATGACCGTTGCCGAGCTCGAGGCCGCCGCCGGGGTGACCACCACCGCGTCCGGGGGCACGATCTCGATCCCGGAGGCGTTGCGGCTGGCCGAGCAGGCCACTCCCTTCCTGGCTGTTTTCGATCACAGCGGTCGCCCCCTGCACCTGGGCCGCGCCAAGAAGAACCGGCTGGCTTCGCCGGATCAGCGGCTGGCGTTGATCGCGGCCGAGAAGGGCTGCAGCCGACCCGGATGCACCGCCCCGGCCACCATGGCTGCGGTGCATCATGTGACCGAATGGTCCAAGGGCGGGGCCACCGACATCGAAAACCTGACTTTGGCCTGCGATTCCTGCCACGCCCTGGTCCACGACGGGCCCGGCGGCTGGAAAACCGTGGTACTGGGCCCGGATTCGGACACCCCCGGGCGGATCGGGTGGATCGCACCACGCCACATCGACCCCACCGGCACACCGCGGATCAACGAATCTCACCACGCGCCAGAGCAATTGGCGCGGACGCTGGTGCGCGCGCGGACCGAGCGGTTGGAACAA
>NZ_JAYKYT010000004.1:0-1357862 GCF_035818795.1 Nocardia sp. CDC160 | reverse complement strand
CTAGTACTCCAGCATCACTTCGTGATGTAGTGCCTGTCTTCGCTGGTAGTGGGCTTGTTTTGCCTGGTGTTGATGTCTTCGTCGCCATTTCGACCAGCGGAGCAGTCGGGTGGGGTCCGGGTGTGGGGTGATCAGGTGTGCCAAGAGACGCTTGATTTCGCCGAGTGTGAGTGGAATGAGGCCGCTGCCAACGCTTTTGGGGAGACAGCTGCCGTCACCGCGAGGTAGGTGTGGGCGAGCATGGCCAGGGTGATGTGGCGGTACCAGGCGTCGTAGCGGCGGACCTGGTACTGGTCGAGCCCGACCTCGGTTTTCGCGGTCTGGAAACAGTCCTCGACCGACCATCGGGCACCGGCGACCTGGATCAATTCCTCGTCGCTGGTGCCGATCGGGGCACCGCACAGGTAGTAGGCGATTTCGTGTTCTCCCTTGGCGTTGCGGGTCAGCGACCGCCGGGCCAGAAGCCAGCGCCGCCACCCGGCGCCGGCTTCGCTGAGCGATCCCAGCGTGGCCACGGCCCAGTCGAACAGCCGGGGCCCTTTCGCGCCTTCGCCGCAGCTCAGCCGCTTCCACGCCTCCGCTGGCGCATCTGCTACGACCTGGTCGGCGCGCCAGCTTCCCGACAGGGACACGATCGGCGCGCTGGTTGGCACGGCCACCACATATCCGATCCGCCGTCGCTCGAGCCAGCGGCGGAACTTCGAGTCACCGCCGTAAGCCTCGTCGGCGGTGACCCAGCGAGCAGGGACACCAGCATCCAGCGCACGCGCCAGCATCCGCTGTGCCAGAACCTGTTTCGTGGCGAACTCGACCTCATCGGGCACCCCGGCCTCGCGGCAGCGGTCCCGATCGGCGGTCCACGATTTCGGCAGATACAACTCCCGGTCGATCAGCGTGCGACCCTTCACGGTCGCATACGCACAGAACACACCAAGCTGACAATTCTCGACTCGGCCAGCCGTTCCCGAGTATTGCCGTTGCACCCCAGCCGATTTCAGGCCCTTCTTCAGGAATCCGGTCTCATCGACAACCAGCACACCGCCCGGATCGCCCAGGTGCTCGACGGCATAGGCGCGCGCCTCATCGCGAACTCCATCGACGTCCCACGCCGCCTTGTTCAGCAACCGCTGCATCCCATTCGGCGACAAATCACCCGCAGCTTCAGCCAAGGTCCAGCCGTTTTTCCCCGCCAGCGGAGCCAGCAGGCCCCGCACATACGCCCGCGCCCGCAACCGCGGCTCCGCCCGATGAAACCGCCCCGCCACCCGCGCGAACAACTCCTCAAGCCCAGCCGTCCACGCCGCCAGATCCTCATCAACCAGCACGAAACCCCATGCTACCCAACAACATCACGAAGTGATGCTGGAGTACTAGTACTCCAGCATCACTTCGTGATGTAGTGCCTGTCTTCGCTGGTAGTGGGCTTGTTTTGCCTGGTGTTGATGTCTTCGTCGCCATTTCGACCAGCGGAGCAGTCGGGTGGGGTCCGGGTGTGGGGTGATCAGGTGTGCCAAGAGACGCTTGATTTCGCCGAGTGTGAGTGGAATGAGGCCGCTGCCAACGCTTTTGGGGAGACAGCTGCCGTCACCGCGAGGTAGGTGTGGGCGAGCATGGCCAGGGTGATGTGGCGGTACCAGGCGTCGTAGCGGCGGACCTGGTACTGGTCGAGCCCGACCTCGGTTTTCGCGGTCTGGAAACAGTCCTCGACCGACCATCGGGCACCGGCGACCTGGATCAATTCCTCGTCGCTGGTGCCGATCGGGGCACCGCACAGGTAGTAGGCGATTTCGTGTTCTCCCTTGGCGTTGCGGGTCAGCGACCGCCGGGCCAGAAGCCAGCGCCGCCACCCGGCGCCGGCTTCGCTGAGCGATCCCAGCGTGGCCACGGCCCAGTCGAACAGCCGGGGCCCTTTCGCGCCTTCGCCGCAGCTCAGCCGCTTCCACGCCTCCGCTGGCGCATCTGCTACGACCTGGTCGGCGCGCCAGCTTCCCGACAGGGACACGATCGGCGCGCTGGTTGGCACGGCCACCACATATCCGATCCGCCGTCGCTCGAGCCAGCGGCGGAACTTCGAGTCACCGCCGTAAGCCTCGTCGGCGGTGACCCAGCGAGCAGGGACACCAGCATCCAGCGCACGCGCCAGCATCCGCTGTGCCAGAACCTGTTTCGTGGCGAACTCGACCTCATCGGGCACCCCGGCCTCGCGGCAGCGGTCCCGATCGGCGGTCCACGATTTCGGCAGATACAACTCCCGGTCGATCAGCGTGCGACCCTTCACGGTCGCATACGCACAGAACACACCAAGCTGACAATTCTCGACTCGGCCAGCCGTTCCCGAGTATTGCCGTTGCACCCCAGCCGATTTCAGGCCCTTCTTCAGGAATCCGGTCTCATCGACAACCAGCACACCGCCCGGATCGCCCAGGTGCTCGACGGCATAGGCGCGCGCCTCATCGCGAACTCCATCGACGTCCCACGCCGCCTTGTTCAGCAACCGCTGCATCCCATTCGGCGACAAATCACCCGCAGCTTCAGCCAAGGTCCAGCCGTTTTTCCCCGCCAGCGGAGCCAGCAGGCCCCGCACATACGCCCGCGCCCGCAACCGCGGCTCCGCCCGATGAAACCGCCCCGCCACCCGCGCGAACAACTCCTCAAGCCCAGCCGTCCACGCCGCCAGATCCTCATCAACCAGCACGAAACCCCATGCTACCCAACAACATCACGAAGTGATGCTGGAGTACTAGTCCCTGGAGGCTCAACTTCGTGGCAGGGGTAGTGATCGATCGGGGATTTGATGGCAGACTTGCGTGCCGTGACAGGCGGTGGGGAGGCTGTGGCGCTGAAGCTGGGCTCGAGTCTGGTTGGCCCGGTTGGAAAATGGTTGAAGTCCAAGGGATTGCCGCGGGTTTCACCTGGCGAGCTGATCAAAGCAGCCGACCTTCTCGCTTATCAGGTAAGGCTGAGCGAGGATCGACTCAGAGACCAGCTTCGGGCTGGCGTTGGGGTGACGATCCCGCTCGAACTTCGTGGTCTCGATGGTTCGGCGATCGGATTTGAGACGCTCGCTGCGAGATTCGAAGGTCTGGACCAGCCGCGGAGGTTGGTCATCTTGGGCGACGCCGGAGCAGGCAAGACATGCGCGGTGAATCAGCTTGTCCTTGATCTGCTCGAGCGGCGGGCGGAAACCCCTGAATCGGCGAGGGCCCTCACTCCAGTTCCAGTCCGTGTGAGTCCTTCAGGTTGGGATGGAAGGCAACACTTTTCGAAATGGTTGGCTGGTCAGCTGGCGCTCGAGTATCAGGTCCCTTGGAGGTTCGCATACGCCACGGTCAGAAATGGTCATGTCCTTCCTGTGCTTGATGGTATGGATGACATGGATCCGGTCGGCGAGGAGCCTGACCGTGCTCGCGAGGCTTTGCAACGACTGTGCACGAAAGCTCCGTGGAGCGCCCGCTCGGCCGTTGTCGCATGTCGGAAGAACGTGTACGACCACGTGGTGGAGAGCCACGGACCTGCATTGCCCGGCGCCGAAATCTTGGTTGTGCAGGGTTTGATCGCGGAAGACATCTGGTCATATCTCGACCGGTATCGAGATCGGTATCAGATTGCGCCAGAATCTTTTTCGCCGTTGGTGAATGAGGTGGTCGAGCACACCGACGGTCCGATTGTTGAGGTGCTGAGTACACCCTTGATGCTCGGTATGGCAGCCGCAATGCTTCATCGTGACGGGGAACATGCCGCAATCGCGCTTGCGAAGACCACCGAGACGAAGGAGGCGCAACGCCTACTTCTGGGCTCCCTCATACCGCTCGCCGTCGCAGGCGCCGACGAGAACGATCGGGCCGCACCGACTTCCGAAGCCACCGCAGGTCTTTGGCTGAGGACACTGGCTCGTTATCTCGAACAGCAACGTCATCGGGGACGCGAGGGGACCGGCTTCACTCTGGATCAGGTGTGGCGCTTGGCAGGAGTCCGGACGTGTCTTGCAGTCCACGCGGGACTGTCGGCTCTGGCAGCCGGTGCGATACTTGGACCTCTCGCATTGCTCCATCGGGTAAATGGCCTCACATTGCCAGTCACTGCTCTCGTGCTTGCTCCAGTTCTGCTCGTGGGCTATGGGCTGGAGGCCGGGTCGCAGTCGCCGCTGCCGGGGTTTCGCGGGATTTCCGAACGGTTCGCGTGGCGTGTTCCCGGCCGCTCTCGATGGCCACGTGCATTGCGGGGCGGCATCGTCGTCGGTGGTAGCGCCTTGGTAATTTTCGCTGCTTTCACGGCGTTCGCAGGCGTATTCGGACCATCGGAATCGTTGTCGGTCTACCTTTCCGTGTACGCGGTCTTGGCTGGCATCGCTGGCGCTGTTGCTGGGATCACGAGCGTCATCCTCGGATTTTCGACGACCTTCGAGGAGCGACTGATCCTTGGCCAGAGCGAGAGGCAGACGATCCGTGACGGCCGGCTGTCTGCTCTATGGTCGGGTCTCGCAGCCTTTCTTCTGTTCGGAGTATTCGGTTTGGCCACCGCGCTCCTTATTTTGGGCGGTCGGTATGACTCTGAGGACGCGACCAGGGGGGCACTCAGCTGTGGTATTTGGGCTGGGTTCGTTGTCTGGTACTTGGTCGGATTCGCGGGTCAACGACATCTTGCTGCGTCGCTCGTGCTCAAGGTCAGTGGGGAGTTCTCGAGCCGACCATCCGAGTTTCTCGACAGGGCGCGAAGAGCAGGGATACTGCGAGCGAATGGAATCGCGTACGAATTCCGCCATCTGATGTTTCAGCAATGGTTGGCTGAGGATTGGGCTGGGCCTGAGTCGTAGAAGGTTGGGCTGGCACTGGTGGCTGGGCTTGAGAAGGACGGTGGGTTCCATTGATGCTGAATCAATGGAACCCACCGTCGGCAGCGGATCGGGGCCGCCGCAGCCCTCGGGGCCTCGCTCGATCCTGACACCATTGACAGTGTAGGTCAGGCTTACCTAACTAGCAAGGGTGCGTGGGACCGGCGAGGCTGCTTGGGCAATCGGTCGACCTCGTATGCCTGTGGGGATTTCAGGGCGAACCTTGTCCAATCACCGCCCCGCGTCGCCAGGGGATGGGTACGCAGTGCATGAGCCGCAACACTCTCGCACAAGCTTTACTCCAAAGTAAAGTATGGAATCAGTCATCGCTCGGTGTTCGTCGCACCTCTGGTTGCTTCACGGGTGTGGTATTGGGATCGACTCACAGCCGTGTCCTTCACCTGCTCGGATACGGGTGGCATCGCCGATGATGCGGCTGATCGTGGACCGGCTGCGCCCGGTCTCGCGGGAAATCTCGGTAGCGGTCCGGCCCTGGTCGAAGTGCTTGGAGAGGACGATGGCTACATCGGCTGGGGCACGTCGGTGGGCAGGGTCGCGGTCGCAGAGCGCGTTCGCCAGGGATGACCATCGCTGTGGTGATGGATTGCTGTGAAGCGGCGTTCGACCGTTGGCGGTTTCGTGGTTGGTCGCCGAGTCATCGTGTGCACGTGGACTTTCCGCGCGGCTGTTCTGGGTGACGCCTTCTTCGAGCTGTTGCCCGGCTGTGGCGTGTGCACGTGTCGAGCCGGTGTGGGCGAGTGCGAGTAGCGCGACGGTGGCTTGTGTCATGGAGCCTTCGATGATGACCGGCCACAGCCACGCTTCAGGTTGGGGGATGGCGGCGAGGGCGGCGAGATCGCGCAGGGCGGTGAACGAGAGCCGGAACGCGGCGACCGCGATGAGGACCGTCATCACGGTGGCGAGCAGGTGCATCCACCGAGCGTGCGCGTGCGCACGGAGCAGGACCGTGACGCCATGGACTGCGGCAAGTAGGGCGATCGGCGGCACTATCGCGACTGCGGCGGCGATTGCGGGCAGCGCGTGCGCGTGAAGAACGGCGTGGGTGGCGTTCCCGGTGATGCTGACGGTGGCTGCGGTGAGCAGCACGCACCAGAAGAAGCTCGTGTGTGCACGCTGATTGGGCGGTGCGGTCTGATGCGTCGGCGGTGTGGGAGCGGTGCAGGTATCGGATGGTTCAGGGGAGTAGGTGGTCGTGGTGGGCATTGGGGGTCTCCTGTGCGCGCGTGGGTTCAGGCGTCGCTCGACTGCCGAACTGATTCGCTGTCGGGTTGCTATCTGCTCGAGATTGGTGGAGCGTGCGGCGTGTCGACACGCCGAGACATCAGCGGTGACTGGGTCGGCCTCCGGCCGGGCGCATGGGTGTGCCGCGCTGGCGCAGCGCATCGCGGATGGTGCTGGCGGGGAAGCCGGTGAGCTTGCTGCACGTCACCAGCGAGTGGCCGCTCAGGTATAGGCGCTCGGAGTGATCGATGTCGGCGGCGGTCATCGACTGGTAGCGACGCGGCACGTCGCGTTGGGTGAGCAGGGTGAGGACCGCGGTCTTGGAGATCCCGTAGCGGACCGCGAGCTGCGCGGTGGAGACCCCGTCGGTGTAGTCCCGGATCAGCTCGGCGGTCGTCGCCGGTGAGAGGCGCTGCCGGATTCTGCGTGGCTCACGTGGCCGGTTCTCCGACGTTTTCTTGGGCCGGCGGGATGTGTTGCGTGGTGCTGTGGAGCTGATTCTGGCGTGGGTGCTTTGGAGTTTATGCAGGTCAGCGCGTTTTGAATAACGCCCAGCTAGGTCCACAACACAGCGAAGCCGCGGGCCGGATGGCCCGCGGCTTCGCTGCTAAACCGCAAGGCTAGGGGTTGGTTATGGTCGCGATGGAGCCGTCCAGTTTCGTGAGAGAAATACTGAACTGCTCGTTGTAGGTGTGGGCGCGGTCTCGCAGATAGCTCAGTGCGACCGCCTCGCCGAGCTGAATCGATGTCAATGTATCGCTGCGCCAGTGGATTCCGGCGTGAATGCCGTGGCCGAAGCTGATGTTGTCGGCGAGTTTGTGCAACTCTCCGTTGACGGTCAGCGGAGGTTCGCCTGCGGGAGCGGTGTATGGGGCGGTGGATTGGCCGTCGGAGGACGACACGATCGGATTCTTCAGGACGAAGCTGCCGTCGAAGAAGAACTTCAGCGCCGTAATGCAGGCTCCGGCGACCGCGCCGTGCCCGGTCGGTTAGGCGGGATGCGTCGGCGATCCTTCCGGAAAGGCCTGCGAGAGCAGGAAACTGTTGTTCGCCGCGAAGCTGGCGGCGACCGCCTGCGAATCGACCACGGTGTCGCTGACATGGCCCTGAATCGACCCGCCCTGGCCGGTGCGGAGCAGGTGAACGATCGCGCCACCCGATTCGGGACGGTGCCGCAGATGCACCCACCACTTCTGATACCAGACGGCCTTCAGCGCCAGATCGGCCACGGTGGCGAGGGTGGCCGCGATATCCGGTTGGCCGAATGACGCGAAGCCGTTCTGGGTCTTGGAACCTCGGTAGGGGTTCCCGGGGTTCAGCGGCACCGGTCCACCGTTGTTGATGGTGTTCAACACCAGGTAGGCCACGAAGTACGCCTGGTAGAGCACATCGTCATGGGTGTATGCGGCCAGTCCGCGCCCGTCGTGCAGATACAACGGCTGCGCGAGCGGAGTGAGGCTTTGGCCGGTCGGCTGACCGTTCTGCACCTGCTGGTACTCGGCGGGCGACAGCGCGAAGTCCTTGCCCGCCTTGTTCGTTACGTATCTCTGAGTGATGGGCAATGATCCCAGCGCGGTCGGCTGCACGAGGAATTGCGACAGGTAGGGTCCCACCGTTTCCCCCGCGAAAGTACCCCGGAACAGCAATTCCGGGGTCACCGAGCCGCTCGAATCACGCGGTCCGGCATAGGCCCGCATGGACGACAACTCGGCCGCGGCCTTCACCGCCGTCGGATTCGACTTGTAATCGGTGACGGCGACATCACGCAGCAGCGATGCCCAATAGAGCTCGACGAGTTCGGTCGCGTACGCCTCGCTCGCCAGCGCTGGCGCCGGTGGCACCGCGAATTGGCTCACGTCCGCGCTGGACAGGGAAAAGCTCAACCCGCCCTGCGGACCATTCAGCGTGCGCGGCCCGCCCAGGACTATCTTTTCGAAGTCCGAGGGATTGCCGCTGCTCAAGGCCCGTATGAACGAGTCATAGGCGGCCAGGTCGACCAGCCCGATCCCTTCCTGCAGAACACCTTTGGTGTAGGTGCCGGACTTGTCGGCGTACCTGGCCTCGTCGCCATTGTCGATCTGTGGCGGAATGGCGATGAACGAGTCCGCGCCTGTCGTTTGCGTACGTACCGCGGACGATCGCAGAACGCGGTCCTCCGTTGCGGGCGTGAGCCGTTGATTGAGTGTGCTTGCCATGACGCTCCATTCGGGAGATGGTTCGCGGGCGCGAGTGCTACGCCCCGAGTCGAGGTGCGTCGGCTTCCCCCCGGTTCAATCCAGCCCCCGACGGACGAGCCTCTCGCCGCGCCTCAGCGCCTGTGATCCCACCCCAACCATCCCAAGTCTGTGCTTGCTGGCGACCTCCGTCATGAGTAGTGAACTACGCGAATCCGCGCCCGTTGAGCGCCACAGGCGATCGATGGTTCGGGTTGATCAGGCCGGTTCGGGCAGGAATTGGAAGACGCTGTTGAGGCCGACGCCACCGAACAGCAGTTTGATGATGATCACGCCCATGGCTTCCAACTGGCGGGCCTGCCGCAGGTCACCGACGTCGAGCGGAGTGGCGCCCATGCCGGTGATCAACGGGGCGATCGTTGCCTTCGCGGTGTCGTCGCCGCAGATTGGGATGGCCAGTGGGCGGCCGTCGTACTGGACGGGATTCTTCTGCCAGACGGTGTAGGCGGCGAGGTTGAACGCCTTGACGACTCGGCTGCCCACCGCGACGGCCTCGGCCTGTTCGGCGAGAGATTTGCCGTCCCAGGTGACCTGCGAGAAGTCGCTGAGGTCCACCGCATTGCCGCAGTCGATGATGATCTTGCCGGTGAATGCGCCATCCGCGGCACCGGCGGCTTCGAGCGCATCGACGATCGCGGCCTGTTTGACGCCGAACAGTATGACGTTGCCGAACTCGACGGCCTCGCGTATTCCGCCTCCCGCAACAGCCCCGATTCGAGTGGCGAGTTCGGCGGCCCGACCTGTGTCGCGGGCACCGATCCGCACCTCATGCCCGGCCGCTGCCCACCGCCCGGCCAGCGACTCCACCATCCGCCCGGCCCCGATCGTCCCGATCCGCATTCGCCGATCCTCCTCGTCCCTGGCCTTACTACGCCCGTATTCGTTGTGAATCAACAGATTTCGATGCATGAGCGTATTGCAGGGCGACGGTGCCGTCGACCGGTCGAGAGCAGCCGACCCCGGATTCGCGGTGATACGACACCGATAACTTTCGCGGTGAGCTCGCCTCTGTCCATGTAGGGGCCGTGAGCTACAGGAAGAGAAGGTTATGTTGCTGGAAAACAAGAACGTTGTCGTGTACGGCGCGAGCGGTGCGGTCGGCAGCGCGGTGGCTCGCGCATTCGCCGACGAAGGCGCGAAAGTGTTTCTGACCGGCCGCAATCGCGAGAGCATCGACGCGGTCGCGAAGGAAATAGCGGCCGCCGGTAGCACCGCCGAGACCGCTGTGGTGGATGCCGGTGACGAGAAGGCGGTAACCGAGCATTTGGCCGCGGTCGTCGCCGACGCCGGGAGTATCGACGTGTCGTTCAACGCGATCGGGATCTCTCCGCGAGGGTTGCAGGGCATCCCGCTCGCCGACCTGCCGGTTGAGAACTTCTTGCGGCCGATCACGACCTACACCCGGGCGCATTTCGTCACCGCGAAATCCGCAGCGCGACACATGATCCCCCAGCGTTCGGGGGTGATCATGATGAACACCCCCGAACCTGCCCGACTGCCGATGCCTCTGGTGGGCGGAATGAGTGTGGGCTGGGCGGCCATGGAAGGTCTCAACAGGGCGCTGTCGGCCGAATGGGCGCAGCACGGTGTTCGCGCGATCTGCTTGCGCACCACCGGCATGGCAGAGACGCCGACCATCCACACCGTGTTCGGGTTGCACGCGGACGCGATCGGCATGGCGAAGGATCAACTGCTCGAGATGGAGGGTGCGATGACGCACCGCAAGCGGTTGACCGCGCTGGACGAACTCGCGCAAGCGGCGGTCCTGCTCGCCTCCGATCGGGCCTCGGCGATGACCGGCACCGTCGCCAACCTGACCGGCGGACTCATCGTCGACTGATCGCCATCGCGTGATACTCGAGGAGAACAATGACGACGATCGCAGTATTCGGCGCCACCGGTTACTCCGTGGCAACATCGCTACCGAGGCGGCGACTCGTGGACATCGGGTTGTTGCCATCGCACGCGATATCGGGCCGCTGGCGAACCGGAGTGATCTGGTCCTCCGTCCGGGTTCGTTGTTCGACGAGGGATTCGTGCGTGATGTCGCAGCGGGCGCCGATGTGCTGGTGGTTGCCCTGCAGGCCCACGGCACCGGATTGGCCGAGTACATCCCGACATTGGGCCGGATCGCATCCGAGAATGGTGCGCGCCTCGGCCTCGTCGGTGGCGCGGGAAATCTGCGTGTCGCGCAGCACGGGCCGCGCGTGCATCAGCGGCGAGGATTATGCCATCGCCTTCGTCGACGAGATCGAGAAGCCGACCCGGCACAGGACCGTCTTCACAGTCGCCTATTGAACGGTAGGGCAAGGCAATCCAAGCCAGATCAGCCAACGTTTCTGGTGACCGAGGCGGCTGGGGCGACCGGGCGGCGGGCCACCCGGTCGCTGCTCGACCGTGGACACGCGGTGCGGGCGTTCGTGTGAGGTCAGGGTAGGAATCGGGCGATGTGTGCGGCGACCTCGTCGGTGTGGGTTAGGTAGAGGTCGTGGCCCGCGCCCGCGATGGTCGCCAGGGCGGTATTCGGTCTGCGGGACACCATCTCTCGCGCGTGGTCGGGCGGGACCACCGCGCTGTCACCGCCGAGCAGCAGCAGGGCCGGGCATGTGCTGCCCGTCCAGTCGTTCCACCAGGTGCCGATGACGCCGCGCTTCACTGACCGCATATCCTCGGCGCGCCACTGGAAGTGCCAGCCGTCCGAGTCTCGCACCGCGCTCTCCATGAAGTGGAAGGGCACTCCCATCGACACCAGTCGGTGCAGGGTCGCTCGCATTTGGGTGAGGCTGGGGAATCGTGCCGGGAGCGCGTCCAGCCACGGATCGGTGAACTCGCCCACCTCGACCGGAAAGTCGAGTGCCACAAAGGATTCGACCAACTCCGGACGTTGCGCGGCGAGCTGATAGGCGTTGATGGCACCCAGCGAATGCCCGATCACCGATACCGGCCCGAGCCCCAGCTTCTCGATGACGGCGGCCGCGTCGCTCACGAACGCCGCCCGGGAGTAGTCGCCCGGTTTATCGGATTCGCCGTGCCCGCGCTGGTCCAGCGCGATGATGCGGCGGCCGAGGCGTTCGGCCATCGGCATCCAGCACCTGCCGCAGCCGAACGCGCCGTGCAGCGCCAGCAAGGGGCGGCCCGGTCCGCCCGAATCCACGTAGGCGAGCCGGGTTCCCTCGGAAGTAGTCACGAAATCGGTCATACCGACACTCTAATAGAGTGTCTCGAATCGAGCTACCTCTTTTCGAGATAAGTCGATTAGAGGCTATGGTTGGCCCATGTTGGAGCTGAGCATCCTCGGGTTCCTTTTCGAGCGGTCCATGCACGCCTATGAGCTGCGCCAGCGCATCTCGGGGCTGTCCGGCCACATCCGGCCCGTCAGCGATGGCGCGCTCTACCCGGCGCTGAACCGGTTGCGCGCGGCCGGTCTGCTCACCAAGGACGACGATGGCGCGCGACAGGTCTACACCCTGACCGACGCCGGTCGCGCGGAACTGCTGCGGCGCCTGCGGAATCCGGCCCAGGTCGAGATCACCGACCGCAACAACTTCTTCATCCTGCTGGCGTTCCTGCGATTCCTGCCGGATCCCGCCGATCAGGCCGCGGTCCTGCGCCGCCGACTCGCGTTCTACGAAGAACCCGCGAGCTACTTCTACGAGCAGGGACGGCCACTGAAGGCCGCCGAGATGCCCGATCGATTCCGGCGCGGAATGCTCACCCTCGCTGCGGCGACCGCCAACGCGGACAAGGAATGGCTCCGCGCCGAGATCGCTGACCTCGAACAGCAGGTGTCGGACGCCCGCTAGGCAACGAACCACCGACGGTTAGCCGTGGGACGGTTCGCTCCGTTGGATCGAAGGGCTGCCGCATGGTCGTCTCCCGGGGTTATCCTGGTCCTCAGACAACTGAGGAGTGGGATGAGTCTCGAGCCTTTGCGTCGCACGCCATTGGTCCAAATGGCGCTGCGCCAGTTGTCCAGTCAGCTCGCCGACGGAGCCTGGCCCGTCGGGAGCCGGATCCCGGCCGAGACCGAACTGGCGGCCCAATTGGGAGTCGGCCGGTCGACGGTGCGCGAGGCGATCACCGCGCTGGTGCACCTCGGGATGCTCGAATCACGCCAGGGCCGTGGAACTTTCGTGGTGTCCACCACCGCGAACGGACTCGAGACCCTGGTCCGCCGCGCCACCGTGCTGGAGGTGTACGAGGTGCGCGAGGCGATCGAGCTGCAGGCCGCGCGGCTGGCCGCGGTGCGGCGCACTCCGGATGACCTGCGCCGCATGGATTCCGCGCTGGCCGAGCGGCAACAGGCGGAACAGCGCGGTAAGGACGAGGTCTTCATCGCCGCGGACCTCGCATTCCATCGTGCGGTGGTGGCGGCCGCGCACAATCCGCTGCTGGACCAGATCTTCGGCTCCCTCGCGAATACGAGGCTGCCCGAAGCGCTCCGCGATCTGATCGATGATGTCGACGCGGGCCCCGGCATCGCGGGGGTGAGCGATGCGCATGTCGCTTTGGCCGAGGCGATCCGCGCGGGCGATCCGCAGGCGGCCGCCGCCGCGACCGAGGCCAACGTCACCGTCACCCTGCGGGCACTGCGGAGCTTGACGACCTAGCACGGCAATCGGATCCCGGGAGGGACACGATGACGAAAGGTCCTCAGACATCTGAGGAAACGGCGACCGACCGCACACGCGTGTCCCGCCCCGCGGTGGCGTTGCTCGCGCTCAGTCACGTCGTGGACGATCTCTACCAGGGTGCGGTGCCCGCGATCATCCCGTTTCTCCTGCTGGCCTATCACTACAGCTACCTGGCGGTCACCGGCATCACGCTGGCCGCGACGCTGGTATCCAGCGTGGTACAGCCCGTTTTCGGCTGGCTGGCCGACCGGCGTCCGATGTCATGGCTGCTGGTCGGCGGATTGCTCACGGCGGGAAGCGGTATCGCGCTGTCCGGGCTCGGTTCGCACTACGCCCTCATCTGGCTGGCCGTCGCGCTCTCGGGAGCGGGTGTCGCCGCCTACCATCCCGAGGCGGCCCGCGCGGTCGGTGTGGTCGGAGGCGACTCCGCCCAGGCGATGAGCTGGTTCGCCCTGGGCGGCAATCTCGGTTTCGCGATCGGCCCGGTCGCGGTCACCGCGGTGCTCGGTGCCACCGGTCTGACGGGCACCCCGCTGCTCGTACTGCCCGCGGTCGCCATGGCCGCGGTGATATGGCCACTGCTGCCACGGCTTTCGGGCGCGCACCACAATGGCGTGGCGCGGCCCGGTGGGGTGGATCGGCTCGACGACTGGCGGTCGTTCGGCTGGTTGACCGGCGTCGTCATCTGCCGATCCATCCTGTTCTTCGGACTGTCGACCTTCCTGGAGCTCTATGCCATCAATCGATTCCATGCTTCGCACTCGGTAGCGTCGGCCGCGTTGACCACCATGACGGTGGCGGGCGCGTTCGCCACGATCGGCGGGGGCTGGCTGGCCGATCGGATCGGCCGGGTTCGCACCCTGCGCCTCGGATATCTGCTGGCCGTACCGGGATTCGCCGGTGTCGTGCTGGCACCGGCCCTCGGTCTGTTGTTCGTGGCCGTCGTGATCTGTGGCATCGGCATATACCTTCCGTTCGCGGTGCACACGACGCTGGGCCAGGAGTACTTGCCGAACCGGGTAGGCACCGCGAGCGGTGTCACGCTGGGTTTGGCGGTGTCGGCCGGAGGCGCGGCCACGCCGCTGCTCGGTCTGTTGGCCGACGCCCGCGGTCTCGCCACCACGCTGGCCGTCCTGATCGCGATTCCGTTCGTCGCGCTGCTGATGTGCACGCGGCTGGCGGAGACCCGTCGACCGGTACCTCGGGATATCGTCATCCGCCGGTAAGCGCCGAGTAATTCATGTCGCGGCGCATTGACGGCCTCTCGACGAGGCCGGAAATTGCCCTGCTCTAAAACATTCACATGCGAAATCGGATTTACCTGTCGGCCCCCGAATGTATGGCAAATATTAACCCGATTGAATTGTGTTAAGGCCGGTGCACTTTGACTCCTTGCGATCTATCTCGGGGTCTGCATACGATACCTGGCGGATCGACATTGGTAATGTATCCGTAACAAAAGAATCAGGGAGGAGGGTGAGTTATGCCGGTTTCGCAACCACTGGCATTTCTACCCGACAAACTGTCCGAACTAGCCGCGCAGGAAATCTACGTCTTGGATCAGGGCGAGGCGATCGGTGCGCCGGAGATCCCACGCTGGTTCGCATCAGCGCTGACCGTGTTCCAATGGGAGGTGGGGCACCGAGACTACCCCTGCCATTTCGGTCGGCGGGCGCTGGAAAGGCGAGAATTGTTCGTCACTCCGCTCGAACGGAACGACTATCGACCGCTCGCCGAGCGACTCGCGGTTTTCCTCGATTACGTCCGCCCGACCCCGAAGTTGCGCCAGGTGCTCGCCGCCTTCATCGAACCCGACGACTCGGCCTCGCACGAGGATCACGCCCAGACCTTCTGGGCCGCCCTGCGGTACCTGCACCGGCACGATGACCGGCCGTGGCCCGCCGACTTCGCCCGCGATCCGGCAGATCCATTGTGGGAGTTCTGCTTCCACGGCACCGCGATGTTCGTTTTCGCGGCCGCCCCGACGCACCGGCTCCGCCGATCCCGGCGGCTCGGCGAGAGCCTGGTGCTCATGTTCCAGCCCCGCAATGTCTTCCACGGGATCGAAGGCGGCACCCCGGCCGGAGCCGCCGCCCGGAAACAAATACGCGATCGACTGGCCGCCTGGGACGTTGCGACATTGCATCCGTCCATGGGGGATTACGGGGATCCGTCGAATTTCGAATGGCGTCAGTACTTCATTCCCGACGACGACACCGATGCGTATCAGTCCTGCCCCTTCCATGGAGAAGACAATGAATGAGCAGATCGACGCCCGGCAGCTGCCGGACCCAACCGATGCAAATGCAATTGTGCGTGCCTTTGCGGCGAATCCCGCCTTTCGGGCCGCCGAATGGGACGAGTTGACCACCGAGAACAATCCGTATCGCAGACCGGTCCGCCCGGCCGACCTGGAATGGCTGGACTATTCGAAACCGATCGCCGAGAGCGACTATCTCAAACTGAGCGGTTTGCTAGGGCATCGGATGCTGCGCAATGTCTACGATTGCGACCTGCTCTATCTGCCGCCGGTCGACGATAAGGCGGCCGCGATCGAACAGCCGCGGTTCTACAGCGACCGGAACCGAATACTGTCGGCAATGGCGGGACCGGTCCTGGAAAACCATTTGTTCGCACTGCTCGACAATGGCCGCGAGCCGGTCGAGTACGCCGGGCCGGAATGGCTGCGGCAACGGGTTCGCGACTACTACGAGCGGCGGCTCGCCGAGCCGGGACGAGTCTTCGAGGTCGCGGCCGCCACCCGCGACCGACGCGCGGCCGCCACCTTCACGCTGTTGCAGTTCAGCGCCTTCACACCGGCCCAGTACGTGGCCGTCTCGCACGGGGCCAATGGCGAGTATCAGGCCGTCCATCCCGCGCTGCGGGAGATGCTCGTGGACGAGTACAGAGGTTGGGTGCGACGCGGTGAGCAGTACCGCGGCCTGCTCGACGCGGCCGGATTGCGTCCGGGCGCGGGCGCTTATTGGCAGCTGTATCTGACCTCGTCACTCGCGCGTGGCAACCACCTGCACTATCTGAGCCGACGGCGCGAGCGGTGCTTCGATTTCCTCGGCGCGGTCGCGCACCGCAGGATCAACGAGGAGCTGACCCGCGACCGCTTCCGCTGGCTGTTCACCGACGGATTCGGCGGCGGGACAGACTATTTCG
Organism: Nocardia sp. CDC160; assembly: GCF_035818795.1. NCBI lineage: Bacteria > Bacillati > Actinomycetota > Actinomycetes > Mycobacteriales > Nocardiaceae > Nocardia > Nocardia sp. CDC160. Next base: position 1,341,753 of record NZ_JAYKYT010000004.1, on the reverse strand, counting down.
ACACCGGTCGCGGCACCGAACCCACCGACCCGGACCGGCTCGTGGACGCGCTGATCCAGCCGCTGTACGAGGCGTTCGGCCCGCGCGCGATCGAGGGTTTCGCCGCCGGTTTCTCGGATGCGGCATGGTTCGCCGACCTGTGGGACGAGGATCTGTCCACCCAATTGGCCTGGGCGGACCGCATCGACGAGCATCAGCGGAAAGCCGAGCAGATCGACCGCTACCTCACCGACGAGCACATCGAAGTAGATCTCGACACCTTCGTCGAATCGCACGAGGAGACCTCGACAACCCATGTGCACGACGAACATCGCCTGGTCATGATCGAGGTCGGTGAGATGCACTTCTGGAACAACGTCACCCACAAAATTCAACTCACCGCAGGCGACAAGCTGCTCATCCCGATGTCACGGCTACATGGTTCCACTGTGCTGTCCGGCGAATGCACCTACCACCAACCGATCATTCCGCAGCAGTTGTTCGAGAAGTTCTGACCTGATCGCGGACCTTGGTCAGGTGGACGGGCAGACCGCCGTCGAGGGTGATGGAGAAGGTGGAGGCGTGCCGCGGTGTCCAGCCCGGTGGGGTGTGCAACCGGTAGCGCTGGAAGATCGGGGTGAGCAGGAATTGGGCGTTCAGGTACGCCAAGGCGGAGCCGAGGCAGTGGTGGGGTCCCGCGCCGAAGGGGATGAACGTTTGGCCGGGTCGTGGGGGATGGGTGGTGGTGTCGGTGAAGCGGGTGGGGTCGTAGCGGTCCGGGTCGCGCCACCAGCGTTGGTCGCGGTGCAGGGTGTAGACGGGGACCCCGACGACGGTGCCTGCGGGGATGTGGAATCCGGCGAGTTCGGTGGCGTGCCAGGCGAATCGAGGGTTCATCGGATGGCCCTGCAGGCGCTGCCCCTCGTCGAAACACGCTCGCGCCCAGGTGAGGCGGGCGAGATCGTCGTAAGTGGGTGCGGCGCCGTCGAGTTCGTCGATCTCGTCGTAGAGCCGTTGCGCGGGTTCGGGATTGAGCGCCAGATGGGCGAGGGTGTGAGACATGGAGGCCACCATGGTTTCGTAGCCGCCGCCCATCAGGGTGATCAGTTCCATGCGCAGGTCACGATGGGACAGGCCGGTGCCGTCCTCGTAGCGGCTGGCCAGCAGCAGGCCGAGGATGTCGTGGTGTTCGGCCGGGTCGGCGAGCCGTTGCTCGATGAGGCCGTCGACGAGGGCGTACAAGCGCCGGAACGACTTCGGCAGGTTCTCGGTGCCCGGTATCGGCAGCGGAATCGTTGGGGGAGAAAGGAATACGCCCGAGGCGAGGGTGCGCAGGATCAGGCGAATATCGATGTCGGCATGGGCGAGTTGGGTTTCGGTGAGTTCGGTGGCGTACATGGCCCGCAGGAACCCGGGCAGGGTGACGCGCATGAGCTCGGCCTGCAGGTCCACGACTTCTCCGGTGTCGGCGAAGCGATCCCAGCGTTCGATGCGGCGGGTGAACTCCGCGACAATGGATTCCGCGATCACCGCCAGGTGGCGGCGACCGAACATGGGCCTGAGCAGGCGGCGACGCTGACGCAGGGCGTCGCCTTCCATGATCGGCATGGTCGCCCCCGTCACCCGCGCGACCAATTCCCCGACGCGGCCGAACTGGCCCAGGTTGCCGTCGCGGTCGTTGAGCACGGTGGCCGCCAATTCGGGATGATTGACCATCACCACGTTCAGCATCGGCAGCGGCACGTGGAACACGTCACCGTACTCGCGAGCCCAACCGCGCACGGATTCGAAAGGGTCCCTGCGGAATTCGGGTAGTACTCCCAGCAATGGCCGCCCTTTCGGGCCCGGGATCATCGGGTCGATCGACCGGGCGAAGGTGCTCACGCGACGCCGGGAACGCGGCCGCGTCACGGAATTCGTGCTCATGCCGACGCTCCCGGTCCGGCGATGCTGAGCAACGGCAGGTCGAAGCGACGGTGGCCATCGAGGCCGCCGCTGTTCAGTCGCCGCAGCAGCGGCACGGCCACCTGTGCGGCCAGCGCGGCGGCCTTCAACACACCCAACCGCGGCGCGCGAATCCCCAACGGGGACAACTGAACACCCATGAACAGCATGTCCCAATCGGTATCGATGTGGGTTATCTTGAAGTCGTCGGTCAGGAGATAGCGGTCCACCCCAATGAAATTCAGGCACCGCCCCGTCGGTGGGAGCACGATGTCGGTGCCGGGCAGCCGCAGCGGTCCGGTCCAGCGGGCAATGCCCCGCCACGGGATCGCCATGCGCAGTTGGCCGTGGGAGTAGTCGCCGTAGGGCAGGGATCGCAGGCTGTCGTCCTGGGGGTAGAACGCGATGTCGGGGAACGCCTCGAAACAGGCCGCGCAGTTGGCGAGGGTTTCCGCTCGGCCGATGCGAATGTTCTGGAAGGTCGAGCTGTCGATGAAGTCGCAGTCCTCGGCCATGCAGTCGCGCAGCTTGTCCAGGCTCTGATCGGCCCACGCGCCGAACCATTTCTGCCCGAATTCGAAGGCGCCCTCGATCGGGTAGCCCCGCTCGAGGGCTTCGGCCTCCTGCCGTTTGACCTTGTCCCAGAACTCGGGCAGCAATGCCTGGTAGCGGGCGTGTTCGGGAGATGGGCCGAGGTGATGAAGCGTCCTCATGGGAGGCCTTTCGACGATGTGGGTGGCGGCCCCCTGCGCCACCACCCTGTAACATGTTTACAAAAGTATCTTTGTGTAACACAGACGGCAAGGGTGGGGTGATGAGCCGAATCCGCAGCGCGGCAGGCGATCCGGCAGGCGATAGCCTCACAGCCATGACCGACGCAGGCATGGATCTCGAGCACTTGCTCGCCGTGGCACCGCCGACCGGCGACGCCGAACACACACGTCTGCTCGACGTCGCACGCGCCGAGTTCATCGAGCACGGGTTCCGCCGGACCTCCGTCGGCGATATCGCCCGCCGCGCCAAGGTTTCCCGGCCCACCGTCTACCGGCGCATCGGCGAGAAGGACGAAATCGTTCGCCAGGTCGTGGTCCGTGAAGTCGTATCCTTCTTCGCCGAGATCAGCGGCCAAATCCTCGACCAGGGCAACCCCACCGACAAGGCGGTCGAAGCATTCGTTCTCGGCATCCGCGAATGCCGCCGCCACCCCCTCGTCGCAGCACTACGTCAATACGAACCCGAGACCCTGACCTCGTTCCTCACCGACCACAGCACCACCTTCGAACCAATCCGAGTAACCATCGCCGCCGCCCTCGCCGACGACACCCTCCCCTTCGAATCCGCCCTCCGCGCCGCCGAAATCCTCATCCGCCTCACCGCATCCCTACTCATGGTCCCCAGCGCCGTACTCCCCACCAACACCGACGACCACGCCCGCTGGTTCGCCCGCACCTACTTCCCCGCCATCATCCAAGCCTCAACCACCCCCAAGCCCGCCTGACCGAACCGGCCAGGCGGGGACGCCGCTTCGGGTGGGCGGTGATTCAGGCGAGGACGGGGTAGTTGGAGCGGATGATTGCGTAGGGGTCGCGACTGTGTTTGATTGTGCGCAAGCGGGTTAGCGCGGCGGGGGTGAAAGCGCGTGCTGCGGTGTCGCCCGGTGTGAGGAATGTGAAGGGTGCTCTGTCGGCCAGGACCGGGCGTAGGGCGTCGCGGTACTGCTGGCGGCGGGCCTCGATCGCCGTCTTCGATTCTGGTGTGGTGACCATGCCGATTTCGATGAGGCAGTAGGGGGCCGTCAGTGGCCCGGCCGCGCTGTCGGACGGCTGGGCGAACGCGCCGCCGAGGTGGCGGATCTCCATCGCGAGCAGTGGGGTTATTGGTTGCAGCAGAGCGTCGGCGGTGTGGTCGTCGATGTCGGTCAGCAGCTCTGAGGCGAATCTTTCTGGGCTGGGATCGGTTGGTTCGGAGGCGATTTCGCCGAGGTCGGCGATCGCCATCATGCGGCGGGTGTCTTGGAGTCTGCCCGGAATCGAGTCGAACCCGGACAGCAGGGCCCGGCCGGTGGTTTCGTCGCCCAGATAAGCGACGAGAACGCTGGTGAGTGTGGTCGTCGATCCTGGGGGCTGGAATTGCTGGAACCACACCGTCAATTCGTCGGGGGCGTGTGCGGTGACGTCCCGGAAGGCTGTCATGACCGCGGGTGCGGTGGTCCCTGGCCACACCATTTGCCCGCCGAAAACCGCTGGGGCCGGGTGTAGATCGAGCTCGATTGCGGTGACGAGCGCGAAGTCGCCACCGCCGCCGCGCAGTGCCCAGAACAGGTCCGGGTCGGAGGTGGCGGTTATCCGGCCGGGGTGACCGTCGGCGTCGACGATGTCGAACGCGGTAACACTGTCGGCGGCCCACCCGTGTTTGCGCCCGAACCAGCTCAATCCGCCGCCGAGGCAGAAGCCGGTCACGTTGACCGCTGCGGAACTGCCCGCCAGTCCGGTCAATCCATGCGGTCCCGCTTCGGCGAGCACTCGACCCCACGCAACGCCTGCGCCGACCCGGGCAGTTCGCGCGGCGGGGTCTACTTGAATTGTGTCGAGTTTGCTTGTGCGGACCAGGATTATGCCCTCGAGGTCGTCGCTGGCACCATGGCCGTTGGGCTGGACCGACAGCGACGCTCCGGCTCGGCGCGCGTACCGCACCAACGCGGCGGCATCGTCGGCGTCGGCGAGCTCCACCGCCGCCCGCACCTGCTGCGTGACAGCGTTACTCCACGGTCGGCTCGCCGCCTCGAAACCCGGGTCTCCCGGCAACGACACCCGGCCCCGCACGACCGCGCGCAGACCATCGCCGACCGCTGTCGACGCGCGTGTCGTGACACGATCACCAACCGCCCACGCCGTCGCACCGAGAACGCCCACACCTGCTGTGCCGATGAACGCTCGGCGACTGATTCGGTTGCTCAATTCCCCACCGCCCCAAAATGTCCCGTGACAGCTGTAGCCGACATGACCACCGCCATGAACTACACGCTATGTGTAGAAACTAAACTACACATGGTGTGCACATCCCGCACGTGCTCGCAGCAATTCGCACCAACATTCGGAGACGGACATGACCCAGCCGCAGAACGCCAGAGGCCACCGCACGGTCGGCGCCCTGTTGGCGGCGACCCGCGACATCATCGAGAACGACGGCTTGCCCGCGTTGACCATGGCGGCCGTCGCCGAGCGCGCGGGCGTCACCCGCCGAGCTGTCTACCTGCATTTCGCAACGCGGACCGATCTCGTCACCGCGCTCTACCGCAGTCTCGGCGAGACCGACAATCTCGCGGAATCGCTCCAGGCCGTGTGGGATGCCCCCGATGCCGTGTCGGGTCTGCGTGAATGGGTCGCCCACCTCGTGCGATCACATCTGCGAATCCTGGCGGTGCTGCGGGCTTTCGAGCAAGCCCAGCACACCGACCCGGACGCGGCGGCATTGTGGCGGACCACCCAGGGGAATTGGCTCAAAGGCAGCCGTCGCGTCGTCGAACGGCTGGCACGGGAAGGGGTGCTCGCCCCACACCTTTCTGTCGATACCGCGACCGACCTGCTGTGGTCACTCATGTCACTCGACCTACTCGACCGCCTCGCGCACCAACGACGGTGGTCGAACAAACGACTGACCGAACAGCTCACCGCGATGTACTTCGCCACCTTTGTCGCACCGTCGTGAAAGGCGGCCGCGCAGTCGTTTACGGGGTGGGGGCTGGGGGCGATCCATTCGTATGTGGTTGTCGAATCAGTCGGAGGCAGAGGCGGGGTGGTCTCCTCCGTATGCGACGGAGCCGGGGCGCACGGGGATTCGCCTCGAGGCCTCGTTTCCGGACGGGACGATCGTGCTGCCGGGGGTGAAGGTCACCATCGATGGTCAGGCTGTGCCGGGGGTGCGGTGGGGGAGCACCTATATTCCCGTGGTGCCGGGGGAGCATGTGGTCACCGCGGTGCAGGGCGGGCCCGGGAAAATCCCTGCGCGCGCGGTTGTTCCGGTGGTGGCCGGGCAGGTCACCCAGATCTATTTCCGGGCGCCGTTGTTCGGGCGGGGACCGCGGAAGCTGTGCATCGGCACGCTCGGGCCGGTGGCGCCGACCGTGGAGGATATCCGCCGGGAGCGGCGGTACCGGCTGTATCTCCTGTCGTTCACCATGCCCATGATGGTGGTGATGACGTTGCTCTCGATCTATCTCCTGTACCACGCCTGACCGGTGAGGACCATTGACTTATGTGCCACTGTTTGATGGTTTATGCACTCATGGTGAGTCATAGGGGCGGGAGAGTTCGCGGGGGGTCGAATCCAGGTAGCGGGTGAGGAATTCGTCGATCAGGTCGGCTGCGGCCTGGCCTGGGAGGGTTCGGAGTGCGGCCGGGGTTGATTCGGCCAGGTCGGCGAAGCGGCGGGCGATGTGTTCGCAGGTGGCGCGCAAGCGCTCGACCTCGTCGAGGGCGCGGGTGCGGGGGATACCGGCGGTGACGAGTTGTTCGGTCAGGGCGACCAAGCGCGGATTGCGTTCTCGGTAGGTGGCCACGTCGACGGGCTCGTAGAGGCCCGCGGCGACGATGCGGGCCAGGCCGTTGGGTACCTCGCTGTAGCGTTCGGCCAGGTGGGTGGCCGGAATGCGGCGGGCGGGGGTGGCTTCGCGGCCGGTGAGGCGGGCGGTCTGCTCGGTGCCGGGTTCGGGTGTCTCCTCTACTCCGAGCACATCGCCGAGGTCCTCGCCGCGATCCCAGGCCTCGAGCAATTCGCGGATGCCGTGCAGTTTGATGCCGCGGTCGAGCAGACGGCTGATCATCTGCAGCCGGTTCACATGCTCCTGGTTGTAGAAACCGGTGCGGCCCTTCAGGTATGGCGGCGGCAGCACGCCGCGCTCGTGGTAGGCGCGCAGGCTGCGCACCGTCATGCCGGTCTCGCGCGCCAGCTCGTCGATCGTGAATTCCGTCTCGGCCACGTCTCCAGGAAACCACATCCGACCGTCGATGCTTCGCGTCCCGCACGGCCTGCTCCGCGGGATCAGGTTTCGGGTTCGTAAACCTGTCATCACAGCATTGCATGTGCCATCAAACGATGTATATGGTTCACCGCACGATGGTGTGATTCAGGGCACTATCGCCCAAGCACATGAGAGGTCTTCCACTATGGCCACCGTTGAAAGTCGAACGGACGCGCCGACGTCCGCGCTCGGCATCGAGGCTGAGGATGCGGGCTATCACAAGGCCCTGCGCCCGCGGCAGTTGCAGATGATCGCCATTGGCGGCGCGATCGGGACCGGTCTGTTCCTCGGCGCCGCCGGGCGTCTCAAGGTCGCCGGTCCCGGCCTGTTCATCGCCTACGCGGTGTGCGGGATATTCGTGTTCTTCATCCTGCGCGCGCTCGGCGAACTGGTGATGCACCGGCCCTCGTCGGGATCATTCGTCTCCTACTCCCGCGAGTTCTACGGCGAGAAGCTCGCCTTCGGCGTCGGCTGGATGTACTTCTTCCACTGGTGTATGACCGGCATCGTCGACATCACCGCCATCGCCACCTACGTGCACTACTGGGGCGCGACCAAGGTGATTCCGCAATGGACGATCGCACTCATAGCGCTGGTGTTCGTGGTCGCGCTGAACATGGTGTCGGTCAAGTGGTTCGGTGAGATGGAATTCTGGGCGGCCCTGATCAAAGTGGTGGCGTTGATCAGCTTCCTGGTCGTCGGTCTGGTATTCCTGCTCGGTCGGTTCAAGATCGCGGGTGAGGTCACCGGGCCGAGTGTGATCTCGGCCCACGGCGGATTGTTCCCGACCGGGACACTGCCCTTGGTCTTGACCACGACCGGCGTCGTATTCGCTTACGCGGCAGTGGAACTCGTCGGCACGGCGGCGGGCGAGGCCGAGAATCCGGAAAAGGTCATGCCCCGTGCGATCAACTCCGTCATCGCCCGCATCGCCCTGTTCTACGTCGGCTCGCTGGTGCTGCTGTCGATGCTGTTGCCGTACACCGCGTTCAAGGCCGGTACCAGTCCGTTCGTGACGTTCTTCAGCAAGCTCGGCATCAACGGCGCGGGCTCGGTGATGAACTTGATCGTGCTGACCGCCGCGTTCTCCAGCCTCAATGCCGGACTGTACTCGACCGGCCGCATTCTGCGCTCGATGGCCGTCAACGGCAGCGCCCCGTCCGTGGCGTCCCGGATGAGCCGCGGTGGCGTGCCGTACGTGGGAATTCTCGCCACCGCCACCGTCGCCCTGGGCGGTGTCGGGCTCAACGCGATCGTGCCCGCGAAGGCCTTCGAGATCGTGCTGAACATGTCGGCACTAGGCACCATCGCGGCCTGGGCGGCCATCCTGGTCTGCCAGCTGAAGCTGTGGCGCTGGGCCCGCGAGGGCAAGGCCGTCCGCCCGAAGTTCCGGATGCCGGGCGCGCCCTACACCAACTGGGCGGCACTGCTCTTCCTGGTGGGCGTGCTCGCGTTGATGGCCTTCGGCAAGGACGACACCCAGCGCGGCGCACTGATCGCGATGGTGGTGGTCATGGGGCCGGTGATGACGATCGGCTGGTTCCTGACGCGCAAACGGGTGATGGCGATCGCCGCGGCCCGGTCCGGATTCACCGGGCAGTTCCCGGTCCTCGCCGAGCGTCCGCTCGAACACCGCGAGCACTGAACCGGGTCGGGTGAACACCGGGTGTCGCGATATCGAGGCTGTGGTTGCGACACCTCATCCAGTCCTCGACAATCCCATAAGCTCGTCGGTCCCCCCTATTAGTGACGCCACCCAGGGGCCGACAGTCGACCGCTCCACCGCGCGCCTCCACGCGGTGGAGCGGTTCGGGTTCCGGGGTAGGTGTCGGTTCACGGGTCGAGGTGCTCATGTCGGATATTTCCGTCACTTCCGGTCCCATCGCGCAGCGCGGCGTGGAGGTCACCTCCGCGGTCGCTGGCGCGGGGATCGGTGGTGAACGCACCGTGGGCTCGGGGCGAGCGGCGCGGTTCCGGGCCGTGCGGCAGCAACTCGGCACCGGGATGGTGCCGCTGCCGACGGTGCCGACGATCGATCCGGCCGCCGCCGTGCCGGTCGATCCCGAAGTGCCCCAGGACAAGCGGTTCTGCTGGAAATGCCGCCACCCGGTCGGCCGCGAACTGGATGCCGGGCCGACCGGCAACTGTGCGCGCTGCGGCACCCGGTTCAACTTCCGGCCTCCGCTGCGGCCGGGGACCGTGGTCGCGGATCAATACGATGTGCACGGGTGCCTGGCCTACGGGGGTATGGGGTGGATCTATCTGGCCAGGGACCGCAATGTCAGCAGGCGGTGGGTGGTGTTGAAAGGCCTGCAGAACCCCGGCGACATGGAGGCGCGGATCGTCGCGGTCGCCGAGCGGCAGTTCCTGTCGGAGTTGGCGCACCCCAGCATCGTGAAGATCTTCAACTTCGTCCAGCACCGTTCCGAGGACGGCGTGGTGTCGGGGTACATCGTCATGGAGTACATCGGCGGCCAATCCCTGCGCGTCCTGCTGGATGATCGTGCGCCCGAGCGATTTTCGGTGGCCGAGGCGCTGGCCTGCGTGATGGAGGTGCTGCCCGCCCTGGACTATCTGCACGGGCTGGGACTGGGCTACAACGATGTGAAACCGGACAACATCATGGTCGGGGACGGTGAGGTCCGGCTCATCGACCTCGGTGCGGTGGCCGCGCTGGGCTCCGGCGGCAGCCTGTACGGGACGGTGGGTTATCAGGCGCCCGAATACACCGAGACCGGTCCCTCCGTCGCGGCCGACATCTACGCCGTCGGTCGCACCCTGGCCGCGCTGACCCTGCCGATGCCGCTGGATCGGCACGGAAACCGGTTGCCGGGCCTGCCGTCGCCGGATCGGGCGAGCGCGCTGCGGCGGTATCCGGCGTTTCACCGCCTGCTGATGCGTGCCACCGATCCCGATCCGGCGCAACGCTTTTCGTCGATGTACGACATGTACTGCCAGGCGGCCGGGGTGCTGCGGGCGGTGCTGGCCGCCGACACCGGGCGCGGCATTCCCCAGATCTCGACCGTATTCGGTCCCGCGCGAGCCGATTTCGGTACCGAGGTGCTGCTGCTGCCCACCGACGGCCTGGCCGACGGTGTCGCCCGCGCGCCACTGCTGCGGTCACCGGATGTCGTTGCCGCACTGGCCGTTCCGCTGATCGATCCGGACGACCCCAGCGCCGAGCTGCTGTCCCCACTGCTGCACGAGGATCCCGAGCGTGCGTTGGACATGCTGCGCGTCTACAGGGAATCGGCCGCCGCCGGGGTCCTGACACCACCGGTCTCGTTCGCCCACGAGGCCGCCCTCGCCGAGGTGCGGGCGCAGTTGGACCTCGGGAAACTCGCCGAGGCCCGCGAGGCGATGGCTCGGCTGGACGGCACGGCGGCCGAAATGGATTGGCGCCTGGACTGGTATCGGGCCGTGGCCGACTTGCTGGAGGGGCGCTACGCGTCGGCCTATGAGCTGTTCGACGCCGTCCGGGGGGCGCTGCCCGGCGAGATCGCGCCGATGATGGCCTTGGGTGCGGCCGCGGAGCTGCAAGCCCAGGACGACGCCGACGAATCGCGTTGGCGCGCAACGGCGCGTGAGCATTACCGAGCCGTATGGGCCATCGACCGCGGGATGGAGAGCGCGGCCTTCGGCGCGGCTCGCTGCCGTATCGAGGCGGGCGACCTCGACCAAGCCGTCGCGACGCTGGCGTCGGTACCGCCGACGAGTGGTCTGGCCGAGCTGGCTGGGATGACCGCGGCGCTGCTGGCGGTCTCGCGACCGCCGACCGAACTGCGTGCGCGGCATGTGCAGCGCGCCGCGGAGTGCCTGGAGGCGCTGCCCGACGGATCCCGGGCCCGGCGACTGCGAGTCATCGTCCTCAGCGCCGCCCTGGCCGCGCTCCGCTGCGGAGCGCTGACCGGCGCGACGGACCGCACGGTGCTGGGCTATCCGGCAACCGAGCGAGGGTTGCGCCGCGGCGTGGAGGCGGCGTTGCGCGCGGTGGCGTGGACCGCCACCCGCCCGCAGCACCGCTTCGACCTGATCGATCTGGCCAATCGAGTGCGCCCATGGTCGTGGTTCTGAACCGAGTGGCCCTGGTTCCGAACCGAGCCATTTTGGCGATTTCCAGAACTTCTGGGCGGGTGGTGAGTAGGCTGCCGAGCACTTAGTTCAATGTCTGAACAAAGTGGAGGATGGTCATGGTTACGCCGACGCAAGCGGATAGGTTCTCGTTCGGATTGTGGACGGTGGGGTGGCGGGGGAGGGATCCGTTCGGGGATGCCACTCGACCCGAACTGGATGCGGTGGAGGCGGTGCATCGGCTGGCCGAGTTGGGGGCGTACGGGATCAGCTTTCACGATGATGACGTGATTCCGTTCGGGGCGGACGCGGGGGAGCGGGAGCGGCGTATCGAGCGGCTGCGAAAGGCGTTGGCGGAGACCGGGATGGTGGTGCCGATGGTCACCACGAATCTGTTCACCCATCCGGTGTTCAAGGACGGCGGATTCACCAGCAACGATCGGGGCGTGCGCCGGTTCGCGCTGCGCAAGGTGTTGCGGAATGTGGAGCTCGCGGCCGAGCTCGGGGCGCGGACCTATGTGCTGTGGGGCGGGCGCGAGGGCGCGGAATACGACAGCGCCAAGGACGTGCGCGCGGCGCTGGACCGCTACCGCGAAAGCCTCGACGTACTCACCGAATTCGTGCGCGACCGGGGCTACGACCTGCGCTTCGCGATCGAACCGAAGCCCAATGAGCCGCGCGGCGACATCCTGCTGCCGACCGTCGGGCACGCGCTGGCGTTCATCACCACCCTCGCGCATCCGGAGCTGGTCGGGGTCAATCCCGAAGTGGGGCATGAGCAGATGGCGGGATTGAACTTCGCGCACGGCATCGCGCAGGCGCTGTGGCAGGGCAAGCTGTTCCACATCGACCTGAACGGGCAGCGCGGCATCAAATACGACCAGGATCTGGTCTTCGGCCACGGCGATCTGATGAACGCGTTCAGCCTGGTCGACCTGCTGGAGAACGGCGGGCCGAACGGCGAACCGGCCTATGACGGTCCGCGCCACTTCGACTACAAACCCTCGCGGACCGAGGACATCGAGGGCGTCTGGGATTCCGCGGCCGCCAATATGCGCACCTACCTGCTGCTCAAGGAGCGAGCCCGCGCCTTCCGCGCGGATCCCGAAGTGCAGCAGGCGCTTTCGGAGGCCGGGGTGCACACCCTGCACACCCCGACCCTGTCCCCGGGTGAGCACTACACCGACCTGTTGGCCGATCCGGCAGCCGATTTCGACCCGGACCGGGTCGGCGAACGCGGCTACGGCTTCGTCCGCTTGAACCAGTTGGCGCTCGAACACCTGCTGGGCGCACGATGACACTGGTAGCGGGGGTCGACTCCTCCACCCAGGCCTGCAAGGTCGTCATTCGTGACGCCGAGAGCGGACGGGCCGTGCGGTTCGGCCGGGCGGCGCATCCACCCGGCACCGAGGTCCATCCGGAGCACTGGTGGACTGCGCTGCACGAAGCGTTCGACGACGCGGGCGGCCTCGAGGATGTGGCGGCGATCAGTATCGCCGGACAGCAGCACGGTCTGGTGTGCCTGGACGAGGCGGGGCAGGTCGTGCGAGACGCACTGTTGTGGAACGACACTCGATCGGCCGATGCCGCCCGCGACCTGGTCGACGAACTGGGCGCGCCGACCTGGGCGCAGCGCACCGGATCGGTGCCGGTGGCGTCGTTCACCGTCACGAAGCTGCGCTGGCTGGCCGAGCACGAGCCCGACAACCTCGCCCGCACCACCGCGGTCTGCCTGCCGCACGACTGGCTGACCTGGCGATTGCGCGGCGGCGGACTCGAGCAGCTCACCACCGACCGCTCGGACGCCTCGGGCACCGGCTATTTCGATTCCCGCACCGGTGAATACTGTCGGGACTTGCTCGAATTGGCCTGTGGTCGAAGCGATCTGCTCCTCCCCGAGGTGATGGGCCCTAGCGAGTCGACGGCGTCGGCGTCCGGTCCGCTGCTGGCCGTCGGTGCGGGCGACAATGCGGCGGCCCGGCTCGGTTTGGCGGCGGGCACGGATGTGGTTGTCTCGCTGGGTACTTCGGGCGTGGTATCGGCGGACTCGGCCGTGCGCCCGGCCGACCCGACCGGCATTGTCGCCGGTTTCGCCGATGCCACCGACCGCTATCTCCCGCTGGTCTGCACCCTCAATGCCGCGCGGGTGCTGGACACCGCCGCCGATCTGCTCGGTGTCGGACTGCGGAAGCTGAGCGATCTCGCCCTGTCGGCCCCGCCCGGGGCGGAGGGTGTCGTGCTGGTCCCGTACCTCGACGGAGAGCGAACCCCCAACCTGCCCACCGCCACCGGAGCCCTGCACGGCCTCACCACCGCCACCACGACACGGGCCAATCTCGCCCGCGCCGCCGTGGAGGGCATGCTGTGCGGGATCGCTGCCGGGTTGGAAGCCCTGACCGCCCAGGGCGTTTCGATCACCACCGTGCGGTTGATCGGTGGCGCGGCCGCGCTGCCCGCGGTGCGGGAGATCGCACCCACGGTGTTCGGGGTGCCGGTGCTGGCGCCCGAGCCCGGCGAATACGTCGCCGAGGGCGCCGCCCGCCAGGCCGCCTGGGCGTTGCACGGTGGCACCGAGATCCCGTCCTGGCCCGAACCCGCGTCTGCGGCAAGGCGTTACGAGGCCCTCGCGGTGGACGCGGTGCGAGAGCGGTACCTGTCGGCCCAGTCGAAGTATCTCGAGCGATGACGCCGCCGCCCGGCCCCGTTCACCTGCGGCAGGTGCGCACCGGAAACCTGCAGGCCCTGCTGACGGCCCTGCTGGACGGCCCGGCCTCGCGCGCCGAGCTCGCCCAGCGCATCGGCCTGACCAAGGCCACGATCGCCAACCTGGTGGAACCGCTGCTGCGACAACGGATTCTGGCCGAGGACGACCTGGTGAACAGCGGTCGCGGCCGCCCTTCGCGGCCACTGCGATTCTCCGACGAGGCCCCGGTGGCCGTCGGCGCGGAAATCAATGTGCGACACCTCGCCGTCCTCGTGCAGCGCTTGGACGGGTCGACGGCGGCCGAAGCACGCGTCGACCTCGACAACCGCCGCCGCACCGCCGACGATCTGATCGACCGCCTCGCCGAGCTGATCCGCGCCACGCTCGCTGAATCCGGCCGCGAGGCACTGGGAATCGGGCTGGCCGTACCGGGCATCGTGCACCAGGACACGGTCGTACACGCGCCCAATGTCCCCGCGCTGACCGGCATCAGGATCGGCGATCGCCTGGCGGCCGCGCTCGCGACGCCGACGGTGCTGGTGGACAACGAGGCCAATCTCGCCGCCCTCGCCCACGTGTGGCCCCGCCGCCTGGCCGGTGACGACTTCGTCTACGTCTCCGGCGATGTCGGCATCGGCGCCGGAATCATCCTCGACGGCACCCTGTTTCGCGGCGGCAGCGGCTTCGCGGGCGAACTCGGCCACGTCGTCATCGAGCGCGCGGGCCGCCCCTGCACCTGCGGCAGCCAAGGCTGCGTCGAGCAATACGCCGGTCTCCAGGCGATCCTCACCGCCGCGGGCGAACCCAACCTCGACGCCCTGTGCGAATCCCTGCGCACAGGCAACACCCACACCCGCTCCGCCGTCAACTGCGCCGGTTCGGCCCTGGGCGTCGCCCTGGCCTCCCTGGTCAACCTCTGCGACGTCGGCACAATCATCCTCGGCGGCAGCTACCCACCCTTCTTCGACGACCTCGCCCCCGGCGTCCGCGCCGAACTCATCACCGGCATCCTCGCCGCCCCCAAACGCCCAATCACCCTCGCGGCCTCCCCTCTGGGCAGCGCAGCCGTCGTCCGCGGCGCGGCCGCCCTCGTCACCCGCCAGTGCTGCCTCACCCCGGAACTCCTGCTGGCACCGGACCCGAGCACAGTCGCCTACGAGATCTGAAGTGGGAGTGGGTCACTTGCTGTACGGTGTGCGAACACGAGTGTTCGTCACTCTGTTCGGTAATCGCTCCCAGAGGGGACAAGTAATGTCACTGGTCAACGCGCGCAATATGATTCGTGGATCGCTTGCCGTCGCTTCGGCGGCGGTCGGGTTTGCCACCGTGGTCGGTACCGCTGCTGCGGCACCGATTGTGCAGGAGCCGACTGCGCCGGTGGCCGGAGCGGCTGCTTCGACCGGATCCTCCACCGGCTCTTTCGCTCTCGATGATGTGCTGCACGGGTGCACGCTGTTTTTCCAGGCGTACAACCCTGCGACGAATAGCTGTGTTTCGACCGGCACGTCGCTCTGAGATCGGCGGGAGCCGCGCTGACCGGGGTGGTCAGTGCGGCACCGTGGTTGCCGTGCCTATAAGGCGCGGTCGAGGAGGGGGAGTAGGCGGGACCAGTGGCGTTGCAGGGCTGAGGGGTTGAAGGAGTCGGTGTCGGACATGGTGAAGCCGTGGATGGTGTTGGGGTAGATCTCCGAGGTGTAGGTCAGGCCCGCGGCGGTCAGGGTTTGGTTGAGGTCGTTCAGGTCGTCGGGTGTCAGATCGCTTGCGGCGTGGCCGAAGTGGGTTTGGGCCTTGATCTGAGCGGGGGCATCGGGTCCGGCGGCGGCCACGGGGGCGTGGAAGGCGGCGAGGGCGGCCACCTGATCGGGGTGGGCTGCGGCGGTGCGAGTCGCCAGGAGGCCGCCGATGCAGTAGCCGGTCACCGCGACCGGTCCCGGGCTGACTTCGGGCTGCGTGGTGAGGAAGTCGAGGTAGGCGTCGGCATCGCGCAGGATGCGGTCGGGGGTGTGCGCCTCGATCATGGGCATCAGCTCTGCGAAGATGCCGGGGCGCGTGTCGGCGTCGATGTGGGCGGGCAGGTCGATCACCGGTGCCGGGCCGTGGCGGTAGAAGAGGTTGGGGACGAGCACGTAGTAGCCGTGGTCGGCCAGTTCGCGGGCCATGTCGCGCAGGACGGGGCGCAAACCGAAGCCGTCGGCGTACATCAGTACCCCCGGATGGCGTTCGCCGTCGTCGGGGAAGGCGGCGAAACCGTCGGCCCGACCGTCCGGAGTGGGGATCAGCAGTGACTTGATGGGCATGAATTCTCCTGTCGTGGTTGATCTGTCGAGGTTGTGATCAACACGACGGGGGAGCCCGCACGGTGCTCAGAACAGCACCGGGTCACCAATCCGTGTGTGGCGCAAGGCCGTCCCGGTAGTCATCGCCGCACAGCATAGCTCATCGAACGCACATTCAACATCGGCGGCGTAGAGGCAGCAGTTTCTTCGATTGCCGGGTGGGTAATCGATCGAGATGACCGATGTCGAGCCTTTACAGGGTCTCTTGGAGACCATTGCCGAGCACGTCAATGAGCCGACGGCCGCGGCGGTGCGGGCGGCGGCGGGGCCGGAGTTGGATACCGAGACGGCGCGGGAGGCGCTGGAGTCGCTGGGGTTCGTGACCGATTCCGAGGTGCAGTGGATGGCGAACGATATCGCCTCCGGGGTGGACGCGGGGCTGCCGGAGGCGATTCAGGCGGATGTGGCGGCGTTGGGGGCCGATCCTTCGCTCGAGTGTCTCGCGAAGTTGGTCTCGCACGTGTTGGAGTCGCTGCTCGTCACCGAGTGAGGGTCAGTCCTGGGGCGGCTCGGGCTTTGTGAATTCGTCCAGGGCACTGACCGGGACACCGTACGGGAGGAAACGGACCCGGCGGTGGGGGTCGGTGTTGTCCCGGTGGGCGCGCAGGGCCTCGAGTTCGGTGGGGAAGATCTGGTCGACGGTGGCGGTGCCGGAATCGTCGAGGACGTAGACGGCCCAGACGCCGTCGCCGGATTCGCCGGTGGTGGGTCCCTCGCGTTTGGGGGCTCGTTCGGGCTGGACCAGCAGACCGAGGAGCGAGGTCAGGGGGTTGGTGGTGGTGCGGTCGAGGTAGTCGGAGGCTTTGCCGAGGAGGTCTCGGAGGTCGACGCCCGCCTCGCGGAGGGCGCGTTCGAAGTCTTCGGGATCGATTCCGAAGGGGCCGTTGGTTGCCATCGCATCAACTCCGGGGGAGGAATTCGGCTCTACGTTCACCAGTGTGCGCTCCGGACGTGTGTCGCGCCACAGGGTGATGTCGTGCACACGCGCGAACGCCTCCGCATAGCGAATTCCCTTATTCATTGGTGTGATTCTCCGAACCGCGCATCCGGTGGTGGTCCGCGGTTTGGCGACGACCTACGAAAGGGTCCCCTTGCAGGGGATCTGCGAGAGCGAACCGGGCGGATTGTGACCTGGAATACCCATGGATATCGGCCCATCGGCGTGGTACTACTAGGACCGTAATTCGCGTTGAGGTCTCGAACTCCGAAAACACAGTCGGAGAGAGACATTGGGTATTTCGACGGCACGGAACCACCGCGCCGGGGCGGCCCAGCAGTTTGGAGGAACCATGTACGACCAGACACGTGGCTCGGTAAAGAATTTCGGCCTGTTCGCCGTTCAGCAGCCCCGCCGAATCAATTCGAAAATCGCGGGCATCGTTATTGGCGCGTTCATTGTCGGCGGATTCGCCGGTCATGTCGTGATCCCGGACGCGCAGCGGGAAATCGGCCAGCCCACGACCGTTTCGGCCGTGGTCCAGCAGGCCCGCTAGGAATCGCTAGGAATATTGGATCGGGTTCAGCAAGGTGGATTTGCGGCCGAACAGGAACCAGGCGACCGGACCCAGGAACGGGAACGCCAGGATCAACAGGGCCCAGATCGCCTTGCCGCCCGCCGCATAGGTGCGTGAACGCACCACGCTCACCAGTGCCGCGATGAACAGCACGACGGCGGCCAGGGCGACGGCGAGGACGCCGATGACGAACACCACCGATGCCACGGATTCGCCGGTGCCGGTGTCGGTCGCTGCGAGGAGGGTTGTGATCATGCGTTCGACGCTACCGAGGGCAGACCTCCTCGCACATCAGCCATTCGCCCACTATTAGCCATCGCGCGGTAGCTCCCCGGATGTAGATCGAAAGAACTACGCCCGCGCGCCGCGCATCCCGCACGATCGGGAGCCCACATCGGATCCCCTCCGCTGACGCGTTGCGGACAAATCGCATCCGCTCTCCCGATGTGGTCACCCGATCTTGCTCGGGCGACTAGATTTTCGTTGTCGTTGGTGTTTCTCTGCGCTTGGCCGGAGGGGCCTTGGAGACCACGTACCGCCTTTCGTTGTGCCGGTTCGCCATTGAACAGGTGGCTGCCAATGGGTTGGAGCCCGAGTGGTTGCTACGGGAAGCTGGATTGCCCGCCTGGAGCTTGGACGACGGCGATGTCCAGATTCCGAGTTCGGTGTACTGCCGTCTGTGGGAGGTCGCCGGAAAGGCCCTCGACGATCCGATTCTTCCGGTTCGCGTGGGATGTCGTTTCACGCTCGGGGCCGGTGGCCTGTGCGACTACCTGTTCTCCACCTCGGCGACCATTGGCGAGGGTCTCGCCACGGTCGGCCCGTACATCAGCGATATCAGCACGAATCACCGGCTGTCGTTCACCGAGGAGGACAACGGTGATGTCACCGTCGGACTCGAGATCGTCGAAGGCGACGACCGGGCCCGCGATCTCACCCACCTGTGGGGCGTGAGCTCCCTGCTCGGCCGACCCCGCCGGGTCGCGGCGGGCACCTTCGACGCGGTGCGGGTGCGCCTGCGGCAGCGGGCCCCACGCAACTACACCGATATGTACGACCTGCTCGGCACGCGCGCAATCGAATTCGGGGCCTCGGAGGATTCGATCACTCTGCGCGGCGCGGACCTCGGAATTCCGCTGACCACCGCCGATCCCATCCTGCGCCGCATTCTCGAACAGATCGCCGCCACCGTGCCCCCGCCACCACCCCTGGCCACCGCCTGGGTCGATCGCGTGGCCGAGACGCTCGCCGACGCACTGGACGCGGGCGACGTCTCGCTCGACGCGGTGGCGCGCCGACTCACGGTGAGCCGCCGGACCTTGCAGCGCCGACTCCTGGAATCCGGCACCAGCTGGCGGCAGGAATTGGACCGGGCCCGACTCGAACGCCTGCGCCGCGCCGACGCCCACGGCGAACGTCTCGGGCTGGCGCGCCAGGCCGAGCTGCTGGGATACGCGGGGCCGGAATCGGTTCGGCGCGCGTCGCGGCGGTGGGAGTCCTTCGCCCACCGGCAGGTGATGTACGGAGCGAGTCACGGCGCGTCCTAGACCCCGGTGACCAGCGCCAGACGGCGAGCGCCGCGGATCACCGGGCCCCGGGCCTGGCCGCTGACACCGTTCTGGTCCAGACGACGCTGGAGCATTGCGGCGCACTGGCTTTCGTATCGGCGCGCCGTGATCGGGCTGGCCTGCGGCATGGGCAGGTTCAGCAGCTCCGCGCCGAAGACGATCAGGGTGCGCGGCGCGTCGCAGATCAGCTCGGGCACGCCGAGCACCATGGCGAAGCCGTCGTAGATCGGGTGGGCGGCCACGGTGACCTCGACGCGCTTGGTGCGCCACCGCGACGGCAGCATTTCGCGCTGGATGCACGCCAGGGCGCCGAGGTCGTGCTCGAGCGAGAAGCGCCGCAGATCCTCCGGCACGGTGGAATCGTCACGGACCAGCCAGATCTCGTCATCGTGCTGTTCGACCGAATAGCGCGCGAACGAACACGACAGGTCCGCGTAGCGCAGTCCGACCTCGAGCGCGCGGCGGACGGTGGACTGGCTCATGATCGCGCAGGCCAGCGCGCCCAGCAGCGGCGGCTGGCACATGACTCCGGCCAGCAGGCCCAGCCCGGGTTCGTCGCCGACGTGGCGGATGATATTGCGCATGACTGCGATTTCCTGATCCTGGGTGACGTACCCGTCCGGGCTCATCAGCATGCGCTCGTGAATTCCGGTGTGGCGTAGGGCGGATTCGAGCGAGAGCCCGTGCCCGATCGCGAAGTCGACGAGCAGGGCCGTGTTGGTGATGGAACGAATCTGCAGCAGCCCCCCGGTCGCGTGGTCGGTCACGCGGTTCAGCGTTGTCGTCACCGGATGCGCTCGACAGTACGGATCGCGCCAACGTCCATCGATTGCGCCAGGTTCGCCATGAGGTTGGCGCGTTCGGCACTGGCGATTCGCCCACAACGGGCGAAAGGGAGTCCCAAATTGGCAGGTCTGTGGCCCAAACCAGGCTGTTCGATCTAGATCTAGCAAACTTATGGTTATTCATAGCGCTACATGATCGGATGGTCGAACCACCGTGCGGCGCAATAGCTCCCGTTCATTCGGAATCGAGGCTCCATGTCGGTTTCCACCACCGCGGTCGATGTCCGCGAACTCGATTGCCTACCGCCTCCCGAGCATCCGCTCTTCGCCCTGCCCGCCCGAATCTCACCGCATCGCGCCCGTCTGGAACGGCTCATTCTCGACTGGGCGGATGCCTTCGAGCTGCTGGAGACGCCGCGCCAACGCGAGCGACTGGCCGGAACTCGATTGGGAGAACTGGTCGCCCGGGCCTTTCCCTTCGTGCGAGAGGATCGGCTCGAGGCCCTGGCCGGGTGGTTCACCTGGGCCTTCGTCATCGACGACTGGTACGACGGTCCGGGCGGCGCCGCCACCCACGGCCACGAGCGGGCGCTGGCGCAGGTGCTGGCCGCCCTGCCCGTGGATGGTTGCCAGACCGGCGATTACGACGCCGGACTGGTTCGGCAGTTGGCCGCGGTCTGGCGTTTGCTGGCCGGTCCGCAGAGTGTCGCGTGGCGACTGCGCTTCGTCGACGATATGGCGGGCTTCATGGAGTCCTTCGCCTACGAGGCGATCAATCGGCGCTCGCGGCACGTCCCCAAGGTGTTGCCGTACGCGCAGCTGCGCCGCCAGTCCGGTGGCATCACGCCGTGCCTGAGATTGCTCGAATACGCTGCCGGGCTGGAGGTTCCGGGCATCATCGCCCGCAGCGATCCCTTTCGCCGCATGTTCGACCACACCGCCGACGTGGTGGTCTGGGTCAATGATGTGCTGTCGCTGCGCAAGGAGTTGGCCATCGGCGAGGTCAGCAATGGCGTGCTCGCCGTGGCCACCGAGCGGCGCTGCGATCTGCGGACCGCGATCGACCTCGTCTATCGGCGGGTCGCCGAGGATATCGACGCGTTCCATTGCGCGGAACAGGAATTGGCGGACATGTGCGCCGACTGGTGCGGGCTGGCCGACGCCGATCGCCACGCCGTGCGGGTGTGCGTCGAGGGCATGAAGAGTTGGATGCGCGGCAATCTCGACTGGTCGCTGCGCTCCGAGCGTTACGCGCAGGCCGACACCGTCCGGCTGTGCACCTCACCGAGATTGCTGTCCGCCGAATAGTTCAGGCCGAGCACCGAGCGGTCGCGGTCGACCGCCGAACAGTCGTGCCCATCAGGGGAATTCACCACCATCGCCCGGAGGATCGTCATGTCCATCGCCCTGCCGCGCCCGCATGCCCGCCGCCCCGCGCCGGTACCCACCGCGCCCGGTGCCCTGCCGCTGTTCGGCCACAGTCTGGCCTTGCTACGAGATCCCTTGGCGCTGCTGCGATCTCTCACCGCACACGGTGATGTCGTCCGATTACGTCTGGGTGCCGGGGCGTTCTACGTCGTCTGCACCCCCGAACGGACCCGCGAACTGCTGCACGACCCACGTACGTTCGACAAGGGCGGCTTCTTTTTCACTCGCCTGCGCGAGTTGACCGGCAACAATGTCGGCACCTGCCCCTACGCTGACCACGCCACGCAGCGCCGACTGGTGCAGCCCGTCTTCCATAAGCATCGAATGCCCGGCTACGCCCGCACGATCGTCGATCAGACCGCCGTCGTGGTCGACGAATGGCGCGACGGCGCGGTGATCGACGTCTTTCCCGACATGCTGCGCATCGGTGCACGCTGTGCCGCATTCCTCGTCTTCGGCGTCGCGCTGCCACCGAAGGTGTTGGAGCGCAACATTTCCGACATCACCACCTACATCCAGGGCATCTTCATTCGAATGTTCCTGCCGCCCAGCCTGGTTCGTCTGCCGCTGCCCGCCAACCGGCGGTACGAGCGCGCTCGGCGTCGCCTCCGTGACTCGGTCGAGGACATGATCGGCGGACGCGACAATGCCTGTGCCGGTGGCGATCTGATGACGGCACTGCTCGACGCCGAACCGGAGGTAGGGGAGGGGCGAACCCGGACAGAGCTCACCGATCAACTGACGCTGATGCTCATCGCCGGTACCGAGTCCACCGCCACCACCGTCTCCTGGGCACTGCACGAACTCTCCCGCGACAGCGTCCTCCAAGACCGGGTGCATGCCGAGCTCGACGCCGTCCTCGGCGGGGAATCCCCGGCCCACCACCACGTCCAGCACCTCGAATTCCTCGGCCGGGTCCTGACCGAAACCCTCCGAAAGTATCCGGCCGCCTGGATTCTCACCCGCCGCACCACCTCCGACACCACCCTCGGCGACCACCCGATCCCCGCGGGCGCGACCGTCGTTTACAGCCCCTATCTGCTGCATCACCGTCGCGACGCCTTCCCCGATCCGGATCGCTTTGACCCGGATCGCTGGCTCTCGACCAACCCCACCTCCCGAAAATCCCTCATCCCCTTCGGCGCGGGCACGCGCAAATGCGCGGGCGACACCTTCGCCATGACCGAGGCCACCCTGGTCCTGGCCTGGATTCTCACCCGCTACACCGTCCATCCGGTCCCAGCCAGCCCGGTGCGCCTGATTCCCGCGGGCGCACTGCAACCGGGCGGCCTGCGCATCCGCCTGGCGGCCCGGCCTGCCACGACAACACCCCATCCCCAAATCTGAAAAGAAAATGTGTCTGAAAGTCCTGCGGAATCGGGACCGAATGCCGAGAATTGGCTGGGATGGGGCGGCGGTATCGAGCCTGCGAAGCGCCGTCCCCGAAACTCGCTTGGCAACAGAGGAATTGGGCGATGAGAAGGCTGGTGAGGTCCGGCGCGGCCACGGTGGCCGCGGCGGCGGTCGCATTCGGGACCGTGGTGGTGGGTGACGCGCGGGGTGAGGTGGGCGGCAGGCCGACGTGCACGCCGTACACGGCAATTCTCGCGCCGGGGACGTGGGAGACGCGCATGGACGCCGATCCAACGGTGCCGGTCGGTATGTTGCGACCGATCGGGGATGGGCTGCAACGGCAGTTCGGCCGCGACATCACGGTGCTGTACGCGCCCTACGCGGCCAGCGCCTTCGATCAGGGCCTGAGCTACGCCGAATCGTTGACCAGTCTGGAGGACGAACTCCGCTCGATGTTGGGGAAGCTGTGCGACTCGACGCGGGTCCTGCTGGCCGGATACAGCCAGGGCGCGAACGGCGTCGGGGACCTCGCGACCGAGATCGGCAATGGCGCGGGTCCGATCGCCGCGGACCGGGTGTTGGGCGTCGGATTGGTCGCCGATCCGCATCGGGATCCGGATGCCTCGCTCGCGCTGGGGGATCCGCAGCCCGGCCACGGCATCGCCGGAACCCGGAGTCGGAACTTCGGTGCGCTCACCGACCGGGTCCGCACGCTGTGCGTCCAGGGCGATCTCTATTGCTCGCTCGATGCCGGGACCTCGCCGTTCCTCGCGGCGCTCGGACGCGTCCTCAGCGGCGACACGACCCCGATCGCGAATCTGATTCCCGCCGCCATTCAGCCGGAGATGCTTCTCGACCAGGCCATTGTGGTGGGCAGCGGCTGGGCGGCGACGGCGGCGAATCTGCCGACGATCCTCAATGGACTCACCAAGCTGCCCGATGCGATCACCACCGGAGACCTGCTCGGCGCGCATCGGATCGCGACCGAGGTGAACGCCGCCCTGACCCCGATCGTGCAGGCCGCCGAGGGCGTCGACCTGACCGTCGTCGGCGCGGTGATCCGCGCGGCCGCCGCCATCGACCCCACCGGCTGGACCGCCGCCGCCAGCCTCATCGCCGACACCCTGACCCGCGTAAACATCCTCCGCATCGCCGGTGACGTCGCGCAGATGCAGGACATCCTGTGGCAGGCGGTCGAATCCCTCACGCGCAACGACGTACTCGGCGCGGCCGCACAGGTGGCGGCCCTGGGCCCGGCCGGACTCGATGTGGCCAACGCCGTCGCCGGACCGCTCGCCAGTGCGATCCACGGCGACCTCCTCGGCGCCGCGCAGACCCTGCTGAGTCTCAGCGGCCCCGACTCGATCAGCAGCTTGGTGCAATTGGGCCGCCAGGGCGTCGACATGGCAACCTTCTACGCCTCCAACGCGCACGTCGACTACGCCGACGACGTCCAGATCCTCTTGGGATTCCTAGGCTCCCAGATCCAGGGTTAGGCTCGATATCACCGCTGGAGGAGGTGGAGCCGTGACCGCAGTCCCCGAAATCCCCGATTCGCGCTACGGCACCCGCCGCGTCCCGTACTGGATCCCACCCCACGGCTTCAGCAACGGCCTACACGCCCACTCCTGGGTAATCCTCGCCGACCTCGAGGAACACCACCTCTACCGAGTCCTGTTCGCACTGACCGACATCGGCGTCGCCGGATACGTCGCCCCCGCCCGAGTGACACCCCTCGAAGCGGGCGACCCCGAAACCGTCTGGCGGCTCTGGGTGGATACGTCCCAGTGCCGTCGTGCCGAGGATTTGCTGATGGAACTGCTGCGCTACGGATCGCGCCCACCGGTACGCGGGCGGGCGAAAACCCGTCGGCTGCGGGTGCCGCTCGTCAGGCCGGAGGCAACCCGGGGTGGTCGGGAGTCGGAGCGGGCTCTATGATCTAGACGATGATGATTGCTTCTGATCGCAGATTGGGGGTCCCGTTCGTCGCAGGTGAGTGCTGATGCTCACCGAGTTTGCGAATGGGGACGGATCCCGAAAGTCCTTCTGGCTGCGCGTGCGTGAGTTTGCCGTGCCGCCCTCCATGATCGATACCGCTACCGCTCGACGTCGGGTTGGGGATTGGGCGGGGGCCTGTGCGGCCGCCGGGTTCGATGTGGATATTGATTTACGTTCACTGGCGCGGGAATACGGTCGTGAACTTGCCAATCGGGTTCGGGGCGATCTGCGGCATTTGGCGCCGGATCTGCTGCGGTGGCATATGCCGAGGGTTGCGCCGGACGGGCTGTTGCGTCCGGGGTCGACCATCGCGCTGGCTCGATACGATCCGCTGGGGTGTGAAACACCGTGTGGTGCAGTGCACTTGGTGGTTCGTACCGCGCCGAGATGGGCGGAGGCCGGGCAGCGGATCGAACTGGGGCTCTGGGCCGCCTCCGATGCCGGGGCCGGGCGGCACCCGCATCCTCGACCCAATCGGCGCTTCCGGATGGATCTGCACCGGCACCTGTGGGATGCGCGCAGAGTCGATGAGCTTCGGATGCGTTTCGGCGCAGGGGATTCCACCGGAGAGAACTCGCGTGTGGACCCTGACCTGCTGGGGATGATCCCCGAGGGGCGCCATGCCGCGATCGATCGATGGGCCGCCGAGGCGCGGATTCTGCTCGATGCGGAAGGGGCGCAAGGGGATACATTCGTGCTGCGCTTGGGAGCTCGACGGCATGTCGTCGCGGAGCTGGTCGGGTCCGATGCTGGTCATGTCGTGGTGCGACCGGCGGCGCATCCGGCAGGCGCGGTCTCCAGATTGCCGATCCTTCCCGACGCCGCCACCTGGATCCCGCCGGATCTGGAACTGCTGCGCAGCGGAGCCATATCGGCCGACCGGCTGCACCCACTGGTCGCCGCCGCTTTGGTACCGGACTACAGGCCGAGCGAATCCGGCTGTGCCCCGGACCGTTCGGCGCAGCCGCTGCTGGTCGAATGCGGGGGAGCGCGACACCGCCTTGGGCTGGTCGACGGTGTGCTGACCGCGCTCGACCACGACCCGGCCGAGCTGGCGCGCGAACACCTGCTGATCGCACTGACCGGAAATCCGCTGCCCTGTCTGCGGGTCATCGATCAGGCCCACCGCAATCCGGACTGCCTGCAAGGCATTCGCGACCGCCTCGACCACGGCGACACCGCGGGCGCAGTCGCCGTCATCGCGAACTTGCTCGGTGCCGAGGCCGCACTGCGCGACGGCGCACTCCGCGACGAGCTGGAGGCGTCCGCGCAACGCCGAATCACGTACGGGCTCTACCGCGCTGGCCTGACCGGGTCCGGACCCAACGCCCCCGCCCGGCGGCGACCCACCGACCGCCGCGCCCACCCACGCCACGCCTCGACCCGCTGACCTACATCGCGCGCAAACGTGCGCTCACTGCCATTACCGATCCCATCGGATCCATTCAATTCGTCTACCCCACAAGGTGATTCATATGCCTATCGACACCCATGTCCATCGGAGCGATGCCTCCCAACTCGATATCGCCGCCGACCTGCTGACGCTGCTCGGCGCGACCACCACCGAACCGCGGCCCGACAATCAACTCGAGGCGCTCACCCTGGCCGTGGCGGCCGATCTGCCGGTATTGCTCTGGGGTGAGCCGGGGATCGGTAAGACCGCGGCGCTCACACAGCTGGCCGAGACGCTGGATCTACCGTTGACCACGGTCATCGCGAGTGTGCATGAGCCGTCGGACTTTTCGGGGCTGCCGATTGTCGGGGACGACCCTGCTGAGCAGGGTGTGCCGATGGCTCCACCGGATTGGGCGGTTCGGCTGGTGCGAGCCGGGAAAGGCCTGTTGTTCCTCGATGAGTTGTCCACCGCGCCTCCGGCGGTGCAGGCCGCGCTGCTGCGGCTCGTGTTGGAGCGGCGGATCGGGGCGCTGAAACTGCCTGCGGGCGTGCGGATCGTGGCCGCCGCCAATCCGCGGTCCTCGGCGGCGGACGGGTGGGAGTTGAGCCCGCCGCTGGCCAATCGGTTCGTGCATTTGCAGTGGGTTCACGACCACGATGTGGTCGTGCGCGGTCTGGGCGGTGTCTGGCCGCGCGCCACGCTGCCCCGGCTGGATCCGGAAAAGCTCACGGAGGCCGTGGATTACGCGCGCCGAGCGGTCTGCGTCCTGCTGGCGGCCCGGCCCAAGCTCGTCCACCAGATGCCCACCTCCGAGACCCGTCGGGGCGGTGCCTGGGCCTCGCCGCGCAGTTGGGAGATGGCGTTGCGGCTCATCGCCTTCGCCACCGCGGCCGGATCCTCGCGAGATGTGCTGTCGCTGTTGGTGCGTGGCACGGTGGGCGACGGTCCCGGCTTCGAACTGCTGACCAGCTTGGACCGCATGGACCTGCCCGACCCGGAAACCCTGCTGGCCGATCCGGCCGCCGCGATCCTGCCCGAACGCGGCGATCTGCGCCAGGCCGTCCTCGACGGCGTGGTGGCGGCGGTTCGCAAGCGCCCGAGCCGATCCCGCTGGGACGCGGCGTGGGCGCTGCTGGTGCGGGCCGTCGAGACCGGCGCGCCGGACCTGGTGGTGGTCCCGGCCACCACGCTGGCCACGCTGCGACAGGACGATTGGGCCGTCCCGGCCGCGATCGAACAGCTCGCCGGAGTCGTCTCCATCTCGCAGCGCGCCGATCGCGCCGCCGACCTCGTCCGGGCGAACCAATGACCACGGCGACACTGGATCTGGAGAAGCTCTGCGCCGCAAGGCTGTACGCGGTACGCGTGCGGCCCTACCTGGCGACCGCGCTGTTCGCACTGCACCTCGTCGAGTCGCCCCACACCCCGACCATGAGCGTGGACCGATACTGGCGCTGTTACGTGTCACCCGCCTTCGTGGACCGCATGCCCGTCGAGGAACTGGCCGGGGTGCTCGTGCACGAGGTGTCGCATCTGCTGCGCGACCACCACGGCCGCGGCGAACGCTTCGCCCGCGAACACGACGCGCACGGTCCCGGAGAAGCCTTGCGCCGCAATATCGCCGCCGACTTCGAGATCAACGACGACATCTTCGGCGACGGACTGGTCCGACCCGAGGGCGCGATCCTGCCGTCGGAGCTCGGCCTGCCCGCGGGCAAACTCATGGAGGAGTACCTGCGCGAGTTCCACTTCGGGCCGTACCCGCCCGAGATGGCGTGGCTGGACTGCGGCAGCGGTGCCGACGGTGAGGCCCGCCCCTGGGAACTGGGTCCCGACGGCGCGGACGGCCTCACCGAACAACAGCGCGACGCGGTCCGGTTCCGAGTCGCGCAGGGCATCAACGCCCGCCCCGGCAATGCCCCCGAAGGCTGGCGGCGCTGGGCCGAACAGGTCTTCCACCCACCCCAACCCTGGCGCGACCTCCTCGGCGCGGCCCTGCGCGCCGCCGTCTCCGCGCCCGGAGTGGGCGAGGACTACACCTACGGCCGCCCGGCCCGCCGCTCCGCCGGTCTGCCCGGCGTGGTGCTGCCGAGCCTGCGCCGCAACCCACCCCGGGTCAGCGTGATCATCGATACCTCGGGGTCGGTCAGCGATGCCGAACTCGGCAGCGCCCTGCTCGAGGTGGCCGCGATCGCGCGTGCCGTCGGCGGCCGCCGCGACCTGGTCACCGTCCTGTCCTGCGATGCCGCCGCCCGCATCGCCCACCCGCTGTGCGCCGCCGAGGGCATTCCGCTCGTGGGTGGCGGCGGCACCGACTTGCGCACCGGTTTCGCCAAAGCCCTACGCGCCCACACCCGCCCGGACGTCATCGTGGCCCTCACCGACGGGCACACGCCCTGGCCCGCGACCCGGCCGCCGTGCCGGACCGTCGTCGGCCTGTTCTCCCGGACCACGACCTGGAGCGAAGACGATCCCGGCTACACACGCGCACGCCCACCGGCCTGGGCGCGGACGGTCGAGATCGGGTGCTAGCGTCGAGCCTCGTCAGGTTTGTCCAGTTCAGGGGGATGAGAACGGAGTGACGTGATGCGAGCTGTATACAAGGTCGCGGCGATAGCGGCGGTGCCGTTGTCGGCGTTCGTGTCGGCCGGTCCCGCCGCCGCGGACGGGCCGTTGTACTTCGATCCGGTCCAGGTCACCGTGGCACCGGGCTGTTCGGGCAAGGTCACCGCCGAGATTCAGGCCAGCCAGGGGCAGCAGGCGCGCGAGTTCGCGAATTTCATCGACAGCTCGACGCGGGTGACGGTGGGTTTCACGCCGGACTCCGGCCCCGCCCCTTCCGGCTCGACCTCCCCGTCCAATGCCGCCGACTGCGAGGTCACCACCACCGTGACAATGCGCAATCTGGACACCGGGGCGAGCATGACCGACACGCAAACCACCCAATACGACAGCCATTACGGGTGGCATGCCGCATTCTTCACCCTGCCCGGTTCGGGTCATGTCGCCGTCCAGGTCAGCACGAATCCCAGCCCGTCGGAACTCACGATCGAGGTCCCCGCGCCCTTCTGATGAATGGTGCTGTTGCAGTTGCAATTTCATTTGGCGATTGCATTTGTCGCTGTCGACGACTTGCCGTGCCGAGTGAGTGACGAGCTGTGCCATAAAGGGATTCGGGGGAGAAATATTCGGCGGTTGACACGACACTCGAGTGGCACGGTCCGGGAGTCACCATGATCCCGGGCCGTTGTCCATTCCACCGCGCAGCCGCTGAGGGGTCGGGTGCCGGTGTCACACAGTCACATGGAGGGCGAGATCAGGGCATGACGGCATCCGAAGAGGAGCACCAGATCAGCGAGCTCGTCGCGCGGCTGGCCGACAAGTTTCCCCATCTTCCGGCACGCGTCGTCGAAGAGGAAGTCCGTGGCATTCACCGTGAATTCGAGGACCACCGCGTCCGGGAATTCATACCACTACTGGTGGAGCGGATCGCCGAACGAAACCTGAGCCGACGCGTGTCCTACCGCGCCTCCCATCCCACCCCCGGCGACGAGCTCCGCAGACCCAAGCAGTTATTCCATTCCGCTGACGTTTAGCGGGCACGGGTGTGCCGACGATCCGCGCTCTCCGGCAAGGAGAGTCGGCACCGTACCCGGTGAATGTCAGCGCAGCAGTGGACAGCCTCGGGGGCCGATCGTTTCTCCGATGCTCGGCACGATGCGCACGGTCGAGAGTTTGCCGCCGGATTGGCGATGCACCCCCAGGGCCGTGCAGGCCAGCTGCGACACCGCGGGAGCGGTGAGTTCGGCTGCCGGATAGGGCATTTCGATGGTGATCTCGGTGCCGATCTCACTGACCGCGGGCCGCCGGGCAGCGGAGTCGGGCGGCAGTTGCGAGTGCAGTCCGGGGGCGGGCGCGGTGCGCAGCAGCAGATCTAGGGCATCGGCCATGGAGCCGAGATTGCCCGCGTCGCGGAACTCAGGCACCAGCGCACCCTGGCCGTCGAGGTAGTAGAGGGTCACCCCGGGGGACAGGCCGGTGGCGGCGTCACCGGCATCGTGCACCTCGGAGGTGGAGATGGTGCACCCGCACAGCAGTACCGCCAGCAGGGGAGCGGCCGCCGCGCACTGTCGAATCATCAAGCACTGTCGAATCATTGTTGTCCTCCGGGGTTTTGCGCCGCCCAGCGCGGAAAGCGAGCCGTGAAGCGGGCTCCCGCGCCCGGCAGGTTCTCCGCGGTCAGATCGCCGCCGTGCAGCCGGGTGTGCTCGCGGGCGATGGCCAGCCCGAGACCGCTGCCCTGCGAGCGGGATCGGGCGGGATCGCCCTTGTAGAAGCGATCGAAGACCCGGTTCGGATCCTCGCCGGGCAGGCCGGGACCGTGATCGGTGACCGTGATGACGACCTCGGAGTCGGTGCCGCGCACCGCGATCACCACCGGGGGCGCGCCATGGCGCAGCGCATTGCCGACGAGATTGGCCACCACCACATCCAGCCGTCGCGGATCGACCTCGGCCGCAATGGATTCCGGTGCGTCGATGGAAACCTGATCGGTCCAGCCGCGGGCGCGCAGGGTGGCGTGCAGGGCCGTGGGAATGTCGGCCCGCTCCGGGTGCAGCCGTTCGGCGGTGGCGTCGAAGCGCGACACCTCGATGAGATCGGCCACCAGACCGGTCAATCGGCGGGTGGCCTCCGATATCAGGCGCGCCGAGGTGCGCTGGTCCGCGGTGAGATGCTCGGAATCCTCCTCCAGCACATCGACGACCGCGCTCAATGCCGACAGCGGCGTGCGCAATTCGTGCGAGACGTCGGCGACGAATCGGCGCGACTCCGCCTCGGAGCGGCGCAGGCGGGCAATGGAGCGCTCGAGTTCGGCGGCCATCTCGTTCACGGTGCGGGCGAGCTCGGCGAGCTCGTCGTAACCGCGCGGGCGCACCCGGGCCGACAGGTCGCCGTCGGCGAATCGCCGTGCGGCACCGCGCAATTCACGCACGGGCCGCAGCACACCGCGGGCGGCCAACAGAGCCGCCAGCACGGCGACGGGAAGTGCCAGGGCGCTGGTCATGATCGCCGAGCGGCCGGTGGCATCGATGCGGGCCTGGGTCTCCGACAGGTCGACCACGGAGAAAACCTCGACACCCGACCGGCGCTGAGCGCCATTCACCTCGGTAATGAGAATCGGCATACCCAGAGCCAATTTCGGCACGCCCTCCGAAGTATGTACCCGTTGCAGAACCATGTGATTGCGCTCGGCGGTCGCGGCCCGCAACTCGGGATCGATGAGTTCGAGATGGTCACCCGCGCCGGATTGCATGCTGCCGTAGGTGATCAACGCGTTGTCCCCGACCACCTCCCGCAGCCGATCCAGGGTGAGCTGGGTGGGCGGGCAGCTGACATAGGGCGCGACGGCGGTCACCCGCTGCCGCAGCGCGTCGATGGCCTGACCCTGCGCGTCACCGACGAGTGCCGAACGGGCCGTGACGAATCCGGCCCAGGAGGCCAGGGCGGCACCGGCGCTGGTAGCCAGAACGAACGCCACCAGCAGGCGGGTGCGCAGGCCGGTCGGCCAGCCCCTCATGCCGGTCGGCAGGGCCCTCATACCGGTCCGAACCGGTAGCCGAAGCCGCGCACCGTCTGGATGTAGCGCGGGACGGCGGAATCGTCCTCGACCTTGGCCCGCAGTCGTTGGATGCCATTGTCGACCAGCCGGGAATCGCCGAGATAGTCGTGCTCCCAAACCTTTTCGAGCAGCTGCTGGCGGCTGAGGACCTGGCCGGGCGCGGCGGTGAGCTCCAGGAGCAGCCGCATTTCGGTGGGGGTCAACGCGATCGGCTCGTCGTGCTTGGTCACGGTCATGGCCTGCCGGTCGATGCTCAGCGCGCCGAAGCGGTCGACGCGCGGCGGCTCGGTGGTGCGGCGGCGCAACACCGCCTTGATGCGAGCGTCGAGCACCCGGGGCAGCACGGGCTTGACGACATAGTCGTCGGCTCCGGCCTCCAGACCGCTGACAATATCGATATCGTCGTCGCGGGCGGTGACCATGATGATGGCGACCGCGGATTCGGCGCGCAGCCGTCGGCACACCTCGAAGCCGTCGATGCCGGGCAGCATGACATCGAGCACCACCAGATCGGTGTCCCCGGATCGGGACAGTTCGACGCCTTCCTCCCCGGTCTCGGCGGTCCGCACGGTATGGCCCTGCCGTCGCAGGGCCATACCGAGGCCTTCGCGGATCGCCGGATCGTCCTCGACCAGCAGAATGCTCGCCACGGTCGTCATCTTCGCATCTGGCTATCTGATAGCAAACGATCGAGGGACGCGCGCGCCGCTCAGAGCGGCAGGATCTGCCAGGCCGCCTCGACCGGCGGGCGCACCACGTTCTCGACGGGCTGGGGCAGTCCGCGCAGGAAGTCGTCGACGGGTGCGGGCAGCGGCTTCTTCGGCGCGGGCGCGGGCATCGGGCGCGGGTTGCCCGCGCGGTCGACGCCGTGCCGGTTGAAGCCGTGGCGGTCGAAGCCCTGGCGATCGAAGCCCTGACGGTCGAACCCGGCACGGTTGTAGCCGTTGCGGTCGTACCCACCGCGGTCATAGCCCCAGCGGTCGAAGCCGTATCGGTCGTAACCATGCAGACGGTCCTGGCGCTCTTGGCGTTCCTTGCGTTCCTTGCGTTCCTGTCGCTCCTTGCGCTCCTGGAGTTCCTTCCGCTCCCGTTCCTTGCGCTCCTGCTCCTGACGCTTCTCGAGTTCGACGAGCTCCCGGAGCGCCTTGCTCACCTCGCGATCCTTCTCGGTCTCGCCGCCGGGCCGCTTGGTCTCGCAGCCGCCGGTCAGGCAGGTCACCGTCTCGGGACGGGTATCGCCGGGCGCGGCCGAGGCCGGTGCGATGGCCAGGGTCATGGGCAGGATCGCCAGGGCGGTCACTCCGGCGGCGAGCTGGGCGGTTCGTTTGCCTCGCAGGGTCTTTCGCGTGTTCACGGTTTCCTCTCGACAGCCGCGCTGTCATTTGCTGGGTAATTGCTTGCAGATCGATGGCACCACCGGATTCTGAGAATTGACTGGGATTCGGGCCCCTGCGACAGAACTGCGACAGAGCCACGACGCGCCTGCGATGACCGGGACAAGGCCGGGACCCGCGGTTACTGTTGCCACGTGGTAGCTCTCGCACTCGGCATTCTTGGATTGGGGATCTTCGCGCTGCGCGTGCGTCGGGAGCCGCGCCGACTCGGCAACGGCGTGGTACTTCTGATCGCGTTGGCGTTCACCGTCATTGGAGTGATTCACACCGACAGCGGCAGCGCGCTGTCGCTGCTGGCCGCGGTGATCGTCGTCCTCTCACCGCTGCTGGTGCTGGTCCTGGCGGGGTTGCTCATAGTGAACGGGGTGCTGATGGTGCGTCGGGAAGGGCTACGGGTCGCGAACCTGCTGTCCTTCGGCCTCGGCGTGGTGCTGCTTGCGCCCTACGTGCTGTTTGTCGTGGCCCTCTACAGCCAGAACCTGTGGTTCGCTGCCACCTTGGCCGCGATCACCCTGATGATCGGCTACATCGGTTTCGTGCTGCTGGCCTTCCTGCTGTATTCCTTCGTCTATCTGCGCCTGCCCTATCCGCGCACCCCGGCCGCCATCGTCGTGCACGGTTCGGGTCTGATCGGGGCGCGCGTGCCCCCACTGCTGGCGAGCCGATTGGACAAGGCGCTCGACGTGTATCGCGGGGCATTGAGCCTCGGTCGTCGTCCCCTGCTGGTCACCAGTGGCGGCAAGGGTGCCGATGAGGCGGTGGCCGAAGCGGATGCCATGGCCGACTATCTGATCGCCGAGGGCCTGCCCGCCGAGGCGATACTGCGCGAGGACCGTTCGACCACGACCCGCGAAAACCTGCTGTACTCCCGCGATTTGCTCGCCAGCCTCGGTGCACCGATCCCGGTCGTGTTGGTTACCAGTAACTTCCACGCCCTGCGCACCGGAATCCTGGCCCGCAAGCTGGGATTGCCCGCGACCGTGGTCGGCTCCCCGACGGCGTTCTACTACGTGCCCAGCGCCATCCTGCGCGAATTCGTCGGCATCCTCTTCGAACACAAGTGGGCACACACTCTCGCCTGCCTGGCCCTCGCCGCGCTTCCCCTCCTCGCCGTGGCGACCCTTCCGGCGGATCCGGGCTGGCACTGAGCGTGTCGCCGCGCCGATGTGGACCGTCGCGGACGCTGGCTGGGGATGATCGTGGGCATGGCGTTCTCGGGATCGGATTGGCGGCTCATCGGGGTGACCGGCGCGGTGCTGGTCGCGGCGGGCGTGACCCACTACGCGCGGATCGGCGGGACGGTCGTGCCGTTCATCGCCTCGGGTGCGGCGCTGGCATTGCTGGCCAGTCTGGTCGGACGCAGTGTCGAGCAGGTCGGGGAGCGATTGGGGGCCGGGGCGACCGGGGTGGTGCAGAGCGCGCTGGGGAATCTGCCCGAGCTGTTCGTGGTGCTGTTCGCGCTGAAAAGCGGACTGTACGAGGTGGCCACGGCGACCATCGTCGGCTCGATTCTGGCCAATGTGCTGCTGGTGCTCGGATTGGCGTTCGTGGTCGGGGGCGTGAAGAACGGGACCCAGTACTTCGAATCGGCGGCGGCCCGCAGGCTCTCGTTGATGTTGACCCTGTCGGTCGCGGCGCTGGTGGTTCCGGCTCTCACGGCCCTGCTGCACACTCCGGCGGCCGGGCATGAGCGCGCTTTGTCGGTCGTGGTGTCGATTCTGCTGTTGGTGCTGTTCGCATTGTCTTTGCCCGCCTCGATGAAGCGACAGCACGAGCCCGCCGAGGAACCCGCCGAAAAGTCGGAGGTGCGCTGGCCGCTCTGGCTGGCGGGCGCGATGCTCGCGATCACCGGTGTCGCGGCGGCGCTCGTCTCGGACTGGTTCGTCGCGGCCCTGACCCCGGCCATGGATTCGCTGCACATCTCGCAGACCTTCGCCGGTCTGGTCATTGTCGCCATCGCCGGTAACGCGGTCGAGAACGTGGTCGGCATTCAACTCGCCTACCGCAACCAGTCCGACCATGCCCTCTCGGTAATCCTGCAGAGCCCCATCCAAATCGCCATGATGGTCGCCCCCGCCCTGGTCCTGCTCTCACCGCTGGTCGGCGCGTCCTTCACCCTGGTGCTGCCGCCCCTGCTCCTGGTCGCCCTGCTGCTCGCGGTCGTGGTGACCATCGTGGTGGTCCTCGACGGCGACTCCAACTGGCTCGAAGGCACGGCCCTGGTGACCCTCTACGGCATCATCGCGACCGCTTTCTGGTGGGGCTAGCGAGAATTCGCCGCGGCTCGGCGGTGTGGGTCGCGCGGAAGTTGGCCCGGTAGGGCAGGGGAGCCAGGCCGGTGTGCCGGGTGAAGTGGTGGCGCATGGC
Source organism: Nocardia sp. CDC160 (assembly GCF_035818795.1). Lineage (NCBI taxonomy): Bacteria > Bacillati > Actinomycetota > Actinomycetes > Mycobacteriales > Nocardiaceae > Nocardia > Nocardia sp. CDC160. Next base: position 1,306,276 of record NZ_JAYKYT010000004.1, on the reverse strand, counting down.
GGTGGCGGTGGTGAAACCGGCATGGCGGGCCACGGTTTCGATGGAATGGTCGGTGGTCTCCAGGAGCTGGCGCGCGTAGCGGATGCGGGCGTGGAGCAGCCACTGCAGGGGAGTGGTGCCGGTCTGGGATCGGAAGTGGCGGTTGAGACTTCGGATGCTGAGGGCGGCGTGGTCGGCGATCTCGGCGAGGGTGAGGGGCCGGTGCAGGTTGGCGGTCATCCAGTGCAGGGTGTCGTCGAGGACGGTGTCGGTCGTGTCGGGATCGGGGTGGGTGATGAATTGGGCTTGGCCGCCCCGGCGTTGGGGCGGCATGACGGTGAAGCGGGCGGTGTCGGCGGCGACGGCGGCACCGAGGTCGCGGCGGACCAGGTGCAGGCACATGTCGAGTCCGGCGGCCACGCCCGCCGACGTGCAGATCCGGCCGTCCTCGACATAGAGCACGGCGGGGTCGATGTCGATGCGCGGGTGGCGATTCGAGAGTTCGGCAGCGTAGCGCCAATGTGTGGTGGCGCGGCGATCGTCGAGCAGTCCGGCGGCGGCGAGGGTGAAGGCCCCGGTGCACACCGACGCGATGCGGGCCCCTCGGGCATGTGCTTCCCGCAGTGCCCGAAGGACTCTCGGGTCCGGGTCGGTGAACGCGGTACGGCCGGGGACGACGATGGTGTGCGCGTCGGCGAGCGCCTCCAGATCCCAGTCGGTGTGCAAATCCATTGCGCCGAACAGTGATTCGGTGCGCACCCGCCGTCCGGCGGCGACGATGCGGATCTCGTAGGCGGGCGTCGGTGCCAGGGCATTGGCGGTGCCGAAGATCTGCCCCGGGACGGCGAGGTCGAAGGCGACGACATTGTCGAGGGCGAGCACGGCCACAACTCTCATGGCCAGATTTTAGCGATACGCGGCATTCTGGCCACTTCTCGAGCGGCGGTGGGCTCGCCAGAATCGGCACGTTCCCTACGAAACGGAGTCTTTCCATGACCACGCACGTGACCGCCGACACCGCCGCGCGCGCCGAATTCGGCGTGCCGACAACGGAATTGGCGGTGGCCGCCGACGCCCTGGCCGCCTCGGTGTCCCCGGATTTCACCTACAACCACTGTGTGCGCAGCTACCTGTTCGCCCGCGAGATCGCGGCGGCCTCGGGACTGCGCGCCGATACCGACTACGACGACGAACTCGTCTACATCGCCTGCCTCCTGCACGATCTGGGCGCGACCGAACACGCCAATACCGACCAGCGTTTCGAGGTCGACGGCGCGGACGCGGCGGCGGAATTCCTCACCGCCCGCGGGGTGGATCCGGCTCGCGTGAAACAGGTGTGGGATGCGATCGCGCTGCACACCAGCGACGGCATCGCGCATCGCTTCGGCCCGGTGGCGGCGGTCGCGCAGCAGGGCATCGCCACCGACATCATGGGCGCGTTCCGGGATCGTCTCAGTCCCGAATTCGCCGCCCGCGTCCATGCCGCCTGGCCCCGCCACGACGTGGGTTACGCCCTGCCCGCGGTCATCGCGGCGCAGGTGCACGCGAATCCCGCCAAATCCTCACCGATGAATTTCGCGAGCCATTTGCATCGCCTGTACTACCCCGGCAGCGCCCCGGCGCTCACCTGGTTCGACATGGTCGAGGCGGCCGGATGGGATGACAAACCGGTCGGTCATCCTCGCTAGATCGGGTGGCGCGGCGGTCCTTCCCCACGGTGAGCGCGCTTTCTCGGTACTCTGATCTTCGGGTAGGGCGAGGATCGTGGATTTGTGGCGGGGAAACGATTGATCGATGGTGGGGAGGATGCGTGCCGATGGAGCCCGAGAAAGCCGATGGGCGGCCGGAATGGGCGCCGTTGACGGTTGATCTGGACCGGCCCAGCGCGGCGCGGGTGTGGGACTACTACCTGGGCGGATCGCACAACTTCCAGGTGGATCGCGCGTTCGCGCGGGAGGCGATGGCGCGGATGCCCGATGCGCCGGTCATCGCGCGGGAGAATCGGGCGTTTCTGGGGCGGGTGGTGCGCTTCCTCGCCGAGCAGGGGATCACCCAGTTCATCGATATCGGGTCCGGGATTCCGACCGTGGGCCCGGTGCACGAGACCGCGCGGGCGACGCGGCCCGGGGCGCGGGTGGTGTACGTGGACAATGATCCGGTCGCCGTCACCCACAGTCGCGCGCTGCTCGAGGGTGATCCGGACACCCTCGTCGTGGAGGGTGACCTGCGCGAACCCGAGGAGTTGCTGTCCGCCGAGGGTGCCGGTCGGCTGATTGATTTCAACCAGCCCGTCGCGGTCCTGCTCATCGCCGTGCTGCATTTCATCCCCGACTCCGATGATCCGATCGCGATCCTGGAGCGCATCCGCAAGCGACTGGCCCGCGGCAGCTACCTGGTGATCGTGCACGCCAGCGCCGAAACCGACGCCCACCACGCCGCGGCGGACCTGTATCAGCGCACGCCCACCCCGTTCACCATGCGCACCCGCGACGAGATCCAGCGCTTCTTCGACGGATTCGAGTCGGTGCCACCGGGATTGGTCGCGCCGACGGCGTGGCGGCCGGACCCTTCGACCGAGAAGTCGGCGCTACGCACCCCCGGATTCGCCGGTGTGGGGAGGCTGCGATGAGCGTGCGGCGAATGGGTACGACCCGATCGGACCGCTGCGACCGCGAACACACCCTGCGGCGGGCCGCCGAGGAATACCTGAAACTGCTCGCGGCATGCGGATATACGGGCACCGGCACCGTGGCGGCCGCCGAGATCGCCGCCGAATTCCTGCGTGAACTCGACCGGATCAGCACCGACGACCCCGAGAACGGCAGTGCCGCAAGGGTACTCGGCGCCCAACTGGCCACCGACCTACCCGGCCTGCCGACCAGCTCCCGCTTCGTCGGCCCCCTGGCGAGCGCCCTCATGCTCGCCGCCCCGCCCGCCCCCGCCGACGTGACCTGGGCCCTGCACGCGGGCACCGCGGTCGCCGGATACGCCGAGTCCCTGGCCGAACGTGCCCTCGGCGAACACGAAACCATCCTGCGCGCCGCCGTCGCCGCCCGTGAACACCGCATCACCGAACTCCAGGACCGCCTCCACCACGCCGCCACCCACGACCGCCTCACCGGCCTGCCCAACCGCGCCGTCCTCGAGGAACGAATCCTCGAACCACTGTCCGCCGCAGAACCATTGGCGCTCCTGGTGGTCGACATGGACGGCTTCAAGCAGATCAACGACCGGCACGGCCATCGGGTCGGCGACGAACTGCTCGTGGCCGTGGCCGAGCGGCTGCGCGCCGTCACCGATCCGGCGGACTGCGTATGCCGTTACGGCGGCGACGAATTCGTCATCGCGACCACCGCCGGTGAGGAAGCGGCCGAACGCATTGCCGAACGCATCCTCGCCGAGATAGCCCGCCCGTTCGAGCTGTCGACGGGCCCGGTCGACATCCGTGCCAGCATCGGCATCGCCACCACCGGCGCGGGCACCCGCGATGCCGCCACCCTCATTCACGACGCGGACGGCGCCATGTACGCCGCGAAGGCCGACGGCGGCCACCGCTACCGCACCCGCTGACCCCGGTCACCCGTACGCGTCTGCCCCTCACCGTTTTTCGGTGCGGAGGCCGTCGATGGTGATGGCGAGCATGCGTTCGGCGGCCTCGGGCGTGGCCTCGCAGGCGACGCCGATGCCGTGGCCGAAGCGCAGGAGGTCGCGGGGCTCGACATCGGGGCGGATGGCACCCGCCTCCCGGGCCGCGTCGATCAGGATGGTCGCCGCGTCCATGATGGAGGTGCGGCAGAGCTGGAAGACCGGGGTGTTGTGGTCCATGCCCGCCTTCAGGGTGGTGGCCAGGACGCTGTTGGCCATCACCCAGGCCACCTGTTCCCGCAGCCAGTATTCGAAAGCCTCGGCGCCCGAGTGGGTTTCGAGCAGCTCGCGCGCCCGCTGACTCAACTGTTCGATATTGGTGCGGTAGACGGCCTCGATGAGCGCGTCGCGGCTCGGGAAATGCCGGTACAGCGTGCCGATGCCGACGCCCGCCCGGCGCGCGATCTCCTCGAGCGCCACCTCCGGGCCGAGTTCGGCGAAGGCCTGCTGGGCGGTGGCCACGATCCGCTCGTAGTTCCGCCGCGCGTCGGCGCGCATCGGTTTCCCGGGCGGCATCGGTTTCCCGGTCGACGGTGCTTCCACGAACCCTCCACTAGAAAACGGATGGACCCTCCGGATAGTCTTGCGTAAATGGAGGAACCCTCCATATGATAACTCCATCGGAACCGGAGGCTTCCTCCGTTTAACTCCCCTTCGATGGAGAATTCCTTGTCATCCATGCTTTCCGCGGACACCGCCGTCGCGAGTGTCTCCGCACCCCCGCGGCGCCGGTCGGGCATCGTCCTGCTCACGCTGCTGACCTGCCAATTGATGATCGTCCTCGACATCACCGTCATGAATGTCGCGCTCCCGCGCATCCAGACCGACCTGCACTTCAGCGCCACCGGGCTGTCGTGGGTCATGAACTCCTACAGCCTGGTCTTCGGCGGCTTGCTGCTGCTGGGCGGGCGAGCCGGTGACCTGTTCGGGCGGCGCGCCCTGTTCATCGCCGGGACGGGCCTGTTCACTCTCGCCTCGCTGGCGGGCGGGCTCGCGCCCAGCGCGGGCTGGCTGCTCGTCGCGCGGGTCCTGCAGGGCGTGGGCGGTGCCATGGCCGGGCCCAATACCCTCGCGCTGCTGACCACCACGTTCCAGGATCCGAAGGCTCGAATTCGGGTGCTGGCCTGGTTCTCCGGCGTCTCGAGCGCGGGTTTCGCCATCGGCCTGATCGTCGGCGGCCTGCTCACCGAGTGGCTGAGCTGGCGCTCGGTGCTGTTCATCAATGTGCCGTTCGGCCTGGCGGTCGTGATCTGCTCGCTGCTGTATCTGCCTGTCGCGGAACGGGAGTCGGCTCACCTCGACCTGCCCGGGGCGATCACCGCGACCGGCGGGGTGGCCGCCCTGGTCTACGGTTTCATCAGCGCCGCCTCGCACGGCTGGTCGGCCGCGAGCACCGATATCAGCCTGGCCGTGGGCGCGGTCCTGATCGCGGCGTTCCTGGCCATCGAATCCCGCACGGCGCAACCGCTGCTGCCGCTGCACCTGTTCGTCGACCGCAATCGGGCCGCCGCCTACGCTAATATCTTCCTGGTTCCCATGGCGGGCATGTCGATGTTCTTCTTCCTCACCCAGTTCCTGCAGGAGATCCTCGGATTGAGCGCCCTGGCAACCGGTTTCGCGTTCCTGCCCACCGCGCTGCTGATGTTCACCACCATTCGCCTGATCCCGCGACTGCTCCCGCGCTTCGGCCCGCGACCGCTCACCGTGGCCGGTGCGGCCAGCCTGATCGCGGGTCTGGTCCTGCTGACTCGACTCAGCGAGACCACCGCCTATTTCCCGCTGCTGTTCCTGGCGATGATCCTGATCGGTTGCGGCATCGGGCTTTCGGTCTCGCCCCTGAACGTGGTCATCATGTCCACCGTCGAGCCGCACGAGGCCGGGGCCGCCGGTGGTGCGCTGCAGACCCTGCAGCAGACCGGTGCCTCCCTCGGTCTGGCCATCATGGTCACCATCTTCGGCACCGCGGCGCGGAGCGCGGGCGGGTCTCCCGTGCACGCCATGGTCTCCGGCATGACGACCGCGTTCGCCTCCGCCGCGGCCGTCGCGGCCCTGGCGCTGGCCGTCGCCCTCACCTTTCGACGGCCGACGGCAGGCGGTCAGGTCGCCCGATAGACGGTGAGTCGCCCCGCGAGCCGGAAGTGGAGAGTGGTTGTGGTGCCGATCATTTCACCATCGGCGGTCAGGTTCTGGCGGGGCGAGAGGCGCAGCCGCAACTCCGACGCCAGGCGTTCGCCGTAGGCGGGCGTGCGGTCCAGGGTGGCCAGCAGGACCGCCAGCGCGGTCCGGGTGCGCGACCAGGGCAGATCCGCGCGCAGCCAGCGAATGTCGAACAGCCCGGAGGTGAGGTCGTCGCGGAAGGCCGGTACCGCGCCGTGCGGATGGTAGCCGCCATTGCCGATGAACAACGACCACAACCACAGTCGTCGCCCGTCCATGTGCACCTCGAAGGGCCGGGCGCGGCGGGTGGCCACCACGAGGGCGGCCGCGAAGGCGGGCCACTTGCCACACCGCGACTCCCACTTCCGGCGCAGCCGCACCACATCCGGGTAGATGCCCAGACCGGCGGTATTGATGAATTGCTCGCTGCGGGCACCCTTGTCGTCATCGAAGTCGACGTGCGCGATATCGACGGCGACGGCGGATCCGGAGCGCAGGGCCTCGACGGTGTCGTCGAGGCCCAGCACGCCCAGATCGCGGGCGAAGTGGTTGAGGGTGCCGGTCGGAATCACGGCCAGGGGCAGGCCGTGGCGCAGGGCGAAGGTGGCCGCGGCCGCCACGGTGCCGTCGCCGCCCGCGACACCCAGGGCCGTAATCGGTTCGGACAGTTGGCGAATCGTCTCGTCGAGGCGGTCGGCCGGATCGCCGTCGGGTTCGGTGTGCACGAGGAGCGCGGCCGGAAGCGCCTCGGCGATCTCGGCGGTGACATCGACGGCCGGATTCCCGGCCGCCGGATTCACCAGCACCACCATGCCTTTGCCCTCGACCGAGCAGGGCGCGTCGCGCACGGCGCGGGCGTGCGCCGCCCCCTTGGGCCGGGCTGGCCACCAATGCCGGGTCGCCAGTGCGAATCCCGATCCCACGGCCGCGCCCGCGACCACATCGCTGCCCCAGTGCACGCCGGTGTGGATTCGCGAGTAGGCGACCACGGCGGCCAAGGGCGCGAGAACCCGTGCGGCCCGCGGATTCTCGAGCGCGACCGCGGTGGCGAAGGCGGCCGCGGCCGCACTGTGCCCGGAGGGAAACGACGACGACCGCGGCCGCGGTGTCAGCCTGCGGCGGACGGGCAGCAACTCGGCCGCCGGTCGACGGCGTCCGATGATCGGCTTGAGCACCGAATTGACGAGCACGCTCGCACCCGTCAGCGCCGCGACCCCACGCACCGCGGCCCGCCGCGGCGACCCCTTGCGCGTGGCGAGCACCCCCGCCGACACCAGCCACAACAGGCCGAAATCCGCGCTGCGCGTCACTCGGAGCAGCATCACATCCGCCCGGGAGGGCGGAATCTCCGCGATCGCCGCGGTGATCGCCCGATCGAACCGCCCAACCCGCCGAAACCCCGATCTCGCCGTCATGATGTTGGTTTTACCCGCCCGGCGGCGCGAAAACCGCGGGGCTAGTTCATGCGTGGCAGCATGCCGTCGGGCAGCCGGACGGTGGCGACGGCCGTGTAGTCGGTCTGGATCTTGTAGTAGCGGTCGTCGGGGCCGTAGGCGGCATAGAAGGTGAAGCCGCGGTCGCCGGTGCCCGCGTACGGTGCCCCGGCCACGAAACGGTCCAGGACCGGATCGAGGCCGCGCGGGAAGGTGGCGGCCTGATAGCGCACCGGGAAGCAGATGCGGCGCATGTGCGGATCGGTCCAGGAGAAGGTGCGGTACAGGTTGAAGGTCTGGGAGAGCAACTCCAGTTCCCGGGCGGTCGCGGCGACGAAGCCGAGATCGGACAGGATGGTGGTGATGTCGGCGGTGGTGAGTCGGCCCGGCGGCAGCACCTGCGAGTACAGATTCACGGTGCCATTGCGGAAATCCAGTGCGACGATGGCGATTTCGCCGCCGTACGCCCGCAGATGCCCGGCGTGGGCGTGCACCGATTTCGGGATGCCCGGCAGATCCAGGATCTCGTCCACGCCGAATGGTCGCGCGGGCAGCATCCAGATCTTCTCGAGACCGCGGTTCACCCCGGCGTCGACGCCGTAGAGCACCGGTACCGCGGCCGGGATGTCGATCAGCAAGCTCTCCATGGGATGTCCGGTGAACTCGAGCAGCCCGGCGTGGAGCAGCGGCGGCACCGGATTGTCACCGGAGCTCATGAAGCGCACATTGAGTTCGCGGCGCGCGACCGGATGGGTGGTGGTGCGCACCCCGATCAGGGACGTGGTCCACTGCGGCTCGAGCGCCTCGAGGATCGGATCGACGACGGTCGGGTCGTAGTCGACCTCGGCGAGCCGAGCGAATTCCCGGAGATCTCGCCGAAGTTGGTCAAGGGTCACCACAGTGGACATTTCGACCATCACCTCGCACATCGACCGGCCGAGCAGACGAGAGGGAGCGTCGCTCAGGATAGACCGATCGGCGTACGTCGCGGACCGAGTTCGCCGACCTCTTACGGGTACTCGGCGAACCTTCAGCGCTGCACCGCTCGCGCGATCAAGGTCCGGCCGAATTCCCACGGCAGGCCGCCGGGTGTGGTGGCGTCGTCGAGCACATCGGCCAGCGCCGTCACGAACCGCGCCACCTCGTGCTCGCCAATGATCAATGGCGGCAGCAGTTTGATGACCTCCATGTGATCGCCGGAGACCTGGGTGAGAATGCGATGGCGGTGGAACAGGCCCGCGACGATCATCTGCGCGAACAGTCCCACGCGAGCCTTTCGCAGCATCGACCAGACCGCTCGATCACGGCGCGCGACGGGGCGGGTGAATTCGAGGCCGATCATGAGTCCCCGGCCGCGCACCTCGCCGAGAACGTCGTATCGCGTGCTCAAATCGGTGAGGGCCGTGCGCAATTGCGCGCCCACCCGGGCGGCATTGCCCGCTAGGTCCTCCGCGTCCAGCACCGAGAGCATCGCCAGCCCCGCCGCCATCGCCAGGGTGCCGCCCTTGAAGGTGCTGCTGTGCACCATGACTCGATCCATCGAGGAGTACACCGATCCGAAGACCCGCTCGGTGGCCAGCATCGCCCCGACCGGAACATAGCCTCCCGACAGGGCTTTGGCGAGGGTGACGATATCGGGTCGCACGGGCTCGGTCTGATAGGCGAGGAAGGTGCCGGTGCGCCCCAGCCCCGTCTGGACCTCGTCGCAAATCAGCAGCGCACCGTGGGCGTGCAGCAGTTCGGCCGCGGCGGTGAGGTATCCGGCGGGCGGTATGGCCATGCCGTGTCCCTGAATGGGTTCGACAATGAGCGCGGCGACATCGCCCGCGCGTAATTCGGAGGCCAGCGCGTCGAGGTCGCCGAACCGGATTCGAGTGCCCGGCAGCAAGGAGCCGAAGCCGTCCCGGAACTCGGCGCTGCCGTTGGCCGACAGCGCGCCCAGGCTCAGTCCGTGAAAACCCGTGTCGCAAAAGAGAATGCGACTGCGGCCGGTCGCGTGCCGGGCGAACTTGAGCGCGGCCTCCACCGCCTCGGCGCCGCTGTTGCAGAAGAACACCCGGTCCAGCCCGGGCGTGCGGGCGAGGAGACGCTCGGCGAGCAACCCGGGCAGCGGCGGGCAGTCGAACTGCACCCATTCGGCCAATCCCGCGTCCAGGGCGTCGTGCAGTGCCTTCCGCACGACGGGGTGATTGCGTCCGGCCGCGAAAACCCCGAATCCGGACAGGAAGTCGAGATAGTCCCGGCCGTCCTCGTCGAACAGGTACGCGCCCTCGGCCCGCGTATACGTCTTGTCGAATCCAATGGCGCGCAACACCTTCGGCTGCTGCGGATTCAGATACCGCTCGTGCAGCGCGAACGACTCCCCGCGCCGCGCCGCCAGCAATTCGGACAGGTCGAAGTCCATGCCTGCGCATTGTCCTCCGAAATCGGTGCGCTCGTACCATGATCGGAGGGTGCGAATCGAAGGGGCGGTGGCACTGGTCACCGGCGGATCGACCGGAATCGGCGCGGCCACCGCCGAACGGCTCGTGGCGCGCGGGGCCCGCGTCCTGGTGCACGGACACCTCGCCGCGGAGGTCGAGGAGACCGCCGACCGGCTGGGCGCGCTGGGCCTGGTGGCGGATTTCGCGAAACCGGAACAGCGCGCGGCCCTGGTCTCCGCGGCGCTGGCGGCCTACGGTCGGGTCGACATCCTGGTCGCCAATGCCGGACTGGGCTGGTCGGGCCCGTTCACCGCGATGCCGCCGGATCATCTGCATCGCGTCCTGGACGTCAATCTCGTCGGGCACCTGGAACTGACCCGCCTGCTCCTGCCCGCGATGGTCGAACGGGGCAGCGGCAGTGTGTGTTTCGTCAGCTCGATCGCGGGCTGCCTCGGCGTCGCGGGGGAGGCGGTGTACGCGGCCGCCAAGGCCGGACTCGATCTGTTCGCCGAAAGCCTGCGCCTCGAGGCCGCCGGATCCGGCGTCGATATCGGCGTGGTGGTCCCCGCCGCGGTCCGCACCGGCTTCTTCACAGCCCGCGGCCGCCCCTACGGCCGCTCCCTGCCCCGCCCGGTCGCGCCCGAGACCATCGCCGACGCGATAGTCCGCGTGATCGAGCGTGGTCGTGCGGAAAGCTGGGTGCCGCGCTGGCTTCGCGTGGCCGCCGCGGCCCGCACCCTCACCCCTGCGGGTTACCGCCTGCTGTCCCGCCGTTTCGGTGAGCCGATCCGGCTCTGACCCGGGCAAATAAGACCGATCGGTACGCTGTCTGGATGCGCTTTCGTTTCGTGTCAACGACTCGAGGAGGCACGTCCATGAGAACCAAGAAACCGCTGGTGGCCGCGCTGACCGCGGTCTACGTTCTCGCCGGGATCTGCACGGCCGGTGCCGCGGTCGCCGACCCGACGACACCCGATCCGGGAACCGATACCTCGCTCTGCCCGTACCCGGACGTCAACAACCCGAACTGCACGCAGTTCCCCGACGACCACGATGGCGTCGGCGACTCCGACGATCACCCCGGAGGCCACGGCCGCTGACCGATCGGCATGTGCCAGACTGCAGACCGCAGAAACGGTGGGTGGTGTGGACATGACCGATTCGGGTTCGGGGGAAGCGGTGGCACGGGTGATCCCGTTCCCCGCGACGGCGCGGCCGGTGCCGACGAGCCGTCTGGTGCGCGATACCAAGCTGGCCGGTATCCCGGTCGCGTACATGGGGCGTCGGATGGCGGGGCGGGGACGACGGATGCTGGGGCGTCCGGCCGCGGAGGTGGAGCGCGACATTCAATTGCGCACCGCGCAGCATTTGTTCGAGGTGCTCGGGGAGTTGCGCGGTTGCGCGGCCAAGGTCGGTCAGATGGCCGGGGTCTATCGCGCGGTGCTGCCGCTCGACCTGGCGGGCGAGGGCTTCGCGGAACTGGCCGGGGACGCCCTGAGCCGATTGCAGGATTCGGTGCCGCCGATGCTGCCCGCCCTCGTGCATCAGGTGCTGGCGGCGAATCTCGGGCCCGGCTGGCGGACCCGGTTCCGGGAATTCGACGATCGCCCGGCGGCGGCCGCGTCGCTGGGGCAGGTGCATCGCGCGGTGTGGCACGACGGTCGCGCGGTGGCCGTGAAAGTGATGTATCCCGGTGCGCGCGCGGCCGTCGAGGCGGATCTGCGCATGCTGCGCGGCATGTCGGGCATTATCGGCGCGCTCATGCCCGGGGCGGATGTGCGGGCCGTGGTGAGCATGGTGTGCGCCATCGTCGGCGACGAACTCGACTACCACCGCGAGGGCAAACATCAGCAGATCATGGCCGACACCTTCGCCGATGATCCGGAATTCCTGGTGCCCAACGTCATCGAGCACGCCGACGAGGTGCTGATCAGCGAATGGGTGGACGGGACGCCGCTGAGCGCGGTGATCGCCAGCGGCAGCCCGGAACAGCGCAGCCGGGCCGGGCTGGCGATCCTGCGATTCATCGAATCCAGCCGGGTCCGTAGCGGATTGCACTACAGCGACGTGCATCCCGGCAACTTCCTGATCCTTCCGGACGGCCGTCTCGGCATCGTCGACTTCGGCGCGTGCGCCGCCCCGCCGCCGCATCTGGAACGCACCGTCGCCGAGCTCGGTGAGGCGCTCTACAACGGCACCCCCGCCGAGCTGGAGTCGGCCCTGCGCGCACACGGATTCGTCCGTCCCGGACAGGATTTCGACGTCGACGAGTTCATCCGGCTCGCGCGACCGTTCCTGGAGATCCTGCTGCGCGAAGACTTTCGGCTCACTCAGGAATGGGTTCGTGAGCAGTCACGCGCGCTGCTGCGCATTCGCCTGTCCAACGTCTTCCGCCAGATGACACTGCCACCCGAACTGACCGCCGTCGCCCGCTCGGCCACCACGACCATGGGCGTGCTGTGTCAACTGGGCACCCACGGACCCATTCGGGACGAATTCCTTTCCTGGTGGCCCGGATTGGCGGCCGTGATCCGGCGTTACGAATCGACCTAGCGCCCGGGGCGATACAGCCCGCGTCGACGTCGGGAGCGCAGGGCGAGGCCGAGGCTCAACTGCAGTGCGCGCGGGTAGACCAGGAGTGCGGTGGCGCGGCGACGGGCGGCGCGGGTCTGTGCGTTCATTCGTGTTCTCCATCCTGGATCGGTGTGCAGGATTCGAGCCGAATGTCCCGATAGTAATCGGACGCGGTGCCCGCGCCGCGCCGAGGTCAGGGCCGGGTGACGGTGACCAGGCTGATCAGCGACTGTTGCTGCGGGCCCGCGCCGGTCGGGGTCTGGCCGAGATCGCGAATGTAGTCGGTCAGGTGCACCCGCTCGCCGGTCCATCCGCGTCCCGCGAACCACTCCACGGAGTCGGTGCGCGGCTCGTTGTAGATCATCGACACCCACTCCGACCCGGAGTCGTCGCCCTCGGACATGGCGGCCACGGCCTCCGCGGGCAGCGGATCCATCTGCTCGATGGCGACCCGGCTGCCGGGTGCGCTGAGCGCGGCGATGGCGTCGAAGAGCTGATCCTGTGCGGCGGGGGTCAGGTAGATCAGCAGGCCTTCGACCAGCCAGGCGGTCGCCGCGTCGGGATCGAAACCGGCCTCGCGCAGGGCCTTCGGCCAGTCCTCGCGCAGGTCCACCGCCACCTCGTGGCGTTCGGCGGTCGGCTTGTGCCCGGCGGCGGTGAGGGTGTCGCGTTTGAAGGCCAGCACCTGTGGCTGGTCCAGTTCGTAGAGCACGGTGCCGTCGGGCCAGGGGAGTCGGTAGGCGCGGGAGTCCAGCCCGGCCGCCAGGATCACGACCTGACGGATGCCCGCCGCGGCGGCCGCGGTCATGAAGTCGTCGAAGTATCGCGTCCGCGTGATCTGATGCTGCTGGAACTGCGCGCCGAAATCCGGTGTCAGCAGCGGATGTTCGGGCGCGCGGCCCTCGAGCAGATCGATCCACTCCGGGCCCGCCGCCCGGACGAACAGTTCGGCGAACTCGTCGTGCGCCGGTGCGTCGGGCGCGCGTCCGGCCAGGGCGCGGGCGGCGGCCACGAACAAGGCGGTGGATCCGACACTCGTCTTGATGTCCCAGGAATCGTCATCGGTACGCATGATCGCCAACGTACTCACGGCCGTGGGGTCCGTCATCCCGGCTCGGCGTGCGCGCGAGAATCCTCCACCGATGGGCGGCCGAACGAGATTTCACTCCATCACACGCTGGTTGGGGGTTTGGAAAGCGTCTAATGGTCATGGCCGATACTTCGCCCGAGACCCTGCCATTCGCGTCCCCACTCGGATTCGCGGCGGCGCTTCAGCACGCGATGGCCGCCCCAGATCAGCATGCTCGCCGAGTACCAGGTGCCGAGCACCGTGAGCAGGGCGATATCGAGACCCTGTGCGTCGGCATTGCGCAGGGAACGCGGCGCGCCGGTGGGGTGGCCGTTGCGGTTGAGCCAGATGCCGACGGAGTCACCGGATTTCACGGTATCGGGAACCTCGATCGTGGCGGTTCCGGTGTGGCCGAGTTGATTCCATCGGACCGGGGCGCGAGGCTGACCCGGCGGCGCGCCGTCGCCGGTGGAAGGGCGGACGGGGTCGCCGGTGAGGGTGGCCGTGACCCGGACCTTGCTCGCATTGTCGAGGCGAATGCGCTCCGCGGCCGCGTGTGTCGCGTCGTTGCCCCAGGCCGCCGCCAACGGCAGGACGGCCACGGCCACGAGCAACGCGAGGATCCACAGGCAGCCCTCGAGTCGATCCAGCGGCCGCATCAGGGGATTGCGGCTCCACGGGGCGGTACGCAGGGTGCGGCGCAGTATCGAAGGGGGGCGTCTCATGACCATTGCGGGTTCGGGTTCGGAATCGGTTCCGGCGGTTGGGGATACGGCATCGGGTCGGGCGGTTCGGGGACGGGCGGTCCCGGTGACGGGAACGGTGTCGGTGGTTGCGGGGTCGGGACGGGTTCGTCGGGCCGCCGCGGTGGCCGCGGCTCGGGCGGTTCGACCGGCGGCACCGTGGCGGTGGGCGTGATCGTGTGAGTCATATCGAGCGCTTACCCCCTCCGGCGGGCGATATGGCACGGTGGTTCGCGTGAACGCCGCATTCGACCTGCTCGGAGAGCACATTCTGTGGACCGACGCCATCGGCAACGTGCTGTCGCTGGCGGTGGTGTGGCTGGCCATGCGCAAGACGGTGTGGACCTGGCCGGTCCAACTGGTCGGCGCGGTGCTGTTGCTGGTGGCGTCGATTCACGCGCACGTGCCCGGAAACGCGCTCAAGCAGCTGCTGTTCATCGTCCTCGCGGGCTACGGCTGGCTGGCCTGGACCCGTGGCACCCGCGATCATCAGGCGCTGATGGTCCGCCCGGCGTCCCGCCGGGAACGCCTGACCCTGTTGGCGGTCTTGGCAATCGGGACCGCGGCGGTCGCCGAGGCCTTCGCGCACCTGCCGTGGCTGCACATCGCGTGGTCGCCGTGGGCCAATGCGTACGTCTTCGTCGGCAGCGCCATCGCCACCTTCGCCCAGAGCCGCGCTCTCACCGACTTCTGGATCGTGTGGATGCTGGTCGATCTGGTCGGCGTCCCGTTGGCCCTGAAATCCGGTCTGTACGCCTCGGGCGCGGTCTACGGCGTCTTCTTCGTCCTCGTCCTGCTCGGCTACTACCGCTGGCGTCGCGAATACCGCACCCGCCGAGCAACCGTGGCCGCCGCGCCCGCCTGAGGCGCGCCGAAGTGTGCGGATCGCCCGGGATTCCAGCCAACCTGTGGCAACCTTTCCGAGGTTTCTTATGACGGTTGGGCTCGTGGATCGAGGAGCGGTATATGGCGAAAATGGGTAGGCGGAAGCGGTCCCGACTGATCACGCAGGGACTGATCACTTCCGGAAAGACGAAGCCGCAGGTCGCTGAGGCGAAGTCGGCCGAGGCCAAGGTCGCCGCGGCGGAGCAGGCGACGGGCGCGAAGGCGGCCGTGAAGGCGGAGGCCGTGGCTAAGCCGAAAGCCGCGGCGAAGGCGAATGCGAATGCGGCAGCGAAGGCGAGTGCGGCGGCGAAGCCGAGTGCCACGCCGGGCGCGCCGGATCTCCAGGCGCTCGCGGACCGGGTCAAGGCGCGGCGCAAGGAGAACGGCTGGACGCAGGCCGATGTGGCGAAGCAGGGTGGCCCATCGGCCGGGGCGATCAGTCAGATCGAGCGGTGCCTGATGGAGTCGCCCGCCGAGGATGTGCTGGCCAAGCTGGACGCCGGGCTGGAATGGCCCGCGGGGACCGCCGGTGCCATCCTCGCGGGCACCGCGGGCGAATTGGTGGGCAGCGCGCGCTAGTTCGCGCGAGCCGTATCCGAAGGCCGAGCCGTACCCGAAAGTCAAGGCCCCGACCGGGATTCGGTCGGGGCCCGGCTTGCGGTCAGCCGCGGGCGGAACCGTGCAGCCACTCGGGCCAGGGGATGGTCCAGTCGCCGTTCTGCCAGATGTCGAGGGGGTCGCCGCCGGTATTGCGGACCTCCACGACGTCGCCGGGGATGACGTAGTCGTAGAACCACGCGGCGTCGGCGGGGGAGATATTGAGGCAGCCGTGGGAGACGTCGGTATTGCCCTGGGCCCACATGCTTTCGGCCAGCTCGTGGACGTAGATGCCGTCGTGGCTGATGCGCACGGCCTTGTTGATGCTGGTGCGGTAGCCGAGGCGGGAACTGGTGGGCAGACCGTAGCTGGCCGAGTCCATGATGACCGGGTCCTTGCGGTCCAGGACGGTGTAGACGCCGGGGCGGGTCCAGAAGGACAGGGTGCGGCCGCCGATGACCGCGGTGCCGCCCATGCCCATGGAGGTCGGCATGGTGCGCACCAGGTTTCCGTTCTCGAAGACCTCGATCTGTTTGGTGTCGTCGTCGGCGATGGCGACGTGGGCGGGGCCGATGGTGATCGAAATCCGTTGGTCGCGTTGGCCGTACGCGCCGTCGCCGAGGGGCATGCCGAACAGGTTGGCGGAGACGGTGATTCGGGTTCCGGGGGCGTGGTAGTGCTCGGGTCGCCAGTGGGCGTTCTGGTCGTCGAGCCAGTACCACGCACCGGTGGCGGCGGGTTCGGTGACGACCTGCAGGCAGGGTTCGGCGGCGGCGCGGTCGATGGGCTCGTCGAAGTGGGCGACGAGGACGAAACCCACGCCGTAGACGTCGTTTTCGGCTATCTCGTTCAGGTTCGACGAGCGCAGGGAGACGTCGACGAGGCGATCTGGATCGACGGTCGTGCAGGTGGTGGTGGCGGTGATGTCGCCGGTCGCGCCGTGCGCCACCGCCTTCGCGGTGTAGGTGTGGCCGTATCCGAGCGGTTCGGAGCTCGTCCAGGTGCGGTGGTCGGGTGCCTGGATGCCCGGTAGCGCCCTGCCGGTTTCGTCGATCCACTCGACGGAGGTCAGGGTGCCGTTGGTGACCGTGATCAGCCCGGGTCTGCGTGGTTCGACAGGGATCGGGCCGGGCGCGGGATCGAATCGGATGACCGCGGGTTGGGGTGGCTTGGCGGGTTTCGCGTCCTGTCGGCCGCATCCGGCCAGGGCGAGGCCGCCCACACCGGCAAACCCGAGCAGTAGCTCACGACGTCGTAAACCCACCGTGTGCCTCCCTTCGCACGTGCCCACGACTGTGAGGACCCGTCTCAGCCTGGGGCAGGGAGGTGCCGGACGCGGTGCGGACAGGCCGGGCCTGAACCGATCCGTCGTCCAACTGTCACCATTCCTCGATCAACCACGACGGTCAGTCGGGGTAGGACGGCCAGTTCGACAGTGATTGATGCAGTGCGTCGACAATGTGCGGCCAGGAGTCCGCGCTCGCGCGCGAGTGCGCGAAACCGCCCGCGGCCTCCAGCGTGGCGAACCCGTGAAAAGTGCTGCGCAGCAGGCGCGCCGCATCCAACCCCTCGCGCTCGCCCAGCCCGTAGCCGCGCAGGATGGCCCCGGTCAACTCGATACTGCGCAGCAGCACGGGCTCACCGGCCACCTCGGCCGGATCCATGCGAATCTGCGTGGCCGCGTACCGCTCCGGATATTCGAGCACATAGGCGCGATAGGCATCGGCGAACGCGACCAGCGCATCCTTCCCGGCCCGCCCCGCCACCGCCGCCCCGATCCGATCATTGAGCTCGCCACTGGCCAACAGCGCCACCCGAACCCGCAGATCATGCAGGTTCCGCACATGCACGTACAGGCTCGGATCCTTCACCCCGACCCGCCGAGCGAGCGCCGACAATGTCAGCTTCTCGAACCCGATCTCATCGGCGAGTTCCGCCGCCGCCCGAACCACCCGCTCGGTACTCAACCCGACCCGCGGCGACATCCCGCTCCTTCCCGCCACACCTCGACCAGAACCTAATCATCATAGGTTCGAGCCCCCGACCTACCCCCGGCCGCTCTCGCTGATCCGCAGAACCTTGTCGGTCAAATGCACCCGCCGCACCGTGAACGCCAACGCGACAGCCGCCGCCACCACGATCAACCCCACCGCGACCACCCCCGGCCACTCCATCACCTCGACCAGTTCCACGGCCTCCTTCACCCCGATCAGCGCCGCACCCCCACCCACCACGAACCATCCCGCCGCCTTGTTCGAGTACGTCACGAACTCCACCCGCTGCCGTTCCGACAACGCCTCCAAAACCTGCCGCTGCCAAGCACTCTCACTCCGCCGCGTCTTCACGAACGCAACGGGCGGTATCAGCCACCACCACGGCGAAACCCGGGGATGCGGCATCCCTCCGATCCGTTCCCTGATCTCCGCCGTATTGATCCCCAACTCTCCCAACTCGACCGCCCCCTGATACATGGGCCCGGCCACCAAAACCCAAGCCCCCACAAACCCACACCACGCCGCCACAACCTCCATTCCCGCATTATCTGCACCACCCTCCCGCCGACCCCACATCCCGCCTCGCAACGCGTGTCGAGCTGTCAATGCCGGGCAAGCGGGTGGGGAACCGGGGACGCGGGCCGCTGACATCGCGAAACGGCCTACAAAAACGGGGTGGTTGTAACTGTTTCAACAGAAGTGAAGAACGCCAGCAATTGCTGGGTACATGTTGCGCAAGCCGGGCGGGCCCCGGAGGCAAGTACGTAGAGAAAGTTTACGACCATGCGTAGAGCAACGGCGCTCTTCGCCGCATTACTGTTGGCACTCCTCTTTTCCACCATGACACACCTGACGGCTCCGAAGGCCAATGCCGATGACTGCACCGGTGATTGGGCGATCGGCATCGGCGGACTCGGCGACAACACGTCGTCGATCTTCGCTCCGTATGTGAACCAGCCCGTCGGATACAACTCCGCCGACCCGATGTCGGGGTTGAACGAACTCGACCGGCTGTTCTGGCAGCACCGCAATGATTGCCCCGATGACCACATTCGGATCATCGGCCACAGCGAGGGCGCGGGAATCGTGCACGCCTGGGTCACCGCACACCAGGATGTCGATAACGCGAATGCCATTCTGCTGTCGGATCCCAAGCGGGCCGCGGGCCCGGGCGGACCGGGTCTTTCCGCGACGCCCGGCAGCGGCATCATCGGCTATCCCCTTGCGGGCGTCGATGATTGGTTCGGCGGCTTCCCGGTCCTGTCCGTGTGCAATAGCGACGACCAGATCTGCGACACCGACGCGGGCTGGTGGGGTTACCTCTTCGGGGGAGCGCATAGTCGTTACGATTTCAATGTCTGGGACTACGGTGACTGGGATTCCGGCGTCTGGCTCCGGTAATCGATCGAATCCGAAGGGGATCAGTAGCCGAAAGGCACTGGTCCCCTTTGGCTGAACCCGTGCCCCATCGAACTACACACGGCCGAGCCATTGAAGGTGACCTGACAGGTCGCCCCGGCATAGGTGATGGAGTACCGCGGATCGTGTCCGCTCACCTGGGTGATGGCCGTCAAACCCGGATTCCCGCCCGGCAGCGTATGGCTGCCATTGGAGTTCCACTCCGGATGTGCGGGCGTGGCCGTCGAATCGATAACTATGGCAGGCACATTCGGGAATGGCACCTGCGCTCCGGCGTACAGCACATTCATGACGGCGGCCGGAACCGCGAGATCACAGCCCACCGCGCCGTTTCCGGCGATGGAGCAGTTCCACTGGTCGAGCGAAAAATACACGGCGTCCCCGACCTGAGCCGGACCGCCGGAGTCGTCGGCGTGCGCGCCGCCCGCTCCGAACAAACCGGCAACAATCCCGAGAATCCCCCCGCAAACCCATGCGGTAGTAACTTTCACAGACCTGGACACGGCATCTCCCTGATGCGCAACGATTTACCCGACCGATTCGGCCATAGGGAAAACGTATCACTATTCGGGCTGGTGGCGAGAGTTTTGTCGAGGGGGCTAACGCAATTTTCGGCCCTAGACTTTCAGGCCGTTGCGATTGACGTAGACGATATGGAAGGAAATCAGCACCGCCAGCACGGCGAGCCATTGCAGGGTGGTCACCAGGGGAATGGCGTCCAGGGGCAGCGAATAGGCGACGACGATCCGAATGACGGCGTCGAGGGCGAACCCGGCACCCCACACCGCGGACAGCACGCGCAGATTATGGCGGAAGCGAGAATCGTTGTCCCAGCGCGCATCCCATTCCCGATAACCCGCCTCCCCGATCTTGACGGTGACAATGGTGCGGGCGACGCTGCGCATCATGGGTCGCTGGGTGAACAGCGTGGCCAGAATCCACACCCCGATCGCGCCGAAGAGCCAGCTGTCGCGCACCAGCAGGGTGCGGGGGTCGCCGGTGACGACGGAGACCGCGGTGCCGACCACGATCATGAGCAGCGTGAACAGCGCGACCCCGTCGACGCGGCGGTGGCGCAGCCCGTCGTAGGCGAGGAAGCCGAGGGTGAGCAGGGCCGGGGCGACCAACGCCGCCCAGGGATTCACACCGGCCGCGCGCAGTCCGTAGTACGCGCCGAGGGGGAGGATCAGCTCCAGGAGTAGTTGGCGCGCAATGTGTTTGCGCAGGGCCGCGCGCTTCTGGGCATCGGTGGGGACGGTCTGGGCGGGGGTGGCGGGCTGAGACATGATCAAGCGTCCTTGCGGGTGGCGCGGTCGAAGAGTTCGGCGAGTTCCCGGGCGGCGACGGCGGTGTCGAAGCCGGGATCGTGGGCGGCACGGGCAATCGCCGCGTCGAGGGAGCCGCGAATGGCGGTGATCATCACGACGGGATCGAAGTCGCGGAAGACCCCCTCCCGCTGGCCCGCCCGCAGGATCTCCACCTGGGCGGCCTGCACGGAACCGAGTTGGTCGAGCAATCCGAACAGGTGCGGGTCATCGGTCCCGGCATTCGCGACGATGTTCGACAGTGCCCGCACGTGCTTGGGGTATTCGTCGGCCAGCGCCAGATTCGCGCCGAAGAACGCGGCCATGCGACCTCGATAGCCTTGCTCGGCATCGAGTTTCGCGCCCACGTACTCGGCGGCCGTCGCCATGATGCGGCCGACCACCTCGCGCATCAGATCGCCCTTCCCCCGGAAGTGGTAGGAGATCATCCCGGTGCTGCTGAGCCCGGCCTGCTTGGCGATCTTGGCGAAGGACACGTTCGCGTACCCCTGCTCGGCAATGACCTCGATGGCCGCGTCCACGATCTGGGCGCGCCGGGCGGTCTCGGTGAAGGTCCGATCCGGCTGTTGCTTGCCCGAGTCGATTTTTGCTTGCATGAGCAAAACGTACGCCGGTTTGCTCAACCGAGCAAGAGGTCGTCGCGACCCCGGGTAAGCCAAAAGTGTTAGCCAGCCGTGTGCCGTCGTCTGATGTTCGGGAGCTGCGAACACCGCATTGTCGAAGGCGACACGGTGACGCAACGGGCGTCGCCCCTCCGAAACAAGGTGAAGCAATGACCCAGGACGAGGTGAATGGATGATTCAGGCGCGCGGACTCGGCAAGCGCTACGGGGACGTCCCCGCGGTCGACAATCTGTCCTTCGACGTGCGACCCGGCGTGGTGACCGGCTTCCTCGGCCCGAACGGCGCGGGCAAGTCGACGACCATGCGGCTCATGCTCGGGCTCGACCACGGCAGCGGGCGGACCCTGTTCGACGGGCAGACCTACGCCGAACTCGACGATCCGCTGCGGTCGGTGGGCGTGATGCTGGATGCTCGCTCGGTCCACCCCAAGCGCACCGCCCTGGGACATCTGCGCATGATCGCGGCCGGGGCGGGCATCTGCCCGAGCCGGGTCGACGAGGTGCTCGGACTGGTCGGGTTGAGCAATGTGGCCGATAAGCGGGCCGGTGGCTTCAGTCTCGGCATGCAGCAGCGGCTGGGCTTGGCCGCGGCGCTGCTCGGCGATCCGGCCACGCTCATTCTCGACGAACCCGCCAACGGTCTGGACCCGGAGGGTGTGCGGTGGCTGCGCGATCTGCTCAAGGGGCTCGCGCGCGAGGGCCGAACCATTCTCGTGTCGTCGCATCTGCTCAATGAGATGGCGCACCTGGCGGATTCGCTCATCGTCATCGGCGCGGGCCGACTGCTGGCCGCGGAATCGGTGTCGGAGTTCGTCAGCCGCAATTCCGCCCAGCGCATCGTGGCGCGCACGGACAGCCCGGAGGCGCTCGCGGAGATCCTGGGCCGCAATGGCTTCCGCGCTCACGTCGAGCCCGGTGGCGCGGTGGTGGTCGAAGGTCACGACAGCAAGCGCGTCGCCGAGCTCGCCCTGGGCGCGGGCCTGCTGGTCACCGAGCTGACCCAGGCGCGCACCAGCCTCGAGGACGCCTTCTTCCACGCCACCGCCGACTCCGCCCAGTTCCGCGGCCACGCCGCCTGACGCCGACAGGAATTCCCGTCATGTCCAATGCCATTCGCTACGAACTGACCCGCCTGGCCACCGTGCGCTCCACCTGGGTGCTGCTGGCGGTCGGCCTCGCGCTGCAGGGCTTCATCGCCTACCTGTCCGCCAGCCGTGATTACGCCACGCCCGCCGAGCAATTCGTGGCGTCGATCCACGGCCTGCCGCTGGTGCTGGCCGCGCTGTTCGCGACCGCCGTCGCGGTGAACGCCTTCGGGCACGAATACCGCTACGGCACCATCACCACCACCATGCTCACGGTGCGCCGCCCGGGCCGGGTGATGGCCGCGAAGGCGCTGACCGTCGGCGGGCTGTCCGCGCTGTACGGGGCCGCGCTGGTGGGTATCACCGTGCTCGTGCAGGGCCTGGTCTCGACAATGCCGCGCGAAATGTCGCACACCGTCTGGGCTTTCGCGGCCGTGCCGGTGTACGTGACGCTGGCCGCACTGTCGGGTCTGGGGGTTGCCGCCCTCACCCGCAACGCCACCGTCGCCATGGTCGCGGCCGTCGCCTTCCCGACCGTGGTGGAGGTCGGGGGCGTGCTGGCCGGGCTGAGTTCGAAGCTGATGCCGTTCCTGTCCGCCGGGCAGGCGGTGCAGCCCGGGACGGGGAATCCGGTGCTGCTGATGCTGCCGTTATTCGCGTTGACCGCCGGTTTGCTGTCGGCCGGTGTCGTGCTGCTCGCGCGCCGTGACGTGTGAGGATGCCGCGCCGACTAGGGTTGCCTGGGTGAGCAGGACACGGCGGATCGCGAGGTGGGTCGTCGATGCCGTGCTCGCCTTGGCCTTCGGCAGTATCGGGCTGTCCGAGGTGGAGACCTCGCCGCTGGGTCTGCTGCCCGCCGCGGCGGGTCCGCCGGTGGCCATCGCGGTCGGCGTCATCCTGCTGTTCCGCCGCTATCGGCCGCTGCCCGTGCTGGCGGCCGCGGTGCTCGGTCAGGTCCTCGCCGGTGCCGTCGCGCCGGTGCTGCTGGCCATCTACAGCGTCGCCCATCGCTACGGCAATCGGCGTCCGACCTGGCTGGCGGCGCTGGCCGCCCTGATCGCGGTCACGGTGCCGTGGGGTGCGGGCACCTACCCGGCCCTGTTCTTCGGCCGCGCCGCGATCGTCGCCGTCGTGTTCGCCGTGCCGCTGCTGCTAGGTCTGTGGACCAGTCAGCGCCGGGAAACCCTTGTCGCCCTGCGGGAGCGCGCCGAGCAGGCCGAACGCGAACGCGATCTGCGCGCCGCCGCGGCCGTCGAGGCGGAGCGGTTGCGCATCGCGGGCGAACTGCACGACGTGGTGGCACACCGGATCTCGCAGATCACCGTGCTCGCGGGGGCGCTGGAGGTGTCCTCCGACGGCAAACCGGCCGAGATCGCGGGGACGATCCGCACCACCGGCTCGCTGGCCCTGACCGAGATGCGGGAGCTGCTGGGCATCCTGCGCGAACCGGCGGACACGGTGCCGCAACGGAATTCGACGGACCGCGAGTTGCTGCGTCCCGCACCCGACCTGGCCGCGATCCCCGAACTCGTCGCCGACGCGGTCGCGGCCGGGCAGCGGGTGGAGCTGTCGATGCCCGAGGAACTGCCGACGGTGCCGGGCCCTATCGGCCGCGCCGCCTATCGAATCGTCCAGGAGGCGTTGACGAATGCCGCCAAGCACGCGGCCGGTGCCGAGGTGCGCGCGGCCCTCGCGGTGGTCGACGGCGTGCTCGATGTGGACGTCCGCAATGGCCACGGCGACAACACGCCCTTGGCCGCCCAGGGGTCCGGCTTTGGACTGCTCGGCATGCGCAAACGCGTCGAATTGGCCGGTGGCACCCTGCATTCCGGCCCACTGGCGGGTGGCGGGTACGTGGTGCACGCGACGTTCCCGCTCGCCGAGCCGGATTCGAGCAACGAATGACGCCGTCATGAGGGAGGTCGCGTGATCCGGGTGGTGCTACTCGACGACGAGGAACTGGTCCGCTCCGGCATAGCCATGATTCTTCAGGCGGGCGGCGGCATCGAGGTCGTGGCCCAGGACGCCGACGGCCGCGCCATTGTCGACCTGGTCCACAAGCATCGCCCCGACGTGGTGGTCACCGATATCCGCATGCCGCACGTGGACGGCCTGGAGGTGACGCGCCGCGTCCGCGCCCTGGCCGACCCGCCCGCGGTCGTCGTCCTCACCACCTTCGGCCTCGACGAATACGTCTACGCCGCCCTCGAATCCGGTGCCGCGGGCTTCCTGCTCAAGGACACCCCACCCCGCGAACTGGCCCGCGCCGTCGAGGTGGTCGCGGCGGGCGACGCCATCCTCGCCCCCGCCATCACCAAACGCATGCTCACCGCCTTCACCCAGGGCCCCGCATCCCAACAACCCGACGCCCTCTCCCGCCTCGACCAACTCACCGACCGCGAACGCGAGGTAGCCCTCGCCGTAGCCACCGGCGCAGGCAACGCCGAAATCGCCCGCACCCTCCACATGAGCGAATCCACCGTCAAGGTCCACATCAGCCGCATCATCGCCAAACTGTCCCTCGAAAACCGCACGCAAATAGCAATCCTCGTCCTCCGAGCCGGTCTCGCCTGACCGGGACGCGGGATTCGAGGGGCATGGGGATCAGCGGCGGGTTAGGGCGGCGAGCCAGGCGGCGACCGGGACGGGGGTCGGGTTGATGTCGAGGGTGGCGGGGTCGAGGGAGTCGAGGTGCCAGTCGGTGGTGGGGAAGGCGGATTCGATATCGGTGCGGGAGAGCCTGTGTGGGCCCCAGTCGCCGGGTTGGCGATCGCTGAAGCCGAGTAGGAAGTAGCGGCCGCCGGGGTTGACGATGGCGGTGAGGCCGGAGACCAGGGCGGTACGGGCGTCACCCTCGAAGAGGTGGAATAGGCCGCAGTCCAGGACGGTGTCGAAGATTTCGCCCAGGGTGGACAGGTCGAGGGCGTTGTGGCGGCGGAAGGTGGCCTTCAACCCGCGCTCGGCGGCCTTGGCGCGAGCCAGGTCGAGGGCCTGCGCCGACTGGTCGATGCCGGTGGCGTCCAGGCCCAGTCGGGCGGCGAGGAGTGCGTGTTCGCCTGTGCCGCAGCCGAGATCGAGGACGCGGCCACGCAGTGCGCCGGATTCGGCAAGGGCCGCGAAGGCGGGTTGGGGGCGGTCGATATCCCAGGGCGGCTTGGTCGCGTACAGCGTGTCCGGCGCGTCGGGGTCGTGGTATTCGGGGTGGGGATCGGTGGGCATGCGTTGAATTTATCGAGACACTGTGTCTCTGGTCAAGAGTGTGTGTCTATAGGCCGGTCAGTCTGTATGGTTGTCGGGTGCCGAAGCTGTGGAACGATACGATCGACGCCCATCGTCGCGGGGTGACCGATGCGATCCTGGATGCCGCGGCGGCCTTGGCCTTCGAACAGGGCCTGCGCGGGGTGACCATGTCGCAGGTGGCCGAGCGGGCCGGGATCGGGCGGGCGACGCTGTACAAATACTTCCCGGACGTGGAGACGATTCTGCGAACCTGGCACGGTCGCCGCATCGACGCGCATCTCGCCGACCTGGTCCAGGCGCGCGACGGACAGGGGAGTGCGCGCGACCGCCTGATCGCCGTGCTCACCGCGTACGCCCGCATCGCGCACCAAACCGGCGCTCACGACCGCGAATTGGTGACCTTCCTGCATCCCGACGAGCAGATCGTCCACGCGCAGAACCAGCTTCGCGAGTTGATCCGCGAGCTGATCGAAGAGACCGCCGCCGCAGGCGAATTGCGCACCGACACCCCGCCCGCGGAGCTGGCCTCCTACTGCCTGCACGCCCTGTCGGCGGCGGCCGACGCCACCTCCGAGGCCGCCGTCGCCCGACTGGTCACCGTCACCGCCGCCGGTCTCCGAGCAGACTGATCGGCCTGCCAAATTCTGCGTTGGGCTGCGCGTGTCGGCGGCGTGCCGCACACTGGGCTCCTGGCAAACGCCGTGTGAGGGCGGCGTTTTCACTCGGGAGCGAGCATGACGGCAACCCAATCGGAATCCGATGATGAACGACGGCTGGCCGAACTCGGATACAAGCAGGATTTGGCGCGGTCCTGGTCCGGATTCTCCAACTTCGCCATCAGTTTCACGATCGTGTCGATTTTGACCGGCGGTCTGGCGAGTTATGGGATCGGATTGCAGAACGGCGGGCCCATCACCATGGCGTGGGGGTGGCCGCTGGTCTCGGTGATGGTGTTGTTCGTCGGCTTGGCCATGGCCGAATTGGCTTCCGCCTACCCGACTTCCGGCGGCCTGTACTGGTGGGCGGCGGAGTTGGGTGGACCGGTGTGGGGCTGGTTCACCGGCTGGTTCAATCTGATCGGGCAGATCGCGGTGACCGCGGCCATCGATTACGGGGCGGCGATCTTCACCACCGTGGTGCTGAATGTGATCGGCTGGGATATCGGCACCGACCGCAATGCCATCTTCATGGTGTTCGCCGGAATCCTGGTGCTGCACGCGGTGCTCAATGTGATCGGCCCGCATCTGTCGGCGGTCATCAACAATGTGTCGGCCTGGTGGCATGTGGGCGGTGTCGCGCTGTTCGTGCTGGTGCTCGGGTTCGGCGCGAATCACCATCAGAGCATCGGTTTCGTGTTCACCAAGACCGTCGACAACAGCGCGATCGGATTCGGTGGCGTCGCTTTCAGTTTCCTGCTCGGGCTGCTGCACGCGCAGTACACGTTCACCGGCTATGACGCCTCGGCGCACATGTCGGAGGAGACGCACGATGCCTCACGAATGGCGGCCAAGGGCATCATCAATACGATCATCGTCTCGGCCGTGGCGGGCTATCTGCTGATTCTGGCGGTGACATTCGCGATCCCGAATCTGGATGATTCCCTGGATTCGACGAAGAACAGCGGCTACCCGGTCATCTACATTCTGCAGAACTCGCTGAATTCGTTCTGGTCGGGCTTCCTGCTGATCATCGCGGCGGTGGCCCAATTGTTCTGTGGCTACGCCTCGGTCACCGCGGCGTCCCGCATGCTCTACGCCTTCTCCCGCGACGGCGCGGTGCCCGGGTCGAAGCTGTGGTCGGCGTTGTCTTCGCGCAGGGTGCCGGTGAACGCGGTCCTGTTCGTATCGGTCTTCGCGTTCATCCTGTTGATCCCGTCCATGCTGGTGCCCGAGGCCAACGCCCCGACCGCCTATGCCGCCGCGACCTCCGTGGCGACCATTGGCCTGTACATCGCCTACGGTTTGCCGGTGCTGCTGCGCCTGCGCCACGGCGACCGATTCCAGCGTGGCCCTTGGCAATTGGGCCGCTGGTACCGCCCGATCGGCGTCATCGCCCTGATCTGGATCGTGTTCATCAGCCTGCTGTTCATCCTGCCCACCGATGACCACGGCTATCCGTGGGTGGACGGATTCACCTGGAACGCGGTCAATTACGCGCCGATCACCCTGGTCGGCGTGGTCGGCGCGATCGCCATCTGGTGGTTCGCCTCGGCCCGGCGCTGGTTCACCGGGCCGAAGCGGACCGTGGAGGAGCCGCCGGGGACCGAAGCCCCCGTCAGCGCCTGACTAGATCGGCGTCACGTACGCACCGGAAATGCCGCCGTCCACCAGGAATTGCGACGCGGTAATGAAGGAGGAATCGTCGCTGGCGAGAAAGGCCACGGCGGCGGCGATTTCCTCCGGCTCGGCGAACCGGCCGACCGGAATGTGCACCAGTCGGCGCGCGGCCCGCTCGGGATCCTTGGCGAACAGTTCCCGCAGCAGGGGAGTGTTGACCGGTCCCGGACACAGCGCGTTGACGCGAATCCCCTGGCGCGCGAACTGGACCCCGAGCTCCCGGCTCATGGACAGCACACCGCCCTTGGAGGCGGTGTAGGAGATCTGCGAGGTGGCCGCGCCCATGACCGCGACGAACGACGCGGTATTGATGACCGACCCCTTACCCCGCTCGAGCATGTGCTCGATGGCGTATTTGCTGCACAGGTAGACCGAGGTCAGATTGACCTCCTGCACCCGCTTCCACGCCTCGATACCGGTGGTGAGGATGGAATCGTCTTCCGGCGGAGAGATTCCGGCGTTGTTGAAGGCGATGTCGAGTCCGCCGTAGGTGTCCACGGCGGTCTGGAACATCGCCTTCACCTGATCCTCGTCGGTGACGTCCACCTTCACGTACAGCCCGCCGACCTCGGCCGCGGCGGCCTCACCGCTCGTGGCGTCGATATCGGCGACCACGACCTTCGCGCCCTCCTGGGCGAAGCGCCGGACGGTGGCGAGGCCGATGCCGCTGCCGCCGCCGGTGACGACCGCGACTCGATCCTGTAAGCGCTGCAACGTATCTCCTTCGAATGGGTGGCGGATCTTACTCGGTGGCGAGGAAGACGTTCTTGGTTTCGGTGAACGCGCGCGCGGCGTCCGGGCCGAGTTCGCGGCCCAGCCCGGACTGTTTGAAGCCGCCGAACGGGGTCCAATACCGCACGGAGGAGTGCGAATTCACCGACAGGTTCCCGGCCTCGACACCGCGGGCGACACGCAGGGCGCGCCCGACATCGGAGGTCCAGATGGAGCCGGACAGGCCGTATTCGGTGGCATTGGCCAGGCGCAGCGCGTCGGCCTCGTCCTCGAACGGCAGGACCGTCACGACCGGGCCGAAAACCTCCTCGGTGAGGATGCGATCCTCGGGGCCCGAGGGCAGCACGACCGTTGGCGGGAACCAGAATCCGGGTCCCTCGGGTTTGGTGCCGGTGAACGCCACCTTGGTGGACGGCTCCAGGAATCCGGCCACGCGGTCGCGGTGCGCGGCGGAGATGAGCGGACCCATTTCGGTGGTCGCATCGGAGGGATCGCCCACCACGACACCTTGCACGGCCGGTTCCAGCAGTTCCAGGAAGCGGTCGAAGACGCTGCGCTGCACCAGGATTCGGGAACGCGCGCAGCAGTCCTGCCCGGCATTGTCGAACACCCCGTACGGTGCGGTGGCGGCCGCCTTCTCGAGATCGGCGTCGGCGAACACGATATTGGCGCTCTTGCCGCCCAATTCGAGGGTCACCCGCTTCACCTGCGCGGCGCACCCGGCCATGATCTGCTTGCCGACCTCGGTGGAGCCGGTGAACACCACCTTCCGCACGGCCGGATGGGTGACGAACCGGGCCCCGACCACCGAGCCCTTGCCCGGCAGCACCTGGAACACATGCTCGGGCAGGCCCGCCTCCAGGGCCAGCTCGCCCAGCCGGATGGCGGTGAGCGGGGTGAGCTCGGCCGGTTTGAGCACCACCGTGTTCCCGGCGGCGAGCGCGGGTCCGAAGCCCCAGCCCGCGATGGGCATGGGGAAGTTCCACGGCACGATGACGCCGACCACGCCGAGCGGTTCGCAGAAGGTGATGTCCACCCCGCCCGGCACCGGAATCTGCTGGCCCAGTAGCCGTTCCGGCATGCCCGCGCTGTAGTTGAGCACGTCGCGGACATTGCCCGCCTCCCAGCGCGCATTGCCGATGGTGTGGCCCGCGTTGCTCACCTCCAGCCGGGCCAGCTGCTCGATCTCGGCATCGACCGCGTCGGCGAAGCGCCGTAACAACCGGGCCCGATCGCCGGGGGCGACGGCCCGCCAGCCCTCGAACGCGCGCTGTGCCCGCGCGATGGCGGCATCGGTGGCGGCCTCGTCGGCCAGGCCGATGGTGGCCATCACCTGTTCGGTCGCGGGATTGATGACGTCGGTCGTGGTCACCGGTTGCGTTCCTTTCCGTACTGTGTCGCGCGATCGACCAGGGCCCGCATGAGGCGGAGCTCGGTCGCGTTCTCTTCCGGATGCCATTGCACGCCCAGCAGAAACGGGCCGTCGCGGGTCTCGACCGCCTCGATGGTGCCGTCCGGGGCGTGGGCGGAGGCGACGAGATCCGGGGCGAGGGTGTCGATGGCCTGATGGTGGTGGCAGTGCGCCTTCACCTCGGGGCCGACGATGGCGGCGGCCAGGCTGCCGGGGGTCGTGGTGACGGTGGTGACCGTGAAAACCCCTGGTGCGCGGTTGTGTTCGCGGTGGCCGAGGACATCGGGTAGGTGCTGGTGCAGGGTGCCGCCGAGCGCGACGTTCACCAGTTGCAGGCCGCGGCAGACCGCCAGTACCGGCATGTCCGCGGCGCGCGCGAGTGCGAACAGGCCGAATTCGGATTCGTCGCGGTCCAGTCGCAGCGCGCCGGTGGCCGGATGCGGGTCCGCGCCGTAGCGATCCGGATCCAGGTCGGCGCCGCCGGTGAGCAGCAGGCCGTCGAGGCGCTCGACGAGTTCGGGGCGCGGGGTTCCGGTGGGCGGCAACAGCACCGGGATGCCGCCCGCGCGCACGGTCATATCGATGTAGGTGCGCGAGAGCACGGCGGCATCGACATCCCAGTGGCCGAACCGGGTGCGTTCGGAATAGGTGGGCAGCCCGATGATCGGCCGCCGGATCGTCCCGGTGTCGGTCGATGTCGGGTCAGAGTCGTTCGAAGCCACGCACCCGCTCCCAGTCCGTTACGGCCGCATCGTAGGCGTCCAGCTCGACCTGCGCGGCATTGCGATAGTGCCGCACCACCTCCGGGCCGAAGGCCTTCTGCGCGACCTTGCTCTCACCGAACAGCTGTGCCGCCTCGCGCAGGGTGCGCGGGACGCGCGGGCGGTGCGAGCGGTAGGCGTTGCCGTGGAACTCCGGCTCCAGGGGGAGATGGTGTTCGATGCCGTGCAATCCGGCGGCGATGGACGCGGCGACGGCCAGATACGGGTTGACGTCGCCGCCCGGAATGCGATTCTCCAGCCGCAGCGATGGCCCGTGGCCGACGACCCGCAGCGCGCAGGTGCGATTGTCGCGGCCCCAGGCCAGCGCGGTGGGTGCGAAGCTACCGGCCTGGAATCGCTTGTAGGAGTTGATATTCGGAGCCAGGAAGTAGGTCAGTTCGCGCAGGCTGTCCAGTTGTCCGGCGATGAAGTGCCGCATGAGCGCCGACGGGCCGTCGCCGTCGGCGAATACCGGCTCACCCGCGGCATTGCGCAGGCTGAGGTGGATGTGACAGGAATTGCCCTCCCGCTCATTGTATTTGGCCATGAAGGTGATGCTGCGGCCCTCCTGGGCGGCGATCTCCTTGGCCCCGGTCTTGTAGATGGTGTGGTTGTCGCAGGTGGTCAGCGCCTCGTCGTAGCGGAAGGCGATCTCGTGTTGACCGGGATTGCATTCGCCCTTCGCGGACTCGACATACATTCCCGCGCCGGACATTTCGGTGCGGATGCGGCGCAGCAGGGGCTCGATGCGGCTGGTGCCGAGCATCGAGTAGTCGACGTTGTACTGATTGGCCGGGGTCAGGTCGCGGTAGCCGCCGCGGAAGGCGGCCTCGTAGCTGTCGTCGAAGACCAGGAACTCCAGCTCGGTGCCGACGTAGGCGTGTAAACCGTGTTCGGCCAAGCGGTCCAGCTGGGCCCGCAGGACCTGGCGCGGTGACGCGGCGACCGGTTGCCCGGGCTTACCGTGCGGGTCCACCTGCTCCACATCGCAGAGCACCAGGGCGGTGCCCGGCAGCCACGGGATGAGCCGCAGCGTGCTCAGATCCGGCCGCAGCACGAAATCCCCGTAGCCGGTCTCCCACGAGGAGATCTCGTACCCGTCGACCGTGGTCATCTCCACATCGACGGCGAGCAGATAGTTGCACGCCTCCGTCGCGTGATCGAGCACCTCCTCCACGAAATACCGTGCCGAACAACGTTTCCCCTGTAACCGTCCCTGCATGTCGGTCATGGCCACCAAGACCGTGTCGAGCGTCCCAGCCTCGACCAGCCGCACCAGCTCCGCCGCACTCAACATCCCGGCCCGCATCTCGACCCCTCTCGACGTCAATGGGCCTACGCTAGGCGAACCCGCGCCCGCGTGTGCCCGAATAGCCCAGAGACCATCGCGTGTTCCGGTGGGGCAGACCCGTTGAGCGGCCGGGACATTGGGGGCAGGTCAGGGCTGGATGTTCTCCAGGTCCGCGAGGAGGCCCGGATGGGCGGGCTGCCAGCCGAGTTCGGCTCGGGTGTGGGCGCTGGAGGACGGCTGGTCGAGAGCGAAGATCTCGCCGAGCGGGCCGAAGGTATCGGACGGCACGGGTTGCACCGGTAGGTCCAGCCGCCGACCGATGACCGCCGCCATATCGCGCACGGCGTCACCCTCGTCCGCGACCGCGTGCCACACGGTTCCGGCCGGTGCGCGCTCGAGGGCCAGCCGGAAGAGTACGGCCGCATCGAGCGCGTGCACCGCGGGCCAGCGCTGCGTGCCCTCGCCCGGATATCCGGCGACGCCGGTGCGGCGCGCGGATTCGGTGAGGATTCCGGCGAATCCGCCCCTACCCTCGTTGTGCACGGTGCGCGGTAGGCGCACGGCCGAACTGCGGACGCCGTGGGCGGCCAAATCCAGGACCGCCATGACCGAGCGGCCGCGGCCGCCGACCGGTCCTTCGGTCGAGAACGGATCGGCCTCGGTAGAGGGGCGGCCGGGCGTCACAGGTGTGCCCGAGACCGTGACCAGCGGGCGGTCGGTGCCGGTGAGTTCCGCACCCAGCGCGGCGAGCGCGGCGGACTCCTCCGCCACCGCCGCGGCCACGGCGTCCTGGGTGCTGAAGTCGTGACGGAAGGCCAGATGGATTACGCCGTCGGATTTGGCGGCGGCCGCGCGCAGGGTCGCCAGATCGGACAGATCGCCGCGAATGGATTCGGCACCCGCGGCCGCGAGCGCTTCGGCGGCCGAATCGGTGCGGGCAAGGCCAAGAACGGTGTGGCCATTGGCGAGCAGTTCGGCCACGACGGCCGACCCGATCAGACCGGTTCCGCCGGTAATGAAGACGTGCATGGCAACTCCCTCGACTGTGATGGGACCGTTGTCTCATCACTGTAGCAGAGTGATGGGACAACGGTCCCATCAATTACGATGATGCGCATGGCACGCTGGGAATCCGGAGCACGCGAGCGGCTGGTCTTGGCCGCGGTGGACCTGTTCACCGAACAGGGTTACGACGCGACGACGGTGACGCAGATCGCCGAGCGCGCCGGAGTCACCAAGAGCACCTTCTTCCGGTACTTCCCCGACAAGCGCGATCTGCTGGTGGCCGGACAGGAGACGTTGAGCCGGTTGCTGACCGAGGGGATCGCCGAGGCCCCCGAGTCCGCCAGCCCGCTCGAAGCCGTCGCGGCCGGGCTCGACCGCGCCTCGGCCGCGATGGGCCCGATGAACCGCGAGATCGCGCCCCGCGTGCAGGCCGCCATCGCCGCCAATGTCGAACTCCAGGAACGCGATGCGCTCAAGAGCGTCGGCCTCGCCGCCGCCATGACCGAGGCGCTGATCGCCCGCGGCACCCCCAAGGCCGTCGCGATTCTGGCCAGCGAACTGGGCGTCCTCGCCTTCAAGCAGGGCTTCGCCGAATGGTCGGGCACCCGCGGTGACATAGCGCTCGCGCCCTATGTTCGCGTCGCCCTGACGGAGCTACGTTCGGCGACACAGGCCCTCACCTGAGCGAATAATGGCTTCGATCGCGTTGCCGATTCGGCTAGCGTCCGGATCATGGCCGATTCCGATCGAGAGTTCGCTCCCGCCGTCTACTTGATCACCGGAATCCAGGCGGCCGGGAAATCCACTGTGGCCCAAGCCCTCGCGGAGCGGCTGCCACGGTCCGCGCATGTGCGCGGTGATGTCTTCCGCCGCTTCGTGGTCGGCGGTCGCCGAGAGATGTCGCCGCAGCCGGATCCCGAGGCGCTCGCGCAATTGCGATTGCGGCATCGCCTGGCCGCGCGGACGGCCGACGAGTACGCGAGCGCGGGCTTCACCGCCGTCGTTCAGGATGTCGTGCTCGGCGACATGCTGCCGTACCTGATCGGCGAGATCCGCACGGACCCACTGTATGTCGTCGTCCTCGCACCCAGCCCGGCCGCCGTCGAGGCGCGCGAGGCCGCCCGCGCCAAGACCGCCTACGGCACCTTCACCGTGGCCGACCTCGACACGGGCCTGCGCGAAACCACTCCGCCCCTCGGTCTTTGGCTCGACAGCTCCGACCTCACCGTCGAGCAGACGGTGGACGCAATCCTCGCGGAGGCCACGCCAATCGCTCGCTGAGCACGCTCTCGCCCTACGAGTGCACGAGCCGCGCCCACGGCCGATCCGGACCGGTCGACCGCGGGGCCGCGCTGTCGCGCCGAGCCGAATCAGCTACAGGCGGGCGAGGTCTGGTTGCCCAACTGGAGCATGTTGCAGATCCACTCCTTCTGAACCTTCCACTTGCCGTCCTCGACCACGAACGGCACCACGGCCTTCTGCGGCTGCCCGCCACTGACCGAAACGTCGGCATCGGCGGTGAGCGACCCATTACCCAGATCGGTCACCCCGGTAACGGTCACCGTCGCATTGTTCTGCCGATAAAAATCGGCGAACCGGCTCGGCAACGTCGGATCAGCCGAAATCCCCTGCAGCGCATCGAGCTTCTGCTCATTGGGCACACTCGGATCCACCACCTTCTGCAGCTCCGCATTCAGGTCCGCAGCAGTAGGCGCCGCCGGATAATTCCCCTGCGCCGCAGCCACCTTCGACGTCGTGACCTTGCTCGGCTTGCTCTCCTTCTTATCCCCACTCCCACACCCGGCCACCCCGAGCGCCGTCACGACCGCCAACCCGGCAACCGCAACCCGTCCAATCTTCTGATACGTCATCACGTTCCGGCACGCTACTGGTCCACCGTCCGATAGTCAGCGCCGGGATGCGATACGCGCCATACATCGTGAGCGTCCTGAACGCCTGAGTCGGGAACCGTGTGTCGCGGGTTACATGGGTGGGGCTGTCACAGAACGCGTGTTGGCGGCATCTTCTGGTCGTCCCATCGAGAATCGAGGAGAGCGACATCATGGAACCCCGTATGGATCTGTTCGCCAATGAGTTCGGCGCGAAGTTCGCCAAGCGCATGGCCAATGTCGGGATGCTGATCATGCAGTCGGAGCTGCCCAAGTCGACACAGGAGTTGGTGAGCCTGCGGGCGAGCCAGATCAACGGGTGCGGCTTCTGTGCCGACGCCCACTCCAAGGAACTGGCCGCCGCCGGGGAGCCCGCGGTTCGGATCAACCTGGTCGCGACCTGGCGTGAGGCCACCGTCTACACCGAGGCCGAGCAGGCCGCCCTGGCCCTCGCCGAGGAAGGCACCCGCCTGGCCGACGCCGCCACCGGCGTCTCGGACGAAACCTGGGCGCAGGTTCGGAAGCACTACAACGACAACCAAACCGCGGCACTGGTGGCACAGGTGGCCATGATCAACGCCGCCAACCGCATGGGCGTCATCCTGCACCAGAAGGGCGGCTCCTACGAGCCGGGCATGTTCGCGAACATGCAGGGTTGAGCGTGAGCTGAGCTTGCCCGGGTGGGTTACTCGGTAGCCCAGTCCGGCAGCGCTTCCCGCGCGGCCAGCCAGGCGGTCGGGATCCCGCGCCGATCACCGTGTGTGCCGATGCCGGTGTGCGCCGCCACTATTCCGCCGACGATCGCGGCGGTGGTGTCGGCGTCACCGCCCGCCTCGACGCAGGCGGTGATCGCGCGGGGGTAGTCGTGCAGGAAGGTCGCGGCGGCCCAGAGGGTGAACGGGACGGTGTCCGGGGCGCTGACCTGCGCGCCATTGCCGAGCTCGTAGGCGGCCTCGGCGACGGGGCGGCCCAGCAGTGCGTGTGCTCGGCGGATGCCGCGCGCGGTCCGGCCGTCGATCAGATATGGCTCGACGGCCGCCAGTAATTCCTCTGGTGCGCAACGGCTTCCGCGCGTCGCTGCCGCGTGGCTGGCCGCCACAGCGACCGCCATGGCTCCCACGATGGCCTCCGGATGCCGATGGGTCACCTCCGCCGTTAGCGCGGCCTGCGCCGCGGCCCGATCCGGCTGTCCGGCGAAGTACGCGCCGAGCGGGGCGACGCGCATCGCGGCACCATTGCCCCACGAACCGACCCCATCGAAGACCGCGCCCGCCGCCTCGGCCCACGGCCGCCCGTCCCGAATCTGGTGCAGCACAACGACCGTGCCGCCGCCGTATCCGCGATAGGGCTCGCAGCGTTCGGCGAAGAGGGTGGCGAGCCGGTCGCGGTCGATGCGGCCGTGCGCGCGGATTTCCGCGTGGACCGAGCATGCCATCTCGGTGTCGTCGGTCCATTCCCACGGTGGTGCGGGTGGATTTCCGGCGAGCAGGGCGGGCACGGAACGGCCCGGGACGAAGAATTGAGCTCCCAGCGCGTCGCCGACGGACAATCCGTCGAGGCTGTCGCGCGCGATATCTGGATCAGACGACATACGGCCGCCATCGTGACAAAGGCGGTCGGGCCGCCGCAACCCCCCGGGAGCGTGACGCCGGGTCGTCGGTGCACGAAGTTGTCTGTGCCTGCTGGGAGACTCGCCGGTATGCGGTGGGCGGTGGTCGAGACAAATGAGGGTGGGGCGGAGTTGTGCCCGGTTGATGCCGACGGGAGGGCCGTCGGGGCGGTGGTGCGGGAGGCGTCGCTTATCGATGCGGTGCGGTCTCGGCCGGAGGTTGAGCGGTGGGTGTGGCGGTCTACGGCGGGGATGTATCGGCGGCTGGTGGAGGCGGGGGCGCGGGTGGATCGGTGTTATGACGTGGAGGCGGCGGAGGCGTTGCTGATCGGTCATGAGGAAGGGCAGGCCGGGCAGCCGCGGTCGTTGGCGGCCGCGTGGGCGCGATTGCATCGGTTGGCTGTTCCGGCGGATGCGCCGCTGCGGGCGGCGGATACCGAGCCGACGTTGTTCGAATCGGGGCCGGTGCCGCTGCCGCCCGGCACGGATGAAATGGATGCGCTGCTGGAGGTTTATGGGGCGCAGGTGGCGCGCACGGCGCGGGCCGAGCATCCGGAGCGGATGCGGATGTTGCTCGCGGCGGAATCCGCGGGGCTGCTGGTCGCCACGGAGATGACGCGGGCCGGGATTCCGTGGCGGGCGGATCTGCATCGGGAGTTGCTGGATTCGGTTCTGGGGGAGCGGCTTTCCGGTGGGGGAGAACCGCGGCGGATGGCGGAGTTGGCCGACGAGGTGTCGCGGGCCTTCGGCATGCGGGTGCGCCCCGATCTGCCGCAGGACATCATCAAGGCCTTCGCCCGCGCCGGAATCTCGTTGTCCTCCACCCGCAAATGGGAGCTGCAGGAGATCGACCATCCCGCCGTCGCGCCCCTGCTGGCCTACAAGTCCCTCTACCGCCTCTACACCGCGCACGGGTGGTCCTGGATCGAGCAGTGGGTGCACGACGGCCGCTTCCGCCCCGAATACCTGCCGGGCGGCACCGTCACCGGCCGCTGGACCACCAATGGCGGTGGCGCGCTTCAGATTCCGAAGATCGTCCGCCAGGCCATCCGCGCCGATCCGGGCTGGCGGCTCGTGGTCGCCGACGCCGCTCAGATGGAACCCCGTGTCCTGGCGGCGATCTCCCGCGACCCGGGCCTGATGGAGGTGGCCGCCCGCGGCGACGACCTCTACGCCGACCTGGCCGCCCGAGCCTTCGGCGGCGACCGCGCGCAGGCGAAAATCGCCATGCTGGGCGCGATCTACGGCCAAACCTCCGGCGACGCCCTCACCCACATGGCCGAACTGCGCCGCCGCTACCCCGCCGCCATCGCCTACGTCGACGACGCCGCGCACGCGGGCGAGGAGGGCCGCCTGGTCCGCACCTGGCTCGGCCGCACCTGCCCACCCGTCACCGCCTTCGACGAATCCGGTACGGACGCGGACCTTTCCGCCTACAGCGGCACCGCTAGAGCCCGCGCCCGCGGCCGCTTCACCCGCAATTTCGTGGTCCAGGGGAGCGCCGCCGACTGGGCCCTGCTGGTCCTGGCGGCCCTGCGTCAATCCATCGACCGCGCCGGTCTGCGCGCCGAGCTGGTCTTCTTCCAACACGACGAGGTCATCGTCCACTGCCCGGCCGAGGAGGCCGAGCAGGTGGCCGCCATGATCGGCGCGGCGGCCCACACCGCCGCCCACCTGACCTTCGGCCCCACCCCCGTCCGATTCCCCTTCACCACGGCCATAGTCGAGTCCTACTCCGACGCCAAGTAGCTCACGCGGGCTGCAGCGCGGGCGCGGCGCGGCGGGTGCGCCGCCACGCGTAGGCCAGGAAGACGATCAGGCCGATCAGGGGAATGGAGCTGACCGCCCAGCTCAGTCCCAGCGGCGGCCCGGGCTGCTGGAGCACGGTCAGGTTGGTGAGTTCGCCGACACCGTGGCCCTGCGGCCCGTCGATGGCGAAGCGGAACGTCCACGCACCCTGGACATCCAGGGACCGGACATCGAGGCCCCAGTCCTCGCGCTTGCGGGGATGGCGGGAGAGGGGTTCGACGCGCCGGGTCTTGCCATTGGGCTGGACCTCGGTGAGCGTGCCGGACTTGTCGTCGATCCCGCCGTCGGGAATGAACGTGAAATCCAGGGATTGCATGGCGCGCAACGGCCATTGGCTGAAGCCGACGGTCAGTGAATACGGCCCGGCCTGCACGTGTTCGGTGTGCACGATATTGACCGGCTCGTACGCCGAGGCGGTCCCGGCGGCCGTCATGGACAGCGCGAAAACCGCGAGAATCGTTGCGGCCGCGGCGAATAGTCGTCTCATCATGCGAGGGCCTCCTGGCTCGGAGCGGTCAGCCGGAGCATGCCGCCGAAGCGCCAGCCCAGGAATCCGCCGAGCGCGCCGAGCACGGCGGCGGCGATGGTCGTGGCGACAATGACCGAGGCGAGCCCGAAATGGCCGTCGCCCAGGGCCGACAGATGGAAGCGAGCCTCATAGATGAGCACGCTCTGCACCGGGCTGGTGGCGGCGATGATCGCGCCGCCGACCGCACCCGCGACCGCGGGCAGCAGCCGGGCGAGTCGGCCCGCATCGCCCGCGCCGCGCCGCAGCAGCAAATCCACCACGATGCCGACCGGAATCAGCACGAACGGAATCAACGCGGGCGTCGAGGGAATCCCCCGAATGTGTTCCCGCATGGGCAATCCCACGAAGTCGGCGTACGCCCGCGCCGCCCACGGCGCGAACCACCAGAACACGGCCTGCGTCGCCGACCCGAACACGGCGGTCACGGTCGCACCCCAGCGACTGAATCCGGCC
Organism: Nocardia sp. CDC160; assembly: GCF_035818795.1. Classification (NCBI taxonomy): domain Bacteria; kingdom Bacillati; phylum Actinomycetota; class Actinomycetes; order Mycobacteriales; family Nocardiaceae; genus Nocardia; species Nocardia sp. CDC160. Next base: position 1,267,261 of record NZ_JAYKYT010000004.1, on the reverse strand, counting down.
CCCGCGACCAGCATGAGAATCACCATGAACGCGGTGACCGCCACGGTCCAGCGCACGGTCCCATTGCTCAACCGTTGCACCGCGAGCGCGGTCACCGTGCTGTTGGTGACCAGGTGAGCCAGCGCGAACAGCGCGCCGAGGCGCCCCCACGTATGGGCGCGCGCGGCCGCGAACACGATCACGGTTCCCACCGAGATCACGGTGCTGGACAGGAACAAGCCGATATGCGGCGGCGAGTCGATGATCGCGTCGAACCCGTAGAGGCTGTGCCACCACAGATCCCACAGCCCGTACAGCAGGAACGACGCCGCGCCCAACGCCGCGACCATGTACCCGAGCGGCGCGGTGAACGTGCGCCCGAAGACGTGGATTCCAGGCCCGCCGAGTTCCCCGTCCACCCGCCGCCCGGCCCGACCGGCCGCCGAGGTGATGAGAATGACGGTGAGCCCGGTGAATCCGGCGGTCGCCGCACTGGCGTAGATGAACAGGTGCGGCAGGGTGAAGAAGGTGTCGGGCCCGACATCGGAGTGCCACTGGATATCCCAGGTCGAGCCGATGGCGAAGGTCAGGCTGGCCACGAACAGAATGGCCGCGGGTAACCAGGGTCGGACGGTAATGGGCGCGGTCGCCAACGCCGCACCCTTGGTCGTATCGGGGGCGAGGCCGCGCCCGGTGGCTGTCAGGTCCATGTGCTGCTCCTGCTTCAGTTGGCCTGGACGGAGAAGGTGGCGCTGCCGGATCCCGGTGCGCCGGAAAGCTTCACGGCGATCTCCCACTGCCCGGGCATGGGCAGGTTGACGGTCGCGCGATAGTGCCCCGGGGTCACGGCGGTGGCGGTGCTGGGCGGCAGCGCGTGACCCATCTGCGGCATGGCGGGCTCCACCGAGACCCGATCCGGGGTCGCGGCATCGCCGTGCTGGTCGGTAATGTCGAGGTCGATCGTGTTGTCGCCGGTGCGCGGCGAGTCGACCTTCAACCGCACCAAGTAGGGCCCGGCGGTGCTGCGCGACACCGGTTTCGAGCCGCCGGACGGCCAGAGCCACCAGGCGACCAGGATCGCGATCACCACCACGACGGCCACGATCAACCACCGGCGCGCGGTCATCGCGGGCCTCCCGCCCGCACATCGACGGTGGCGGGGACGGTCATGACGGAGTACCCCCGTTCGGCTTGGGCCCAGACCAGATAGCGGCCGGGCTGTGGAAATGTGAAGGTGAAGGCCACATTCGGGCCGTAGGCCGCGACGGTCTCGTCGGGCGGCTGCGCACCGAGCGCGGGCAGCGGCAGCATGGCGTGGGCGTGCGCCCAGACGGGAACGGCCGCGGCGGCGGTCCCGGTCGGCACGCCCTCGGGCAGCGGGCCGACGGCAATGAGATGGCCGAGCATCCCCAGCCACGGTTGCAGATCGGCGGAGCCGCCGAAAGCCGCTGTGAGCGTGGTGGGTTCGCCCGCGACGGCCTCGGTCACGGTGAGCGAGGCCGCATTCATCCCGCCGGTGGGTGTCGCCGTTCCCGGTTGGCCGCTGGTCGGCGCACCCGTATCCGTCGGGGTCTGTGCTGCCGGGCCCACCCCGGGCGCGGAGGTGTCCGCCCTCGACACCAGATCCGCGCCGAGGTGCAGTGCGGCGCGCAGCAGTTGCACCCCGCCGCCTCGCCGCGCGATCTCCGCCGCGACCGCGTAGTCCCCAGATTCCCCCAGCCCCAACTCCACCCGATACTCGCCCGGCGCGACCCGGATCGGATGCCGGTGCCAGAACCGCCCATCCGGCCCCACGACCATCAGATGCAGCAGCGCATCGTCGGTGACCAGCAGGTCATCCACCGGCCGCCCGGTCGCCGAATCGGTCAGCGACAGCCGCACTTCCGTGCCCTGCCCGCTCTTCCCCGCCCCGACGGTCAGATTCACCGGTGGCCGCGAGTAATTCGTGGTCATCGGCAAATCCCGTTCCGGATACGGATTCCCGATATTCCCCGAGGTCGGATCGAGCAGACTCCCGGCCGGACGCGGTTGCGGCGCACGGCCGGAGAGCACGGCACCGGTCGCACCGACACTCAATGCCACGATCAACGCCCCCACCGGAATCACTGTCGGCCATCCGCGTTTGGAGATCACCGCGGTGCCCAATGCCACGAGCAACAGCACCCCCGCCACACTGAATCCACCATAGGCCGCCCGTTCCCACGGCGTGACCACCCGCGCGGCGACGAGGAACGGAATCCGCGCCGTCCGTTCACCGTCGGAGACGCTCAATTCCCAGGGCCCGGCATGATCGACCCGCAGCGTCGCCGAATACGGTCCGGGTGTGGGCCCGAGTTCCACGGTGCCCGAAGAGTTCTCACCACCCTGATCGACCGGCGTCGCGGTCAGCGTGAGTGTCCCCGCCGCCGTCCCGGCATGCGTCACGACATCGACCCGCAACGGCCCCGGCTCGGATCGCCGCACGATCACCGTGAGCTCGCGGGCCCCCAGCGACTGCGCCACCGTCAGATCACCCCCGCTCACCGCCCCGTCGGCGCGCGCATTGGGAGCGGCCATCACCAGCAGTCCCAGCAGTGACGCGCAGAGCACGCCCACCATCAGGCATGCGCCGCGCAGGCGAACGTTCAAAGGCGGCTGCACGATTCCGAACCTACCGAAAAACCGTCACGCCCAAATCCCACCGACGGGGGATGCCCACTCAGGGTCGGGTCGGGGTGGATCTTCCGGCCGTTCACCGAGCACCGGCTAGGTGAGCTCGTTCCACAGCCAGCTCGGCCCGATCGTCGTCGCCCCCAATGCCTCCACGCGCGAACGCAATCCGCGATCGGCCGTCACCACCATGACCTCGCCCCGCTCGACCCCCGCCGCCACGACCTCCACGATCGCGTCATCCCCGGACCCCTCCGCGAGTACCACCCGCAACCCCTCGTGATCCCCGTCGGCCGCCGCCTTGGCCGCCCCTTCCAGCACCACGACCACCGTCTCCGGCAGTCGATCCCGCAGCACCGCCAACTGCGCCAGCAGTCGCCGCGCCGCCCCGGCCCGATCCCGCCACCACCCGTCGGGCCGCGATCCGACCACATTGGCGGCATCCACCACAATCAACCGCTCGGCATCGTCCACGGCACTAGTCTCCCCGGTGCCGCCGATCCCGCGCCGCCATTCCGAGCCGGGCCACGCCGGAATAGTCAATTAATTGAGTAGTAGCCTGAGCGAATGGCATTGCGGCACGCGATCTTGGCGACCCTGCTCGAGGGTGAGGCCTCGGGCTACGACCTGGCCAAGGGCTTCGACGCCTCGGTCGCCAATTTCTGGCTGGCCACCCCGCAGCAGCTCTACAAGGAGCTCGAGCGGATGGCCGCCGACGGACTCATCGAGACCCGCGTCGTGGAGCAGGAACGCCGTCCCACCAAGCGCCTGCACGCCATCACCCCTGCGGGCCGCGCGGCCCTGCGCGACTTCATCGCCGAACCGTCCAAACCGACCGCCATTCGCGACGAGATGATGGTCAAGGTCCAGGCCATGCGGACCGAGGACGCCCCGGCCCTGCGCGCCGCCATCACCGACAAACTGGAGTGGTCCAAGGCCAAGCTGGCCCGCTACGAACGCCTGCGCACGCGGCTCCTCGACGGCCGCAGCGAACAGGCCTATCTCGCCGAGGCCGACCGCATCGGCCCGTATCTGAGCCTGCTGCGTGGAATCGCCTTCGAGCAGGAGAACATTCGCTGGGCCGAGTTCGCGCTGCCGGTGATCGATCGCCGGATCGCGGCACACGCCGGGTAACCGCGACACGCGGTTGATACGGTTGCCGGGAAGTTGTCCGCAGCAGACAGGCAGTGATCAGCGTTGGCGTCCGAATCGATGGCAGGGGAGAGTGCCGCCCGCCGTACGGCCCCGCGGACCAAGCGCGGGGAGCGGACGCGGAGCGCGTTGATCGCCGCGGCCCGCGAGGTGTTCGAGCGCGACGGCTATCTGGATGCCAAGATCGCCGACATCTCCAAGACCGCCGGAATGGCCTCGGGCTCGTTCTACACCTACTTCGACAGCAAGGACGAGATCTTCGCCGCCCTGGTCGAACAGGTGTCGGAGGAGATGCTGCACCCGCACGTGCGGGAGCGCAGCGGCATTACCGATCCGCGCGCGTTGATCGAGGCCGCCCACCGCGATTACCTGTTGTCCTACAAGCGAAACGCGCGACTCATGGCGCTGTTCGAACAGGTCGCGCACATCGACGAGAACTTCCGCCGCATGCGTGTCGAGCGGGGGAAGGCGTTCGCGCAGCGCAATGCCCGCATGATTCGCGAATTGCAGGAGTCGGGGCGGGCGAGCGCGGAGCTGGATCCAATGATCACCGCGCACGCCCTGTCGGGCATGGTCAGCCGCATGGCGAACCTGGTTTTCGTGCAGAATCAACGGATTCCGTTCGAGAAGCTGGTGGCCACGCTGACCGAGCTGTGGGCCAATGCGCTCGGGTTGAAGTCGGATTAGACGCTACGCGCGAAGTCGATCAGCGCCGCGTTGACCTCCTCGGGTCGCTGCTGCTGAATCCAGTGTCCGGCTCCCTCGAGGATGATCGAGCCGCGCAGATCGCTGAGTACGGCGGACATCTTCTGTATGGGCGTGAATTGGATGACCGGGTCGGTGGATCCGGCGATGAACAGGGACGGCTGGCCGATTTTCACGCCCTCCAGGTGCGCGGTGCGTTCCCAGGTGCGATCCAGATTGCGGTAGTAGTTCAGGCCTCCGGTGAAGCCGGTCGCGGTGAAAGCCTCGACGTAGTAATCGAATTCGGCCGGGGTCAGCCACTCCGGCAGCGGCGGCAAGGGCTTGTGGGTGTCGAGGAAGTTCTGGGCGCTCAGGATGTCGTCCTGCAGCAGCGTGCGCCGCACATCGGCATCGAGGACCTCGTCGGCGACGCCCGGTTCCTGGAACCAGATCATGTAGAAGTCCTCGCCCAGCCGCGACCGCATGATCGCCGTCGGCGGACCCGACGCGCGCGGTGTGGCGGGCACGCTCAACCCCGCGACCGCCCGCACCCGGTCCGGATGCTCCCGTGCCAGGTGCCACACCACCGACGCGCCCCAGTCGTGCCCGACGAAAATCGCGTCCTCGAGCCCGTACGCGTCGAGCAGCCCGACCAGATCCCCGCACACGGTGAGCATGTCGTACTGATCGATCCGCTCGGGCCGCGAACTGCCGCCGTACCCGCGCATATCCGGGGTGAGCGTCCGGAACCCCGCCTCCGCGAGCGCGAAAACCTGGTGCCGCCAGGAGAATCCGAGCTCCGGGAACCCGTGGCAGAACACCACCGGCACGCCGGTACCGTGCTCCACCACCTTCAGCTCGATCCCATTGGCGGCGACGCTGGCGCTACCCAGCCGCTTCCAGTTCTCGACGAGTTCTCGTCCCTGCACCGATCTCCACCTCGTGACCAGGTTGGTTGACGCCAGCCGGGCCGTCAACTTGAATCCGACGTAGATTTCATATTCGCATTACCCGGCGCACCCGAGCCAGCCCGAGACGGCGAAATCGGTTGTCGGTCCGGGCCGGAAGGAGCTCTCGTGCAGGTCGCGGGTAGGAACGCCATCGTCACCGGCGGTGGTGGCGGCATCGGCGGCGCGATCGCCGCGCACCTGGTGCGGGCGGGCGCGAAGGTGGTGGTCGCGGATCTGAACCCGGACACCGCGGCCGCCGTGGTGGCGGAGCTGGAGGCGGAGGTGCCGGGCGCGGCCGTCGCGGTCGGGGCCGATGTCTCCGATCCGGCCCGCATCGAGGAGCTGATCGCTCGCTGCGAGGCCGAATTCGGGCCGGTCGACCTGTATTTCGCCAACGCGGGTGTCATGGGTCCGGTCGAGCTCGGCGACGACAAGGACTGGGCGGTGCCCCTGGACGTGAACCTCAATGCCCACATCCGCGCGGCCCGACTGCTGGTGCCCGGCTGGCTGGAGCGCGGCGAGGGCTACTTCGTCAGCACCGCGTCGGCGGCGGGGCTGCTCACTCAAATCGGTTCGGCCGCATACTCGGTCACCAAGCACGCGGCCGTCGGTTTCGCCGAATGGCTGTCGGTGACCTACGGCGATCGCGGGATTCGCGTGAGCTGCCTGTGCCCGATGGGTGTGGAGACACCGCTGCTGCACGCGGCCGCGGAATCCGGTGATCCCCTGGGCCGGGCCGGAACCCGCGCGATCACCACATCGGGCGGGGTGCTGAGCCCCGACACGGTCGCCGAACTGGTCCTGGCCACCATGGCGGACGAGCGATTCCTCATCCTGCCCCATCCGGAGGTCCTCGATATGTACCGTCACAAGGGTGCCGACTACGACCGCTGGCTGGCGGGCATGCGCCGCTTCCAAGCGCGTCTGCTCGGCGAGTGAGCAGCCGGTACAGGGATTGGCGGGACACCCATGAGTGACGATCACACCGAGCTACCAGGCCTCGACCTCGAGCGACTCGCGGTGTGGCTGGCCGAGGCTCGGCCCGGCCTGGTGCGCGGGCCGTTGACCGGCCGTCTGATCGCGGGCGGGAAATCCAATCTCACCTATGAGATCAGCGACGGGGACTCCGCCTGGATCGTGCGCCGCCCGCCGCTGGGCCACGTGCTGGCCACCGCGCACGATATGGCCCGCGAGCACCGCGTCATCACCGCCCTGGCCGGAACCGGCGTGCCCGTGCCCGCCACGTACGCGCTGTGCGAGGACACCGAAATCATCGGCGCGCCTTTCTATGTCATGGAACGCGTGCTCGGCACCCCGTATCGCACCGCGACGGAGTTGGCGGCCCTGGGCGCCGAGCGGACCCGGGTCATCGCCGAGGGCCTCATCGACACCCTCGCCGACCTGCACAGCGTCGACCCGATCGCGGTCGGCCTGCGGGACTTCGGCCACCCCGACGGCTTCCTGGAACGGCAGGTCCGACGCTGGAAGAAGCAGCTCGACGCCTCCTACAGCCGCGACCTGCCCGCCGCCGACGAGCTGCACCGGCTGCTGGCCGCACACCTGCCTGCGCAATCGCCCACCGGCATCGTGCACGGCGACTACCGCCTCGACAATGTGCTGGTCGACGACAGCGACCGGGTCGCGGCCGTGATCGACTGGGAGATGGCCACCCTCGGTGACCCGCTCACCGATATCGGGCTGCTGCTGGTGTATCAGCGCATGAGCGACAAGGGGATGATCGGGGTCAGCGATGTCGCGCTCGCGCCCGGCTATCCGTCCGAATCCGAAGTGCTGAAACGCTATTCGATCCGCTCGGGTCGCGATATCTCCGATATCGGCTTCTATGTCGCGCTGGCCTCCTACAAGCTGGCGGTGATCAGCGAGGGCATCTACTTCCGCTTCACCCACGGCCAGACCGTCGGTTCCGGCTTCGAGCACTTCGGCGCGGGCGTCGAACCGCTGCTGCAGGCGGGGCTGTCCGCGCTCCAGAATTGAATCCGGCGTCAAGTTCGCGTACGGTCCGTTTCTATATTTTCCGCGAGTGAGTCGGAAAACACGCCACCGTCAGGAGTTTCGATGTTCGAGCCGTCGGAGCGGGCCCTCCGCTACCGGGACGACCTGCTGGCCTTCATGGACGAGCACATCTACCCCGCCGAGGCGGTGTACGAGGCGCAGATGGCCGAATCCGGCGACCCGCACTTCCAGCCGCCCATCATGGAGGAACTCAAGACCGAGGCCCGCAAGCGCGGGCTGTGGAATCTGTTCCACCCGCACGCCGAATGGGGTCCGGGCCTGACGAATCTCGAGTACGCGCCGCTGGCCGAAATCATGGGCCGCAGCGCGCATCTCGCGCCCGAGGCCACCAATTGCAGCGCCCCCGACACCGGGAACATGGAGGTGCTGACCCTCTTCGGCACGCCCGAGCACCAGGAGCTGTGGCTGCGCCCGCTGCTCGACGGTGAGATCCGCTCTGCCTTTGCCATGACCGAGCCCGCGGTGGCCAGTTCCGACGCCACCAATATTCAGCTGCGCATGGATCGCGACGGCGACGACTACGTGCTCAATGGCCGGAAGTGGTGGACCTCCAATGCCTTGCACAAGAACTGCAAGGTGCTCATCGTCATGGGCAAGACCGATACCAGCGCGCCCACCCATCGCCAGCAGTCGATGATGGTCGTGCCGATCGACACCCCGGGCGTGACCGTGCAGCGCGGCCTGCCGGTCTTCGGCTACCAGGACCGCGAGGGCCACGCCGAGGTGACCTTCGAGAATGTGCGTGTCCCCAAGACCGCGCTGCTCGCCGGTGAGGGCGACGGCTTCATGATCAGCCAGGCCCGCCTGGGCCCGGGCCGCATCCACCACTGCATGCGGTCCATCGGCATGGCCGAGCGCGCCCTGGATCTCATGATCGATCGCGCCCAGTCGCGGGTGACTTTCGGTGAGCCCGTGGCCAATCGGGCCAATATCCAGGATTGGATCGCCGAGGCCCGCATCGAGATCGATATGGCCCGGCTGCTCACCCTGAAGGCCGCCTATCTGATGGACACCGTCGGCAACAAGGCCGCGCGCACCGAGATCGCCGCCATCAAGGTCGCGGCCCCGAACGTGGCGTTGAAGGTGGTCGACCGCGCCATTCAGGTGCACGGCGGCGGGGGAGTCTCCGATGACTTTCCGCTCGCCAGCATGTACGCGCACCTGCGCACCCTGCGTCTGGCCGACGGGCCGGACGAGGTGCACAAGCGCTCGATCGCCCAGTGGGAGTTGCGCCGCCGCGACCCGAACTGGGGCCGGAAGGCGTAACCGCCGGGCCTTACAGGGCTTTCAACAACTCCGCCGCGAGCGGAGCCGAGGAGGCCGGATTCTGTCCCGTGTACAGATTCCGGTCGACCTCGATGTGCGGGGCCCACGGCGCGCCCTCCTGGAAGTCCACCCCGAGCGCGACGAGGCGATCCTGCAACAGCCACTTCGCCTTGTCCGCGAATCCGGCCTGGGTCTCCTCCGCATTGGTGAACCCGGTGACCCGGTACCCCGCGAACGGCGACTTCCCGTCGGTGTCGGCGGTGGCGAGCAGGGCCGCGGGCGCATGGCACACCACCCCGAGTGGCTTGCCCGAAGCCAGCGCGTCGGTGAGCAGCCGCCCCGAAACCGGGTTCACCGCAAGGTCTTCCATCGGCCCATGCCCACCTGGGTAGTAGACGGCGTCGAACTCCCCGAGCTCCACGCCCGCCAAGTCGACCGGACGCGTCAGCTCGCTGGCCGCGTCCAACACCTCGGCGATCCGCTGCGCCCCCTCGGCCCCGCCATTGGCCTCCGGCGCGAGACTGCCCCGATCCACCGTCGGCACCACCCCGCCCGGCGTGGCCACCACGATCTCGTGCCCGGCCTTCGTGAACGCCTCGTACGGCGCGACGAACTCCTCGGCCCAATACCCGGTCGGATGCTTACTGCCGTCCGCCAACGTCCAGTAATCGACGCCGGTCATGACGAACAGGATCTTTGCCATCGGAATCTCCTCGCATGCATCGTTGACGAATCCCACGCTAGGCAGCACCAACATCGACTGGCCAATAGCCGATCCTATGCCTCCCATCGGCATACCGATGCCCCGCCCGGCAATCAGATCAGGCGGCCGTCACCTCGGGAAACTCCGAGGGATTCGCATCGAGCAGCGGTGCCGGTCTGCCACGCAGGAAGCGATCGAACATCGCGGTCACGTACGCTCGAATGATGGCATGCGCGCGATCCGGCGCAATCGTGCCGAGGTACGCCGACAGAATCGGCGATTCGGCGAGTTGCCTTGGTAGATAAACCAAATCGGAGAAGGCCCAGTGCCCGGCACCGGAGAGGGCGAGCTCACGGGTCCAGCCGGTACGGCCCGCGAGCATGCTGTCCACCGACGTGCGACGGACATCCGGATCGGGCGTATTGCCGAACAGGAACAGCATCGGACGCTCCGGAGCGGCGACCAGCCCCGGGGCGAGATAGGACGGTGGGGCATAGCCGTCCAGATCGACACCTGCCTGGATTCGCTGGTCGGCGAACACCGTCATGGTGCCGCCGAGCGAATGCCCGTACATGCCGACCTTGCTCAGATCGAGCGCGGCACCCACACCGGCGGGCAACTGCTTGCCGTCGGCATCGCGAGTGTCGCCCCGCGCCATCGTCGCCAGCTTGTCGAGCACGAAACCGATGTCTCCCGCGCGGGCAGCCGAGGCGATCCGCAGCACGTCGTCGAGGGGCTCGGTGACGTTCCGCGGGTCATAGAGCTCGACGTGCCCATCCGGAAAGACGGTGGCCGGTGCCGTCCCGTGCGTATCGCTGATCGACACCACCGCGTACCCGCTGTCGGCCAGATCCTCGGCCAGCGTCGCACCGGCCTGCGCCGGGAAACTGGCCGCGGGCGAATACAACAGCACCGGCAGTGCACCGGCCTCGGTCGGCGCGTCCACGTGGGCGCGGGCGGCCAGCACGGTGCTCGGTATCCCCGGCAGCAGCCGATCCGCCACGGGATAGCCCTCGGCGTGCACTGCCGGATAGTGAATGGTGACAACGAGCTCCCGCGGCGTGCTCGGCTGCCACGGATCCGGCCGACCCGCGTCGACGAGATGCAGCGTGGTCACCCCGACCCGAAGCCCCGCAGACTGCGAAACCGGCTCGGCCGCAACCGAACCGACCGAGCCGAGCGCGATCGGTAGAACGGCGGCCAACGCGATGACCTTCCCCCTCAACAACATACGAGGGACAGTACCGAATCCTCGACGGCAAGATCACCAACCACTCCGCCGAGGCTGGCCATGTCCGCAGTTCCACATCCGACCGGATCCGGCCTTGGCTTCCACCCGGTGAATGGGTTGCTGCACGAGCGCGATGATGGTGTCCTGTAATCAAACTGACCGGGGAGGGGACATCGTGCACTGGTGGGAGTTCTCCCTGCTCGGCGCGTGCGGCGGTGCCGGTGTCGAAGTGCTCGCGGTTCTTCGCTGGCTCGCCGTATGGCGGGATGCGAGACGGACACCCACGGGGAGGGTGAGGGGGAAGCCACCGAACGTGCGGACCTATATCGATTTGCCGGTGCATGCCTGGATGCTGGTGGTCCGGACCATGCTCGGAGCCAGCGTAGCGGCGCTGTTCGGCGCAACCGGCCAAATCAGCGGCGCGTATGTTGCGGTCGCGCTCGGGTTCGCGGCCCCATCGGTGCTGGCCCAGCTGGGGTCCGTCCCGCAATTGGCGGCCGTGATCTCAGGCCCGTCCAAGGGTTCCGGTGGTCTGTCGGCGGCGGAACCGGAACCGCCGCAAGAGCCGCGACCGCCAAGTACGGAGGCGGGCTGATGTCGAATCTCTCCATGGTTCGGCGCGTATTGACCGGGCTATTCGGTATCCCACGGCGCTCTTTGGGTGGGGTGAACCCCCCTGTGACGAAGGGATACTCGATCAGTAGGCGGGTACTGGCCGGGCTGTTCGGGATTGCTCTCCCCGCTCCTGAAATTCCGCGGGAAGACATGGCCGCTACCGAACAGATTGTGGATTCACTGTCGCCACGGCGCTCGTTCAGAGTCGTCGGGGATGTAGATGTGACACCTGGTAGTACGGCTGATTCTGTGGATTCGCCTGTACCACCACCGAATATCAACTACCGGAGGTTCGTTCGCGTCGCGGACACACCGATGTCCACGGGAGACTTTGCCCGGCGGCTGAACAAACTGTTCGAAACTGTGCATCCGCCAGGGCGTCACCCGCACACGAACGCGGAGGTGGTGGCTGCCTTGACGGCGTCGGGCCATCCGATCTCGAAACCGTATCTCTCGCAGTTGAGGTCGGGCCGCCGCACCAACCCGTCGGACGCGACGGTGGCGGCATTGGCGAGGTTCTTCAAGGTCAAGCCCGACTACTTCTTCAACGACAGCTATGCGGCGAAGATCGATCACGATCTCGTGCTGCTGTCTCAACTCCAGGGCTCCGGACTCCGCCGTTTGTCGAGTCGTGCCTTCGACCTGTCCCAAGAATCTCAGGACCTGCTGACGTCGATGGCCGAGAAACTGCGGGAGAGTGAAGGATTGCCTGAGATTCCGCCGGACGATGCGGACGAGGGTCTGTGACGTTGATGGATCGACCGCCAAGGACGCACTCTCGGACCAAGATCAGGGAGCTGTCAGGGCGGAAATTCGATTGGATGACCGCATGGAGAACTCCCTGATCTTGATGTGGGTCAGGGCTGGGTGGTGGTGAGGGTGAGTTCGGCGAGGGCGTAGGTGACCCAGGAGGAGCGCAGGCGGTAGGTGTCGCGGGGGGCGAGGGGGCTCAGGTGGGGGTACTTCTGGAGGACCGCGCGGACGGCGTGGGTGGTTTGCATTTCGGCTAGGGCGGCGCCGAGGCAGTAGTGGCGGCCGTGGCCGAAGGTGAGGTGGGGGCGGGAGTGGGCGGTGGGGTCGGTGTGGGCCGAGCGGAGGGAGGCGAAGACGGTGTGGCCCTGAGGGATTCGGACGCCGTTGATGTCGAGGTCGGTTCGGGGGAAGCGGCGGATGGCGTAGTTCATGGGGGAGCAGGTGCGGAGGAGGGAGCGGATCAGGGCGTCGAATTCGGCTGGGCGGTCGAGGAGTTCGCGGGCCTGGGGCTGGTGGTGGCGGACCAGTTCGTCGAGGACGAGGGAGGTGAGGGCGATGGTGTTCTCGAAGCCGCCGATAATGGTCAGGAAGGCCAGGCTCATGAGCTCGTCCTCGGTGAGGCGGTCGTCGCCGTCGGTGGCGGCGATCCACGCCGAGAGCAGATCCTGACCGGGCTGCTCCCGCTTGGCGGCGATCGCCGAGGCGATCAAGCCGAGCAGCGTCCGCATCGAATTCCGCAGGGCCTCGGGCTCATGCGACTCGTCGGCGCGCAGCAGGGGAGCCGACGCGGCGCGAAAGGCGGGGAGCTGGTCGGGGGACAGGCCGAGCAGTGTTCCGGTTACCCGCACGGGCAGCGGCTCGCACAGGCCGTCCATGAGATCGATCTCGCCGGTCGCCGGGAGCTGGGCGACGAGGTCGGTCACGATATCGATCACGACCTTCTCCTGCGCCGAATGTTGCGGCGGCGCAAAGGCTTCCGCTGCCAGCTTGCGAATCCGACGGTGATCCTCGCCGTCCATGTTCAGCAGGTTGGCATCCAAGGCGGGCGGCAGGCTGTTCCCGCGATACCCCATGGTGCTGTCCGCCTTGGCCGCCGACGCATTCGGGTCGGCCAGGAATCGCCGCACGGTGTCGTATCCCGTGATCACCCATACCGGCGATCCGTCGGGCAACTCGGCCCGATGTACCCCCGTCCCGGTGGTGCGCAACTGCTCGTGCAACGCGTCGACATCGTGGATTCCCGTAGTGAACGGGCAGCGATCTGCCATACGTGAAGTCTGCCAAAGAAATTACGCGCCGGTCTCGCCCGCATTCTCACGGGCGCTGCGCGTGAGCGCGCTGAGCGCCGCGAGGTGTTCGCGGTAGGCCAGGCGGCCGCTGTCGGTCAGCCCGAGCCACGTCTTGGGTCGCCGTCCCACGTATCCCTTACGCACCCGGAGGTATCCGGCGTCCTCGAGCGCGGTCATCGCCTTCGACAGCGTCGACTTGTTCATCTCGCACAGCTCGGTGATCGTCCCGAATTCGGCTTCGCTGCAACCCTCCAGGAACGCAACGAGTTTCAAGCGTGGCAGCGAGGCGAACAGCTCGTTCAGTACGGCCATTTGCCTGCCCGCTGTCGCGCGAACCCGATCCACAGATACCCGCCGAGAAGGACGCCGATCACCACGTGCATCCAGCCCGTCCCGAGATCGGAGACGATAATGAAGGCCAGCGTCGGCACCACGGACCACAGCCCCCGCTTCCACCCTTCGATCGGCTGTTGCGCCGGGTACCGCGGCTTGATGCCGCGCTTGCGCTGTAATGCCCACAGCCAGCACATCATTGCGAAGAACACCACGCCGAGTGCCATCGCGGCGAGCCAGAGCCGGTCGTCCCCACGATCGTCGCTCAGCCCGAACAGAATGATGATGGCCGCTCCCATGATTCCCGCCAGCGGCGGCTGCCACGCCGGAAGGGGGTACGCGGTCCGCGCCTTCTGGGTGGTGGCGGTGACGATATCGAGCGCTTCTTGCGGTGTCGGTGTTTCGGTCACGAATCCGACCATACAGAAACAGGTTTCCAATTGGAAACCTGTTTCTGAGGTGGCGATAGTCACCCGACGAGGGCCGCGGCGCGGGTGACGGTATTGCGAAATGCGATGCCGGGCCGGGTCTTCGGGATCATCAGGCGGAGGTTGGGGCCGAGCTTCTGCTTGCGGGTGACCAGGGGCCGGTGGGCCTCGTTGTAGCGGGCGAAGGCGGCGCTGTGCTCACCCTCGGCCTCGGCGAGGCTGGTGGCCATTCGATACGCGCTGACCAGCGCCAGCTCCGCGCCCGCGCCGGAGATCGGGGAGGCGCAGTGCGCCGCGTCGCCGATGAGGGCGATGCGGCCGGTGCTCCAGTCGCGCATGCGAACCTGGGCCAGCGAGTCGAAGTAGAGGTCCGGGTCGGCGAGCGCGTCGTCGAGCAGGCGTCGCACGTTCCAGGCGGTGCTGGCGGCGAACCGGTCGCTCAGCAGGGTCCGGGCGGCGGCGGGATCACGCGGGTCGATGTCGAGTCGAGGACTGCGGAACATGAAGTAGGACTTGGCATCCGGGTGGTTTCCGGACCGATAGATGCCGGTCAGCGTGCCGGGGGTGTTGTGGATGGTGACCCAGCGGTCGGGGCCGAGATCCGGGTTGGCATTGCCGAAGGCGAAGTAGTGGTTCATGTGCCGGGTCAGGGCCTCCTCGGGGCCGAAGGCCAGGCGACGGACCTGGGAGTGCAGCCCGTCCGCGCCGATGACGAGGTCGAAGCGCTCGGCGGGGGCGTGCTCGAAGGTGACCGTGACGCCGTGTGCGTCCTGCTCGAGGGCGCGGATGGAGTCGCCGAACCGGTACTCGACCCGATCGGCGGTGTGGTCGTGCAGGATGCCGACCAGATCGCCGCGCATGATCTCCACCTCGCGAGAGGCATTGCGCTCCCTGGCCTTCCGCATGTCCACGCCCGCGGTCTGGTTTCCGGCGGCGTCGACGAAACGCATGCCGATCACGTCGGTGGCTGCGGCGCGGACCCGCGGCATGATGCCCATGCCCTCGGCGACCTCGATCGCGGTGTCGCGAATGTCGACGCCCTGGCCGCCCTTGCGCAGCGCGTCCGCGCGCTCCACCACGGTGGGCCGGAAGCCATTGCGCGTCAGCCAATACGCCGCCGTGATGCCCGCGATTCCCGCGCCGGAGATGAGGATTCGTTCGTTCTTCATTATCGGATTCCTGTCTCAAAATTACTGACCGTTGGTCGGTGATTTGACGATAAACCCCTGACCGTCGGTCAGTCAAGGGGTAGGATGGGGAACCGTGACCGATGATTCGCGCGCCCGCATCCTGACCGCCTCGCTCGAGCTGTTCGCCGAGCGCGGCGCGCACGCGGTGTCCGTGCGGGAGATAGCCGACCGGGTCGGCCTGACGAAAACCGCCGTGCTCTACCACTTTCCGAGCAAGGCCGAGATCCTGGCCGCGCTCGTGCAACCGCTGCTGGTGGAGAGCGAGGCGGTCCTCGAGGCCGCGGGCGCGATCGAGAATTCGCAGGTCAGATGCTGGGCGGTGATCGAGGGTCTGCTGGATGTGTGGCTCTCGCACCGGCAATTGCTGCGCATCCACATGCGCGATCAAGCCCTGTCCGAGGACGCGACGACCTTCGCCCGGCTGCGCGATCTCGCCCTCGCGGTCCAGGATCTCATCACCGGCCCGAATCCGGCGCTCGCCGACCGGGTTCGGGCGGCCCAGATCTACGCCGCCCTCAGCGACCCGGTCGTCTGGTTCGCCGAGGAACCCGCTGACCAGCTGCGCGCCGCCATCCTGAACGGTGCGCGCCGACTGCTGGACACGCCACCGCCATCGCGCGTCGCGATCCCCACCCGCCCGGTACCGGCGACCGCGACCCCGAGCCGGACCCGGCGCGGCCGCCCCGGTGCCATGACCGAGGACATGATCGATTCCGCTCGCCGCCTGCGCGATTCCGGCGACCACAGCATCGACGACATCGCCGCACGCTTCGGCGTCTCACGCGCCACCCTCTACCGCCACCTCGCAACCTAGTCTCATTAATGCGAGGCAATTTTTGAGAATCTCAACCCATCGGTCCTCACCCTGTCCGGAATCTCTTCCGCGCGACCGGCATACTGTTGGGCATGCGGCTAGGGCGATCGCGGTGGGGTCGGGCTCGGGTCGTCCGGATGGGGGCCCTGTGCGCGGTGGCGTTACCGCTGGTGCTGGGCGGGTGCGGGCGTGGGCCGGTGGGGTCGGCGGCACCCAGCACCTCGACTCCCGTGGTGACCGCGCCCGCGCGCAATGCGCCCGCCAGTGGCGAGTACCTCCTCGAATCCAGTGACAAGTACTACGCCGATCTGCGGGCCACCCTGCCGACGGTCACCGATGCGCACGTGCGGGCGAATCTCGAACGGCTGCTGCGGACTCCGGTCGCCGAATGGCTGGCCCGGGACCTGGACGTGACGGTGGGGACGATCCGGCAGGACCTCGCACGGGCGCACACCACCGAGTCGATTCCAATGTTCGTCGCCTACGGGATTCCGGGCCGGGACCTCCACGGCGAGTCCGGCGGGGGACAGGCCGGTGCGGACGCGTACAAGCAGTGGATTCAAGGGGTGAGTGACACGATCGGAGCCAATCCGGCCATTGTGATCCTCGAGCCCGACGCGCTCCCGCATGCCACCGAGATGAACGACGCCGACCGGGCGGCCCGGCTCGCGCTGCTGGGCTTCGCCTACGGGCAACTGCTGCAACACAATCCAGCGACGGCCGTGTACGTGGATGTCGGCAACAGCACGTGGGTCGACCCGGGCCGGGTCGCCGACCTGCTGCGTGCCATCAGCCCGAATCAGCCGGTGGCCGGAATCTCGCTCAATGTGGCCAACCGGCGTCCCGAAGCCGAAATCCGCTCCTACGCCGCCCGCATCGAGCAGGCCTACGGCCATCAGCTGTACGTCATGATCGACAGTTCGGTCAATGGCGCGCCGAATACCGCCGACCTGGTCGACTGGTGTAATCCACACGGCCAGAAGGTCGGAACCCTGCCCAGCACCCGTTTCGACCGCGACGCCATGGTCGAGCACGCCTTCATCAAGACCCCCGGCCAGTCCGATGGCCGCTGCGGCACCAGCGATCAGCCCGCGGGCGAGTTCGATCGACAGCTGCTGCTCGATCAGCTGTCCTAGCAACGCTTTTCAGCCGAGGTGAACCCACTTCGCGACACTGGGCACCCCGGCGGCATTGACCGCGAACAACATGTAGTACCCGTCGGGCGCGATGGCCGAGCTGTCCGGAACACGCACCGACAGACCGGAATCCGTGTGCGTGACCGGTAGATCGATCACCCGCTCATTGGTGTCGGTGACATGGGTGATGGCCGCCGGGGTGAGCAACCGCATGGACTTCACCTCGGCCGCCCCCGGCTCGGTGGCCAGACTGCTGCCCACCTGGTAGTCGAACGACTCTCCGCGCCGGATCTCGGCGGGCCCACCGGTGATCACCGGCCGCGCCACCGTGCTGCCGTCCGGCTTGTACAGGTAAGGCGGCGTGTAGATTTCGATCCGCCGCTCGAATTTGCCCGGCAGCGTGTTCTTCTTGTCCGCGAACAGCGGATTGGACCCCTCGGTCATGATCTGCCCGGACGGCAGCAGCACCGCCGTCGAGTGATAGTCGCGGCCCACGGTCGGATCGGCCATGGGGTGCAGCCCGCCCTGCTGGTCGAGCAGATACGCGGCGAGAATGTCGCTGGCCCCGCGCCCGCGATAGTCATTGGCCCCGTTGGTGATGAACACGTCCCCGCTGGGCAGCGGCACCAGATTCGGATACCGCGTGCCCTGCGGCAGGACGGCGAGGGGCTCGAACTTCGGCTGCGCCGCCTTCAAATCCACGACATCGATGCGCCCGGTCGACAGCGCCGAATCACCCACGCCGCCACCGCCGACCACGAGCAGCCGCTGATCCTGCACCGGCCCCAGCCACGTCGACGACCCGGTCTCGAGCATGTTCGGGTCCCGCAGCCCCGGCACCAGATCGAAGGAGTTGTCGTTCAGATTCCAGATGGCGGGATCGCGATACTGCTCGGCCGGACCCCACCCGGTGCTCGGCCCGCTGAAGAACAACCGTCCCGGCGTCGCGGTCTGGAATACCGCCGGATAGGTCGGCAGATTGCGACGCAGATCGTCGCGCTCCACCCATTTCTTGGTGGCCGGATCGTAGATTTCGGTCTGCCCGTCCAGGATTCGCCCCGACCCGTCCAGCCCGGAGGTGACCATCACCTTCCCGTCGGCCAGCCGGGTCAGCGTCGGATACCAGCGGGCGTAGTTCATGCTGCCCACCGCCTCGTAGCTCTCGGTCCACGGATTGAACAGATACGAGGCGTCGATCCCCTGATATTCCTTCTTCTTCAACGCCATCTCCGGCGCGAACCCGTACAGGTTCTGCTGCTGGGCGTAGGTGAGCCCGCCGATCAGGTAGTGGTCGTTGTGATCCCACACGCCGTCGGTGCCGGTCGCCTCGGCCGAGACGTACACATTGCGGTCGGTCGCGGACACCTTGTAGGTGACCGGATCCTTCACCGCGGGCGGTACGGTGATATCGCGGTCGGACCGATACACCTTCCCGCTGTCCTTGCCCGTGAAAGTCGTTCCCTTGGGTACGAATCCGGGGTGGTCCGGGTCCTCGTTGCGGATGGTCATGTACCCGCCCGCGTGGGTGAGATTCTCCGGCAGCACCTCGTAGCTGCCCGTCCCGCCCGCGATCAGCACGGTGCCGTCGGCCAGGAACGCCTGATCCGAACAGAACAGATCCACCGGGGTGTCGATGCGCTTGGCGGTGCGCGTCTCCGGATCGAAGATCAGCGAGTTGTAGACGCCCTTGTCGGAATTGTGGTGATCGTTGCCGCTGCCCGCGATCAACAGCACCTTTCCGGTCGGCAGCACCACCGAGTGAATGATGTTGGCGTCGATGTCTTTCGGCAGCGTGACGACTTCCCACCAACCGTACTGCGCCTTGTAGGTGTCGGAGTTGATGAGCCGATTGTGCTGGAACCGGTGATACAGCGCCGCCACGGTCGCGGTGGTCGCGATGGCGAGGGTGCCGACCACCACCGCCGTGACCACCCAGCGGACGAATCGGGTCGGCGTCTTCTTCAGCACGCCCGCTCCTCCTCGACGGGCTCGACCACCAGGACAGCGGTGGTGGCACGGGCCTTGCGGCGCGCGCTCCAGGCCACGAAGAGCGGATTCAGCTTCCACACCAGCATCGGCGCGGCCGAGATGAGCGCGCCGAACACCGGCCACATGAGGGTGGCCGCCGCCGCCCAGCCGCGCACGGTGGTGAGCACCGCGACGGTGACGTAGAAGACCAGCCACAGCAGATTCAGTCGAAAGGTGAACCAGCTATCGCCGCGACTCTTGGATCCCTTTGGCGTGACATCGAATCCGACCGGCCGCCGCAGCAGGCATTTGATCAGCGAATTGGCGTACACCGGCGCGGTGATGACACTCATGAACATGCCGTAGACGCCCCACGAATTGGTCGTCTCGTACGGGCTCACATTGTGCCGCCGCACCCAGGTGTAGAGCGTCATCTGGCTGACCGACGCCCAGCCGTAGAACAGGAACCAGCTGTCCGGGGACACCACCGCGCCACTGACTCCGAACCAGCTGAAGATGGCCACATTCGCAGCGCCCAACAGCCACACCGCCCCCATGACCGGGTAGAAGGCCATGAGCAGCAGGTAGTGCACGATCCGCGCCGGAGTCCGCCACATGCGCAGCATCTGCCACACGAACGGGCCGAACAGCATGTGTTCGATCGCCCCACGCGCCCAACGGTTCTGCTGCTTGTAGAAGTCACCCCACGAAGCCGGTCCCTCGCCGTGCGCGAGCAGATCCGGGGTGTAGACGCCCTTCCAATGCCGCCGGGTCAGCGGATTGCGTTGCGGCAGAATGGCGAAGCTCGTCGCCATGTCCTCGGTGATGGACGGCTGGATGCCGCCGATGTCGGTCAGCACGCTCATGCGGATGGCGTAGCTGGTGCCCACCAGCATGGGCGCGCCATGGGCATTGGCCGCGGTCTGGATCAGGCTGTGGAAGACGAACTGCTGGCTCTCGGCCAGCTTGGCCACCACATTCTCCTCGGCGTTCGCGTACGCCTGCGGGCCCGCCACATACGCCACATCCGGATCGTTGAAATAGCCGAGCATTCGCTCCCCGAACTCGGCCATCGGCTTGTGATCCGGGTCGATGCCCATGACCACGTCGTAGCGCGGCAGATCCGCGTCGGCGCGAATCATGTCCAGCCCGGCATTGATATTGCCGAACTTGGTGCGGGTCTCGAAGGGCCCCTTCTTCTGGTGATATTCGGCCCGGTCCGCGCGCGTCAGATACCGGACCCGATTGCCGTGCCGCCGATCGACGGCGGCCACCAGCTTGGCGACCTTGTCGGGCTGATCCGGATCGCCCTCGTCGAGCACGAACACATCGAACACACCCGGATGGCGATGACGAATGTCCTTGGCCGCCAGCAGGGTTCGCTCCAGCACCGCGATGTCCTCGCTGCGGGGCACGAAGGTGATCAGCAGCGCCACGTTCAGCCCCGCGCGGGCGCGAATGGGCACCGGCTTGCGGGCCAGGGCGGTGGTCAGCGACATGGCCAGCACCAGTGCGAAACGAATCGCCTCGACGGTGACCACCAGCGTCACCATGATGATGGCGATGGTCCCGAACTGCTCGTACTTGTCCTGGGCCCCGAGACCGTTGTCGACCAGCCACAGCACATACCCGCCGCCGAGCCCCGCCGAGACGAGCGAGAGCGTGACGGTCAGCGCGCGCCGACGCCGACCCTCGAGATGTCGAAACGACACCACATCCCCGACACCGTCGAGAATCTCACCGGTGACCGTCGCCTTGGCCGCCCGTGCGACGGCCAAATCCTGTGCACTGTAAGATTCTTCGGTACCATTCGGGTCGACCCGACCCGGACCGCGGACCCCCGGGGCCCTCGAAAACCCAACCGACAGCAACGTTTCCCCCCTGCAGAAGCGGGCCCCACCACGCGAACTTTCGCTCCACGCCGAACGCTCTTGCCAGAGATTAGCAGGTAGACGTGTCGAACGCCGATCGATCCGTTTGGGCCGCAAAGGTTTACGGGACAGGTGCACGCTTGATGTAGCACGTCCGGCCACGCCGCCGAACCCGCATGCTCGGATATTCGGTGTGGCTTGGTATTCCGTTTCACCGCCGTTCGTAAAGTTCTCGCTGGTCCACAGCTCGACGGGCTGGTCGGTCGGATTTTTTGAGGCCGGTAGGCTGGCTCCGGTGAGCACATCCAAGATCGTTCTTGTGACCGGTGCGGGTACCGGGTTGGGCCGGGCCGTGACCCACGCGTTGACCGGGGCCGGGCATCAGGTTGTCGCCGTCGGCCGGACCGCCGCCACACTCGAGCAGTCGGTGGCCGCCGCGCCGGGGCCGGGGGCCGCGGAGGCGTTCGTCGCCGATGTGACCGATGCGGCGGCGGTGGTCGCGCTGTTCGGGCATATCACCGAGCGGTGGGGGCGGCTGGACGCGTTGTTCAACAATGCCGGAATCTTCGGGCCCGCCAAGGCGATCGACGAGGTGACCGTCGACGAGTGGAAACAGGTCGTCGATATCAATCTCACGGGTGCGTTCCTGTGTGCGCAGGCGGCCTTCCGACTCATGAAGAACCAGGACCCGCAGGGCGGGCGGATCATCAACAACGGATCCATCTCCGCGCACACGCCGCGACCGCACACCGTCGGCTACGCGGCGAGCAAGCACGGCATCACCGGGCTCACCAAAGCACTCGCGCTGGAAGGGCGCGCGCACAATATCGCCGCCGGGCAGATCGATATCGGTAATGCCGCAACGGAACTCACCGCCGGAATCGCCTCGGGCTCGTTGCAGGCCGACGGGAGCGTACGACCCGAGCCGACCATGGATGCCGCGCATGTGGCTCGGGTCGTGGCCCAGCAGGTCGAGTTGCCGCTGGATGTGAACGTGCCGTTCCTGACCATCATGGCGACGGGGATGCCCTACATCGGCCGCGGCTGAATCCGATTCGGCCGCGGCCAATGCGGATTCACCGGCTCAGCGCGGTCACCTCGGCCATGTGCGAGTGCTTCTCCGGATTGCGCACCGAGTAGATGCCGGTGATCAGCCCGTCGTCGATGCGCATGGCCATGACCGTGTCGAGCTCGCCGAGGCGCCGCACCACCAGCGCCGGATGGCCATTGACCACCGTGGTCTCGAAGGACACCTCCGGCCCGAGGACCTGCCAGCCCTTGATGAGCAGCCGCGCCACCTTGTCCGCGCCATTGATCGGCTTCGGCAGCGCCGAGCGAATCCCGCCGCCGTCGCCGAGCGCCACCACATCCGGTGCGAGCAGGTCCAGCAGGGATTGCAGATCACCGGTCTCGACCGCGCGATGGAACGCGTCGAGCACCTCGCGCGACTGCGCCTGCGACACCGTCCCGCGCGGACGGCGCGACGCCACGTGCGAGCGCGCCCGGTGCGCGATCTGCCGGACCGCCGCGGGCGTCTTGTCGACCGCCTCGGCGATCTCCTCGTAGGGCAGATCGAAGACCTCGCGCAGCACGAACACCGCCCGCTCGGTCGGCGTGAGTGTCTCGAGCACCAGCAGCATGGCCATCGAAACGCTTTCGGCCAGTTCGACATCCTCGGCCACATCGGGTGCGGTCAACAGCGGCTCGGGCAGCCACGGACCCACATACGACTCCTTGCGCCGCCCCAGTGTCCGCAACCGCCCCAGCGCCTGCCGGGTGGTGATCCGCACCAGATACGCCCGCTGATCCAGCACGGTGTCCAGATCCACCCCGACCCACCGCAACCACGTCTCCTGCAATACGTCCTCCGCGTCCGCGGCCGACCCGAGCATCTCGTAGGCGACGGTGAACAGCAGATTCCGGTGTGCGACGAACGCCTCGGTCGCGGCGGTGGTCATGGGTGCCTCCTGACTCTGAAACTTCTCACCCACAAGACACCACACCCGGCCATTCTGTGACACTCGAACAAACGTTCTACTCGAGGTATCGTACCGGCCCATGCCGGAACTCTCACGACGCGACTGGGCGACGATGAACCTCGAGGAGGTCCAGCGCCAACTCCTCAAGGCCGCCGCCTTCGGCAAGGCCCTCTCGCCCGAGCAGTTGGAGAACGCGGCCGCCAAGATCCGCGAGGGCCTCCGCATCTTCCTGGAAGAAACCGACCAGCTGGACTAGGCGCGGGTGCTCGTCGCGAGGGTCCTCACACCGCGCAGGCGAGGGCGGAAGTGCCGGTGGAATGGACGAATTCGCGGTCGCCGTAGGCAATCGAGTTCGCATTCCAGGATCCACCCAGACTCGTCACGAAGGTGCGGACCAGGTCCATGTCGGCGCGGTCGGCCACCAGGATCAGGTCGCCGGACTGGGTGATGGAGCCGCCGCCGAGCCGGTCGCGCACCACGGGGTCGGCGACCAGGGCGTCGTGGAAGCGGGTGCGGTCGATGCCGGGGACGGTGACGGTGAAGCCATTGGCGCGAGTGTCCTCGCCGGGCAGGTATTCGAAGGTCAGCACCGATTCCTGGTTGTGGCGTACGCGCAGATCGTCGGCGACCCAGCAGAGATTCTTGTAATCGGTGCAGGCCAGCTGGAATTGGCGGGACCGCTCGTAGGTGATGGCGTTCGAGTCCGAGGACCAGAAGACTCCGTCGACCAGCTGCGAGCCGACCGGCAGGGCCAGCTCGGTGGCGGCGGTCGCATCGACCTCGAGCTCGAACAGGGACAGCGGATCGGACAGCCGGGGATCGGCCGGATCGGTAATCGTCTCGGTATTGGTGGTGGCGAACAGCTCGCCGGTGGGCTGGGTGGGATTCCCCGGAACGCACGACGCGGGGCCGTAGGCCCGGGCGGGCGCGGCGTCCGGACCGATGGCCATGCTCCCCGAGACGACGGGCGCACCCGAGATCACGAGGACGGCGGCCAGAGCGGCGGTAATGCGGGCGGTGATCATATCCAAGTCTGACCCGCGAGCTGCCGGACCGACAGGGAGACGGCCGAATTCGACCGAATCAGATCCAGGTCGGCGCGGGCGGAATCCGCCCGGTGCGATCCGCGGTGAGCCCGGCCCGCTCGGCCGGAATCCGCCCGCTCAACCAACCCAGCAGATCGGCCTGCGCACCGGCGATTTCGACGGTGGCGGCCCGGCGGTCCCCGGTGAGATCGCGGCAAAAGTCGGTATCGGTGGCACGGAGCAGCAGTGCGGGACTCGCGTGTTCGCGGCGGGCGAAGGCATCGGCCATATCCTCGAGAATCCAGCGCGCGGCGGGCTCCGGAATATCCGAAAACGAATACCCGGCATTCAGGTCCGCGTGATGAATCTCCAATTCGCGCAATCGCATTGGGACAATCGCCTCGGGCGTCCGTAATTCTCCGGTGCGCGCCCGCACGGCACGGTTCCATGCCGTAGGCGTCAGCGACCGCACCGCGTCCGCGAACCGCTGCGCGCTCGCCACGAGATCGTCGAGCTGCTCGGCTACCGGCCGCCCCGCGCCCGCCTCGATCTCCTCCGCCCGGACTTCCATGCTCGCGTACTGCGGCGTCTCGATTCCGGTCCGCGCCCAGGTCAGCAGCCGGACCAGGCTGTCCCCGGCCCGGCACACGTGCGCGATGACGTGCCCGCGCGTCCACGGCGGAATCAGCGATTCGCCCGCGATCTCGGCATCGGTGAGCGTCTCGACCGTCGCGAGGAAGCGCCGCGTGGACGCCTCGATCGGTTCCAGCCACTCCACGCCCTTGCCCGTCACGCGCCGATTCCCTTCAATAAGTGATCTTGTTCCTTTTCACCCTAGGCCGATTCCACGACGAACGACGCTGGCGCGCAAAGATATACGGCATATCCTCGCGCGCCAGCGTCCGCTGTTCGGTCAGTCGGCGACGAGCACGACTTTGCCGGTGACGGAATGGGATTCGGCGGTGGCCAGGGCCTGGGCGGCCTGCGACAACGGGAACCGCGCCCCGACCTGCGCGCGCAACTGGCCCCGGGCGGCCAGGTCCAGGACCGCGCTCAGGTCCTCGGCGAGCTGCGCGCGGAACCTCGCGAGCCGTCGTTTGCCCGCCCAGATGTTGTAGAAGTGGGTGCGGCGGTGGTTGGGCAGCGCGTTCCACAGCAGCAGCCGACCGATCAGCATCAGCACGGGCAGACGGGAATTGCCCTCCTCGTCCTTGGTGGCGGCGGTGCCGTAGGCGACCAGCGTTCCGCCCGCGGCGAGCAGCCGGAACGAGTCCACGATGCCCGGCCCGCCCACATGATCGAACACCGCGTCCACGCCCCCGGGCGCGAGCGCACGCACCTGGGCGACGATGTCGCCGCGATAGTTCACCGGCTCAGCGCCCAGCGCCCGTACCTGCTCGGCATTGCGTGCCGAGGCCGTCCCGATCACCCGCGCCCCGGCCAGCCGCGCCAACTGCACCAGCGTCGACCCCACCCCGCCATTGGCCCCGTGCACCAGCACGGTCTGCCCGGCCCGCACCCGCGCGATCCGGTGCAGCATCTGCCAGGCCGTAATCCCGTTCACCACAAAGGTTTCCGCGTCGGCGGGATCCAACCCGGCGGGCACCGCCACCAGGTCCGCCGCGTCCAGCAGCACGTGGCTGCTCCACCCGCCGATCTTCGTCAGCGCCGCGACCCGGGTCCCGATCAGCCCGGGATCGACGTCGGGCCCGACCGCCTCGACAATGCCGACCAGGTCGTAGCCGGGCACGAACGGGTAGGCGGGCTGGTCGTAATACTTGCCACGCCGCATCTGCTGCTCGGCGAAGGAAACGCCGCTGGCCTCCACCCGGACGAGCGCCCGACCGCGGCCGGGCGCAGGGAGTTCACGATGGGTGACGAGCAGGCCGTCGGGCTCGACCTGACCGGGCAGCACGATTTCGAGGGCGGTGGTGGTGTTGATCGACATTGTCTCGGTCCTTTCGGGACTATTGGGTGAGTGACTGGTCAGTCACTGTATGGTTCAAAAAAAAAGCCCCGAAGCCGGGGCTCTGCTTGTTTACTTGCTCGCGTCCGCAGGTGAATCGACGTGCCGAATCCCCTCGGAAAGTGTTGCCGCCCAGGGCTCCTCGCGATGGTCGAGGTCGAGCGCGGTGACCAGGTGGCACAGCTGCCCGATGGCCATGAACATCTGCACCTCGGAATCGGTTGCGCCGGACCGACTCTTGGCGAAGTCGGTGACCAGCCCGAGCCCGCGCCGCATGGCATCGCCGATCTGCGGCACGTCGGCCGCGGACAGGGCGTGCACCTGCAACAGGAGCAGGCTCTTGTTCTCGATGAGTTCGGCGTACGCGCCGCCCATTTCGTGCAGGATCTTCGCCGGATCGCCGTCTCCCGCCCGTGCGGCCCCCGTCGCCAGGGACTGCCGAATGAGCTCGAAGCACCGATCCAACGCGGCCACGAAAAGCTCCACCTTGCTGGGGAAGAGCTTGAACACATACGCGGTGGAGATCCCCGCGTTGGTCGCCACCGTGCTGGTCGGCGTCCCGTGATACCCGGTCTTGGCGAACGCCGCGATCGCCGCATCGACCACCGCCTCCCGGCGGGAATCCGATGTGGAGAGTGCTCGTTTCGTCATGTGAGTGACTGTACACTCACTCTTGGAAACCGTGCAAGGCCAAGTGGGAGCTACCTACAGCGAGGAGGCAGTGGGATGGAGCGACGCCGGGTAATGCCCGACGAGGCCGCGCCGCACAAGCGCACCTGGATGGCCTTCGGTGCGAGCGAAGCCATTTGGGGCAGGGAGCTGCTGCCGCGGGTCCAGCGGGATCTGGCGCGGATCGCCACCACCATCGCCCGTTTCGAGCCGGTCTCGATGCTGGTGCGCCAGAACGAATTCGACGTGGCGCGCAGTCTGCTCGGCAGCGCGAATGTCGAGCTCTTCGCCGCCGAGATCGACGATCTGTGGATGCGCGACACCGGCCCGGTGTTCGTGCAGGGCAATGACACCAAGGCGGGCGTCGACTTCAACTTCAATGGCTGGGGTGGCAAGCAGCGGCATGGCCGCGACGCCACGGTCGCCACCGTCGTCGACGGCCATGCCGGGGTCGAGACCGTGCACACCGACCTCGTGCTCGAGGGCGGCGGACTGGAGGTCGACGGCGAGGGGACCGCGATCATCACCGAATCCTGTGTGCTGAACAAGAATCGGAATCCGGGCTGGACGAAGACCGATGTCGAGGCCGAGCTCGAACATCTACTGGGCATCGAGAAGGTGATCTGGCTGCCGGGCATCGCCGGGCACGACATCACCGACGGGCACACCGACTTCTACGCCCGCTTCGTCCGCCCGGGCGTCGTGGTCGCGGCCCTGGACAATGACGAGGAGTCCTTCGATTACGACGTGACCCGCCGTCACCTCGACATCCTGCACAACGCGACCGACGCCCAGGGCCGCCCGCTCGAGATCGAAACCCTCGAAGTCCCTTCGCACTTGCGGTACCGGGGCGCGGACGACGACTTCGCCGCCGGATACATCAACTTCTACGTGTGCAACGGCGGCGTCATCGCGCCCGAATTCGGTGATCCCGACACCGATTCCGCGGCCCATGCCACCCTGGCGCGGTTGTTCCCCGATCGCCAGGTGGTGCAGATCGACATCGACGCGGTCGCCGCGGGCGGCGGCGGCATCCACTGCACCACCCAGCAGGAACCCGTCGACTGACCCGGTCGCGAGATGCTCAGGCTTCGCGCAGGAATTCGATGATGGTGCGGTTGACGGCGTCGGGCTGTTCCAAATACCCGTAGTGGCCGCACTTTTCGAGTTCGACGAAGTGCGCGCCCGGAATCGCCTCGGCCACTTCGCGACCGAAAACCGGTGGGAGCATGCGGTCGTCAGCGAAGCCGACCACCAGGCAGGGGACCGAGATGCCGCCGTAGGCGGCGAGGCGGTTGGCGGAGCGGTCCAAACGCATTTGCGCGAGCACACCCGGCGAGGGCTCGGCGCTGGCCGAGTACTCGAAGATGTCGAGCCACTGCTGGGCCTGATCGTCGGCCTCGAGGGTGTGCGGGGACAGATTGAGAATGGCCTTGATCGCCGCCGCGTACTCCGGCGGCAGCTTCACGCCCTGCTCCTGCAGCGCCCGCTCGCCCCGATTCAGGGTGGCCGCCAACGGATGTGGCCGACCGGTGGTGGCCAGCATGACCGCCTTGCGCACCAATTCCGGTCGCGCCAAGGCGAGTTCCTGCGTGACCCGCGCGCCCAGCGAGGTGCCGACCACATGCGCGGGCCCGCCCAGATGCTCGATGAGCGCGGCGGTATCGGCGACCAGATCCTCGATCCGCATGCCGTACGCGCTCTCCGTCGAGGGCGCGATGCCGCGATTGTCGAACGTGGCGACCCGGAATCCGGCCTTCACCAGTGCCGGAACCTGATACGTCCGCCAGACCCGCCCCGGGCTGCCGGTGCCCATGACCAGCACGACCAGGGGTCCGCTGCCGGTCACGTCGTAGTTGATACGGATCCCATTCAGGGTGGCGAGGGGCACGGTCGATCCTTTTGTCGGGTGGTCCGAGGGACGACCGAAAGTACCAGTTGATTGTCCTGCTTGCTAAACTCTGCAACTGTGCCAGGAATGCAACGGCCGCTCTATCAAATGAAGGCGGACTTCTTCAAGACGTTGGGTCACCCCGTTCGCATCCGGGTCCTCGAACTGTTGAGCCAGCGCGAACACGCGGTCTCGGAGATGCTCGCCGAGATCGGCGTCGAGGCCGCCAACCTCTCTCAGCAGCTGTCGATTCTGCGTCGCGCCGGACTGGTCACCGCTCGCCGCGAAGGCCTGTCGGTCACCTACGCCCTCACCTCACCCGAGGTCGCCGAGCTGCTCGCGGTCGCCCGCGCCATCCTGACCGGCGTCGTCACCGGCCAACGCGAAGCCCTCGAACACACCGCCTGACCGCGGGTTCCTCTCCGATCCTCAGCAGGGGACCCGTTGACTTTCTTGTTTGCATGTTTTCTAAAATAAACACCTAGTCATTTCGTGAAGAGAGGTTCGCCGTGCCCGAACGTCCTGTCGCCGCCGGAACCGTGTCGGCCCCGACCGATCACCCGGGAATCCTGGCCTGGGTCACCGAGGTCGCCGAGTTGACCGCGCCCGAGCGGATCGTCTTCTGCGACGGTTCCCGCGACGAATGGGATCGGCTCACTGCCGAACTCGTGGCCAAGGGCACCTTCGTCCCGCTATCGGCGAAGCCGAACTCCTTCTGGTGCGTCTCGGATCCCGACGATGTGGCGCGGGTGGAGGATCGGACGTTCATCTGCTCCGAGCGCGAGAGTGACGCCGGGCCGACGAACAACTGGGTGGATCCGGTGGACATGCGGACCGTCCTGACCGAGCACTATCGCGGGGCCATGGCGGGGCGGACCATGTACGTGATCGCGTTCTGCATGGGGCCGCTCGACGCCGAGGAGCCGAAATACGGTGTGCAGATCACCGATTCGGAGTACGTGGCGGTGTCGATGCGGATCATGACCCGCTCTGGGACTCCGGTGTGGGAAAAGCTCACGGACGGAACCGAATTCGTCAAGCGCCTGCACTCGGTGGGCGCGCCGTTGACCGCCGGACAGCCGGACGTGCCGTGGCCGTGCGACAAGACCAAGTGCATCGCGCACTTCCCGGAGACCCGCACCATTTGGAGCTACGGCTCCGGCTATGGCGGTAACGCGCTGCTGGGCAAGAAGTGCTTCGCGCTGCGCATCGCCTCGGTGCTCGGGCGCGACGAGGGCTGGCTGGCCGAGCACATGCTCATCCTGAAACTGACCTCGCCGCAAGGCAAGACGTACTACATCGCCGCCGCCTTCCCGTCCTCGTGCGGTAAGACGAATCTGGCCATGCTGGAACCGACCCTGCCCGGTTGGAAGGCCGAGACGATCGGCGACGATATCGCGTGGATGCGATTCGGGGCCGACGGGCGGCTCTACGCGGTGAACCCCGAGGCCGGATTCTTCGGTGTCGCACCGGGAACGGGCGCGAAGACCAATCCGAACGCCATCGCCACCATCGAGGCGGGCAACTCCATCTTCACCAATACCGCGCGCACCGACGACGGCGACATCTGGTGGGAGGGCCTGACCGAGCAGCCCCCGGCCCACCTGATCGACTGGCACGGACACGATTGGACCCCGGAGTCGGGAACTCCTGCCGCGCACCCGAATTCGCGCTACTGCACGCCGATCGAGCAGTGCCCGTCGGTGGCCCCGGAGTGGAACGATCCACGCGGCGTGCCGATCTCGGCGCTGTTCTTCGGCGGCCGCCGTGCCTCCACGATTCCGCTGATCGCCGAATCCTTCGACTGGGCACACGGTGTGTTCACCGCGTCGGTGCTGTCCTCGGAGACCACGGCCGCCGCCGCGGGCAGGTCGGCGTGGTGCGCCGGGACCCCATGGCCATGCTGCCGTTCCTGGGTTATCACGTCGGCGACTACTTCGCGCACTGGCTGGCCATGGGGGAGCGCCAGGGCGCGCAGCTGCCGAAGATCTTCCAGGTCAACTGGTTCCGGCGCAGCGCCGACGGCAAATTCCTGTGGCCCGGCTTCGGTGACAATGTGCGCGTGCTGAAATGGGCGCTCGAACGCCTGGACGGGACCGCCGACGCCGAGCGCACGCCCATCGGCTTCGTGCCCACCGCCGACGCCTTGGATCTCGACGGTCTGGCCGAGGGCTACCGCGGCCTCATCGACGCCGCCCTCGCCGTCGATGTCGAGGAATGGGTTCGCGAGATCGAATCCATAGACGACTGGTACGCCACCATCGGCGGCAACCGCCTGCCCGATGCGCTGCGCGCACAGCTCGCCGCGCTGAAAATCCGTCTGGCCGAAGCGCTCTGACGGTGCGCACGCTGCTGCCGTCGTGGTCGGATTGGCGACCGGCCGTGCGCGCGCCGGGCGCGGATCTGCTGGCCGGGCTCGTCGTCGCCCTGGTGGCCCTGCCGCTGGCGCTGGGCTTCGGCATCAGCTCCGGGCTCGGCGCGGCCGCCGGTCTGGCCACCGCCGTGGTCGCGGGCGCGCTCGCCGCGGTCTTCGGCGGCTCCCGATTCCAGGTGAGCGGACCGACCGGAGCCATGACCGTGGTGCTGGTCCCCATCTTCCATCGGCACGGAGCGAGCGGGGTGCTGGCCGTGGGGCTGCTGGCCGGGCTCGTGCTGGTGGTGCTCGCGGTCGCCGGGGTGGGACGTGCGGTGCGCTATATGCCCGCCCCGGTGATCGAGGGTTTCACCGCGGGCATCGCGGTGGTCATTGCGCTGCAACAGTTTCCGTCCGCGTTGGGTGTGGCGCACGCGCACGGGGACAAGGTGTGGCGGTCGGCTTTCGACGCGGTCCGGCAGTTCGCTGCCAGCCCGAACTGGACCTCGCTCGTGCTCGCGCTGGCGGTCGCGGCGGTACTGCTGATCGGCGGCCGGTATCTGCCGCGACTACCCTTCGCCCTGCTGGCGGTCATTCTCGCCACGGTGGCGACCAAGCTTTTCCATCTCGACCTGAATCTGATCGGCACGATCCCCTCCGGATTGCAGGCTCCCACACTGGATTTCCTGCACCCGGACCAGCTGGATTCGCTGCTGGCCCCCGCGCTCGCCGTTGCCGCGCTGGCGGCACTGGAATCACTGCTGTCGGCCACCGCCGCCGACTCCATGGCCGTGGGCACCCGCCACAACCCCGACCGGGAACTGTTCGGCCAGGGCCTGGCCAATATCGCCGCCCCGCTGTTCGGCGGCGTGCCTGCCACCGGGGCCATCGCGCGCACCGCCGTGAACGTGCGCTCCGGCGCGCGCACCCGGCTGGCGGCCTTGACCCACGCGGTGGTGCTGGCCGCCATCGTCTACCTGGCCGCCGGGCTCGTCGCCTGGATTCCCTTGGCCGCCTTGGCCGGAGTGCTGCTGGCCACCACGGTGCGCATGGTCGAGACGGCCTCGCTGGCCGCCATCGCCCGCGCCTCCAAGGGCGACGCCGCGATCATGGCCGTCACCTTCGTCGTGACCGTCGCCATGGATCTGGTCACCGCGGTCGCGATCGGCGTCGGCATCGCGGTGCTGCTGGCGCTGCGCTCGGTCGCCAAAGAGGCTCGAATGCACCAGATTCCGCTCGACGACGCCGACCATCTGGCCGAGGAGCACGGCCTGCTGCACGACCACATCGTGGCCTACCGCCTCGACGGGCCGCTGTTCTTCGCCGCCGCGCATCGCTTCCTGCTCGAACTGGCCGAGGTGTCGGAGGTGCGGGTGGTCATTCTGCGCATGTCCCATCTCACCGCGCTCGACACCACCGGCGCGCTCACCCTGCGCGACGCCATCGGTAAACTCGAACACCGCGGCATCACCGTGCTCATGTCCGGGCTGCGCGCGGACCATCGGCGGCGGCTGGCGGCCATCGGCGCACTGCCCGGTGACGGCACGGCACACCTCTTCGAACACACCCCCGACGCCATCGCGGTCGCCCGCGACCTCGTCTCCCGCCCCGCCGAAAGCAGTCACCGATGAGCGAGCCCACCCGACCGAATCCGCTACAGCGCCTGCGGTATATCACCGGCGGGACGCTGCCGCCGTCGATGTCGCAGTGGGTGATCGACGACCTCACCGGGCCCGGTGCGGCACGGCGCTACATGCTGCGCATTCTGATCCCGATCATTCCGCCGCTGTGCCTGTTCCTGCTCATACCCGGCCCACTGTGGATGGGGCTGGCCATGATGGCGCTGCTGTATCTGCCGCTCATCTACTTCACGGCCGCCCTCATGTACGTCTTCCGGCGGGCCCGCCTGGCCAAGCACGGCCTCGATCCGATCCTGGCCGATCAGCGGGAACGCCAGCGCGCCGCGGCGGCTCGCGAGGCGTACGAGCGGGCGCACGGTCGCGGCTGATCAGCTCAGGTAGCGGCCGGTGAACTCGGTCAGCACATCGGCACCGCTGCCCTTCACGAACTCCCACGAGAAGGGGAGCTGTTTCACCTCGTCGTAGGTGCGGGTGCCGGGGGCGACGGGGACGTCCGTGCGGGCCGGGATCATCTTGTGCGCGGCCGAGATCCGCTGGGCCTCGGGCGTGAACATGTAGTCCACCAAGGCTTTCGCGGCCACGGGATTGCGGGTCGTATTGAGGATGAAGATCGGTCGCGGAGTGATGATGGTGCCCGAGGCGGGGGAGATGACCCGCAGCGGAACGCCTTTGGCGGCCGCGTCGTAGGCGGAGTAGTCGACGCCGCCGAGGACGACCGCGTAGCTCCCGGCGGTCACCTCGTCCAAGGCCGGGCCATTGCCGCCGCGCACGGTCATGCCATTGGCGAACAGGCCGTCGAACATGGCCCAGGTGCGGTCCTTACCCCACGCGCTGACCATGGCGGCGAGCAGATCGCGGGCGGTTCCGGATTCGCGGGGATCGGGCATGATGACCTTGCCGTGGAATTCGGGTGCGGCCAGATCGGCCCAGTCGTTGGGCAGGCGCGGGGTCAGATTGGTGTTCACCACCATGGTCAGCGCCGACCCGTCGCGGCCGACGAATCCGTGGTCCTGGCCGATCCAGCCGCTGTGAATCCGATCGGCCCCGCGCGGGGTGTACGGCAGGGTGCGGCCGTCGTAGTCGTACTGCGCGGCGGGAGTCCACGACGCCAGGTACACCACATCGGCCAGCGGCCGCGCGCCCTCCTTGTCGAGCTTGGCGGTGATCTTCCCGGTCTCGCCATTGAAGACGGTGACCTTCACCCCGGACAGCTTGGTGAACGCGGCCACCAGTTCATCGGTGAGCTCCTGCGGATTCGCCGAATACAGCGTGAGCTCGCCCGTCAATCCGGGCGGCGCGGTCCACGAACTCGTCACCGCCGAAGTCGAGTTCGGCTCCGGGTGCCTACCGCAGGCCGCGGTGGCCAAGACCGAGCTGGCAATGCCCGCGACGAAAGCGCGGCGGGATAGCGGCATCCGCGGAACCCTGCTCAGTGGAAGAGCTTGAGCAGGTTCACGATCAGCCGGTCCACGCCGTAGGCGAAGGGCACGGCCACCCACGTCCAGGACAGGACGAGCAGCGGAATACGCCGGGGCACAGGGGTGGGCTCGGTCATTGGTCTGCTCCCCGCAGATGGTGCTTCGCCGACACCGGCCGGATCAGCTCGTTGGCCAGGAAGCCCGCGCACAGCAGGGCGATCATGATGGCGAACGATGTGCCGTAGAGCGCGGGCCCGGTCTTGCCGTGGCGCGCACCGGAATCGGCGATGGCATTGACGATCAGCGGTCCCGCGACACCCGCCACCGACCACGCGGTCAGCAGCCGACCGTGGATCGCGCCGACCTGATAGGTCCCGAACAGATCCTTGAGATACGCCGGGATGGTGGCGAATCCGCCGCCGTAGAACGACAGGATGACCATCGCGCCGAGAATGAACACCGGCTTGCTGTCCCGCCCGGCCGACCACACCAGCACATACGCGAGCGCCCCGACGCCGAGGTAGACGCGGTACATGTTCTTGCGCCCGATCACATCCGACAGCGACGACCACCCGATCCGCCCGCTCATGTTCGCCGCCGACAGCACCGCCACGAAACCCGCCGCCGCCGAGGCCGAGACCGGCGTCGAGGTCTGTTTGAAGAAGTCCACCACCATGGGCGCGGCCTTCTCCAGAATCCCGATGCCCGCGGTCACGTTGAAACACAACACGATCCACAGCAGCCAGAACTGCGGGGTCCGGATCGCGTCATTGGCCGCCACGTCGTGCCCGCTCACGAGTTTGGCCCGGGTCTGCGGGGGAGTCCACCCGGCCGGGGCCCAGCCCGGCGGCGGCACGCGCACCAGCAGCGGGCCCATCGCCATGAACGCCGCGTACACCAGGCCCATGACCAGAAAGGTCTCGGCGATCCCGGGTCGATCCCTACCGAAGTCCGTCAGCAGTTCGGTGGTCCACGGCGACGCGATCAGCGCGCCACCGCCGAATCCCATGATCGCGAAACCCGTTGCCATGCCGGGCCGGTCGGGAAACCACCGGATCAGTGTCGACACCGGCGAGATGTACCCGATGCCCAGCCCGATCCCGCCGACGAATCCGTATCCGACCACGATCAGCCAGTACTGGCCGACGGCCGCGCCCAGGGCCGAGATCAGCAGCCCCGACGAGAAGCACACCAGCGAGACGGTCATCGCCCAGCGCGGCCCGCGGCGCTCCACGATCGTGCCGCCGAACGCCGCGGACAGGCCGAGCATGACGATCGCGAGCTGGAACGGCAGCGCGCTGCCGGTGCCCGAGATGTGCATGGCCTTCTCCAGCGGCGGTTTGAACACGCTCCAGGCGTAGGCCTGGCCGATCGCGAGGTGGATGGACAGGGCCGCGGGCGGCACCAGCCAGCGGCTCCAGCCCTGCGGGGCAATGACTTTCGAATATCCCGGGTCACCGGCGAGGACTGCGGCCATGCTGATCTCCACGTTCAGTTGGGGAGATCATAGGTACAAGCGACCGGTTGCTTAGGAGGGTTTGCATCGAGGCGTGAGCTGTGTCACAGTTTGATAGCGGTTCGCCTCAATCGTCGCAAAAGCTTTTCGCTTCCTTTGCATTGTCTTTACGATTACCCGCGGTCTGCCAAGCGTCGTGGTTCTCCCTGCCTCGCCCGCCGCTGCCTCTCGATGCCAGTACATGTTGACCGATGAACCGGACGGCCCCGCCGTTCCGGCGAAGGAGAGATATGTCCACCGACACCGATCAGCCTCCACGGACGTCGCTTCCCGGCCTGGCCGGACTCATACGCCACGATCTACCGGCGTCGTTCGTCGTCTTCCTCGTCTCCCTGCCCCTGTCCATCGGCATCGCCGTGGCCGTGGGCGCACCGGTCGCCGCCGGACTCATCGCCGCCGT
The DNA here is from genome assembly GCF_035818795.1 of Nocardia sp. CDC160. NCBI lineage: Bacteria > Bacillati > Actinomycetota > Actinomycetes > Mycobacteriales > Nocardiaceae > Nocardia > Nocardia sp. CDC160. The sequence continues at coordinate 1,231,359 of NZ_JAYKYT010000004.1, read as the reverse complement.
GGTGGGCGGAGTGGTCGCCGGTCTGCTCGGCGGCTCCACACTGCAGGTCAGCGGGCCGACCGCTTCCCTCACCGTGGTGGTCGCCGAATCCATCAACCAATTCGGCTGGCCCGCCACCTGTTTCATCACCATCCTGGCCGGTGGTCTGCAGATTCTGTTCGGGCTCAGCCGAATCGCCCGCGGCGTGCTGGCCATCGCGCCGGTCGTGGTGCACGCCATGCTCGCCGGAATCGGCATCGTCATCGCGCTGGAGCAGGTGCACGTGCTCCTGGGCGGCGACACCCTGACCTCCTCGTGGGAGGCGATCGTCGCGCTGCCACACCAGCTGGCCTCCGTGCACGCCGGTGATCTGTGCATCGGACTCGTCGTGATCGCCATTCTGGTCGGCTGGCGGCGGCTGCCCGAACCCGCGCGCCGGGTGCCTGCGCCGCTGGTGGCCGTGGTGGTCGCGACCCTGCTGGCGCGGGTGCTGCCGGTGCGGGTCGAGCGCATCACCCTCAATGGCTCACTGCTGCAAGAACTGCACCTGCCGCAGGTTCCGCAGGGCGGGTGGGCCACGGTGGCGCTGATGGCCTTCACCATCGCCCTCATCGCCAGCGTGGAGACCCTACTATCGGCCGTCGCGGTGGACCGGATGCGCCAGAATCACGCGCGCCGAACCGATCTCGATCGCGAACTGCTCGGGCAGGGCGCGGCCAATATGGTCTCCGGTGCGATCGGCGGTCTGCCGGTGGCGGCGGTCATCGTGCGCAGCATCACCAATGTGCAGGCCGGGGCGCGGTCCAAGGCCTCGACCATGCTGCACGGGCTGTGGATTCTGCTGTTCTCGGTGGCGCTGGTCGATGTGGTGCGCTCGATTCCCAAGGCCGCGCTGGCCGGGCTGCTCATCGTGATCGGCATCCAGCTGATCAAGCTCGCCCACATTCGGCGCGCGCGGCGCAGCGGCGATCTGGCGGTGTACGCGGCCACGGCGTTCGTGGTGGTGTTCTGGAATCTATTGCTGGGCATGCTGGTCGGGCTGATCCTGGCCTTCGCGCTGCTGCTGTGGCGGGTGGTCCGGGTCGCGGTGACCGCCGAGGAACTCGAGGACGGCCGCTGGCGGGTGCTCGTCGACGGCAGCTTCACCTTCCTGGCCTTGCCCAAGCTCGCCGCCGAACTGCACAAGGTGCCGCCGGGCGCGGACGTGGTGCTCGAGATGACCGTCGACTTCATGGACCACGCCGCCTACGACGCCCTGCAGGAATGGGTCGATCAGCATCGAACCGAGGGCGGCACGGTCGAATTCGTCGAGGTCGGCGCGGTGCGCATGGCCGACGCCGCGGACGGGCCGGCCGCGCGCGGGCATTCGCGGCATCTGCTCGACGAGGTGCTCGGGCCGTGGCGGCGCACCGCCAATGACGTGGACCGGATCGTCGCGGGCGTGGCCGCCTATCACCGCAGTCACGCGCACGTCATGCGCCCGCATCTGGGGGTGCTGCGCGATGGGCAGGAACCGGACTCGCTTTTCGTCACGTGCGCCGACTCGCGGATCGTGCCCAATGTCATTACCAACAGCGGGCCCGGTGACCTGTTCACCGTCCGCAATGTCGGCAACCTGATTCCGCGTGACGCCCAGGACTCTTCGATGGAGGCCGCGCTCATCTACGCCCTCGACAAGCTGGATGTGCGCTCGGTCGTGGTGTGCGGGCATTCCGGCTGCGGTGCCATGGGTGCGCTGCACAGCGAACTGGTCACCGGATCCCAGCTCGACGACTGGCTCGCGCACGCGCGGCCCAGCCTCGAGCGGTTCCGGCTCGGGCATCCGGTGGCCGCGGCCGCCGCGGCGGCGGGCTACGGACCGGTCGATCAGCTGGGCATGGTGAATGTGGCCGTGCAGCTCGAGACGCTGTACGCGCATCCCGTGGTGCGGCGCGGGGTGCAGGAGCGGGGCGTGGTGCTCTCCGGACTGTTCTTCGATATCGCGACCGCCCGGGTGGTGGAGGTCACGGTGAACGGCATCGGTGAGATCGACGGCGCGGGGCGGGTTGCCCAACCCGCTTGACGACCTGGGCCGAGCGTTGAGTGCGGAGGGGTGTGAATCCAAAAGGTTCACACCCCTTTAACTTTGGGGCACAAATTTCTCAGGCTTTGCTAAGTCTTTACTCTTAGCCTGGCCTTTGCTCGTCCGGTGAGTCTGCGGCCAAAGCCGTCCGCAGTCTTTATTTCGATGCCCCCGCACATGCTCGCTGAGGAGCGATATGTCTCGCGACACCGATTCACCGCCAGGCGGAACCGCCAGCAGATTCGACACCCTGCTGCGCCATGATCTTCCTGCATCCCTTGTCGTCTTCCTGGTCGCGCTGCCGCTCTCGCTCGGCATCGCGGTCGCCTCCGGCGCACCCATTGCCGCCGGACTGATTGCCGCCGTCGTCGGCGGCGTGGTCGTTGGTCTTTTGGGCGGATCGCCACTGCAGGTCAGCGGTCCGGCCGCGGGTCTGACCGTGGTGGTCGCCGCCACTATCAGCGAATTCGGTTGGAAAACAGCCTGTTTCATCACCGTTCTCGCGGGCGGACTGCAAATCCTGTTCGGGCTCAGCCGCATTGCCCGCGCGGCGCTGGCCATCGCGCCGGTCGTGGTGCACGCCATGCTCGCGGGCATCGGCATCACCATCGCGCTGCAGCAGCTGCACGTGCTGCTCGGCGGTGCCTCGCACAGTTCGGCCTGGCAGAACCTGATTCAGCTACCCGGCGAACTGATGAACCTGCACGGCGACGACTTCTTCGTCGGACTCGTCGTCATCGCCATCATGCTCGGCTGGAAATACGTGCCCGGGAAGCTGAGGGTGCTTCCCGGACCGCTGGTCGCCGTGGTGACCGGCACCGTGCTGTCGCTGGTGCTGCCCGGGGATCCCGAGCGAATCGTGTTGAACGGCTCGCTGTTCGACGCCATCGGACTGCCGTCGCTGCCGTCCGGTGACTGGGGCGCGGTCGTGCTCGCGGCACTGACCATCGCCCTGATCGCCAGCGTGGAGAGCCTGCTGTCGGCGGTGTCCGTCGACAAGATGCACACCGGGCCGCGCACCAACTTCGACCGGGAACTGGTCGGACAGGGTGCGGCGAACATGGTGTCGGGTGCGCTCGGCGGGCTGCCGGTCACCGGCGTCATCGTGCGCAGTGCCACCAATGTCTCGGCCGGGGCCCGCACCCGCGCCTCGGCGTTCCTGCACGGACTCTGGATTCTGGTGTTCTCGGTGGCGCTCGTCGGTGTGGTGCAACAGATTCCGAAATCGGCGCTGGCCGGGCTGCTCATCGTGGTCGGCATTCAGCTGGTCAAGATCGGGCACATCAAGCTGGCCAAGCGCACCGGCGACCTGCTGGTGTACCTGGTGACTGTACTCGGCGTGGTGTTCCTGAACCTCCTGGAAGGCGTGATCATCGGTCTGGCACTGGCTTTCGGGCTGCTGCTGTGGCGGGTGGTCCGGGTCGTGGTGAATGCCGCGCCCGTCGCCGGGACCGACCGCTGGCTGGTCACCATCGACGGCACCTGCACCTTCCTGGCCCTGCCCAAGCTGTCCTCGGAGCTGTCCAAGGTGCCCACGGGTGCCGACGTCCTGGTGGAGATGAGCGTCGACTTCCTCGACCATGCCGGGTACGAGGCCATCCACGACTGGGCGCGCCAGCACGAGAACACCGGTGGCACGGTCGAATTCGTGGAACTCGGTACCGCGCACATGGCGCACGCGCTGACCGGGCCGCCGGTGCGCGGACGGGCCCGCACCATGCTCGACGATGTGCTGCGGCCCTGGCGCAAGGCGGAGGGCGATCCCATCGCCTCCGGTGTGGCCGAATTCCACCGCCGCAACGCGCATGTCGTGCGCCCGCACCTCGATGAGCTCCGCGACGTCCAGAACCCGCACTCGCTGTTCCTGACCTGCGCGGATTCGCGGATCGTGCCGAACGTCATCACTAATAGCGGGCCTGGTGACCTGTTCACCATCCGCAATGTCGGCAATCTCGTGGTGCCCGGCGGGCGCGACAGCTCGATCGAGGCGGCCCTCGCGTTCGCCATCGAGGAACTCGAGGTCGACAACGTGGTGGTGTGCGGCCACTCCGCCTGCGGTGCCATGAAGGCGCTCGTCGCGGGCGGGCCGACCGGGCCCGGCCTGGGCAACTGGCTCGTCCACGGCCGACCGAGCCTGGACCGCTTCCACTCCGACGACCCGGTCGCGGCCGCGGCCGCCCAGGCCGGATTCGGAGTCGCGGACCAGCTTTCGATCGTGAACGTGGCCGTCCAGGTGGAAACCCTGCGCGCCCACCCGGTGGTCCGCCGCGCGATCCTGCAACGCGGCCTGAAGGTCTCGGGCCTCTTCTTCGACATCGGCCCCGCCCGAGTCCTGGAAGTCACCGAAACGGGCATTGCCGAAATCGACGCCCCCGAGCTAGCGGCCCTGGCCCCGGCACACTGACCGAAATGACCTGGCGCGGGCTCCCTTTCGGGGGTCCGCGCCGGTGCATCTCTGCCTCAGCCGAGAACCGCCCGCCGCAGATGCGCGGTCAACACCCACGCCACCCCCGCCCATGTCAGCGAAAACGGCAGCAACACAAGGAAATCCAACGGCTGCCGAACCCCCGCCGCGACCAGGAACCCCGCCGACACCGTCATCAGCAGCAGGGCCACCCGCCGATGAAACCGCCCCGCCTTCCCCCGCCCCCACACCCGAGCCCCCCGATGCGCCCTGCGCGCCATCGCATCCAGCCCGAGAGCGACGACGAGTAGCGCGACCGCATACCCACTCATGACGATCGTCTCGATGGCAGGACTCACGCGCCGCGGACCTCCACGCTCAGGGGACTGGGACGACCACACGCGACCACCTCGACTTCGCGCCACCGCCAGGCTACGACCCCTCTCCCCGCCGATCTTGGAACGACGCGCACAACCAGCGACGAGCATGCAAATCGGCAGGCATTTCCCGAGTAACCACCTGCCGATTTGCATGCTCGTGGGGGTCTGGAAAGCGTGTCCCGGTGATTCGGGCGCGTCGGGGGAGGGGGGAGCGGGTGGCGGCTTATCGTGGGGCTGCCTCGCCGAGGGCGCGGGAGCTGTCGCTGGGGGAGCGGGCCGCTAGAGCGCGGAAACATGACATTGTGGTTTGTAGCTGCCGCGGATAGTGAAAAGTGGTGTAGCCCGCCGAGTAGTGAAACCTGAAGTTACCGCCGCCGGGTAGTGAAGGTGATCCAACCGCCGGGCGGTCAATCGTGGTCTGTAACCGCGGTGGGTAATGGGTGGTAGGAATCAGCGAGAGTCGGCCTGATCGGAGTCGGATGGAAATGGTTGCGCAGCCCCCGGTTTCACAAGCCCTGGTGCCCGGCACCGAACTATTGCGCCCGCAATGGCTGGCCGAACGCATCGCCGACATGGGCATCAGCTGGGGCACCAGCAACTCCCGAGTCTCCGGCACCCTCTGGTGGTGCATGGCCGCCTCGTCTCTGGTCGCCCCAATAGTCACCGCCATCGCCGCCGACCACCCCGCCTTCAACCCGGCCCTAGAACACATCGCCCTGGAGATCCGCCCGGACGGCGGCGTCGAGCGCGTAGTCCCCGAGCCCCACGCATATTCGATCGCGCTCAGCCCCGCCCTGCTGTCGACCAGCTCCTCCCTGGCTTCCATGGCTGACCACGCTGCGGGTCTCGCGGCGGATCGTGCTGTCGGTCTGGAGCCTGCCCCGTCCGCGCAGACCGCTGAGTCCGCTGCGTCTGCAGTGAATTGCGCTCACCCCGAACCGCATTCGGCCGCCTGCTGCACCACCACGCCGATCGGCCAGGCATTGCGCCACACGCTCTCTCGCGTCATCCCGGTCGTTGCCGAGGTTTCCGGCGCGGGCGTTCCTTCTCTCTGGGCGATAGTCGCCGACGCCATCGGCAATCGTGCCCTCGACATCGGTGCCGCCGACGCGGGTGCCCGCCTGGCTCGAGACGTCGCGGGCCGCCTACCGGTCCCGCGCTTCCAAGACATCGCCGGTCGCACCTTCGTCCGCCGCATCTCCTGCTGCCTGGTCTTCGAAGTCCCAGGCTGCGACATGTGCACCAGCTGCCCCAAGCGCCCGGCCCCGGAGCGCGAGGCCCTGCTCGCCGAGGTCGCGGCCCGGGGCTGAGGGTCCGCCGGGCGCGGGGTTATATGGGTGCAGATAGAGTGGGCGGGCCGGAGGTATGTGATTCGTGACCGGCCACGATCGCGGGGAGAAGATCCTCGCACCAGACCTGGCGGGACCTCTCGCCTATGACGATGCCAAGGAGTGCGCAGCCGTGACCACCTCAGCCCAGCAGACCCCAGTCGCCCGCGTCCGGGTTCCGGCTGGGACTACCGCCGGGGCCGCGGTGCGCGAGGCGGACCTGCCGAGCAAGGGGCCGAGCGCGGTCATCGTGGTGCGGGACGCGGCGGGGGACCTCAAGGATCTGAGCTGGATTCCGGAGCTGGACACCGAGGTCGAGGTCGTCACCGCCGATTCCCCGGACGGCCGCAATGTCATCCGCCACTCGGCCGCGCACGTGCTCGCGCAGGCCGTGCAGCAGGAGTTCCCGGACGCCAAGCTGGGCATCGGCCCGTACATCAAGGACGGCTTCTACTACGACTTCCAGGTCGAGCGCCCCTTCACCCCCGAGGATCTGGCCAAGCTGGAATCCCGGATGAAGAAGATCATCAAAGGCGCGCAGCGGTTTTCGCGCCGGGTGGTCGAGGTCGAGGAGGCCCGGGTCGAGCTGGCCAAGGAGCCGTTCAAGCTCGAGCTCATCTCCGACAAGTCGGGCATCGACGATCCGGAGGTCATGGAGGTCGGCGGTAAAGAGCTGACCATCTACGACAACCTGGATCCGCGCACCGGCGAGCTGATCTGGGCCGATCTGTGCCGCGGCCCGCACCTGCCGACTACCAAGTACATTCCGGCGTTCAAGCTGACCCGGTCCAGCGCCGCCTACTGGCGTGGCGATCAGTCGCGTGAGGACCTGCAGCGCATCTACGGCACCGCGTGGGAATCCCCCGAGGCCCAGGACGAGTACCTGCGCCTGCTCGAGGAGGCCGAGAAGCGCGATCACCGCAAGCTGGGCCTGGAGCTGGACCTGTTCTCCTTCCCCGACGAGCTGGGCTCGGGCCTGCCGGTGTTCCATCCCAAGGGCGGCATCGTCCGCAAGGAGCTCGAGGACTACTCGCGCCGCCGCCACATTGCCGCGGGCTACGAGTTCGTCAACACCCCGCACATCACTAAGGGCCACCTCTTCGAGGTCTCCGGCCACCTGGACTGGTACCGCGACGGCATGTTCCCGGCCATGCACCTCGACGCCGAACTCAATGAGGACGGCTCGGTGCGCAAGCCCGGCCAGGACTACTACGTCAAGCCGATGAACTGCCCGATGCACAACCTGATCTTCCGGTCGCGCGGTCGCTCGTATCGCGAACTGCCCTTGCGCATGTTCGAATTCGGCTCGGTGTACCGCTACGAGAAGTCCGGCGTCGTGCACGGCCTGACTCGCGTGCGCGGCATGACGCAGGACGACGCGCACATCTACTGCACCAAGGAGCAGATGCACGCGGAGCTCACCTCCACGCTGCAATTCGTGCTGAGCCTGCTGCGCGACTACGGCCTCGACGACTTCTACCTCGAGCTGTCCACCAAGGACCCGAAGAAGTTCGTCGGCTCCGACGAGCTGTGGGAGGAGGCCACCGAGACCCTGCGCAAGGTGGCCACGGACTCCGGTCTGGAGCTGGTCCCGGATCCGGGCGGCGCGGCCTTCTACGGCCCGAAGATCTCCGTGCAGGCCAAGGACGCGCTGGGCCGCACCTGGCAGATGTCCACGATTCAGCTGGACTTCAACCTGCCGGAACGTTTCGAGCTCGAATACACCGGCTCCGACGGGCAGAAGCACCGCCCGGTCATGATCCACCGCGCGCTCTTCGGTTCCATCGAGCGTTTCTTCGGTGTGCTCACCGAGCACTACGCGGGTGCCTTCCCGGCCTGGCTCTCGCCGGTGCAGGTCGTCGGCATCCCGGTCGCCGAGACCTTCGCCGAGCACCTGGACGGCGTCATCGAAGCCTTGCGCGACAACAATATTCGCGCCGAGGTCGATCGCTCCGACGACCGCATGCAGAAGAAGATCTTCAACCAGACCGCGCAGAAGATCCCGTTCATGCTGCTCGCCGGTGCCCGCGACGTGGAGAACAACGCGGTCAGCTTCCGCTTCCGCGACGGCACCCAGGTCAACGGCGTGCCCGTCGCCGACGCCATCGCCACCATCACCGACTGGATTCAGCGGCGCGAGAACGCATCTCCGACCGCGGAGGGTTTCGAGATCCGCAAAGGCGATCAATGAGTGAACCGACCGCGCCCCGGCCCGAGCAGATCGTGGACACCGGGGCCGGGGACCCGGACCGGCTGCAGCGGATCTGGACCCCGTACCGCATGTCCTACATCACCGGCGAGGTCGAGGAACCCAAGGCCCCCAAGAAGACCGGGCACCCGTTCACCGACATTCCGGAGATGTCGGACGAGGACGGCCTGATCATCGCGCGCGGGCAGTGGGTGTACGCGGTGCTGAACCTGTACCCGTACAACCCCGGCCACACCATGGTCGTGCCGTACCGTCGTGTGGCGAATCTGGAGGATCTGACGCCGGAGGAGAGCGCCGAGCTGATGGCGTTCACCCAGCAGGCGATTCGGGTCATGAAGCAGGTGTCGCGGCCGGAGGGCTTCAATGTCGGGCTGAATCTCGGTGGTGTCGCCGGTGGTTCACTCGCCGATCACCTGCATCAACATATCGTGCCGCGCTGGAGTGGGGACGCGAACTTTATTACCGTCGTCGGCGGAGTGAAGGTGATGCCACAGCTGCTGCGGGAAACCCGGGCGCTGCTGGCACGGGCGTGGAAGGAAGCCGACTAGGCATGAGCGAGGGACACGGCACGAAAGGACAACGGGCAGCGTGCTGAGTTTCTTCGGTCGCGAGACGTTCGCCAAAGCGACTGCCCCCCTGGGCAAAGCGCTGGTGAGCACCGGGCTCACGCCCGACGCCATGACGCTGATCGGCACCACCGCCTCGATCGCCGCGGCGGTGACGCTGTTCCCGACCGGTCACCTGTTCTGGGGAACCATGGTGATCTGGCTGTTCGTCATGTTCGACATGCTGGACGGGGCCATGGCGCGCGCCCGCGGCGGCGGCACCAAATACGGTGCGGTGCTGGACGCCACCTGCGACCGGGTGGCCGACGGCGCGATCTTCGCGGCGCTGGCCTGGTGGGCGGTGTACCACGAGAACTCCAAGCACCTGTTCGTGGCGACCCTGGTGGTGTTGGTGACCTCGCAGGTCATCAGCTACGCCAAGGCGCGGGCGGAGGCGTCCGGCCTGTCCGCCGACGGCGGTCTCATCGAGCGTCCCGACCGGCTCATCATCGTGCTGGTCGGGGCGGGATTCACTGGTATCGGTAACTATTACGGCATCGAGTGGCTCGGCTACGCGGTCTACGTCGCCATGTACATCCTCGCGGTGTTGAGCATCATCACCGTGTTCCAGCGGGTGTTGGCGGTGCGCAGGTCGCCCGGCGCGCGCGATGTTCTCGCCCCCGTGGCGAAGGCTCCGGAGGAACCGCAGCGGTGACCACCGATTTCACGTCCGCGATGACCGACAAGGCGTACGCGGCCGGTTGGCGTGTCGTGCGCGGGCTGCCGGAAGGCATGGTGCGCAAGGGATTCGACGCCGGGGCGAACTTGGTGGCTCGGCGGGCGAACCGGAAGGCGCATCGCGGGGAGCCGAACATGTTGCGGCGCAATCTGGCTCACGTGCTCGGTACGACGCCCGCGCAGGTACCCGACAGTCTGATCGAAGCGGCCATGCGCTCGTATGCCCGCTACTGGCGTGAGGCGTTTCGACTGCCGTCGATGGACCATAAGGCGCTGGGCCAGCTGCATGTCGACGGCACCGAGTATTTGGACGCGGCGCTGGAAGCTGGCAAAGGCGCCCTGCTGGTCCTGCCGCACTCCGGCAACTGGGATATGGCCGGTGTCTGGCTGGTCCAGAACCACGGCCGATTCTCCACCGTCGCAGAGCGTTTGAAGCCCGAGTCGCTGTTCGAGCGCTTCGTCGAATACCGCGAGAGCCTCGGCTTCGAGGTCTTCCCGCTCACCGGCGGCGAGCAGCCGCCGTTCCCGCAGCTGGCGGATCGCCTGCGGCAGAACAAGGTTGTCTGCCTGATGGGGGAGCGCGACCTCACGGGCAAGGGCGTCCCGGTCAGCATGTTTGGCGAACGCACCTGGCTGCCCGCCGGGGCCGCCAAGCTCGCCGTCGAAACCGGAGCCGCGCTGTTGCCCGTGCACTGCTGGTTCACCGAGACCGACGGCACCGAGGGCTGGGGCATGGCGGTCTTCCCGCCCATCGACGTCTCGCCGGGCATCGCCCCCGCGACCCAGGCGCTGGCCGATGTCTTCGCCGCCAATATCGCCGCCCATCCCGCCGACTGGCACATGCTGCAGCCCATGTGGGAAAGTGACTTGTCGCAGGCGAGATTGGACAAAATCGCGGCCGCGCAGCGGACACTGGGGTTTGACGCCGGGTCTCGCGGAACAGGGGCACTATGAGGATCGGCATGGTCTGCCCGTACTCGTTCGACGTGCCGGGCGGTGTGCAAGCGCATGTCGTGGAATTGGCGCAGGTGCTCATCGAGCGCGGCCACAAGGTGAGCGTGCTCGCGCCCGCCGCCGACGACACGCCGCTGCCCGATTTCGTGGTGTCGGCGGGCAAGGCCGTGGCGATTCCCTACAACGGGTCGGTGGCTCGACTCTCGTTCGGGCCCACGGCGTATACGCGTATTCGCCGCTGGATCGCCGAAAACGATTTCGACGTCCTGCACATTCACGAGCCGAACGCGCCCAGCCTGTCGATGCTGGCGTTGAAGATCGCGGAGGGGCCGATCGTGGCCACCTTCCACACCTCGACCACGAAATCGCTGGTGCTCAGTACCTTTCAGGGCGTGCTGCGGCCGTATCACGAGAAGATCAGCGGCCGGATCGCGGTGAGTGAGCTGGCGCGACGCTGGCAGGTGGAGGCACTCGGCGGGGACGCCGTCGAAATCCCCAATGGCGTGGACGTTCCCGCGTTCGCGCACGCGCCGCTGCTGGCGGGCTATCCGCGGCCCGGTAGGTCGGTGCTGTTCCTGGGGCGCTTCGACGAGCCGCGCAAGGGCATGGAGGTATTGCTCGGCGCGCTACCGGAATTGGTGCGGCGGCACCCGGATCTCGAGGTGCTGATCGTCGGCCGGGGAGACGAGGACCGGCTGCGCCGCGAGGCGGGCGAGAACGCGCGGCATCTGCGGTTCCTCGGCCAGGTCTCCGACGCCGAAAAGGCTTCCGCCATGCGCAGTGTCGACGTCTACGTCGCCCCCAACCTGGGTGGTGAGAGCTTCGGCATCGTGCTGGTCGAGGCCATGGCCGCCGGAACCGCCGTCGTGGCCAGCGATCTGGACGCCTTCCGCCGCGTGCTGCGCGACGGCAGCGCGGGCATGCTGGTGCCGGTCGGGGACTCCGGGGAGCTGGCGCGGGCCATCGACACCATGCTCACCGACGACACCCGGCGCGAGGACTACATCCGCACCGCGAATCAGGTTGTCGGCGAATACGACTGGCCGGTCGTCGCCGAGCAGATCCTGCGCGTCTACGAGACCGTGACCGTCGGCGACGTCCGCGTCAGGACCGCCGGATGATCACCTTCTCGGCGACCACCATCCTGGTCCTCGCCCTCATCGCGGCCCTGCTCATCACCGCCTCGGTCTGGGCGTACACCACCGCGAACCGGCTCGACCGCCTGCACGTCCGCACCGACCAGGCCCGGCACGCGTTGGACGCGGCACTGGCTCGCCGCGCCGTGGTGGCCCGCTCGGTGGCGACCACCCTGGCCGGTCTCTACGACCCCGCCCTGGTCGAACAGGCCCGCCGCCTGACCGCGCTGGCCGACCGCGCCGAACGCTCCAACTGGCGCGACCGCGAAACCGTCGAAAACCAGCTCGCCGCGGCCCTGTCCGCCGTCGACATCGCCCTGCTGCCCCCGCAGCTGGTCGCCGAACTCGCCGACGCCGAAGCCCGGGTACTGATCGCCCGCCGCTTCCACAACGACGCCGTCCGCGACACCCTGACCCTGCGCACCCGCCGCCTGGTCCGCTGGGTCCACCTGGCCGGTACCGCCCCCCTGCCCACCTACTTCGAAATCGCCGAACGCGTAACCCCCGCCGCCGCAACGGGTCTCGAGGTCGACACCGTCCGCACCTCCGCCCGCGTGGTCCTGGTCGACGAAAACGACCGAGTCCTGTTGCTCCAGGGCGTAGACCCGAAGGTCCCAGACGTCCCCTTCTGGTTCACCATCGGCGGCGGCGTCAACCCCGGAGAATCCCTGCGCGAAGCCGCAATCCGCGAACTCTACGAAGAAACCGGCTACCCGGCGGACTCCTCGTCCCTCCGCGGCCCCCTCTGGCGCCGAGTAGCCGTCTTCCCCTTCAACGGCGAACTAATCCGCTCCGAAGAACTCTTCTTCGCCCTCCGCGTCAAGAACTTCGAAGCCAAGCCCACCAACCTCGACTACATAGAACGCCGCTCCATCAAGGGCCACAAATGGTGCACCCCCACCGACATAGCCCACCTAGACCACTCCGGCGAAACCGTCTACCCCTACCACCTCGACCAGTTGCTCCCGGAAGCCCTCGCCGCCGCCGACGCCGAAACCGACCCCGAAGTCCGCTCCATCCGCTGACCGGGATCCTTGGCCGGATCGCCCGCGTTCGCCCGTTCGCCGGGTTAGCGTGGGGCGATCAATGGTGATCTGTGGCAAGGAATTACGGCATGAAGTTGATGTATGCGTTGTGGGGTGAGGGGCTGGGGGAGCGGCTTCGGGGGGAGGGGCTGAGGAAGGAATTGGCGGGGGTGGGGGCCACGGCGTTGCAGATCAATGTGCGGGACGCGGACGTTGCGGACGCGCAGGTGAAGCACACGACCTATGACGCGCCGATCGATGCGATTGTCAGCGTCTGGACAGAGGGGGAGCGCGAGTCCGTCACCGATGTGCTGCGGACGGTGGCGGATGAGGTCAATGGGTGGGTCGTCGAGGAGCGGCGGCCGGTTGAGCCTCCGGTGGTCGAGGACGGGGTGCGGACCGACGCGCTGGTGAATGTCGCGATTTTGCGGATTCCCGAGGACCTGACTCGGGAGGAGTGGCTGTATCGGTGGCATGTTCTGCATACGCCGGTGGCTATCGAGACGCAGGGGACGTTCGGGTATGTGCAGAACACTGTCAGCGAACCCATTACGGAGGGGAAGCGGGTGGATGCGCTCGTCGAGGAACTGTTCCCGATGGAGGCCATGACGAGTGCGCACGCGTTCTACGGGAGTGGTGGGGACGACGCTGAACTGCAACGTCGCGTCACCGCGCTGATGGAGAGTGTGGTGCGGTTCGGGGCGCATCTGAATCTGGATCTGGTGCCGACGAGCCGGTATGTCTTCACACTGGGCTGATCGATAGCTAGGGTCGCTGGGAAGGTCTGCCGCGCAACGAGATCGGCGGGCCGTGTGTGGAAGGTGGAAAGTTCTTCGTGTCTTACCTGCTCTACGACTTCTTGGAACCGATGATGGGCCCCGCGGCGGCCGAATACTGGGCGAAGATCTTCGTCGTCGGACCGCTGTAGGTAGCGAACCGGTAGCTCGGCGAGTGTGACGCCCGTCATCGAGTCGGATGGCGGGCAGTCCAGTCGTGTCGGACTGGCTATGAAGTGGCCTGCACGGGGGCCCTAGAATCGACATGTTCGATTCGAAACTTTCCGATTGGCCCACATGACCCAGGAGTTTGCCGTGACCACGCCCGACACCACCCCCACCATCGGTACCGCCCGCGTCAAGCGCGGCATGGCCGAGATGCTGAAGGGCGGTGTGATCATGGATGTCGTCACGCCGGAGCAGGCCAAGATCGCCGAGGACGCCGGTGCCGTCGCGGTCATGGCGCTCGAGCGGGTCCCGGCCGACATTCGCGCCCAGGGCGGCGTGTCCCGCATGTCGGATCCGGACATGATCGACGGCATCATCAACGCCGTCTCCATCCCGGTCATGGCCAAGGCCCGCATCGGCCACTTCGTCGAGGCGCAGATCCTGCAGTCGCTCGGTGTCGACTACATCGACGAGTCCGAGGTGCTGACCCCGGCCGACTACGCCAACCACATCGACAAGTTCGCCTTCACCGTGCCGTTCGTGTGTGGCGCGACCAACCTGGGCGAGGCGCTGCGCCGAATCACCGAGGGCGCGGCCATGATCCGCTCCAAGGGTGAGGCGGGCACCGGCGACGTCTCCAACGCCACCACCCACATGCGCACCATCCGCGCCGAGATCCGCCGCCTGACCTCGCTGTCCAAGGACGAGCTGTATGTGGCCGCCAAGGAACTGCAGGCCCCCTACGAGCTGGTGTGCGAGGTCGCCGAGACCGGCAAGCTGCCCGTCGTCATGTTCACCGCCGGTGGCATCGCCACCCCCGCCGACGCCGCCATGATGATGCAGCTCGGCGCCGAGGGCGTCTTCGTCGGCTCCGGAATCTTCAAGTCCGGCAACCCCGCTCAGCGCGCCGCCGCCATCGTCAAGGCCACCACCTTCTACGACGACCCGGACGTCCTGGCCAAGGTCTCCCGCGGCCTCGGCGAAGCCATGGTCGGCATCAACGTCGAAGAGATCCCCCAGCCCCACCGCCTCGCCGAGCGCGGCTGGTAAGCACAGCCGAGCGCGGCTGGTAATCGCCTCCGCGACAGCCTGATTCGACACCGCCGGGCGGTCCACTGGACCGCCCGGCGGTTTTTTCATTGCGGCCGAGGGACTTTCGGCCCTTTCGGGGTTGCGGACAGGGTGCTAGCTGTCAAGGTCCGCATACGCGACCCTCGTCGGCCGGACAACCCGCCCATACCACCGGCTACCTGCGTGCATACCGCTCAGCAAACTCAGCTAATTATTTCGGACTGTACTGCGGCAAATTTACTACCTGGTGGTTTCTGGCTAGTGTTCGGCTCATTCACTGGTGAACAGTCATAGACAGGTTTTCTGGCAAGGAGCCCGCATGCTGGCAATTGACCATTTCACCTATGGGTGGCTCACCCCTGTTCTGGCCTATGTCATGTCCGTCACGGGCTCGTTGCTGGCGCTGCGGTGCATGGTGCGGGCGCGGAATCAGCATGGGCACGGTGGGTGGATCGCGACCGGGGCGGTGGCGCTCGGGGGGACCGGGATCTGGGTCATGCATTTCATCGCGATGCTCGGATTCTCGGTGGAGGACAGCACGATTCGCTACAACGTGCCCATTACGATCCTGAGCGCCGTTATCGCCATGGGGGTGGTGTGGCTGGGGTTGTACATCGTGGTGCATCAGCACGGGGAGGCGTTCGCGTTGATCACCGGCGGCACGATCACCGGGCTCGGTGTGGGGGCGATGCACTACTCGGGTATGTACGCGATGAAGACCGACGCCTCGGTGCAATACGACCCGTGGATCGTGTTGCTGTCCATTGTGATCGCGGTGGTCGCCGCCACCGCGGCTCTCTGGTTCGCCCTGCACGTGAGTGGGATCATCGCCACCATCAGCGCGGCCCTCATTATGGGTGTGGCGGTCTGCGGCATGCACTACACCGGCATGTTCGCCATGAGCGCTCACGTCGCCGACCACATGCACGCCCCGTCCGGCGCGCAGGCCGGACAATTGCTGACCCCCTTGATCATTGCCGTCAGCATGGCCACCATGCTCATGCTCTTCCAGGTCGGCATCACCGAAATCGACGAGCCCGATCTGAGCCGCATTCGCGGCCAATACGCCAGCCGCTTCTGGCCTGCCCGGCGGGGTGACAACAAGCGCGGCGATGACGAATTTCCCACCGAAACCTTCGATCCTCGCCACCGACGGCGGTGAGTCAGGCGGCCCCGGACTCCAGCAGCGCCTTCGCCCGATCGAGCCCCGCCACCTCCGCGCTCATCGTCTTCTGAACCGGCCCGTTCATGAGGAGTTTCTTCAACCCCGACAACTCCGCCGAGAGCGAGAAGGTCACCTCGGTGCCCTCGCCCGTGGGTGCGAACGCATAGGAGACGGTAGGCCGCAATGGCCCCGAAATACCCTCGAGCACAACCTTTTCATTGGGAACGAAATCGATGATCCGAACATCCGCGGATATCCCGCGCCCACCCGGCCCCGACACCGTCTGCCGATAAACCGTCCCCACCGCGGGCTCGCCCTCGGCGACAATTTCCTTGACCCCCGACCGCCAGCGAGCACTGTTGGTGGCATCCGCGAAATACGCGAACACCTCGCCGAGCGGCCGGGTGATCACCACCGTATTCGATGCAGCAGGCATGACATCCCCTTGGCCTCGAATCTGAATTGCGGACTATTAGCGTACGACCATTCCGGGCAGGGGGATAAAGTTGCCAGCATGTCCGAGTCGACGATTGAGCAGTTGCGGGGCGCGCTGGTTGAAGCCGAGTTGGAGCATCGGGTGCTCGCGTTCGTGTATGCGTGGGTGTATTTGATCGAGCCGCCCGCCAAGGATCCGGCCCGAATTCTGGAATTGGTGACCGAGGACGCCGTGCTGCATTTGTCCGATGGCAGCTCGGCCGAGACGCCCGAGCAGATCGCGGCCTGGTACACCCGGACCGCCGGGGCCGTGGAGGCGAGTGCGCACCGAGTCGAGCATCTCGAGGTCGCCCGCAATGCCGACGGCACCCTGACGGTGGCGGTCGACTTCGCCTGGCAGGGCATCGCGGCCGGGGATCAGGCGATGACGGCCCGGACCCACCACGATTGGATCCTGGTCGACACCGACGGTCCGCTACCCAAGCTGCGGGAATTCCGGGTGACGGCGGTCAAGCCGTTCGCGCCCGCGACCGCCGAGGACGCGCTGGCGGATTTCCGAGACCGGTGAGCGGTCAGCCGGGTACCGAATAGCCGCGCAGCAGCGGCAGATAGACGGTGTCGACGATGTCCACCAGGACCTCGTCGGGTACCGCCGGGACACCGCGCGTCACGAACTCGTTGCGCAGCAGGTCGATTGGCGTCGTGGCGACGCGGGGTACGCAGGCGGCCGCGGGTGCCTCGCCGCGCGCGACCCCGCGCTCGAGGATGGCCAGCCACGGCCGCGCCCCGGCGTCGCCCCCCTGCTCCCGCAACTGCGCCAGCAACTCCGGCTCGTTGGCCAGCTGGGACAACAGGCTGCGCAGGATCTCGCCCAGCGGCGACGCGAGATGAGAATTGGCGCGCCGCAACAGTTCTAGCGCGTCCTCACGCAGGTTGCCGGTGTCCGGCAGGTCGAGGGCGGCCGAGGTGAGCTGCCGGTACGCCGCGACCCCCAGTGCCGCGCGATTGGGCCAGCGCCGGTAGATGGCGTTCTTATTGGTGCCCGCGCGCTTGGCGACGGAATCCATGGTCATCCCCGGATAGCCGGATTCGAGCAGTTCGTCCACGGCCGCGCGCAGGATGGCCTGTTCGAGTGCCGTGCCCCGGCGGCGGGTTGGACGAGGTGTCGTATCGCTCATAACGGTACCGAGCGTACCTTGTTAGAGTACGAGATGTACCTTAATTGCAGGAGGTGGCCGATGAGAGCGATCGGCGTTTGCTACGACACCGGCTTCGTGAACCGCGGCAACAGCACGCACGAACCATTCGAAACCGCGAGAGTCCGCGAGGACATGCGCGTCATCCGGCAGGACCTGCACTGCCGGGCCGTCCGGATTACCGGCGGCTACCCGGACAGGCTGAAACTGGCCGCCACCGAAGCCGCTGCCGCCGATCTCGAGGTGTGGTTGTGCCCGTTCCTGAACGACGTCACCGAGGACGAGGTCCTGGCTGTCGTCGCCGACTGCGCGGAACACGCTGAGCAACTGCGCACTAGCGGCGCAACCATCGTGCTGGCCGTCGGCTCCGAACTCACCATGTTCGTCCTGGGCTATCTGCCGGGCGACACCCTCGACGAACGCTCCGCCGCGCTACGCACACCCGAGGGCCAGCGCGCTGTCGCCGGAATCCCGCAGCGCGTCAACGCTCTTCTGGCCCGCGCCGCGAAAATCGCGCGAGAACGCTTCCACGGCAAGCTGACCTACTGCAGCCTCCCGTTCGAAAACGTGAACTGGGACCTCTTCGACATCCTCGCCGCCGACGCCGGATACCGGGGATCCGATCTCGCCCGCGACTACCCCGACACCATGCGCGCCTGGGCGGCGCGGGGCGAGGCCCTCGGAAAGCCGGTAGCCATCACCGAATTCGGCTGCTCGAGCTTCCGCGGCGCGCCCGATGCGGGCCCGCACGGCTTCGACATCATCGACTGGGACCCCGCGACCGCCCGCCCGCTCCGCCTGAACGGCAACTACGAGCGCGACGACCAAGCCCAAGCGGCCCACATCACCGAACTCCTCGACATCCTCGACGCGGCAGGCGTGGACGCGGCCTTCTGCTACTGCTTCGCACGCTACGACCTCCCGCACCGCGAAAACCCCCTCGACGACCTGGATCTCGCCAGCCCGGGTCTGGTCCGCGTCCTCGACTCTGGCCACGGTGAGCCCACCACCCTGGCCTGGCAACCCAAACCGGCCTTCGCCGCCCTGGCCGAGCGAGCGGCCCGGCTCCCGGTGAGCAGCTAGCGCACCGAGCTCAGGTCAGGCGGACGGCGGGCCGATCGGGATGGTCCCAGGCGATCACGAGATCGGCGTCGTCCGCTTGGCCGTGCTCCAAGAGTCCTTCGACGGTGAACATCTGGTCGGGGCTCGTGTGCCGCCGCAACGCGGCCGGTGACATACGAAGGGCGACAGTGAGATCGAAATCCAACCCGCGTCCGAGCAGCATGGGACCGGCGATCAGCAGGACGGTTCCGTCGACGGCCTCTCGGATGCGGGCGCGGGCGGATCGATCGGCCCGCTCGTTCCACAGTGCGGGTAGGTACCGCCCACTGTCTCGAAGCGGTTTCACCACTTCGCGATTCACCGCCGCGTAATCGAACCAGCCTGTGCGGTAGGTGAATTCGCTGTCCCGATCGTATTCCAACCGCACCGACGCGGGCCGCACGAAATCGTGCAGCGACACCACCTCGGCCGGACGCCCCTGCGCCCGAAGCCGTTCGGCGACACCCTTCGCGACGGATACCGGGTCGGCCGCATCCGCGCCGTCGACAGCGATCACCGTGTATCCCGGCATTGCCATGGCCCGCTCGGCGATCAGATCGAGCAGGCCCTCCGGGCTGATGGCGGTGAATTCGGGCACGGAGACCATCATGGCCGAGCTCCCGTGCCCGTTCCCGCCGGGTCAGCGATATTCGGCCAGTCGCGGGCGCACGCCCACCAGGATCAGCACCGCGAACAGCACCGCCGCGCCGTAGGGCAGCCAGTCGGTCCAGCCCGACAGCGCGTCCTCACCGTCGGCGATGGCCGCGTCGAAGGCGTGCTGGTTGATGTCGATCGTGGCTACCAGCGCCTTGTCGTAGGCGGCGAAATGATCGTTGGAGGCACCGGTGTCGAGGGCGATGGCCGCCCGCAGATCGGTGCCCGCCAGCCCGCGCAGGGTGTGATCGTCGTGCTGGTAGGCCTGGTAGGCGGTCACGCTCTGCTGTGCCGCCGCACCCTCGCCGCCGAAGGTGATGTTGCGCAATTCGGTGCCGAGGAAGGAATCGGCGCTGATCGCCTGCTTCATGTCGGTGCCGTGCGCGGCCAGCGCCTGGTCCAGTGCGGCGGAATAGTCGTCCACGCCACGGGCCTGCACCCCGACCAGCCGCTGCGACTTCTTGAAATAGCTCTGCTGGTAGTCGGTCGCATGCTCGGGGTCGAGCAGGTACCGGCTCTCGTCGGCATTGGCGTCGTAGCCGATCGCCCGCGCCTGCCGCAGCGCCAGCAGCGAGTCGAACGCGTCGTGCTTGGCCACGGTGAGCTGGTGTGCCGCCGAGCCTTCCGCGACGTAGCCGCCTACCAGCAGCCCCGCCGCCAGCAGGGTGGTCACGGCGAGCGCGGGATTGACCCGCCGCCGCACGGCGACCCGCAGCAGCACCTGCAGTCCGATGAGCACGGCCAACAACAGCAGACCCAGGACGGCGATCCACGCCCGTCCCGTCACCGTGGTGTCCTCGGCATCGCGGTACGCCTGACTCAGCACGCCGCTATTGGTATCGGCGAGCTTCTGTGCGCGCGAGAGCAGATCGGGCACCATGCCCGTCGCGGACCGATACGCCGCCAGGGTGCGCGCCGACGGCTGCCCGGCCGCGCCGCGATCGAGGTCGCTGAGCTGGAAGGTCTCCGCCGCCAGTGCCTGGTACTGCCCGAACTTGTCCAGCAGGGTCCGGATCTGTTGGGACGCGTCGTCATTGGTGGCGATGGTCATGGCCTGCTGCAGATCGGTGTCGGCCTGCACACGGCGCTGCTCGTAGGTGGCCAGCGCGTTCTTGCGCACCGTCGCCAGCGTCGAATCGTCCCCGGCGAGCAGCACATTCGCCACTTGGGCGTCCATGTCGGCCAGCGCGAAGTACAGGTCCTCGGTGGAGGTGACGGTTGGCGCGGTGTGGTGGCCGATGACATCGATGCCGTGCCGCGTCGATCGGGCGTCGCCGGTCATCACCACCGCGGTGATGGCCGCCAGCACGACGGCCAGGATCGCCAGATAGCTGATCCAGGTCGGGGTGTCGGAGCGGCTCGGCACGGCCGCCCGAAGCCGACCCGGCAGGCTCCGGGCGGGTTCGGTCGGCGCACCGGGCCGATTCAGCAGCGTCGTCATGATGCGTTGTCCTGCTTCAGGGTCAGTGTGGTCCACGCGCCCAGATGGATCCGGTCGCCGGAGCGCACCGGCACGGTCTCCCCGCGCGGAATGGGATCGGTCGCGCCATTGAGTCGCGTGCCGTTGGTGGAGCCGAGATCGAGGATCGCCCAACCGTTCTCGGGCCGAGACAGCAGCAGCACGTGCAGGTGCGAGATGCCGGGGTCCTGGGGTGGGCCGGTGAGATCGATCTCGGGGTCGATGCCCTTGGAGGCGCTGAATCGGCCGACGCGCACCTGGCTGCCCCGCAGCGGGAATTCCCGGGCAGGGCAGTAGGCCGGGAACTCGACGTCGTCGTCCTCGCTGCGCATGGTGTCGTAGTAGGCGCGATCGGCGACGACGGTCGCGGTCCAGGTCGATGCGACGACGGCGGGCGTGACCACCGGCGCGACGCCCGCCACGAAGTCGTAGCTGCAGCCCTCGCAGAAGCGTCCGGTCCGCGGCTCCCCGCATAACGGGCACGGCTCACCCTCGGGTTCCGGTGCGGGCGTGGGTGATTCGGTCGCACCCAGCAGCAGTCCGCACACGTCGCAGTAGTCGGTCGCGGTCGAATCGTGTCCGGCAGGGCAGGTCTGCACAGCGCTCACCTCACCGCTTGTGGACGCGGGAAGTCTTGGTCGACCGCGTGTCCAGGGTCATCTCGTCCGCCTTGCGCACCGCCGCCTTCAAGCGCACCGTCCCGGTCCGCGCGTCGAGCACATCGACGACGCCCTCGAGCAGCTTGGCGGTGTCCGTGTTGCCCGAGGCGGCCGCGATCTGTACCGCGCGCCCCAATTTCTTGGTGGCGGTGTCGAGATCGCCGTCCCGGCGCGCGGCCAGGCCCTCCTGAATGACGCCCGCCAGTTCGGCCTGCCCGGTGTAGTGCGCCACCTCCGGGCTGATCTTGCTGGATTGCGCCACATCATCGGTCCACACGGCCTTGACGAGCCCCTGCCCGAGCACCTCGGCCCGATCACCGCTGCCGCGCACCAGGCTCACCCGCCCGGCGAGCATGACATCGCCGAGCCCGCCCGGCGCGACCTCGACGCACAGGTGGTAGTCGCGGCTCTCCGCGCCAGCCCACGACCCGGTCGGGTATTCCCCTGTCTGCGTACCGGTTTCGGTGCGCCGCCCGGTCAGATCCAGCAGCTCGGGTGCGACCTGCTTGACGAACTTCACGCTCGCCCCGCGCGGCGTCCACAGCCGCAGCGCCACATCGGCGACCGACTTGCCCATGGCCGTGGTGGTCATGGCCTGGAAATCGGCTACGAGGTCCTTGGGATCGGCGACGATATCGCAAGTGCCCAGCAGCGCGGTGGAGACCTTGCGCAGTTCCGCGATCTCCCAGTCGGTGCCCACCCCGCGGCAGTCGCAGACGTAAACGCCCGTGCTGGCCTGGATTTCGGCGTCCAGCTGCTGCGGGGTCTCGTGCTCGTCGCGCCCGTCGGTGAGCAGGATGGCGTGGCGCAGCCCTTCGCGATTCCCGAACAGCTGCCGGGCCAGCCGCAGCCAGGTGCCGATGGCGGTGCCGCCACCCGCGCGCAGGTTCTGCACGGCGGCAATGGCATTGGCCTTGTTGCCGGGCGTCGCGGTGATCAGTGTCGGCGTCACCGGATACACCATGCGCGCCACGTCGGTGCCCGCCACCACCGCGAACTCGACACCGTCGCGCACCGCCGAAATGGCGGCGGCGGTGGCGTTCTTGGCCGCGGCGAGCTTGCCGTAGGCGTGGTCCATGCTGCCCGAGCAATCGACGATGATCACCTCGGCCGCCCCGCCGCCGACGGGCATCGCGCCGCTGCCCGTGGCGGTCACCGTCACCACCGCGTTGACCCGGGTCGCCCCGGCGGGCAGGTACTCGTTCTGGAAGGTCTCGATCCGGAAACCCAAGGGGTCGTTCATGATCAGTAGCTCCTCGTGCTCACGGGAAACGGGGTGAGCGCCACGGTGATGTTGTCGCCGCCGCCCGCGGCCAATGCCAGGTCGGCCAGTCGGTGCGCCGTGGCGAGGGGCGCGGTGCGGGCCTGCGGCAGGGCGAGCTCGGACAGGGTGTCGGCGGCGGGGAAGTAGTTCCACAGGCCGTCGCTGCACACCAGCACCGCGCCCGGCGTATCCGGAACGAACGTGCGGACGTGGGGATCGATGCGCTCGGCGTCGGCCCCGAGCCAGGCGGTGAGTGTGTGCGCGTCCGGCATGGACATGGCGGTGGCCTCGTCGACGCCGAGCTCGACCAGCCCGGCCGCCACCGAATCGTCGGTGCTCAGCTTGCGGGCCGGGCTCCCCGACGGCTCGGCGGTGAGCCAGTAGGCCCGGCTGTCACCGATCGAGCCGACGGTGACCGCGCGGTCGGTGACCACCGCGCACACGATGGTGCACGACGGCGTGCGATCACCATTGGCCCCCAACGCCGCGACGGCATCGGCGGCCGCCCCGACGGCCAGCACGGTCGCCGCCTCGACCCCGAGCCCGCCACCCACCTCGACGGACAGCCGATCGGCCGCGGTCGCGGCGGCGCGGGCGGACGCGTCGTCGGCGTGATCCGAGCTGGATACGCCGTCGCACACCACGAGAATGCGGACCCCGGAGTCCAGCACGCGTACCGCCATCGCATCCTCGTTGTGCGCGTGGCGTTTTCCGCGATCGGTGACCGCCGCCGCCACGCCCAGATCCAACTCGCGCCGATCCGGGACCGTGACCGCCACCTCGCCCGTCAGGTTCGCGCCGCAGTCCTCGCAGAAGCGATCTCCGGCGGTGAATCCCGCCCCGCACACCGGGCACACGCCGGTCTCCTCCGCTGTGATCGTCATCAGCTCTCGCACGTCCCTCACACCCAACTCACGGGCCGAATCGCATTGGCCCGGTTCACCAGATCGCGCCGCGCCAGCTTGCTCGACGACAAGCGAGCCAGTTCGCGATAGCGGAACTCCAGCGCGCGGCGCAGCTCGTCGTCGGTGAATCGACAGCCCAGCACCGTGGTCCCCGGCTCGACCGATCGGGCCGCCGCCAGCGCGCGGGCCGCGTCGAGCACCGCGATGCCGCGCCACGCCTTGTGCTCCGGATCCAGCGGCAGCGCCTCGAGCCGCGTGCCCGCGGCCACCAGATACCGCTCCGACCCACCCGCCAGCTGCGCCCCGAACGCCGCCAGCTGCGCGGCGGTGTAATGGCTCGAGCTCGACGGCACCGATTCGGCGGCCGCGATCGCACCGTCGATATCGCGCTCCTGCAGCCGGGTCCGCGCCAGACCGAAAGCGGCGCTGGGAAATCCGTGATCGGTCCGCCACACCCGCAGATACAGCCGCGACGCCGCGTCGTGCTCACCCGCGCATTCGCGCGCCGCCGCCAGCGCCAGCTTGCTGGCGGACTCGCCCGGCAGCATGCCGTACACGGTGTCGAAGGCGTCACACGCGGCCGTGAAGTCGCGGCGGACCAGCGCCGCGAGCCCGCGGTACCAGGTGATCCGCCAGTCGGCGTCCTCGGACTTCTCCCACTCCGCCAATTCACCCAGCGCCGTGTCGATATCACCGGCCTCGATGCGGGCCCGGATGAGCGCGAGGGTCACCTCCGGCGAGGACACCGGCGCCGCCTCCAGCGCGGCGACCAACCGCACCGGATCCCCGATGGACGTGGTGGCCAGGAACCCGGCGGCCGGATCGGTGGGATCCACCATCGGCACCGGCAGCGCCGCCGCGATGGCGGCGGGGTCGGGGGTGGCGGGCCACTGCTCCGGATTCGACCCGAAAGCCGCCCGCTCCCCGCTGAATACGGTGGACAGCGCCGGTCGCGGCTGCCCGTCCTGAGCCGCCACCACCTCGCGCAGCACACCGGTGACCTGTTCGGCCATCTCCGACGCCGACCCGAACCGCTCATTGGGATCGGCGGCCGTGGCGCGCTCCAGCAGCCGCCGGAACGACGGGAACTGCGCCAGCAGCGGCACTTCCGTGGCGGGCGGCAGCGTGTACCGGTACGCGCCGCGGTAGTCGAAGTTGAAGGTCAGCACCGCCAGGGTGCGCGCCACCGTGAACAGATCCGATTCCACCGACGCGCCTTCGTCTTCCAGCTCCGGCGCGCAATAGCCGTCGGTCTTGAATCCGGCGCTGTCCTCGTCGTCCAGGTGCCGGACCGCGCCCAGGTCGATGAGCTTGAGCTGCTCCTCGGTCTGAATCATATTGTCGGGCTTGAAGTCGCAGTAGAGCAGGCCCATGCCGTGCAGGTAGCCCAGGGCGGGCAGGATCTCGAGAATGTAGGCCAGGCCCTGCGCCAGCGGCATCGGCTGCAGGTTGCCGTACGAATCCCGTTGTGAGCGCAGCTCCTTGAGCGACGCGCCACCGACATACTCCATGACGATGTAGCCGACCGGCTCGTGGGTGAGCGGGTCGGGATGCTTCACGAAGTTGAAGATCTTCACGATGTTCGGGTGCTCGACCGAGGCCAGGAACTGCCGCTCGGCCACCGCCGCGGCCATGGCGTCGGCGTCACCGGTATCCAGCAGGCCCTTGAGCACCACCCAGCGGTCGCTGACATTGCGGTCCCGGGCCAGATAGATCCAGCCCAGGCCGCCGTGCGCGAGACAGCCCAGCACCTCGTACTGCCCGGCCACCAGATCCCCGGGCACCAGCTTGGGTGTGAACGAGTAGGCGGTGCCGCAGTTGCGGCAGAAGCCTTCGGTGCGGCCGGGCGCGCCATCGCGACCTCGGCCCACCTGCTGACCGCAGTTGCTGCAGAAGCGTTCGTGCTCGGGCACCCGCGGGTCGGCCAGGACGGCGGTCGACGGATCCCGATAGGGCACTTGGGGAATCGACACCAGGCCCGCACCGAGCCGACCGCGACTGGACCGAGCGGTCCGGGTGGAGCGGGACGAGGACCGACTGGACCCGCGCCGACTCTGCCGACCGGATCCGGTCCGTGCCGAGGATCCGGCGAGTGTGCCCGAATGCGTGACGGCGGCCGGGGCCAACCCGCACTCATCGCAGAAACCGTCGAGGATGGTGCCGCCGCAACCGGGCCGCATGCAAGTGGTCATCAGGGTTATGCCGTCTTCTCGGTGATCGCCCGCTGATACTCGGCCACCGCCCGCGTGGCGGCGGCGAGATCGCAAGGCGCGGAATGCAACAGGTCGTGGGCGCGGCGATAGCAGGCGTCCACGACGGGATCTTCGGTGAGCCGCAGCCGCGCGACCTTGACCCGGTAGGCGTCGACGCGCCCACGCAATTCGTCACGCCGGTCGATGAGAGCCTCGGCGGTGTCGCGCACCGCGTCGGCGGCGGCGCGGGCACGCTCGACCTCGCGGGTCACCGTGACCACGTCGTCATTGAGCCGGGTCCAGTGCCGAGCACTGCCCGCCCGCAGCGCCCGCAGCCGATCGCGCAGCGGCGCAAGCGGTTCCAGCGGCGCGGGGGAGAAGCCCGCGATCTTCATGCCCGTCACCGTGGCGGCGGCGTCGGCCGCGCGGGCGGCCGCCTCCGCCTCGTCGAGCGCGGTATCCAACCGGGCCAGCCGCTCGGCCACGGTGTCGCGCCGGGCTGCCAGCTCCGTCAATTTCGCCTGCACGTCATCGATATCGCGACTCGAGACCGAAGAGTCAGCACCGTCGGCGTGTCGCTCCGCCAGGCTGAGCGGATCCGACATGGCGAGCGCCCGTTCGGTATTCAACCGTCGCTCGAGCTCGTCGAGCCGGGCGAGCAGCGGATGCCCGATCGCCGCGAGATCCAGATCCACGGCCAGCCGCCGGGCCTCCGTCAGCCGCGTCCCGGCTCGATCCACGCCCGGCAGAAAGTTCGATGCCACCGTGTCCGCGATCGTCGCGATCTGGGCCACCTCGCGATAGCCCGCGGTCATCTCGCCCACCAGCTGCGCCAGCGTCAGCGAGCGGCGCACCGCCGCCGGGCCGAGCAGGTCCCGCTCGGACAGCGGAATCGATTGCGGCGCGAGCACAACCGACGGCCCGCACAACAACTCCGTCAGCTCCGTCAACTCCGTGTGGCCCGGCCGCACGCGTCGCCCGCGGACCCGATGTGCCTGCGCCACCACACTTTCGAACAATCGGAACTGCGTCCACATGGCGTCCAGTCGCGCCCGGGCCGCGGCCCACCGCGCCGCGCTGACACCCGTCAATGGCACCCCATCCAGGAACCGCACGCCCGGATGCTCCTCCAGCTCCGCGAGATTCGCGGACATCCCACCCCGGTCGGCGTCGAGCCGGGCCAAGGCCTGATCGGCCTCGGCGATTGCCAACACTGGCACCCCCTGTAGAAAGCGAAATTGCTCAGCGGGCGTGAGCCCGTCAGCACATGCTGCCACCGCTCGGCATAAACAAACCGTAAGGATTCCTTGGAATCGCTCCTTGCTAGCCTGAGCGCGACAAACGCGAAGGGACGGGTGCATGGCGACGATCGAAGAGGCGCTCGAGATAGAGCAACTCGAACGCGACATCTTCCGGGGCGCGTCGACGAAGACGCAGTTGCCGCGCACGTTCGGCGGGCAGGTGGCCGGGCAGGCGCTGGTGTCGGCGGTGCGCACGGTGGATCCGCACTATCAGGTGCATTCACTGCACGGGTACTTCCTGCGGCCGGGCAATCCCGCGCAGCCGACCGTCTACCTCGTCGATCGCATTCGCGACGGCCGGTCGTTCTGCACGCGCCGGGTGACCGGGGTGCAGAACGGTGAGGCCATCTTCACCATGTCGGCCTCCTTCCATCTCGGCGACGAGGGGCCGGTGCATCAGGACGTCATGCCCATCGTGCGGCCGCCGCTGGAGCTGCCCGACGCCAAGGAGTCCATGAGCCCGGAACGCCTGTGGGCCATGCGCGAATGGGAGCACTGGGACATTCGCACCATTCCGCAGGACGAGATCGATCGCCGCGACGGGACGGTCGCCCAGCAGCAGGTGTGGTTCCGCTACCGGCACCCGCTGCCCGACGATCCGCTGTTCCACGTCTGCACGCTGGCGTACATGAGCGATATGACCCTGCTGGGCTCGTCGAAGGTCATCCACCCCGACGAGCCGACCCAGAACGCCTCGCTCGATCACGCCATGTGGTTCCTGCGCCCGTTCCGCGCCGACGACTGGCTGCTCTACGACCAGCAGTCGCCCAGCGCCGGAGCGGGCCGCGCGCTCACCGGCGGGCGGATCTGGAACCAGGCGGGGGAGCTCGTCGCGGTTGTCATGCAGGAGGGCCTGATTCGCACCTTCCGCGATCCGCAGGCCGCGTCCTTCCCGCCCGGAACCGCCTAGCCGCTCAGGCCGTCTGCACCCGCAGATGGCACACGACGGTGTCGGACATCTTGCGCAGCGTCTTCTCCAACTCGTCACTGCGATGGCTGGGCAGCACGTGATTCCACCCCGCGGGCGGCTCGATCTCGGCGATCACCACCACCTTGCGCCGCCCCGCGAAATTGTCACGCACATACCGAGCCACCGGCCCGCCGACGGTCGAATCACCGTCCTCGAGCAGCAGCAGCCGCACATCGGGATGCCACGCCTCCCACGCCTTGGTGAACACGGTGATGTTCTCGCCCGGTAGGCACACGTGCACGGCCGTCACGTCCCGGCCCAGGGACATGGCCGCCGAGAGCGCCTCGCGGCTGAGCTCCGACACCTCCGACACGGGCACGATGATCGCGGTGTCGGAGGGCCGCGGCTCGGCGGGCACGCACCCCGCGCCGCGACAGCCCTCGATTCGCCCGTAGGTCTTGCGAATCCGCTCCATGCCCAGCACCAGCAGCGGCAGCACCAGCACGATCAGCCACGCGCCCTCGGCGAATTTCATCGACGTGGTGACAACCAGCGCGACGAAGGTCAGCACCGCGCCGAACCCGTTCAGCCCGATTCGCCAGCGCCACCCCGGAATTCGATTGGCCAGCCAGTGCCGCACCATGCCGACCTGCGCGATGGTGAAGCCCACGAACACCCCGATGGCGAACAGCGGAACCAACGCGTTCATATTGCCCTCGGAGGCGATCAGCAGTACCGCCGCCGAAATGCCCAGGGCCAGAACGCCGAACCGATACACCTGGCGAGGCGAGGTCACCGCGAACCGGTGCGGCAGGCAGTTGTCGTCGGCGAGGATCTTGGTCAGCGTCGGCAACCCGCCGTAGGAGGTATTCGCCGCCAGTGCCAGCAGGATCACGGTCGCGAATTGCACGACGTAGTAACCGATTCCGTGCCCCAGCGCCGCCTCGGTGAGCTGGGAAAGAACGGTCGTGCCATCCAGCGGACGTATCGAGAACTTCTCGATGAGAGTCGCCAGCCCGATCAGCATGACACCCAGCAGCACGCCCAGCGCCACCTCGGCACGCTGCGCACGCTTCACCTTCGGGGTGGCAAAGCTGGGCACCGCATTCGCGATCGCCTCGACCCCGGTCAGCGCCGCGCACCCGCTGGAGAAAGCCTTGAGCAGCAACAGGATTCCAATGGTCCGCGCATTCTCGGACACGACCTCGCCGGTAGCCACCGTGGCCGGTTCACCCCGCAGCAGACCCGCCACGATCACCGCCAGAATGCCCACGACGAACACCACGGTCGGAATCATGAACGCGCGAGCGCTTTCCCGGATGCCGTAGAGATTCAGCGCCGTGATCCCGACCAGCACCGCCAGGCAGATCCATACCGTGTAGGGGAACAAGGCCGGAAACGCGGAAGTCAGCGCCGCCACACCCGCGGCGATCGAGACCGCCACATTGAGCACGTAATCCACGATCAGCGACGCGGCCGCGACCAGGCTGGTCCGATGCCCGAGCCGCTCCTTCGCCACCGCGTACGCGCCGCCGCCATTGGGGAAGGCGGCGATGACCTGCCGATACGAGGCGATGAGCACGGCCAGCAGCACCACGATCGCCAGCGTCACCGGCAGCGTGAAGCCCAGTCCGACGGTCCCGGCGGCGGCCAGCACCAGCACGATCGCTTCGGGTCCGTAGGCGACCGAGGCCATGGCGTCCAGCGAGAGCCCGGCCAACCCGGTCGATACGGTCAGTCCGTGCCGGGCTGGCGGCACCTCGAGTCCACCTCGCGCCGCGGACGAGGTGTGCGGGAGAACATCAGTCACATCCGGAGTCTTCACCCGCGCCGCGTCCTGGACACTCGTCCTAACGGAACCCTGACACCCTGGGTGAGCAGGGCCACAACCACCCGCGAACGTATGCTCGACGGCGTGAAACCGACAATTGGCGTGCTGGCCCTGCAGGGCGACGTGCGCGAACACGTGCATGCGCTGGAAGCTTGCGGAGCCGATGTCGTCGCCGTGCGCCGCGAATCCGAGCTGGCCACCATTGACGGTTTGGTGATCCCCGGCGGCGAATCCACCGCCATCAGCAAGCTCCTGGAAGTCTTCGAGCTACTCGAGCCCCTGAAACAGCGCCTGCGCGACGGCCTGCCCGCCTACGGCTCCTGCGCGGGCATGATCCTGCTGGCCAGCGAGGTCCTCGACACCCGCCCGGACATGAAGCCCCTGCACGGCATCGATATGACGGTGCGCCGCAATGCCTTCGGTCGGCAGGTGGACTCCTTCGAAGCCGACCTGGAGTTCCAGGGCCTCGACGACGGCCCTGTCCGCGCGGTCTTCATCCGCGCCCCCTGGGTCGAGCAGGCGGGCCAGGGCGTCGAGGTCCTCGCCACCGTCCCCTCCGGCCCCGCCGCCGGACGCATCGTCGCCGTTCGCCAGGGCAATGTCATGGCCACCTCGTTTCACCCCGAGGTAACCGGCGATCTTCGGGTGCACAAGCTGTTCGTCGACACCGTGGTGCGCCCGCGCGCCGGAGTCTGACGTACTCTCGAATGTCGGAAACAACACAGACCCCCGAAACGAGGAAGTAGGGAATGAGCGGCCATTCAAAATGGGCCACCACCAAGCACAAGAAGGCTGCCCTCGATGCCAAGCGCGGCAAGCTGTTCGCCAAGCTGATCAAGAACATCGAGGTCGCGGCGCGCACCGGTGGTGGTGACCCGGATGGCAATCCGACTCTCTACGACGCCATCCAGAAGGCCAAGAAGAACTCGGTGCCGCAGGACAACATCGAGCGGGCCCGCAAGCGCGGTGGCGGCGAAGAGGCCGGTGGTGCCGACTGGCAGACCATCATGTACGAGGGCTACGGACCCAGCGGTGTCGCCATTCTCATCGAGTGCCTCACCGACAACCGCAACCGCGCCGCGGGCGAGGTCCGCGTGGCCGTGACCCGCAACGGCGGCAATATGGCCGACGTCGGCTCGGTGTCGTACCTGTTCTCCCGCAAGGGTGTGGTGACTCTGGACAAGGCCGGGCAGACCGAGGACGACGTCCTCATGGCCGTGCTCGACGCGGGCGCCGAGGAGGTCAACGACCTGGGCGACGAGTTCGAGATCATCTCCGAGCCCGGCGACATGGTCGCGGTCCGCACCGCGCTGCAGGAGGCGGGCATCGACTACACCTCCGCCGAGTCCGGCTTCCAGCCCTCGGTGACCGTCCCCGCCGACGCCGAGCTGGCCCGCAAGGTGTTCAAGCTCGTCGACGCGCTGGAGGACTGCGACGACGTGCAGAACGTCTACACCAACATCGACGTGTCCGACGAGGTGCTGGCCGAGCTTGATGCCTAGCTGACAAAGCTCACACGACGCGGGCCGCTTCCAGCACGGAGGCGGCCCGCGTCGTCTCCGCGAATCAGGGTGGGGGAGCGACGAATTAAGGGATTTCCCCGATATACCTGAAACCTCCTGTGCGACAAGCTGAATCCCAGGTCGGGACACTGTCGCAAAGGAGTTTCACGCATGGCTCACCGCTTGCTCGTCGGTCTCGGCGCGGCTGCCCTGCTGTCCGTCGCGTTCGCCCCCGCCGCCTTCGCCCAGGACCTGGCCGACGGCGTCTCGTGCGCTGATCGCGTGTGCCGCAACGACACCGACGACATCTACCGCGTGCAGGTCCGCGTGCACTGCTCGGATTTCGTTGGCACGCACGACATGTCGGTCTGGGTGAACAGCCACTCCACAGAGGAGGTGCGCGCCGGATGCCTAGGCACGTGGAAGCACGGCATGATGCACCCCGGCCCCTCCACCATGAACCCCGACGGCACCTGGAGCACGGGCCCCACCACGTGGGATCCCGACACCTACGAACCCAGCTACGTCACCGGCATCGACTACCTCAGCGCCACGGTCGACAACTCCAGTCGCCGCCGCCCCGGCGTGCCCGCGCCCAGCGGTTCCTGATTCCGGCCGAATCCGCCGACCCCGCACCGATCCCCGCCGTGTCGATGGAGAATGTCGCGACGGGCGTCCGTTAGACTCTCGAACAGTTGTTCGTTCACGGTGAGAGGGGTTTCGGTGCGGGTGATGGGCGTCGACCCCGGGCTCACCCGGTGTGGGCTCAGCATGGTCGTCGGCAGCATGGGCCGCAAGGTGACCATGCTGCAGGTGGACGTGGTCCGCACCCCGCCGGAAATGGAACTGGCGCAACGCCTTCTGCTGGTGGCCGACGGGGCCGAGGCGTGGATGGACACCCACAAGCCCGAGGTCGTTGCCATCGAACGCGTCTTCTCCCAGCACAATGTGCGCACCGCCATGGCCACCGCGCAGGCCGCGGGCGTCATCGCATTGTCCGCAGCCCGCCGCGACATCCCCGTCCGCTTCCACACCCCCTCGGAGGTGAAAGCGGCCGTCACCGGAAACGGTTCCGCGGACAAGGCGCAAGTGACCGCCATGGTGACCCGTATCCTCGGGCTGTCCGTCGCGCCCAAACCCGCCGACGCCGCCGACGCGCTAGCCCTGGCCATCTGCCATTGTTGGCGCGCACCCATGCTGGAGCGCATGGCCAAGGCGGAGGCGATGGCCGCGGCACAGCAGCGCTTGTACGAGGAACGGCTTGCCCAGCAACGGAAGGCGGTAACACGGTGATCGCGTCGGTACGCGGCGAGGTACTCGAGATCGGACTCGACCATGTGGTCATCGAGGCCGCCGGGGTCGGCTACCGCCTCAACGCCACCCCCGCCACGCTGGCCGGACTGACCCGCGGCGAGGACGCGCGGCTGTACACCACCATGATCGTCCGCGAGGACTCCATGACGCTGTTCGGCTTCGCCGACACCGAGGCCCGCGAACTTTTCGGTCTGCTGCAAACGGTTTCGGGCGTAGGCCCCAAACTGGCCATGGCCGTGTTGGCGGTCCTCGAGCCCGAGGCTCTGCGCAAGGCCCTCGCGGAATCCAATGTCGCCGCCCTGACCCGAGTCCCCGGCATCGGCAAGCGTGGTGCGGAACGCATGGTCGTCGAACTCCGCGACAAGGTGAATCTGGTTCCCGTGCAATCGGGCCCGCCCGGCTCCGGCCCCGCCCCCATGGCCACCCCCGTGCGCGAACAGGTGGTCGACGCGTTGATCGGCCTCGGCTTCCCCGCCCGCCAGGCCGAGGGCGCGGTAGACGCCGTCCTCGCCGACGACCCGACTCTCGGCACGTCCCAGGCCCTGCGCACGGCTCTCGGTCTGCTCGGCAAGAATCGATAGGCGATCATGACCGAGGATTTCACCGAAGACACCGAATCCGCCGTCACCGCAAGCTATCTGCAATCCGACGGCGAGATCGAAGCCAGCCTGCGCCCGAAGTCCCTCGACGACTTCATCGGCCAGCCCCGCGTCCGCGAACAGCTGGCCCTGGTCCTGCGCGGCGCGAAACTGCGCGGCGGCACACCGGATCACGTACTCCTGTCCGGCCCGCCCGGCCTGGGCAAAACCAGCATGGCGATGATCATCGCGGGCGAGCTGGGCAGCGCCCTGCGCCTGACCTCCGGCCCCGCATTGGAACGCGCCGGAGACCTCGCCGCCATGCTCAGCAACCTCGTCGAGGGCGATGTCCTGTTCATCGACGAAATCCACCGCATGGCCCGGCCAGCGGAGGAAATGCTCTACCTGGCGATGGAGGACTTCCGAGTCGACGTGGTCGTCGGCAAAGGCCCAGGCGCAACTTCGATCCCCCTGGACATCGCCCCCTTCACGCTGGTAGGCGCGACAACCCGCTCCGGAGCCCTGACCGGCCCCCTGCGCGACCGCTTCGGCTTCACCGGCCACATGGACTTCTACGAGCCAGACGAACTGAAACTCATCCTCGAGCGCTCGGCCCGAATCCTCGGCGTGCGTTTGGAATCCGACGCCGCCGCCGAAATCGCGGGCCGCTCCCGGGGCACGCCCCGCATCGCCAACCGCCTGCTCCGCCGAGTCCGCGACTACGCCGAGGTGAAAGCCGACGGTCTGGTCACCCCCGATATCGCCCACGCCGCGCTCGCTGTCTACGACGTGGACGTTCTCGGCTTGGACCGCCTCGACCGCGCCGTCCTCGGCGCGCTGATCCGCAGCTTCAACGGTGGCCCGGTGGGCGTTTCCACGCTGGCCGTGGCCGTCGGCGAGGAAGCCGCCACGGTCGAGGAAGTCTGCGAACCCTTCCTCGTTCGAGCCGGTTTGGTGGCGCGCACCCCGCGGGGGCGCGTCGCCACCGCGGCCGCGTGGGAGCACCTGGGCCTGGTACCGCCGCCGGATCTGGTCTTCGGTTCCATCGAGGTACGTCCCCGCGAACCGCAGTTGGATCTGTTCGAGCCGTAAGCGTTTCAGTCGACAGTGAGCACGAGCTTGCCGACGGTGCGGTTGGTGTCGCCGAGGGCGTGTGCCTTGGCCGCCTCGGCGAGCGGGAAGGTGCCCGCGATCGTGGGTCGCAGGGCACCGGACTCGGTCAGCTCCCGCAGGGCATCCATTCCGGCGTGATCGGCCTCGACCAGCAGCGAGACGCCGCGAACACCGAGTTGCTGGGCGGCAGCGCGCAATTCGGTGCCCACACCACCACGGATGGCCACGACGATGCCGCCGGGGCGCAGGGTACGCAGTGAGCGAATGGCATGTTCCTCGTCGATCGGGTCCAGCACCATATCGATATCGCGAACCGTCTCCATGACATCCACCGAGTGATAGTCGATCGGCTCGTCGACACCGATCGAGCGGAGGAAGTCATGGTTGGCGGCGCTCGCCGTACCGATCACGTACGCGCCCCGCGACTTCGCGATCTGCACCGCGAAGTGACCCACGCCGCCCGCCGCCGCATGGATCAGAACCCGCTGGCCCGCTTGCACATTCGCGGTGTCGACAATCGCCTGATAGGCCGTGAGGGCGGCGAGGGGGATCGCCGCCGCCTGGGCGTGATCGAGGTTGGCGGGTTTGCGGGCGAAGGCGCGCGCCGGACCGGTGACGTACTCCGCCGCCGCGCCGTGGCCGTGCGGGTAGGGGAGCATGCCGAAGACCTCGTCGCCCGGCTCGAAAAGGGTGACGCCGACACCGGTCGCGACCACCTCGCCCGAGACATCCCAGCCCAGCACGAACGGCGGCTCCGGCAGGAAGAGCCCCCGCAGTCGGCGATGCTTCCAGTCGGTCGGGTTGAGGGCGGTGGCGCGCACCTTGACGAGGATCTCGCTCGGGCCCGGCTGCGGAACGGGCTTCTCTACCTCGTGCAGCACCTCGGGTCCGCCGAGAACATCCTGGCCAATGGCCTTCATCGTGGTGGGGATCGTGGTGTCCTTCTCGCTCATGGCTCTCAGCTTGCCGTCGATCGGGTCACCAGAAAATGGCAGGATTGCCATTATTCGATAGGATCGTGCCATGCATCCGCATCGTGTGGTCGTCCTGGCGCTGGATGGCGTGTATCCGTTCGAGCTCGGCATTCCGAACCGGGTGTTCGGTACGGCCGATGGTCGGTACGAGGTGGTCACCTGCTCGCTGGATGGTCGTCCGGTGCGCACCAACTCCGACTTCGATATCGCTGTCGCCTATGACGCAAGTGCGCTGAAAACCGCTGACACCGTGGTCATTCCGCCCTGCGATGTGGTCCCGATCCTCGAAAACGGTCTACCGCAGGCCGTTTCGGATGCGCTGGCTCTGATTCGGCCCGGGGCGCGACTGGTCTCGATCTGCACCGGTGCGATCGTGGTCGCGGCCGCCGGGCTGCTCGACGATCGGCCCGCCACGACGCACTGGAATTTCGCCGATCGCTTCCGTCGGCACTATCCGAGGGTTCGGGTCGACCCGAACGTCCTGTACGTCGACGATGGCGACATCCTCACCTCGGCGGGTGCAACCGCGGGAGTTGACCTGTGCCTGCACCTGATTCGCACCGATCACGGCAGTGAAGTCGCCAATAC
Source organism: Nocardia sp. CDC160 (assembly GCF_035818795.1). Taxonomy (NCBI): domain Bacteria; kingdom Bacillati; phylum Actinomycetota; class Actinomycetes; order Mycobacteriales; family Nocardiaceae; genus Nocardia; species Nocardia sp. CDC160. The sequence goes on along the minus strand of NZ_JAYKYT010000004.1, from coordinate 1,195,443 downwards.
GGTCGCCCGACGCTGCGTCGTGCCGCCCTGGCGGGAAGGCGGCCAAGCCCAATTCATCGAACAGCCGGTCCCACCACCCACCGCCGCAGGCACCGCCGCCGCCCGCCAATGGGCTTTGGAAAACCTGCACCACCCAGTCACCATGTCCGACCTGGCCGATCAAGCTCGAATGAGCGGCCGCACCTTCGCCCGCCGCTTCCGAGACGAGGTAGGCATGAGCCCCGGCCGCTGGTTGATCCAACAGCGAGTTTTTCGAGCCCGCGAATTGCTCGAAACGACAGACCTGCCGGTAGACAGAATCGCCACAGAGGTCGGCTTCGCCACGGGCACTTCTCTACGCCAGCATCTCCACGAGGCAATCGGCGTATCACCCTTGACCTACAGAAGAACCTTCAAATCCGCCGAAAAAATGTAGTAAAAGGTGATCCGTGCAGTCCGTGGGCCGGTAGGTGAGTTACGGCTCCCAACTTGGCGTCAGCCCAAGTCCGGTAGGGCAGGCGACGCAACCACACTTCCGGTACCTGCACTCCGCGACCAATCCAGTTGCCAGCCATGCACGCAAGTAGTCTTCCCCCGTGTTACCTGGCCTCGAGCATCTGAATCACATGTTGTGCCGAGCCCGCATCCGAGCCCACTGCTCCCGTCGCTGAGCCGGTGTCGCATAGACATGCAAAATCTCGGTCATCGCATTGACAGCATTCCCCGGATCCCACACGGACCCATGAGGTTCCGCATCCGGCACCCCACCCGCAGTAACCGGCGGTACCCACTCCCTCGGGAACAGGTACTTCACACCCTCAGGACCGGTAATAACCGAATCCCCCGACGGTGAACGCCATTCCACCCGCCGGTCAGAATGATGAAAAACCTGCCAGCCATTCCGACGATTATCCGCGAGCGTCTTGAGCCGATGATGCCGCCGACACCGCGCACCCAAATTCGACTCGGTAGTGCGACCCCCGTCTTCAGGATCCTTGTGATCGAACCGATCCTGATGATCGAGATCCGTGGCCGCCGCCGGAACCTGACACCCCGGCGCACGGCAAATCCCATCAAGAGCACGGGCACGAGCGGCAACACGAGCCGAAGGCCGATACTGCAATTCCTTCGCCGCGCAATCGGTCTCGATCTCAGTGGTCGATGCAGTAGACCCGGCCTCGGTCGTGTCGCCGATCAGCTGGAACCGGGCATAGCGGGCAACCTGCCGTGCAAGATCGGCGTCAATCGCACCGAGCCCCGCCAACAGCGCCGGATTGTCCCGCAGCCCCGCCAACGTCTCCGCCGAGACACCCACCTGCACAAGCGCTTTGCGAGCCGGGGGAGTGGCCGCATCAATCGCAGCCCGAGGGCAATCCGCCCGCCCGCACTGGCAGGTGAGCCGCCCCGTGCCATCGGCAAGCGCCACCAGAGCATCAGCCCGGCGCTGCGCCGTAGTCCGCGGATCCTTCCCACACACCTGCCCCGACGCCATCTCCCGCAACCGCTCGTACAGCGTCTGTCCACCGGCAGCAGGCAGCACCGCATCCACCACAGCCGTCCCATTGTCAGCAGCGCGGACATCCACATACCGATCCGCCTCAGCCGCCTTGCGCCGCAACGCCTGCCCCTCCGGATCGGCCTCCAACAGCCACCGACGCGCAGTCCGCCGCAGCCGAGCCGGATCGGCCTTCTCGCCGTACGCGGCAACCTTCGGCTCCAACTGCTCGAGCAGCTCCTCGGGCACATTCGTCAGCGTCTGGCTGATAGCCCGAACCCGCGACAAATCAATCCGCCCCGCCGCGAAGGCCTCCCGCGTAGCCGGATACCGATGCTCCAACCCGAGCCCAATCCCAATCAGCTCATCGGCAGACCGCTGCGACACCTTGAGCGCCATCCCGATCTCGGTAGCGGCGTCCTCCCCGGCATACAGTTGCCCAACACCAAGCTCGAGCTGCTCCGCGCGCCGAATCCGATACAGCTGCGTCATCAACGCAACCTCTTCGGCCTGCAATGCGGCAATCTCCGAGTGCACCGCACGAAGCCGCTCAACCACCGCATTGGCGGCGAGCAGGTCATCAGCGATTTCACCCATAACATCGATCATACTTTCGAGAACTTCGACACAACACCATGATCAAAGCAACACGCTGTGTAAACCTCTGGCTACCAACAAAACTCAGTCCTGTCGGACCCTCCCGCTACCGTTGATCCAGCGACAGGGAGGGCGCGACCATGGGGTATTCAGTCACCTGGATAGCCGTGCGGGGAAAGGACTCCGGCACGGTCTGCCGCGAGCTGGGCCTGCACCGCACAGGCGAGCACAGTCCCTATGAGAAACAGCCCTTTTCGGCCGCCACGAACTATGACGGCTGGTATGTCGTCGTCGGCGACGCGGGCGAGACGCTCGACGAACTCGCCGACCTCTCCGAACTGTCAGCAGGGTGCGAGGTGCTGCGGTTCGGGGTCGCCGAAGCCACCGGATATAGCGGAATCGAGGGGTGGTCGGACGGCAAACCGGTGTGGTCGGTGAGAACCGATCTGGACACCGGCGAGCTGCGGGTGAGCGGTGACCTCCCACCCGTCAGCGAACCGCTGCGCGAACAACTGACGTCCGGCGTGACCGATGAGCGGGCGTTGGATCTGCCGATCTATGTGGCAGAGGCGCTGATCGGCTACAGCTACGGAATGAGATTTCCCTCGGCCGAGCGCGACGCATTCGAGGTGCTCGAACGCTCGGAAATCGCGGCCATGCTAGACGTTTTGACCACCCGATTGACCGAAACCCTGGCGGCACAGGGCTTCACGCCCACCGACTCCCTCGGTGACGACAGGCTGTGGTTCATCGCCGACGCCCCGATCCCCGACATCCGCCTCGCCATAGGCGCACGATTCGATCGAATCGGCCGCAGCGGCATACAGATCGACGGTTACGCGTCGATCCTCTCCACGAGGGTGGCGGAGGTCCTCCGCGACCTGCCCGCCGAAGCAGCCTTGGAGGAACCCACCGGCGAGGACCGCCGCTCCGACGAAATCGATCACCTGAGATTCGGCGAACTCGAAGACCACACCATGGTGTCGCGCGGTCAACAGCTGACCTACCCCGCCGAGATCGATGTCATGCTCGCCTGGTTCCGCGCGTGGATGACGGTCCCCCTCTCGGACCTCTTCGCCCCCACCGCAACCCCCGAAGCCTTCCTCGCCGCCGCCCGAAAGCCCAACCGCCACGGCCGAATTCCCGCCGCCCGCGTGCGAGCCACCACCGTCTGGGCGCTGCTAAACGGCCACGCCGACGCGGCCGCCGCCCTCATGCCCTGGTACCTACGCCCCTACCGCCGACTAGGCCTCCGCCGCTTCGGCTTCGACCCCACCGACTCCCACTCCCGCGCCCAGGCCTTCGACCAGGCCCTACGCGCCAGATTCCCCGCCTACGCCGCCCAGCGCGACTGACCTGTCCGAGCGCCTTTCGCGGGCCGGTCCGAGGCTGCCACGGCGAGGCTCGATGTTCCGCCTCTCTCCAAGCTCGCGGCGCTCCCCGGAGTCCGTGTCCGGCGATGGATCGACGCCGATGCCGCGCGGCACAGGGTGGCCACCCGCGCGGCGGGTGCGGATTCGCCCCGATGTCAGGCCGATATCCGCGGAGTCATCGCGTTCGTTGTGGCGGCGAGTGCCTTGGCTATTCGCTCAGCCCGGGGTTACTTCGGTGTGGGCGAGTTGGTGGAGGGCTAGGTCGAGGAAGGCGTCTACTTCTTCGCGGTTGTAGGAGGGGGTGCCTTCGGGGGCTAGGTGGAAAGTGGTTTCTTGGATGTCTTTGGCGGTCAAGCCGTTGGGGCCGTGGTGGGCGAGGGTGGCGGCTAGGCGGTCGAGGAACGCGCCTACCTCGTCGGCTTGGTAGCCGGGGACGCCGTAGGGGGGAGCGGAGAAGTGGATGTGGAGGACGTCGTCCGGGGTGAGGGGTTCGTGGGGGCGGCCGACCGGGGTGCGGGGGCGGCCGTGACGTAGGTGTTCGAGGTCGACGCAGAGGCGGTCGAGGAAGTCGTCGACATGTTCGATGTCGTAGCCGCGGCGGCCCGGCGGGGGCGCGTCGAATTCGGCGAGCCGGATGTCGGCGATGGTGAGGTGATCGCGCCCCGCCATGGTGTCGGCGATGCGCGCGCAGAAGGCGTCCACCTGGTCGGGGTGGTAGCCGGGGTGCCCGAACGGTGCGGGGCCGAACCGGGTGCGGCGGACGTCCTCTGGGGTCACGCGCGCCATTGTGCCAATGGGCTCATGTCCGAATTTCTTCCGCCCCTTGCGGATCCGGCCGCATCGGACAAACGGGTCTGTTTGCACCGGAGGCGCGCACAGCCGTCTAGCGCTTGCGCACCCCATCGATGAGCAGATGCCGAATCGCATGGCTGAGATCGTCGACCGCCCCCGCGTCCGGCGTCCGAATCCCGTGCAGGATCGCGGCCAACAGCATCCCCGTCACCGCCCGCGCGGTATTCACGGTATCGAGATCCGCACGCAGATAACCCCGTTCGACCCCGTGCTCCAAATATCCCGCCGTCAACGAGTCCGCCGTATCGAGCAGCCCGTAGAGCCGCATGGTCAACTCCGCGTCGATCCCCGTCGCCTGGAACAGCAGCAGCTGCGCCACCCGCTGGTCCTCGAGGAAGATCCGATTCAGCGCGTCGCCGATCCGATCCACCTGCGCCCGGTACTCCTCGAGACTGTCCGCCGCGTCCGGCGCGTTGTCGGTGCCCAGCGACTCGATGATCCGCGCGGCCAGATCGTCGATGACATGGTCGATGATGTCGCGCTTGTTCTCGAAGTACCGGTAGAACGTCCCGTGCCCGATGCCCAGCTCACCGGCGATATCGGCGATGCCGGTGGCGTGATAGCCCTTCTCGGCGAAGCAGGCGAACGCGGTGTCGATGATCTCCTTCCGGAGCTCGGCCTTGCGCCGTTCGATTCTCGAGGATGGCTTCGTCACAGGCACGATGATACGGTGATCACAAACGGAATGAGATGTCATTCCATGACTGATGTATCACTCTTTGCGGGAGGTTCGGCGTGGCACCTCAGTACGACGCCATCGTGGTCGGTGCGGGTTTCGGCGGTATGGGCGCGGGCATCGAGTTGGATCGGCTCGGCCTGAGCAATTTCGTCATCCTCGAGCGGGAGGACGATCTGGGCGGCACCTGGCATGTGAACCACTACCCGGGCCTGGCGGTCGACATCGCCTCGGTCACCTACTCGTACTCCTTCGAGCCCAACCCGTACTGGTCGCGCCTGTTCGCGCCGGGCGCGGAGCTGAAGAAGTACGCCGCGCACGTCGCCGACAAGTACGACCTGCGCCGCCGCATGCGCTTCAACACCGTCGTCGGCGGCGCGCGCTGGGACGAGGAGCAGCAGCACTGGGTCGTCTCGATCGAGAACGGCGAATCGCTGACCGCGCGGTATCTGATGGCCGCCACCGGCTTCCTGTCCCAGCCCTACACCCCGCCGTTCCCCGGCATCGACACGTTCGCGGGCAAGATCATCCACACCACCGCGTGGGACAACGACTTCGACCTCACCGGCAAGAAGGCCGCCATCATCGGCACCGGCGCGACGGCCGTGCAGCTGATTCCGGAGGTGGCCAAGAAGGCGCAGGCGCTCACCGTCTTCCAGCGCACCCCGATCTGGGTGGTCCCGAAGGTGGATGCGCCGATCCCGCCCGCCGTGCAGAACCTGTTCGCGCGAGTCCCCTTGACGCAAAAGGCGGCTCGTCTGGTCAACACCTCCATGCTGGAGGCGCTGATGGTGGTCGGCGTGCTGCATTTCAAGCAGGCCAAGCCGCTCAACCGGGCCGCGGGCGTGCTGGCCAAGGCGCATCTGCGGGCGTCGGTGCGCGACAAGGAGATTCGCAAGAAGCTGACGCCGGATTACGATTTCGGGTGCAAGCGGCCGACGTTCTCGAATACGTATTTCAAGACGTTCAACGAGGACCATGTTCGCCTGGAAACGAATTCCATCGACCACATCGAACCGGATGGGATCGTGACCGCCGACGGCCACAAGACCGAGATCGACACCCTGATCCTGGCCACCGGCTTCAACCTCTGGGACGTGAATTTCCCGGCCATCGAGATTATCGGCCGCGAAGGCCGCAATCTCGGAAAGTTCTGGCGCGACAACCGTTTCCAGGCCTACGAGGGCATCACCGTCCCGAAGTTCCCCAACTTCATCAGCCTCAACAGCCCGTATTCCTACAGCGGTCTGTCCTACTTCACCACCATCGAGGCGCAGATGAAGCACATGGCGCGCCTGTTCGGTGAGATGTTCCGCCGCGGCGAGAAGGTCTTCGAGGTGACCGAGCGCGCCAATACCGAATTCCTGGATCGCGTCACCGACAAGCTGGGTGCGTCCGTGTTCTACGGCGGCCAGTGCGCGACCGCGCGCAGCTACTATTTCAACCAGCACGGCGAGGCGGCCTTGCTGCGTCCGACCAGCACCCTGAACGCGCATCGCGAGGCGTCCAACTTCCCGCTCGACGACTACACCTACGGGGTGCGGTCCGCCTGAGTGGGACTGCGCGGTCGGCATAGTCGGCGGTCGACCGCGCAGCTCTCAGGGTCTACTGGCAGACTGTGTGGGAAACGCACCCATCCGACCATTGACTAGGGGCTGACTTCGACGATGGACCTTCTGCTGCCGCTGCTGCTGGTTGCTCTGCTCATCCCGATGTTCCTCGGCGTCCGCCGCCAGAAGCGGGAGATGGCCAAGGTGACGGATATGCAGGACAGCCTGAAAGTCGGCGACCGCGTCGTCACCACGTCGGGCCTGTTCGGCACCGTGGTCGAACTCGATGAGACCAGCGTCGATCTGGAGATCGCCGAGGAAGTCGTCACCACCTGGCTGCGGGCGTCGATCCGCGAGGTGCGCAATGACGATGACGCCGCCGAGGAGACCACGGTCGACAAGACCACCGAGGTCGTCTCCGGCAACGAGGTCGACGCAGCTGACGCGCCGAAGCTGACCAAAGACTGATACCGCCCCGCGCCATCGCGCTGCTCGAGTAATCCAGCAGCCCGGTGGCGCTGCGGTGTGTACCCACACGTTCGATCATCGACCCGCCTAGGAGATAAGTACTGTGCCACCTTCCCAGGGAACGGCGCATCCGCTGCGCCTGCTCGGCGTCTACGCCGCGCTGGTGGCCTTGTTGTTCGGCCTGATCTTCTTCACCGGCGACAAGCACCACACCCCGAAGCTCGGCATCGATCTGCAGGGCGGAACCCGCGTCACCCTGACGCCGCGTACCCCCGACGGCGGCAAGCCCAGTCAGGACAGCCTCAAGCAGGCACAGAGCATTATCGAGAAGCGCGTCAACGGTCTGGGCGTCGCCGGGTCGGAGGTCGTCATCGACGGCGACAACCTGGTGATCACGGTCCCGGGCGACGATGGCGCGCAGGCGAAGTCGCTGGCCACCACCGCGAAGCTGTACGTGCGTCCGGTGCTGAACGTGACCGCGCCGCAGATCGGCAAGCAGGCTCCGCAGCAACCGGCGGCCGGTCAGCCCACGACCCCACCCGCGACCGACACCGCGACCCCGACCGCCACGCCGACCAGCGAGGCTCCGGCTCCGACCACCGAGGCTCCGCAGAACCGGGTGTTCCCCGCGCAGGCCCCGACCACGCCGTCGCCGACCCCCGCGCCGGGTGGTCAGAGCCCGCAGCAGCAGACCCAGGCCGAGATCGCCGCCGCGAAGGCGTTGCGGCAGAGCACCGACCAGGCGGTCCAGTTGCAGGCCATGGCGAGCATGGATTGCAGCAAGCCGGATCCGTTGCAGGGCAATGACGATCCGAACCTGCCGCTGGTCACCTGCAGCACCGACGGCAACGAGGTCTACCTGCTGGACAAGTCCAAGCTGGACGGCCAGGAGATCAAGGACGCGACCGGCACCCTGGATCAGCGGCAGGGCCGCTGGGTGGTGAACGTCGAGTTCAAGTCGAGCGGTTCGGACGCCTGGGGCAACCTGACCAACGAGTACGTCGGCAAGCAGCTGGCCTTCGCCCTCGACACCAAGGTCGTGAGTGCGCCGCGCGTGGAGTCCGGCGGCCAGTTCGGCGGCAGCACCCAGATTTCGGGCAACTTCAACGGCACGACCGCCAAGGAACTCGCGAACTCGCTGAAGTACGGTTCGCTGCCGCTGTCGTTCGCCACCTCCGAGGCCGAGACGGTGTCGGCCACCCTGGGTCTGTCCTCGCTGCGCGCGGGCCTGATCGCGGGTGCCATCGGTCTGGTGGCGGTGCTGCTCTACTGCCTGCTCTACTACCGCATGCTCGGCTTCCTGGCCGGATTCTCGTTGCTCGCGGCCGGTGTGGCGGTGTACGCGCTGATCGTGCTGCTCGGCAGGTGGATCAACTTCACCCTCGATCTGGCCGGTATCGCCGGTTTGATCATCGGTATCGGTATGACGGCGGACTCGTTCGTGGTCTTCTTCGAACGCATCAAGGACCAGATGCGCGAAGGGCGCAGTTTCCGTTCCGCGGTGCCCCGCGGTTGGCAGCGCGCGCAGCGCACCAACCTCTCCGGTAAGACGGTGTCGCTCATCGCCTCCGCGGTGCTGTACGTGCTGGCCGCCGGTCAGGTGAAGGGCTTCGCCTTCACCCTCGGTCTGACCACCGTGCTCGACGTCATCGTGCTGTACCTGGTGACCGCGCCGCTGATGATGCTGGTCTCGCGCTCGCCGTTCTGGGCGAAGCCGTCGGTGAACGGCCTGGGCGCTATTGCAGAGCTCGCACAGGAACGCAAGGCCGCGGCCGGTGTCCTGGTGAAGGAGGCGTGATCATGGCCAAGTCCTCTCCCATCGCGGTGGATCCCGACAACGAACTCGATTACGAGACAACGGTTTCGGGTAAGAAGCACAGCCTGTTCGAGCGGTTGTACACCGGCACCGGCGGTTTCGAGATCGTCGGCAAGCGCAAGGTGTACTACGGCATCGCCGTGGTGCTCATCGCGATCGCCGCGCTGAGCATGGGGCTCAAGGGATTCACCCTGGGCATCGACTTCGCGGGCGGTTCCCGTATCCAGCTGCCCGCCGCCGCGGACGTCACCACCTCGAAGGTGGACGAGGTCTACCGGACCGTGATCGGCCACGACCCGGTGACCACGCAGAAGGTGGGCTCGGGTTCCTCGGCCACCATTCAGGTCCGGTCGGACTCGTTGTCGACCGACCAGGCCGACAAGCTGCAGAGCGCGCTGTTCGACGCCTTCCATCCGAAGGATTCGAGCGGCCAGCCCAGCCGCAATGCCATCAGCATCGCTCAGATCAGTGAGACCTGGGGTAGCCAGGTGACGCACAAGGCGTTGCTGGCGCTGGTGGTGTTCGTCGTGCTGACCATGGCCTACATCGCGATTCGCTTCGAGCGCGATATGTCGATCGCGGCCATCGGCTCGCTGTTCTTCAACCTCATCGTGACCGCGGGTATCTACTCGCTGGTCGGTTTCGAGGTGACGCCCGCGGCGGTCATCGGTCTGCTCACGATTCTGGGCTATGTGCTCTACGACAACGTGGTCGTCTTCGACAAGGTCGAGGAGAACACGCGCGGGGTGCTGCATCTGAGCAAGCACACCTACGCCGAGAGGGCGAATCTGGCCGCCAATCAGACGCTGATGCGGTCCATCAACACCACCGTCATCGGCATTCTGCCGATCATCGGCATGCTGGTGATCGCGGTGTGGCTGCTGGGTGTGGGCACGCTCAAGGACCTGGCGCTGGTGCAGCTGGTCGGCATGATCGTGGGTGGCTACTCGTCGATCTTCTTCGCCGTGCCGATTCTGGTGTCGATCAAGGAGCGCTGGGGTCCGGTGGCCGCGCACACCAAGAAGGTGCTGGCCAAGCGGTCGGGTGCGGGCAAGGCGCGCGTCGGTGCGGCGGCGGCCGCGCGGGCGGGTTCCGCGGCCCGAGGCTTCGAGACCGTCGGTCCGCGTTCGAGCTCGGGCGCGCCGCGCCCCGGTGCCCGGCCGAGTGGGAAACGACAGAAGCGACGGCACTGAGCGCGGGGGGCGACGGTGAAGCACGACCATAGAGGAGTACGCCGGATCGCCATTGCGCTGGTGGCGGGTTCGCTCGCCACTGGCGCACTTGCCGGATGCTCGTCGAAAAACCAGGTACCCTCCATCGGCTACGGCGTGGACGCGGTCATCGCGAGCTACAACGGCAGCAGCACGCTCGGCGCGAACAGCGGTGCGGCCGCGGTGTTCTCGCGGGTGCTGACCGGGTTCTTCTACACCGGGCCCGACGGGCAGCCGGTGGCCGACACCGATGTCGGCACCGCCAAGGAGGTGCCCGGCGACGCGCAGACCATCCAGTACCGACTCAACCCGGAGGGCACCTACTCCGACGGGATCCAGACCTCCTGTGACGATCTGGTGCTGACCTGGGCGGCGCGCAGCGGCCGGTTCACCAAGGCCGGTCCGGGCGGGCCGGTTCCGCTGTTCGACGCGGCCAGCACCGACGGGTACCGCGATATCGAGCGGGTGGACTGCCAGCCCGGATCCAAGGACGCCACGGTGGTGTTCCGGCCGGGCAAGCACTATTCGTCGTGGAAGGCGCTGTTCAACGCCTCGGAGATGATGCCCGCGCACGTGGTCGCCAGTCAGGTGAAGATCCCCAACGTGGTGACCCCGGTGCAGACCGGTGATCAGCCCACGCTGGAGCGGATCGCGGACTTCTGGAACAACGGCTGGAAGCTGACGCCCGGCAAGCTGGATCTGACGCTGCTGCCCTCCTCGGGGCCGTACCGGGTCGACTCGTTCAGCGACAAGGACGGCCTGGTGCTGGTCAAGAACGAGAAGTGGTGGGGCAATCAGCCCAAGACGCCGCGAATCGTGGTGTGGGACCGGCATTCCGACCTCAAGTCGAAGGTGTCGGACAACTCCGTCGGCGTGCTGGACGTGGGCGCGGGCTCGCTGGGTGAGGTGGGCCTGGGCGGATTCCACAAGCAGAATCTGCCCGGCCGCGGCGTCGAGCAGCTGGTGCTCGGCGGCACCGGGGTGTTCGGGCTGCCGGACGCGCGCAAGGCGTTCGCGCTGTGCGTGCCGCGGCAGGCGCTGTTCGACAAGTTCGGGCACCCGGAGTACGACGTCAAGCTCGGGCTGGGCGCGGGCGTGCTGAATTCGCGGACCGTGCAACAGGATTCGCTGTACTACCCGGCCATCGCGGGCGCGGGGGACAAGTACAAGGGCGGGGACGCGACGGCCTCGCAGGCGGCGGCGTCGTCCGGGATCGGGAATCAGACGGTCCGGATCGGGTACGTGAAGCCCGATGAGCGGCGGGCGGCCATGGTGTCGGCCATCGCGGACGCGTGCAAGTCGGCGGGGATCACCGTGGTCGACGCCGGTGCACCGGATTTCACCGCCTCGCAGCTCACCGACGGCAAGGTGGACGCGATTCTGGGCGGCACCGCTGGCATGCCCGGACCGTCCGGAACCCTGGCAGCCACCGACGCCATTGCCGCGCTGCGCACCGGCGCGGGTCTGAATTACGGCCGCTGGGGCAATGGCCGCTACGATGCCATCGCGGATCAGCTTGCGGCCGAGGACAACTCGACCACCGTGCTGAATCTGCTCACCGAGCAGGAGAACCTGCTCTGGGGTGAGATGCCCTCGATTCCGCTGTTCGCCAGTCCGCGCACCATCGCGTTCGGCGACGGCATGGAGAACGGGATCGCCAGCCCGACCCGCGCGGGCGCGGGCTGGAATATGGATCGCTGGGTTTTGAAACGGTGAACGCCGTGGTGGCGTGGTGGATGAGGAGTGGGCGTCGATGAGCAAGCACGAGATGTTGGAGACGGCGGAAGTGGCGGGAGAACGGGCCGCGAAGGCCGAGGAAGCGGTGCGGCGGCTGACCCGCTGGCACGATGATTTCCCGACGCCGGGCGTGCGATTCGCCGATCTGACACCGGTGTTCGCGGACGCCGACGGATTCCGGGCGGTGCTGGACTGCTTCGCCTCGTGCGCGCCGGACGCGGATCTGGTGGCGGGCGTCGATGCGCGCGGCTTCCTGCTGGGCGCGGGTACCGCGGCGATTCTCGGGACCGGTGTGGTGGCGGTGCGCAAGGCGGGCAAGCTGCCGCCGCCGGTGCACTCTCGCCAGTACACCCTCGAATACGGTTCGGCGGCATTGGAAATCCCCGCGGACGGCATCAACCTCGCCGGACGCAAGGTGCTGTTGCTCGATGACGTCCTCGCCACCGGCGGCACCCTGGCCGCCGCGGCCGAACTGTTCACCGCCGCCGGAGCCGAGGTGGTCGCCGCGGCGGTCGTGCTCGAACTCGGCTTCCTGGAAGGCCGTGGACGGCAGGGCAACTACCCGGTGACGTCCATCGTCAAGCTCTGAGCTTGTTCGAATGACAGGGGTGGGTGCTAGCTAGGTCACAATGGCCGGGTGAGTGCCGCACCCGAGGATCCGACGTCCGTGACCGACTTCCTGGCCGGGCACGTGCCCGAGGCCGCCCGCGAGATGGTGGCCGCCGTCGTGCGCAGCGTGCCCGACTACGAGCAGCTGCCACGGGAGCTGGTCGAGCAGGACCTGATTCGCCGGGCCGAGGACAATCTGCGGCTGTTCGTGCGCCTGCTCGCCGAGGGCCGCGAACCACAGGCCGCCGACCTGGACGGGATGATCGAGGTCGCGGTGCGCCGGGCGCGCGAGGGGATTCCGCTCGACGCCGTGCTGTCGGTGTATCACCAGGGCGCGCTGGCGGCCTGGAATTTCCTGGCGGCGCGGGCGCGCACGGGCCGGGAGCGCGACGAGCTCTTGCGGGCCGTGCCGCAGCTCCTGCGGTATCTGGGCGTCGTGATTCCGGGCGTGGCCGGGTCGTATCTGCACGAGCGGCAGGACCTGCACTGGGAGCATCGCGAGGCGAAACGCGCGCTGGCGCAGGCGCTGTTGCAGGGCAAACCCGCGGAGCTGCTGGCCGAGCGCTTCGGGATCGTGCTCGGCGGGTACCACGTAGTGGCGTTGCGGACCGCCGAGGCGGACGGGGTCAGGCCCGCCATGCGGGTGATCCACGGCGAGATCGACGCGCTGTCGCCGCACGCGCTGACGGTGCTGGACCGAGCGGGGGGCTGGGTGTTGGTGCCGGTGAGTGAACCGGTCGGCCGCCTGGATGCCACGGTGGCGCGGATCGCGGCCGCGGCGTCCAGCCGCGTCATCGCGGGAACCGCCACGGCGGCAACGGTTTCGGAGATTCCGGCGCGCGCTGAGGAAGCGGGGGAGATCGCCCGGCTCGCACTCGGGCTGGGCCGACCGACCGGTGTGTATCGCATGGCCGACCTGGCCCTGCAATACCAGTTCGCCCGGCCCGGACCCGCCCGCGCCTGGTTGCTCGGCCTGCTCGCGCCGCTCGCCGAGCATCAGCATCTGATGGAAGCGCTGCGGGCCTACCTCGCCCACGACCACAATCGCGTCGCCGCCGCGGAGTCCCTGGTCGTGCACCGCAATACGCTGAACTATCGCCTGAATCGGATCGCCGCCCTGACCGGGTACGACCCCGGCCGCTCCGAACACACGCCGCTGTTCGCCGCGGCGCTCACCGCGTTCGATCTGTCCGCCGCCGAGTCGCCCTAGCGAACAATGACGCGGGCGATGAAGCCGGTCACGATCAGCCAGAAGACCGCGGCCAGGCCGTAATCGAGGATGATGTCGAAGTTCGGGCTGCCGGTGTGGAACAACCCCGGGAAGAACAGCGCCAGCGGTTCCGCCAATCCCTTGATAAAGATGAAGAACTTGTTCGACTGATCCGCGTTGAGGATCAGCATCAGGATGTACACGCCCTCGATGAGGGCGAACAGCGCGCCGACGCCGCTGATGATGCGAGCGGCGTGGACTTCGTTGCGGGCCACGTACGGCATAACGGAGGGGTGCCCGCTCCCGGGTAGTTGAAACTGTCGGCTAGTTTCCGCCCGGCGTGTGCGGATCCCTGAAACCGCGTGTCGGCCATGGCATGATGTCCGGGTGATCACCGCGTCGGCCGGGAGCGTTCGGGCGTGAAGCCCAAGACCATTGTCGGCGGGGCGGTCGGCCTCATCCTCGGCCTGATGACGCTGGTGCTCGTCATCATCCTGCCCGCCACCGAGACCAGTTGCGGGCCGGGCACACCCAGCATTCCCGCCGCCACCTCGGCGCGCACCGAACCCAACTGTCCGTCCACCGGATCACCGGTCGAGGCGGGTTTGCAGGACGGGGCGCTGCGGGTGCTGCGCTGCACGGTCGCGCATTTCGGGATGATGGACATGCGCGGGGTCGTCGATGACGTGTCGTCGCCGGATCTGAAGGCCGGGCGGGCCGTGGAATTCATTGTCGGGTCGGATTCCGGCAAGGGGGATGCGATCGTGTCCTTCCTGCAGGAGAACGCGGCGGCGTTCCGGGTGGACTATCTGATCTGGAAGCAGCGCAGCTGGACTCCCGGCGCCGCCAGTGGGACCGAATGGAAGCCCCTGGACGATCGGGGGGACGCGGCGCGCAATCACCTGGATCGGGTGCAGGTCACCATCAAGGACGCGGCGACCACCTCGACGGAGGCGGGGCCCGCGAACGCGTCGATGGCGGCCATGCCGGGGACGGTGAACGAGGCGGGCAGTCTGACGGGGGCGGGGCGGCACCAATATCCGATCTCGCCAAGCCAATTCACGATCACCGACGGATTCGGGGCACGCGGCGGCACGCACATGGGTGTCGATATGGCTGCCCCGGCGGGGACGCCCATTTATGCCGCTGCCGATGGGCTCGTGGTCGCGGCGGGGGCGGCGTCCGGCTTCGGTGATTGGGTGGTGATCGATTCGCTGGACGAGAGCGGCCACCGGTACTCGACCGTGTACGGCCACATGTACGAGAACGGCATATTCGTGCGGACCGGGGACATCGTCCAGATGGGGCAGCATATCGCCGACGTCGGCAACAATGGCGAATCCTCCGGCCCGCATTTGCATTTCGAGCTCGTGCCGGGCGGTCGGTTGACGGGTGGGCATCAGGTCGACCCCATGCCCTGGCTCGCGGGCGGCAGCGTCCCCGCACCCTCGACTCCCTACTGCGAGAACGGATTCGGCACGGCGGGCGGCAATCTCGCCTCCGGCAAGGTGCCACCCGAACTCGAGATCTGGTACCGCCGGGCCGGATCGCTGTGCCCGGAGATCAGCGCCTCGCTGCTGGCCGCCCAGGCACAGGCCGAATCCGGTTTCCGCGCCGACGCGGTCTCGCCCGACGGCGCGCAGGGCATCGCCCAGTTCATGCCCGGCACCGCCAAAGCGCTTGCCCCCGACGGACAGCCCTACGTCATCGACGCGGACGGCGACGGCGTGGCCAGCGCCCTGGAACCCGCCGACGCCATTATCGGCCAGGGCCGCTACATGTGCGCGATCGCCAAGACCATCGAGGGCTGGATGAGCGAGGGCAAGGTCTCCGGCGACCTGACCGCCCTCACCATCGCGGCCTACAACGCGGGTGAGGGCGCGGTGCTGGCCTCGGGCGGCATGCCCAATCAGATCGCGCGGCATTTCACCGAGACGCGACCGTATGTGGCGCGGATTCTGGCCGCCGAGCCGGGATTCCGCAGCATCGGCAGTGAGGGGCGGTTCCAGGCCGATGAGAACGCCGACCTGGGACCGCAGATCGTGGCGGCGGGGCAGCAATGGCTCGGCACGCCATACGTTTTCGGCGGCGGCGGGCCGGGCGGGCCGACCGACGGCGGATTCGACCAGGCGGGGTTCACCGCGGCGGCGGTGTTCGCGGCCAGCGGCGGCAAGATCAGCCTGCCGCGCACGGCCGAGCAGCAGTGGGAGCAGGGCGTCGATGTCCCGCTGATCAATGCCAAGGCGGGTGATCTCGTGTTCGGTTCCTTCGGTCCGCGCGGCCCCTCCGATGTCGGCGTCTACACCGGTGCCGGGCGCATGCTGCATGCCGAATCCGGCGGCAAGGTCGCCGAGGTGCCGCTGTCGAATGGCATGAAAGCGCGGCGTATCTCGAAGTGATCGGGGTTGGCTCGGCTAATCGGGACATGTACTATCCCCTTTCATGGTAATCGGTGAGGGCGTCGAGTGGGGACTGCACTGCTGTATCGCGCTGGCCTGGCTCGACGACCACGCGCCGATCGCCACCGCCCGGCTGGCCGAGATCTTCGAACTGCCGCCGGAATACCTCAAGAAGCGGCTACAGCCGCTGGTCCGGGAGGGAATCCTGGAATCCACGCCGGGCGCGCGCGGCGGCTACCGGCTGGGCCGCGCACCCGAGCGGATCACGCTCATGGATGTGGTGGCCGCCGTCGAGGGGCGCACGGATGCGTTCCGGTGCACCGAGATTCGCCGCCGGGGGGCGGGGGCGACGCGGGCGAAATCGGAGTTCGGCAGGACGTGCGGTGTCGCGCAGGCCATGGGACGGGCGGAGCTGGCGTGGCGGCGCGAGCTGGCGAGCCAGACCGTCGCCGATCTGATGGCGGGGGCCCACGACAATGCGGCGGTCTACACCCGTCGTTTCTACGAAAAGGCGACCGGCTGAGCGGTCGCGCGGTTCGCGAAAACTGACCCGGCCTCAGGCCGGGTTTTTCTGGAAGGAGATTCGGGATGTCCAGTATCCCGGTTATTGCCCGGGTGTCCGCATCCGAAGCAGGTGTGTCGAATAGCTTGCGGCGCACGCTGATTCTGGCGCTGGGGACCTTCGCGGTCGGTACCGACTCGTTCATCCTCGCCGGGTTCCTGCCGGATCTGGCCGGGGCGCTGCGGGTTTCGACGGCGACGGCCGGACTCGCGGTGACGGTGTTCGCCGCGGCCTACGCGCTGGGCTCACCGGTGCTGGCGACGCTGACGGCGCGACTGCCGCGGCGCACACTGCTGGTGTCGGCGCTGCTGGTGCTGGCGCTGGCGAATCTCGGGTCGGCGCTCGCGCCGACGTTCGCGATCCTGCTGGCCACGCGGATTCTGGCGGCGCTCGGGGCGGCGGCGTTCACTCCGAACGCGGGCGCGGTGGCCTCGGCCCTGGTGGAACCCGAGAAGCGGGCGCGGGCGCTGGCCGTCGTGGTCGGCGGGCTGACCATCGCGACCGCGCTCGGCGTGCCGCTGGGCGATCTGCTCGGACACTGGCTGGGCTGGCGCTCCGCGCTGACCGGCGTCGCGATCGTGTGCGTGATCGCGGCCGCCGGTGTGGCCGCCTGGGTCCCGGCGTTGCCGGGGAATCCGTACGTGCCCTTGGTGACTCGACTCTCGGTGCTGCGCAACCGCTCGGTGGCGACGGTGCTGCCGCTGACCGTGCTCGGCATGGGTGCGGCGTACGTCGCCTACGCGTACGCCGTTCCGGCGTTGGGGGCCCTGGGAATCGGCGCATCCTCGACCGCGTGGGTGCTGATGCTCTACGGCGCGGGCGCGGTCGCGGGGAACCTGTCCTCCGGGTACGCCACCGACCGATGGGGTGCCACGCGGGTGCTGACCGTCGGCTACGCGCTGATGGCCGCCGCACTCGCCGTGATGGGGGTGCTCGCCGCCAGCGAGACGCACATCCCCGCACTGGTCGGCCTTCTCGCCTTCGCGTGGGGTGCGGCGAGCTGGTGTCAGACGCCCGCACAGCAGCACCGGCTGATCGCGGCGGCTCCCCAGGAATCCGGCCTGGTCGTGGCACTGAACGCGTCGTGCATCTACTTCGGCATCGGCGCGGGGACGCTGCTGGGCGGCATCACCATCGGGCACGGTGTGGCGGCGATGTACGGTCTGGCAGCGGCCGTGGCCGTGATCGGCCTGGGCTATCTGCGGCTGACCGCCCGCTGAGACCCGGCTCACGAAATACCTTGTTGCGCTGACCCGTTGATCTCGGTTACCGTAGCTGAGTTCTATTCCCGTCTGATCGGAGACATGCCGTTGCTCTTCTGAGATGAACGCCGAGTGGCCCGCCATCGCGCGCCGCATTCGCTCATCTTCGGGAGGTCCGCATGTCTATGCCTGTTATTTCTATTTCCGATCTCACCTTCGCGTGGCCCGACGGCACGCCGGTGTTCGACGGATTCGACGCTCAGCTCGGACCGGGTCATGTGGGCCTGGTCGGCAGCAATGGCGCGGGAAAATCGACACTGTTCCGGCTGATCACCGGGGAACTGCGCGCACAACGCGGTTCGGTGAGCCTGCCGGAGCGGTTCGGGTATCTGCGTCAGGACCTCGGACTGGCCACCGGGCAGCGGGTCGATCAGGTGCTCGGGCTGGCCGAGATCCGAAAGGCCCTGCACCGCATCGAATCCGGGGACGGCACCGAGGCCGACTTCGATCTCGTGGGCAGTGCCTGGGATATCGAGGAACGCGCGGTGGCGCTGCTCGGGCGGCTCGGATTGCAGTACGTCGCAGGCGATATCGCGCAGCTGGATCGCCGGTTGGACACGCTGTCCGGCGGTGAGACGGTGCTGCTCGGTCTGGTGGCCGAGCTCTTGCGTGAGCCGGATGTGCTGCTGCTGGACGAACCGACCAACAACCTCGACCAGGTGGCGCGCGAGCGTCTCTACGAGGTGATCGGCCAGTTCCCCGGCACCGTGCTGACCATCAGCCACGACCGAGAGCTCCTGGAGCGCGTCGACACCATCGCCGAACTCCGGCGCGGTGAGATCCGTTTGTTCGGCGGCAATTTCAGCGAGTACGAGCGGATCATCGAGGCCGAGCAGGAGGCCGCTCGCGCGGCGGTCCGCGACGCCCGCAGCGATGTGAAGAAGCAGGCGCGCGAACTCGTCGAGGCGCGCATCAAGCTGGACCGGCGGCTGCGGTACGGGCAGAAGATGTGGGATCAGAAACGCGAACCCAAGATCGTCATGGCCGAACGCAAACGTCAAGCCCAGGTGTCGGCGGGCAAGCTGCGCAACAACCACATCGGCAAGGTCGAGGAGGCCAAGGATCATCTGAGCGAAATGCAGGAGCGGGTGCGCGACGACCGCGAGATTCGGGTCGATCTGCCCGACACCCGGCTGTACCCGGGCCAGGACGTGATCGAGCTCAGCGAGGCGCGGCTGGCGTGCGGGCCGACCGTGACGCTGAAAGTCAGCGGGCCCGAACGCATCGCGCTCACCGGGCGCAATGGCATCGGCAAAACCACGCTGCTGCACCGGATTCAGGAGGAGGGCCCCAAGGTGCCGTGGCGCATGCTGCCGCAGCGCCTGGACATTTTCGACGAGGACAAGTCCGTCTTCGAGAATGTCGCGGCCACCGCGCCGCACGCCGCACCGGAACGGATCCGGGCGCAACTCGCGCGCTTTCTGTTCCGGGGCGGCGACGCGGACGTCCTCGCGGGAGCGCTCTCGGGCGGGGAGCGGTTGCGGGCGGCATTGGCGATGCTGCTGCTGGCCGAACCGGCTCCCAAACTGCTGCTGCTCGACGAGCCGACCAACAACCTGGACCTGCCGAGCCTCGCGCATCTCACCGAGGCGTTGGCGGCGTTCCAGGGCGCGCTCATCGTGGTGAGCCACGACCCGCGGTTCCTGTCGGATATCGGCGTGACTCGCCGACTGGAACTGACCCCGGCCGGGCTCGTGGAGTCTGTCAGTGAACAGTGAGCTGACCGGGTACAGTTCCATGCTCCGGGGCTGTACCCGTCGGCGGCGTCTGCTGTCCCGGTCGGTATCGGATTCCAGGACTAAAGTGGATGATCTGGGTGGTTGAACGGTCCGATATGGTTTTCCGATCGAGGCCGCGAGCGGAGGTGGCATGACACAGCATCTGGAGAAGGCGAACTCGGGGCAAACGCCCGACGGCGAGTCCGCCACCCCAGCGGCCAATGGACAGTCCGGCACCGCTGCTCGCAATACCACCGCCGTTCCCACCTCCGCCTCCCGTCGCGTCCGCGCGCGCCTGGCCCGTCGCATGACCGGGCAGCGCGGCATCGCCGCCGTCAAACCGGTGCTCGAGCCCCTTGCCACCGTGCACCGCGAGCTGTACCCGAAGGCGAATCTCGCTCTGCTGCAACGGGCTTTCGACGTCGCCGACGAGAAGCACCAGCACCAGTTCCGCAAGTCCGGCGACCCGTACATCACCCACCCGCTGGCCGTCGCGAACATCCTCGCCGAGCTGGGCATGGACACCACCACGCTGGTGGCCGCGCTGCTGCACGACACCGTCGAGGACACCGGGTACTCGCTCGACGAGCTGACCGCCGAGTTCGGCACCGAGGTCGCGCACCTGGTCGACGGCGTGACCAAGCTGGACAAGGTGAATCTGGGCGCGGCCGCCGAGGCCGAGACCATTCGCAAGATGATCATCGCCATGGCCCGCGACCCGCGCGTGCTGGTGATCAAGGTCGCCGACCGGCTGCACAATATGCGGACCATGCGGTTCCTGCCGCCGGAGAAGCAGGCCAAAAAGGCGCGCGAAACCCTCGAGGTGATCGCGCCGCTGGCCCACCGGCTGGGCATGGCGACGGTGAAATGGGAGCTGGAGGACCTCGCGTTCGCGATCCTGCACCCCAAGAAATACGACGAGATCGTGCGGTTGGTCGCCGACCGCGCGCCATCGCGTGACACGTATTTGGCCAAGGTGCGCGCCGAGATCGTCAATACCCTTGCCGCCAGCCGAATCAACGCGGTCGTCGAAGGCCGACCCAAGCACTACTGGTCGATCTATCAGAAGATGATCGTCAAGGGTAAGGACTTCGACGACATCCACGACCTGGTCGGCATCCGCATCCTCTGCGACGAGGTGCGCGACTGCTACGCGGCCGTCGGTGTCGTGCACTCGCTGTGGCAGCCCATGGCCGGACGGTTCAAGGACTACATCGCCCAGCCGCGCTACGGCGTCTACCAGTCCCTGCACACCACCGTGGTCGGACCCGACGGCAAGCCCCTGGAAGTGCAGATCCGCACCCAGGACATGCACCGGACCGCCGAGTTCGGCATTGCCGCGCACTGGCGGTACAAGGAAACCAAGGGCAAGCACTCCAACGACTCCACCGAAGTCGACGACATGGCGTGGATGCGTCAACTCCTCGACTGGCAGCGGGAGGCCGCGGACCCGGCCGAATTCTTGGAGTCGCTGCGCTTCGACCTGAAGTCGCCGGAGATCTTCGTGTTCACGCCCAAGGGCGATGTGATCACGCTGCCGCAGAAGTCCACCCCGGTCGACTTCGCCTACGCCGTGCACACCGAGGTCGGGCACCGCTGCATCGGCGCGCGCGTCAACGGTCGACTCGTCGCGCTGGAACGCCAGCTGGAAAACGGTGAGGTCGTCGAGATCTTCACCTCCAAGGCGCAGAACGCCGGACCCTCGCGCGACTGGCAGAACTTCGTGGTGTCCCCGCGCGCCAAGGCGAAGATTCGCCAGTGGTTCGCCAAGGAGCGTCGCGAGGAGGCCCTCGAGGCGGGCAAGGACGCGATCAGCAAGGAGGTCCGGCGCTCGGGCCTGCCGCTGCAGCGGCTGATGAGCGTGGACGCCATGAGCGCGCTCGCGCACGAACTGCACTACACCGACATCTCCGCGCTGTACGCGGCCGTCGGTGAGAACCAGGTGTCCGCGCACCACGTGGTGCAGCGGCTCATGGCCCAGCTCGGCGGCGTCAGCGACGTCGAGAACGAATTGGCCGAGCGCTCAACGCCTTCCACAGTTCCCTCGCGTCAGCGCACCACCGGCGATGCGGGCGTGGAGATTCCGGGCGCGCCCGGCACCGTCTCCAAGCTGGCCAAGTGCTGCACCCCGGTGCCCGGCGACGAGATCATGGGATTCGTGACACGCGGCGGCGCGGTCAGCGTCCACCGCACCGACTGCACCAACGCCGACTCGCTGCGCTCCGAACCCGAACGCATCATCGAGGTCAAGTGGGCCCCGTCCCCGTCGTCGGTCTTCCTGGTCGCCATCCAGATCGAGGCCCTCGACCGCACCCGCCTGCTCTCGGACGTGACCAAGGTGCTGGCCGACGAAAAGGTCAACATCCTCTCCGCGGCGGTCACCACCTCCGGTGACCGAGTCGCCATCTCCAAGTTCACCTTCGAAATGGGCGACCCCAAGCACCTGGGCCACCTGCTCAACGTGGTCCGCAATGTGGAAGGCGTCTACGACGTCTACCGCGTGACCTCCGCCGCCTGAATCCTTCGGTCGGCAGCCGGGATTCAACGAAGACCCCGCCTTCCAATCGGCCACCGCAAAGGGCTCGACCAGGACGTATTACCACTGTATTCTCGTTCGTGTGCCCTATGAATGGTTGCCCTGGCTGGCTGCACGCCTGACCCAGGCCGGTCTCACCCACGCAGAGATCATCGAAGCGTTGGACAGCCAGAGGCGGTGGCCGCGCATGAGCACCAGCAAGGACGGACTACGTGTTTTGCAGGTGTGGGCACGCACCAAGGCCGGAAAGCCGATCATCATCGCTTTGCGAGCGATGGGCGGACTGAACTGGCAGATCATCGGCGCGAAACCGATGACGAACCCGCAGGACATTGCTGATTTCGAGGAATGGGAGAGCCAGCGATGACAGAACGCAGCGACTACGACGACGCTCGGGACCTGTCGGAGGCCATGGCGCTGGCCGACGCATTCGAGGCCGGTGAACTGGTCATCGACGACAGTGCACCCGTCCCCGAGCTACCGCCGGTCACCGAACCCGTGGAAGAGCAGTTGGTGGTGACAACCATACGGCTCACTCTCAGTCAGCGCGAAGCCATCCAGGCGATCTGCGAGGCGCGGGGCGTGGACCGATCGGCGCTGATCCGTGGCTGGATCAACGAGGGCTTGGCCGAGACCGACGCCGACCGCAAGATCTCCCTGGCCGACCTCAGGCGCGCCATCGCTGGACTGCCGCCCGCCGCCTGATCCGCACGCGCGGTGCCGATCATCGAGCGGGAGCAGGTGTTGGCGGCGAAGGCGCTGAACGCCCTGCCCGACTGACGGGTTGCCCGGAGGTCGCCGGTACGATCACGGCATGAAGTTCGAGAATGTCACCGTCACCAAGCGCGCCAATGTCTACTTCGATGGGAAGTGCGTCAGCCACAGCATCGAGTTGGCCGATGGGACCAGCAAGTCGGTGGGTGTCATTCTTCCGGCCACGCTGACCTTCAACACGGGGGCGCCGGAGATCATGGAGCTGCTCGAGGGGGCGTGCAATGTGACGCTGGCGGGCGAGTCGGAGGCGACCGCGTACAAGGGCGGGGAGTCGTTCTCGGTGCCGGGGAATTCGAGCTTTGTCATCGAGGTCATCGAGCCGGTTCACTACGTGTGCCACTTCGGCTGAGCCGAGTCCTGATTCGCGGCCGGGCGGATTCTGGTAGGGATGGGGTATGACCACGCTGGGTGCTGTCTTTCGTCCACAGAATCCGCCCGAACTGCTTTCGGAAGTCGTTCGGGCCGCCGATGTTTCGGGCCTCGAGGAGCTATGGCTCTGGGAGGACTGCTTTCTCGAGGGTGGGGTGTCCACGGCCGCGGCGGCGCTGGCGTGGAGCGAGCACGTGAAGATCGGCATCGGGGTGCTGCCGGTGCCGCTGCGCAACGTCGCCATTACCGCGATGGAGCTGGCGAGCCTGGAACGGATGTTCCCGGGGCGTGGAATTTACGGTGTGGGGCACGGGGTTCAGGAGTGGATGGGGCAGGTGGGGGCGCGGGTCGCCTCGCCGCTGACGCTGCTGCGCGAATACCTCGACGCCCTGCGGGGACTGCTCGACGGGCAGCGAATTACCGCCAAGGGCCGCTACATTCAGCTCGACGATGTCGCCCTCGACTGGCCACCGGCCGCCGCCCCGCCCATCCTGGCCGCCGCCACCGGACCGAAAACCCTTCGGCTGGTGGGTGAATCGGCCGACGGCGTCATTCTGACCAACTCCACCTCCGCCGCCGGAATCCGCTCCGCCGCCGAGATCCTGCACGCCGCCCGCCCCGAAACCGCTGCGGCGCGGCCCTTCCCGATCGTCGTCTACCTGCTCGCCGCGACCGGACCCGACGCCGCCGACCGGGTGGCCGCCGACCTGCGCGAGCAGGCCCGCGACCACATTCCCGACATCGGTGTCGCCGGGGACGCCCGGGCCATCGCCGACACGGTGATCCGGTGGGCGGAGGCCGGGGCCACCAGCGTGATCCTTCAGCCCACCGCCGACGAACCGGACCCGGCAGGGTTCGTCCGGTTCGTCGCCGAGCAGGTCAGGCCGCTGGTGCCCTGACGCTCACCGCAAGTCGCGGAAGAACTCTCGGATGTCCCCGACCAGGATCTCGGGTTCTTCCAGCGCCGCGAAGTGGCCGCCGCGGTCCACGTCCACCCAGCGGGTGATGGTGTTCGAGGGCTCGCAGTACCGCCGGATGCAGACGTCGTGGGCAAAGGCGATGACGCCGGTCGGGACACCCGAATTGGCCGGTGTCGCACCCCATTCGCCGGGCTGCGCGTAGCCGACGTAGGCGGCCGACCCGGCGGTGCCGGTGAGCCAGTACATCATCACATTGGTGAGCAGGGTGTCCCGGTCGATGATCTTGTCGGGCACCACGTTTCGCGGGTGGGTCCATTCGCGGAACTTGTCCATGATCCAGGCGAGCTGGCCGACGGGGGAGTCGACCAGCCCGTAGGCGAGGGCCTGCGGGCGGGTGGACTGGATGGAGATGTAACCGAACTCCTCGCGCATGAACGCCTGGATGCGGCGGAGGCGATCCTGTTCGAGCTCGGTGAGCTGGTCGTAGTCGTCGGCCGCGGACGGCGGCGGGAGATTCGGGCCACCGTTCACATGCACGCCGATCACGTGATCCGGTGCGTGGCGAGCCACTTCCGGGCTGACCGCGCCGCCGATGTCACCGCCCTGCACGCCGTAGCGCTCGTAGCCCAGGCGGTTCATGAGCTCGGCCCACACCCGGCCGACGCGGGCGCGGGTCCAGCCGGTGTCGCTCACCGGTCCGGAGAATCCGAAGCCGGGGAGAGACGGGATGACGAGGTGGAAGGCGTCGGCCGGGTTGCCGCCATGCGCGGCGGGATCGGTCAAAGGCCCGATGAGGCCGAGGAATTCGACAATCGAACCGGGCCAGCCGTGGGTGAGCAGCAGCGGCACGGCGTCGGGTTCCGCGGAGCGGATGTGCAGGAAGTGGATGCGCTGACCCTCGATCTCGGTCACGAATTGGGGATGGCGGTTGAGTTCGGCCTCGGCGGCCCGCCAGTCGTAGCCGTCGCGCCAGTAGTCGACCAGCTCGCGCAGCCAGTGCACCGGGACACCGGTATCCCAGTCGTCGCCGGGCAGCGGTGCGGGGAGGCGGGCCGCCGCGAGGCGGGACCGCAGGTCGTCGAGCTGGGACTGCGGGATGTCGATGCGGAAGGGAGTGATCTCGTCGCTCATGAGAACCACTGTATGAGCCGGTTAGGACAGGTATTGCCCTAGCTTTCTGGCATTCTCGAGGAATGTTGGAAACCTCGGCGCGGCTGCTGCGGCTGCTGTCGCTCTTGCAGACCCCGCGCGAGTGGACGGGCGCGGAACTGGCCGCGCAACTCGAGGTCGATGTGCGGACGGTGCGCCGCGATATCGACAAGCTGCGGACGCTCGGGTATCCCGTGCACGCCGTCGCCGGGGCGGCCGGGTACCGGCTGGGCGCGGGCGCGAAGTTGCCGCCGCTGCTGCTCGACGACGATGAGGCGATCGCGGTGGCGATGGGGCTGCGCACGGCGGCGGGCGGGACCATCGCGGGGATCGAGGAGAGTTCGTTGCGGGCGCTGGCGAAGCTCGAACAAGTGCTTCCTTCCCGGTTGCGGCATCGCACGGCCGCCTTGCAGGAGGCGACCGTGGCTGTGCCGGAGGGTGGTCCCCGCGTCGATCCGGACACGCTGACCGCCATCGCCGCCGCCATCCGTGATCGTGAGTGCCTGCGCTTCGATTACGAGACCCATGCTGGCGAAACCTCCCGTCGCACAACCGAACCGCATCGTCTCGTGCACACCGGCCGCCGCTGGTACCTGACCGGCTGGGATGTGGACCGCGAGGATTGGCGCACCTACCGGGTGGACCGGCTCACCCCGCGCATCCCCACCGGCCCGCGCTTCACGCCGCGCGAGGCACCCGACGCGGTCGATCAGGTCTCGCACGGCGTGACCTCCGCGCCCTACACCTACCGGGCCCGCATCACCCTGCGGGCTTCCGCGGAACAGGCGGCCGAACGAATCGCACCCAGCGTCGGCGTGCTCGAGGCCGTGGACTCGAAAACCTGTGTGCTCCATACCGGTGCCCATGACCTCGACGCGATCGCCTTCTATCTGGCGCGTTTCGGCTTCGAGTTCAGCGTGATCGAGCCACCGGAGCTCACCGCCCGCCTGCGGGAGTTGAGCGCGATATTCGGGCGGGCTGTGAGCTGATTCAGAGCACCCAGGGATTGAGCGTGCAGGCCAGCGCCGGGTGCGCGTCCGGGTCGATGGCGTGCAGGGCCAGGGAGACCGCGCGCGGGGAGAACACCATCGAGTTGTGGTCGGAGGTGTCGAGGGCGCAGCCGTCCTGGAGCAGGACGTCGTGGACCGTCGCACCGGGCCCCGCCGTGAGGTAGGTGGCCGAAAACGGCGTGGACACTTCGTCGTACTGGGTGGCCACGATGGTGTAGTCGATGCCGGGCAGGGTGTCGCCGCCGTCGTTGAGACGCGTCAGCACCGGTGAGCCGACCAATTGCTGAATTCCCGCGTGGCCGATCATGGTTTCGGTGGGATTGTTGAGATCCAGTCCCGCGGCACCCTTGAAAACGCCGAGGAGATTTCCCAATCCGCTCAAGGTGGTGCCGTGATTGGTGGCACCGTAGGTGATCACATGGCTCACTTTGTTGTTGGCCGGATTACTCGGGTCCGCGCCACCATTGAATTTCAGATATTGCCGAATCACCACACCGCCCTGGGAATGCCCGATCGTATCCACCTGTGCCGCACCGGTGGTGGCGAGCACGCGGTCGACGAAGGCGGCCAGTTGCGCGGCGGAATCCTCGATGTACCCGGTGGCCCCGATGGTCGGCTGGACCAGGCCCGCGCCCGCGGTGTCCGCGCGGCCGTAGTTGAAGGTGAAGACGCAGTAGCCCGCCTTGGCCAGCTCCGGACCCATGTACGCGTACGCGCTGTAGGCGCTGGCCCAGGTGCCGTGGACCAGCACGATCGGGCGGGGATGGGCGGAATCGGGTTTGCAGGACCAGTCGTCGGTGCCCTGCGGCGCGACGTCGGGATTGGCCAGGCCGTAGGCGACCGCGGCCGCCTCGTCGGTGAGCTCCGGACCGTAGCCGACGGTATCGGAGGAGTGCGAGCCGTCCGGCGGATCCGCCACGGCCAGCGGGGAATTCAGGCCGATGGTGATCGCCGCGGTGGCGATGACGAAGGCGGCGGTGGCCAGCGAACGCGGGGTGTGCTTCATGTCCTGCTTCTTCCTCGGAACGAAAACTGCGAGCGAGGAAGACGCTAGAACTGATTCGACTCATTTTTGTCGTGGCGATAATCATCCAGCAGGGGACTAGTTCCGTATGGAAGTAGTAAATACCCCGGTCGGCAACGGGAATTTCTCGTCGAGACGACAGCGTTCGACAAGAACTGTTAACCAGACGTTTGCACCGTTCGCCAGTGTCGAACGGTCGATATTGTTGCCCGGAAAACCTACCCCGCCAGGGCGGTCCGGGTAGCGGAACGGATTGCGGCGGTGACGGTTTCGGGTTCCTCCAGCATCACCAGGTGACCGCAATCGGGCAGTTCGATGGCCCGCGCCGGGCGCAGGGTCTCGTTCAGCCGCGCACCGGCGGCCGCAGACAGGATGCGGTTCTTGGCACCCCAGATGGTGGTGATCGGCGGGAAGCCCGGGCCCGGGCGGAAGTCGTCGAGCACGCCCAGCGCCGGGAGATCGCGTGCGATGGCGGCGGGCGGCAGCAGGCGGCGGGGTTCGGCCCAGCGGTGCCGCAGGCCTGCGAAGGAGGACTTGCCCATGCCGCGGCCGCGCGGGCCGAGCTGCTCGCGGACCACGAGATTCGCGACCAGGCCCGGAAGCCGGATCGCGCCCGCGATCGAGTCGAGCGGGATAGTGGCGGCCGCGCGGGCGGTCCAGCCGGTGGGGGTGGGGCGCAGGGTATTGGCGGTGAGCGGGCTGCACAGCACCAGCGCGCGCACATTGTGCGGCGCGCGGCGCGCGTACAGCAGTGAGAGCGCGCTGCCGAAGCAGTTGCCGACCATGGTCACGTTGGTGAGTCCGTGCGCGTCGATGAAGGCCGAGACCATGCGCACGTAGTTCTCGACGGTGTATCCGTCGGCGGGCGAATCGGAGTCGCCATATCCGAACAGGTCGATCGCGTACACGCTGTTGGTGGCCGCCAGCGCCCGGGTCTGGTGCTCCCAGATGCGGCGATCGCCGCCGATATTGTGCAGGAACAGGATCGGGTCGCCCGACCCGGCATGGTCGTATGCCACGGCTACGCCGTGGTGGTCGAACTCCGGCATCGGGCGCTCTCCTCATTGAGTGCGGTGCTGTACTGGTGCCCATGCTAGCCGGTACCGCGCGTAACACAAGTTTCGAGGAGAGCGCCCGAAGGCCGGTCAGTGCGTGGATCCGGCGATCACCCCGCCTTCGCGAATCCACGATTTCAATTCGGCCATGCCGGTTTCGCGGTCCATAACGGGCCGGTATCCGAAATCGCGGGTGGCGGCCGAGGTGTCGTAGGTGCCGGTGCGGGTCATGACCGCCACCGAGTAGCGCGACAGCGGCGGGGTCCAGCGGGTCGCGAGAGCCGGTATCCGCCGGAGGTTTTCGATGATCTCGACGACGAGGGTGACCAGGCGGGGATCCAGCTTGCGGCTGGGTCGCGCGTAGCCCAGATCCTCGGCCACGTCGCCGAGGAACCGCCAGACGTTCGTCTGCTCGGCATCGGCGATGAAATACGGCTTGCCGCCGACGTTTTCGCTGGCGGCGGCGAGGATCGAGGCCTCGACGATATTGTCGACGTGGCACAGCGAGGCATACACCTCGCGCCCGAACGACAGATCCGGCAGCGTGCCCGCGGCCGCCCGCTCCAGCAGCCGCACGATCGGCCCCGAACGATCGCCCGCACCCCAGATGGCGCGCGGTCGCAGTGCGCAGGTGGTGAACTCCGGCGAATTCGCCTTCAGTACCAGGCGTTCGGCCGCGGCCTTGGTCTCGCAGTAGTGGTTGAGGTAGCGGCTCGGATACGGAACCGACTCGTCGATATCGATTTGATCGCCGCCATCACGGTCCATGAGCGCGCTCGGACTCGAGATGAACACGAATCTGCGTGCGCCACCGGCCTGGGCGGCGGCCAGCAAACGCGCGGTGGCCGTGGTGTTCTCGGCCCAGAACGCCGCGCGGGTGCCGCGCTCGTCGACGCGGGCGGCACTGTGGAACACGACGTCCACGCCCGCCACCGCCCGCTCCAGGGATTCCGGATCGCTCAGATCGCCGACCACGCGGTGCACCCGGTCCAGGACCGGGGCCAGATCGCGCAGATTGCTGGTGCGGCGCACCAGAATCGAGACCTCGTGGTCGGTGTCGCGGACCAGGCGGCGCACCAAAGCGCCGCCCAGGAAGCCCGAGGCTCCCGTCACCAAAACCTTCATGAGGTGGGTGCCTTTCCGAATCGGCTGGCCAGCTCGTCGACGACCATCCGGACGACGACCGCCACGACCGCGAGGCTCTTCATGACTTTCCACCCAGCTGCTTGGTCGCCCAGACCGTCAGCTTCTCGCGGCCGATCTTGGCGTTGTGGCGGATGTCGACCGGGAACTTGGGGTGGAACAGGAACTCCGTGACCGGCTTGGTGATCTCGTATTCGTCACGGCGGCCACGCAATTCGCGTTCGACCGTGTCCTTGTCGGCACCGTCGGCGAGTTCCACGCACAGCACCGGTTGCTGTTCACCGCGCTCGCCGACACCTACCAGCGCGGTCCGGGCCACGCCTTCGACGGTATTGAAGATCTGTTCCACCTGCACGGTGAACATGGGACCGCTCGCGGTGTCCAGACGCTGACTCTTGCGGCCGCAGAACCGGATTCGGCCCTCGTCGTCGATCCAGGCGAGGTCGCCGGTGCGGTGCCAGATCACCTCGCCGTCGGCGATCTTGCCGACCTTGTTGGCGGCCTGGGGCCAGAAATACCGGGTGCTGACATTCGGGCCGGACACCACCAGCTCACCGATGCCGCGCGAGACCGCCAGCTCCGCCGCCCGCGCCTCGACGTCCGACCACTCCGGCAGCGGATCGTCGGTGATGGCGATAATGCGCGCCCGCACATGCAGGGCCGGTCGCCCGACGCACACGCCCTGCCCGTGGTGGGCCTGCTCCACCAAATCGCCCAGCAGTTCCCGGGATTCGATGGTGGCCATGGGCAGCGCCTCGGTGGCCCCGTACCCGGAGTACACCTTCGCGTCCTCGGGCAGCACCTGTCGCAGGGCGGCAATGCACCAGTCCGGGACGGGCGCGCCGCCGGAGTAGATGCTCTGGATGCTGTCGAGGGCCGCGCCGGTCTCCTCGATGTGGCGCAGCAGCGGGATCAGCACCGCGGGGGAGGCGAACATGGTGCGCACGCCGAAGCGCCGCACCGCGTCCACCACGTGCGCCGGATCGGTCGCGCCGACCTTCGACGGGATCAAAGGCGGTAGCACGCAGCGGGATCCGAGCAGCAACTCCAGGATTCCGGCGACCGGCGCGGTGATCAGCGAGGTGCCCGGCGCGACGTGCTCGCGCGCGGCGTCGACCTGATCGACCATGGCGCTGAGATTGCCGTGGGTGAGCACCACCGCCTTGGCGGGTCCGGTGCTGCCGGTGGTGTAGGCGATGAGCAGGGGCTCGTCGTCGGGTGCGGGCTCGCGTTCGGGCAGCGTGGACGCCGGTGTGCGGCCCCAGCTTTCGAGGGTCGGGCCCTGCCACCACGAGCGGCCGACGGTGACGGCGACGCGCACCTTGCGGAAGTAGGCGCGGAAGACGATGCGCAGCGCCTGCGCCTCGGCGACGCCGACGAAGGCCTCCGCGTCGGCGGCCTGCAGGCAGCGCAGCATCTTGAACATGCCCATGCCGGGATCGATCACGACCGGCACCGCGCCGATCTTGAACAGCCCGTACAGCACCGCGTACAGCTCCGGCCCCGGCCGCACCAGCACGATGGTGCGCACGCCGCGGGCCACCCCGGCCGCGGCGAACTTCTCGGCGATGGTGTCCGACCACGCGTCGAGTTCGGCGTAGGTCAGTTGCCGGTATTCGGGCAGGCCCGCACGGTTTTTGCCGTCGGCATAGATCACCGCCTCCCGTTCGGGATGGGCGGCGACGATATCGCGGAAACGATCGAGAGCGCGCCAATAAATGGTGGGCAAGGAATGCGACACACTTCCCCCAGTGAATTGTCGAGGAATGCGAGGAATGTATTGGCGAGGCTACACGGGGTGCCGGTGAACCGCCACCGGTGGCGCTCCGTATTCGCTTGATATACAACGGGTTTAGTGTGTCGCCGGGTACCGACACGAGTTCTCGGCCGACCCCTATTCACCCCTAGGGGGTGCGCCCGACCGGGATCGTGAACGGTGCTGCTCACCGGTGTCTTCCAGCGGATTCGTCACGAAATATGGCTGTGTGCACGGTGATTCGCGTCGGTCACTGGAACTTTGGCTACTCGTGCGTACGGTAGCGTTTCACTCGGCATCGGGGCTAATGGGATATCGCTGTATCTGGCAGAGTAAGGGGGCCACATGCGTACACGTTTCGAATCGATCGGTGCGTACACACCCAGTACCATCCGCTCCACGGAAGACGTGATCAACGCCCTTTCCGTACCCAGGGCATTGGACCTGGAGCGAATTACCGGAATCAAGAATCGGCGCGTCCACAATGCCGATCCGGAGAATTACGAATCGTCGTTCGTGCTGGCGCGCAAGGCGATCGAGGACTGCCTGGAGAAATCCGGTTACTACGCATCCGATCTGGATGTGATCATCTCGGTGTCGATCACGCGCTTCACCGGGCCCGGCCAGTTCTGCTACGCGCCGTCGTTCGCCGCGCAGCTGGGCAATGTGATCGGCGCGACCAACGCGCTGCACTTCGATCTGTCCAATGCCTGCGCGGGCATGATCACCGGCTGCCTGGTGCTCGACCGCATGATCAAGTCCGGTGTGGTGCGCAATGGGCTGGTGGTCAGCGGTGAGCAGATCACCCCGATCGCCGAGACCGCCACCCGCGAGATCTCCAAGCCCTACGATCCGCAGTTCGCGGCGCTGACCGTGGGCGACGCGGCGGTGGCGGTGGTGATCGACGACCGGGGCAATGACGACGACGAGATCCACTACATCGAGCTCATGACCACCTCGGCGGGCGCCGAGCACTGCATCGGGCAGCCCAGCGACAAGACCACCGGCATCGCGATGTACACCGACAATCGCGCTCTCGCCAGCGAATCGCGCTTCCTGCAAGGCATTTCGCGCATGGCCGACTTCCTGAAGGAGACCGGGCGGGCCTGGGAGAGCGAGAAGTACGACTACTGGATCCACCACCAGTTCAGCGGTCCGGCCATCGAATACATCAGCTCGCTCACCGAGCGGCACTTCGACACCCCGATGCCGCAGGCGCTCAATGTCTACGACGAGTTCGGCAATACCGCCTCCACCTCGCACTTCCTGGTGCTGCGGGAACACCTGGCGCAGCAGAAGATTCCGCGCGGGTCCAAGGTGCTGCTGATCCCCGAGGCGTCCGGAGTGGTCTCCGGGCATCTCGCCGCGACCATCTCTCGGCTGGAGGCCTGAATATATGAGCACGGCAATCATTTCGGCGGCGGTGTGCACCGACGCCGACACCGGCAGCTACTTCGAGCTGGCGTCGCGGGCCGGGCGGCAGGCCCTCCAAGCGGCGGAGATCTCGCCCGACCGGGTCGGGCTGGTCGTCAACGCGGGTGTCTTCCGGGACAGCAATATCGCCGAACCCGCGGTGGCCGCGCTGATTCAGAAGCGCCTGGAAGTGGGTCTGGAGTACGAGACCGGGCGGGTGCCCGCCTTCTCGTTCGACCTGCTCAACGGCGGCACCGGTGTCGTGCACGCGCTCATGACCGCCCAATGCTTCACCGGGCTCGGGGATGTGGAATACGCGCTGATCGTCGCCGGTGACACCCACCCGTCGACCGAGCGCGGGCGCGCGGACTTCCCGTACACCGCCAGCGGCGCGGCCATACTGCTGCACTCCTCGCAGAGCGCGGGCGGATTCGGACGCATCTACACCAGCGAGGCCGCGGGGGCGACGCCGACCGCGTGGGCCAACCTGGAGGCCGCGGGCACCGACGGGCGCAACGCGCTCACCGTGAACACCGCCGTCGGTGATCCGCTGGCCTTGGCGCAGGAGGCGCTGCGCGAGTGCCTGGCCGGTGAAGGGCTGGAGAGCGGCGACTTCGCCACGGGCAGCGCGGTGCTGCTGGCCCCCGCGCCGATTCCCGGTTTCCGGGAGCGGGTGGCCTACCACCTGGGTATTCCCTCGTCGGCGGTCGCGGGCATCGATCCGTTCGTGGGCGACCCGTACTCGGCCGGACCCGTGCACGCCTATCTGAACGCCGCCACCCAGGGCATGCTCGACGAGGCGCGCTCGGTGGTGTTCCTGGCCGCGGACGAGAACTCGGCGGCGGCGCTGGTGTACCGGCCGCGGGCGCTGGTCGCCGCTGAGTCGGCATCCTAGGCAAATGTGAAATACACTATTTGACAGTTGAATTCATCCGGTGACCTCGGACCGGCGGGCAGTGTCGGCCCGCCGGTGATCATCGGAAACCGTTGTGCCCCGGCTGATCCTGGGCGCGAGACGCGCCCTCGCTGCAATGATGCCGCTCCAGCACACCGAAGTTCGCCGTGCCATGTCTGTCAGTCGGGCGCATCCGATCGGTGAAGGGACGTCAGATGGCGCGGTCGGTCGCTCGGGGCCGAGAAGACATGCCGGTGGGGGCCGGTGGGGGGATGCGATGTTCGGCGGAGGCCGAGCGGCTGCGAGTCGCGCGGGCCGTCGCGGTGCTGGGGGAGGCCGCCGAGATCGGGCGGGTGGCGGCGCTGCTCGACGCGGATCTCGACGAGATCCGCACGCTGGTGGCGGAATTGGCGAGCGCGGGACTGATCGTGGGGGAGTGCCGTCCCCATCCGGAGATGGCCGCGGCCGTCCTGCGCGAACTGCCCGACCCCGATCGTCGGCTGCTGCACGCCGGTGCCGCGGAGCTGTTGTGCCGCGCGGGTTTCCCGGCCGACGCGGTGGCCCGTCACCTCGTCGAGGCCGGGGACGCGCGCGGGTCGTGGGCGGCCCAGGTGCTCGTCGAAGTGGCCGACAATGCCTACGAGGCCGACGAATTGGACAGCGCCGGAACCTATTTGGAGCTGGCGTATCGAGCCAGTCGGCGGGCCGACGAGCGGGCGGCCATCGCCACCCGGCTGGTGGCGGTCGAATGGCGGATCAATCCGTCCAGTCGCACCCGCAATTTCGGACGGCTCAAGGCGGCGCTGCGGACCGGGCGGGTGCCGTACGCGGACCTGCCCATGACCGTGCTGCACATGCTCTGGCACGGGTACGTGCTGCACGCCGATCACGCACTGGTCCGACTCCGCCGGGACGCGGACGGGGCTCGGGCGCTCGCGGATCGACTCGCCTTCCTCGGGGCCTGGCTGCGGTACACCCATCCGGTGCAGGCGCAGCGCAACACCTGGCTGGTGCGCGACCGGTTCGGCATCGATTCCGCACCGCCGGAACGGGATTCGCCGCATCGTCAGGCCGCGGTGCTGCTGACAGCGCTGCGCGAGGAGCGCCCGGGCACCGAGATCGCCGCCGCCGCGCAGCGCATTCTGGCCCAGCACCGGCTGACGCCCGCCACGGTCGAGGTGCTGGTGGCGGCCGTGGACTGCCTGCTCTACACCGACCGGTTGGAGGCCGCCGACGCCTGGTGCGCCTCGCTGCTCGCCGAGGCGACCGCGCGCCGCGCCCCGACCTGGCAGGCGTTGTTCGCGTCGGCGCGCGCGGAAACCCTGCTGCGCAAGGGCAATCTGGTGGAGGCGGCCGGGCACGCCCTGATCGCGCTCAATCTGCTGCCCGCCGAACAGCTCGGCGTCTGGGTGGGCAGGCCGGTCGCGGTGCTGGTGCGGGCGCTCACCGCGCAGGGCCGCCACGCCGAGGCCGCCGCGCAACTGGAGCGGCCGGTGCCGCGTGCCATGTTCGAATCCCGTTTCGCGCTGGGCTATCTGCGCGCCTACGGCGAGCACTGCCTGGCCACCGGGCGACCCGAGGAGGCGCTGCGGCACTTCCGCCGATGCGGGCGGCTCATGGACGAATGGGGCATGGACTTTCCCGGATTCGCGCCGTGGCGCAATGATCTGGCGGTGGCCAGCCTGGCGGCCGGACAGCAGTGGCAGGCGCAGAACTTCGCCACCCGCCACCTGGACGCGATCGGCGGGGCCGAACGACATCACACCGGTGGGGTGTCGCTGCGGGTGCTGGCCGCGACCAGCGATCCGCTGCGCCGGGTGACACTGCTGCGTCGCGCCGCGGCGCTGGCCCGGGCCGGGGGCGACGAGTTCGAATTGGCCACGGTGCTGGCCGATCTCGGTGCTGCCTATCGTGCGCTGGGCGAGGTGGATCGGGCCCGGCCGCCGCTGCGGGAGGCGGCGCGGCTGGCCGAATCCTGTGGTGGTGAGCCGCTGCTGACGCGTTTGCGGGCGGAGTCCGGTGCGGAGGGCACGCCACGGGAAGCCGCGGGTACCGGGGGTGGTGAGGCCTTGAGTCCGGCCGAGCGGCGGGTGGCCGAACTGGCCGCGCTCGGCAACCGCAATCGCGATATCGCCGAGGTGCTGTGCATTACCACCAGCACGGTGGAACAGCAT
This sequence comes from Nocardia sp. CDC160, assembly GCF_035818795.1. Lineage (NCBI taxonomy): Bacteria > Bacillati > Actinomycetota > Actinomycetes > Mycobacteriales > Nocardiaceae > Nocardia > Nocardia sp. CDC160. The sequence goes on along the minus strand of NZ_JAYKYT010000004.1, from coordinate 1,159,711 downwards.
TTGACCCGGGTGTATCGCAAGCTCGCGGTGGCGCGTCGGGGGGAGCTGCGGTTCGCGTTGGCCGCCTACTCCCAGTCGAGGAATTCGCACCCGGAGGTGAGCGCGCGCACCGCTGTCGGATAACCGTTCGTCGAAAGGGGATTGGCATGGTCGCGTCTCGGTCCGGGGAACTTCCACTGCCCGAACAGGATCCGTTCTATCGGCGGCCGCGGGGGCTGGGCCGGGTCGCACCCGGTGCGATCCTGCGGTCGCGGCCCGTGCGGGTGGCGCTGTTCGGGCGCATACCGCAGCGAATCACGGCCACCCAGTTGCTGTTTCGCAGCACCGACCTGCGCGGGCGGCCCGAGGCGACGGTGACCACGGTGCTGCTGCCCGGCGACGCTGACCCCGACGATCTCGACCGGCCGATCGTCTCGTTCCAGTGCGCCATCGACGCCGTCGCCTCGAAATGCCTGCCGTCGTACGCTTTTCGGCGCGGTGCGCGGGCACTGGGGTCGGTGCCGCAGTTCGAGCTGCTGCTCATCGAGCACGCGCTGACCCGGGGCTGGGCGGTGTCGGTGCCCGATCACACCGGGACGGCCGGTCGGTTCGGCGCGCCCCGTGAACCCGGCCACCGCACCCTGGACGGCTTGCGCGCCACGCTGAGTTTCCTGAACCGGCCCGTGGATTCGCCGGTCGCGCTGTGGGGTTACTCCGGTGGCGGGCTGGCCACCACCTGGGCGGCCGAACTCGCGGCCAGCTACGCACCGGAGCTGAATATCCTTGCCGCGGTGCTGGGTTCGCCGGTCGGGTCGCTGGAATCCACCTTCTTCCGGCTCAATGGGTCGACCTTCGGCGGGCTGGCCACCCTGTGCCTGGCGGGCCTGCGGCGCGCCTACCCGGCCCTGGATCGCAGCCTGCGCGAACACCTCGACGCGGCCTCGCTGGCCCTGCTCGACCGGGCCGAGACCAGCGCCACCATCCCACTGTTGTTGCGCAGCGCCCGATCCGGCGTCGACGATCACGAGGGTCTGGCCCTGGCCACCCTGCGCACCCTGCCGCAGGTGCGGGCCGTGCTCGCCGATATCGAGCCCGGCGCGCGGCCGCCGCGCTTCCCGATCCTGGTGGTGCAGGGCGTGCACGATCTGATCATTCCGTGCGGGAATGTCGATTACCTGATCGACCGCTACCGCGCTACCGGCACGTCTGTCCGTTATGTACGCGATGTGCTCGCCGGGCACGTCAGTTTGGCCGTGGTGGCCGCGCCGCTGTGTGAGAACTGGCTGGCCGACCGGTTCGCCGGACGGCCGCTTCCGGCCGGAACCACCGAAACCGTGCCGTCGCTGGCGCTTTCGGTCGCCGCCCTGCGCGGCTATCTGGGCCTGGTCGCCGTCCTCGCGCGGGCGGTGACGGGCAGTCCGGTGGGCGGGTCGGCCGCACCCTCGCCAGCCGAGTCGCACTCGCGCATCGATTCCCCGGAATTCCGGGAAATCCAGTGATCACGCTCCTATCGTGGAGGCCTCTGAAAGGGGTTGGCCATGACGGAAGCCGACAAGATCCTCATCGTCGGCGGCCTGCTGACCCTGACCTACGGGGCCCTCCTCGGCTATCCGATGATCGCATTGCGCATGCGCGCCGGAAATCCGCCCACGCCCCGGTATCTGACCGTCACCCATGTGGGCGCGGTGCTGCAGGGCGTCATTCTGTTCGGCCTGGTTTTCGCCGCCCGGCTGTCGAGTCTGTCCAGCGGTTGGAACGTGACCGCCGCGTGGCTGGTCGTCGTGTCCGGCATTCTCATCGCGGCCAAGGACACCATCAACTGGCTCAGCGGTGTCGGGGACGAATTCGCGGACAAGGCGCGCACGGCGCCGCTCGGGCTGGCCGGGGCGCTGACCATGACGATCGGACTGGTGATCTTCATCGTCGGCGACCTGTCCGCACTGTGAGCTAGAGCGAATCGGCCTTGCTGATCCAGCCGACGAAGGAACGCGTCAGCCAGGGCGGGGAGAGGCGGAGCGCCAAGCCGGTCAGTTTGGTTTGCAGGCCCACCAGGACGTGCGGGCCGCTCCAGGCGCGGCGCGCGGTCGCGGTGTGCCACACGGATTCCGCCACGTCCTCGGGGGTGAGGTGGACGCCCAGGGTGCCTGCCGCCTTCGAGCCGCGATTGACCTCGGTCATCATGTCGGTGGCCACGAACACCGGGAGCAGGTCGCTGACGGGGATGCCGTAGCGACGCCACTCCAGGTCGAGGGCCTCGGTCAGACTGCGCACGGCGGCCTTGGTCGCGCCGTAGGTGGCCAGTCCGGGCGGGCCGTACAGCGCCGAGGCGGAGGCCAGATTGATGACCCGGCTGCCGGGGGTTGCGCGGAGATAGGGGAGCGCGGCGTGGCAGCCGTTGAGGACGCCCTTGATATTGACGTCGATGAGACGGTGGTGACGGTCGAGGGGGATGTCGGCGAACGGGCCGGAGTACAGGATGCCCGCGTTGTTGACGAGCAGGTCGAGACGGCCTGCGGCGTCGGCGAATTCCTTCAGCGCGCGGTCCCAACCGGCGGTATCGGTGACATCGAAGGCACCGGTCACGGTGGTGCCGCCGATTTCCCGCGCGGTCGCGCGGACGGCTTCGGCGTCGATGTCGTAGAGGCCGACCGTCCAGCCCTCGCGGGCGAAACGGGTGGCGATGGCCCGCCCGATTCCGGCGGCGGCACCGGTAATGAAGACGGCCGGTTGGGAAGTCGTGGCGGGCTGGGACATCGGAGCCTCTCTGATCGGGGGACGGTCAGGCAGCAGAGCGGCCCGCGCGCCCGGATTCGATCATCGCACGGTGGAATTCGGCCGCGTCGCGGGCGGCGTCGCGGCCGTCGGCCAGCAGGTCCGCACCCAAATGGATGAGGGTGTGTGGGGCGCTGGGCCGGATCTGCAGGCGCAGTGGGACGTCCGCGGCCTCGGCGCGCCGGGCCACCGCCAGGGCGTCGGCGAGCAGCATCTCGCGGGAACCGACCTGCAGCAGAATCGGTGGCAGACCGGTGAAGTCGTGGTTCACCACCGACCAGGACGGATCCAAAACACCGTCGATCGCGATGCCGCGGCGCACCACCATGTCGGGTCCGATCGCGGGCAGCACCGCGTCGTAGCGGGCGTTCGGATGCGCCAGCCGGGCGGTCGAATCGAAATCCGCCCACGGTGAGGTGACCGAAAGGGCCACCGGCAGCGGCAGACCCAGCTCACGCAGCGTCAGCGCCAGTCGCAGCGCCAGCCCGCCGCCCGCGGAATCACCGGCGACAATGATCTGCTCGGGCGGAAAGCCCTCGGCCAGCAGATGCCGGTACGCGGTGAGCGCGTCATCGAGGCTCTGGTTGGGATGGGCATCGGGCAGCTGTCGATAGTCCACGGTGAGCACTGGCAGCTCGCTCAGCGCGGCCATGCGCGCGGTGTGTCGGCGGTAGCTGTTGAGGCCGCCCGCGATGAACGCGCCACCGTGGAAGTACAGCAGCGCGGCCTCGCGATCCACGCGCGGATCGGGAACCGGTGCGCTCCACAGCCATTCGGCGTCGAAGTGCTCGAAGTCGACGGGTTCGCGGCGAATGCCGCGCGGGGAGCCCAGGATTCGCGCGGGCTTCTCGGACAGCCGGGTCGCGGTGAAGATCAGCTTGGCGGGCCGCGGACCCCGATCGGCAACCCAGGCCCCGGCGCGCAGGAACTGCTGCAGGGTGGTGCGCAGGACGGGATGCGCGAGCCGGGTGCCGAGGCGCGCGGGGCGGATCGTCTCCACGATCACCGTCGACGCCGGGTCCGAAGTCTGCGGCTGTGACGCCACGGGCGCTCCTGTCCGCGCCGCGAAACCGCCGGGGCGCTGGTGAGACAACAGTGTCAAATGCTGGCCGAGGGCCGTTGATCATCTTGGCGTGCGGCGCACGGATTGTCATGTCCGAGAACGCAATCCCGCTGCGGTGGCGAGAAATGTCAATGGTTCGTCCGATAGGGCTCCGAGTCACGCCGTTGACTTATGCAGGTAAATGCCTGCATAATTTTGACGTGCCATCCGAACCCGATATGGACGCGGTTTTCAAGGCCCTGGCCGACGGCACCCGCCGCCTACTGCTCGACAGGTTGCGGGAGCAGAACGGTCAGACCCTGCGCGAGCTGTGTGAACGCGTCGACATGGCCCGGCAGTCCGTGACCCAGCACCTCGACATTCTCGAGAAGGCGGGGCTGGTGACCGTGCTGCGGCGCGGTCGCGAGCGGGTGCACTACATCAATCCGACACCGATTCACGACATCGAACAGCGCTGGATCTCCGTCTTCGATCGCCCCCGGCTGGATGTCCTGCGTGCCATCAAAGACCGAGCAGAGGAGTACGCCATGACCGCCACCACGATCCCGAACTATGTCTACGTCACCTACATCCACGCCACCGCCGAGCAGGTGTGGAAGGCGCTCACCGACGCCGATCTCACCGCGCAGTACTGGGGTCATGAGAACATCTCGGACTGGCAGGTGGGCTCGCCCTGGGAGCACCGGCGGGCCGACGGTTCCGGCAAGGTCGATGTGGTCGGCAAGATCCTCGAATCCGATCCGCCCACCAAGCTGGTGCTGACCTTCGAGGATTCGCCCGAGGAGGATCGCTCGCCGTCGGTGGTGACCTTCCTGGTCGAGCCGCACCAGGACATCGTGCGGCTCACCGTCACCCACGAGAACCTGCCCAATGAGGAAATGCTGCAGGGTATTTCGAGCGGTTGGCCAGCCGTGCTGGCCAACCTCAAGTCCCTGCTGGAAACCGGCAAGGCCCTGCCGCAGCAGCCCTGGGAGATGTAACCGAAACTAGCGCGGGGCTGTACCCGATTCAGCGCGGTGCCATGCGGATCGCGCCGTCCAGCCGGATGACCTCACCGTTGAGCATCGGGTTCTCGACAATGTGGCGGACCAGGGCCGCGTACTCGGCCGGGTCGCCCAGGCGCGACGGGTGCGGGACCTGCGCGCCCAGTGCGTCGATGGCCTGCTGCGGCAGGGTCGCGAACAGCGGGGTGTGGAACAGGCCCGGCGCGATGGTCATCACGCGAATCTTGTACGACGCCAGGTCGCGGGCGACCGGGAGGGTCAGGCCGACGATACCGCCCTTGGAGGCGGAGTAGGCGGCCTGGCCGATCTGGCCGTCGTAGGCGGCGACCGACGCGGTGTTGACGATGACGCCGCGCTCGCCGTCGGCCTCCTCGACCGTCGAGATGCGCTCGGCGGCCAGGCGGATCACATTGAACGTTCCGATCAGGTTAACGTTGATGATCTTGGTGAAGGCGTCCAGCGGGAACGCGCCCTGCTTGCCGACCGTCTTGATGGCATTGCCGATTCCCGCGCAGTTCACCGCGATTCGCAGCGTCCCGAGCGCCTGGGCGGCGTCCAGCGCGGCGCTCACATCCGCTTCGCTGGTCACGTCGCCGGGCGAGAACACCACGCGCTCACCGAGTTCCTCGGCGATGGCCTTGCCGTCGGACGAGGGAAGATCGAGGATAACGACCTTTGCACCTGCCGCGTGCAGTTCGCGCACGGTGGCCAGGCCCAGCCCGGAAGCGCCACCGGTCACGACCGCGGCGATGTCAGCTGTCTTCACAAAACCTCCAAAATTCTTGGTCTTGTTAATGTAGATTCTGGGCGGGACCGAGGGAAGACCACCCTGTCGGCGTGGCGTTCACGCGATGGCGCGAGTCTTGCTACTCGCACGCGCGCGCGGATTCAAGGGTGTGTCGCGCGGCGCGTCGTGTCGTTGGAATCCTGTTCATGCGAGAGAATTTCCGATCGGGACCGTTCCGACGGGCCTCGCAGAGACCGACGACAACACACCGTCAGCCACGACCGACCGCCGAGAGGGTCAGACGATGCCGAGCGACGTGCCCGTAGCGGGAATGTTGAAGTCGTACAAAAAAGTCTCGCGCTGGTACCCGGCCCTCGACCCGGCCAGCCAGGCCCCCGTGCTCGAACAGCCCGACGGTGACGCGGTTTTCGACGACGGGCAGGGCCCGGCCCGCTTCCCGCACTACATCCAGGACGCCGAACCCGAGGACGAGATCCCGCCGATCCCGGAATCGGTGCTGCGCCGCAATCACTTCGACGGCGCCTGGTCGGATTGGATGACCGGGCGGACGGAGACCGATTCCCACACACCGCCGCCGCGTTACCGCGGCAGCGCGGTCGTCGAATTTCCTTCCGACACCGCCGAAACCGCCGCACCGGCCACCGATCGGGCGTCACAGTTGTTGGACGCGGTGTCCGACGAGGTCTCCACCCGGCCCCAACCCGGCCGGGCCCGACGGCTTTTCGGCCTGGGCTTCTTAATTGTTGCCATTGTTTTGCTAGCCATCGTCGGTGGAGTTGCCCTATATGTGCTGAATTCTCATGGCGGCACTGCGCAATCCATCGGCACACCCGCGGCCGGTCCCGGTTCCGGCCCGATCGCCGTCGTGGCGGCGTACAACGAAATGACGGCCTTCGCGATCGTCGGCGACCATGGACCCGCCGCCAGCGTACCGGCCGGATAACGAGGAGAGCGGAGACAATGGATCAGGACTGGAGCCGCTGGCTCGACGAAAAGCCCGAAGCGGGCGAATCGACGGGCCGTGCCGCGCGTTCCAAGGCTCCGGTAGTGCGCTTGCGCAAGCGTCGCGGCGACGGTGGTGACGAGGGTCCCGCGATTCGCCCGATCCTGGTGGTGGGCGGCTGCGGCGGCGCGGGCACCACCACCACGGCACTGGGCATCGCGGGGGAGATGGCCGCCGCCGGTGATCGCACCGTGGCCGTGGACGGCACCTTCGCGGGCAGCGACCTCGCGCTGCGCGGCGCCGACGAGCACCTGAGCCCGATCAGCCTGCAGGCCTGGCTGTATGGCCGCGGCGACGACGAGGCCGCCCCGCTCAAGGAATGCCTCTCGCGCGCGACCTCCGGAATTGGCCTGCTGTGGCGCGATCCCGCGCCGCTGCGCCGCCGCGCCACCTATCTCACCGTGGCCCGCGCGCTCGGCGAGACCGGCTACACCCCGGTCTACGACGGCGGCAGCCCGATCGCCTCGCGGCATCTGCGCCCGCTGCTCGAGGACGCCGATATCGCGCTGGTGCTGGCGATTCCGGCGCGCGTGGACGCCGCCAACCGGTTGCGGGTCACCCTGGAGTGGCTCGACGACCAGTTCGGTCAGGGCGAGGGTCAGGGCGACGGGATCGTCGGCGACACCACGATTGTCGTGTCACATCAGTTGCCGGGCAGCGATTCTCGTATCGCTGATCATTTGCGGGAGCATTTGGACGGCTGGGTGCGCGAAATCGTCGAGATACCCTATGACCCACACCTCGCGCGTGGAGAGCTGGTGCGGCACAGCAACCTGGCCGCCGAGACACGCCGCGCGTATCGCCGCCTGCTTGCTGGAGTGGCATCATGACCGCAGCCATGACCGAACGTCGATCCGCCCGGAAGAACAGCCCAGGGGCCGCCATGGCGGCCGGAGTGGTGCCACCGCCCGAATCCCGTCGCGCACCCATCTGGGACCGACCCGTCCCCGGCGGCGGTCGCGCCCCGCTGGTGTGGCTGCTCGGCGTCCACGGCGGCGCGGGGGCGACCACGCTCTCGCATGTGCTTGCGCCCGCGGCGGATTCGTATCGACGCTGGCCGGGCGTGTTCGAGCGGGAATCCCCGTTCGTGGTGCTGGTGGCCCGCGAGACCATCGCCGGACTCACCCGCGCCCACGATCTGCTGCGCCAGCATCACGCCGGGCTCGCGGGCCCGAGCGAGGTGCTGGGGCTGATCACCGTGGCCGCGCGCCCGGGCCGCATCCCGGCCGAGATCCGCCGCTACCGCGATGTCGTCGGTTCGCTGGCGGGTCAGGTGTGGCAGCTGCCGTGGCACGAGGAATGGACGCTGGTGGAGCCCGATCAGCTGCCGGTGTGGTCGCCCGGCGATCCGCTGCCCCAGCAGCGCAAGCGCAAATCCGATCCCTTGGAGGAGATTACGCCCGATGTGCGGGAGCTCGGCTCCGGCATCGTGGCCGCGGTACAGGATGCTCTCGATGCCCCCCGCTCCGATGCCTCGGATTCGGAGGAGCGATCATGATCAATAATGGAATGTGTTGTGCGCAAACGGTTTCCCGGTTGATTGTCACTAGCAGTTCGCTTTTCGAGAAGGACAGACAATGAGCATGCTCCTCGCCGTACACGACGCGTACGGCCAGTTCCTCGCGCAGGTCGGGAATCCGACCCCGGAGGCGCCGCCCGCGTCGGACAAATTGCTGAAGCTGGTGCGGTACTTCACCTGGTTCGTTCTGTTGTCGGGAATCCTGGGCATCACCTACGCCGGTGGCCGGTTCGCCTGGGAGAAGTGGACAGGAGGCGGTTTGGAGTCGCCGAAGATGGTGGCCGGGGCCATGATCGGAGGAATCGTCGCCACGAGCGCGGGCACGATCATGAACGCAGTGATCACGTAATGTCCACGGCCGCGGTGGGACTGGACACTGTGCTTGCCTACAGGTTGGACACGGTCCTGGCCTACAAGCAGATGCCCGCGGATGTGCTGCGCCCGCTCATGCAGCTCATCGACTGGCTGCTGTGGTGCGTGCTGCTGTTCTGCCTGGCCTGGATGATCCTGGCCGCCGGACGGCTCTGGTACGCCTTCCGCGACGACCTGGCCGCCAACGATGCCACGCACGGGGTGGTGATGAGCCTGCTGGGCGCGATCATGGCGACCTCGGCCAGCGGCATCGCGCTGGCCCTGCTGCCGACCTGAGGGATACGAGCAGCTCCATTGTCCACCGGCACACAGATGTCCACTGGCACACACACTCTCGACACCGACACCGTGGAGGCGAAACGATGAGCGAGAAGGAGTCGCCCGAGCGCGACGGCGTCTCGTTCGGCGTCATCGCCTCGGCCGCCCTGGTCGCGGTGATCGTCATCGCGGGTCTGGTGGTCTATTTCGGGCACGGTTCGTCGAAACCGAGCGCGAAGAACTCGGGCACCGACCCCGTCACCACCACCGAGACCGGCGTCACCGGATTCGCCTCGCCCGAGGTGGATCTGTTCGGTCGCCGCGTCGACATCCCCAACAATTCGGCGGGACAGCCGCTGCCGCAGGACAATTCCAAGCAGCGCAAGGCCACCGACTCCGACTGGCTCACCGCCGCGCCCCAGGGCCTGACCGAACCGCACGGCTGGCAGCGCGTCTACGGCGCATCGGTGCCGTTCTCCACCTCCGACGGTCCGGCGCGGCTGGAAAACGGTCTGGCCGTGGGCTTTTCGCACACCCCGCAGGGCGCGGCACTGGCCGCGGCGCAGATCACCTACCGGCTCAATGCCCGCCCCGCCGACCGGGAACTGTACGTGCGGGAGGTGCGGGTGCCCGCCGAGCAGCTCACCGCCTACGACCAGGCGCTGGCCGACCAGCGGCTGCCGAAACAGCAGCCGGAGAAGGTGACCCGCTACCTGGTGGCCCCCGACGCCTTCCAGATCGAGAACTACGCCGACGATATGGCCATCGTGCGGCTGGCCGTGCGCGGGCCGGTGGTCGACAACAAACAGTGGTGGGCGGCCGTGCGTTTGATCATGGTGTGGGACGCGGGGGATTGGCGGCTCAAGCCGTCGAACTCCAAGAGCTCCCAGACCGAGAACGTGGATTCGCTGGCGGGGTGGACCCGATGGTGAACCGGAACTCTTCGAGAACACTGGCATCGCGACCCATCGAAAGGTGGACCACATGCTGAGGCGGCTAGTCACGATCTTCGCGGTCGTCTTCACCGTCATGATCGCCACACCGACGGTGGCCTACGGCCAGCAGTACGGTTTCGACCCGGCCTGCAACGAATTACACGACTCCCTCGACGGCCTCAGCGTGCCCGGCATCTCGCTCGGCGACGCCGCCTCGGCCGCGTGCAAGGCGGCCAATGTCGCCACCCATCCCGGCGACGCCGCGACCGCCGTGCGCGACAAGGCGTGGGACTCCACCTTCGGCAAGGTCGTCGACTCGCTCATGAACGGCCTCGGCGAGGCCTTGATCCTGGCCCTGACGTTCTGGATGAAACTGCCCAACGACAGGGTCAGCGACGCGGGAACGCTGTTCACGAAGATCAACGACTACACCTATCAAGCGCAGATACTCCTATTGATGGTGTCGGTGATCCTGACCGGACTCAAACTCGCGCAGGCGAGACGGGGAGCCGCGGTCAGTGAGGCCACCGATTCCTTCTGGATGTTCGCGCGCGTGGTGTTCAGCTCCTGGATGCTGGGCGCGGTGATCGTGGCCGCGACGCAGGCCTCGGACAAGTTCTCCGAGTGGATCATCAACGACTCCACCAATGGCAACGCCAAGGACATGGCCGAGCTGATGGTGAAAACCACCAAACTGCAAGCCTTCTCGCCGGGTCTCGTGCTGATCATCGCCATTGTCGGCCTGCTCGGCGCGCTGGCCCAGATCGTGCTGGCCATCGTGCGCCAGGGCATGCTCGTGGTGGCCGCGGGCGTGCTGCCGCTGGCGGCGGCCGGATCCGGTACCAGCATCGGGCGCAGCTCCTACAACAAGCTGATTCGCTGGATCATCGCCTTCATGCTCTACAAGCCGGTCGCCGCGATCGTCTACATGATCGCCTTCACCACTGCGGGCGCCACCGACGCCCGCACCGGCACCGTCAACCTGCCCGACGCCGACGAGGCCCAGCGCATGCTGGTCTCCATCGTGCTGCTCGGCAGTGTCGCCTTCGTGCTGCCCGCGCTCATGCGCCTGGCGACCGCGGGCGAGGTGGCCATAGTCGGTTCCGGCGGTTCGGGTTTGGCCGCCACCACCGGCACCCTGGTCGGCATCGCGGCGCTGGGCGCGGTCGGTTCGCGCGCGGTGGCGCCGCGCGCGGCGACCGGTGCGCCGGGCTACGCGGGCATGGGTCGCGGCGGTCGGCCGGGTCGGCCCGGACCGGGCGGGCCCGGTGGTGGCGGGGCGCCGCGCCCGGCACCCGTGCCCCGGCCGGGCGGCGGTGGAGGCGGTGGCGGTGCGGCCGCCGCCGCGAGTCCTGCCGCGCAAGGCGGAGGCGGCGCAGTACCGTCAGGCGCGTCCCGCGTGGCCACCCGTGTCGCCCAGGTCCGCGCCGCGACCGCCTCGCTCGGCAAGGCCGAGAACACGGCGGGCGACGTGGCCGGTGACCGCTGGGTCAACCGTTCACCCGACCTCGGCAGGAGCACCATTCCGCGATGACGATGACCGAAACCTACGAGCGCCGCTCGTACGGACTGTGGCAGAAGCCCCGCAGCGCAGGACTTTTCGGCCTGCGCTGGGGTGAGACCGTGGTCGGGTTCGCGGTCGTCATCACCGCCCTGCTGACGGCGCTGGCCGCCGGACCGAAACCGGCCGCCATCGTGGCGGGCATCGGCACGGTCGTGATGGTTCCCCTGGTGTGGCGCTCCGGCGGCCGCTCCGGCTACGAGAACGGATTGATGATGTTCCATTGGTTGCGCGGTCGTTCCAAGGGCGAGCACGTGTACCGGGGCGGACGCTTCTCGCGGATCCCGGGCGGCGTCACCCGGCTGCCCGGGCTGATGGCCCCGTCGCGGTTGTACGAGGGCATCGACGCGGGCGGCTACAGCTTCGGCATGATCCACCTACCTCAGTTCGCCCAGTACACAGTGGTTTTGCGGGCCTGGCCGCAGGGTCACGAGGCCGTCGACCAGCCGGTCATCGACCGCTGGGTCGGCGCGTGGGGCACCTTCCTGGCCTCGCTGGGCCAGACCTCCGACATCGTGGCCGTGGTGCCGGTCATCGACACCGTGCCCGAGACCGGAAACCGTTTGCTCACCGAGGTTTCCACCATCACCCGGCCCGACGCGCCGGATCTGGCGCAGCAGGTCATGTACGAGCTGGCCACCGAACTGCCGCAGGAGCGGGTGCAGCTGCTGCCGCGCGTGGCCATCACGTTCAAGGCCACCACCGCCGAGCGCCGCAAGAACCCGGCCGAGGAGGCCGTCGAGATCGGGCGGCGGCTGCCCGGCATCTGCGCGGCCCTGGCGGAGGCGGGAGTTCGCGCCCAGCCCATGGCCGCCGAGGAGATCATCTCCTTCATTCGCCGCAGCTACGATCCGGCCTCGCAGGCCGACCTCGAGGTGGCCGCGGGCGAACCCGGTGGGCACGGCCTGGATTGGGCCGACGCGGGCCCGGTCTCGCACGAGGAACGCTGGGACCACTTCATTCACGACGGCGGCCGCTCGGTGACCTGGGAGATGGACACCGCACCCGAGGGCGCGGTCGACGAGCGCGTGCTGCAGCGGCTGCTCGCGCCCAATCCCGAAGTGCCGCGCAAGCGCATCACCATCGTCTATCGCCCGCACTCCGCCGGTGACGCCGCGCAGATCGTGGACGACGACTACAAGAACGCCCTGGTGGCACAGCAATCCGAGCGCGGCGTCGTCTCCGCGGCGGCCACCCTGCGCGTGGGCGCGACCCAGCAGGCCCGCGAGGAACAGGCCCGCGGCCACGGCGTCACCCGCTTCGGCGCGCTGGTCACCATTACCGAACCGCTGCGCGGCGACCTGCCCCGCATCGAGGCCATCACCCGAGACCTCTCCACCCAGGCTCGTCTCAAGATCCGCCGCTGCTACCGCTACCAAGCGGCCGCGTTCGCGGCGTCCCTCGGCTGCGGGGTGATCCTCCCCGAACACGCCACCATTCCGAAAGCGCTTGCGGGGTAACCCACCATGCCACGTGACTACGATCCCTCGGTCCGCGACCGCGAAGCCGCCGCCACCCGGCGCGGCTCCCGCCGCGACCCGGAATCCGTCGACCGCCGCCGCCCCGAGCCGGAGCGCCGCGAGGAACCGCCGGAATCGTTCGTGCCCACGCCCTCCCGGGTCATGCGCGACGAGCACCGCCCCCGCCGCGGCACCCTCCCGGACCGCCGCCTGCTCCGCCGCGACACCCCGATCGACTACTCGGCCGAGTTCGCCGAGCCGGAGGTGACTGTCGAGCCTGTAGCAGCCGAGAGCGAGCCGGTGATCGCGACTCCGCGCGAGATCGCACTCCCGGAGATCGCGAGCCCGGTGGCCGAGGAGCCGATCGGTCCGGATCGTGGCGAACCGATGGTCGAGCCGGTCGCGCCCGAGAGCGAGCCGGTCGAAGAATCCGTGAGCAGGCCGACCAAGCGACGGCTCCCGGCCCTGCCGCCCCTCGAACCGAGCGGTGTCGTACCGGGATCGGGTACGGCGGAGCGCGAGGTCGAGTCGAGCCCAGCCGATCCCATGTCCGAAATGCCCGGTGCCGGGGAGGTTTCGACCGGTCGCGAACTCGCCGTGCACGAGGCGGATTCGGGTGACGCGCTGCGCGCCACCGCCTCCGGGGTGCTGAAGGAACCCGGTGCGCGCGGGGGCGCGGCGGATCGACGCGGTGGGCGGGATCGGGCACGCGGACCGGAGCGGGGCGAGCCGACCGACCGTCGGCGAGAACGGCCCCGGGCGGAAGGCGAAACCGGGCGGCCGCGGCGGAGCGAGGCCGAGCGAGAAGCGCGGCGCGGCAATGGATCCGACGGGCGGGCGCGGCCCACCGACCCGGATCGGGTGCATTTGGGCGGGCGTGCCGCAGCGCCGGGACGGGCTCGACCGGCCCGGCCCGAGGGCGACCCCGCCGGGCGTCCCAAGCGGAGCCGACCCGCACGCGCGGCGCGCCCGGACCGGGTGACCGAGCCCGCGCGGGCGCGGAAAGCCAAGCGTGACAAGGAAGCCGAGAAGGCCGAGCGGGCGGCGGCGGCCAAGCGGGCCGCGGCACGCAAGGCGGCGGCGAAGAAGAAGCAGCAGGGACCCAAGCTGCTCGACGACTCCACGCGGGCCAAGCTCGAGGTGACCGCGCGCGAAGGCAGCGGGATCAAGGCGGCGTGGGCCACCTTCCGGCTGCACACCGACGATCTGCGGCGGCGCAATTTCGCGGCGCGCGCCGAACGCATGCAGTACGGAAACTTCGACGAATTCGACCGCACCACAGCGCAACTCACCGATCGCGGATACGTCGGCCCGGGCGGCGGGCGCATGAACGTGGTCGGCCGCCCCGTCGAGTACCGCGCCACCACCGCGCAGGTCGCGGGCCTGTGGCCGTGGTCGGTCGGTGCGGGCGCGCCGCTGATCGGCACCCCGCTCGGCTCGCACCTGCACACCGGCGCACCGGTCTGCTTCGACCCGATGAACTGGTTCATGCGCGGGTCCTTCATCACCGCCCCGAGCCTTTTCGTGTTGGGCCTCAACGGTTTCGGCAAGTCCTCGCTGGTCCGTCGCATCGTGCTCGGCGGTGTGGCGCAGGGGATCACGCCGCTGGTGCTGGCCGACGTCAAGCCCGACTACCGCAAACTGGTGGAAATGGTCGGCGGCCAGGTCATCGATCTGGGTTACGGCTACGGCAAACTCAATCCGCTCGCCGCCGGTGTGCTGGGCTCGATCGTCCCGCTGCTGGGCGAGCTGCCCGAATTGCAGACGCAGGTCATGCAGGAGATGCGGGCCCGCCAGGTCACCCTCATCGCCGGTCTGGTGGAACTGGTGCGCGGGGCGCGGGTGCGCGACTTCGAGGAGACCCTCATCGCCACCGGCCTGCGCATCCTCTACCGCGAGGGCAGCGGCTTCACCCCGGATCAGCCGCCCATTATCGAGGACCTCCTGGAGGTGATCGTCGCGGGCGGCGACGAACTGCAACTCGATGCGGGCGCGGACAATCCGGAGGAGTACCACGAGGCCATCAAGGGGCTGCGCCGTTCGCTGCGCGCGCTCACCCAGGGTCCGTTCGGCGCGGTCTTCAACGGCCACACCACGACTCCGATCGACACCAACTCCACCGCCGTCTGCATCGACGTCTCCCACATCCCCACCGGCGACAAGAAACTCAAGGCCGCCGTCATGTTGGCCTGCTGGGCCGACGGTTTCGCCTCCGTCGAGGCCGCGCACGTGCTGGCCGACGCGGGCATGGGCCCGCAGCGCTACTTCCAGGTCGTCATGGACGAGCTGTGGCAGGTGCTGGGATTGGGCGACTTCATGGTCGACCGCGTCGACGAGCTCACTCGTCTGCAGCGCGGCATCGCCACCTCGCTCATCATGATCAGCCACACCATCAAGGACCTGCAGGCGCTGGGTTCCGAGGCCGCCATCGCCAAGGCGCTCGGCTTTCTGGAACGCGCCCGCGCCAAGATCTTCGGCGCGCTCCCGGCCGAGGAGATCGCGCGCCTGGATTCCACCGTGCCCTTCACCTCCGCCGAGGAGGAGATGGTGACCAGCTGGTCCGCGCCGCAGGCCCTCACCGGCGAGGCGCTCAAGCCGGGCCAGACCCGGCCGCCCGCGCCCGGCACCGGCAAGTTCCTGCTCAAGATCGGCGAGGACCGCAGGCCCGGAATCCCGTTCCACATGGAGTTCACGCTCTCCGAACGCGAGAGCGGAATCCACGACACCAACCAGCGTTTCAGCGAATTCACCGAGACCACCGCGAGCCGCGGCTCGGATGAAGGGAGCGCCGCATGATGCCGCACCGGTCGTATCGAAGAGTGTCGCCGGAGGTCAGACAGGCCGCCGTGGAACAGGTCATCGCACTCACGGGCAAACTGCGCTCGGAGTCGGAGGCCTGCCGGGTGGTCGCCGAACAGATCGGCGTGCACACCAATTCGGTACGCAACTGGGTGCGGGCGGCGGAGAGCCCCGGCCTGGAACGCATGGACGCCATCGCCTTGCGCCGCAAGGTCGCCCTGCTGCAGCAACAGCTGGCGGCCGCCGCGGAGATGAACCGCACGCTGGTGGAGACCCTCCACGAAGCCAAGCGAGGCACATGAGCCGCGTGAGCGCGCGTCGGCGACTAGCCTGGAAGGGAGGTCCTTCGCAGGTGGTGATGGTTGTGCTGAGCGTCGCGATGCTGGCCGCGGGTTGTGGCGGCGGATCGACCAGCGGCGGCGGCTCGAACAAGACCGCCGCGCAACCACCCACGTCCACCACCCGGCTGCTGGAGCAAGCCCCCGCACCCGACCCCACCACCCCCGACGGCGTGGCGGTCACCGCACTGCAGCAGATCTACACCTGGTACCCGGCCACCGAATCCGAGGGCGACGCCTTGAAGCGCGCCCGAAAGTGGCTCGGGCCCAGCCTGGTCCGCACCCTGGACAACCAGTCCGTCAGCGTGGAGACGCCGAGACCGACCCTGCGCTGGAGCGAGTGGGCCAAGGCGGGTGCGCACGTGGAGGCGTTCGCGTTCGCGTCCGGGGAGAAGGCCCCGGCGGGCACGGACCCGAACCGGCAGCAGTACAAGATCGGCATCGAGCAGACGGTCGTGTACCCGGACGGCAAGCGCGAGGCGCTGCCCCCGGCCACGGTCGTCGCCACCGTCGTGCGCGGCACCGCGGGTGGTTGGTTGCTGGACGAATTTCGTTGAGCGATAACGACATACAGGTCATCCCAGGAGGTTAGAGATGGCGAAAGCACCGGTGAAGGACCCGGCCGACCCGGGTCCGGACCGCACACTGCAGCTCATCTACGTGGGTTTCGCGATCTTCGGAACCCTGTGGGTGGCCGTTCACGTGGGCAATCTGCTGTCCACCCCGCGGCAGAACGTCCCGATCAACCCGATCGCCATCGCCGTCAATCTGGCGAAGGGCAAGCTGCACTGGCCCGGCGCGGCGACCGCCATCGTCGTCATCATCATCGTGGGCGCGCTGGCCTGGCAGCTGTTCAAGCGGCGACAGAAGACGGTGGCGAGCAAGGGCCGACTGCCCATCGACGACAAGGCCGACTACATGGGCAGCGGCGGCGCCATCAAGGCGCTGACGCTGGCCGGTGTCCGTGACAAGGCCGGGCAGATCGGGGTGCCGCTGGACAAGAACCATCCGGGCGGGCCGATCATCCCGGGCTCGCTCATGCGGCCGGGTGACCCGCTGGTGCCGGGCATTCCGATCGGGGTCTCGGTGGCCGACGGCGAAATGCTGTACGGCTCCTACGAAGATCTCCAGGTCGACATCTGGGGTCCGCGGCAGGGCAAGACGACCTCCCGCGTCATCCCGGCCGTGCTCGCGGCCATCGGCCCGGTGCTGGTGACCTCCAACAAGCGCGACGTCGTGGACGCCACGCGAGATGTGCGCCGCGACAAGGGCAGTCCGGTGTTCGTCTTCGATCCGCAAGGCGTGGCCGCGGATTCGAACGACCTCATGCATCAGCAGGAACCGGCCTGGTACTGGGATCCGCTGGCCTGGGTCGACGTGTACGCGCCCGGATGCGAAACGCGCGCACTGCAATTGGCGGGCCACTTCTCCGACGCCGAGGGCAGCCCGTCGGTCGGCCAGGGCGCCGACTCCTACTTCGACCCCGAGGCCGAGGACCTGCTGGCCGCGCTGTTCCTGGCCGCCGGATTCGTCGGCCGACCCATCACCCAGGTCTGGGAGTGGGTCAACAACCCGATGGATCACGAGCCCATCAATATCCTGCGCGAGCAGGGAATGCATTACATGGCACCGAGTCTCGTGGGCCAGTACAACCTCGACGTCAAAACCCGCGACGGCATCTTCGGCGCGGCCAAGGCCATGATCCGCTGCCTCAAGCTGACCCACATCATTCCGTGGGTGGTGCCGGGCGGAAACCGCGTGCCCTTCGACGAACTCGACTTCATCGAGCGCAACGGCACGCTGTACTCGCTCTCCCTCGAGGGCCGCGGTTCGGCCGCACCGCTGGTCAGCGCGCTCACCGACGCGGTCATCGACGTCGCGGTGCGCAAGGCCATGCGCTCGCCCGGCGGCCGCCTGCCGGTGCCACTGCTGGCCGCCCTCGACGAGGCCGCCAATGTGGTGCGTTGGAAGGACCTGCCGAAGAACTACAGCCACTTCGGATCTCGCGGCATCGTCGTCATGACGGTGCTGCAGTCCTGGGCCCAGGGCGCGCGCTGCTGGGGGCCCGACGGTATGGAAGCGCTCTGGGGCGCGGCCAATATCAAGGTCCTCGGCAGCGGCATCGACGACATGAATTTCCTGCAACAGCGCTCCGAGGCCATCGGCGACTACGACAGCATCGCCCAGTCGGTCTCGGAATCCAGTAGCGGCAAGAGCTATTCGCGCTCGCTCAGCTCGTCGAAGACCCTCAACGCGCACGCCCTGGCCACGCTCCCGCGCGGTCGGGCCATCCTGTTCTCCTCGGGCACCCCGGCCGTGCTGTTGCGCACGATCCCGTGGTGGGAGGGTGAGCACGCGAGCGCGGTCGCCAATTCCATCAAGGCGCACGACCCGCATCCCCGCAAGACCGAAATCGCCGATCTGATCAGCTCGCCGCTGCTGATCAAGGAGGCCCAACCCGACGCCGCGTCACCCAAGGAGGTCCGACCGCTGTGAGCGAAGAGCAGCCAACACCCATGGTCTACGCGAGCGTGGTCGAGTTCGTCGAGAACTACCTATCGCTCGTGTACCGCCGCCAGGTGACCGATATCAGCGACACCGTGTGGTGCCCCGAATGGTGGAAGCACGCCGAGGCCGTCGCGCGATTGGACGCCATGTGGCGGGCGTGGGAGCACTATCGACACGACGGCAAAACCGGACTGAGCATTTGGTTTCTCGACCACGCCGACCCGCACATGGCCAAGCTGTTCGACCCCAAGGGGCCGTTCAAATACTGCAGTGTGCGCAACGGGCACAAGGACATGCTGACGCCGTTACCGCTGAAATCGCCGCAGCAGGGACTGTTCAGCAATCCGGCGCTGGGGGAGTTCCCGCTCTAGAAACGAGGGTGGCGTATCGCTTCGCGATCCGCCACCCTCGTGCTCAATGCTGTTGCTGCTCAGACTCGTTCGCGTGACCGAGTCCGCTCCCGTTCCCGCTCGCGCTCCCGGGCTTCCTGCTCCCGGACGCGACGCTGGGCCGCCTCCTGCTCGCGAATGCGTACCGCGTCCTGTGCCGACTGCGCCTGGCCGACTTCCATCAGCATGCGCACCGATTGCAGTTCGGGCGAGATGCCCATCCGCGAAAGATGTTGTGCCAGAGCCGTTCGACGCTCCACCGAGTCGTACCTCATGGAGTTCCGACTCGCCTGCTGGGCGGCCATGCGCGTGGCTTCGGCCGCGGCGGCGAATCGATCCTTTTCCAGTGATACGCCCCGATCCATGGTCGGGCGCTCCAGGATTCGTGAAAGCTCCCGGTTACGCGGGTCGCGCGCCTTGGCGTCGGCGGCCTCGCGGAGCCGACGCTCGCGAGCCTCCTTCTGCCGGGCCTCGGTGACCCTGACGCGTGCTTCCGCTTCCTTCTGGCCACGCTCCCGGGTGCGCAGCGCGACAAGTGTCGCGAGCTGCAACATTTGCCTCATCATCGCCGCTGTTTCGCGGCCGATGTCGTCGAGTTCCTCGGCCATTGCCTGCTCCCCGATGCTGCAGTGTGATCACTATGGATGGTGGTGGTGCTTCGTCATGGACATCGCCATCCGGACGGTGGTCGCGTATAGCCATGTCCCGCCTGCAAACGTGGACACCGGGAGAACGTAAGCGTGGGTGCGGCCCGTAGTGGGGGTTACCCGGTGGGCTTTACTACGCCTTGGTACTCCGTTCTACGAGGTTACCAGCGAAAACTTCGAAACCGCCGTACGCGTGCGTCGCGATCCAGCATATATCGCACATTTCCGGCGTGAAGCGGAAAACTCAGGATTTTCTTTGGTTAGGGAACCCTTAATCGGTACGTTCAACGGGACCTTCCCGAGACCTTCGCCGGACCCGATCGGAAAAGCATCGGGCCCGGCGCATGATACGCCGGGCCCGAAAAACCGTGCTGGTCAGTTGATTTGGACCGATTGGATGGTGACATCCGCCGCGGGCTTGCCGTCCTGGCCGCCGCCCTGGACGCCCGCCTTGGCGACCTTGTCCAGCGTGGCCAGGCCGTTGTCGTCCACGGTGCCGAAGATGGTGTACTGCGGCGGCAGCTGGGAATCGCCGTAGACCAGGAAGAACTGGGAGCCATTGGTGCCCGGACCGGCATTGGCCATGGCCAGCACGCCGCGCTTGTACGCCACCGGGTACTGGGCGGCCTGATCGTTCGCGTCGTACTGATCGGTCGGGTACTCGTTGTCGAATTCGTAGCCCGGGCCGCCCATTCCGCTGCCGGTCGGGTCGCCGCACTGCAGCACCTGCAGGCCCTTGCCCGTGGTGATGCGGTGGCAGGAGGTGTTGTCGAAGAATTTCTGCTTGGCCAGCGACTCGAAACTATTGACCGTACAGGGGGATTCACCCGGATTCAGGGTCATGGTGATCGGGCCCTGGCTGGTGTCCATGGTGGCCTTCACCTCGCCCGTGGTCGAGATGTTCGCCGTGCCGGGGGCATTCACCGGCTTGTCGGCGGGCTTCTGCGAGGGGCGGTAGTCACAGCTCACCGACGCGGGCTTGGCCTTCGCCGCGGGCGGGGGAGCCGCGGTCAGCGAGGCGTCGGGGGTCTCGGAGGCCTTCGCGCTGGTGGAGTTGTCGTCGCCCTTGGTCAGGAAGTAGATGCCGACACCGGCCGCCACCGCGACCACGACGCCCAGGGCCGATGCCGCGATGGTGAGTTGCTTGCGCTTGCGCGCCCGCGTGGCCCGATTGGCGAGTTGACGCTCCAGCTTGCGTTTCGCCGCAGCGCGTCGCTGTTCATTGCTCGGCACTAACTGTCCCTCCGTGAACGGTCGGTGATGTCCTACAGACTGCGGCCGTCAGCCCAGCGGCCGCGGCAGACATTACCTGCATTGGCTGAGAAAAACCTACATATGCCCGGGGTCCGTGGTAGCGGAGTCGGTAACCGGTTGGACTTGGCGGACGGGCATCGTGGAAACTTGTTCCTCGTGACCAAGACCAGCAGCTTCAGTGCCCCGAGGGGGGTCCCCGACTATCTGCCACCCGTCTCCGCGGAGTTCGTCGCCGTCCGCGACGGCCTGGTGGAGACCGCGCGACTGGCCGGATACGGGCATATCGAACTGCCGGTTTTCGAGGAAACCGCGCTGTTCGCGCGGGGTGTGGGCGAATCCACCGACGTGGTGTCCAAGGAGATGTGGACCTTCGCCGACCGCAATGGCGAGAGCTTCACCCTGCGGCCCGAGGGCACGGCCGGTGTCATGCGCGCGGTCATCGAACACAGCCTCGACCGGGGGCAACTGCCGGTCAAGCTGTGCTACGCGGGGCCGTTCTTCCGGTACGAGCGCCCGCAGAAGGGTCGCTACCGGCAGTTGCAGCAGGTTGGCATCGAGGCCATCGGCATCGACGATCCGGCGCTGGACGCCGAGGTGATCGCCGTCGCAGACCGGGGGTTCCGGGGGCTCGGGCTGGACGGGTTCCGGCTCGAGATCACCTCGCTCGGTGACGAGACCTGCCGCCCGCAGTATCGGGAACTGTTGCAGGACTTCCTGTTCAAGCTGCCCCTCGACGAGGAGACCAAGCGCCGGGCGCAGATCAACCCGCTGCGCGTGCTCGACGACAAGCGGCCCGAGGTCAAGGAGATGACCGCGGACGCGCCGCTCATGATCGACCACCTCTCCGAGTCGGCCAAGGCGCACTTCGAGCAGGTGCTCGGGCACCTCGACGCCATGGGCATTCCTTATGTAGTGAATCCGCGCATGGTGCGCGGGCTCGACTACTACACCAAGACCACCTTCGAATTCGTGCACGACGGGCTGGGCGCGCAGTCCGGCATCGGCGGCGGCGGGCGCTACGACGGGCTCATGGCCGAACTCGGCGGGCAGCCGCTGTCGGGCATCGGCTTCGGCCTCGGCGTCGACCGCACCGTGCTGGCGCTCGAGGCCGAGGGCAAGTCCGCGGTCACGGTGCCGCGCATCCAGGTTTTCGGCGTGCCCCTCGGGGACGTGGCCAAGCAGCGCCTGGTCGTCATCGCCGCCGAACTGCGCAAGGCGGGCATTCGCACCGACCTCGCCTACGGCGGGCGCGGGATGAAGGGCGCGATGAAGGCCGCCGACAAGTCCGGCGCGAGCCTGGCCCTGGTCCTCGGCGACCGCGAAGTCGCCGAAGGGCAGATCGGGCTCAAGGACCTGACCACCGGCGAGCAGAAGCAGATTCCCCTGGACGAGGCCGTCGCACAGGTCGCCGCCGCCCTTGCGGGGCAACAGGATTGACAGACCGGCCGGGCCCGGGCAGTCGACCGCTGTCCGGGCCCGGTGCATGTCGACGGCCGTGCGCTGGTATGACCTGGCCCGATTCTGGGTATGGAGCTATGGCCTGCTGGTACCGTGCGGTGCGTCGCGCGGGGGCGGTGCGTGCCGCCGGTACACACGACCCATCGACACTTGGACGAATGCGCTGTGGTGACTGAAGAATCGAAACCGGGGTCCGTCGGTGCGGTGGGCCTCGATCTGATCGCGCCCGAACTGCTGGCTCCCGCGCTGCGCAAGCTCACCCTGGCCGCGCTCGGCGTGGGCATCGGGGTCGGGTTGCTGATGGCGCTGTTCGTGCACTGGCCGGTGGCGCTGGCCACCGGCATCGTGCTGGGCGCACCGACCGCCCTGTACGCGATCGCGGTGCAGCGACGGCGAATCACCGTGTCCGGCACCGTCATCCGGGCCCGCACCTGGCGCGGCGAACGCAGCGTCGACCTGGCCGCCGCCAGCGCGGTCGAAATCCTGGTCTTCCCCGGCAAGATCAGCCGCATCGTCCTGCGCGTCACCGCCGGTGCGGACTCGCAGATCGTCCCCCTGGCCATCTACAGCGATTCCGGCAGCGGACGCGAACTCCACATCCTCGGCCTCCGCCGACTGGCCGACGCCCTCGCGAGCTGCTCTCTCGCTGCCGCCCTGGCCATTTCGGGAATGCTGGTGCAACAGCTGCGCGCCGAGGCCCGCGACGCCATCGCCGAGGAGCGCCCCCTCTACCGCGCCGTCCGCATGGTCCGTGCCCGCGACGAAGCCGCCCCCATCATCCTCGCCGACTCCGACATCGCCGACCTCGCCCGCTGAGTGTTGGGTTGCTCACCGGGGCGGAGGTCCGGGTGTGAGGGTGGATAGGGTGGGGGCGGAAGTAGCCGCACCGCGAGGAGAGCGTCGTGAGCAATGCCGCGCCAGTGACCGTTACCGTGACCGGGGCCGCCGGGCAGATTGCCTACGGGCTGTTGTTCCGGATCGCGTCCGGGGCGTTGCTCGGGGCCGAGACGCCGGTGCGGTTGCGGCTGTTGGAGATTCCGGCCGCCGTGCACTCGCTCGAGGGTGTGGCGATGGAGCTCGAGGACGGGGCGTTTCCGCTGCTGGCCGGGATCGATATCGCCGATGATCCGTGGGTCGGGTTCGACGGGGCGAATGTCGCGATTCTGGTGGGGGCGCGGCCGCGGACCGCGGGGATGGAGCGGTCGGATCTGTTGGCGGCCAACGGGCCGATCTTCACCGATCAGGGTGCGGCCATCAATGCCAATGCGGCCGAGGACATTCGGGTGCTGGTGGTGGGGAATCCGGCCAATACCAACGCCTACATCGCCATGAGCAACGCTCCGGACGTGCCCGCCGAGCGGTTCACCGCGCTCACCCGGCTCGACCACAATCGGGCCATCGCGCAGGTCGCCAAGAAGACCGGGGCGGCCGCGGCCGATATTCGCCGGATCACGGTGTGGGGCAATCACTCCGCGACGCAGTATCCGGATCTGTCCCACGCGACCGTGGCGGGGCGTCCGGCGCTCGAGGTCGTCGACGACAGCGCCTGGGTGGCCGACGATTTCATTCCGACCGTGCAGCAGCGCGGGACCGCGATCATCAAGGCGCGCGGGGCGTCCTCGGCGGCGAGTGCGGCCAGCGCGGCGATCGACCACATTCACGACTGGGTGCTGGGTACCCCGGCCGGGGACTGGACCTCGATGGCGGTGCCCTCGGACGGGTCCTACGGGGTGCCCGAGGGGCTCATCAGCTCGTTCCCGGTGACCTGCGCGGACGGTGCTTATCGCATCGTGCCCGATCTGGAGATCGACGAATTCTCCCGGGCCCGAATCGATGCCAGCGTCGCGGAACTCGTGGCCGAGCGCGACGCCGTCATCGATCTGGGCTACGCCAAGCGGGGCTGACTCAGCTCAGCTTGGCGATCACGTTGTCGCCGTACCACTTGATCTTGGTGATCTTTTCTTCGAGCGTCTCGGTGTCCTGCTCCTTGGCATAGGAGTTGCGGAAGCCGACGATCAGGTCGGTGATGCCCTTCTCCTCGCAGCGCTTCACACCGTCTGGGGTGTAGCCGTCGTAGGAGACCGCGTGGATCTCGAAGTCGCCCTTGTGGTCCCGCTCGGCGCGCAGCTCGTTGATCCGGGCCAGGTACTTGTCCAGATCCTCGCCCTTGCCGCCGGCGTGCATCCACCCGTCGCACAGTCGCACGGCGCGCTTGAGGGCGGCATCGCTATGCCCGCCGAGCAGAATTGGCAGCGGCTCGGTCGGAGCAGGGGTGAGCTTGATCTTCGGGATGTCGTAGAACTCGCCGTGGTACTCGAAGTACTCGCCGGTGGACAGGCCGCGCACGATCTCGATGCACTCGTCGATGCGCTTGCCGCGCTTCTCGAACGGGACACCCATGATCTGGAAGTCCTCCGGCCACGGGCTGATGCCCACGCCCAGTGCGAAACGGTTGTTGCTCAGGCGGGCAAGGGAACTGGCCTGCTTGGCCACCAGCACCGGCGGGCGGATCGGCAGCTTGAGCACGAACGGGGTCAGGCGCAGCGTGGTGGTGGCCGCGGCGATGGCGGCCGAGAGCACGAAGGTCTCGATGAACGGCTTGCCGTCCAGGAACTCGCGATTGCCGTCGGCGGTGTAGGGGTACTTGGAATCCGACTCGGCCGGGTAGGCGATGCTGTCGGCCACGGTGATGCTGTGGAACCCGGCGGCCTCCGCGGCCTGCGCGAGGGGGATGTAGTAATCCGGGTTGGTCATCGCCTCCGCGTAGGTGAAGCGCATCGATCGTCCTCTCGACAGTGAGCAGTGCGAAAACTAGAACAGATTCTAGTTCTGCGAGTGATGCTAGCCTCCCGATCGCCCGAAAGCAGCACGAAATGGCAGTCCCGCTGGCTGAGATCGGGTTCCGCCGGGCTTGCCCCCATGTTCTGGACCTTGTTCTAATCGGCGTCATGACGATCGCCATTACCGGCTCCGGATCCGGCATCGGCGCGGCCACCGCCGCCGCCCTGCGGGCCGCCGGGCACGACATCATCGGGATCGACCTGCGCAATGCCGACATCACCGTCGACCTCACCGACGCGGCGGCGCGGGCGGCCGCGGTCGAGGAGATCCTGGAGCGCTCCGGCGGCGCGTTGGACGGCGTGGTGCTGTGCGCGGGCGTCGGGCCGCAGGTGCCGGACCCGAACCTGGTGGTGGAGATCAACTATCGAGCCACGGTGGCCCTGCTCGACGCCTTGCTGCCCGCGCTGCGGAAGGGGGAAAGCCCTGCGGCCGTGGTGGTTTCGTCGGTGGCCTCCACGCAGATCAAGTGGGAGGACAACCCGATCAACAAGGGCACCGAGGCCGAGGCCTTCGCCCAGGCCGGGGATTTCGCGGGGCACTACGCCTACGCGTCCTCCAAGAACGCCGTCACCGTGGCGGTGCGCGAGCGCGCCGTGGAATGGGGTGCGGCCGGGGTGCGACTGAACACCGTCGCCCCGGGCAGCGTGGAAACCCCACTGCTGCAAGCCGGTAAGGACGACCCCCGCTACGGCGAGGCCATCCGCAACTTCAAGTCACCCCTCGGCCGCAATGGCGAGCCCGAGGAAATCGCCTCCCTCATCGCCTACCTGCTCGGCCCCCAAGCGGGTTTCATCCACGGCGCCCAGTTCGTCATCGACGGCGGCATCGACGCCCAAACCCGCCCGACCGCGGTGTAATTCGGCGAGGCTACTGCTCGTCGGCGGGCTCGTCCTCCGGCTCGCCGATGACGCCCGGGGCGAAGGTGCCCAGGTTGCCGGTGAGTTCGCTTTCCTGCAAAGGGCTTTGGTGGGGTTGGACCGTGCGGCCGTGTTGGCCGTCGGGGGCCGCGCCCTTGCCAGCGCCCGTGGCGGCGGGGGAGCCCATGAAGCCGGAACCGGCGGGGCCGCCCAGGCCGGGGACGCCGCCCGGGCCGGTGCCGAAGGGGTTGGCCGGGGTGGTGACCTTGCCGCCGGGGATGGAGGAGCCGGGGCCGCCCGGGGGCGAGGGGAGGCCGCCACCGCCACCGAGGCCGCCGCCTCCGGCACCGCCACCTCCGCCGCCTCCGCCGACGCCCGCGGCGGTGGTGTCGGGTGCGCCGCCCGCCGGGTCGGTTCTGGTCGCCTCGGGGGAGCCGGAAGTGGCTGCCTGCGCACCGCTTTCGAGCAGGCCCTTGGCCTGTTCGAGGATGGGCTGGCCGACGTTCTGGGCCAGGGACTGGGCGACCTCGGCCGGGTTGGGGCCGCCGCCCTGGCCGAGGAGTTGGCCGATGAGGCCCTGGACCTGTGCGGTGTAGATCGACAGCTCGCCGTGCGTGGCGTTCACGACCGCGACCGCCTCACCGAGATGGCGGGTGGCCGAGGCGATCAGGGTGGTCTGGCCGACCGGGGTCAGGATCAGGGGCGCGAGGGCGGTGGCCTCGGCGGCGAAGGCCTGGGCGATGGCGGTGAGCTGGATATTGCCGCGTTGCACCACGGCGGCGGCCTGATTGGTGACCGTGGACAGGTCGAAGCCGCGCTGCGCGGTTTCCTTGCCGTGGTTCTCGGCCTGCTTGCCCGACTCCTGCGCACTCTGCGACGCCTTGCCCTGCCACAGGGATTCGACGGTCTTGAGCGCGCCGCCGCCGACCTGCACCGCGGACTCGATGAACTTCGAACCCTGGCTGAGCAGGGTCGTGGGGTTGAAACTGCCGAGCACGCCGGTGCCGAAGCTCTTCATCAGATCCAGGAATGGCTTGAACAGGGCGTCCATGCCGGGGATCGCGGGCAGGGCCATGCCCTTCATGAGATCGCCGACCGGATCGGCGGGCAGGGCGGGGAGGAGTGAAGCCGGGTTCGCAGCGGCCCGAGCCAGCGCGGCCTGCGCGGCGTTCAGAGCCGCGGGCACATTGTTCAGCGCGGTGTGGGCGTCGGCGAGCATCGTCTGGGCATTGCCCAGTGCGTCCTGTGCGCCGGAGACGGCACCGTGCGCGATGCCGAGCACTCCGGACTGATCGTCGGCCGCGGATGCGCCGGTCTGACCGCCCGGCACCCCGCCGCCCAGCGGCGTCCCGGACTGGTCGAACTCCTTGCGCGACAAGGCGAATGCGGGCGGCTCGAACGGCGGCACATCCGCGGGCAGCGTGCCGAGCGGCAGGTCGGGGATCGGGCCGGACGAGAGGACGTTCACGCTGACGGCTCCTGTCGTGCTGGTGGCCGGACCGGGCACGGCCGTCGCGCCGATGACGCCCGCCTCGATCGGGCTCATGCCTGCTCACCGATCTGCCCGGCGATGTTTCCGAGCCCCCCGGCGAACTCCGCGTCCGTGGCGTCGTAGGTGGCGGCCGAGCCGAAGGCGGCCTGCCCGAGCTTGCCGAAGCGGGCCGAGAGGGCATTGATATCGCGATCGTGCAGCAACTCCGCGACCGCGAAGCTGGCCAGGAAATCCGCGCCGATGAGCCCGAACACCGGCGTCATGGCCGCCACGTGGGATACGGTGTCGAGGCCGCCCTGGGCGGCGATATCGGCGGCGACGCCGTCCTGGGCGGCGGCGAAGGCGCGCACCGCTCCGGTGTCGACCGAGAGATCGGCCATGTCAGTGCCCCCCAATCGTCGTGGACATGCGAAAGCCGAATATATCCCATCGATCGTCCAGCTTGGCGTGTCCTCGGTCGCAATCCCGCACTTCGCACCCTGTCCGGATCGGAATCCGACCGTGGTTGCAAATTAGAACAAGTTCTATATTCTCGTCAGCATGAAGGTCGCAGTCACCGGCGCTGCCGGGTTCCTTGGCACCAATTTGCTTCGCCTGCTTACCGATCGCGGTCACGAGGTGACGGCCATCGACCGCGTCGCCGGTGCCGATCAGCCCGGAGTCACCTGGGTCAACGGCGACGTGCTGGACCCCGCGTCCATGCGCAAGAACCTCGAGGGGGCCGAGGTGGTGTACCACCTGGTCGCGCTCATCACCCTGGCTCACAAGAACGACCTCGCCTGGCGGATCAATACCGAGGGCGTGCGCACCGTCGCCGACGCCGCGCGGGAGGTCGGCGTGCGGCGCATGGTGCACACCAGCTCCATTCACGCCTTCAACCAGTACTCCTGCGGCGGCACCATCAACGAGCGTTCGCCGCGGTCCGTCGATCCGGATCTGCCGGTGTACGACCGCTCCAAGTGGCAGGGCGAGATCGAGCTGCGCAAGATCATCGACCAGGGTCTGGACGCGGTGATCTGCAACCCGACCGGTGTGTACGGCCCGATCGACAACACCAATTCGCGCATCAACTGCACGCTGTGGGACGCGGCGCGCGGGCGGGTGCCCGTCATGATCAGCGGCGGCTTCGACCTGGTCGACGTGCGCGACGTGGCCCAGGGTCTGATCCTCGCGGGCGAGCGCGGCCGCACCGGTGAGAACTACCTGCTCGGCGGGCACTTCACCGATATGTTCCAGGCCACCCGCACCGCGGCCGCGGTCAACGGAAAGATGAAGCCCGCCTTCGCGATTCCGGCCAAGGTCATCAACGCCTGCATGCCGGTCATGGAACCCGTCGCCAAGGCCCTCGGTAGCGACCGCATCTCCCGGGCCGCCATGGGCGCGCTGCTGTCCGCGCCGATCGTCGAACACACCAAGGCCACCGAGGAACTCGGCTACCGTCCGCGACCCGCCGAACAGACCATTCGGGACCTCGTGGCGTTCTACAACGGGCAGCCCATCGAGGTCGACACGCAGAAGATTGCTTGACAGTTGTTAGAACACATGTTCGACTGGGGTGGTGCGGTGGCAAAGGCAAACCCTCGACGCCGATGACGGCGCGCTGCCCGGGCTCGAACGTGCGGGTTTCGTACGCAGCGTACAGACCCCGGAGTTCGAGGGCATGACGTTTCACGAGGTGCTCTGCAAGAGCGCCCTGAACCGCGTGCCCGAGAGCACCCTGCCCTTCAGCTGGACCATCAACCCCATGCGCGGGTGCTCGCACGCGTGCCGCTACTGCTTCGCGCGCGGCACGCACGAGTACCTGGACCTGGACGCGGGGGCGGACTTCGACTCGCAGATCGTGGTCAAGACCAATGTGGTCCCGGTGCTGCGGCGCGAACTGCACAAGAAGTCCTGGCGGCGGGAATCCGTTGCGCTGGGCACGAATACCGACCCGTACCAGCGCGCCGAGGGGCGCTACCGGTTGATGCCGGGCATCATCTCCGCGCTGGCCGAATCCGGCACCGGGTTCTCCATTCTCACCAAGGGCACGCTGCTGCGGCGGGATCTGCCGCTGCTCGTGCAGGCCGCCGGGCAGGTGCCGGTGCATCTGGCGGTGTCCATCGCGATTCTCGACGAGGAACTGCACAAGGGGCTCGAACCGGGGACGCCCTCGCCGCGGGCGCGCCTCGAACTGGTGCGTGCGCTGTCGGAGGCCGGGTTCGCGGTGAATGTCATGGTGGCACCGGTCATTCCGTACCTCACCGACTCGAACGCCCACCTGGACGAGCTCTTCGGCGCGATCGCCGCCGCCGGGGCCGCGGGCGTCACGGCGTTTCCCATGCATCTGCGCGGTTCCACGCGCGGCTGGTTCCTCAACTGGCTGGCCCAGGCCCACCCGGCGCTGCTGCGACGCTACCGGCAACTGTATGGTCGGGGAACTTCGGTGACACCGGAGTATTCTGCGTGGCTACGCGGCCGAATCGAGCCGTTGCTGGAGAAACACCGCTTGAACCGCGAACGGCAGGCCGAACCCGAGGTACGCGCCGCCGAATCGCACACGCCCGAGACCCAGTTGGCGTTGTTCGCCTGACGCCGATGCTTTGATCGAAACCATTGCGCTTCACGGGTGTGTCGCGAATATTGCGGAGTAGTTTGGCGTTGGTACCTCACACCTGACTAGGAAGTGATGCACGCGCATGGTTTCGCAGCAGGATGACCCTGTGACACCCGGGAACGGGCGCGCCACAGGGAAATTGGCGGTCGAAAAACTGGAACGGGTCGTCATCCGCTTCGCGGGCGACTCCGGCGACGGTATGCAGCTCACCGGTGACCGATTCACCCACGAGGCGGCCGCGTTCGGCAATGACCTTGCCACCCAACCGAACTTCCCCGCGGAGATCCGCGCACCTCAGGGCACGTTGCCGGGTGTGTCGTCGTTCCAGATCCAGATCGCGGACTACGACATCCTCACCGCCGGTGATCAGCCGGACGTGCTCGTCGCCATGAATCCCGCTGCGCTGAAGGCGAATTTGGAGGATTTGGCCCGCGGCGCCACGGTGATCGTCAATACTGATGAGTTCACCAAACGGAATTTGGCCAAGGTCGGGTATTCCGGTGATCCGCTCACCGATGACACGCTGACCGATTTCGTGGTGCACCGGGTGCCCATGACGTCGTTGACTCTCGGCGCGACAGAACCGACCGGTGTGGGCAAAAAGGATGGGCAGCGCGCGAAGAATATGTTCGCGCTCGGATTGCTGTCGTGGATGTACGGGCGGCCCATCGGCGGCACCGAACAGTTCATGCGGGAGAAGTTCGCGTCCAAACCCGATGTTGCCGAAGCGAATATCCTGGCATTTCGGGCGGGCTGGAATTACGGCGAAACCACCGAGGCCTTCGCCAGCACCTACGAGGTAGCGCCCGCGACGCTGCCGCCGGGCACCTACCGACAGATCACCGGCAATACCGCGCTCGCCTACGGCATCGTCACCGCCGGGCAGCTGTCCGGACTGCCGGTGTTCCTGGGCACCTACCCGATCACCCCGGCGTCGGACATCCTGCACGAGCTGAGCAAGCACAAGAACTTCGGCGTGACGACCTTCCAGGCCGAGGACGAGATCGCCGGAATCGGTGCGGCACTCGGGGCTTCGCTGGGCGGGGCACTGGGCGTGACCAGCACCTCCGGGCCGGGCCTGGCGCTCAAGAGCGAGACCATCGGCCTGGCCGTCATGACCGAGCTGCCGCTGGTGATCATCGACGTGCAGCGCGGCGGGCCGTCCACCGGCCTGCCGACCAAGACCGAACAGGCCGATCTGCTGCAGGCGCTGTACGGGCGCAATGGCGAATCGCCGGTGGCCGTCGTTGCGCCCCGCTCGCCCGCCGACTGCTTCGATACCGCGGTGGAGGCGGCGCGGATCGCGCTCACCTACCGCACGCCGGTGCTGCTGCTCTCGGACGGCGCGATCGCCAATGGGTCCGAGCCGTGGGCGATTCCGCAGGTGGCGGAGCTGCCGCGCATCGATCCGGGCTTCGAACCCGAGGGGTCGGAAGAGGATTCGTTCCAGCCCTACGCCCGCGATCCGGAGACCCTCGCGCGGCCGCTCGCCGTGCCGGGCACCGTCGGGCGCGCCCACCGCATCGGCGGGCTCGAAAAGGCCGACGGCAGCGGCAATATCTCCTACGAACCGGCCAATCACGAACTCATGGTGCGGCTGCGGCAGGCCAAGATCGACGGCATCGCGGTGCCCGATCTCGAGGTGGACGATCCCGGCGATCACGCCGAACTGCTGCTCATCGGTTGGGGCAGCTCCTACGGGCCGATCGGGGAGGCGTGTCGTCGGGCGCGGCGGCGCGGGGTGCCGGTGGCGCAGGCGCATCTGCGACATCTGAATCCCTTGCCGTCCAACCTCGGTGACGTGCTGCGCCGCTATCGCACCGTGGTGTGCCCGGAGATGAACGGCGGCCAGCTGGCCATGCTGCTGCGCGCCCGGTACCTGGTCGATGTGCAGCCGTGGACCAAGGTGGCCGGAACCGCCTTCCAGGCACAGGAACTGGTCGGTGTCATCGACGCGGCCCTGGACGGCTCCATCACCGAGATGGAACAGGCCAAGGCGTTCACCGCTCGGGCGCGGGCGACCTATCGCACCACAGGGGGTAAGCAATGACGATTCTCGAAAACCCGCTCGTGGGTACCGATCTCGGGCTCACCGGGCTCTCGGGCGTGCCCACCGCCGACAAGCCGGAGAAAGCCAAGGACTACACCTCCGATCAGGAGGTGCGCTGGTGCCCGGGGTGCGGCGACTACGTCATCCTCGCCACCGTGCGCGGATTCCTCGCCGACCTGGGGCTCAAACGCGAGAATCTCATGTTCGTCTCCGGTATCGGCTGCTCGAGCCGGTTCCCGTATTACCTGGAGGCGTACGGGATTCACTCGATTCACGGGCGCGCACCGGCCATTGCCACCGGGATGGCGGTCACGCGTCCCGACCTGTCGGTCTGGGTGGTGACCGGTGACGGCGACGCGCTGTCGATCGGCGGCAATCACCTGATTCACGCGCTGCGGCGCAATGTGAACATGACGATCCTGTTGTTCAACAACCGGATCTACGGTCTGACCAAGGGCCAGTACTCGCCGACCTCGGAGACCGGGAAGGTCACCAAGTCCACGCCGATGGGCTCGGTCGACCACCCGTTCAACACGCTGTCGGTGGCGCTGGGGGCCGAAGCCACCTTCGCCGCACGGGCTTTGGACTCCGATCGGGCCGGGCTCGCCGAGGTGCTGCGCGCCGCCGCGGAGCATCGCGGCACGTCCTTCGTGGAAATCCTGCAGGACTGCCCGATCTTCAACGACGGCTCCTTCGACGCGCTGCGCCGCGAGAACGCCGAGTCCCATCTGATTCGGCTGCGGCACGGTGAGCCGATCCGCTTCGGCGCGGACGGCGAATTCGCGGTCGTCCGTGACGGTTTCGGCCTGCGGGTGGCGCGCGCCGACACCGTCGCCGAATCCGACATCGTGGTCCACGACGCCTACACCGACCACCCCGAATACGCCTACGCCCTGTCCCGCCTCTCCGACCAGGACCTCACCCGCGTCCCGATCGGCATCTTCCGCAGCGTCTCCCGCCCCACCTACGACGACGGCGTGCGCGCCCAACTCGAGACCGCCGCCGAACGCCAACCGGTGAGCGAGAATTCCCTGCAGAACCTGCTCACCGGCCGCGAAACCTGGACGGTCGGCTGAGTTTTCGCCGCTACGCCGGAACGAAGGCGTTCAACAATCGCTGAAACACATCGTCGAAGCGCTTGCGGGACGCCTTCTGCTCATCGGTGAGCCCCTCGGACGACTCCGGCGCGTACACGATCAGATGCACATCCTGATCCGGTGCCTGCGGCATGTAATCGATGATCGACGTACCGCCATCACCTTGCCCCGGCGTCCCCATATCCACCGCGGCCAGCGCCTTCACCTCGGCCGCCGCCGCCCCGATCACATCCGCGGGCACGGTCCCCTCCACCGGCTGGGCCGCATTGTCGGCCCGCTTGGTGGCATGCCCATCGGACTGAATCAGCAGCGACGGATGCAGATCCGTCCGCGTCTGCCACCCGGCGGGCATGGCGGTGAGCGTGAAGAGCGCGACGGCCGGTGCGGGTGCCTGCGCGGGAGTCGGATCCGCCGCCGCGAATCCGCTTGTTCCCGTGACTATCGCCGCGGTCAGCCCGACCGCCGCGACCGTTCGCAACGAACGCCCTCTGTCATGTCCTACTCGCCCGAATAGTCTTGCCACACCGGCCATTCGCATCGCTTCCCTCCGAATTCCCTTGCGGGTACCCACCCGCCGCCGCAGATTCTGCCGCGCGAGCTCGGTTCCGCCGTGGAGGCCACGCCGCCTGCCCGGCATACCTTTGCGGAGTCGGGAAATGGCGAGGTCCCCGACCGGCGGGGTCGGGGACCTCGGGGTGGTGAGGCTCAGCGCAGGGCGGGTGGGTTGGCGAGGTCGGGGGCGGAGAAGGTGTCGCAGGCCTTGACCTGGCCGGTTTTGTAGCCGGAGAGGAACCACTTCTGGCGTTCCTCGGAGGAGCCGTGGGTCCAGGCTTCGGGGTTGACTCGGCCGGTGGAGGCTTTTTGGATGCGGTCGTCGCCGACAGCCGACGCGGCGGAGAGGGCGTCGCGGATGTCGTTGTCGGTCAAGGGCTTCAGGAACGGAGTGCTGGAGCCGGGGGCGGGGAGCTTGTCGGCGTAGTAGGCCCAGACGCCCGCGTAGCAGTCGGCCTGGAGTTCGGTGCGGACCGCGCCGGACTCGGGGCCCTGGGGGTCGCGCTGGGCGCGGTTGATGTCGCCGAGCAGGTTCTGGATGTGGTGGCCGAACTCGTGGGCGACCACGTACTCCTGGGCCAGGGGGCCGCCGCTGGAGCCGAAGCGGTCGACCAGCTCCTGGAAGAAGCTGGTGTCGAAGTAGGCGGTCTGGTCGGCGGGGCAGTAGAAGGGGCCGACCGCCGAGGAGGCGCGGCCGCAGCCGGTGCTCACCGCGCCGGAGAACAGGACCAGCTTGGGGACCACGTACTTGCGGCCGGTCTGCTTGGGCAGCTCGGTGCCCCAGACATTGTCGAGGCTCTGGGCGGTGAGGATCACCCGGCAGTCCACGTACTTGTTGGCGTCCGCGCCCGTCTTGCAGTGGTCGGGCAGCTTCGCGGTGTTCGACTGCGAGTTGGAGTCCGCGCCGGTGAACTGGCCCAGAATGCTGCCCGGATCGCCGCCGAGCAGCAGGCTCGCGATGAGCGCGATGATGCCGATCGCGCCGCCGCCGAGGACCAGACCACCGCCCAGGCCAGGTCCGCCGCCGCTCGCCCGGTTCGGGTCGATTTGCAGGCCCTCGTTGAAGGTCATGGGTATCACTGTGACACGGGCGAGTCGATATCGGTTTCCACTCGCCGAACGTGTCTCTCTACGATGGGTCTGCACCCGGTCACATCTCACTGGTGCTTCGAGTCCGTCGAAAGGAATCCCGTGCTGCGCACCCACTTGGCTGGTTCGCTGCGAAGCGAGCACGCCGGTCAGACCGTCACCCTCACCGGATGGGTGGCCCGGCGGCGAGACCACGGTGGCGTGATCTTCATCGATCTGCGCGATGCGTCGGGTGTGTCGCAGGCCGTCTTCCGCGAGGGCGAGCCCGCGGAAGCCGCCCACAAGCTGCGCAACGAGTTCGTCGTGAAGGTCACCGGCATGGTGGAGAACCGCCCGGCCGGGAGCGAGAACCCGAACCTGCCCACGGGTGCCATCGAGGTCAATGTGACCGAACTCGAGGTGCTCAACGAGGCCGCGCCGCTGCCGTTCCAGCTCGATGACGAGCCCGGCGAGGAGGCCCGCCTCAAGTACCGCTACCTGGACCTGCGCCGCGAGGGCCCGGCCCACGCGATCCGGCTGCGCTCCAAGGTCAATGCCGCGGCCCGCGACGTGCTGGCCCGCCACGCCTTCGTCGAGGTCGAGACCCCGACCATGACCCGCTCCACCCCGGAGGGCGCGCGCGACTTCCTGGTTCCGGCCCGCCTGCAGCCCGGCAAGTTCTACGCGCTGCCGCAGTCGCCGCAGCTGTTCAAGCAGCTGCTCATGGTCGGCGGCATCGAGCGTTACTACCAGATCGCGCGCTGCTACCGCGACGAGGACTTCCGCGCCGACCGCCAGCCCGAGTTCACCCAGCTCGACATCGAGATGAGCTTCGTCGAGCAGGAAGACGTGATCCTGCTGGCCGAGGACATTCTGGCCGCGCTGTGGAAGCTGGTCGGCTACGAGATCCCGACCCCGATCCCGCACATGACCTACGCCGAGGCCATGCGCCGCTACGGCTCCGACAAGCCGGACCTGCGCTTCGAGGTCGAGATCACCGAGATGATGGAGTACTTCAAGGACACGCAGTTCCGCGTGTTCCAGGCTCCTTATGTCGGTGCGGTCGTCATGCCCGGCGGTGCCTCGCAGCCGCGTCGTCAGTTCGACGCCTGGCAGGAGTGGGCCAAGCAGCGCGGCGCGAAGGGCCTGGCCTACATCACCTTCAACGAGGACGGCACCCTCGGCGGCCCGGTCGCCAAGAACCTCACCGACGCCGAGCGCGAGGGCTTGGCCAAGCAGGTCGGCGCGGAGCCGGGCGACTGTGTCTTCTTCGCCGCCGGTGAGCAGAAGTCCAGCCGCGCGCTGCTGGGCGCGGCCCGCGGCGAGATCGCCCGCAAGTGCGGCCTCATCGACGAGAACGCCTGGGCCTTCGTGTGGATCGTGGACGCCCCGATGTTCGAGCCCGCCGCCGACGCCACCGCGAGCGGCGATGTGGCCCTGGGCCATTCGGCCTGGACCGCCGTGCACCACGCGTTCACCTCGCCCAAGCCCGAGCACCTGGCCACCTTCGACACCGACCCGGGTGCGGCGCTGGCCTACGCCTACGACATCGTCTGCAACGGCAACGAGATCGGCGGCGGCTCGATCCGTATCCACCGCCGCGACGTGCAGGAGCGGGTGTTCAAGGTGATGGGCATCGGCGAGGAGGAGGCGCAGGAGAAGTTCGGCTTCCTGCTCGACGCCTTCTCCTTCGGCGCCCCGCCCATGGGCGGCATCGCCTTCGGCTGGGACCGCATCACCGCGCTGCTGGCCGGGGTGGACTCGATTCGCGAGGTCATCGCCTTCCCGAAGTCGGGCGGCGGCGTCGACCCGCTCACCGACGCGCCGACCCCGATCACGCTGCAGCAGCGTCAGGAGGCGGGCCTCAACGCCAAGTTCGACGCGAACGGCAACCCGGTCAAGGAAGACGGGAAGTAGGCGTCCCACCCGGATAGGCTGCGACCCGTGCTGAATGTCCGGGTGATCTCGCCGTCGGATCGGACGGACGCGGCCTTGACGCTGCTGTACGGTGACGCGGGCGCGACCCTCATCACCGTGCAGCGCGGGGCCGCGGTCGAACCCGCGGGCGATCTCATCGAATGCGTGGTCGCCCGCGAATCCGCCGACGACGTGCTCACCGCGCTGACCGAACTGGGGATCACGCGGCGCGGCAGCATCGCGCTACGCGAAGTGGACACCCTGCTCTCCGACATCGCCGAGGAGGCCGTGGAGTCGGCTCCCGCGCCCACCTCGGATTCGGTGGTGTGGCAGGAGCTGGTCGCGCAGACCGGGGAGGCGGCCACCCTCACGCCCTCGTTCCTGGCGTTCATTACGATCGCCTGCCTGCTGGCGGTGGTCGGTGTGGCGACCGATTCGGCGGTCACCATCGTCGGGGCCATGGTGGTCGGCCCGGAGTTCGGGCCGTTGGCCGCGACCGCGGTCGCCTTGGTGCGCAAGGACTTTCGGCTGGCCGCGCATTCGGCATTGGCGCTGCTGGTGGGATTCCCGGTCGCCATGGGCATCGCCTGGCCTGCCACCCTGTTGTTCGACCACTGGGGATGGATTCCGCCCGACAGCCTCGACCATCTGCGCAATGTCGACTTCATCTACAAGGTCGGGCCGTTCTCGGTCGTGGTCGCGCTGCTGGCGGGCGCGGCGGGCATGCTCGCCATCATGACGCCGAAATCCGCGGCGTTGGTGGGCGTATTCATCTCGGTGACCACGATTCCCGCCGCGGGTTTCGCGGTGGTGGCGGCGACCATGGGGGAGTGGCACAAGGCGTTCATGTCCATCGGGCAGCTCGCGGTGAACATGGTCGGCATCGTGGTCGCGGGCACGATCGTGCTGTGGCTGCGGCCCCGGCACATGATTCGGGGCGGCAGCCTGGACAAGTTGCGTCGCTGGTGGCTCAGCGACAACGCGTGAGCCGCACCGGAATCAGACCGGAACGACCAGTCGGCCGGTGAGGCTGCGGTAGGCGTAGGTGGTCGCGATGGCCGTGACCGGCCCGGCCACCAACAGGCCCAGACCGCACAGCAGCACACCGATCGCGGTAATGATCAGCACCGCCAGCGCCAGCAGCGTCACGTGCAGGGCATTGGCGATCACCAAGCGCACACTCGAACCGATCGCGGCGATCGGATTCATGTCCTGGTCGATCACGAAATGCAGTGAGAACATGCACAGCACGCCCACGATCACGGCGGGGAAGACGCACAGGATCGCGGCCACGAAAGACAGCGCGAACACGATCAGCGCCGTGATGAGCACATTCCCAGCGTTCACGAACCCGAAGAAGGCCGGGAAATCGGGTGGCGTGCCGTCGGTTTCGTAGAGCGCGCCGCGGATCATGGCGGCCTGCAGCAGCCACACGATCAGCGAAGCCACCGCGAACAACAGAATGACCGCCGACAGCGACTGCACCTGAACGAGATTCACCAGCAGGGTGACCACCAGCCAGGCGATCAGTCCGATCAACACCATGCCGACCCACGGAACGGGATTGAGCCGGAAGCGATCCCAGCCGTAGGTCAAAGCCGCGCCGACATCGAGGCGCTCACGCGGTGCCGAATACGGCTGCTGCGGAATCGGTCCGGTCGGCGGCTGACCCGCCGGAGGTGGCATCGCGCCCGGTCCGAAACCGCCCGGCGGGGGCGGATTGCCCGGTGGCATACCCCCACCCGGTTGCTGTGGCGGCATACCACCGCCGTAGCCAGGAGGTGGCAGCGGCGCGCCCGACTGCGGGGTCAGTGGCGGCGGCGGTTCGACGGGTTCGCTGCCGTACTGTGCGGCACCGGGTCCCTCGAACTGGGGATATCCGGCCATACCGGGCATCTGGTGGCGGCCGTGCGCCGGGCCCGGTTCGGGTGCGCCGGAAACCGGTGCGTGCTCGGGGTTTTGGTGCTGGCCCGGCTGCGGCGGATACTGCTCGCCACCCCCTGCACCGGGACGATCGCCGGAGGGGCCGTACGGTGCTGAGGGCGGCGTGCCAGTCATGGTCGCAAGCCTTTCACATTTCCCGGTTTACGGTGTGGCGCACAGCAAGTGACCATGAGACAACTAGACCCTCCTGGTTGTGTCAAGCAAGCAGCGCCGCGTGGGCAAACCCTTCACAAAGACACGCCGCCCGACGCGCGAAAGGTTGCGTAACCGCTCGCTGAAAGTGACCTGACGGGAGTAACTTGGGTTCCGATGACCGCACTATTGGCCGAACGCGCCGCCGAAGTCGTGTCCGCGGCACAACAGTTGCTCACAAAGCGAATGGGTGCTCCGGTAAAGCTGAGCGATCCGATGGAACTCAGCGGCAGTGGTAGGACGACGGTGCTCCGCGTCCGTGTTGCGGAGAACGCCTTTTCACTACCGCGCACACTCATTGTGAAGCAGGTTGCGGGCGGCGCGAATCAGCGACGCACCGGTGGCATGGCCCCCGGTGTCGCCAGCATCGATTCCGCATTCCTGCGCGAAGCGGTGTCCTACCAATTCACCACCGCCCTCGGCCGTGACCACCGGCCCGGCGCGTACCTGCTCGGCTACAGCCTCCCCGAGCGCCTGCTCATTCTCAGCGACCTCGGCGAGAACACCTCGCTCACCGCGGTGCTGCACTCCGGCGCGGAACCCGCCGGGCGCAATTCGCTCATGGCGTTCGCGCAGGCACTGGGCCGCATGCACGCCGCGACCGTGGGCCGCGAGGCCGACTTCGTGGCGCTGCTGCGGCGGGTGGACGTGGTGCATCGGGTGGACGGCATCGCCCAGCAGGCCGAGTCCGCGGTCGCCGAGGTGCCGGTCATGCTGGGGCGCGAACTCGGCATCGAGGTGCCGGGGGAGATCGCCGAACGCATCGTGCGCGGCAACCGGCTGTTCTCGGCCGGACGCTATCGCGCGTTCAGCCCCTCGGACCTGTGCCCCGACAATGTCATCCTCAATGAGGAGGGCGCGCGGTTCCTCGACTACGAGTGGGGCGGCTTCCGCGACGCCACCCTCGACATCGCCTACGCCCTGGTCTCGTTCCCGGGTTGCCTGTGCGATTTCGAGCTGTCCCGCGAACGCGCCCGGCAGATGGTCGAGGCCTGGCGTTCCGAGGTGGTCGCGGTCTGGCCCGCCCTCGCCGACGACGAGGTGTTGGCCGAACGCATCCTCGAGGCCCGCCTGATCTGGGTGTGGCTCTCCACCTACTGGTTCCTGCCCGCCGACCACGCCCGCATCGCCGCCGCCCGCGAACACGGCCTGTCCATCCCGCGCTCGGCCGCCCTGATCAACCGCTGGGCCGCCCTCGCCGAGGACGCCCGCTGCACCGGCGACGACACCCTCGGCGACTTCGCCGAACACGTCTCGGCCACCTTGGAAGAGCACTGGGAGGAGTAGTCCTCCGCCGCGGGCGCGGGCCGGAATCCGAGGGTGAGATTCCGGCCCGCACTCCTGTGCGGGACCGGACGAAGCCCCCGCGGATCGCGCCCCGCCATGACACCCAGTGCCGCGAGCCGCGTCGCCGTGGTCGGCGTTCCTGTCGGAGCCGCTCGGTAGGGTCGTGGGCGTGAGTGATGGGCTGTTCGATACGCCGGGCACGCAGGTCGTGACCGACGACTTCGAGATGAGCGCGGCGCGCATTCCCAGCGGAGACGACAGGTTCGCGCCGCTGGCCGTGCGCATGCGGCCGCGCACGCTCGACGAGGTCGTCGGGCAGCAGCATCTGCTGGGACCCGGGTCACCGCTGCGGCGGTTGATCGAGGGCTCGGGTGCGGCGTCGGTGCTGCTCTACGGTCCGCCCGGAACCGGCAAGACCACCCTCGCTTCGCTGCTGTCGCAGGCGACCGGGCGGCGGTTCGAGGCACTGTCCGCTCTGTCCGCGGGCGTGAAAGAGGTGCGCGCGGTCATCGATCTGGCGCGGCGGCGGCTCGCCCATGGCGAGCGGACCGTGCTGTTCATCGATGAGGTGCACCGTTTTTCGAAGACGCAGCAGGACGCGTTGCTGGCGGCGGTGGAGAACCGGATCGTGCTGCTGGTCGCGGCGACCACGGAGAATCCGTCGTTCTCGGTGGTGTCGCCGTTGCTGTCGCGGTCCCTCGTCCTCCAGCTACAGTCCCTGTCCGAGGACGACATTCGCACCGTCCTGAAGCGGGCCATCGAGGACCCGCGCGGGCTGGCGGGGGAGTACACGGTCACCGACGCGGCCCTCGACCACATTGTCCGGATCGCGGGCGGTGACGCGCGGCGCTCGCTGACCGCACTCGAAGCCTCCGCCGAATCCTCCCTCGACGGCACCGTCGACGTGGAACTGGTCGAGGCCAGCGTCGACAAGGCCGCCGTGCGCTACGACCGCGCGGGCGACCAGCACTACGACGTGATCAGCGCCTTCATCAAGTCCCTGCGCGGCTCCGACGTCGACGCGGCCCTGCACTACCTCGCCCGCATGATCTCCGCCGGTGAGGACCCCCGATTCATCGCCCGCCGCTTGATGATTCAGGCCAGCGAGGAAGTCGGCATGGCCGACCCCATGGCCCTCCAAACCGCCGTCGCCGCCGCCCAAGTAGTCCAACTGGTCGGCATGCCCGAGGCCCAATTGGCCTTGACCCAGGCCACAATCCACATCGCCACCGCCCCAAAATCCGGCTCGGTCCCCAAGAGCCTCGGCGCGGCCATGGCCGACGTCCGCGCGGGTAAAGCTGGCGCGGTGCCGCCGCATCTACGCGACGGGCACTACGCCGGTGCGGCGGCGCTGGGAAACGCGCAGGGCTACAAATATCCGCACGACCATCCCGACGGTGTACTCGCCCAGCAATATCCACCCGACCAGTTGGTCGGCACCGACTATTACGTCCCGACCGATCACGGATACGAACGGGAAGTCGGCCCCCGCGTCACCAAGCTCCGCCGTATCGTCCGCGGTAAGTAACCCGGCGTGTGTGATCGGGGCAACCGACCGGTGGTGGGTGGAAACTCGCTGGACCGCGCCCGGTAGGCTTGAACGTTGTGCAGACCCACGAGATTCGACGGCGCTTCCTGGAGCATTTCGTAAAGGCCGGACATACCGAGGTGCCGAGTGCCTCGCTCATCCTGGCCGACCCCAACCTGCTGTTCGTGAACGCGGGCATGGTCCAGTTCGTGCCGTATTTCCTCGGTCAGCAGACCCCGCCCTTCTCCACCGCGACCAGCGTGCAGAAGTGCGTGCGCACCGGCGATATCGAGAATGTCGGCGTCACCACCCGCCACAACACCTTCTTCCAGATGGCGGGCAACTTCTCCTTCGGCGACTACTTCAAGCGCGGGGCCATGGAGCTGGCCTGGTCGCTGCTGACGAAGAGCGTCGAGGACGGCGGCTACGGCTTCGACCCCGAAAAGCTGTGGGTCACCGTCTATCTCGACGACGACGAGGCCGAGCAGATCTGGCGTGAGTTGGGCGTGCCGGACTCCCGCATTCAGCGCCGCGGCATGGCCGACAACTACTGGTCCATGGGCATTCCGGGCCCGTGCGGTCCGTGTTCGGAGATCTACTTCGACCGCGGCCCCGAATACGGCGTCGAGGGCGGCCCCGAGGCCGACGAGGACCGCTACCTCGAGATCTGGAACCTCGTGTTCATGCAGAACGAGCGCGGTGCCGGTCGCGGCAAGGACGACTTCGAGATCCTGGGCCCGCTGCCCAAGAAGAACATCGACACCGGCATGGGCATCGAACGCGTCGCGTTCCTGCTGCAGGGAGTCGACAACGTCTACGAGACCGACCTGCTGCGCCCGATCATCGACAAGGCCGAGGAGCTGACCGGCCGCTCCTACGGTGTCGAGCACGCCGACGATGTGCGCTTCCGCGTCATCGCCGACCACGCCCGCACCGCCGCCATGCTCATCGGCGACGGCGTCAACCCCGGCAATGACGGCCGCGGCTACGTGCTGCGTCGCCTGCTGCGCCGCATCGTGCGCTCGGCCCGCCTGCTGGGTGCGGAGAAGCCGGTGATGGGTGAGTTCATCAAGGTCGTGTCCGACCTCATGGCCCCCTCCTACCCGGAGCTCGCCACCGACTTCAAGCGCATCGAAACCGTTGCCGTCGGTGAGGAAGCCGCGTTCCTCAAGACCCTGTCCACCGGCACCAAGCTCTTCGACGAGACCGTCGACGAGGTGAAGGCCCAGGGCAGCACCAAGATCAGCGGCTCCGACGCGTTCACCCTGCACGACACCTACGGCTTCCCGATCGACCTGACCCTGGAGATGGCCGCCGAGGCCGGACTGCAGGTCGACGAGGACGGCTTCCGCTCGCTCATGGCCGAGCAGCGCAAGCGCGCCAAGGAAGACGCGTTGTCGCGCAAGCACGCCCACGCCGACCTGACGGTCTACAAGGAGTTCGTGGACCGCGGCCAGACCGAGTTCACCGGTTTCGACGAACTGTCCACCGAGGCCACCGTGCTGGCGCTGATCAAGGACGGCGTGCGGGTACCGGTCGCCGAGGCCGGGCAGGACGTGGAGGTCATTCTCGACCGCTCGCCGCTCTACGCCGAGTCCGGCGGCCAGATCGCCGACCGCGGTTCGATCGTCTCGTCGAACGGTCTGAAGGTCACCGTCAACGACGTGCAGAAGATCGCCAAGAAGGTGTGGGTGCACAAGTCCACCGTCGAGGCCGGTCAGCTCACCGAGGGCGACACCGTGCTGGCCCAGGTCGATCCGGCCTGGCGCAAGGGCGCCACACAGGGCCACTCGGGCACCCACATGGTGCACGCCGCGCTGCGACAGGTGTTGGGCCCCAACGCCGTTCAGGCCGGTTCGCTCAACAAGCCGGGCTACCTGCGATTCGACTTCAACTGGCAGGGCGCGCTGAGCGAGCAGCAGAAGGCCGATATCGAGGCGGTGTCCAACGACGCCGTGGGCAGCGACTTCCAGGTCAACACCTTCATCACCGATCTGCCCTCGGCCAAGAAGATGGGCGCGATGGCCCTGTTCGGCGAGAACTACGGCGACGAGGTGCGCGTCGTGGAGATCGGCGGACCGTTCTCCATGGAACTCTGCGGCGGCACCCACGTGCAGTCCTCGGCGCAGATCGGGCCGATCACCGTGCTCGGTGAGTCCTCGGTCGGCTCCGGCATCCGCCGCGTGGAAGCCTTTGTGGGCCTGGATTCCTACAAGTACCTGGCCAAGGAGCGCGCGCTGCTGGCCGGTGTCGCCTCCGCGCTGAAGGTGCCTTCCGACGAGGTGCCGGGTCGTGTCGAGCAGCTCGTCGAGCGGTTGAAGGTCGCCGAGAAGGAGCTCGAGCGCACCAAGATGGCCGCCGTGCTGTCGAGTGCGGGCACCTTCGTCGAGCAGGCCCAGCGCGTCGGCAAGGTGCTGCTGGTGGCCGCCGCCGCGCCCGAGGGCGTGGGCGCGGGCGATCTGCGCACCCTGGTGCAGGACATCAAGGGCCGCTTCGGTTCCGAGCCCGCCATCGTGGTGCTGCTCGGCAATGCCGACGGCAAGGTGCCGTTCGTGGCCGCGGTCACCAAGGCCGCCCAGGATCTGGGCATCAACGCCGGGGACCTGGTGTCGGCGTTCGGTCCCTCGATCGCGGGCCGCGGTGGCGGCAAGCCGGAGATGGCCCAGGGCGCGGGCTCCGACCCGTCGGGCATCGAGGCGGGTCTGGCCGCGTTGCGCGCGCGGGTCGCCGAGCTCGCCGGGTAAATGGACGACTCGGAGACATCCGACACACCCGGTCCCGACGGCGGGACCGGGTTCACCCCCGACGCATCTGAGCCAGCGGCGGATTCGCGGCATTCCTCCGGGTTTGCTCGGACCCCGACCGAGGCCTCGGGCGTGTCCGCCGACGGGCGCGGTTTCGCGTCCGAACGACCCAGTGTCGAACACGATCCGGGCCGGGGCCGACGCCTCGGCATCGATGTCGGTTCCGTCCGGATCGGCGTCGCCAGTAGCGATCCCGACGGCCTGCTCGCCACGCCGGTCGAGACCGTGGCGCGCGCCAAGAAGGTCGCGCCCGGCACGCTGGCGCCCGATCTATCCAGAATTGCCGAGATTGTGCGGGAATATGAGGCCGTGGAAGTTATCGTCGGCCTGCCGCGCACCTTGCGCGGGGAGA
The DNA here is from genome assembly GCF_035818795.1 of Nocardia sp. CDC160. NCBI lineage: Bacteria > Bacillati > Actinomycetota > Actinomycetes > Mycobacteriales > Nocardiaceae > Nocardia > Nocardia sp. CDC160. The sequence goes on along the minus strand of NZ_JAYKYT010000004.1, from coordinate 1,115,067 downwards.
GCGGCTCGTCGGCTAAGCTGGCGGCCACCTTCGCGGGGCGTTTGCGGACTCTCATCGCGCCGGTGCCGGTGCGACTTTCCGACGAACGTTTGACTACGGTGTCTGCTGCACGTGCGTTGCGAGACAGTGGAGTTCGCGCACGCGGGCAGCGGCAGGTCATCGATCAAGCCGCCGCCGTGTCGATCCTGCAAGGCTGGTTGGACGAACGGAGTGCCCTATTGAAGTCGCGCGGTGAAGGCGCATGACCGACCGCTGGACGCGGGCCGAGGAACGCTACCGGCAGAACGCCGAACGGCGTTACCGCCGCGACGATCTGGAATGGTCCGAGGCGGACGATTACGAGGACGACACCACCGTCATCCCCCGCTACGAGGATGAGCGCTACGACGACGACCAGTACGAGGGCGACGAGTACGACGACGAGCCCCCGCTGGCACCCGAACCGCCCCGCCGCGCGGCACCGCAGCGGGCCGACCGGGTGGGCCGTCGCGGCGCCGATCGCCGTGGCTCCGAACGCACCCCGCGCTCGGGTGCGCGCGCGTCCGGCGGCCGGGGGCAGCGGCCCAAGCGTTCCCGCATGGCCTCGCGCAAGGCGGCCGAGCGCAAGCGTCGGCGGCGCAATCTGTTCGTCATCGCGAGCGTGTTCGCCGTATTGTTCGTGGCCGCAGTCGGATTCGCGGGCTGGAAGTTCATCGGCAAGCTGAGCGGTCCCGCCGACTTCTCCGGGCCGCAGGGGCCGCTGGTGGTCATTCAGATCCACTCCGGCGACACCGCCACCCAGATCGCGCAGACCATGGCCGACAAGGGCGTGGTCGCCAGCAGCGGCGCGTTCTACGAAGCGGCCGTGCGCAATACGAACATGAGCTCCATCCAGCCCGGGTATTACGCCGTGCCCAGCCACAGCAAGGGCTCCGAGGCGGTGACCGCGCTGTTCGCCAAGGACGCCCGGGTCGGCAATGTGGTCATCTCCGAGGGCCGCCAGCTGCACGACTCCAGCGATGTGTCCACCGGCGCGCGCAAGGACGGCATCTACCGCAAGATCGCCGAGGCCAGCTGTGTCGGCACCGGCACCGCCGCCAAATGCGTGACCTACGAACAGCTCGACCAGGCCGGTGCCGGTGACCCGACCGCACTGGGCGTCCCGACCTGGGCGCTGGAACGGGTGAAGACGGCACCGGACCGGTCCCGGCAGCTCGAGGGCCTGATCGCCGGTGGCACCCTGGATTTCGATCCGACCGCCAGCCCGCAGGACATTCTCAAGCAGCTGGTGACCATGAGCGCGCAGAGCTACGAGGCGAGCGGGCTGTTGCAGTCCGGCGCGGCGAACGGTCTGACGCCCTACGACACGCTGATCTCCGCCTCGCTGGTGGAGCGCGAGGCGCTGCCGCAGGACATGTCGAAGGTCGCGCGGGTCATCGTGAACCGCCTGGCCGCCCAGCAGCCGTTGCAGTTCGACTCCACGGTCAACTACAACCTCGCCCAGACCGAGGTCGCCACCACCGACGCCGACCGGGCCAAGAAGACCCCGTGGAACACCTACGCCATGCCCGGCCTGCCCGCGACGCCGATCTCCGCGCCGTCGCTGGATGCCATGCGCGCCATGGAGAATCCCGCGCCCGGGCCGTGGCTGTACTTCGTGACCGTCGACAAGCAGGGCACCACGTTGTTCACCGACGACTACAAAGAGCACCTGCGCAATATCGAAAAGGCCAGGCAGAGTGGAATCCTCGACAGTGGACGGTAGGCGCAAGGCGGCGGTGCTGGGCAGCCCCATCGCGCATTCGCGCTCGCCGCAACTGCATCTGGCCGCCTACCGGACGCTGGGTCTGGACTGGACCTACGAGCGCATCGAGTGCACCGGCGAGCAGCTGCCGGGACTGGTGGACGGGCTCGGTCCGGAATGGGTCGGACTGTCGGTGACCATGCCTGGCAAGGTCGCCGCGCTGGCCTACGCCGACGAGCGGACCGATCGGGCCGAACTGGTCGGCTCGGCGAATACCTTGGTGCGCACCGCAACCGGGTGGCGCGCCGACTGCACCGATGTGGACGGGGTGCGCGGCGCGCTCGAAGGCGCGGGCGTGAAGGAGATCGAGCGGGCCGTCGTGCTGGGGGCGGGCGGCACTGCCCGCCCGGCACTGTTGGCGCTCGCCGAGCTGGGCGCGCACACGGTCACCATCGTCGCCCGGGACCGGGGTCGCGCCGCGGAAACCCTGGAATTGGCCGAGCAGCTGGGCCTCTCGGCCGAGGTGCTCGGTTTCGATCCCGAGGGCCTGCTGTTCGTGTGCTCCGATGTCGACGCCGTTGTCAGCACGGTGCCCGCCGAAGCCGCTGCGGCCGTGGCGGATTCGATAGCGGCGGCACCCGTCGTGCTCGACGCCATCTACAACCCGTGGCCGACCCCGCTCGCGGAAGCGGTTGCGCGCGCGGGCAATACCGTCGTGAGCGGTCTCGACATGCTCCTCAACCAGGCCTACGGCCAGGTCGAACAGTTCACGGGCAAGCCCGCCCCGCGCGCGGAAATGGCCGCGGCACTACAGGACTGACTCCGGCGCCTCCGGCTCGAAGCTCTGCCGGAAGGTGAAAGCGTAAGGCGTGGGCCCGTTCTCGCGCAGATACTCCAGCCGCTTCATGGCGTCGTGCAGGTCCGGTGTGGTGCCCTCGGGCACCCACCACAGCACCGTGAACACCTCGCGCAGCGGAACGAAGAACTCCCGGCGGCGGCGCACGTAATCCATGTGGGCGCTGCGATACACGTAGTCGAACAACGCATCCCGGGACTCCCACACGCTCATGTTCACGAGCATGTCCGGGTCGGTCTCGTACGGGCGCAGGGTGGTGGCGTTGTTGGATTCACCGTCGACCATGCGCCAGACGAAGCCGGGGGAGGCTTCGGCCAGGGCATTGATCTCATCGAGGGCGGCGTAGAAGTCGGCGACGCGCGGATCGCCTTCGGGGGCGACGAGTCGCCCGATATTGAGCTGTGCGAGATGCATGGTCCCGACTATAACTAGTCTGTGTTGATTTTAGAAAAGCTTATGCAGCATCGGCCGGGCGCCGGATCCATCCGCGCGGTCCACCCGGCCTCGGCGGCCGGGCCCGCGAGCAGGGCCAGGTTCATGCCGCAGACCAGGGGCGGGAAGTCCAGCGCGAGCCGGTGGAAGGGGCAATTGCGCAGCCGGATGACCTCGCCGTCGCGGTAGGGCTCGTAGCCGCGTTCGGCCAGGACGTCGAACAGATCGCGGCCCTCGAGGTGGGGGCCGTGCGTGGCGGCGACCCGCTCGATGGCGTCCTCGAAGCCCTCGTGCTCGATCACCTCGGCGAGAACCGTTGCGACCGTGCGGTAGTCGCGGGCCGGGAGGGTGACGGCGAATTCGGCGTCGGCGCGTCGATAGAACTTGGCGGGTCGTCCCGAGCCGGGTCCGGTGCGTCCCTCCGGGCGTCGGAAGACCGCGTCCAGGAGTCCGGCCTCGGTGAGTTTGTCCAGGTGAAAGGCCGCCAACTGCCGTTTGATCTCGACCGCCTCGGCCGCTTCGTCCCGGCTCACGTCGTGATCGGCCGCCGCGACATAGTCGTAGAGTCGCCTGCGGATCGGATCCTGTAGCAGGGCGACGGCTTCGATGCTCACCACGCATTTCTAGCAGCGTGTCGGGGTCGGGGGTGCCTCGCCGCCCCGCTCCCGCTATGGTTCTGAAACAAGTTTCAATTCATTCGGTTCGGCCGGGCGGCCGCGCGGGTTAAGGTGATCGACATGAATGCGTGGGTGTTGCGCGCCGTGGGCTTGGGAGCGCTGACCGTTGTGCTGGAGACCCTGCTCGGCTTCGGCATGATGTCGTGGCCGACCGCGGGCGCGTGGATGCGAATCCTGTGCCTGATCGTGCTGGTGGGCGCGGTGCTCGCCTGGGGTTTCCTGGACGGCCGGGCCGACCGGCAGGCCCATCCCGATCCCGAACACGGGTCGGATCTGACCATGCGCTGGCTCAAGGCCGCCATCGCCGGTGGTCTCGGCGCGGGACTGGTCTCGTGGATTCTGGACTTCATCCCGAAGTTCGATCTGGGCGATCAGGGCCTGCTGTTCAATATCACCTCCGGCGCGGCCTGGATCATCCTGCTCATCTTCATTCCCAGCATGCTGGGCGTGGCCATCGGCCGCTGGCTGACCGGCCGCGAGAAGAAGAGCGCACCCGCCGCCCCCTCCAACCCGCAGCCCGCGAACGCCTGACGCCCACCGTCGGAGACTTCACCCCGCGCCGCATTGCTTGCGGTGCGGGGTTTTTCGTTGTGCGGGCGCTCAATCCCGGTGGGACTGCTCGATTTCGTCGGCCCAGGCATTGAGTCCGGCGAGGAAGCCGTCGCGCTGCTCGGGGGTCAGGCGGGTCATGGCGCGCAACAGCACATCGCTGCGGCGGTCGAGGAATTCGCCGAATTCGTCGTGGCGCTCGGGCGGGACCGAGAGCAGGGTGCGGCGGTGATCGGTCGGATCGCTCTCGCGCCGTAGCCATCCCGCGCGGGTGAGTTCACCGCTGAGCTGGCTGGTATTGGTCAGGCTCAGGCTCAATTGCCGCGCCACCTCGGACACGCTCACCGGTCCGGAGGACCACACGAACGACAGCACCGCGCCGTGTCGCGCGCCCAGGCCCGCGGTCTCGAATGCCTGCCGCATGTTCGCGGGCATATCGCGTCGGGCGCGGCGCAGGTAGGCGGAGATCAACGGCACCACGACCGTCAGGCGGTCCCGCAGTTCCTTGTCGACCGGGTGTGCTCGCGCCACTACTGCTCTCCATTCGTGCTTGACAGCTCTCAGCATACAAGTTCAGACTTCTGAACTATTCAAATGTCTGAAGTATTGAGAGATGTCGATGAGAACTCCGACGTGGCAGGGCGTGCTGCGCGCCGTCACCACCCTGGTCACCCTCGACGCGTTCGCACAGGCCATGTTCGCCGGGCGGTTCATGGCCGGGAGCTATGACGCGCTGGACGCGCACGCCGGGAACGCGGGTGTGTTGTTCGCTGGAATCCTGGTCATGACAGGGTGTTTCGCGGCGGCCTGGCGATTCGCGGGTGCGCCGGGATGGCAGGCGGGCGTCGGGCTGGTGTTGACGGTGACGGCGGGCGTGCAGATCGCGCTCGGTTACCGCATGGTGTTGGCGGTGCACATTCCACTCGGAGTGATGCTCGTGGCCGGGCTGCTGACCCTGACGGTCCGGGCTTGGAGTCCCGTGGCGGCCGTGGAGGCGGGCCGGTGAGTGTCGACGGTTCGGCAAAGCCGTTGAATCCCAAGCTGTCTCGCCGCACCCTGTTCCGGGCGGCGGCCGCGCTCGGGGTCGCGGGCGCGGCGGGGGCGTGGCAGCTGTCGGTCGATTCGCCCGCCGATCGACTGCATCTGACCAGCCGGGCGCGGCTGCCCGAACCGTTCACGCTGCCGCTGACCGTGCCGCCCGTGCTCGCTCCCGAGCGGCGCGACGACACCACCGACTACTACCGCCTCGTGCAGCGCGCCTCGAATATCACTGTGCTGCCGGGCTATTCGACGCCCATCTGGGGATACAACGGGATCTTCCCCGGGCCGACCATCGTGTCGAATCGGGCCCGGCGCACCGTGGTCACCCATCGCAACGAATTGCCGGTGCCGGTGGTGGTGCACCTGCACGGCGGGCACGTGCCGGAGGAGTCGGACGGGTATCCGACGGATCTGCTGTACCCGGTGGGCGGCGGGCACGACGAGATGTCGGACATGATGGGCGGCCCGGATCCCGCCGCGCACACCATGATCGGGGAGCGCGACTACACCTATCCGGCCGGTCAGCCCGCCGCCGCGCTCTGGTATCACGATCACCGGATGGATTTCACCGGGCCCGCGGTGTGGCGTGGGCTGGCGGGGTTCCACCTCGTGGTCGATGACGCCGAGCAGCGGCTGGGATTGCCCGGCGGTGCGCGCGATATTCCACTCATGCTCGCGGACAGGGCTTTCGATGAGAACGGTGCGTTCACTTACCCGGCCATCGATTCGACAATGACGCACACACCCGGCGTGACTGGGAAATTCGGGCGTGGCGTGCTCGGTGACGTGGTGCTGGTGAACGGGGTGCCCTGGCCCGCGCATCGCGTCGACACCGCGCGCTACCGACTGCGGCTGCTCAACGGCTCCAATGCCCGCGTGTACCGGCTGCGCTTCGATCGGCGCGGCGGCTCACTGCCGATCGTGCAGATCGGCTCCGACGGCGGATTGCTCGCGCGCCCACAGGAATTGACGGAACTGACCATCGCGCCGGGGGAGCGCTACGACGTCGTCGTGGACTTCTCCGAATGCGCGGTCGGTGACCAGGTCACCGTCTACAACGACCTCGGGGCCGGAACCACCACGCGCGTCCTGCGATTCGATATCGCCGAGCGGGTGCGCGACAGCGCGGTGGTGCCCGACCGGCTCACCGACTTCGAGACCCTCGACCGCCGCGCCGCGGTCACGACCCGGCGGTTCGCCTTCCGGCAGGGCGATGCGGGCGGCATGCGCGGGTGGGTGATCAACGGCCGGGCCTACGATCCGCGAACACCGATCGCCCGACCGACCCTCGGCCAGGTCGAGGTCTGGCAGCTCTCCACCGACCTCGACCACCCGATCCACCTGCACCTCAACCAATTCCAGGTGCTCACCCGCGACGGCCGGGCGCCCCGCGCCGCCGACGGCGGCTGGAAGGACACCCTCTACCTGCCCGCGACCGGCATGGCCGAGATCGCGGTCCGATTCACCGATTACGCGGGTCGTTTCGTCCTGCACTGCCACAACCTCGAGCACGAGGACATGGCCATGATGGCGACCTTCGGCACCGTGGCCGGGATCGCCACCTGACTACAGCAGGATCGCGCTGCCGCTCGGGCCGTCCTCGCGGGCGATGGCCGAGTACGCGGCGGCCAGCAGGCTCGGATCCGGGCCCTCCAGGCGGCCCGGCTTGGCCAGACCGTCGAGCACCACGAAACGGAGGACGCCGGAACGGGTCTTCTTGTCGGTCTGCATGGCGTCCATCAGCTGCGGCAGCGCGTCGGCGTCGTAGGTGGTGGGCAGGCCGATGCTCTCGAGAATGGTGCGGTGGCGTTCGGCGGTGGCATCGTCGAGACGGCCCGCCAGACGGCCCAATTCGGCGGCGAAGACCAGGCCGACCGAGACGGCCGCGCCGTGCCGCCAGCGGTAGCGCTCGCGGCGCTCGATGGCGTGGCCCAAAGTATGGCCGTAGTTGAGGATTTCGCGCAGATCCGATTCCTTGAGATCCGCGGCGACCACATCGGCCTTGACCTGGATGGCGCGGCGGATCAGCTCCGGCAACACCTCGCCGGTCGGGTCCAGGGCGGCCTGCGGATCCCGCTCCACCAGCTCCAGAATGACCGGGTCGGCGATGAAACCGGCCTTGATGATCTCGGCCATGCCCGCCACGATCTCATTGCGCGGCACGGTTTCCAGGGTGGCCAGGTCCACCATGACCGCGGCGGGCTCGTGGAAGGAACCGACCAGGTTCTTGCCCGCCTCGGTATTGATACCGGTCTTGCCGCCGACCGCGGCATCGACCATGGCCAGCAGGGTGGTCGGCACGTGCACGATATCGACGCCGCGCATCCAGGTGGCGGCCACGAACCCGGCCAGATCGGTGGCCGCGCCACCGCCGAGGCTGATGATCACGTCCTTGCGGGTCAGGCCGATCCGGCCCAAAACCTCCCAGCAGAACCCCGCGACCTGCAGATCCTTACCGGCCTCCGCATCCGGAATCTCCACCCGGTGCGCGTCGATCCCCTTGTCGACCAACGCCTTCCGCACCACCTCGGCCGTCTCGGCCAGCGGCGGCTGATAGAAGATCGCCACCGTCCGCACACCCGACCGACCGGTCACCTCATCAACGAGATCCCCCAGCAGCCCCCGCCCGATGATCACCGGGTACGGGTTGGCCGTACGAACCTCGATGCGAGTCGGCTCGCTCATAGGACTCCTCCGTGAATGATCCCGCTCAGCGGCGGGGAAGTAGCGAGTCCCCGGGATACAGGGACATGGTCGATCGGACTGTCGGACGGTGCCGGTGTGGCGGCGTCCACGGCCGTGTGGCGTCGTGGTGTGCGCGTCATGAATCTCCGCCTGCGGCAGGGGGAGTGGCGGTCGGCGCGGAACCGGCGGCGCCGTTGCGGGCGCTCTCCTGCTCGCGCGCACGGGCCCGGGCGCGGCGGGCACGCGCCCGGCGCGACCGTCCGCTGCCTGGCGCGGGGGGTGATCCGGCGGGCCGAGCTTGGTCCGGCTGGTCGTTGGAGCCCGCGCTGGCCGCGGCCCTGCCGTCCGGGGTGGTGGAGCGAGCCGAATCCTGGCTCGTCACAGCGGGATTCGCGGGGGCACCGGCCGCGCGGGAGGCGCGGCGGCGGCGAGCCGAGTGCGGGGGTGCGGTGGATCCGGTGTCCACGTTGGTTCCCGACGGGGACGAGCCCGGTTGAGCCGCTGTCGAGTTCGGTGCGGCGGCATCCGTGGTCGAGGTGTCCGTGGTAGTTGTCGCGGCGGTGCTCGGATCAGCCGAGCGGCGGCCGCGGCGGCGGGGACGGCGGTTGCGGCGGGCGCGTTTCACGCCCTCGGTGCTGTCGGTGTCGTCGCGGTGGGCGGCGGATCCGTTGCGGATTGCGGCCGAATTGGTCTCGACGGCAGCCGTATTCGTGGCGGGCTGGTTCTCGCCGCGGCCGCGGCCACCGCGGCGGCGTTTGCGGCGGGCGCGGGCGCCACTGCTGCTGATGCCGGGCTCGACGGTACCGGTGGTCGAATCCTCCGGGCGCGGGCGGGGTTCCAGGCCGAGCTTGGCCAGGATCATGCGGACCACGCGGCCGGGGCTGCGGCCGTCGGTGCGGACGCGGACCGTGGCCACCTCGCGGTAGAGGGGGCGGCGGATCTTCATCAGCTCGCGGTACTTCTTGGCCGGGTCGTCGCCATTGAGCAGCGGGCGATTGGTGCTGGCGCCGGTGCGTCGAAGTCCCTCGCCCACACTGATTTCCAGGTAGACGACGGTGCGGTCGCGCAGCAGGGCGCGGGTGGCCGCGGACAGCACCGAGCCGCCGCCGAGCGACACCACGCCGTGCCCGGCGAGGACGGCATCGCGGACGACCTCTTCCTCCATGCGACGGAACTCCGGCTCGCCGTCTTCGGCGAAGATCTCCGGAATCGTGCGCCCGGCGCGTTCTTCGATCCCGGCGTCGGTGTCGTAGAGGTCCACGCCGAGTTCCCGGGCCAGCTTGCGGCCGATGGTCGACTTGCCCGCGCCGGGCGGGCCGACCAGCACGATATTCGGTGCGGGCCGGTCGTTCTCGTCGGTGTGCTCGGTGGTCACTGGGTGTGCTCGGTGGTCACTGCCCGGCGTTGCCCGGGATGTGCGGGCGAGCGTTGATTCGCTTCAGGTAGGCGTTGATGTTGTCGACGGTCTCGGGCAGCGAGTCACCACCGAACTTCTCCAGCACGGCCTGCGCCACGACGAGCGCGACCATGGCCTCGGCGACGACACCGGCGGCGGGGACCGCGCACACGTCCGAGCGCTGGTGAATGGCCACGGCCTCGTCACCGGAGGACATGTCCACCGTCGAAAGCGCCCGCGGCACGGTCGAAATCGGCTTCATGGCCGCGCGCACGCGCAGCGCCTCGCCATTGGTCATGCCGCCCTCGAGACCACCGGCGCGGTTGGTCGAGCGCAGCACGCCGTCGGGGCCGGGCTTCATCTCGTCGTGCGCCTGGCTGCCGCGGCGGCGGGCGGTCTCGAAACCGTCGCCGACCTCGACACCCTTGATGGCCTGAATGCCCATGAGCGCGGCCGCGAGTCGCGAATCCAGGCGCGCCTCACCGGAGGTGAACGAGCCCAGGCCCACGGGCAGGCCCTCGACCACGACCTCGACCACACCGCCGAGGGTGTCGCCGTCCTTCTTGGCGGCCTCGATCTCGGCGATCATGGCGGCCTCGGCGTCCTTGTCGAACGCGCGCACGGGCGACTCGTCGATGGCGTCCAGATCCGCGGCGGTCGGCACCACACCGGTGGTGTTCGCGGCGGTGCCGATGGACACCACGTGCGAGATGACCTCGACACCCAGTGCCTGGCGCAGGAAGTTCTTGGCGACCGTGCCCGCCGCGACGCGAGCCGCGGTCTCGCGGGCGCTGGCCCGCTCCAACACCGGTCGGGCGTCGTCGAATCCGTACTTGAGCATGCCCGAGTAGTCGGCGTGACCCGGGCGCGGACGGGTCAGCGGGGCATTGCGGGCCAGCTCCGCCAGCTCGGCCTCGTCGACCGGATCGGCGGACATGACCTGGGTCCACTTGGGCCACTCGGAGTTCGCGACCTCGATGGCGACCGGGCCGCCCATGGTGCGGCCGTGGCGCACACCGCCGACCATGGTCACCACATCGGCCTCGAACTTCATGCGCGCGCCTCGGCCGTACCCGAGTCGACGCCGGGCCAGCTGCGCGCCGACCTCGGCGGAGGTCACCTCGACACCGGCCACCATCCCCTCGAGGATGGTGACGAGAGCAGGACCATGGGATTCTCCGGCAGTTATCCAGCGCAACACGAGTTACATCTTTCCATGACAGAACGGGTGCTCGAACACACGGCCCACGCATACCCCGATGTCAGCGCGTAGCCACCGCCGCGATCACAGCCCAGCCACCACCGCGATCACACTCGCCACGCACATCGAAGCCCCATGCGCGAGGCCTCCGACCCCACCCACCGACCCGCCCATTCTCGCGCTCATGATGGTCCGCATCGTGGACGCTGAAGGGCCGTGCCCAATAAGCAGGTCGTGAGACTGCGGTGTCAGGTATAGGCCGATTCCCGCGGCGGCGGTGAGCATCGGTGCGGCGAGTGCGGCCCACGCCCAGGTCTGGGGTCCGGCCAGTGCTGTCATCGCCCCTAGACCTAGCGCCAGTTTCACGTCGCCCGCGCCGAGGGCGTGCCGATCGCACAGGTGCACCACCAGATACGGGAGCGCGAGCAGCGATGCGCCGAGGAGCGCGAGTATCGGCTTGCCCACAGCGAATCCGTAGCCGAGCGCGACGGCGGCACCGGGCAGGGTGAGGGCGTTGGGCAGCCGACGACAGCGCAGATCGACGGTGCTCAATGCCAGGCACCAGATTGTGAATACGAGCGTGGCCAGCGGGTCCATGGATCGAGGTTCTCGCGGTCGGCGGGTCCGTGGGGGGTCCGATCGCAGAATGTGGATAACTTCCTCGGTTGTGGACAGCCGGGTTTCCCTATCCGGCCCTTTCACGTGTTGCGTGTCGGTGTTGCGGCGTGTCGGCGGTAGCTTTGACCCATGTCTGCCGATCACGATCAGACCCAGCGACCCAACTACGCGCTCCGCCGGGCGAACCTGCGGAATCTGCTCGTGGAGAACCGCATCGACGCCCTGTTGGTGACGGATCTGATCAATATCCGGTACCTGACCGGGTTCACCGGCTCCAATGCCGCACTGCTGGTGTACGCCTGGGACTCGACCGAGGACCGCACCATCATCTGCACCGACGGCCGCTACATCACCCAGGTCGGAGTGCAGGTGCCGGACCTGCGGGCGGAGATCAATCGCGCCAGCGCCCGCCGGGTCATCGAGATAGCGGGGGAGTGGCAGACCGGCCGGGTCGGCTTCGAGAGCCACATCATGACCGTCGAACAGCATCGCAGCCTGTCCGCGCTGGCCACCGGCCTGGATCTGGTCGGGGTCGCGGGCCTGGTCGAGCAGTTGCGCATGGTCAAGGACGCCTACGAGGTCGACCGCCTGGCCGCGGCCTGCGCCGCCGCGGACGCCGCCCTGGCGACGCTGCTCGAGCGCGGGGGCATCCGCCCGGGCCGCACCGAACGCCAGGTGGCGCGCGATCTCGAGTGGCTCATGTTCGAACACGGCGCGGAGGCCATCTCCTTCGAGACCATCGTGGCCACCGGCGCGAATTCGGCTGTCCCGCATCACCGTCCGACCGAGGCGGTGCTGGCCACCGGCGATTTCGTGAAGCTCGACTTCGGCGCGGTGGTCGGCGGCTACCACTCCGATATGACCCGCACCCTGGTCCTGGGCGAGCCGTCGGGCTGGCAGCGCGATGTCTACGACCTGGTCTACGCCGCGCAGAAGGCGGGCCGCGAGGCCCTGGCCCCCGGCGTCTCGACCCGGGCGGTGGACGCGGCCTCGCGTTCGGTGATCGAGGCGGCCGGGCACGGCGAGCTGTTCGTGCACGGCCTCGGACACGGCGTCGGCCTGCAGATCCATGAAGCGCCCGGAATCGCCAAAACGGGCACGGGTACACTTCTCGATGGCGTGGCGGTGACCGTCGAGCCAGGTGTGTACTTCCCCGGCCGCGGTGGCGTCCGGATCGAGGACACGCTTGTGGTTCGCAAGGGGGGCCCGGAACTGCTCACCCGCACCAGCAAAGACCTGACCGTCGTCGACTGACGCGCGGTTGAATAACGACTAGTAGGAGATCCGAGGACAGTGGCGGACACCAGCGACTTCAAGAACGGCCTCGTGCTGAAGATCGACAATCAGCTGCAGCAGATCGTCGAGTTCCAGCACGTGAAGCCGGGTAAGGGTCCCGCCTTCGTGCGCACCAAGCTGAAGAACGTGGTCTCGGGCAAGGTCGTCGACAAGACCTTCAACGCGGGTGTGAAGGTGGAGACCGCGACCGTCGACCGCCGCGACATGACCTACCTCTACCACGATGGTGAGGACTACATCTTCATGGACGGTGAGACCTACGACCAGGTCCACCTGAGCGAGCAGCTGCTGGGCCGCAACGCGGGCTTCCTGCTGGAGAACATGGCCGTCCAGATCGCCATGCACGAGGGTGAGGCGCTGTTCGTCGAGCTCCCCGTCGCCATCGACGTCGTCGTCACCCACACCGAGCCGGGCCTGCAGGGCGACCGCTCCTCGGCCGGTACCAAGCCCGCCACCGTGGAGACCGGCGCCGAGGTGCAGGTGCCGCTGTTCATCAACACCGGTGACAAGCTGCGCATCGACACCCGCGACGGCAGCTACATCAGCCGCGTCAACTCCTGACGCGACGGATAATGTCTTCCGTGGCCGATCAGTCGGACAAGAAGTCGTTCAAGAAGCTCGGCGCACGGCACAAGGCGCGCCGCCGCGCGGTGGATCTGCTCTTCGAGGCGGAAGCTCGCGATATCGATCCCGCGGACCTGCTCTCCGAGCGGGTCTCGCTGTCGGTGCGTGAAGAGTCGGTCGCGCCGATCAACCCCTACACCCGGGTCCTGGTCGAAGGCGTGGCCGACGATCTGGACCGGGTGGACGGCACCATCGAGTCGTACCTGTCGCAGGATTGGACGCTGCCGCGGCTGCCCGCCGTGGACCGTGCCATCCTGCGGGTCGCGGTGTGGGAGTTGTTCCACGCCAATGACGTTCCGCCGGTGGTGGCCGTGGACGAGGCGGTGGAGCTGGCCAAGGAGCTGTCCACCGACGATTCCCCGTCGTTCATCAATGGCGTGCTCGGTCAGGTCGTCCAGGTGGCACCGCAGGTGCGGGCCGCCGCGGCGGCGACCCGCGCGGTCGTGCCGCCCGCCGACGCCGAGTGATCAGCGACGCCGAGTAATCCACGCCGAGTAGGCAATTCGAAGGAGAAGCGCAGGGTGCGCAAGTATCTCGTAATGGCCATGCGCACCCCGCGCTTCGACGATTCCGTCATCGTTCCGCACAAGGAATGGCTGGCGGATGTCCGCGAGCGCGGACAGCTGGTGGAATCAGGCAAATTCACCGACAGCAGCGGCGGCGCGTACGTGATCACCGCCGAGAACCTGGCTGCCGCAACGGAACTGATTCACACCGATCCGATTCACCTCACGGGCGCTTCGGAACTCACCATTTACGAGTGGGAGATCACGGGCTGAAGCACGATCGTGCCCTTGGCGGCACGGTCGGCCAGCAGCTGATGGGCGTGCGCCGCCTGATCCAGTGGCAGCACCCGATCCACCAGCGGTGAGATCGAGCCCGCCGCAACCCTTTCGAGGGCTTCCCCACGCGCGGCGGCGACCCCGGCCAGCCAGTCCGGCCCGGAGCAGCCGACGAACGTGAGCCCCCGCATGATCAGGTCCATGGTGGTGACCTGGGCGGCTGCGCCGGACAGGAAGCCGTAGCCGAGCATGCGGCCACGCAGCGGCGTCATGAGATCCAGCAGGGCGAGCGCGGATTCGCCGCCGATCGAATCGAACACCACGTCCAGCGTTGCGCCGTCCAGGCTTTCGCGCAGGCGTTGCGGCCACTCCGGATCCAGGTGATCGATCACCGTATCGGCTCCGAATCCGCGTGCCTGCTCGGCCTTTTCGGGACCGCCCGCGGTGGCGATGACCCGCGCCGCGCCGTATTCCTTCGCCAGCTGCGTGAGGTACGCGCCGATGCCCGTGGCGGCGGCCTCGACCAGGATCGTCTCCGTGCCGGTCAGTTTCGCGGCCTCGAGCAGCCGCAGCGCGACCGACCCGCTCATGCCGACCGCCGCCGCGTCCACGCTCGACACCGCGTCCGGAATGCGGGTCGCGATGTCGGCCGGGACCACGACCTTTTCGGCGTAGGTTCCGAACGTATTGCTGCCGACCAGGACTCGCTGCCCGATCAGCGCGGCGTCCACGCCCGCCCCGACCGCGATGATCACGCCCGCCGCCTGGGTTCCGAAGACAATCGGGAATTCCACCGGCAACGGAAAGGCGCCCGAGCGGAGCATGGTCTCCGGGAACAGCACGGGGATTGCCTCGGTGCGCAGCAGAATCTCACCGGGCCCCGGCGTCGGCGCGGGAACATCCCCGGCGACCAGGACGTCGGGTGCGCCGGTGCCGGTCAATAGGATTGCTTGCATTGAAAACCTCATAAGTTGACTGACGGTCAAGTTGGCACTGCCGAACATATTGACCGCCGGTCAAGTTGTCAACGAAAGTGGTGAAATGGACCGGCCCAAGGAACGCGCCGACGCTGCCCGCAACCGGCAGGCAATCCTCACGGCGGCCCGCAGGCTGTTCGCCGAGGAGGGTGCCGAGGCGGCCACGATGGACCGCATCGCGGCCGCCGCCGGGGTCGCCAAGGGCACGCTGTTCCATCGCTTCGGCAGTCGTGCCGGTCTCCTGCACGAGCTGGTCGCAGAGGGAGCCCTGGAACTGATGGAGGCCGTCCGCTCGGGCCCGCCCCCACTCGGTCCGGGTGCCCCGGCGGGCGAACGCCTCCTCGCCTTCTTCGACGCCATGGCGCGCCTGGTCACCGACGACATCGAAATCTCGGTCGCCTATATGGCAATCCCCCCGCATCCCCGGGCCGAGGAGATCCACACCTTCTGGTTCACCCACCTGACCGCCCTTCTGCGTGAGGTCCGCCCCGACCTCGACGCCGAGGTCATGGCCGCCCTACTGATGGCCCCACTCGGCGGCGACCTGGTCGCCCGAATGACCCGCGCGGGCCAACAGGACCGCCTCCTCAATTCCCTCCGCGACCTCGTCCAGTCCGTAATCAACCCACCCGCCTGACCTCCTCCGCACCGAGAACGATTGCGGCGCGACGATTCTCAGTCCCGCGGGGTGTTGTCGTAGCGCTCGCGAGCGGCGAGTACGTCCTCGATCCGGGTTTCGGCCCAGCTCTTGATGGCCTGCATGATCGGGAGCAGGCTGCGGCCGAGGTCGGTGAGTTCGTAGTCGACGCGCACCGGGACGGCGGGGGTGACCGTTCGGGTGACCAGGCCGTCGCGTTCCATGGTTCGCAAGGACTGGGTGAGCATCTTCTGGCTGACGCCCGCGATCGTGCGGGACAGCTCGCCGTAGCGGCGCGGGCCGTCGGCGAGGGCGTTGAGCAGCAGGCTCACCCATTTGTCGCTGATGCGGTCGAGCAGCTGGCGGGTGGGGCATTCCTGGATGTAGGCGTCGTAGGCGCGCCGGGCTTCGGTGCGCTGCTGGGCCGCCGTTTTCGTCGCCATGGCTCTCCCTCGCGTACGGTACGCACTCTCGGGTACGTACTTCCCGGTGGAGAGTAACCCTCATAGGTTTGCTGTGGAAGCGGGAAGTACTACAGCAGAGGAGAATTCCCATGCGCGCCGTCGTCATTCGGTCCTTCGGTGGTCCGGAAGTGTTGGAGCTGGCCGAGGTTCCGATGCCGCGGGCCGGTGTCGGACAGATACGGATCAAGGTCGTCGCGGCGGCGGTGAATCCGGTTGACCTGCACACCCGTTCGGGCGGGTTGGCGCAGGCCGGGCTGATGGTGCCGCGCGAGGTGATCGGCCTCGGCTGGGACGTGGCGGGCACCATCGACGAGATCGGCTCCGGCGTCGTGGATTTCGCGGTGGGCGATGAGGTCTACGGCCTGTCGGACCGCTTGGACGTGCCGCTGGGCACGCACGCCGACCATGTGGTCCTGGACGCGACCGCCGTGGCGCACGCGCCCCGCACGGTCTCCGCGATCGAAGCCGCGTCCGTCCCGCTCGGCGCACTGACCGCCGCGCAGTCTCTGGAC
Source organism: Nocardia sp. CDC160 (assembly GCF_035818795.1). Lineage (NCBI taxonomy): Bacteria > Bacillati > Actinomycetota > Actinomycetes > Mycobacteriales > Nocardiaceae > Nocardia > Nocardia sp. CDC160. Next base: position 1,098,597 of record NZ_JAYKYT010000004.1, on the reverse strand, counting down.
CTGCTCGCCCTGACCGCCGGGCGGACCGTGCTGATCACCGGCGCGGCCGGGGCGGTCGGCGGTTTCGCGGTGGAATTGGCGGTCGCGCGGGGACTGCGGGTGGTGGCGACGTCGAGGGCCGACGACGAGGCACTGGTGCGCAAACTCGGCGCGAAATTCTTCGTCCCGCGCGGCGTACGCCTGGGCGAGGCCGTGCGCGCCCTGGTGCCGGGCGGTGTGGATGGCGCGGTGGACGCCGCGTCCCTCGGTGCCGAGGCGCTCGACGCGGTCCGCTCCAGGGGTGCGTTCGCGGCCGTCGTCGGCGGCGCGGAACCGGTCGGTTTGCGCGGAATCCGAGTCGACAACACTTGGATTCGCGCCGACGGCCGCCAACTCGCCGAACTCGCCGCACTGATCGACACCGGCCGCCTGACCCCGCGAGTCGCCGAGACCCTACCCCTCGACTCCGTCGCCGCCGCCCACCACCGCCTGGCCGACACCTCCCTCCGCGGCCGCCTCGTCCTCCACCCCTGACCCATTCGCCGAGTGGCGCACTCCGGAAGGGAGATTCGGGCAAACACCCCCCAGCGTGCGCCGCTCGGCAGGTCAGGCGAAGGACCAGACGGCCGCGGGGCGGCCGGTGGCCTTGACACGGACGCGTTCGCCGGTGCGCTGCAATCCGGGGAGGGCGGCGAGGGTGCGGTTGAGGTTGCCGGGGTCGGGTTTGGTGCCGTGGAGGGCGGTGGTGAGGGCGACGGCGCGGGTGGCGGTGAATTGGTCGCCGGTGAGGGCGCGGGTGAAAGTCAGGTCCTTCCACAGCATTTCGGCCAGGCGCTCCCGGGCGACCGTGATGATCTGGTTGTGGTCGAAGGCCAGTGGCGGGACCTCGTCGAAGGAGACCCAGGTGGCGGCATCGCTCTCGTGGTCGCCGACCACGGCCCACATGGCGATGGACAGGGTCGGGCCGCGGGGGTCGCGGTGGGGTTCGTCGAAGGTGGCCACCTGGCCGGTGGCGAGGATGGCGTCTTCGGGGACACCAAGTTTGGTGTGGACCGCGCGGTGGGCGGCCTCGGCGAGGCGTTCGCCGCGGTGGAGCAGGACGCCGGGCAGGGCGAGTTCCCCGGCGAACGGCTCCCACCGCCGCGCGGCGATGCCGAGCGTGGCGGCGGGGTCGTCGGGGCCGTAGCGCAGGGCGATCACATCGATGGATACGGCCGATTGTTGCTCCACAAGTGGACAATCATGCCTGAGCCGGGATCCGGAGCGTGCGATCGGCTCGGTCGGGGCCGCACGCGGTGAGCACGACCGGCGCGCCGAGTTCGGCCTCGAGATAGCCGGGGACATCGGCGGGCAGGTCGGCCAGGGCGGGGGTGGCGGCTTCCAACAAGCCGGTGAGGCGCTCTTGGTGTTCGAGGTCCTGCCACACGCCGAGATCGAGGCGATCGAGACACCCGTCCGCGGTGAGATAGCCGGTGGCGGTGCGGATTTCATCGAGCGCGTCGAGGTGGTTGACGGCCAGCCCGTCGATGCCACCACACGCCTCGACGGCATAACGCAACAGCACCGGGTCGAGGTGTCCGAGCCGAAACGCGCCCTGGTATTCGCCGGTTCCGTTGTGCCGCTCGGGAATTGACAGTGCCGGGTCCTCGGTCGGGAACGGCCCGGCCCCGTGGCGGGTCATATAGGCCCGGGTCACGCCCAGCACATAGCCGGGAGCTCCGATGCGTGCCAGCATGGCTCGCGCGTTGCGGGGTTCGACGGTCGACCACGTGGTGTGCGGGTGCAGGCCGCGCCATTCGTCGAGCAGCACGCCCTGCGCGCCCTCGAAGACGAGTCGGCCGGTGCCCGCGAACGCCGCGAGCTGATCGCCCGGCAGGATGGCCACCGCTCGCGCGAACGCGGTGTACGCGTCGATCAGGTCATCGATCGAGTCGTAGCGGTGCGTACCGCCTGCCAGCAGCGGCGCATAGTGCTCTTCCAGCGCTAACAGCTTGCGCCGCAACACATCCGGCCGCTTGCAATCGGCCACCCGGGGCGCGTCGTGCTTGAGGGCGTAGCTTGCGGTCTCCCCGATCCCGATGCCGCACGAACCGTGCCGGGCGGTACCCCTCGTATCCTCCCGGCAACGGTTGGCGGCCCCGTGTATGGGTGTCGTGAGCAATGCCCGCTCGTCGACGTACAGCAGGGACAGCGGATCGACGACCCCGAGCGCGGCCAGCTCCCGCGCCTCGGCGGCCAGGGCCAGCGGCTCGACCAGCATGTGCCGCGACAGCAGGGTCGGCACCCGCGAGAGCGTGCCGGACCCGAACTGGCGGAACGTGTGGTGCCGCCCGGCGGCGACCACATTGTGGGCCGCCTGTGCCCCGCCGTTGAACCGCACCACGGCGGCCACGTCGAGTCCGGCCGCCGGTGAGCACAGCCAGTCCACGGTCGCGCCCTTCCCGGCATCGCCGAAGCCGAGGTCCACCACGATCAGGTGACGGTCGCCGAACATGATTGCTTCCCTTCGTTTTCCGACGCGGTCTCAGAGATCGACGTCGTCGATCCCGGTGGCCGCGGGCAGTGCGCCGACACTGCGGCCGCTCCGCGTCCCGCCCAGCGGCGCGAGGGCCTTGCCCACGGCCTCGGCCTCGCTGTCGGACCCGATATCGCGCAGGTCGGCCAGCCCGGCCCCCAGGTCCACCCGGTCCTCGCCGATGCCGATGGTCAGTGCGATGAGTTCGCACACCGCCGCCGGATCGTCGAGCCGCAGGAACCGCTCGCCCAGCAGCCCCTGCCAGTGCTCGGCGATCTCAGGATCCCCGTAGTAGCTGGACTGATTGGGCAGGATGTAGTGCACGTGCCAGCGGTCGGCGAGTTCCCGGTAGATCGAGTCGACCGCGATGTCCTGGCGCACGGCGTCGCCGATGACCGACCGAATGTGCCGCGCGGCCAAGCGCTTCTTGTTCAGCTCGTCGCCGACGATGAACAGATAACCCTTGCGGCCACGCTTCTCCCACGCGTCGGTGACGGTGTGCCGGGCGATGAAATACGCTGCCAATTCATAGCTTTCGGACTTCTGTCCGCCGCCACCGCCTTCCAGGAGGATCAGTCGCAGCTGCTCGTCCATCCGATTGTCGGATTCGAACTGCCCGACCTGCAGCGGCACCCGGTCGCTGTCGGCATCGCCGATCGCGCCGAAGAGGATCTGCGGATCATCGGCATATCCCTTGCGCTGCAACAGTCCGTGCAGCTTGGCCAGCTTCTCCTGCATGATGCGCGGCACCCGGCCCATCGACCCGGTGACATCGAACAGCACCGCGATCGGCAGCGAATTCCCGTGGTCGGCCGAGTCTCTCGACTCCCGCACGGTCACCCCCAGCGGATCCAGGGTGGGGTGTGCCTTCCACTTGTCCCACGGCACCGACCGCATGTCCGCGGTGTAGCCGAAGTCGTCGAGGCCCTTGGCCGCGCGGAAGGTCCGCGCCGCGTCGTAGGCGCTGTCGTCCCAGCGTCCGTAACCCATTGCTATCACTTACCTTTCGTGAGCTCGAAGGGCCGGAAGCGGCGCTTCCCGTAGAGCCGGTCGAGCAGATCGTCGAATTCGTCCAGTAGGTCCGCGGCCTCGGGGCGCAGCCTGGGATCGGTTTGCAGGCACCCGTGCGCGTAGGCGCGCAGGGGTGCGGGAGCGCGATCGCCGAGCATGGTGAGCATGAGGCGATGCGCGAGATACACGTCGGTGGCGGGGGAGACCCGGTCGCGGATCTCCGGGGGATAGTCGAGCGATTTCAGCGTCGCCGCGGCGGGGGTGCCGGGCCGGGTGGCGAAAGACCAACCCGCCAGGACGATTCCGTGCAGGCGCGGGTGCACGAGCACATTGGCCGGGCCGATGGCGGTGTGCACCCAGCCCGCGAGATGCGCTCCGGCCAGGCAGCGCAGCAGTCGTCGGTGCATCCACGCGTAGTCGCGCGGATCGAGCCCGGCGGGGTAGGCGGCGCGGACATCCTCGAGCGTCACGAAGCCGTCGGTGAGAGCGGCGAGGACATTGACGGTGCGGTGTTCCCCGGTCGCCGAGTCCACGTGGTCGACCGTGTCGATCAGTTCGGGGAAGTACGGCCGCAGCCACTCGTGCTCGTCGGCGGTGGCGGCGATGTCACGCAGGGCATTTCGTTCCCCGGCCAGCAACCGGTTGGCCGCCGTCCGCCGCGGAATCTTCACGACCCGGTCCGATCCGCTGAGATACACGTCGGCTACCGAACCTAAGGCGTGCAGCTTTCCGACGGGATAGCGGCCGTGCGCCCCGGTGACCTCGAAGTCCGCTTCGTCCAGCTCCAGCCAGCGCCGGTACAGCTCGGTCAGTCGGGTGAAGGCGGCACTGGCGAGCTGCGCGTCCACGGCCTCCACTCGGTCGGGATGAACGAGGGCGGCCAGCCGGTGATAGCGCCGTCGGGCGGCTTGTCGGCTGGTGGAATCGGTTGCGGCGGAACCGAAGAGATCCTCGGGCCGTCGAGCCGCCCGGATGGTCTCCGCGGTCTCTCGCGCTGTGGTCATGGTTTTAGGCTAGATGACTAAAACGAGCCGCGCCAGCGAATTGAGGCATCTTTTTGTATGTACGACGAAAACTACTGTTGGCCGCTCGGCTGACCGGAAATGCGAATCCCGCCCGTGGTGCGGAGGCTAGGGTGAGAGAAACCATGTCGTTGACTCTCACCGAGGAGATCATGATGGCAACCGCCGACTCCGCGACCGACGGTGCCGCGCGCCTGCGGAACCTGATGGCCGGGCAGGCCACGGCCGCGGACGCGTGGGAGCTGTTCGACAGCCTGCCCGCCGTGCGCGTCGAGGAGATCACCACCGGACGGTGGCGCGGCGACGAGGTCGTGACCGGGCATCCGTGGGACGGCATGCTGGTCGAAACCGGCTGGTACGGCAAGCAATTCGACAGCGCCGACAGTGTGCAGCCCCTGCTGTTCACCGGGCCTGACGGCGAGATCTTCGCGGTCGATCCCCGTCGGGTCCCGCTGTTCCTGGCGGGCCGGGTGCCGGTGCGGGCGCTGCGACCGGTGCGCGGTTCGCTCGGGGTGCTGCGGCCCCTGCTGCGCACCCGTACCCCGCGCGCCCGGCTGCGCGAACTGGAGTTTCGCGGAAAGTCCAGTGCCGCAATGATCTACGACCACCTGCCGATCATCGACATCTTCCGGCGCGTGGACGCGGACACCCTGCTCGGGGTGATGGATATGCGCGGGCTGAACGAGCCGTACTTCTTCGTTCTCTACCGCGACCGCTAGACACCCGGGAAGTGCCTGTCCCCGAGCCGGACTCGGCCTACCATCGAAGGTGATGGTCTCGACTCGGGAGGTCCCGATGGAACGTACGACCTGTCTTATTGTCGGCGGTGGTCCGGCGGGCATGTTTCTGGGGGTGATGCTCGCGCGTGCCGGGGTCGAGGTCACCGTGCTGGAGAAACACGGTGACTTCCTGCGCGACTTCCGCGGCGACACCGTGCACCCCACCACCCTGGAACTCCTCGACGCGCTGGGGCTGCGCGAGGATTTCGCGAAACTGCCGCAGCGACGGCTGAATACGGTGCAGATCCCGATCGGCGGGCGCATGGAGACGCTGGCGACCTTCGCCCACATACCGGGTCGGCACAAGTACGTGGCCATGGTGCCGCAGTGGGACCTGCTGGATCTGCTGGCCCGCGCGGGGGATATGGAACCGACCTTCCGGTTGCGCATGAATACCGAGGCCGTCGACCTCGTGCATGCTGGCGGCAAGGTCGCCGGGGTGCGCTATCGCACGAAAGACGGTGCGACCGGGGAGATTCGGGCCGATCTCACGGTGGCCTGTGACGGCCGGGCCTCGGTGCTGCGTTCGGCCGCCGGGCTCGGCGTGCGGAACTGGGCGACGCCCTTCGACGCCTGGTGGTTCCGGATCCCGCGCCACGACACGGACCCGTCCGGCCTGATCCCCGTGGTCAGCGCCAATCGGGTCGCGGTCATGTTCGATCGCGGCGACTACTGGCAGAGCGCCACCCTCATTGCCAAGGGCAGCGACGCCGAACTGCGGGCGCGGCAGCCGGTCGGCGTCATCATGCACGATATGGCCGCCGTGGTGCCGTGGCTGGCCGACCGCGTCGACGCGCTGCAGAGCTGGGACGACGTGAAACTCCTCGACGTCAAACTGGATCGGCTCGACCGCTGGTACACCGACGGCCTGCTCTGCATCGGCGACGCCGCCCACGCCATGTCCCCGGTCGGCGGCGTCGGCATCAACCTGGCCGTCCAAGACGCGGTCGCCACCGCCCGCATCCTCGGCCCGAAACTGTTGTCGCACAGCGTGACCCCCGCCGACCTGGCCCGCGTCCAACGCCACCGCACCCTCCCCACCGCCGTGGTCCAAGGCGCACAGCGATTCGCCCACGCGCGCGTCATCCGCCCGGCGGTAGCTGGTCAGCTCAACGTCTCCAACGCCCCGGAAACCCCACTCGCCCTGCGAATCTTCCGCCGCATCCCCGTGATCCGCAGCCTGCCACCCTTCATCGTCGGCCGCGGCGTCATCCCCGAACGCGTACCGGATTTCGCCCGGCGAGAGTGAGCGCGGCGTCCGGACCCCTCGTCCGACCGGATGCCGCGCTCATGTCTCGTGGATCGCTCGCCTAGCGGACGTTGCGGGGCCGGAACTGGATGCTGATGCGCGGGCCGACGGGCCGCTTGGTCTTGGGAATCGCGTGCTCCCAGGTCCTTTGGCACGAGCCGCCCATCACGATGAGATCCCCGTGCCCGAGCGAATAACGCACACTGGCCCCGCCACCGCGCGGACGTAGCAGCAGCGCCCGCGCCGCCCCGACCGACACGATGGCCACCATCGTGTCGTCGGTCGCCCCCCGCCCGAACGTATCCCCATGCCAGGCAACGCTGTCCTCGCCGTCGCGGTAATAGCACAATCCCGCCGTAGTGAACGCCTCCCCAAGCTCCCCAAAATAATGCGCGCTCAACACATCCCGAGCTTCCCCCAGCACCGGATCCGGCAACTCCCGCCCCTCCTCGTAAAAACACAGCAGCCGAGGCACATCCACCACCCGGTCATACATGGCCCGCCGATCCGCCCGCCACGGCACCCCGCCCGCCAACCGCCCAAACAACTCATCGGCCCCCCTCAACCACCCCGGCAACACATCAACCCACGCCCCCTCACCGAGCTCGGTACGCCGAACCCGATCCAACGCCCCGACCCCAACCTCCCCAAACCCATCCAGCAGCGATCCCTGCAGCGGCGTCGACATGCCCCAAAAGCTACCACATGATCGAACATGTGTTCGCATGTCGCGGAATTTATCGAGGTCCGAGGGCTTCGCGGGCCAGGAGGGCGGCCTGGGTGCGGTCGGCTACGCCTAGTTTCAAGAGGATGTTGGAGACGTGGTTGGCGGTGGTTTTGGGGGTGATGCCGAGGCGGCGGGCTATGGCGGGGTTGGCGTGACCGGCGGCGAGGAGGTCGAGGATTTCGCATTCGCGGGCGGTCAGTTGGGGGAAGGGCGGGGGTGGGGGTGGGGGTGGGGTGGGAGGGAGTGCGGCTCGGGCGATTCCGGCGCTGAGGATGACCTGGTTACCGGCCACCGCTTGGACGGCGCGGACGATGTCGTCGCGGGTCGCGCCCTTCACGAGGTAGCCGTTGGCGCCGACGGACAGGGCGGTGGTGGCGGTGTGGACGTCGTCGGCCATGGACAGGATGAGGATCGACAGGTCTGGATGTTGTTGCCGCAGTTCGCGAGTCGCGTCCAGGCCGGAGGCGTCGGGCAGGTGGATGTCCATGATGACGACATGCGGGTCGGTGCGGGCCACCACCTCCACGGCCTCCCGGGCGGTGCCCGCCGTGCCGACGACCTCGATGCCGTCGACATCGAGGGCCAGGGTCAGGCCGTCGACGACCATGGGATGGTCGTCGACGATCACCACTCGCAGCGCGGTCATCGTTCTCCTCCCGAAATCGGCAGCAGGGCCGAAACCAGTGTCCCGCCGGACGGATTCGCGGTGACCGTGCAGCGTCCGCCGATCTCCTCGGCCCGCTCGGCCATATTCCGCAGGCCGAGCCCGCGCGGCGCGTCGGCGTCGAATCCGCGGCCATCGTCGGCGACGACGAGCCGCAGCGTGTCCGCGTCCACCGCGGCGGTGACGGTGCACCGCGCGGCGGCCGCGTGCTTGGCGGCGTTCTGGAGTGCCTCGGCCGCAATGCGATAGGCGGCGACCTCGATGGCGGCGGGCAGCCGGGAACCGGCGGGCCGCATGCTCGCGCTCACGACCATGGTGGCGGTGCCGAATTGGCGCGCGAGCTGGTCCAATGCCGGGCCTAGCCCGGCTTCCGCCAGCACTGCCGGTCCGAGGTCGTCGATGACGCGGCGCACCTCACCCAGCGCGGCGGCCACATCGGTGCGGGCCTTGTGGATCAACCGGTGCGCGCGCGGTTCCTCGGCGGCGGATTCGGCCACGTCGAGGGTGAGCCCGACGGCCGTGAGCGCGGCGGCGACCCCGTCGTGCAGATCGCGGCGCAGGCGTCGCCGCTCCTCCTCGCGCACGGTCACCGTGTGCTCGCGGGCAAGTTGCAAAGCGGCCGTGAGTGATACCGCGTGGGCGGCCGCGCCCGCCTGCCGCGTCAGGTCCTCGAGCAGTCGCCGATCCGCGACACCGAACCCGGCTTCTCCGCTTCGCAGTCCCACCACCAACTCGCCCAAGTCCGCGCCCTGATGGCGCAGCGGCAGTCGAATGGCTCGATCAGGTTGCGGCACACCATATTCCGCCACCACTCGACCGGACAGCTCGATGGCCATCCACGGGCTGCGCAGTGCGGTCGCCGCGGTCGTCACCAGCTGGATCAGGGCCGCCTCCGGATCACCGGCGGTCTCGAGCGCAGTGCCGAGCCGCGACAGCACCGCGTACGGTTCGTGGCGCTGGCCGTAGACGAATCGGTCGACCGCGCCCTGTAGCCGCCGCTGCAGGGGGCTCACCACGAGACACACCAGCAGCGCGGCCGCCGGGACCGCCGAGCGCCCGGCCAGGGTGATGGCGAGGGTGAACACGGCCACCACACCCGCGGTGAGCAACCCGTAAGTGACCGCCCTGCCCACTGTTTCGCGCACACCCCACAGCCGATGGCGGATCAGCCCGAAGGCGATAGACATGGTCAGGCCCGCGGTCGCCGGAACCGCGAGTGCGTACACCCACTGTCCCGGCGGGTGGATCAACAGCAGACCGCCCGCGGTATCCAGGACCGCGAACGCGAAGACCACGCGCACGATCCGGCGATCCGGTCCGCCGCGCCGCCATCGAATCGCCAGGGCCGCCAGGCCGCTCAGGAACGCGGCATCGGTGGCGGCCACCGCGAACGGCAGCAGGGTCGCGGCCCAGGACGCGTGCGGACCCGGATTCGCGATCGACAGGGCCGGGTCACTCGACACGTTCGGATCCAACAGTTGCGCGAGGATCAAGGCGAGATTCGCGGCGAGGGTGACCACCACCCACGCCCGCCACCGCGGCGAGAGCAGGGTCCCGGTCGGAAACAGCAGATAGATCAGCACATTGGCGGCCAAGTGCGGGAACAGGATCCAGCGACCCCAGGACAGCCACGCGCCCAGCCCCGGATGCCCCGCCGTGATCGCGTATTCCCCGCCCGCCGCCAGTAGCCCCGCAGCGGCCAGGCACAACCCGCCGCCGAGCAGCAGCCACCCGAACGGCAGCCGCGGCCGCACCACCGCGGTCGCCAACCCGGTGAGCAGCCAGGTCGCCGCGGTCACCCCGGCCGCCGGATCCGCGACCGCGCCACCGGACCACCCGGCCCGGTCGGCGTACACCAGCGCCAGCGCGACCGCCGACAACCCCGCCGCGGCCAGCGCGGACGCGACCACGGTCGACCGGCGTGCGCTGGTTCCGGAGGCGAGAGCGGGGGCGGACACCCGCTATTCGTACCGCACCCACCCGCGTCGGCGCAGCGCTCGGTATCCCGGCCCGGCCGGGAAGAATTCCCGACCCGCTCGGGAACACCACTCATGCGATCGGCGCACCCGCCCCCGACGATCGACGGCATGCCGATCTCCACACCGCCCGCGGCCGCACTTACCGACGACGAACAACGCATGCTGCGCTCGATTCTCGGCAAGCTCGGGCTGGACGATCTCGGACCACATACCGGGCAGCGGGTGCTCGAGGTCGCTGAGTACCTACGCCGCCGCCCCGACGAAGGCATGCGCTGCCGGGATATCGGCCCGCTCGAGGTCGAAATCGACGGTCGCATCACGGATTTGGGCGGTCCGGTCGCCCGGCGCATCATGGCAGCGCTCGCGCTCGCCGACGGCGCCGCCGTCCCCGACGACCGGCTGATCGACCAGGTGTGGGGTGAACGCCGACCCCACACCGCGATCAATACCCTGCGAGTCGCGGTCTGGCGACTGCGCGCCGCCCTCGGCGACGACGCGCGCACCCACCTGCAACGCACCGCGGCCGGTTACGCCCTGACCCTCCCGCCCGACCGCACCGACCACGGCCGCTTCACCACGCTGGTAGACCACGGCCGAACCCGGCTGGCCGCCCACGATCCGCACGCCGCGGCCGCGGCCTTCGAATCGGCACTCGAGCTATGGCGCGGAGACCCCTGGTCCGACCTCGCCTCGACACCCGAACTAGCCGGGGCCACAGCAAGATTGGCGGAACTGCGGGCCGTGGCGCTCGAGGAACTCCAGGCCGCCAGACTGGCCTGCGGCGACACCGTCACCGCCCTGGCCGCCCTACGCACCGCCCTCACCGACGCCCCCTACCGCGAACGTCGCTGGGAACTCCTGGCCCTGGCCCTCTACCGCAGCGGCCGCCAAGCCGAGGCCCTCGCCGAACTCCGCCGCCTCCGCGCCCTCCTCATCCGCGACCTGGCCCTAGAACCCGGCCTCCCCCTCCAAACCCTCGAACACCGCATGCTCACCCACGACCCCACCCTCCTAACCCCTCACGCCACCACCTGATCATGCAGTTCGGCGAAGCCGAGAATTCGGTCCAGGACGGCGTCCTTGTCGGGCCCCTGGAATAGCAGGCCGTGGGTCGCTCCTGGGTAGATCTCCACCTCGCAGTGCGGAATCTGCTGTCGCGCACGGCCCGCGGCCGCCTCGGCATCACCGAGGACCGACTCGGCACCGTAGATGAGCAGCGTCGGGGCGGTGATCGATTGCAGTTCTTCGTCTTTCAGGCGCTGTGGCCATGGGGAGTGGGTTCGATAGCCGAGTCCGGCCTTGGCGCAGGCCATTTCCTCATCGACCGGTACGTTCCCGGGCATCAGCCACTCGGCGGCCCGGCGCATATTCCTCTCCGATGGCGGGATGGCGTAGCGAATCATTTTGAACAGCACGCGCCACGGGGTGTTGCCGACCGCTCCGCCGGGTTCGACCAGCAGCAGGCTGGCGATTCGCGGCGAGCCCTCGACCGCGGCCAGGAATGCTCGCCACGCGCCGTCGGAATAGCCCATGACGTGGGCGTGCGGTAGGTCGAGTGCCGCGAGGGTCTCGTCGAGCCAGGCGGCGTAGTCGGCTCGGCCGGTGATGGGCGCGGTCTGCACGCTGAGCCCCGGACCACCGACGATGTCGAGTGCGTAGACGGTCCGTTCGGCGGCCAGTCGGTCGATGATCGGATACCAGACCGCCCCATTGCCCATCACCGGAGGAATCAGGACGAGCGGCGCTCCCGATCCGGTGCCGCACTGCCGGACATGTGTTGTTCCGTACGAAGTTTCGACGTCGAACTCGGTGAACGGGACCGTCCACAGCTTCGATAGTGACGCATAGGCCTTCATGTAGGCGTCCCGAGCCGCCTCGCTCTTCCATTGCCCGATCCGGGTCATGGCGTCTCCCTTTGGTGATGTCGTCAGTCCCATTGCCGCTCAGGGCATTCGGTTAGGTCGCGCGGTGGAGCTCGGCCGGTTCGTGCTGGTCGAGGAAGTCGAGAATGCGCGGAACGACCTGCTCGGGGATCTGGTCGAGGATCGCGTGGCCGATGCCGGGATAGACCTCGACCTCACTGTTGGGGATCTGCTTGGCGAGTCTGCGTGCCGCACCTTCCGGGTCGCGCGAGGCCAGGCTCTCGCCGCCGAAGATTCCCAGCGTCGGCGTGGAGATGGACTGGAGTTCAGCGTCTTTCAGTACCCGCGCCCAGCCGATCCGCATCTGGAAGCCCATGATCGCGGCCTTGGCGATGGCCCACTCCTCGTCGGAGAAGGTGACACCCGGGGTGAACCACTCGTTCAGCTTGCGCATGTTCTCATCGCTGCGGCCACCGAGGCCGAATCGCATCATCGTGAACAGGGTGCGCCACAGCGGCTTGTTGAATACGCCGCCGGGCTCCACGAGAGTGACGCTCGCCAAGTGCTCGGGCTGCGCGAGTGCGGCCAGGATCGCGTGCCAGGCCCCGTGCGAGTAGCCGATCAGGTGCACTCGGTCGTGGTCGAGGGCGGTCAGCAGTTCTCGCACCCAGGCCGTGAGGTCGGCTTCCCCGCTGATCGGTGCCGTTTGGACGCTGCGCCCGGCGGTACCGAGGGTGTCGGGTGTGTAGACCACCCGGTCGCGTGTGAACTCCTCGATCCGCCGATGCCAATACAAGCCGTTGGCCCCGTAGGAGTGCAGCAGCACCACCGGAGTCCTTGTGCCGGAGCCGGATCGGCGGACGAATGTCCTCCCGTACGCGCCGGGAACCTCGAACGTCGTCGACGGAATCGGCCACCGGTCCTCGAATCCGGCGTACAGCCGCAGGAATTCCTCGCGTGCCGCCTCGCTCCGGAACTTGCTGATCTTGGCCATCGGCCTCCCCTTCATCACCTTTGATGGTATGAACGTACCATAAAAATGGTATGGGCGTACCATCAAAAATCTCTTGCCCGAGCGGATACAGGAGAGCTGGTTGGATGCCGCGTTTGGTTGATCATGAGCAGCGGCGGCGGGAGATCACTACTGCCGCTCGGAAGGTCATTGCCGCGGGTGGGCTGGATGCGGCGACGTTTCAGGCGGTGGCGGCCGAGGCGGGGGTTTCGGTGCGGCTGATTCAGTACTACTTCGGGAGTAAGCGGGAATTGATGCTCGCTACGCATCGGGCCGTGGTGGAGGACTGGGGGAAGGGGTTTGCGGAATCGGTTGGGGGGTTGGGGGCGGAGGCCTCGGCGCGGGAGGTGATTCGGGCGGTGGCGATCGGGCTGCTGCCGCTGGATGATGGTCGGCACCAGGATAATTTGGTGTTCGCGGCGTTTCATGCGGCGAATTTGACTGGGAATACCGTTACTTCGGACGAGATGATGGGGGCGCCGCGGTACTTGATCACCAGCTTCACCGAGCAGTTGCGGCGGGCGCGGCCCGATGAATCCGATACGCGCGCAAACGAACTGGACGCGGAGTTGATCGTGCTTACGACCAGCGCCGTCAGTCAGGCGATTCTGGCGGGCGGGGTCACCCGGGAGCGGGCGGTCGAAGTGCTCGACCACATGCTCGACCGGGTGTTCACCTAGCTACTGCGATTCGATCTGGGCGCGCACGAAATCCACGACGGCGTCGGTGAATTCGTCATTGGCGTCGCTGGCCGCGGTGTGGGCGGCGGTGCCGATCTCGGTGTACTCGGCGTGGGGGACCAGGGCGCGGAAGGCGGCGACGCCCTCTTCGCTGACCACGTCGGAGAGCGCGCCGCGCACCAGTAGGACCGGGATGGTCAGGTTGCGGGCGGCGTTCTCGAGGGCCTCGGTGTGCACGTCGATCTCCTCGCCGCGGCCGTCGCGCGGGCCGCCCATCATGGCCGGATCCCAGTGCCAATACCAGCGACCGTCGGCGCGCAGACGCAGATTGCGTTGCAGCCCTTCGGGATTACGGGGGCGGCGGCGGTGGGGAAGGTAGGCGGCGACGGCGTCGGCGGCCTCCTCGAGGCTGGCGAAGCCCTCCGGATTGCTGCTCAGGAAGTTGATGACGCGCTCGACGCCCTTGCGCTCCGGACGCGGCACCACGTCCACGAGCACCAGCCCCGTAATACGCTCGTGCTCAGGATGAGTGGTGGCCATCAGCCCGGTGAGTCCGCCCATGCTCGCGCCGACGATGAAGGCGGGCTTGTCGAGTTCGCGCAGCACGGCCATGAGGTCCTCGACCATGGCCTCGCGGCGATAATTGCCCTCGGGATCCCAGTCGCTGTCGCCGTGTCCACGCGCGTCGAGTAGAACCGCGTGCATTCCGGCCTTCGCCAGCGCGAGTCCGGAGTCCTTCCAGGATCCGCGGGTCTGCCCGCCGCCGTGCAGGAACACCACCAGCGGTCCGTCCTGGGGTCCCCAGCTGTCCCCGGCGATGGTGAGGCCGCCGTACCCGCGGAAGGAAACCCGGGCCGGTTCGGTGAATTCAGCGTCGTTGCTCACCCTTCGAGCATCGCACACTGCGGTTTACGGTGTATGAAGACTGGCCGGTAGCCAGGATCGGGGGTCGTCCTCGGGAGCGAAGGCCAGCGTGCGCACGGGGTAGGGAATGTGGATGCCCTCGCGCCGGTAGCGCTTGTGCAGGGCCTTGATGAACTCGCTGACCAGCAGGTACTGATCCTCGTAATGCCGGGTGCGCAGCACGACGCAGAACTCGATACCGGACTCGCCGAAGGCGCGGAACCGCACGCGCGGATCGGCTCCGGAGAAACCGACATCGAGTTCCTTCATCACCTGTTGCGCCACCTCCAGGGTCACCGCCTCGACCCGATCGAGATCGCTGTCGTAGCCGGTGGACACCTTGACCGTCACCGCCATGTCCTGTTCGGGGCGTTGGAAATTGGTGAGGATCGAGTCGGCGAACTTGCGGTTGGGCACGATGATGGAGTTGCCGGGGATGTCCTGGATGGTGGTGGTCCGCCAGTTCACATCGCTGATCCAGCCGGTCTCCCCGCTGTCGAGTTTCACGAAATCGCCGACCTGAATGGTCTTCGAGGCCAGGATGTGCACGCCCGCGAACAGATTCGCGAGGGTGCCCTCCAGCGCCAGGGCGATGGCCAGCGCGCCGATGCCCAGCGCTCCGAGCAGCGGGGTGATCTGCACACCCACCGAATCGAGGGTGATCAGCACGCCGAGAACGAAGACGACGATCCGGGTGATGGTCGAGAACAGGCTGACCGAACCGGAAATGCCGGTAATCCGGCGCGCCACCGTGGTGACCACCTCCGCGGCCAGTCGGGCCAGCGCGTAGGTGATGGCGAGCATGAACGCTGCCTCGAGGACCTGGTGCACGGCGTGCGGTGAGAACGGCAGGCCATTGGGCAGCGACAGCGCGATGAGCAGGCCGGTCAGCGAGCACAGCGGCATGGCCAGATCGCGGGCCAATCCGAATCCCATGCGATGCACGGCCAGATTGCGGGCCGAGGTCTTGGCGGCGATCCGATCGACCAGCCTGCGGGCGAGAATGCCCGCGAAGGGGCCGAGTACCGCGACGGCCACGGTGATAGCCCAGATCAGCGGCTTGTTCATCCGAGAATTCCTTCCCAACGTCAGTGGTGGGTGGAACGCCTGCCGACAACTCTCGGATCATAGCGAGCGGTCGGCGACCCCCAGGAACAGGCATAGCGAGGCCGCTACCAGCATGAATACAGCCAGATGATGCAGTCCGCCGATCCCCGAGCCGGGGGAGAGGAAGGCGCCGCTCGCGGCCGCCGCGCCGATCGCGCCGAAGTAGGAGAAGGTGCGCAGCAATCCCGCCGACGAACCTATGCGTTCCGGCTCGGCCTGGTGATACAGCGCGTTCTGATTGGCCAGCGTATTGAGCCCCTGCGGAATGCCATTGAGCACGGCCGCGATCACCAGCAGCCACAGCGCCACCCCGGAGTGCAGGGTCAACAGCAGGACCGTCATGGCCACCTGGAAAACGCTGCCGACGAGCAGCTTGCCGCGAATTCCCCTGCCGCGTCCGGTGATTGCCGATACGGCGATGGCCGTCAGCGACATGGGCAGCAGAATCAGGCCCGCCCCGGCCGCGCTGAGTCCGCGGCCTTCCTCGAGCCACTGCGTGAATCCATAGAGAAAGCAGTAACCGACGATGCAGGTCAACAGATTCCGGGTGTAAGTAGCCAAGAGCGGCAGGTTCCCACCCAGCAGTCGGACGTCGAGAAACGGCCGCTCGACCCGCAGTTCGCGCCACACCAGGACGGCCCCGGCCGCAACGGCCAGCGCGGGCAGATACCAGTGCGCCACATGCGGTTTCATGAGGAACAACAATGCGGTGATCAACATGGCCGCGAACAACGCGATGCCGGGCAGATCGACATCGGTGACCCGGCCGCGCTGGCGCGCAGGGTTTTTCGCGATCCGCCGCCACCCGATAACCAAGCACACCACCGCGAGCGGGAGGTTGATCGCGAAGGTCGCGCGCCAACCACCCAGATGGATCAGCAGTCCGCCCAAACTTGGGCCGATGACCGCGATGGTCTGATTGGCCACCGCCAGCGCGGCCAACACCCCGGCCGGACTGTCCTGCCCGGTGCGCTCGGATTCACTGCGAATCAAATACATGGACGCGGGATAGCCCGCGCACGTGCCGAATCCGAGGATGACGCGGGCGAGCACCAGCACCCACAGGGCGGGCGCGAACATCCCGAGCAGTCCGGCGACGCCGGTGAGCGCCGCCCCGGTGAGATAGAGCGGCCGTGGACCGTAGAGATCGATGAGCCGCCCGACCACCGGCTGCCCGATGGCGGTGGCCAGGTAGAGCGCCGACACCAGCCACGCGGTCTCGGAAGCGGGCGCGCCGAACGCCGCCCCGATCGGCACCAGCGAGACCGCGACAATGGACGAATTGATCGGATTCAGAATCGAACTGGTGATCATGGGCACCAGCAGCCGCCGATCGAAACCGTCCGAGCGCGGCCGGGTGCTGCGATGCAGGGTGGAAATCATTGCGGCCCCAGTCTTTCCAGCAGGTCCAGGGCCGCCAGGACGGTCTGCCGCTCCGCCTCGGTGTACTTCTGGTCCAGGGCCGAGGCGAGCCATTCCTGTCCGGCCTGTGCCCGCCCGGCCATCAGCTCGAGCCCGGCGTCGGTCAGGGAAACCAATTGCCGCCGACCGTCTTTCGGATCGGGCCGACGTTCCACGAAGCCACGCTCGATGAGGATGCCGAGATGGGTGGCGATGGCCTGCGGCCGAACCCGCTCGGCCGCGGCGATCTCACTGGCGGTGGCATCGCCGCGCTTCAACCGGCTCAGCACCGACAGCTGCGAGGGTGTCAGCTCGAGATTGTCGGACGCTTCCAGGAATCGTCGTCGCAGGCGGCTGACCAGAACGCGGAGCTCACGGGCCGCCTGGATCGAGGAGTCGGAGAGAACCGTGGATGCTTCGGACATACTCTCCACGGTAGATAGACAATCCAGGTTGCGCAATTGAAATTGAACAATCTGGATTGTCTATTCCGGCACAGTCGGCCGGTCAGCTCGCGGGCGCGGGCTCGGCGTCGAGGTACTCCTCGCGAATCTGCTTGGGCCCGAACGGCCAGGTCTTCTCCACGCGCGCCCAGAGCAGGAACGCCGCGATGCCCAGCGCGGTCCACGCCAGCGACCATTCGATCGGATGCACGCCCGGGTTCGCCTTGTCCGCGTATCCATAGATCACGGCCCAGCCGACCGCCGCGACCACCGCGGGCAATGGGTACAGCAGCATCTTGTACGGTCGGACCAATGCCGGTTGCCGTCGACGCAGCACGACCACCGCCGCGATCTGCGCGAACGCCTGAACGATCACCATGACGGTGGTCAGCAGCGAAATCAGCACGGCCAGAGGCGGATGCGTGGCCGAGGTGCCGACGTGCCGGGCGAACACGAACCCGGCCGCGGTGATCACGCCCATGACGATCAGCCCGAGCATCGGGAATTCGTGCTTGGGATGCAGGCGGGCAAAGGATTTGAAGAACACCTTGTCGCGGGCTGCGTCGAACGGCACTCGCGACCCGCCGAGCAGTCCGGCAAAAACCGAGGCGAACGCGGTGACGAGAATCAGCACCGTCACGACATTGGCCGCGCTCTTGCCCATCGTCTTCTCCAGCACCGCCGAGGCCACCGACTGCGAGGCCACATTGTTCGAGTCGAGCATGTCGTGCCAGTCGATGACGCCCAGCACCCCGATCTGCATGCCGAGGTAGATCACCATGACCGCGAGCACCGCGTAGATGATCGAGCGGGGAAGTACGCGACCCGGATCCTTCAGCTCCGCACCGAGATACGCGGTGGTGTTGTAGCCGAGGTAGTCGTAGATGCCGATGGTCAGCCCGGAGGCGAACCCCAGCCAGAAGCTGCCGTGCCCGAAGTCGATGGCGTGATCGGGCCAGGTGAACGCCATGCTCGGATGAAAGTGCGTGAACGACGCCAGAATCACCGCTGCCACCGACACGATCATGACCGCCCACATCACCACGGTGATCCGGCCGATGGAATCGATGCGCCGCCACAGCAGCACGAGCACGAGCGCGACCACGGCCAGCCCGACGATATCGCCCTGCGCGGTGGTCATGGACGGCCAGAGATAGGTCAGGTACTGCACCAGGCCCTGCACGCCCGTCGACATGATCAGCGGAATGAAAAGTATTGCGGTCCAGACGAACAGGAACGGCATCAGCCGCCCGGACCGGTACTGGAACGCCTCGCGCAGATACACGTACGTCCCGCCCGCGCCGGGCATGGCCGCCCCGAGTTCGGCCCAGACGAGCCCGTCCACGAGGGCCAGCACCGCCCCGGCGATGAAGCCGATGACGGCGTGCGGCCCGCCGAAGGCCGCGACCATGAGCGGGATGGTGACGAAGGGTCCGATGCCGACCATCTGGCTCATATTGATGGTCGTGGCCTGGAACAGGCCGATTCTTCGGGGCAAGGTGCGGGGGCCGGTCATGGCTGCCTCCGGGGCGCGCTAGGGCGTAAGGGTTTTGTAAAGTTAAATTCCTTTACTATCTGAGTCAAGGGGTGACGCCGATTGTTTACAGTCGGCTCGATGACGCATCAGGATCGGAGTGCGATGGACGAACTCCCTTGGAACCGGCAGCGTTTGCGCAGCAACAACGAGTGGCTGCTGCTCGAGCAGCTGCGCACCGCGGGCCCCAGCTCCCGCGCCCAGCTGGCCCGCGACACCGGGCTGTCCAAACCGACGGTGTCCAGCGCCCTTGCCGCGCTGCAACAGCACGGGCTGGTGCGGGAAATGGGAACCGTGGTCCCCGAGCGCGGCCGCACCGCCGTGGTCTACGAACCCGACCCGACCGCGGGCTATGTGCTCGGCCTCGATGTCGGCCGCGCGTTCCTGCGCACGGCCGTCGCGGACATGTCCGGAACGGTGTTGTCGCGCACCGACATCCCGAACCGGGCCCGCACCGCCACCGCCCTGGCCCAGCTGGCCTCCGAGGCCGTGCGCGAAACCCTCGGTGACGCCGAGGTTCCCGTGGATCGCGTGGTCCACACCGTCCTGGGCAGCCCCGGCGTCTTCGACCCCCAGGACGGCCGCATGCACTACGCGGTCAACCTCCCCGGCTGGGGCCGTGCTGGTTTGCTGGACGAACTCCGCGACGCCCTCGGCGTCTCGGACCTGTCGGTCCACAATGACGCCAACCTCGCCGCCCTCGGCGAATACGCCCACGGTGGCGGCCGCGGCAGCCGCCTGTTCGTTTACGTCCTCATCGGCACCGGGCTGGGTGTCGGAATCGTCTCCCGCGGTGAGCTTTTCACCGGAGCCCACGGTGCGGCGGGCGAGGTCGGCTTCCTCCCCGCTGCCTTCGGCGACCCCGCCGCCGGTGCCTCACGGCGAGGGGCACTCGAGGAGGCCGTCACCGCCGACGCGGTGGTTCGCGCGGCCCGCGAGCGCGGCATGACCGGCCGCCTCACCGCCAAACGCGTCTTCGACGCCGCCCGCGCGGGGGATCCCCTCGCGACCGACGTGGTCCGTCAGGAAGGTGAACGAATTGCCTTGGTGGTAGCCGCCGTCACCGCCGTCCTCGACCCCGACGTGATCGTGGTGGGCGGCGGCCTGGGCCGCAGCGCCGACCTCCTGCTCGATCAGGTCCGAACCGCCCTCGAACGCACCACCCCACTGCGCCCAACCGTCCGCCCGAGCGAATTGGGCGACGACGCGGTCCTTTTGGGTGCCCTCGCCACCGCCCTGCGCACCGCCCGCCCCCAGGTCTTCGACCGCCGCACCCCGAACGCCCAGTGAACCGGACACCCGCCACCCGAGCCCGGCCGCTGGATATGCTCGGGATATGAAGGCTCAGGGGCGTATTCATCGTTCGGTATCGACGTGGCAGCAACCCGTTCCCGTTCCTGCCTCGCCCGAACGCTCGGCGCTGATCGACCAACTGGCCGAACGCATTCTGGCGTTGCCGGTGGATCGCCCGCGGGTGGGCATCGACGGATTGACCGCCTCGGGAAAGACCAGTTTCGGCCATGAACTCGCCGACCGGATCGCCCGGGCCGGTCGGCCCGTGCTGCGGGCGAGCCTCGACGACTTCAAGAAGCCGTGGCGCGACCGGCACCTCTACGATCGCGAATCCGGAGAGGGCTACTACCGCAATGCCTTCGACTATCCGCTCATCCGAAAGCTGCTCCTCGAACCTCTGGGCCCCGGCGGCTCCGGTGACTGCGCGTTGTGTGCGATCGACCCGCTGACCCAGATCGACCACTCCTCGACGCTCACCTCCGCCGAGGATGATGCGGTGCTGATCGTCGACGGTGTCTTCGCCTTCCGCCCGGAGATCGACGACCACTGGGACTTTCGGATCTGGCTGGAGGTGTCACCCGAGGTTTCGGTTCGCCGCGGCACCGCGCGGGACAACGACGAGGCGATCCATCGGGATCGCTACCTGAAGGCCGAACAGCTCTATCTCGCGGAGGTCCAGCCGCTGCGGTTCGTAGACGTCGTCGTCGACAACTCGATCTTCGCTCGCCCGCACCTCGTTCCCGCGGGACGCAACCGGGCGTAGGATGACAGGACGAATCACGCTGAGTGGCAAGCATTCAGGGGGATGACATGTCCGAAGTCGACACCGGCGCACGGGAACTGGTCGAGCGGCTGTTTCGGGGCCTGGCGGCTCGGGATGCCGATGCGTTCGCCGAATTCATGGCCGTGGATGGGGTGGTGGAGTTTCCCTACCGGTTGCCGGACCTGCCGCCTCGGGTGCAGGGGAGGGAGGCGATTCGAGAATTTCTCGCGGCGGCGTGGAAGGACCCGGTCGGGGAGGTGCACGAGACCTTTCCCCGCCTCTACGAGACCGTTGATCCGGAGTTGTTCTTCGTCGAGAACGAGGTCGACAGGACGCTGCCGAACGCGGAGCGGGAACGAGTGCCCGCCTCCATCAATGTGGTTCGGGTTCGCAACGGTGAGGTGACACTGTTCCGGGATTACCTCGATACCGCACGCCTCGCGGGAATTCTCGACCGGGCATGAAGCTGACCGAGACGTTCGAATGGAACGGACGGGAAATCGCTTGGGGGCGGGCCGGAGTGGGGCCTGCGGTGGTGCTTTGTCATGGGACGCCGTTCTCTTCGCGGGTGTGGTCGCGATACGCGGAGGCGTTTGCGTCGAAATACGCCGTGTACCTGTGGGATATGCCGGGGTATGGGGAATCGTCGAAACATGCTGAGCACGTGGTGGATTTCGGGGCACAGGGGGAGGCGTTCGCGGCGTTGCTGGGGCATTGGGGGCTGGATCGGCCGCAGGTGATCGCGCACGACTTCGGGGGCGCGGTGGCCCTGCGGGCGATGCTGCGGCATGGTTGTGCGTTCGGATCGCTCATGCTGGTGGATGTGGTGGCGATTCCGCCGAGCGGGTCGCCGTTCTTCAAGTTCGTGCAGAGTCATCCGGATGTGCTGGGGGAGTTGCCCGGATATATCCACGAGGCCGTCGTGCGCGCGTATATCGTTGGCGCGGCACATCATCGGCTCGCGGCCGAGCGACTCGAGGAACTCGTCGCACCGTGGCTCGGTCCGGACGGGCAGTCGGCGTTCTACCGGCAGATCGCGCAGTACGACGAGTCGTATCTGGTCGACAATGAGGCCCGGCTCGGCCAGGCGAGGCTGCCCACCCACGTCGTGTGGGCCGAGAACGACGCCTGGATTCCGGTCGATACCGGTCGGCGGCTGGCGGGCCTACTGCCGAATGCGCGATTCACGACCGTTCCCGACGCGGGCCACCTCATCCAATACGACGCACCCGTGGCGCTAACGTCCCTCGTCTCCGCCTGGCTCGATACCCACGCGGGCTGAACCCGGCCTGGGATCTCGGAGGTGAACGAGGATCAGGCCGACCGCGGCGACGAGGAAGTTCTGCCGTGCGGCCGAGGAGGCGTTGACGTCCTTGTTGGCCCACATGCGGAACCATTCGCCACCGATGGTCAGGAATCCGCCGAGGAACAGCACGACGGCCATGGTCCAGCCCAGACTCGACAGCCGCACGGCCAGTTTGTCGTTCGCGCCCGGCCGCAGTGCCCGCACCCAGGCGATAGTCGCACTCACCAGGACGAAGGCGATCGAGAACTCCCAGATCACGATGAGAATGTAGGCGATCAGCACGACGGTGGAGTTGTGGATGGCATGCCAGTCCGTGCTCGGGTCGTGGATCGTCTTGTCCATCGAGAACACCGCGGCCACACCGCGTCGATTGGTATGTGGATCAGTGCAATTCGTGATCGCGACGATCAGGTAGTACAGCGCCGTGATCGCCGCCAGCACCGCCACCGCCGCCCGTCGGCTCCCGGCCACCTCGAGGAACCTCATCAGCATCCCCATGCGGTTCATCATCCCCGACGATCGTCGACGGCCGGGCCGGTTCGGCTAGGCGTCCGCGACCACCCTGCCCAGATTGTCCAGTTCATTGGATCGTCCGGCCACGATCCGCTGCGTCCATTCCTCGTCGTGCATGGGCTCGAGCGTCATGACCACCCGGACACCCTCCGCCACGGGAGTGAGCTCGACGGTGGTGAGGTGGTCGTAGGGCGCGTGCCCGGGAACGAAATCGATGTGCGACACATAGCCCAGCCGCCGCACCGGCTCGACCTCGGTGAAGGTCTTGCGTGAGGTCGTGGCCACCGGCATGCCCGCGGACTTCATGAACTCGATCTGCTCGGGTGCGGTCGCGGTCATGGTGTAGACGAGCCCGCCGCCGGGCTTGACCTCGATCTCGTCGACGTGGACCGCGAATCCGTCCGGCGCCCACCAGCTGGCAATGCCGTCGGGAGTCGTCCACAGCTCCCAAATGTGTTCGGCCGTCGCCGGGTAGGTGCGCTCGAGCACGATGGTGTCGGTCATCGGGGTCTCCTGTTCGTGAGGGTTCACGATCGTCGACGGTCGCCGCCACCGAAACTAATCGGTCCGATGTCCGTTCGCTCCGGTTTTCCGGTACCGCGGCGTGAACCAGGCCACAGCCGAGGTTGCCGAGGGGGTGCCGGGTCAAAGCGGCGCGAGCGCGCTGGTAGGGTTCATCGGCGAAAGACATCCTTTAACGGACCGTCCCGTGAGGCGGGGAAGGAGGTCGGCATGGCTGTGCCCGAAGACCGGGCGGCCAAGTCGAGCGCTGCCGAATTCTCGCAGCGGCACGACCCCGAGCGGGTCCAGGCCGGACGCGAGCTGCTTTCCGATTCGGATGTCGGCCGGACCATCGCGCGCATGGCGCACCAGATCATCGAGAAGACCGATCTCGGGGATCCGGATGCTGCCCGGGTGGTCTTGATCGGAATTCCCACGCGCGGAACCACTCTCGCCCATCGCCTGGCGGGCCGGATCGAGGAGTTCTCCGGCGTGCGCCCCGCGATCGGCTCCCTGGACATCACCCTCTACCGCGATGACCTGCGCTCCAAGCCGCACCGTCCGCTCGAGCGGACCTCGGTGCCCGAGGGCGGGATCGACGGCTCCCTCGTCGTGCTGGTCGACGATGTCCTGTTCTCCGGCCGCACCGTCCGCTCCGCGCTGGACGGGCTGCGCGATCTGGGCCGCCCGCGCGCGGTGCAGCTCGCCGTTCTCATCGATCGCGGCCATCGCGAACTTCCCATCCGCGCCGACTATGTCGGCAAGAACGTTCCCACCGCGCGCACCGAGGACATCTCGGTGCTGCTGCGCGAGCACGACGGCCGCGACGGTGTGTACCTGCGTCAGGAGGGTGACAAGTGAAGCATCTGCTGTCGGTCACCGACCTCGACCGGGCCGCTGCCACCGGTTTGCTGGACGAGGCCGAGCGCTTCGAGCAGGCGCTGCTGGGCCGCGAGGTCAAGAAGCTGCCGACGCTGCGCGGACGCACGGTCATGACGGTGTTCTTCGAGAACTCCACCCGCACCCGGGTCTCCTTCGAGGTGGCGGGCAAGTGGATGAGCGCCGACGTGATCAATGTGAGCGCGTCGAGTTCCTCTGTCTCCAAGGGCGAATCGCTGCGCGACACCGCGCTGACCCTGCACGCGGCGGGCGCGGACGCGCTCATCGTGCGCCACCCGGCCTCCGGCGCGGCGCATCAGATCGCGCGCTGGTTCGCCGAAATGGACGAGGCCGCAAGCGGTTACGCCGGTCCCGGACCCGCGATCATCAATGCCGGTGACGGCATGCACGAGCACCCCACCCAGGCGCTGCTCGACGCGCTGACCCTGCGCCAGCGCCTCGGCGACATCGACGGCAAGCGCGTCGTGCTGGTCGGCGACATCCTGCACAGCCGGGTCGCGCGCTCGAATGCCTTCCTGCTCAGCACCCTCGGCGCCGAGGTGGTGCTGGTCGCGCCGCGCACCCTGCTGCCGGTCGGCGTCGAATCCTGGCCGGTGCGGATCTCCGATTCCCTGGACGCCGAGCTGCCGGGCGCGGACGCGGTCATGATGCTGCGCGTGCAGGCCGAGCGCATGAACGGCGGCTTCTTCCCGTCGGCGCGCGAGTACTCGATCCGCTACGGCCTCAACGAGCGTCGGCTCGAGATGCTCGACGACAACGCGGTCGTGCTGCATCCCGGACCGATGCTGCGCGGCATGGAAATCGGCTTCACCGTGGCCGACTCCCCGAAAGCGGCTGTCCTGCAACAGGTCAACAACGGTATCCATATGAGAATGGCGGTGCTGTTCCGCCTGCTGGTCGGAACCGACGAGGTGGTGGCATGAGCGTCCTGATCAAGAATGTCCGTCTGTACGGCGAAGGTGACGCGGTCGACGTGCTGCTCGCCGACGGCGAGATCCGCGAGATCGGCGCGGGCCTGAAGGCCGACGACGCCGACATCGTGGATGGTACCGGCCAATTCCTGCTGCCGGGCTTCATCGACCTGCACACGCACCTGCGCGAGCCGGGCCGCGAAGACACCGAGACCATCGAAACCGGTTCCGCCGCAGCGGCTCTGGGTGGCTACACCGCCGTGTTCGCCATGGCCAACACCAGCCCGGTCGCCGACAACGCGGTCATCACCGACCACGTGTGGAAGCGCGGCCAGGAGGTCGGCCTGGTCGACGTCTACCCGGTCGGCGCGGTCACCGTGGGCCTCGAGGGCAAGCAGCTCGCCGAAATGGGCACCATGGCAACCGGTCTCGGCCAGGTGCGCATGTTCTCCGACGACGGCATGTGCGTCTACGACCCGCTGATCATGCGCCGCGCGCTGGAGTACGCGAACTCGCTGGGCGTGCTCATCGCCCAGCACGCCGAGGAGCCGCGCCTGACCAAGGGCGCTGTCGCGCACGAGGGTCCGACCGCCGCCCGCCTGGGCCTGGCCGGATGGCCGCGCGCCGCCGAGGAGTCCATCGTGGCCCGCGACGCGCTGCTGGCCCGCGATGCCGGTGCGCGCGTGCACATCTGCCACGCCTCCACCGCCGGTACCGTCGAACTGCTGAAATGGGCCAAGGCCCAGGGCATTTCGATCACCGCCGAGGTCACCCCGCACCACCTGCTCCTCGATGACTCGCGGCTCGAGACCTACGACGCGGTCAACCGGGTGAACCCGCCCCTGCGCGAGGCCTCCGATGTGGCCGCGCTGCGCCAAGCCCTCGCCGAGGGCGTCATCGACTGCGTGGCCACCGACCACGCCCCGCACGCCGACCAGGACAAGTGCTGCGAATTCGCCGCCGCCCGTCCCGGCATGCTCGGGCTGGAGACCGCGCTGTCGATCATCGTGGAGACCATGGTCAAGCCGGGACTGCTCGACTGGCGCGGCGTCGCCCAGGTCATGAGCGAGAACCCGGCCAAGATCGTGGGCCTGGACGATCAGGGCCGACCGCTGCAGGTCGGCGAACCCGCCAATGTGGTGCTGATCGACCCGGCCGCCGAATGGACGGTCGAGGCCAAGGACTTGGCCTCCATCGCCCGCAACACGCCCTACCAGGCGATGACCCTGCCCGCGAAGGTGACCGCCACCTTCCTGCGCGGCAAGCTCACCGCCCGGGACGGCAAGATCGTCGCCGGTTAGCGGCGGGTGGGGAACCGAGGAGGACGTAATGGAACGCACGCTTCAAGTACTGGGATTGCTGGTGCTGTTCGTGCTGTGCCTGGGGCTCATGTACTGGGCCTGGACCGGCAGGGCCAAGAAGCAGGCGTCCGCGATCGGTGAACTGCCACCGGTGCCCGCCGACTGCGGCGCGCAGCTGCTGGAGCCCACCACGGGGCTCTACCTCGGCAGCACCCTCGCCCCCAGCTGGATTCAACGAATCACGGTGGGCGACCTGGGATTCCGCGCCACGGCGGAACTCACGCGATTCGAGCGCGGCATCCTCCTGGAACGGGATGGCGCGGCGACGATCTGGATTCCCCAGGAATCCATTACCGCGGTGCGCGCCGAGCGCGGGCACGCGGGCAAAGTGATGACGGAAGACGGTGTGCTGGTGATTCGCTGGACATTGCCGACCGGAACCGAGGTGGATACCGGTTTCCGCGGCGACGACAAGGCGGTCTACCCGGCATGGACCGGCGCTACGAAGACGGGAGACGAGGCATGAGCAGCAGTAATACTGCGGTGATGGTGCTCGAGGACGGCCGCGTGTTCCGCGGGACGACCTTCGGCGCTGTCGGCGAGACCCTGGGCGAGGCGGTGTTCTGCACCGCCATGACCGGCTACCAGGAGACCCTGACCGACCCCAGCTACGACCGCCAGATCGTGGTGGCCACCGCGCCCCAGATCGGCAACACGGGCTGGAACGACGAGGACGACGAGTCCGGCAAGATCTGGGTCGCCGGATACGCCGTGCGCGACCCCGCGCGCCGCGCCTCCAACTGGCGCGCCAACCGCACCCTGCAGGACGAGCTGGAGAACCAGAACGTCGTCGGCATCGCGGGCATCGACACCCGAGCCCTGGTGCGGCACTTGCGCACTCGCGGTTCCATGAAGGCGGGAATCTTCTCCGGTGACGCGCTCACCGACTACGAGGCCATGCTGGAGCGGGTCAACGGCCAGCAGTCCATGCTGGGCGCGGATCTCGCCGCCGAGGTCTCCACCAAGGAGATGTACACCATCGAGCCCGAGGGCGAGGCGCGCTTCACCGTCGTCGCGGTCGACCTGGGCATCAAGTCCAACACACCGCGCATGTTCGCCCAGCGCGGCATGCGGGTGCACGTGGTCCCGTCCAACGTGACCTTCGACCAGATCAAGGAACTGAACCCCAACGGTGTGTTCCTCTCCAATGGTCCCGGCGACCCGGCCACCCAGGACGCCATGGTGGCCCTCACCCAGCAGGTGCTGGGCGAGGATATCCCGCTGTTCGGCATCTGCTTCGGCAACCAGATCCTGGGCCGGGCCTTCGGCCGCAAGACCTACAAGATGAAGTTCGGCCACCGCGGCATCAATGTGCCGGTCGTCGAACACCATTCGGGTCGGATCTCGATCACCGCGCAGAACCACGGCTTCGCCCTCGAGGGCGAGCGCGGCGAGGTCTTCGACACCCCCTTCGGCAAGGCCGAGGTCAGCCACGTCTGCGCCAACGACGGAGTCGTCGAGGGCGTGCAGCTGGTGAGCGGCCGCGCCTTCTCCGTGCAGTACCACCCCGAGGCCGCGGCCGGTCCCCACGACGCCGCCTACCTCTTCGATCGTTTCGCCATGCTGATGGAAGGTGCCTGATGCCACGCCGTACCGACCTCAACCACATCCTGGTGATCGGCTCGGGCCCGATCGTCATCGGCCAGGCCTGCGAGTTCGACTACTCGGGAACCCAGGCCTGTCGCGTCCTCAAGTCCGAGGGCCTGCGCGTGTCGCTGGTGAACTCCAACCCGGCGACCATCATGACCGACCCCGAGTACGCGGACTCGACCTATGTCGAACCGATCACCTGGGAGTTCGTCGAGAAGGTCATCGCCAAGGAGCGCCCCGACGCCATCCTCGCCACCCTGGGCGGCCAGACCGCGCTCAATTGCGCTGTCGCCCTGCACGAGAACGGCATCCTGGAGAAGTACGACGTCGAGCTGATCGGCGCGGACTTCGAGGCCATCCAGCGCGGTGAGGACCGCCAGAAGTTCAAGGACATCGTCGCCAAGGTCGGCGGCGAGTCCGCCCGCTCCAAGGTCTGCTACACCATGGACGAGGTCCGCGAAACCGTTGCGGAACTGGGCTTCCCGGTCGTCGTGCGCCCGTCGTTCACCATGGGCGGCCTGGGCTCGGGCATGGCCTACAACCACGAGGACCTCGACCGCATCGCCGGTGGCGGCCTGGCCGCCTCGCCGACCGCGAACGTGCTCATCGAGGAATCCATCCTGGGCTGGAAGGAATTCGAGCTCGAGCTCATGCGCGACCGCAATGACAATGTGGTCATCGTCTGCTCGATCGAGAACGTGGACCCGATGGGCGTGCACACCGGTGACTCGGTCACCGTCGCCCCGGCCATGACCCTCACCGACCGCGAATACCAGAAGATGCGCGATCTGGGCATCGCCATCCTGCGCGAGGTCGGCGTCGACACCGGCGGCTGCAATATCCAGTTCGCGGTCAACCCCGCCGACGGCCGCCTCATCGTCATCGAGATGAACCCGCGCGTCTCGCGCTCGTCCGCCCTGGCTTCCAAGGCAACGGGTTTCCCGATCGCCAAGATCGCCGCCAAGCTGGCCATCGGCTACACCCTCGACGAGATCGTCAACGACATCACCAAGGAGACCCCGGCCTGCTTCGAGCCCACGCTCGACTACGTGGTCGTGAAGGCTCCCCGCTTCGCGTTCGAGAAGTTCCCCGGCGCCGACCCGACGCTGACCACCACCATGAAGTCGGTCGGCGAGGCAATGTCGTTGGGCCGCAACTTCTCCGAGGCGCTGGGCAAGGTGCTGCGCTCGCTCGAGACCAAGGCCACCGGCTTCTGGACCCAGCCCGACGGGCAGTGGACCGACGTGCAGGCCATCCTCGACGACCTGAAGGTCCCCACCGAGGGCCGCATCTACCAGGTGGAGCGCGCGCTGCGCCTGGGCGCGAGCATCGAGGACACCGCCAAGGCCTCGGGCATCGACCCGTGGTTCGTGGCCGAGATCGCCGCGCTGGTCGACCTGCGCGCCGACATCATGGCCGCCCCGGTGCTGGACGAGCCGCTGCTGCGCACCGCCAAGCACTACGGCCTGTCCGACCGCCAGATCGCCGCGCTGCGACCGGAACTCGCGGGTGAGGGCGGCGTTCGCGAGCTGCGCCACCGGCTCGGCATCCGCCCGGTGTACAAGACCGTCGACACCTGCGCCGCCGAATTCGAGGCCAAGACCCCGTACCACTACTCGGCCTACGAGCTCGATCCCGCCGCGGAATCCGAAGTGGCACCGCAGCTCGAGCGCGAGAAGGTCATCATCCTGGGCTCGGGCCCGAACCGCATCGGGCAGGGCATCGAGTTCGACTACTCGTGTGTGCATGCGGCGCAGACGCTTTCGGAAGCGGGCTACGAGACCATCATGGTCAACTGCAACCCCGAGACCGTGTCGACCGACTACGACACCGCCGACCGCCTCTACTTCGAGCCGCTCACCTTCGAGGACGTGCTCGAGGTGTACCACGCCGAAACCGAGTCCGGCACCGTCGCGGGCGTCATCTGCCAGCTCGGCGGCCAGACCCCGCTGGGCCTGGCGCAGCGCCTGACCGACGCGGGCGTGCCCGTGGTCGGCACCTCCGCGGCCGCCATCGATCTGGCCGAGGACCGCGGCGAGTTCGGCGATGTCCTTGTGGCGGCTGGACTTCCGGCCCCCAAGTACGGCACCGCCACCACCTTCCCGCAGGCGAAGAAGATCGCCGCCGAGATCGGGTACCCGGTGCTGGTGCGCCCGTCCTACGTGTTGGGCGGGCGCGGCATGGAGATCGTCTACGACGAGAAGTCCCTGGAGGACTACATCTCCCGCGCCACCGAGATCACCCCGGATCACCCGGTGCTGGTCGACCGGTTCCTGGAGGACGCCATCGAGATCGACGTCGACGCCCTGTGCGACGGCGAGGAGGTCTACCTGGGCGGCGTCATGGAGCACATCGAGGAGGCCGGTATCCACTCCGGTGACTCCGCGTGCGCTCTGCCGCCGATCACCTTGGGCCGCAGCGATATCGAGGCCGTGCGCCGCTCGACGGCCGCGCTCGCCAAGGGCATTGGCGTCAAGGGTCTGCTGAACGTGCAGTACGCGCTCAAGGACGATGTGCTCTACGTCCTCGAGGCCAATCCGCGCGCCAGCCGCACCGTGCCGTTCGTGTCCAAGGCCACCGCGGTGCCGCTGGCCAAGGCCGCGGCGCGAATCGCGTTGGGCGCCACCATCGCCGAGCTCCGCAAGGAGGGCCTGCTCCCGGCCGACGGCGACGGCGGCTACGCGCCGATCGACGCCCCGGTCGCGGTCAAGGAAGCCGTGCTGCCCTTCCACCGCTTCCGCCGCCCCGACGGCAGCGGCATCGACTCGCTGCTCTCCCCGGAGATGAAGTCCACCGGCGAGGTCATGGGCATCGACGCCGACTTCGGCACCGCCTTCGCCAAATCGCAGTCCGCCGCCTACGGTTCGCTGCCGACCGAGGGCACCGCCTTCGTGTCCATCGCCAACCGCGACAAGCGCGCCATGGTGTTCCCGGTCAAGCGCCTGCACGACCTGGGCTTCCGCATCCTCGCCACCGAGGGCACCGCGGAAATGCTGCGCCGCAACGGCATTCCGTGCGATCGGGTGCGCAAGCACTCCGAGGACTCGCCGCACACGGCCAGCATCGTGGACATGATCAAGGACGGCGACGTCGACATCGTGTTCAACACCCCGTACGGCAACAACGGTCCGCGCGTGGACGGCTACGAGATCCGCACCGCGGCGGTGGGCGCGAACATCCCGTGCATCACCACCGTGCAGGGCGCGGCCGCGGCCGTGCAGGGCATCGAGGCCACCATTCGCGGCGGCATCGGCGTGCGGTCCCTGCAGGAACTCCACGCGGTGCTGCGCGGATGACGAGTTTCGGTGTGCGGCTGCGGGAGTCGATGCGCGAGCACGGCCCGCTGTGCGTCGGCATCGACCCGCATCCGCCGCTGCTGCGGGCCTGGGGCCTGAGCGAGGACGCGTCCGGGGTGGCGAAATTCGCCGACACCTGCGTGCGCGCCTTCGCGGGCCGGGTGGCACTGGTCAAACCGCAGGTCGCGTTCTTCGAGACCTACGGTTCGGCCGGAATCCTGGTGCTGGAGGAGACCATTGCCGCGCTGCGGGCGGCGGGCACCCTGGTGCTGGCCGACGCCAAGCGCGGCGATATCGGCTCCACCATGGACGCGTACGCGCACGCCTGGCTCGGCGATGGCCCGCTCGGCACCGACGCGGTCACCATCTCCCCGTACCTCGGATTCGGTTCGCTCACACCGGCCCTGGACCTCGCCAAGGCCAACGACCGCGGCGTGTTCGTGCTGGCCGCCACCTCCAACCCGGAGGCGGTGGAGCTGCAGAACATCACCGGCCCCGACGGCCGCACCATCGCCCAGCGCATGGTCGACGACGCGGCCGCCGCCAATGCCGGAGCCGAATTCGGTTCCGTCGGCGTGGTCATCGGCGCGACCCTGGACAAGGCCCCGGACCTGAGCAAGCTCAACGGCCCGATCCTCATGCCCGGCGTCGGCGCGCAGGGCGGGGGAGCGGACTCCATTCGCAACCTGGTCCCCGCGAGCGACCTCGGCGCGGTCCTGCCGAACGTCTCCCGCGAGGTCCTCAAGGCCGGCCCGTCGGTCCCCGCCTTGAAGGAGAAAGTGGCCGAACTGGCCGCCGAATTCGCCTTCCTGCAGGCCTGATTCACTCGGAGACAGACTCGCGGCATCGGACAGGTTCCGGTGCCGCGAGCTTTTCGGAGGAAACCTCTCCGCTTGCCGTTTCTCGGCGATACAGTGGCGACATGTCTGCCGCGGTGCCGCCCAAGGGAATTCGTCATGCGCTCGTGCTCGGCGGGGGTGGTGCGGTCGGCCTGAGTTGGATGGCCGGTGTGGTCATCGGCCTGCGCGCCGCCGGGGTGGATCTCGCGCTGGCCGAACGCATTGTCGGCACGTCCGCGGGCGCGGTGGTGGGCGCGGCCCTCGCCGCCGAGGTCGATCTGAACCTGCTGTTGCGCCGCCCCTCCGTGGACAATCCGGAGGCCCCGCCGATCACCTTCGACCCCAATGCCTTCGGCGAGATCATGGGCATTCTGGCCACCCCGGGCCTGGACCCGAACGAGGCCCGTCGACGTGCCGGAGCCCGCGCGCTCGAAATGACCGCCGGTGCCGACCCGGCCGACCACATCGCCCGCATCGGCGGCTTCATCGGTCACGCCGACTGGCCCCGCCGCGATCTCCGGATCACCGCCTGCAGCGTCACCACCGGCGAACTTCAGGTCTGGACCCCCGATGGCAAGGCCACCCTCCCCGAAGCCCTCGCCGCCAGTACCGCCGTCCCCGGCGTCTTCCCGCCCATCCCCATCGACGGCACCTTCTACATCGACGGCGGCATGCGCTCACCCATCAACGCCGACCTGGCCGCGGGCGCGGAACGCATGCTGATCATCGAACCGCTGGCCCACCTGTTCCCGCACAGCCCCACCGACCGCGACCTGGGCGGCGCGGCAACGACTTTCATCGTCCCGGACGCGGGCGCCATGGCCGCCTTCGGCCTCGACCTGTTCGCCGCCTCCGCCCTCGAACCCGCCTACGAGGCGGGCCACCGCCAAGGCACCGAGGCCGCCCCGGCGATCAAGGAGATCTGGCCCGCCGCCTGAACCGAGAATCGGGGTCTGACGAAGGACCGGTGTGTCCGCGTAGGGTGGCGGCGTGCTGTCGCTCACCGAAATTCTCACATTGGCCGGGGTGATCGTGCTCGGCTCCATGTCACCCGGACCGGACTTCCTGATCGTGCTGCGGAATTCGGTAGTGTCCGGTCGACACGCGGGGATCGCCAGTGCGGGTGGGATCGCGGCCGGGGTGTTCGTTTGGGCGCTGGTGACCGCGATCGGGGTGGCCGGGTTGCTGGCGGCCTCGGCGCAGGCCTACACGGTGGTGAAGCTGGTCGGCGCGATCTATCTGGCGTTCATCGGGATTCGGGCCTTGCTGGCCGCGCGGCGGGGAGACTATCGGCCCGATCCGGACGCGGCGGCGAATCGGCGCAGTGCGCTGGTGTCGTTTCGGCAGGGGCTGCTCACCAATCTGCTGAATCCCAAGTGCGCGGTGTTCTTCATCGCCCTGGTGCCGCAGTTCCTGCCCGCGCATCCGTCCGCGCTGGGCACCCTCGAACTGGCCGCGGTGTGCACGGTCGCCAACCTCGTGTGGTTAGTGACGCTGGCGTTCGGTGTGGGTGCGTTGCGGCAGTGGTTCACCCGTCGTCGCGTCCGCCGGATTCTCGACGCCGCGATGGGCACCTTCATGGTCGGGCTGGGGCTCCGAATCGCCATGGAGAGCAACTGATTCCGGTCCCGAGGGCCTGATCGCCCGCCTTTCGCCGAGCACTACGCTGAACGCGACCGCTCGGTAGAAAGGTGGGATTTCTCATGTCCGATGCCGCCCTCGGCCTCGTCTCCTACGGCCAAACCCGCGTCCTCGTGGACGATTTCGCGCCCAGTTATCGCTTCTATCGCGATGTCCTCGGATTGCCGCTGAAGCACGAAACCCCGGGCGATATCCCGGAATCCGATGACGGCCCCTACGCCTGCTTCAGCCTGGACGGCCGCGATCTGGCGCTGTTTACCCGCGCCTACCAGGACGCCGCCATCGGGGCCGAGCACCGGCCGCGTGAAGGCGTGGACGGCGTGGTCGTGGTGCTGCGTGTCGCCGATGTCGACAAGGCGATCGAGGTCGTTCGAGACCGCGGCGCGCACATCGTCGCGGAACCGGCCGACCAACCCGCGTGGGGCATGCGCGTGGCCCATTTGCGCGCTCCCGAAGGCACCCTCATCGAGTTCTGCCAGTACGACGACTGACCCTCCCGTGTTCGCCTAGCGCGAACGGATCGAACGCTTGTCCTGATCGCTCGTCTCACAGCCGTGTCACGGGGGTCGGCGTATCGAGTCACCCGACCCCCATTTCACCCGTCAGCGTGCCTCTCAGGCCCCGAAACAGGCCGTCCTGTCGGTGATCCGGACCCGCACAACCCTTCCCACCTGCACCGGAACGATGTCGGATTTGTGTGTTTCAGTACCGTCGCGAACACCCCGAGTGATGCGCGACACGCGGTACGGATTCGAACGACACGCCGAGAAATCCAAGAAAAATCCAGGTCGCGAGATTACAGCTCGGTCACGGTTTGCTGCGGGGCCAGTCCGGCCCCTCGGGGACCCTGTCAAGTTTCCGAAAAAGCCCTGGCTGCAACGATATTCGCGACCCCGCCGAAAGCGTTCCCGCGGCCGCTAGCGCACGGCCCACACGGCCGCCCATCCGGCCCGGTCGGGCCCCGAATCACGCGCTGACCTGGGGGGTGGGTTCGCAATCGGCAAGCGTCGTGGGTACGGTCGCTGAGACCACCGGGTTACCGGAGGTAGATCAAGCAATGAACGATGAGACGGAGGAACCGTGGCCCTTCCCCAGCTGACTGACGAGCAGCGCGCCGCTGCTTTGGAGAAGGCGGCTGCCGCTCGCCGCGCTCGGGCGGAGCTCAAGGAGCGCTTGAAGCGTGGTGGCACCGATCTGAAGACGGTCCTTGCGGACGCCGAGAAGGACGAAGTCCTCGGCAAGATGAAGGTTTCGGCTCTGCTCGAGGCTCTGCCGAAGGTTGGCAAGGTCAAGGCGGCCGAGATCATGAGCGAGCTCGAGATCGCTCCCACCCGCCGCCTGCGCGGACTGGGCGACCGGCAGCGTAAGGCGCTGCTGGCCCGGTTCGACTTCAGCGCCGAATAATCCGAGGGTGGTCGAACACACTCGGAAGGGTCGACTGGTAGTCCTGGTCGGCCCCTCGGCCGTCGGCAAGTCCACCGTCGTGCGCTGCGTGCGCGAACGACTGCCCGAATTGGTATTCAGTGTGTCGGCCACCACCCGGGCTCCGCGGCCCGGGGAGGTCGACGGCCAGGACTACCGATTCGTCACCCGCGACAAGTTCGACGCCATGATCGAGGCGGGCGAACTGCTGGAGTGGGCCGACATCCACGGTGGACTGCAGCGGTCGGGCACCCCGGCCGCACCCGTGCGGGAAGCGCTCGCCTCGGGACATCACGTCCTGATCGAGGTCGACCTCGAGGGCGCGCGCAGCATCCGCAAGACCATGCCGGAGGCCAAACTGGTCTTCCTGGCACCGCCCAGCTGGGACGAGCTGGTGTCCCGCCTGACCGCTCGCGGGACGGAATCGCCCGAGGTGATCGAGCGTCGCCTGCAGACCGCTCGCACCGAATTGGCTGCATGTGACGAGTTCGACATCGTCATCGTGAACGACCACGTGACCAGCGCCTGCGAGCAGTTGGTATCGTTGTTCGTTAGCACAAATTCGGGGTCTTAGGTCCCGAACGCCGACTCGTCTTGCAAGAGAGTCGGAATCCATCCTTCCGAACAACCCCGCAGGAGCCTTCCTAGTGAGTACGGACATCAAGACCGTTCCCGCCTACGACACTCCGGTCGGCCTCACCAACCCGCCGATCGACGAACTGCTGGAGCGGACTTCGTCCAAGTACGCGCTGGTCATCTACGCGGCCAAGCGTGCCCGGCAGATCAACGACTACTACAACCAGCTCGGCGACGGCATTCTCGAATACGTCGGTCCGCTGGTCGAGCCGGGTCTGCAGGAGAAGCCGCTGTCGGTGGCCATGCGCGAGATCCACGCCGACCTGCTCGAGCACTCCGAAGGCGAGTAGTTCCTCGGTGACCAAGATCGTCGTCGGCGTCGGCGGCGGTATCGCCGCCTACAAGAGCTGCAACCTCGTGCGCCGGTTCACCGAAACCGGGCACGAGGTTCGTGTCATTCCCACCGAGTCGGCGCTGAATTTCGTCGGCAAGGCCACCTTCGAGGCCCTTTCCGGCCACCCCGTGCACACCGGTGTGTTCGCCGATGTGCCGGAGGTGCCGCATGTGCGACTCGGCCAGGAGGCCGATCTGGTCGTCATCGCCCCGGCCACCGCGGACCTGATGGCCCGCGCCGCGCAGGGTCGCGCCGACGATCTGCTGACGGCGACGCTGTTGACCGCGCGCTGCCCCGTGCTGTTCGCCCCGGCCATGCACACCGAGATGTGGGAGCATCCGGCCACCCGGGCGAATGTCGCCACGCTGCGCGCGCACGGTGCCGTGGTCATGGAACCCGCCTCGGGTCGACTGACCGGTACCGACACCGGTCCGGGCCGCCTGCCCGAGCCGGAGGAGATCTTCGGACTGGCCCGACTGCTGCTCGAACGCGCCGACTCGCTGCCCCGCGACCTCGAGGGTCGGCGCATCGTGGTCTCCGCGGGCGGCACCCGCGAACCGCTGGATCCCGTTCGCTTCCTTGGCAATCGGAGTTCCGGCAAGCAGGGCTACGCGCTCGCGCGCCTGGCCGCCCAGCGTGGCGCGCAGGTGACGCTGATCGCGGGCAATACCATCGGACTCGAACCGCCCGCCGCGGTCGAGGTCGTGCACGTGACCACCGCCGAACAGCTCAAGGTGGCCGTCGACAAGCACGCCCTGGGCGCGGACGCGGTCATCATGGCCGCGGCGGTGGCGGACTTCCGCCCGGTGAACGTCGCGGCCGCTAAGATCAAAAAGGGTGCGGGAGAACCTGATTCGATCGCACTCGCCAAGACACCGGATATCCTGGCCGGGTTGGTACAGTCCCGTCGCGACGGGCACCTACCCGGCACCGCGATCGTCGGATTCGCCGCCGAGACCGGGGACGAGCACGCCGATGTGCTCACCCACGCGCGGGCCAAGCTGGCTCGCAAAGGCTGCGATCTGCTGGTCGTGAATGCCGTCGGGGAGGGGAAGGCCTTCGAGGTCGACACCAACGACGGCTGGTTGCTCGGTGCCGACGGCACCGAGATCGCCCTGGACCACGGGTCCAAGGCCCTACTGGCTAGCCGGGTGCTGGACGCACTCGGCCCCTTGCTCCGCTGAAGCCTCGGCACCGCAGGGTTCGGACAGTCGCCGTGATAGGCATGGCAACTGTCTGAGTCACGATGTGTTCGCCACGGTGGCAGCCCGCCCCTGTGACGAACATATTGGAATAACCTGAGACAAAGGGTTGTGCGATGCGGCGGAGACGCTACTGTCGCCACCCGATACGAGAAACCCGTTGAGGGAGAGGGAACAACTGTGCGCACGTCTGGCAGCCGCCTATTCACCAGTGAGTCGGTGACCGAGGGTCACCCCGACAAGATCTGTGATGCCATCAGCGATTCCATCCTCGACGCGTTGCTCGCGGCCGATCCGCGCAGCCGGGTCGCGGTGGAGACCCTGGTGACCACCGGTCAGGTGCACGTCGCGGGTGAGGTCACCACCTCCGCCTACGCCGACATCCCGACCATCGTCCGCGAGAAGGTCCTCGAGATCGGATACGACTCGTCGGCAAAGGGTTTCGACGGCGCGTCCTGCGGCGTGAACGTCGCCATCGGCGCGCAGTCGCCGGATATCGCCCAGGGCGTGGACACCTCGCACGAGGCCCGCGTCGGCGGTGAGGACGACGAGATCGCGCGTCAGGGCGCGGGCGATCAGGGCCTGATGTTCGGCTACGCCACCATCGAGACCCCCGAGCTCATGCCGCTGCCGATCTCGCTGGCGCACAAGCTGTCTCGGCGACTGACCGAGGTCCGCAAGTCCGGCGTGCTGCCGTACCTGCGTCCGGACGGCAAGACCCAGGTCACCATCGAGTACGACGGCTCGATCCCCAAGCGCCTGGACACCGTGGTCATCTCGACCCAGCACGCGGCCGATATCGACCTCGACAACCTGCTCACCCCCGACATCCGGGAGAAGGTCGTCGACTCGGTGCTGTCGGAGCTGAAGCTGCCGAACCCGTTGGACACCTCCAATGTTCGACTGCTGGTCAACCCGACCGGCAAGTTCGTGCTCGGTGGCCCGATGGGTGACGCGGGCCTGACCGGCCGCAAGATCATTGTCGACACCTACGGCGGCATGGCCCGCCACGGTGGCGGCGCGTTCTCCGGCAAGGATCCGTCGAAGGTCGACCGCTCGGCCGCCTACGCCATGCGCTGGGTCGCCAAGAACGTCGTCGCCGCGGGCCTGGCCGAGCGGGTCGAGGTGCAGGTCGCCTACGCCATCGGCAAGGCGGCCCCGGTCGGCCTGTTCGTGGAGACCTTCGGCACCGAGCAGATCGATCCGCTCAAGATCTCCGACGCCATCGGTGAGGTCTTCGACCTGCGTCCCGGCGCGATCATTCGCGACCTGGACCTGCTGCGCCCGATCTACGCGCCGACCGCCGCCTACGGCCACTTCGGCCGCACGGACGTCGATCTGCCCTGGGAGCGCACCGACCGCGCGGAGAAGCTGCGCGCGGCCGCCGGGCTGTAATTGACCGGCACCCAAGCGAACTCGACGGGAGCGTCGGGCACGGAATCCCCTTCCGAGCCCGACGCTCCCGCCGTCGTTGGCATGGACCATCTCCTCGACGTCGCCGCGCCCCGCCCCGCGTCCACCACCATGACCCACCCCATAGCCCGGGTCCTGCCCCTGCTCGAACCCGCCCACCTGGACCGCGATTTCGACTACCTGGTCCCACCCGAGATGGACGAGATCGCCCAGCCCGGCGTCCGAGTCCGTGTCCGCTTCTCCGGCCGCCTCGTCGACGGCTACCTCCTCGAGCGCCTCGAAAAGTCTGACCACACCGGCAAACTCGTCCGCCTCGAACGCGTCGTGTCCCCCGAACGAGTCCTCACCCCCGAAATCCTGAAGCTGGTCGGCGCGGTGGCCTCCCGCTACGCGGGCACTCGAGCCGACGTCCTCCGCCTCGCCATCCCACCCCGCCATGCGAAGGTCGAATCCGAGGGCACGGACCAGCCCGAAAAACCCAAGCGCTCATCGAAGAAGGCCAAGGCGGTCGCGGCGGAGGTCGGCGAGGAGATCACGCGAGTCGATCCGGTCGTCGAAAGCCTCTCTGCACAGGACGTGCCGGTCTCGGCCGACGTCGTAGATGAAGCGCCCGAACCCGCTGCTGCGCAACCGATTCCCGAGGAGTTTCCGGCGTGGGGGCGGTATGTGCATGGGCATTCGTTTCTGGGCGCGCTGGCGGCGGGGCGGGGACCGCGGGCGGGGTGGCAGGCATTGCCGGGGGAGGAGTGGGCGCGGCGGCTGGCGGAGTTGGCGGCGGTGACCGTGCGGGGTGGGCGGAGTGCGGTGATCATGGTGCCGGATCAGCGGGACTTGGATCGGGTGCTGGCGGAGTGTGTTGCGTTGGTGGGGGAGTCGGCGGTGGGGTTGGCGGCCGGGTTGGGGCCTTCGGCGCGGTATCGGCGGTGGTTGTCGGTGTTGCGGGGGACGGCTCGGGTGGTGGTGGGGACGCGCAGTGCGGTGTTCGCGCCGGTGAAAGAGCTTGGGCTGATCGCCATCTGGGATGACGGGGACGATACGTTCGCCGAGCCGCGGGCGCCGTATCCGCATGCGCGGGAAGTGGCCATGCTGCGGGCGCACGAGACCGGGGCGGCGTTCGTGGCGGGCGGGTTCTCGCGGACGGCGGAGGTGCAGGCGATCGTCGAGTCCGGGTGGGCGCATGATCTGCTCGCGGATCGGAGTGTGGTGCGGCAGGCCATGCCTCGCATTACCGCGCCCGGTGACACCGATGCGGCGTTGGAGCGGGATCCGATCGCGCAGGCCATTCGTATTCCGGCGGTGGCGTTCACCGAGGCGCGCAAGGCGCTGAAAGCCGGTGGGCCGGTACTGGTTCAGGTGCCGCGGCGCGGATACATTCCGGCGCTGTCGTGCGCCAAGTGCCGGACCCCGGCGCGCTGCCGCCACTGCAATGGCCCGCTGGCGCTGCCGGACTCCGCACCCGCGTCACGTGGCGCTTTGCGCAGTGGGCGTGATGGTGTCGCGGAGGCGCAGAGCCCGGCCTGTCGGTGGTGTGGTATCACCGAGGCCGCATTCCGGTGCGGCGCTTGCGGTTCCCGCGCCCTGCGGGCCGTCGTCATCGGTGCCTCCCGCACCGCCGAGGAGTTGGGCCGCGCGTTTCCCGGTGTGCCCGTGCGGGGTTCGGGCGGCTCGTCGATCCTGAATTCGGTGCCCGAGGGGCCGCAGGTGGTGGTCTCGACCATCGGCGCGGAACCTCCCGTCCCCGGCGGTTACGCGGTCGCCATGCTCCTCGACGGCTGGGCCCTGCTCGGTCGCGCCGACCTGCGGGCCGCCGAGGATGCCCTGCGCCGCTGGATGTCCGCCGCCGCCCTGGTGCGCCCCGACGGCCGCGTCATCGTCATGGCCGATGCGGGTCTGCCGACCGTGCAGGCCCTGGTGCGCTGGGATCCGGTGTGGCACGCCGGTTTCGAACTCGAGCAGCGCGCCGAGGTGCGCTTCCCGCCCGCGGTCCGCTTCGCGGCCATCGACGGAACCACCGAGTCGATCGCCGAATTGCTCGGCGAGGCAAAGCTTCCCGACGATGTGGAGATCCTCGGCCCGGTCCCCCTACCGCCCGGCGCGCGAAAGCCCTTCTCCTCCGGCGATTCCCCCGCCGAGGTCGAACGCATGATCCTGCGTGCCGATCGCTCCTCGGGAGCCGCGCTGTCCCGCGCCCTCACCGCCGCCCAGGCCGTCCGCAGCACCCACCGCTCCGACGCCCCCCTGCGCGTCCAAATTGACCCCATCGACATCGGCTAGCAAGATCAGGGAGCTCCCGGCGCGGAAATATGCCCGATTCCCCGCGCTGACAGCTCCCTGATCTTGGTCAGCCGCCGAGGATCTCGTCGCGGGGGAGCGCGCTGAGGGTGATGAGGGCGTTGAGGAAGCCGCGGCGGTCGGCGGCGGGGAGCTTGGACAGCAGCCGGTCTTCCTGGGCTTGGATTTTGGCCTGTGTCGCGTCGCGTAGCTCGCGGCCCTCGGGGGTGAGGGCCAGTAGTCGGGCGCGGCGGTCGGCCGGGTCGGGGCGGCGTTCGATCAGGCCGCGCTCCTGCAGGTCGTCCAGCACCGCGATGATGCGGGTCTTGTCGGCCCCGATCTCCTGGGCGAG
The DNA here is from genome assembly GCF_035818795.1 of Nocardia sp. CDC160. NCBI lineage: Bacteria > Bacillati > Actinomycetota > Actinomycetes > Mycobacteriales > Nocardiaceae > Nocardia > Nocardia sp. CDC160. The sequence continues at coordinate 1,057,186 of NZ_JAYKYT010000004.1, read as the reverse complement.
CACGCCCTGCCCGCGCGTGGTCGTCTCGTCCAGACGCAGCAGCACGACGTAGGCCCACATGGTGAGGCCGTGGGCGGCCAGCACCGGTTGCTCGGCCGCCATGAGGGCGCGGCCCAGGGGGACGATCATCGCTGCCAGGTCCGGACGGTCTGTCATGCGGACAAGATTAGGCGGCGTGCCCGTGCGGCCTGTCGATCGTGTCGCCCGCGCGGGTCAGAATCGCGTCGGCATCGAAGGTTTCGGCCTGCCAGGACGCGACGCCGATGCCGACGCGGCCGCGCCACGCCCGCACGATCTCGGTGTGCTTGGGCCACCGGACGAAGCGACGCATATCCCGCTCCGACTCCCACACCGAGACCGACCCGCCGCGCAGCTCGCCCGGTTTGCCCCACAGCCACAGGCCGACCGCGCCCTGCATGATCGGCCACGCCGTCGCCAATTCGTCTCCCGCGCGGTAGATCTCGAGCCAATCCTCCTGCGACTGAGCCAGGAAGTCGGTGACGCTGACGAAGACCGGGCCCTCGGGGTTTGGGGTGGGCCCGGGCTTCCAGGGCAGGAGGAGCGTGCCTTCGGAGAACGTAACGGTATGCATACGTAGACGATAGGCGTATGCGTACTAAATGTTCAATGGCCCATTCGCCGGAGGTTCAGCGGAATGCGGGTGCGACCCGAGCCGCCCACTCGGCGTAGCTGGTCGCCGGGCGTCCGAGCACGCGCTCGACATCGCCGCTGACCCGCTGCTCCTCATCTGTCGGAGCGCCCAGAATGTCCAGGGTGTGGTCCGCGACGGATTCCGGCATGAAGCGCAGCATGTTCACTCGCGCTTGCTCGCGGGTGAGCTCCACGAACCGGATCGGTTCGCCGATGGCTGCCTGCAGGGCGGCGGCCTGCTGGCGCGGCGTCACCGATTCCGGGCCGGTGACCGTATAGGTCTGCCCGTCGTGGCCATCCTGGATGAGTGCCGCCGCGGCCATGGCAGCGATATCGACCGGATCCACCTGCGGCAGACCGACATCCCCGAACGGAGCGGGAATCATTCGCTCGGCGCGGACCGGCTCGATCCAGGCGAACGTATTGGTGAAGAACCCACCCGGCCGCAACACCGTCCACTCCAGATCCGAAGCGGCCAAGGCCTTCTCGAATTCGAGGGTGCGCGCGTAACCTCCGCTGTCGGGCCGCGTGACCGCACCCTGCGACGACACGAACACCACCCGCCGAACCCCAGCCGCCGCAACGGTTTCCACTACCTCGGCGGGCGCGGGACCCGAGACCAGCTGCGGCCCGGTAATGAGCAGGAACAGCGCCCGAGCGCCCGCCACCGCCTCGCCCAGCTCCGCCAGATCCCCAATATCCGCCCGGCGGTGCTCGACTCCTTCGGGTAGATCCACCGGCTTCTCGCCGCGCGACACCGCGACCACCTTCTCGCCCGCCTGGGCGAGCTGCCGCACCAGCGCACTGCCGACGTTTCCGGTCGCTCCGGTCACCACGATCATCTGTCTCACTCCTGAGTTAGTTGGCTGACTAAATAGGACCATAGAGGGTGTGACCGGGCGTTGTCTATAGTGAGTCGTATGACTAACTCAGTGGCTCGGGCCGCGGCTCCGGGCAAGCGGGAGCGGCTGGCCGACGCGGCGGCCAAGGTGTTCCACGAGCAGGGTGTGGAGAAGACGACCATCGCCGATATCGCGCGGGCCGCCGAGGTGCCGGTGGGCAATGTGTACTACTACTTCAAGACCAAGGATCAACTGGTCCAGGCCGCGATCGGCGCGCACGCGCGCACCGCGCAGGAGATCATCGCCGCCCTCGAGCAATTCGACGCTCCCGCCGAACGTTTGAAGGCCCTCGTCCGCGGCTGGGTCGACCAGCGCGAGCAGGCCGCTCAATTCGGCTGCCCCTCCGGCTCACTCGCGACGGAACTGGACAAGCGCGCCGACGGCCTCGACCGCGAACTGGCCGAAGTCATGCGCGGCCTACTGGATTGGATCGACACGCAGTTCGCTGCCCTGGGGCGCAACGACTCCCGCGAACTGGCCGTCGCCCTCCTGGCTGCCTACCAGGGAATCTCCGTCCTCACCAACACCTTCCGCGACCCGGCCCTCATGGAAGCCGAGGGTGCCCGCCTCGAACGCTGGATCGACTCCCTCGTCCCCGCGACGTAATCCGCGGCAGGTCGGATCGGCGGGTCGATCCCGCCCCGATCGCCCTGGCCGAATCGCGATGAGTCGGCTCTGATTCGCACGAGCATGCAAATCGGCAGGATTTCTCGGCGTGTTTCCTGCTGGATTGCATGCTCGTCGTCAGGTGAGCTGGGGTTGGGCGGGGCGGACGGACCAGCGGCGCTCGTCGCGGAGGATGCGGACGGGGTGGTCGAAGCAGTGGCTGATGTTCGGGGTGGTGATGACCTCGTCGACGGGGCCTGCGGCGAGGGCGCGGCCGTCGCGCAGGAGCATGGCGTGGGTCGTGCCGGGTGGGAGGTCCTCCAGGTGGTGGGTGACCAGGACCGAGGCCAGGTCGGGGTGGGTGCGCTGGAGGAGGTCGACGCGCTCCAGGAGTTGTTCGCGGCCAGCGAGATCCAGGCCGGTCGCCGGTTCGTCCAGCAGGAGCAGGCGGGGGTTGGGCATGAGCGCGCGGGCGATCAGGGTGCGGCCGCGTTGGCCCTGGGAGAGGATTTCCCAGTCGGCGTCGCGGCGATGGGAAAGGCCGAGTAGGTCGATGAGGCGGTCGGCCTCGGCGAGCTGATCCGGCGTCGGCTGCCAGCGGGGGACCAGGGCGGCGGTATTGGTCGCGCCGGTGAGGACGATCTCGCGGACCGTGAGGGGGCCGTTGGGCCGGTGCCGCGGGTCGACGTGGCCGATGCCCGCGCGCAGCGCCCGCATGTCGACGCGGCCCAGACGATGGCCGAGCACCTCGACGGTGCCCGTCGTCGGATGCTCGAACGCGCCCAGCATCTTCAGCAGCGTGGTCTTGCCCGCGCCATTGGGGCCGAGCAGGGCCCAGTGCTCACCGGCGTGGACGGTGAGCGAAACGTCTTGCAGGATGGCGTTTCCGCTTCGCACGACCGTCACGTTCGACACGTTCAGCACCGAGTCACTCATGCGCCCACGGTAGCAAATTCCTCAGACAAGTTGAGGAGTGAGGGCTTGCTGGACCGGTAGCCGCGCGCTGCCTGTGTAGGGTGGCGGTATGGCGATCGAAGCGGTCCTGTTCGACTTCTCCGGCACTGTCTTCCGTTTGGAGGAATCGGCCTTCCACTCCGCGAATCTGACCGACGCGCAAGGCCGTCCGCTCGACACCCACGAGATCGCCGAGATCATGCGCCGCATGACCGCGCCGGTCGGCCAGTTCGTCGAATTCGATGCCGAGGGTCAATACGCCTGGGACAACCGGGATCTCGACCCGGCCCTGCATCGCACCGCGTACATGCAGGTGCTCGAGAAGTCCGGGGTGCCGGATGTTTCGGCCGAGCAGCTGTACGCGCAGCTGCTCAACCCGGCCGCGTGGACGCCCTACCCGGACGCGGGACAGGTGCTGCGCGAACTGAGCGAACGCGGCATTCGGGTGGGCATGGTCAGCAATATCGCCTTCGACATCCGCCCGGCCTTCGTCTCGCGCGGCTGGCATCGATATATCGATAACTTCGCACTCTCCTTCGAAGTCGGTGCCATGAAGCCTGATCTGCGCATCTTCAAATCGGCCATCGACAAGCTCGACACGACCCCGGAAAACACCCTGATGGTCGGTGACAGCGCCGAGGCGGACGGTGGTGCGACGGCCTTGGGCTGCGCATTCGCCCTGGTAGATCCGCTGCCCACGGTGGATCGGCCGTCCGGTCTGCGCGACGCGCTCATCGAGCACGGCATCTTGACCGCCACCTCCTAAAAGGTCCAAACCAGACGGTTTGTGTCACGTCTCACTCTTGTCGTAAATACATTGCCGATATATCGTCGATAGCAGCAAGTACAACGACGAGCCTTGAAGGAGGCACGACCATGGAACACATGGACAACATCGAACGGGGCCGCGGCCGCTGGCGGCGACTGCACGCCGAAGAGCGACAGGGCCCCCAACATCCGCGAATGCGTCACGGTGGACCCCGCGGTCCGCGTGGGGAATTCGGCCCGCGCGGCGGCGATTTCGGTCCGCACCGCCACGGCCACGGCCGTGGTTTCGGCCCGGACTTCGGTCCCGGCTTCGGACCCGGTCCGCATTTCGGTCGCGGTCGCGGCCGGGGCGGGCGTGGTCGGCGCGGTGACGTCCGCGCGGCCATCCTCCTGCTGCTGCAGGAGCGGCCCATGCACGGCTACGAGCTGATTCAGCAGATTCGCGAGAAGAGCCAGGACGTGTGGCGGCCCAGCCCGGGCTCCATCTACCCCGCGCTCGCGCAGCTCGAGGACGAGGGCCTGGTCATCATCGAGAAGGTGTCGGGTCGAAAGACGGCCAAGCTCACCGAATCCGGTGTCGAGTACGTCGAGGCCAACAAGGCCGAACTCGGCGATCCCTGGCAGGACGTCAAGGACGGCGTCGGCGATCAGGCGCTCGATCTGCGCGGACTGGTCGGCCAGCTGATGGGCGCGGTCGCCCAGGTCGCCGCCGTCGGGACCAAGGATCAGGCGGCGAAGGCGGCCGAGGTGCTCACCGAGGCGCGGCGCTCGCTCTACCGGATCCTCGCCGAGGACGACACACCCGAAAAGTAATGGCTCCGAATCACCGGCCCCCACTGGGATTTTCGACCCGAAACCAGTCAAGATCGTGACATGGGACAACAGCGCCCCATGGAATCTTGTGACATGGGACAACAGAGGAGCCGAACCCGCGGATTTCTGCGCCGCGTGGCACCGGTGGGGGTAATGGCGCTGGCGGCCGCCGTGATCGGCACGGCCGCCACACCGACGGGGACATTCGCACAGGCCGAACCGGCCTCGACTCCGGTACTGAAGGTACCGACGCAACAGGGGCCGCCCCAGACCGAACATCTGGCGGCGGCCCACTATCTCAAAGAGCATCCCGACGCTGCGCCCCAGGGCGCCAACGACTTCGGATGCAAGCCGACCGCCGAGCATCCGCGCCCGGTGGTCCTCGCACACGGCACCGACTCCTCGGCCTACTCCGACTGGTCGGGTCTCGGCCCGCTGCTGTCGCAGGCCGGGATCTGCGTGTTCGCGCTCAACTACGGCGGCAAGCCGGGCAAGGACACCTATGGCACCGAGGACGTGTGGGAGAGCTCGGCGCAGATCGGCACCTTCGTCGATAAGGTGCTCGCCGCGACCGGCGCGACCCAGGTCGATCTGGTCGGTTTCTCCCAGGGCGCGAGCGTGACTCGCTACTGGATCAACAAGCTCGGCGGCGCGCCCAAGGTCGGACAGTGGATCGGCCTGGCCTCGCCCAGTTACGGCGGGGTCATGTACGGCCTGGTCCCGATCGCCGACGCGGTGCCGGGCATCTACAAACTCGTCGAGATGGGATCCTCGCTCGCGGCGGTGCAGCAGGCGGCGGGAGCACCCTTCATTCGGGAGCTGAACGCGGGCGGCGACACGGTGCCGGGTGTGACATACACGACGATCGGCAGCCGGGTCGATGAAATGATCCAGCCCAATACCAATATCGCCCTGCACGGCGAGGGCGCGACCAACATCGTGCTGCAGAACCTCTGCGCCGAGGATCTGACCGGGCATTTCCACATGGTCTACGACCCGTACGTGCAGCGGCTGGTGGTCAATCTGCTCGATCCCGCGCACGCGGTGACACCCGCCTGCGTGCCGGTCGCGCTGGGCACCGGCATCAGCGATGTCGTGTTGGCGGCGCATTCCTGATCGGGGTGGTCACGGGCGTCCGTAAAATGAGACGACCGTATTCGTTAGCCATCGGGAGCTGCCCGTGACCATCCAGCCTGTCCGCCTGTTCGGCGATCCGATCCTGCGCGCCCGCGCGGCGGAGGTCGAGACGTTCGATCGGGAGGTACGCCAGCTGGTGACCGACCTCATCGACACCATGTACGAGAGCGGGGGCGTCGGCATGGCGGCACCGCAGATCGGGGTCGGGCTACGGGTTTTCGTCTACGACACCGGTGACGCGCAGGGGCATCTGATCAACCCGACCTTCGAGGTGATCGGGGAGGAGACCCAGACCGGGCCCGAGGGCTGCCTGTCGATTCCCGGTGTGCGCTTCGATGTGACGCGGCCGCTGACCGTGCAGGCGCGCGGTGTCGATATGGACGGCAAGCCGGTCGAGTTCCGGGCCGAGGGGCTGTTGGCACGCTGCGTCCAGCACGAGACCGACCACCTCGACGGCGTGCTGTTCCTGCAGCGCCTGGAATCGGATTCGCGCAAGGAGGCGATGCGCACCATTCGCGAATCGTCGTGGTTCACACAGGGAGTCACGGTGCTGCCCGCCTCGCAAATCGGTGGCGGCCGCAGCCGGGAACGGAGCCGCTGATATGCGTCTGGTCTTCGCGGGAACCCCCGAACCGGCGGTGCCGTCGCTGCGGCGGCTCATCGAATCCGAGCGGCACGAGGTGGTCGGGGTGGTGACCCGGCCGGACGCGGTGGCCGGACGCGGCCGCAAGATCACCCGCTCGCCGATCGGGCTGCTGGCCGACGAGCACGGCATTCCGGTGTTCACGCCGCAGCGGCCGTCCGAGCCCGAATTCGTCGAGCAGTTGCGGGCTTTGGCCCCGGACTGCTGCCCGGTCGTCGCCTACGGCGCGCTGCTGCGCGAGGACGTGCTCGGCATTCCGAAGCACGGCTGGATCAACCTGCACTTCTCGCTGCTGCCCGCGTGGCGCGGTGCGGCTCCCGTGCAGGCGGCGCTGCTCGCCGGTGACGAATACACCGGCGCGTCCACCTTCCGCATCGAGAAGGGTCTGGACACCGGGCCGGTGTACGGCACCATGACCGAGAAGATCGCCGTCACCGACACCGCGGGCACCCTGCTGGCGCGGCTCGCCGAGGCCGGTGCGCAACTCCTCGAAGCCACCCTCGACGGCGTGGAAGACGGTACCGTGCAAGCGGTTCCGCAGCCGCTCGACGGAATCTCCTACGCCCCCAAGATCGAACCCGAGGCGGGCCGCATCCGCTGGGACCAGCCCGCCCTGGCCATCAACCGCCGCATCCGCGCGGTCACCCCGGCCCCCGGCGCCTGGACCGAAATCGACGGCAAGCGCCTCAAACTCGCCCCGGTCGACATGGTGGAGGAACAACTCCCACCCCGAACCATCGACATCCGCAAGTCGGGCGTCTACATCGGCACCGCCACCACCGCGGTCCGCCTCACCCAGGTCCAACCCCAGGGCAAACGCATGATGCCCGCCCTCGACTGGGCCCGCGGCGCCCGCCTCGAGCCGGGCACGGTGGTCGAGTGACCCGCCCCGAAGACAACACCCCCCGCCGCCCCTTCCGCCGCTCCGCGGCGGCGGCCTCCGACTCGACAGCGGCGAACAACCAGGCCGCGAGCGACAAGGATCGCCGTACGGGCAACGATCGCGGCGAACGCCCTGCGGCAGACCGCAATTCGAGCTCGAACCGCTCGACCCGCGACAACCGAAACGGCGGCTGGGATCGCTCCCGCGAGGAGCGCGGAACCGGTGGCCCCGTCCGTGGAAATGGACCACGCGCGGCCGCGGGTCGAGACCGGTCGGTTCGGGACGCCCGAAATGGCGGCTGGGACAAGCCACGCGGTGGCCGAGGAGCCGATCGTCGTGACAACGGGCGCGATGGGTTCTCGGGCGGAGGTCGCGGTTCCGGGACCGAACGGTCGGGTCGGAGCGGTCGTGGTGGTAAGAGCCATGGGCGTGAGCGGGATTCGGTCGGTGCGGGGCGGGAGTCTCGGGAGGGGATGAGTGCGGCGGCGGCTCGGCGGGCGGAGAAGGCGGGGGCCGATCCGGTGCGGGTGGTGGCTCGGGATGTGTTGCGGGCGGTGCGGGAGCGGGACGCCTATGCGAATTTGGTGCTGCCTGGGTTGTTGCGGGAGCGGAAGATCAGCGGGCGGGATGCTGCGCTGGCTACCGAGTTGACGTATGGGGCGGCGCGGTCGCTGGGGTTGCTCGATGCGGTGATCGCCGACGGGGCGGGGCGGGCGGTCGAGGAGATCGATGGGCCGTTGCTGGATGCGTTGCGGTTGGGGACGTATCAGTTGTTGCGGACTCGGATCGGGGCGCACGCGGCGGTGGATACGTCGGTGGCGTTGGTGCGGGCCGAGTTCGGGCAGGGGCGGGCCGGGTTCGTGAACGCGGTGCTGCGGCGGGTGGCCGAGCGGACGCCCGAGGAGTGGGTGGAGCGGCTCGCGCCGTCGGATCCCTTGGGGCACCTGGCGTTCGAGTACGCGCATCCGGTGTGGATCGCGCAGGCGTTCGCGGACGCGCTGGGGGCGCGGGCCGGGGAATTGCGCGATGTGCTGGAGGCCGATGACGCGCGACCCGCGGTGCACCTGGTGGCGCGGCCCGGCGACATCACCGCCGAGGAGCTGGCGCTCGTCACCGGTGGCGAGGAAGGGCGCTGGTCGCCGTACGCGGTGTATCTCGACGGCGGTGATCCGGGCAAGCTGGAACCGGTGCGCGAGGGCATGGCCGCGGTGCAGGACGAAGGCAGTCAGCTTGTCGCCCTGGCGGTTACGCGCGCGCCCCTAGAAGGCCCGGATACTGGCCGCTGGCTCGACCTGTGTGCCGGTCCGGGCGGCAAGACCGCACTGCTGGCCTCGATCGCCGATATCGACGGCTTCCACGTGGATGCGGTCGAGCCCGCCGAGCATCGAGCGGACCTGGTTCGCCAGGCCACTCGCGGCATGCCGGTCGACGTCCACGTCGCCGACGGTCGGGACAGCGGCCTGACGCCCGGCTTCGACCGCATCCTGGTCGACGCCCCGTGCACCGGACTGGGCGCACTGCGGCGTCGCCCGGAGGCTCGCTGGCGACGCCAGCCGTCGGACGTGCGCGAGCTGGTCGCCCTGCAGCGCGAACTGCTCACCGCCGCATGGGATCTGGTCCGCCCTGGTGGCGTGGTCGTCTACTCGACCTGCTCGCCGCACCTACCGGAAACGGTGTCGGTGGTCGCTGACGTGGTCCGCCGCACCGGCGCTGAGCAACTCGACACCCGCGAATTGCTCCCGGGCGTCCCGGATCTCGGCGACGGCCCCGGCGCGCAGCTGTGGCCCCACCGCCATGGCACCGACGCCATGTTCCTCGCGGCTCTGCGCAAACCCATAGCGCCGCAATAAGTTCCCTGCAGAATTAAGGTCAAACCGACTCGACGGCCTCGGCGCACACTCGCGCCGAGGCCGTCGTCGCAAGGCGTATATCTCGCTGCGGTCGATTCGTCAGGTGCTCACGGACGCGGGCTGTAGCAGCCCGGCGAGTTCCGCCGCCAGGTCCGCGATCATCCGGTGATCGGTGTCGATGACCACCGAGCCGCTGCCCTGTCGTCGCAAGGCGTCGGCCTCCGCGGCGGCGCGGAGGGCGATGCGGTGCTGCTGCCGGGCAGAGGAGCCGAGCAGCGAATCGCCTGCCAGGCGTGGACCTTCGCCGCGACTGCGACGTGCGATGCGGTCGGCCAGCATGCGTGGCGAGGCTTCCAGGTATGCGGTGCTGAGGTGTTCGTGGGCGAGGCGTCGCTGATACCGATGCGGGGCACCGCGGGCGACGACGATCAACGCCTGAGCGCCCGCGTTCCGGTAGCCGTGCCAGACTCGGATCAGGTTGTCGGCCTTGATCTCCGGGGCGAGATCCGACTCGAAGAACCCGAACTGATCTACGTCGATGAACGCGGCGCGTGTGCCACGATCCCGCAGCATTCGCAGGATCTCCCACCCGACGGTCGACTTACCGACCGCGGTCGGTCCGGCCAGCAGCAGAATCGGGGATCGGCTTCCGGGACTACGATCCGCCGATACCAAGGCGGGTGCTGGAAGGGCTTGGGTATCAGGCGGTATCCGCTTGGACAGCCTCCGCACCACCTGATTCACCGTCATCTTCGTGGTGTCGAGCGGCGAGCCGACCCCACCGCGATCGAGGGTGTCGGCCAAGGTCATCAGCTCCTCGAGTCGCTCTGCCGTCGAGCCGCGTCCGAGATACCGGCGGCGCAATTCCTCGGCCTCGCACCGCAATCGGATGAGCGTGAACTCGATGTCTTTCGCGCCAGCGACGTAGGGAGCGATGCCTCGCTGCGGATCGACCACTCCGGAAACGATGATGTGCCGTGCTCCGTAGCCGCGGTATACGGCGATCATCTCGAGGAGGTTGGCGGCCTCCAGCCGGTGATACCCCGGATCATCGGCCGGAGCCGGAAGCATCAGCCCCAGTTGATCGATGTCGATATACGCGACCGCCCGACCCCGTGCGCGCGCCCACTCGTACAGCGTCCATCCCACCGTCGACTTCCCGACCCCCGGCGCACCGGTTATCCACAGCACCGACACCAATGCCAACCCCTCCCGTCGCGGACCCTGCCATCCTCGGCCGATCAGGGAATGGGCTCAACCGATTTTTCAGTCCGGCACATTGCGCTCGAGTTCGTCGAGCCAGGCGGCGGCCGAGGCGTCGCTGGGCGCGCGCCAATCGCCGCGCGGCGACAGCGAGCCGCCGGAGCCGACCTTGGGGGCGTTGGGGAGGGTGGAGCGCTTGAACTGGCTGGTTTGAATGAAGCGCCGCAGGAATTCCGCGAGCCAGCGCTTGATGGTCGGCAGGTCGTATTCGTGACGCTGGTCGGCGGGGATCAGGTCCGGCCACAGCCCGCGGCCGCGGTCGGACCAGGCGTGCTGGGACAGGTAGGCGATGCGGCTGGGCAGGTCGCCGAAGCGGAGCATGTGGTAGAGGTGGAAGTCCTGGAGTTCATAAGGGCCAACCGTGGCCTCGGAGCTCTGCGCGGGGGCGTCGCCGTCGCCGGGAATGAGTTCGGGTGAGATCTCGGTCGCCAGAATGGATTTGAGCACCTCGCCTGCCTCCGAGCCGAGGCCGTCGGTGTCGATGGTCCAGGCGACCAGGTATTTGATCAGCGTCTTGGGTACGGAGGCGTTCACGCTGTAGTGCGCCATGTGGTCGCCGACACCGAAGGTGCACCAGCCCAATGCCAGCTCGCTCAGATCGCCGGTGCCGATCACGAGAGCGTTGTGCATGTTCGCCAGCCGGAACAGGTGCGAGGTGCGCTCACCCGCCTGCACGTTCTCGTAGGTGACGTCGTACTGCGGAACCCCGTCGGCGGCAGGGTGATTCAAATCCCGCAGCATCTGCATGGCCGAGGGCCGGATATCGATCTCGTGCGCGGTCGCCCCGACCGCCCGCATGAGCCGCCGCGCGTCCTCGAGGGTGCGGCTGCTGGTGGCGAAGCCGGGCATGGTGTAGGCCAACACGTTCGAGCGCGGCAGCCCGAGCCGATCCATGGTCTTGGCCGCGACGATCAATGCCACCGTCGAGTCCAGACCACCGGATACCCCGATCACGACCCGCTGGGACCCGGTCGCCGCCAGCCGGGTGCTGAGCCCTTCCACCTGAATCCGGTGCACCTCGGCGCACCGCTCATTGCGGCTCGCGGGATCGGCGGGAACATAAGGGAAGCGCGGGATTTCACGTCGCAGCGCAACCGTCCCGGCCGGGATCGGTAGTTCGACCTCGATACGCCGGAACCGCTCGAGCCGCTCCCGATGATCGTGCACGGTATCGGCGAAACTGGTGGTGCGCAGCCGATCCGCGACGAGTCGCCGCAGATCGATATCGGCGGTCACCACCTGCGGCTGCTCGGCGAACCGCTCACCCTCGGCCAGCACATTGCCGTTCTCGCACACCAGCGCCTGCCCGTCCCAGGCCATATCGGTGGTCGACTCGCCGTGCCCCGCAGCCGAATACAGGTACGCGGCGATATACCGCGCCGAATGCGAGGTGCACAGATCACGCCGATAATCGGCCTTGCCGATGACAATATTGCTGGCCGACAGATTCACCAGCACGCTCGCCCCCGCCAGCGCGGCGAAACCACTGGGCGGCAAGGGAACCCAGCCGTCCTCGCAGATCTCGAGATGAAAAACGAAGTCCGGCAGGTTGGTCGCGGTGAACAGCAGATCGGCCCCGAACGGCACCCGCTGCCCGGCGATCACAATGTGATCCTCCACGGCCTCCCGCGCCGCCGCGAACTGCCGCTTCTCATAGAACTCGCGATAATTCGGCAGATAACTCTTGGGCGCGGCCCCCAACACCCGCCCCCGGTGAATCACAATGCCGCAGTTGAACAACCGCCCCTGCGCCCGCACCGGCGCACCGACCGCCAGCACGGTGTCGATCCCGACGCTCTCCTCGACAATCCGCTCGAGCCCCGCCGCCACCGCCGCGTCCAGCGCATCCTGATGAAACAGATCATCGGCGGTATAGCTGGACAGCCCGAGCTCGGGGAACACCGTCAGCACGGCGTGTTGGGCCGCGGCCTGCCGCGCCGAGAGCAGCGTCTGCTCCGCATTGAACGCCGGATCGGCCACCCGCACCCGCGGCACCGCCACGGCCACACGCGCGAACCCGTGCCGATACAGCGAATCGAACGGCATCTGCGTCAACTCCGACCCCTTCGCTCCGGCCGAGGTGATCATGGTCTAGACGCAATCTACCGTGCTCACTCCCGGGCGGACTGCTCCCGCAGGCGGGCAAGGGTTTTGGACAGGATCCGCGAGACGTGCATTTGGGAGATGCCCATCTGCTGGGCGATCTGGGTCTGCGTCATGGATTCGAAGAATCGCATGGTCAGAATCTTGCGTTCGCGCTCGGGCAGCCCGGCCAGCAGCGGGCGGATGGCCACGTACTCCTCGACCCGGTCGAACTGCGATTCCTCCTCGCCCAGGGTGTCGAGCAGGGAGGCCTCGGTGTCGCGGCCCACGGATACCGCGTCGATGCTGCTGGGCTGGTAGGCGTTTCCGGCAATGACCGCCTGGGTCACCTCGTCGGCGTCGATGCCGAGCTCGGCGGCGATCTCCTTGGCGGTGGGGGAGCGGCCCAACTGCTGGGAGAGCGCGTCGATGGCCGCACCGATGCGCAGGTGGGTCTCCTTGACCCGGCGCGGAACCCGCATGGCCCAGGTGTTGTCCCGGAAATAGCGGCGCACCTCGCCCATGATGGTCGGCACCGCGAAGGACAGGAAGTTCGAGCCGCGCGAGATGTCGAAGCGGTCCACCGCGTGCACCAGCCCGACCCGCGCGACCTGGGTGAGGTCGTCGAAAGGCTCACCGCGCCCGCTGAACTTGCGGGCGATATGGTCCGCGAGCGGAATGCAGCGGTTGATCAGCTCACCGCGCAGGGCGGCGCGGCGCTCGGATTCCGGTGCGGCGGCGGCCAACTGCTCGAACAGCGCGGTGACATCGTCGTACCCGGAGACGGTGCGCGCGACCTCCTCGGCCTCTTCGGCGTCGACGGTCTCCTCGGCGTCCTCCGCCGCCTCGTCGCTGTCGGTCGCCTCGTCGTTCTGGTGCTCCGAAAGCTCCCGCTCCTCGGACGGATCGGGTTGGGTGGGGTCGGGGGTTGATGCGAACACGTCCTTGCCTTCGATCACTACGCCTTCCCCCGGACCCGCCGGAACTCCACCGCCGTCGGGTATCCGGAGAGCGCCGGATCGAAGTCGCCCTGGCTGGCGGTGACCTCATCGGACAGGGTCCGCAGCACATGCCAGCCGAAGCTGCGCTGATCCGGTAGGCCCTCGGCCGCGGCGGTGCCGCTGACCCGCACGAGCAAATCGGACTCGCCCACGGTGAACCGGACCTGCAACGTCGTGCCGGGCGCGGCCAGAGCGATCAGCGTGGAGGCGGCCTCGTCGACGGCCAGCCGGATATCGGCCACCTCGTCCAGGGTGAAATCGCTGAGTAGCACCAGGGTTTCGGCGAGTCCGCGCACGATGGGCAACTGGGAAACGGAGGCGGCGACGCCGATCTCGACCGGTGTGCCACGCAGCCCTTGTTCCGCCGAAATGTTGATCACCCTGTTAAGGCTACCCATTCCGGCGCGCGGCAATCAGCCATTCGGTCGCGCCGACGCAACCGGTCGGCGTCGAGTCCAACCGTGCACCGGTGCTGACCGAGTCGTGTCGTACGGCCGATAGACTCCGCGCTGTGTGCACCTCAACCTCGCCGTTCTCCCGCCCCGCGCCGATGATCGCCCCCTCCATCCTCTCGGCCGATTTCGCTCATCTCGCCGATGAACTGAAGGCCATCGAGGGCGCCGACTGGGTGCACGTCGACGTCATGGACAACCACTTCGTCCCGAATCTGACGCTGGGTTTGCCGGTGGTGCAGAGCCTTTTGAAGGCCACCGACATTCCGATGGACTGCCACCTCATGATCGAGAACCCGGAGCGCTGGGCCCCCGGGTACGCCGAGGCGGGCGCCTACAACGTCACCTTCCACGCCGAGGCCACCGACAATCCGATCGCCGTCGCGCGCGATATCCGCGCCGCGGGCGCCAAGGCGGGCCTGTCGGTCAAGCCCGGCACCCCGATCGAGCCCTACCTCGAGATCCTGCGTGAATTCGACACCCTGCTGGTGATGAGCGTCGAACCCGGTTTCGGCGGACAGTCTTTCATCGCCCACGTGCTCGACAAGGCCAAGCAGGTGCGCCGCCTGGTCGACGCGGGTGAACTGCGCCTGGTGGTCGAGATCGACGGCGGCATCAATATGGACACCATCGAGCAGGCCGCCGAGGCCGGGGTGGACTGCTTCGTGGCGGGTTCCGCGGTGTACGGGACGCCGGACCCGGCCGCGACCGTGGAAGCCTTGCGGCAGAAGGTGATCGCGATCGAGACGGCCTCGGCGTAACGGCCCGGATCGCTCAGCGCCGCAGCAGCGCCTCGATCACCGATTCCAGTGGCGGCACGGTGTCGCTGGACTCGGGGGAGTGGATCCAGGTGCGGTAGCCCGTCCGCTCGTCATCGGCGGACGGGAGCACCACCTGCGCGCCGGAGCACGCGACGGTCGCGTACAGCCGGAACAGCGCCGCCGCGACGGATTTGCTGAGGGTTTCCGGGCGGGCCGGACCGGTGATGAAGGTCCAGCGCCGGGCGCGGGGGTGATCGACGACCGGACCGGCCAGGTCGGCCTGCCGCAACCGTTCCTGGACGCGTTCGCCGAGGTCGGCGGGCATGGTGATGG
Source organism: Nocardia sp. CDC160 (assembly GCF_035818795.1). Taxonomy (NCBI): domain Bacteria; kingdom Bacillati; phylum Actinomycetota; class Actinomycetes; order Mycobacteriales; family Nocardiaceae; genus Nocardia; species Nocardia sp. CDC160. The sequence goes on along the minus strand of NZ_JAYKYT010000004.1, from coordinate 1,042,087 downwards.
CACCGTAACGGTTGCCTATCTCCAGCAGGATGTGTCGTGACGCCGGATCGATCGACGCCGGAAGGTGAAATTCGCGCCGGTACTGCACACACCGAACTTCGAGCGTCGAATCGAGAAACGTGGTCACGCCGCACCCCCAACTGTGCCATTTGTGTTGTCTGCCACCTGGATCCGACCCGCGCGGGGGCCAACCCTTCCTTCGTTCGGTTGCTGCGATGATCGCCTCGGCCGCTGGACGCCCGGACGGTTCTTCGTTGAACTGCTCGCGGAGAAGTTGAACTGTTGGAATCAGCTACATAACAATCTTGCGACCATTTTTGGCTCCGCGCAAGATTCTGGTGTAAGCGAGTCGTGGACTGGGTACTTCTTCCGGTTGGCCCAGGTCAGGCCCTGGGTGTACCTGGGAAATACCTACTCTTCAATTGATAAATCCCTCCAATTCGGACAATTTGCGGATCGCAAGTTGGCATATGCCCGATTTCATTTGTCCGCCGGTCTCCAACTCTCCAGTGAACAAGGCCGCATGTCGCCTACGACCGGGCGTCGTTAGGCTGAGGGGGACGACCGTTCGTACCGGGAATACCCCGTGTGGTGCGGGCTGTTGGCGCAAGCGAGAACGCACAGGCGAACGGGAGAGGTAGGGCATGTTCACAGGCATCGTCGAGGAGCTGGGCGAGATCGTCGCCACCGAACAGCTGGACGACTCGGCGCGACTGACCATTCGCGGCCCGCTGGTGACCTCCGATGCCGGACACGGGGATTCGATCGCCGTCAATGGCGTCTGCCTCACCGTGGTCGACCAGAAAGTGGAGGGCGACCGCTTCACCGTGGACGTCATGGCCGAGACCCTCAACCGCTCCAGCATCGGCGGGCTGGGTGTCGGCTCCCGCGTCAATCTCGAGCGCGCCGCGGCCGTGAACAGCCGCCTGGGCGGGCACATCGTGCAGGGCCACGTCGACGGCACCGGCACCATCGTCTCCCGCACGCCCTACGAGAACTGGGAGGTCGTGCGAATCTCCCTGCCCGACAGCATCGCTCGCTATGTGGTGGAGAAGGGCTCGATCACCGTGGACGGCATCTCGCTGACCGTCTCCGGCATCGGGATCGCCGCAGAGGCCTACGCCGACGGTGCGAAGGACTGGTTCGAGGTCTCCCTCATCCCCACCACCCGCGAGCTCACCACCCTGGGCACCGCCCCGGTCGGCACCGTCGTGAATCTCGAAGTCGACATCATCGCCAAGTACGTCGAGCGCCTCGTCCAGCGCGGTTGATCTCCGCGAAAGGTCAGAGGCGGCGCAAAACGGGCACGGCGGCTGGCCTACTGTAATGAGGCACCTAATTCGAGATGGAGCACAACAGACGTGACCAGGTTCGACACCATCGAGCGCGCAGTCGCCGACATCGCCGCCGGAAAGGCGGTCGTCGTTGTCGACGACGAGGGCCGGGAGAACGAGGGTGACCTCATTTTCGCGGCGGAGAAGGCGACCCCCGAGCTCGTGGCCTTCATGATCCGCTACACCTCCGGTTACATCTGTGTGCCGCTCACCGGGGCGGACTGCGATCGCCTGGGCCTGCCCCCGATGTACGCGGTCAACCAGGACAAGCACGGCACCGCCTACACCGTCGCCGTGGACGCCCGCGAGGGCATCACGACCGGCATCTCCGCCGCCGACCGCGCCACCACCATGCGCGTGCTGGCCGACCCGAACGCCAAGTCCGACGATCTGACCCGCCCGGGTCACGTGGTTCCCTTGCGCGCCAAGGACGGTGGCGTGCTGCGCCGCCCCGGCCACACCGAGGCCGCCGTCGATCTGGCCCGCATGGCCGGGCTGGCCCCCGCCGGTGTCATCTGCGAGATCGTGTCGCAGAAGAACGAGGGCGATATGGCCCGCACCGACGAGTTGCGCGTGTTCGCCGACGAGCACGATCTGGCGCTCATCTCCATCGCCGACATGATCGCCTGGCGTCGCCGCAACGAGAAGCACGTCAAGCAGGTCGCGGAAGCCAAGCTGCCCACCGAGTTCGGTGAGTTCCGGGCCATCGGCTACGAGAGCGAATACGACGACGCCGAACACGTCGCGCTCGTGATGGGCGAGATCGGCGACGGCAAGGACGTGCTCGTGCGCGTGCACTCCGAATGCCTCACCGGTGACGCCTTCGGCTCGCTGCGCTGCGACTGCGGCCCACAGCTGGACGCCGCGCTGCAGATGATCTCCGAGCAGGGCCGCGGTGTGCTGCTCTACATGCGCGGGCACGAGGGTCGCGGCAGCGGGCTGCTGCACAAGCTGCAGGCCTACCAGCTGCAGGACGGCGGCGCGGACACCGTGGACGCCAACCTGGAATTGGGCCTGCCCGCCGACGGCCGCGACTACGGCATCGGCGCGCAGATCCTCGTCGATCTGGGCATCACCTCGATGCGGCTGCTGACCAACAACCCGGACAAGCGCGCGGGCATCGAGGGCTACGGCCTGTCCATCAGCGAGCGCGTGGCCATGCCGGTGCGGGCCAACAAGCACAATCTGCGCTATCTGCGCACCAAGCGGGACCGGATGGGCCACGACCTGGTCGGCCTGGAAGACTTGGATCTCGGCGAGACCGCCAACTGACTGTCCGCGCGAACCACTACCGAGAGGGCGTAACACGATGAGCGGTACGGGCGTACCGACCTTCGAGCTCGCCGATGCCAAGGACCTCAAGCTGGGGATCGTGGCATCGCGTTGGCACACCACCATTTGCGACGCGCTGGTCGCCAATGCGGAGCAGACCGCGCGCGCCGCCGGGGTCTCCGACATCACGGTGGTCCGCGTCGCCGGTGCCATGGAACTGCCGGTGGTGGCGCAGGCGCTGGCCCGCACCCACGACGCGGTGGTCGCGCTGGGCGTCGTGATTCGCGGTGGCACACCGCATTTCGAGTACGTGTGCGATTCGGTGACCGCGGGGCTGACCCGGGTGTCCCTCGATGAGAGCACCCCGGTCACCAATGGCGTGCTCACCGTGAACACCGAGGAGCAGGCCATCGACCGCGCGGGTCTGCCGGGCTCGGCGGAGAACAAGGGCGAGCAGGCGGCCGCCGCGGCCCTCGACGCCGCGCTCACCCTGCGCGAACTCACCCAGACCGTATAGCCATGCCGAAGCGGGACGATACCGAGCAGCAGAAGACGGAGTCCGAGGAAACGATGGCCGAGTCGACACCCGCAACCCCCGTCGCCCCGAAATCGGGCACCGCCGAGGGTGACTGGGACCTGGAGGTCCGTCCCCACCACGCCATCGTCACGGTGCGCATCGTGGCGGCCGTGCTCGCGGCCATCTTCATCTTCGGCGGCATCGTCCTGCGCCACGGCTCCACCGGCGTCAACTTCCGGGTCTCCGACCAGATCGGCCTCGCCCTGTTCGGCATCGTGCTGGCCGGTGCCGTCCTGACCCTCACCCGCCCCCGCGTGCGCGTCGGCAAGCGCGGGGTGATGGTCCGCAACATCGTGGGCGACAGCGAGTTCCAGTGGAAGGACATTCGCGGGATCTCGTTCCCCGACAAGAAGTCCTGGGCCCGTTTGGAACTCGCGCACGACGAGTACGTGCCCATGATGGCCATCCGCTCCAACGACAAGATGCGTGCCGCCGAGGCCATGGACAGATTCCGGGAGCTCGGCGCGAAATACACGGCCGGGCAACAGGACTGAACATCCCGGCTGACGGGCTACGCGTCGGGCAGTGGTTCCCGGTCCGGTTCGACCCAGCCCGTCCGCGCGGCGTCGCTGGCCAGTGTCGACGGCTGGTAGAACCGCATGAGTAGGTGCTTGTCGAACAGGCCGGGATTGCGGTCGAGGAAGACGTCGAAATCATCGGTGGGCGTGTGCGCCAGGTGGTGAGCGATCAGCACGACCCAGACGCGGCTGACGGTCGCATGGTATTTCTGCGGCACCCCGGCGTAGCGGGCGGTATTGCGAAGGCCGTCGCTGACCATCGCGACGGTCGCGGGTAATCCGAACCGGCGCAGGGCGAGCCAGGTGACGTGCAGGTGTTCGCGATGACCGAACCGACCGGCGTCGGACATCACCTCGGTCACCAGATCATCGAAGGCCGTCACGATCCGGCCAGCGCTTTCAGGACCCGTCGCGTCTCATCGATCGTCCCTGCCGAAAGGCCTTCCAGCAGGCGAGCTTCCAGTTCGGTCATCGCCCTCAGGACCTCGGCCGCAGCCGTGGCTCCCGCCGGGGTGAGCTCGATCAGCACCGCACGTCGGTCGCCCTGCCGGATCCCCCGGGTGATGAGGCCCTTGCGTTCGAGCCGATCGAGCACCCCGGTGAGGGTCGTCGGTCGGATGCCGATCCCCGCGCCCAGCTCGGACACCGTGCGCCCGCGACCGTCGGCGAGGTTGGCCAGGGCATTGGCCTCGGATTCGGTCACGTCCAGATCGACCACCGCCGCCGACAGGTCCTGCAGGGTGGCATGGGTCGCCCGCTGCAACGTGAGCAGCAAGGGCTCATTTACTACGGATTCGTACTTCACGAATCCAGATTATCTGAATCCGTAGTAAATGCAATGCGCCGGGAACCGGCCTCCGTGAGCTAGCGCGGGCTGCCCAGGACCGCGCCCTCGCGGCGGGGGTCCGCGCCGCCGATCCACCCGTTACCGTCGCGGACCAGGGCCGAGAGGCCGCTGGACTGTGGGGTGACCGAGACCTGGTCGCCGAGGGTGCGCAGTTTCTGCACCACCGCGTCGTGGTCGCCATTGTCGGCGGCGTTCACCGCCGGATGCTCACCGCCCAGGTAGGTGGTGGGGGTGTTGGCCGCACCGAAGTCGATCATGGACACCGCCTGCTGCGGGTTCATGCCCCAATCCAGCAGTCCGACCAGGGTTTTCACCACGAACTGGATGATGACCGCGCCGCCGGGGGAGCCGGTGACCGCGTAGAGCGGGCCGCGGGTGCCGTCGGGGTTGCGGTCGAAGACCAGGGTCGGGGCCATGGAGCTGCGGGGCCGCTTGCCGGGGTCGATCCGGTTGGCGATGGGGTTGCCGTCCTTGTCGAGCGGCTCGGCCGAGAAGTCGGTGAGCTGGTTGTTGAGAATGAACCCGTCGACGAAATGGAAAGAGCCGAAGGCGGATTCGACCGTGGTGGTCATGGCGGCCGCGTTGCCGTACTTGTCGACGATGGAAATGTGGCTGGTGCCGTGCTCGGGCTGTTGCGGGCCATTGCCGACCGGGACCGGGCCGAAGTCGCCGGGCTTGGCGGTGCCCAGACTCTTGGACGGGTCGATGAGGGCGGCGCGCTGCTTCAGGTAGTCGGGGTTGAGCAGCGTCTGCGGTGAATTGCCCGGCAGCGGAACGAAATCCGAGTCGGCGATGTACTTGTCGCGGTCGGCGTAGGCCAGGCGTTCGGCCTCGGCGATGAGGTGCACGGCCTCCGGGGTGGGTTTGCCGCCGTCGCGGGCGGTATTGCCGTCACCGGACAGGTCGCTCGGCTTCATCGACGACAGATCGAAATTGGACAGGATGCCCAGCGCCGACTCGACCGTGATGCCGCCCGAGGACGGGTTGGGCATGCCGCAGATCTCGTGGCCGCGATACGGCGAGCACACCGCGGTGCGCTTCTTCGCCTGGTAGGACTGCAGATCCGCGAGCGAGAGCTGGCCCGGCGTGCGCCCGCCGGAGGTGGTCGCGGTGGTGTCGACGATATCGGCGGCGATCGCGCCGGTGTAGAAGGCGTTCGGGCCGTCGGTGGCGATGGCCGAGAGCGTCTTGCCGAAGGCCGGATTGGTGAGTGTGGTCCCCGCGGTCTTCGGGCTGCCGTCCGGCTGGAGGAAGTACGCCTTGGCATTGTCGTCGCGGGCCAGATCGGCCTTGGAGTCGTTGATCTGGCTGGCCATGCGCGGGGAGATCTTGAACCCGCCGTCGGCCAGATTGATGGCCGGGGTGAACAGGTCCTTCCAGGGCTGCTTGCCGTGCTCGTTGTGGGCCGTCTCGAGCAGCCGCAGCACTCCGGGCACGCCGATCGAGCGACCGCTGGCGCGCGCGTTCGGTTGCGGCACAGTGTGATCGGCGGCGCTGATGTAGCGCAGATAGTCCTCGGTGGCCGCGGCGGGTGCGGTCTCGCGCCCGTCGTAGGAGTCGACCGTCTTGGTGGTGGCGTCGTAGTACATCAGGAACGCGCCGCCGCCGATGCCGGTGGCCTGCGGCTCCACCAGATTCAGCACGGTCTGGGCCACGATGAGCGCGTCCGCGGCGGTGCCGCCGTCGCGCAGCACCTTGCAGGCCGCTTCCGTCGCAACGGGATTCGCGGTGGAGACCGCGAAATCGCCGGTCTTCACCGGGGTCATGCCGGTGCGGTAGCCGGTGGCGACCTCCGGGCGCAGCGCCAGATTGGTGCCGCTGGGACCGGTCGGCACACCGGAGGTGACGGGAGTTCCATTGCTGGACACCGTGCATGACGCGGTGTGGTTCGTCGAGGACGAACAGGCGGTCATCAATCCGACTATGAGCAGCAGAGCGGCAGCGCCGCCCCCGGTTCGTCCCAAGCGCCTCATGATCGGACTCTATCGCCGTGCGGGCGGCTGGGAAGGGCTTTGACGGGCCGAATGGGCGGGTTGTCGGGATCAGCCGTCCTCGCAGGTCACACCGTGGATTATCAGCGGTTTCGCGGCAATCGCCGGTGAATGGCACCAATTGGTCGCTTGACCGGCCATATTCGCGGGAAATTCACCCGCCCGGAGCGCCGATTCAGCTCTCAGCAAACGGCAAGGTACCCTCAGCGTGCCTCACTTCACGATTGCGGAGGGTTAACCCGGCGAATGACCGAGATCCGGACTACTGCCACCAGCCTCAACGCCGAGGACAGCGGCTATCACAAAGCGCTCAAACCTCGGCAGTTGCAGATGATCGCCATCGGCGGTGCCATTGGCACCGGCCTGTTCCTGGGAGCGGGTGGCCGCCTGCACAATGCGGGCCCCTCGCTGTTCCTGGTGTATCTCGTCTGTGGCGTTTTCGTCTTCTTCATCCTGCGCGCGCTGGGTGAACTGGTACTGCACCGCCCGTCCTCGGGCTCGTTCGTCTCCTACGCGCGCGAATTCTTCGGTGAGAAGGCCGCATTCGTGGCCGGGTGGATGTACTTCCTGAACTGGTCCATGACCGGCATCGTCGACACCACCGCCGTCGCCACCTATCTGCACTACTGGGGCCCGTTCCAGCCCATCGCGCAGTGGATTCTGGCGCTGGGCGCGCTGATCATCGTGCTCGGCATCAACCTGGCCTCGGTGAAATGGTTCGGCGAGATGGAATTCTGGGCCGCCATGATCAAGGTGCTGGCCCTGGTGACGTTCCTGGTGGTCGGCACCGTCTTCTTCGCCGGGCGCTTCAAGGTCGACGGTGCGAGCACCGGCTTCGGCATGGTCGCCGACGCGGGCGGCTGGTTCCCCACCGGCGTGCTGCCACTGGTCACCGTCACCTCCGGTGTCGTGTTCGCCTACGCCGCCGTGGAAATGGTGGGCATCGCGGCGGGCGAGACCGAGAATCCGGCCAAGATCATGCCGCGCGCCATCAATTCGGTGATCATGCGAATCGCGGTCTTCTACTGCGGCTCGGTCATTCTGCTCGCGCTGCTGCTGCCCTACACCGATTACAAGGCGGGGGAAAGCCCGTTCGTCACGTTCTTCGGAAAACTCGGTGTGGCGCACATGGGCTCGATCATGAACTTCGTGGTGCTCACCGCGGCGCTGTCGAGTTTGAATGCCGGACTGTATTCCACCGGACGCATTCTGCGGTCGATGTCGATGAACGGCAGCGCGCCGAAATTCACCTCGCGGATGTCGAGCGCCGGTGTGCCCTACGGCGGCATTCTGCTCACCGCGGTGATCGCGCTGTTCGGTATCTGGCTGAATTACATCGTGCCGTCCAAGGCGTTCGAAATCGTGCTGAATGTGGCCTCGCTGGGCATTCTGGCGTCGTGGGCGACGATCGTGCTGTGCCAGTTGAAGCTGTACCACTGGTGGCGCAAGGGTCGCGCCGAGCGGCCCGCGTTCCGCATGATCGGCGCTCCCTACACCGGGTACGCCACGCTCGCATTCCTCTTCTTGGTGCTGGTCCTCATGGCATTCGACAAACCGGTCGGTACTTGGACGGTGGCGAGCCTGGTGATCATCGTGCCCGCCCTGGCCATCGGCTGGAAGCTGGCCAGCCCGCGGGTGCTGGCCATCGCCAAGATGCGCGAGGGCTACACCGGTGAATTCCCGGTGATTCCGCCGATCCCCCTGGACGACAAGTAGTTTCCGGCTTCCGGAGGTACACTGGGTAACTGTCTCCGGACCTGGGCTTTTCCACGGCCGCACGCGAAATCGCGTGCGGCCGTTATGTGTTCGAGATCACTGTTTGCCGCGCTATCTATCGGCTGTGGCCATGGTCATAACTTGCGCAACCGGATTGTCCGAAATCCGAACGGTTGGTTAGCGTCAGGTTGAGCGCGTTCGCAGGGGGCGCGTGACCAGGGGTTACTCGATGAGGAGTGCTGTGAGTTCGCAAACGGCTTGTGCCGACGAGGTGGATATGACACCCGTTGCCGCGGAAAACGGTGTTCCGACCACATTTTTCGCCCGGATTCTCGACACGGTGCGGGGGCTGCGTCGTGATAGCGCCGAGATCGACGTCCCCGGCAAGGTCCGGGAAACCCAGTTCGCCGCCTTGGCGGCCATGGGACTCGCGGTCCTGCACGGTCTGCTGTCCATCGCGGGCGGCGCGGCCTCCGTGGTCGGCAGCCTCGGACAGTTCTTCGCGGCCTGGGTGATCGGCGGTGTCGCACTGCTTTTCGGGCTGCGTTCGCGCTGGATCTGGATCACCGCGCTGGGATTGGCCAGCCTGCAGGTGTTTTTGGGGATCTTCACGTTGGTGTCGGCCGAAATGCCCACCGGCGTTGGGCCTTTCACCGTGTTGATCGGAGTCATGGTGTCGGGCGTCGTGCTGGCGCTGCTGCTGCGTCGGGACCTCTACCGCTGGTTCGCGCTGGCCTGAGACGAAGACTGCCGCCCATCGGATGAGGGTGGGCGGCAGGCGTTTTCGTCGAGGTCCTAGGTCAGGCTGCGTCCCAGCGCGCGACCGGCATTGCGGCCGGAGAAGATGCAGCCGCCCAGGAACGTGCCCTCCAGCGCGTTGTAGCCGTGCACGCCGCCGCCACCGAAACCGGCGACCTCACCCGCGGCGTACAGGCCCGGGAACGGGGTGCCGTCCGGCCGCATGACCTGCGAATCGAGATTGGTCTGCAAGCCGCCCAAGGTCTTTCGGGTCAGGATGTTCAACCGCACGCCGATGAGCGGGCCGTGCGCGGGATCGAGGATCCGGTGCGGCGTCGCCACCCGGACCTTGTCGCCGAGGAAGCGGCGGGCATTGTTGACGGCCATCAACTGGGCGTCCTTGCTGAACTTGTTGGCCACGTCCCGATCGCGCGCCACGATCTGCCGCTCGATATCGGCGAGATCCAGGTGCGGGCCGCGGGAGATCTTGTTCAGGCCCGCAATGAGTTCCGCCAGGGTGTCGGCGACCACGAAGTCCACGCCGTGCTGCTTGAACGCCTCCACCGGTCCGGGCGCGCCCTTGGCCACCCGGCTCTTGAGCGCGAGTTTCAGGTCCTTGCCGGTGATATCGGGATTCTGCTCCGACCCGGAGAGCGCGAATTCCTTCTCGATGATCGACTGGTTGAGAATGAACCACGAGTAGTCGTAGCCGGTGGACAGGATCTGCTTCATGGTGGCATTGGTGTCGAAGCCCGGGAAAGCCGGTGCGGGCATGCGCTTTCCATTGGCGTCGAACCACAGCGAGGACGGCCCGGGAATGATGCGGATGGCGTGATCGGGCCAGATGGAATCCCAGTTGTGAATGCCCTCGGTGTAGTTCCACATGCGATCCCGGTTCACGATGCGACCGCCCGCGGCCTCGGTAATCGCCAGCATGCGGCCGTCCACGTGCGCGGGGACGCCGGAGATCATGTGCTCGGGGCACGGGCCCAGGCGGTCGGTGGGCCAGTTGCGGCGGATGAGGTCGTGATTGTGGCCGATGCCGCCGGAGGCGACGATGACCGCCTTGGCGTGAAGTTCGAACTCGCCCACGATGGTTCGTGACGAGGCGACTCCCCGGGCCTCCTGCGAGGGTTCCAGCACGCTGCCGCGCACACCGGTCACGGCGTCGTTCTCCACGACGAGCTCATCCACGCGATGGCGGAAGGCGAAGCCGACCTGCCCGCGCTTCTCGGCCGCGAGGACCGGTTCCAGGAAGACACGCACGACCTCGGGCCCGGTGCCCCAGGTGAGGTGGAAGCGCGGCACCGAATTGCCGTGGCCGTCGGCGGTGAGCCCGCCGCGCTCGGCCCAGCCGACCACCGGGGTGACCCGCAGGCCGAGGTCGTAGAGGTACTGCCGCTTCTCGGTGGCCGCGAATTCGACGTACGCGCGCGCCCACTGCCGGGCCCAATGGTCCTCGTCCTCGCGATCGAACTGCGCCGACCCGAACCAGTCCTGCAGGGCCAGTTCGAGACTGTCCTTGACACCGAGCCGCCGCTGTTCCGGGCTGTCCACGAAGAAGAGCCCGCCCAGCGACCAGAACGCCTGCGCGCCCAGGTTCGCGCGATTCTCCTGGTCCAGGACGAGCACGCGCCGCCCCGCCTTGACCAGCTCGTGGGTGGCGACGAGACCGGCTAGACCGGCGCCGACGACGATGACATCCGGGTTCTCGATCATGCCCGCTTCCTTGCGCTAGAGGTTCGATACACGAATGTATCGAACGAGGTGGCCGCTGTACAGGAGCTCGATACAGGGATGTATCGAACGAGGTTGTCGGTGGGCCGTGGCATGGTTCGAGTGTGCCGATTTCCACGCCCGGATCGATGACACTCGCGGCGGCGCGCCGCACCGCTTTGGCAGCCCAGGGGTTCGCGGGTGCGCGGCCGAGTGGGCCGCCCACCCGTCGCACGGTCATGAAGGTGCTCGACAGCACCCGGCTGCTGCAGTTGGATTCGGTGTCGGCGGTGGTGCGGGCGCATTACGCGCCGGTGTTCAGCCGGATCGGGGCGTACGACCAGGGCTTCCTGGACGAGGCGGCGTGGTCGCATTCGGCGCGGCGGCCGCGGCGGTTGGTGGAGTATTGGGCGCACGAGGCGGCGCTGATTCCGGTCGAGGACTGGTCGCTCATGCGGTGGCGCATGGTCGATTACCGGCTCGGGCGGTGGCGCGGGTTTCGCGAGGTGTTCGAACGCAATCCGATGCTGGCCGACGATGTGCTGAGTGTGGTCAAGGAGTTCGGGCCGAGCACCGCGGGGGAGGTGGAGCGGCATCTGGAGCTGGATCGGCCACGCGCCAAGGATCATTGGGGGTGGAACCACAGCGACACCAAGATCGTGTGTGAGGCGCTGTTCTCGGCGGGGGAGCTGACGGTGTCCAAACGCGTTGGGTTCCAGCGCTATTACGACCTCACCGGCGCTGTGATCCCGGCCGAGGTGCTGGCGCACGAGCCGAGCGAGTCGGAAGCGGTGCTCGAGTTGGTGCGTCGGGCCGCGCGGGCGCACGGGATCGGCACCGAGACCGATCTGCGCGACTACTACCGGCTCAAGCGGAGTCAAACCGAGCCCGCCATCGCGGAATTGCTCGCGTTGGGCGAATTGGAGCAGGTGACCGTCCAGGGCTGGGACAGGCCCGCCTACCTGCACGCCGAGGCGCGCACGCCACGCCGCGTCGCGGGATCGGCGCTGCTGTGCCCGTTCGATCCGCTTATCTTCTTCCGGGATCGCACCGAGCGGCTCTTCGACTTCCACTACCGCATCGAGATCTACACGCCGGAACACAAACGCGTGCACGGGTATTACGTCTTCCCGTTCCTGCTGGACGGTGAGCTGGTGGCCCGGGTGGACCTACGCGCGGAACGCTCGACCGGGCGGCTGCTGGTGCCGGGCGCGTTCCTCGAACCCGGGCGCGACGCCACGCGCGTCGCGGGTGAACTGGCGCGGGCGCTGCGCGACATGGCCGACTGGCTCGGGCTCGACACCGTCCAGGTCGGTGAAAAAGGCGATCTCGCACCGGAATTGCGGCGCGAGATCGCCTAGATCTCACCTCTATCGGACGGGCCTCGCCGGTATCGCGCCGACGTCACCCGCAGTTGGTCAGAACGGCCCGTCGGTCCACGCGTTGAGCACGATGCCGTTCTTGCCCTCGCCCTTGCACTCGATGGTCATCGGGATCAGCGGCCGCGGCGAATCGCCCACGATGTAGGTGGGGGACTGGTAGCCGCTGCCCACCTGACGCATGCCCAGGCACTCCACCACCGCGGCGTACCAGGCGTTCTCGGGGCAGGTGAAGGTGGCGGTGTCGAGCGTCTTATCGATCCGGCAGACCGAATCCGCGTGCGCGGCCGGAGCCGCCGACAGCGAGATCAGACCGGCCGCGCCGATACCGAGTGCGGAACCGAGCGCGAGCGACCGGCGACGCGGGTGGAGATGGTGACGATTGGTCATCGAACAAGCTCCCTCGTATACGGACAGATCAAAAACGGTTCGACCCATACTGACCGCGCAACCCGCCACACCGCCGAAACTCGCCGAGATCCATCCCCCGGCGTGGCGCGTCGCCCCCGACTCGCGGCATCACCGTGCTGCGCGACCGCCCGATGTGGCAGTGCCTGCGTGATTGCACGCGCTGCAAGAATGCGCGCCCGGTCATTCGGAGGGTTCGTCGAGCTAGGCGACGAGTCGCTCGGTGTGTGAATTCGACAGGGTGGCAGCACAGATGGTGGGGTTTTCGTGTTTGAGGTAGTCGCCGTAGACGTAGATCGGGCCTGCCTCGGCCTCGGCGGCGGGCATGGTCACGGCCACCAGGGCGGCGGCGGCCAGGCAGGTGGCCCCGGCGATGGCGAGTGAACGGCGGCGCAGGCGCAGGCGGATCATGGCGTTCCCCTCTCTGAACTGATCTTGCGGATACTTCGTCACGAGGACGTCGGCGGATGGCCGAGCCCAGGCGTTCAGGGGCGTCCACCCGCATGTCGGTCGGCGGGCCGGTGGCGCGACCGGTGTGTCGGAGGGCATGACTAACCTGGACGCGTGGCAGATCCCGCGACCTACCGGCCCGCCCCGGGCACCATTCCCGTCGAACCCGGCGTCTACAAGTTCCGGGACAAGTACGGGCAGGTCATCTATGTCGGTAAGGCGAAAAGCCTGCGGAGCCGCCTGAACTCGTACTTCGCGGACGTGGCCGGGCTGCATCCGCGCACCCGGCAGATGGTCACCACGGCGGCGGGCGTCGAGTGGACGGTCGTGTCCACCGAGGTGGAAGCGCTACAGCTGGAATACAACTGGATCAAGGAATTCGATCCGCGCTTCAATGTCCGCTACCGCGACGACAAGTCGTATCCGGTGCTGGCGGTCAGCCTGAACGAGGAATACCCGCGCGTGTTCGTCTACCGCGGTGCGCGCAAGAAGGGCGTGCGCTACTTCGGCCCCTACGCGCACGCCTGGGCCATTCGCGAGACCCTCGATCTGCTGCTGCGCGTGTTCCCGGTCCGCACCTGTTCGGCGGGAGTCTTCAAGCGGCACAGTCAGATCGGCCGCCCCTGCCTGCTCGGCTACATCGACAAATGCTCCGCACCCTGCATCGGCCGGGTGAGCGCGGCCGAGCACCGCCAAATCGTGGACGACTTCTGCGACTTCCTCTCCGGCAAGACGGATCGCCTGGTCAAACAGCTCGAGCGCCGCATGCACGAGGCCGCCGACGAACTCGACTTCGAGCTCGCCGCCCGCCTGCGCGACGATGTCCAGGCGCTCAAGCGGGCCCTCGAGAAGCAGGCCGTGGTGCTGGGCACCGGCACCGACGCCGATGTCATCAACTTCGCGGTGGACGAACTCGAGGTCGCCGTCCAGGTCTTCCATGTGCGTGACGGGCGCGTTCGCGGTCAACGCGGTTGGGTGGTCGACAAATCCGGTGACGCCCTGGACCTGGAAGGGCCCGACCCGGCCCAGACGAGCGATGAAGCTGTCGCGGGTTCGGTCGTAACCGGCGCGGCAGTCGAGGGCTCGGACGCGGCGACCGGAGCCGCTGCCGAGAGCGTCGAGCCGGGACGGGCCGAGCCGGGCGGGGCGCGGGCCGATGGCGAGTTGGCCGCGCTGGTCGAGCAGTTCCTCACACAGTTCTACGGGGAGCAGACCGCGGTCGCCGAACAGAGCGGGGATGAGCAGCCGGGCGCGGTCGTTCCGCGCGAGGTGTTGGTCCCGGCGCTGCCGAATGATCATGAGCAGGTGCAGAATTGGCTCTCGGGGCTGCGGGGTTCGGCGGTGCAGCTGCGGGTGCCGCAGCGCGGCGACAAGAAGGCTCTCGCCGAGACCGTGCAGCGCAATGCGCAGGAAGCCCTGGCCCAGCACAAGCTCAAGCGCGCCGGTGACCTGACCGCCCGCTCGGCCGCGCTGCAGGAACTCCAGGACGCCCTCGATCTGGACAGCGCGCCGCTGCGCATCGAATGCGTCGACATCTCGCACGTGCAGGGCACCGATGTGGTGGCCTCGCTGGTCGTCTTCGAGGACGGCCTGGCCCGCAAGTCCGAATACCGGCACTACAGCATCAAGGAGGCCGCGGGCGAGGGTCGCTCCGACGATGTCGGCTCCATCGCCGAGGTGACCCGCCGCCGCTTCGGCAAGCTACGCCGCGATCTCGACGCCGCCGAGGCCGCCGACCTCGAATCCGGTTCGGACGCAATGGAATCCGATCTACCCCCGGGCATCGACCCGAAGACCGGCAAGCCGCGCCGGTTCTCCTACCCGCCGAACCTCTACGTGGTCGACGGTGGCGCACCGCAGGTGAACGCCGCCGCCGAAGTGCTCGACGAACTGGGCATCACCGATGTCGCGGTCATCGGCCTGGCCAAGCGCCTGGAAGAGGTGTGGGTACCCAACGAGCCGGACCCGGTCATCATGCCGCGTACCAGTGAGGCGCTGTATCTACTGCAGCGCGTGCGCGACGAGGCCCACCGCTTCGCCATCACCTTCCACCGCTCCAAGCGTTCGCGGCGGATGACCGCCTCGGTGCTGGACGCGGTGCCGGGTCTGGGCGCGGCCCGAAAGACCGCTCTGGTCCAGCACTTCGGCTCGGTGGCCAAGCTCAAGCAGGCGAGCGTCGAGCAGATCACCGAGGTCCCCGGCATCGGTGTGGCGACCGCCAAAGCGGTCTTGGCGGCGTTGCACACGCAACCCGCCGACGACCCCTCCAGCCACAGTGGTGCCGTCCAGTCTCAGTAGTCCTCGGCGAGTTCCTCGGTGTGTCGCGCGCCCCGCGCGCCACAGCGCGTCGAAGACAGACGCACCGGGTAGAGTGCGACACGCCGATCGGGAAAATCGCGACACGCCGCGTGTGCAGGTCGGGAGCGCAAATCACAGCTAGGTTGCGCTCCCCTCGTGTGCCTGCCGCGTTTCCGGGCATCGGTGCAGGATGATCGAGGGAACTCCAGACACGAACCGGTAGGACATGACGCGCGTCGAAGCCAATACCCATACGGCCGAAAACAGCAAGGCAGCAACCGAGCACAGTGATCCCCAGCCGACGGCCGAGCGCGGTCGGTCCACTCCCGATTCCGCATCCGCACCCGTGGAAGTCGTGATCGTGACCGGACTGTCCGGCGCCGGTCGCGGCACCGCCGCCAAGGTGCTCGAGGACCTCGGCTACTACGTGGCCGACAATCTCCCGCCCGAATTGATCGGGCGCATGGTCGAACTCGGCTCCGGCGCCGAGCCGCCCATCCGCAAGTTGGCGCTCGTCATGGACGTGCGCAACCGGTTCTTCACCGGAAACCTCGCCGCGGTCGGCGAACAGCTACGGGCGGCGGGCGTGCGCACCCGCATCCTGTTCCTCGAGGCCTCCGACGACGTGCTGATCCGCCGCTTCGGCTTCGCCCGCAGGCGGCACCCGCTGCAGAGTGAGAGCGCCGACGGCACCCTGACCGCCGGTATCGCGGCCGAGCGCCGCCGCCTGGACCCGGTGAAGACGGCCGCCGACGTGGTCATCGACACCACCGCCCTGTCCATCCACCAGCTGCACCGCAAGCTCGAGGAGGTCTACGGCGGCGACGCCGCCACCGTGCTGCAGCTGACCGTTCAATCCTTCGGTTTCAAGTACGGGGTCCCGCTCGACGCCGATATGGTGTTCGATTTGCGTTTCCTACCGAATCCGCACTGGATTCCCGAACTCCGCGAAAAGACCGGGCAGGACGCCCCGGTCAGCGAATATGTGTTGTCGCGCCCCGGCGCCCAGGACTATCTGGGCACCGCGCGGCATCTCGTCGACCTGACGACCGAGGGTTACCGCCAAGAGGGGAAGCGATACATGACCGTGGCAGTGGGCTGCACCGGCGGCAAGCACCGCAGTGTGGCCGTAGCGGAGGCGCTGGGGGATGCGCTGGCATCGAACAAGGACACCGGCGACGTGGTGCGCGTGGTCCATCGGGATCTGGGGCGGGAATGAGCGAGACGAACGGCCGCACCGCCAATCCGGCCATCGTGGCGCTCGGCGGTGGGCATGGGCTGTACTCCACCCTGACGGCGATCCGGCGCTTGACGCGCAAGATCACCGCGGTGGTGACCGTCGCCGACGACGGCGGTTCCTCGGGTCGACTGCGGGCCGAGCTGGGCATGCTGCCCCCGGGTGATCTACGAATGGCCTTGGCGGCCTTGGCCGAAGAGGCCGACGGCATCTGGGCGCGAACCTTGCAACACCGCTTCGGCGGGACCGGCGCGCTGGCCGGGCATTCGGTCGGCAATCTGATTCTGGCGGGCCTCACCGAGGAGCTGGGCGACCCGGTCGCGGCGCTCGACGAGGCCGGGAAGATCCTGCGCATCACCGGCCGCGTGCTACCCATGTCGCCCATCGCCCTCACCATCGAGGCGGATGTGTCTGGGCTGGAAGGCGATCCGCGCGTGAGCCGCTGCATTCGCGGCCAGGTGGCGGTGGCGACCACGCCCGGCAAGGTGCGCCGGGTCCGGCTGATCCCCTCGGATCCGCCCGCCTGCCCGGAGTCGACCTCGGCCATCGAGCACGCCGACGTGGTGGTGTTGGGCCCCGGGAGCTGGTTCACCAGCGTCATCCCGCACGTGCTCGTGCCCGAATTGCACGAAGCGCTCCTGCATACGCGTGCCCGGAAAGTGCTGGTGCTCAACCTCGCCGCCGAACCGGGCGAAACGGCCGGATTCTCCGCGGAGCGGCACCTGCATGTATTGTCCCAGCACGCACCGGATTTCACAGTCGACCATGTTTTGGTCGACTCGGGTTCCGTACCCGAGGGTAGGGAACGCGAACATCTGGCAAGAGCTGCCGAACAGCTGCGTGCACGAGTAACCTTCGCTGATGTCGCCGAGGCGGGGACGGACCGGCACCACCCCGGAAAGCTTGCCGCCGCACTGGATCAGGTGATCCGGCAACCTCGGCCGGAATCAGCAGGGCTTCGAGTCGAAGGACGGCATATGGGCCAACGTGTGCGGTCCGGGTTGGGTGGAAAGGAGCGCGTCTCGTGGCGATGACAGCGGAAGTGAAGGACGAGCTGAGCCGACTCTCTGTTTCACAGGTGAGTTCGCGCAAGGCCGAACTGTCCGCGCTACTGCGGTTCGCCGGTGGATTGCACATCGTCGGCGGTCGCGTGATCGTCGAGGCCGAGGTGGACATGGGTTCCATCGCGCGTCGGCTGCGTCGAGAAATCTTCGAGCTGTACGGGTACGGCTCGGACGTGCATGTCCTCGGCGCGGGCGGGCTCCGGAAAACCTCCCGGTACGTGGTGCGGGTTTCCAAGGAGGGCGAGGCGCTGGCGCGTCAGACCGGCCTCCTCGACGTGCGCGGCCGTCCGGTGCGGGGCCTGCCCGCGCAGGTGGTCGGCGGCAGCATCGGCGATGCCGAAGCCGCTTGGCGCGGAGCGTTTCTCGCGCACGGCTCGCTCACCGAGCCGGGCCGTTCCTCCGCGCTCGAGGTGAGCTGCCCGGGACCCGAGGCCGCGCTTGCCCTCGTGGGTGCCGCCCGGCGCATGGGCATCTCGGCCAAGGCGCGCGAGGTGCGCGGCACCGATCGCGTGGTGGTGCGCGACGGCGAGGCCATCGGCGCCCTGCTCACACGCATGGGCGCGCAGGACACCCGGCTCACCTGGGAGGAGCGGCGCATGCGCCGCGAGGTCCGGGCCACCGCGAACCGGCTGGCGAATTTCGACGACGCCAACCTGCGGCGTTCGGCCCGCGCGGCCGTGGCCGCCGCGGCCCGGGTGGAACGCGCCCTCGAGATCCTGGGCGACGATGTGCCCGACCACTTGGCCGCCGCGGGCAAGCTGCGCGTGCTGCACCGGCAGGCGTCGCTGGAGGAACTCGGCCAGCTGGCCGATCCGCCGATGACGAAAGACGCTGTGGCGGGCCGGATTCGGCGTCTGCTGTCGATGGCGGACCGGCGCGCCAAGGAACTCGGCATCCCCGATACCGAAAGTGCCGTCACCGCAGAACTGCTCGAAGAGGCGTGAAACACGCACTCGCGTGAGTAAACTGCGGCACAACCGCCGAGTTATTCCGTTCGGAAGCGTCGCAACCCCTTGGGGTCGCGGCGCTTCCGTCGTGTGTGACGAGAGTGAACGTTCCGTAGTTCGCCGTGGCGGGGGTGTGTCCGTGATGTTTCCGTTACAGGTCTAGGGTTAATGGCGCAACGGAAACGATCCGCAAAGCTGAGGAGCGAAAACGTGACTGTCCGGGTAGGGATCAACGGCTTCGGCCGCATCGGGCGCAACTTCTTCCGCGCCGTCGAGGCGCAGAAGGCCCTCGGCCAGACTGACATCGAGATCGTGGCGGTCAACGACCTCACCGACAACAAGACCCTTGCCACGCTGCTGAAGTACGACTCGATCCTCGGCCGCCTGCCGCAGGACGTTTCCCTGGACGGTGACTTCATCGTCGTCGGTGACCAGCGGATCAAGGCCCTCGAGATCAAGGAAGGCCCGTCGGCGCTGCCGTGGGGTGACCTGGGCGTCGACGTGGTCGTCGAGTCCACCGGCATCTTCACCAACGCCGCCAAGGCCAAGGGCCACCTGGCCGCCGGTGCCAAGAAGGTCATCATCTCCGCGCCCGCCACCGATGAGGACATCACCATCGTGATGGGCGTCAACGACGACAAGTACGACGGCTCGCAGAACATCATCTCGAACGCCTCGTGCACCACCAACTGCCTGGGCCCGATCGCCAAGGTGCTCAACGACTCCTTCGGCATCGAGCGCGGCCTGATGACCACGGTCCACGCCTACACCCAGGACCAGAACCTGCAGGACGCCCCGCACAAGGATCTGCGTCGCGCTCGCGCTGCCGCGCTGAACATCGTCCCGACCGGCACCGGTGCCGCCAAGGCCATCGGCCTGGTGCTGCCCGAGCTGCTCGGCAAGCTCAACGGTTACGCGCTGCGCGTGCCGGTCCCGACCGGTTCGCTCACCGACCTGACCGTGGACCTGCGCAAGGCCGCCTCGGTCGACGAGGTCAACGCCGCCATGAAGGCCGCCGCGGACGGCCCGATGAAGGGCATCCTGAAGTACAACGTCGATCCGATCGTCTCCTCCGACATCGTGACCGACCCGCACTCGTCCATCTACGACGCGCCGCTGACCCAGGTCATCGACAACCAGGTCAAGGTCGCTTCCTGGTACGACAACGAGTGGGGCTACTCCAACCGTCTCGCCGACCTGGTCGGCCTCGTCGGCAAGTCGCTGTAATCCCTATGGCGATCAAGACACTCCAGGATCTGCTGAACGAGGGTGTCGAGGGTCGGGGCGTGCTGGTGCGCTCCGACCTGAACGTGCCCCTCGACAATGGCGTCATCACCGACCCGGGCCGCATCATCGCGTCCGCGCCGACCATCAAGGCGCTGGCCGAGGCAGGCGCGAAGGTGATCGTGACCGCGCACCTGGGCCGCCCGAAGGGTGAGCCGGACCCGAAGTTCTCCCTCGCCCCGGTCGCCGCGCGACTGTCGGAGGAGCTGGGCCGCAATGTGCAGCTCGCCGGTGACGTGGTCGGCCAGGATGCCCTGGCCCGCTCCGAGGGCCTCACCGACGGTGATGTGCTGCTGCTGGAGAACATTCGCTTCGATCCGCGCGAGACCAGCAAGGACGAGGCGGACCGTAAGAAGCTCGCGGCCGCCCTGGTCGAGCTGGTCGGCGACGACGGCGCGTTCGTGTCCGACGGTTTCGGTGTGGTGCACCGCAAGCAGGCGTCGGTCTACGACGTGGCCAAGCTGCTGCCGCACTACGCGGGCACGCTGGTCGCGGCCGAGACCGAGGTGCTGCGCAAGCTCACCTCCGACACCGAGCGGCCCTACGCGGTCGTGCTCGGCGGCTCGAAGGTCTCCGACAAGCTGGCGGTCATCGAGGCGCTCGCGCCCAAGGTCGACACGCTCGTCATCGGCGGCGGCATGTGCTTCACCTTCCTTGCGGCGCAAGGACTTCCGGTGGGCACCTCGCTGCTGCAGGACGAGATGATCGAGACCTGCAAGGAGCTGCTGGACAAGTACGGCGACGTCATCCACCTGCCGGTGGACATCGTGGTGGCCGACAAGTTCGCGGCCGACGCGGACTCGAAGACCGTGGCCGCCAACGAGATTCCCGACGGCTGGATGGGTCTGGACGTCGGTCCGGAGTCGGTCAAGCGTTTCGCGGCGCTGCTGACCGAGGCCAAGACGGTGTTCTGGAACGGCCCGATGGGTGTGTTCGAGTTCGAGAAGTTCGCGGCGGGCACCCGCGGTGTCGCCGAGGCCATCGCGACCGCCACCTCGAAGGGCGCGTTCACCGTCGTCGGCGGCGGCGACTCGGCCGCGGCCGTGCGCACCCTGGGTCTGCCCGAGGACGGTTTCTCGCACATCTCCACCGGCGGCGGCGCGTCGCTGGAATACCTGGAGGGCAAGGAACTTCCCGGCCTCGCCGTGCTGGAGGACTGAATCATGGCACGTAAGCCTTTGATCGCTGGCAACTGGAAGATGAACCTCAATCACCTCGAGGCCATCGCCCTGGTGCAGAAGATCGCATTCGCGCTGCCGGAGAAGTACTTCGACAAGGTCGACGTGACGGTGATTCCGCCGTTCGTGGATATTCGCAGCGTGCAGACGCTGGTCGAGGGTGACCGTCTCCTGATCACCTACGGTGCCCAGGACGTGTCCACCCACGACGAGGGCGCCTACACCGGCGAGATCAGCGGTTCCATGCTCGCGAAGCTGGGCTGCTCGTTCGTCGTGGTGGGTCACTCGGAGCGGCGGCAGTACCACAACGAGGACGACGCCACGGTCCTGGCCAAGACCAAGCAGGCGCTCAAGTACGGCATCACCCCGATCGTCTGCATCGGTGAGGGCCTGGGCGTGCGCGAGACCAAAACCCACGTCGAGTACAACCTCGAGCAGCTGCGCGGCTCGCTCAAGGGTCTCACCGCCGAGGAGATCGCCAAGGTCGTCATCGCCTACGAGCCGGTCTGGGCCATCGGCACCGGCAAGGTCGCGACTCCCGCCGACGCGCAGGAAGTCTGCGGCGCCATCCGCAAGGAGCTCGCCGAACTGGCGAATCCCGAAGTGGCGGCCGGTGTTCGGGTCCTCTACGGCGGCTCGGTGAACGCCAAGAACGTCGGCGAGCTGGTCGGCCAGACCGATATCGACGGCGCGCTGGTCGGCGGTGCCTCGCTCAAGGGTGACGAGTTCGCCACCCTGTCCGCGATTGCCGCTGGCGGCCCCCTGCCGTAACGGTTTCCGCTGGAAAAGGGCCGGGCATCCCAGGATGCCCGGCCCTTTTTCGGCAGAATGTCTGATCATGAGCGACGACTGGAACACCTCGATCATCAACGAGTTCCGCGCCAACGAGGGCCGAGTCGGCGGCCCCTTCGAAGGCGCCCCCATGATCCTCATCCACCACCGCGGCCGCAAATCCGGCCGCGAACACGTGACCCCGCTGATGTATCAGGCCGACGACCACGACCCCAACGTCCTCTACATCTTCGCCTCCGCCGCCGGAGCCCCCACCAACCCCGCCTGGTACCACAACCTCCTCGCCGCCGGAAAAACCGACGTCGAAGTAGGCACCGAAACCTTCCCGGTAACCATCACTGAAATCAAAGGCCCCGAGCGAGACCGCATCTACGACATCCAAGCCACCCGCTACCCCGGCTTCGCGGGCTACGCCGAAAAAACCGCAGGCATCCGCACCATCCCCGTCCTAGCCCTCCGCCGCGCGTAGCGTTTCGTGCATAAATCATGCACGCAAGGCGTATGGTCATTTAATGGCCTCGCGAATTTCCCCCGTGCGAATGAACCTAACCGTGGATCCCGTTGCCGCTGAGCTGATCAATGCGGCTGCGAAGTTCAGTGGCACGTCCGCATCGGCTGTGGTGTCACAGCTGGTGCGGCGCCACATCCTCGCTGATTACGCGCCTGAGTCGCGGTCGGTCGACGAAACCGCCGAGGCAATGGCCGAGATCGAAATCGACCATGCGGCGGCTCACATCGATGCCGAACGGGGGTACCGTGCAGCGGGGTGAGGTTTGGCGCTACACCGTTCTCACTCATCAATGGCTCGCAGTTCTGGTCTCGACGCAGGCACTCATTGACAGTCCACCTCATCGAATCTTGTACGGAATCCGCGTCACAGGCCAAGATCCGGGTGACATGCTCGCGGTCGAAGTCGTTATCGACGGTCAAACGTGCTGGCTGGACATCGGAGGTGGGCTCGAGAAGCTGCGGCGTGGCTGCCTTACCGAACGTATCGATAGGATCGACCCGGCAGTCATGGATAGCGTCGATATGAAGCTGAGAGCAGTACTGGACCTTTAGATCTGATACCGGGTGCGGCCGCGTCATCGCGCGGCCGCACCCTTTGTCTTGTCCGGGACTGTGAAAGGCCTTCGGGCGCTGGGCGATCGACACAATAGAACACGGAAGTTGGGGAAACATGCAGGGCGACAGGGAAACTGCCGGGACGTTCGATGTGGTCGTCGTGGGATCGGGGGCGGCGGGGATGGCCGCGGCGCTGACCGCCGCCAAGTGCGGACTGTCGGCGGTTATCGTCGAGAAGGCCCGGAACTGGGGTGGGTCCACGGCCAGATCCGGTGGTGGCGTGTGGATTCCGGGGAACGCGGAGTTGCGTCGGGAAGCGCCCGCGGATGATCTCGAGGCTGCGCGCATCTACTTGAAGGAGATCATTGGGGCGGGTGTGGATCCAGCGCGGATCGACGCCTATATCGATCGGGGGTCGGAGGCGTTCGAGTTCCTCGCGGCGCACGCTCCGCTGCGGATGCGTTGGGTGCCAGGGTATTCCGACTACTATCCCGAAGCTCCTGGTGGGCGGGCGCATGGGCGGTCGGTGGAGCCGGTGCCCTACAACGCGAAGGGGCTCGGGGGCGAATTGGAGACGTTGGAGCCGGATTATGCGAAGGCTCCGAAGAATGTCGTTGTGACACAGGCGGAGTTCCGGCAGCTGCACCTGGGTTTGCGCAATCCGCGCAGTCCGCTGTCGGCCCTGGGGATCGCGGGACGATGGTTGGCGGCGATCGTCTTGCGGCGGCGTGTGCTGGCACGTGGACAGGCGTTGAGCGCAATGCTGCGCGCGGGGCTCCTCTCTTCGAATGTGCCGCTGTGGCTGGATACTCCGCTGGTCGAGCTGGTTACCGAGAATGGCCGGGTGACCGGCGCGGTGGTGTTGCGCGAGGGGCGCGAGCAGGTGATTGCGGCCCGGCGGGGCGTGATCATCGCGGCGGGCGGGTTCGAGCACAACGAGGTGATGCGCAAGCAGTATCAGCGCGAACCGATCGGTACCGAGTGGACCGTGGGTGCGGAAGCGAATACCGGTGACGGTATTCGGGCCGGTCAAGCGGTTGGCGGGGCGGTTGAGTTAATGGACGACGCGTGGTGGGGGCCCTCTATTCCGCTGCCGCGGGAGGCGTGGTTCTGCCTGGCCGAACGCAATCTGCCGGGCAGTGTGATCGTCAATGATCGGGGCGAGCGGTTCATGAACGAGTGCCTGCCGTATATGGAGGCCACACACCGCATGTACGGCGGGCTCCACGGACAGGGCGAGGGGCCGGGCGAAAACCTGCCCGCCTGGCTGATTTTCGACCAGCGCTACCGCCTCCGGTACCAGTTCGCGGGCGTCCCGCCGCGACAGCCCCTGCCGGGCCGATGGTTCAAGTCCGGCGCGCTGACCCGCGCCGACTCGCTACCCGAACTCGCCGAGAAGATCGGCCTCCCGGTCGAGAAACTCGCGGCGACGGTAGCCCGATTCAATGAATTCGCCCGCGCGGGCAAGGATTCCGACTTCGGACGCGGAGACAGCGCCTACGACAACTACTATGGCGATCCCCGCCAGCGCCCGAACCCGAATCTCGGTGCGCTGGAACAGGGTCCGTTCTACGCCGCGACACTGGTCCCCGGCGACCTGGGCACCAAGGGAGGCCTGGTCACCGATATCGACGGCCGGGTCCTGCGGGAGAACGGCGAGGCGATCGAGGGCCTCTACGCGGCGGGCAATGCCAGCGCCCCGGTGATGGGCCACACCTACGCCGGTCCCGGCGCGACGATCGGCCCCGCCCTCGTCTTCGGCTACCTGGCCGCCCGCCACGCCGCCCGCTGATCCGTCAGGCGAGGACTGCGCCGCCGTCGAGGGGGAGGATGGTGGCGGTGGCGTGGGGTTGGGTGAGGAAGAAGACGAAAGCCTGTGCGATGTCGTCGGTTTCGGCAATGCGGCGCAACGGCGTGTTGGCTGCGGTGTCGGCGTAGAACTGTTCGCGCAGGTCCTCCGGGAAGTTCCACAGCGGCGACCGGACCACGCCGGGCATGACCGCGTTCACGCGGATCGGCGCGAGTTCGACCGCCAGGGCGCGGGTCAGCGCCTCGACTGCGCCGCAGACGCTGGATGTGACCGAGGAGCCCGGCACCGGCCGCGGCCCGGCGGTCCCGGTGGTGAGGGTGATGGAACCGTCGGCCCGCAGGTGCGGTAGCGCCGCCTGCACCGCGGTCAGCACGCTGAAGTAGCGGAGTTCGAAGAACTTTCGCGCCGCGTCGATATCCAGATCGGTAACGGGGGAGAGCAGCAGCGGTTCGCCCGCCGTGTAGACGAGGTGGTCGATCGCGCCGAGTTCGTCGAATACCGCTCGGATGCGGTCGGCGTCGTTGAGGTCGGCGACCACGCCACCGGCCCCGGCCGGGAGTTCGGCGACCGCCTTGTCGACATTGGCCTGTCGACTGGACACGACGGTGACCTTCGCGCCCCGCGCGGCGCTCGCCCGCGCCACCGCGTAGCCGATGCCGGAAGTACCGCCGAGAATGACGACGTGCTGTCCGTCGAGAGACATCGTTTTTCCTTTCAGGGAAGTGCTTGTGCCCCTCTACCTTCGGTTTTCCACCCGTCCGCAGTCCAAGACCTATCCCGCCGCCTGTAATACCCTGAGGGCATGAGCGACGTCGATCTGCGCAAGCTGCGCTACTTCGTGGCCGTGGCCGAGCACCTGCATTTCGGTCGCGCCGCCGAACAGCTGTTCATCGCGCAACCCGTGCTGTCGCGCCAGATTCGCGCGCTCGAGGAGGAACTCGGCGCGCGATTGTTCGCCCGCGATCGGCGTGGCACTGCGCTGACGGCGGCGGGGGAGCAGCTGCTGATCGAGGCCAAGCCCCTGCTGGCATCGGCGGAAGCATTGCAGCGCAGAGTGATTCGTGCCGCGGCGGGAGCGGACACGTTCACGATCGGATTCATGCCGGGCCTGATCGTGACCGGCGCGGTGCGCGCGCTCACCGACCGGCATCCGGGCCTCACCGTGGAATTGGTGCGCACCGACTGGTTCGACCAAACGGAGGTCGTGCACGACGGCCGCGTCGACGTCAGCCTGGTTCGCCTGCCCATCGATCCGCACGGCCTCACCGTGCGCCCGCTCTACACCGAACCGCGCGTGGTCGTGCTGCCCGCCGAGCATCGCCTGGCGGGCAAGGACGCGGTGTCGATCGCCGATCTCGCCGAGGAGCACCTGCTCCAGGACCCCGACCTGGTGCCCGAATGGCGTGCCGTGGCAACCGAACTGCGTACCGACCGTCCGGTCGTCCCGGCCTTCCGCAGTGTCGAGGAGAAGCTCGAACATGTCGCCGCGGGCCACGGCATCATCTTCCTGCCGCTGTCGGTCATGACCTTCTACACCCGCCCCGACATCGCCCACATCCCGGTGACCGATATCGCTCCCAATGAGGTGTGCCTGGCGTGGTCGGCGCATCGCGTCGTGCGACACGCCGAGGAGTTCGCCGCCCTTGCCGCCCAGTGAGATTCGATCGGCGCAGCTGAGCCCGCGCTGATCCGCATTCGTCGGCATGAACCGGGACAAAGGGGTTACCTTCGATGATGTGTTCGGCATCATCCGGCCCTGCCGTCATCGGCTGGGCGAGGACCTCGGGCGGGCGTGGCTGGCGCAACTGTGCGGGCTGTGTCTCGCACTGCGTGACGACCACGGTCAGAGCGCCCGCATGGCAACCAATTACGACGGGCTGATCGTTTCGGCCCTGGTGGAGGCGCAGTCGACCGCGCCGCCCACGCGCCGTGCCGCCGGGCCCTGCCCGCTGCGCGGCATGAAGCGCGCCGATGTCGCCACCGGCGATTGTGTGCGGCTGGCCGCCACGGTCTCGCTGGTGCTGGCCGCCGCGAAGGTGCGCGATCACGTCGACGATCATGATGGCGTGGCGGGCACGGCCGGATTCCGGCCCGCCGCCCGCCGGATCGCCGAGCGCTGGGCCCGGCAGGGCGAATCCACCGGTGCCGGACTGGGTTTCGACACCGGGGTGCTGGTGACGGCGGTGGATCGGCAGGGTGAGATCGAGGCCGCGGCGGTGATCGGCACCCCGCTGCTGGAGGTCACCGAACCGACCGAGACCGCGACGGCCGCCGCGTTCGGCCACACCGCGATCCTGGCCGGACGGCCCGGCAATCAGGAACCGCTGACCGAGGTCGGTCGATTGTTCGGCCGCATAGCGCATCTCGTCGACGCGGTCGAGGACCTCGAGGACGACCTTGCCCACGGCAAGTGGAATCCCTTGGTGGCCACGGGAACCGAAGTGACCGAGGCGCACCGCCTGTGCAAGGACGCCCTGCTGGGTATCGAATTGGCCTTGGCGGATGTGGAATTCACCGATGGCAGGCTGATTCACAAGCTGCTGAAGCACGAGCTGGGCCGTTCGGTGACCCGCACCTTCGGCGGCGGCACCGTCTGCTCGACCCACACCGCGCCCGTGAGCCGCTGGCGGCGTCGCGGCCAAGGCCCCTGGGGCCCACCGCCGCCGCCCGGCTACGGCCCGCCGCCGGGCTACGGCCCGGGTCCCGGCTACTACGGTGCCCCGCGCCGCCGCGGCATGGGCTGCCTGCCCTGTTGCGAGGGCTGCGTCTGCTGCGGCGAGGGTTGCTGCTGTTGCGAAGAGGGCTGTTGCTGCTGCGAGGAATCCTGCTGCGACTGTTGAGATCTCACCGCGAGGGGCCGGGCATACTCGGATACCCGGCCCCGCCGGTGTCGATTTCCCGGCTCAGCCGGTACATCGAATCCGCCTTCTCCGGGTCGGCGGTTCGACCGTCAGTGGTTGCTGGATCCCGAGGACAGCAGGCTGCCGATCAGGTTGCCCGCGCTGCCGCTGCTGGAGCCATTGCTCGAGCCCGAGGACCCCGAGGTCGTGGTGGTGGTCTGCAGGGTCCAGGTGCCGCAGCCGCTGGTGAAGAACGCGACATCGGTGGGCTTGATCTCGACGGTGGCCGTGCCATTGATCGCGCCGCCGGTCTGGATGGTGGCGCTGGCGTCGGGGGTGATGGCCGACAGTCGTGCCCAGACGCACGCGCTCACGGCGGTCGTGGTCTTGTAGACGCCCGGCTGGATGTCGATGCCGACCTTGAAGGTGGAGTCGCTGCCCATGGTGGTGGGGAGGGCGGCGTTCGCGGTCCCGGTGGTCGCGAGCAGCGCGGCGGCGGTGAGGGCGAGGCCGTTGGCCCAGACGGTTTTCTTCATGAGATTCCTCGAGCTGTGTGAAACGAGAGCGTTTCGGAGGGTAGTGGCTGGGAAGGCTCGCCGGGGGCGTTTCCACCAACCTGGCGAAATCCGCCGCCGGAGGAATTCGGACAACGGACGCCGGAACCCGCCCTGGGCGATCATGATTGCCTGTGTGGCACCACAATTCGTTCCCATTCCGGATTGGTTCTCCCAGGACAACCAGGACTGCGGGCTGGCCGTCGCCGATCTGAGCGGGGACGGGACGCTCGACGCGGTGGTCCTGATGGTCGACAATCCGCCAGGTCAGAACACCGGCAACTACCGCGTCGGACACGCCCTGGCCGCCGACGGGACGGTCCGCGACTGGGGACCGTGGCAGCAGGTGCCCGACTGGTGGGGTTGGGAGAACCAAGGCGCGGGCATCGCGCTCGGTGACCTGAACGGCAATGGCCGCCCGGATCTGGTGGTCTTGGTCGTCGACAATCCCGCCGGGCAGAACCAGGGCTACTACCGCATCGGCCGCGATCTCGACGCCGACGGCGCGGTCACCGGCGGATGGACCGCGTGGCAACAGATTCCGGACTGGTACGGCTGGGAGAACCAGGGCGCGGACATCTGTCTGACCCACCTCGACGGTCGGCCGGTGCTGGCGGTCATGACCGTCGACAATCCGGACGGCCAGAACAGCGGCCAGTTCCGGCTCGCCAAGGGGCTCGGCGCGGACGGCTCGGTGGCGGAATGGACACCGTGGGTGGCGATTCCGGACTGGTGGGGCTGGGAGAACCAGGGCGCGGGCATGACCGTCGCCGACCTGGACGGGGACGGGCGACCGGAACTGATCGTCTTCACCATCGATCACCCGCAGAACGGCAATGCCGGGCTTTACACCATCGGCTGGGGACTGGACGGCAGCGGGCACTGCGTGGACGGGTGGAGTCGGTGGTCGCACGTCCCGGACTGGGGATTCTGGGAAAACGAGGGCGCGGCAATTGCTTTGCTGCCGGGCACGGGCGGGCTGCCGCAGCTGGTCGTCTGTGTCATCGACCATCCCCAGGGCGGCAACGCGGGATACCTGCGGGTGCTCGACCTCGACACCGATCTGGCCACCGCCGCCACCGAAGGCACCTGGCGCATCCTGGATTTCGGCACCGAGATCAACCCGGTGCACGCGGCCCTGCTGCACACCGGTGACGTGCTGTTCTTCGCCGGATCGGGCAATGATCCGGATCGCTTGAATGCCCACGACTTTCGCACGCGCGTCTGGCATTACCCGAACCCGGGGCTGTCCGCGCCCGCCACGCCGATCGACCTGTTCTGCTCGGGGCAGGCGTTCCTGCCCGACGGTCGCCTGCTGGCCGCGGGCGGCACCGGACAGTATGACCCGTTCTTCGGCCTGAAGGACGCCATGCTCTTCGATCCGCAGACCCTGACGTGGGAAACACAGCCCGATATGACCTTCGGCCGTTGGTATCCCACGCTCGCCGCACTGAAAACGGGCGCGGTGGTGGCGGTCTCGGGACTGGGTGCGGACGGCTTCCTGTCGGAGACGCCGGAGGTGTTCGATCCGACCACGCTCACCTGGTCCACACTGCCGGTGCCCGGACCGATCCCGACCTACGCGCACCTGATCCTGCTCGCCGACGACCGGGTGTTCTACACCGGCGGGCAGTTCGGCACCGACAATGGCATGCGTCCCTCGATCTGGGACACCGCCACCGGTGCCGTCACCGAGGTTCCGGGACTCTACGACCCCGAAACCCGCAGCCAGTCGACCAGTGTGCTGCTGCCACCCGCGCAGGCACAGCGCGTGATGCTCATCGGCGGCGGGTCGGTCGACCCGCACGGCCCCGGAATGGCCTCGGCCGACACCCAAATCGTGGATCTGAGCGCCGCCGCACCCGCTTATCGGATGGGACCGGCGATGACCTACCCGCGCATGCACGTGTGCGCGGTGCTGCTGCCCGACCGGACCGTGCTGGTGGCGGGCGGCTCCGGCATGGAGGAGATGGCGGATTCGGTTCCGCCCCATGGCGAGATCTACGACCCGGTCGCCGGAACCTGGGCACCGACCGCGCCGGAACGCGTGGCGCGCCTCTATCATTCGGTGGCGCTGCTGACCCCGGACGGCAAGGTGATCACGGCGGGATCGAATCCGATGCGCAAGACCGAGGAGCTGCGCATCGAAGTGTTCTGGCCGCCCTACCTTTTCAAGGGCGCTCGACCAGACCTCGAAATATCCAGCGGCACGGTCGAATACGGCGCGACCCTCACCCTGACCACCGCGGCCACCATCCGCGAGGTCAACCTCATGCACCCCACCTCCTGCACCCATTCCTGCGACAACAACCAGCGCATCGTCGACCTGCCCATCACCCACACCGACGCCGGGACCCTCACCGTCGCCATGCCGTCCAATCCGGCCCTCGCCCCACCCGGCTGGTACCTCGTCGTTGTGGTGGACACCAACGGCATCCCTTCCACCGGTCGCTGGCTGCGGCTCGAGTCGACGCCTTCCCCGGTCTGACCCCCGAGCCCGGTCCGGTCCGAAATCCGGGTTGGCATGCGGTGACTCGCACTACGGTGGATTCATGACCGAGTACCGGCACCTGCTCGTGAAGCGCGACGGCGACACCATCACCGTCACCATGAATCGCCCGGACCGCCGCAACGCGCTGTCCGCCGACCATCTCGCCGAACTGCTCGCCGCCTTCGAGGCGGCCGGTGAGACCGACGCCACCGGCGTGGTGCTGGCCGCCACCGGACCGGTTTTCAGCGCCGGGCACGATTTCGCCGACGTCTCCGCCCGGTACCTGCTCGAGGTGCGTGAGCTGCTCACCCTCTGCCAGCAGGTGATGACCACCCTCGAGGCGCTCCCACAGGTGGTGATCGCCCGCGTGCACGGCCTGGCCACCGCTGCCGGATGCCAACTGGTCGCCTCCTGCGACCTGGCCGTCGCCGCCGAATCCGCGGGTTTCGCCCTCCCCGGCGGCAAGGGCGGGTGGTTCTGCCACACCCCGGCCGTCCCGGTCGCCCGGTCCATCGGTCGCAAACGTCTGATGGAACTGGCCCTCACCGGCGATGTCATCGATGCCCGTACGGCCGTCGACTGGGGCCTGATCAACTACGCCGTCCCCGACGCGGAACTCGACACCGCCGTCGCCGACCTCCTCGCCCGGGCCACCCGCGGCAGCCGCGCCAGCAAGGCCCTCGGCAAACGCACCCTCTACGCCCAACTCGACCGCCCCGAGGCCGACGCCTACACCCTCGCCCGCGAGGTCATGGCCGCCGCCTCCCAATTGCCCGGCGCGCGTGAGGGAATGGCCGCGTTCTTGGAGAAGCGTCAGCCGGTGTGGCCCGATTAGTTTCCACCCGGCCTCCACCCTGAGGTGGTGGGTTCAGCGGCGCTCGACCGCGACCGTAGAGGCATGAACTTGCAGAACGCGGTGGTCGAAGGTCTGGTCGCGGTGCTGGTGATCGGGTGGATCATGTACCGGCAGACGCAGTGGCAGGTGTTGGATCCAACCCGGTTGTGGCGGGGGCCGATCATTCTCGGGTTGGTCGGATTTCTGCAGATGAAATCCGTGCTCGCGGGCGGGAGCCCGAGCGTGACGGCCGTGGCGCTCTTGGCCCTGTCGGCGGCGCTGGGTCTCGGATTCGGTCTGGTGATGGGTCTGCTCTCCCAGGTCCGAACCGGTGCCGAGGGCCTGGAGGCGCGGACCGGGTGGATCGGGTCGGCGCTGTGGATCGTGCTGCTGGCGGTGCGCATCGGGGTGGATGTGGTGGCCCGAATGTCCGGTGCCGAGGCGGTGACCTCGATCGGCGCGATCCTGCTGGTGGTGGCGCTGAATCGGGCCGGGCGCGCGCTGGTGTTGGCCCGGCGGGCGGAACAGGCGCGCATGGTTGCGGCACACTGAGACCGATGTCGGCCCTCGATCCCACCTCGAGCCTGTCCAGGCTGCTGCGCCTGGTCGGGCTCATTGCCGTGGTGTCGTCCTCGGCGAGCGCGGAGCTGTTCCATCGGCCCTGGGTGGCGGCCCTGGTGGTGCTGTCGTGGCTGGGCTGGGCGGGCTGGCTCGTCTCGCCGCTGCAGTCCGCGCTGGAACGAATCTCGCTGAGTGCCATGGCGATCGGCGGGGGATTGACCGTCACCCAGACGGCCGGATCCGCGATCAGCGCGCT
This sequence comes from Nocardia sp. CDC160, assembly GCF_035818795.1. Taxonomy (NCBI): domain Bacteria; kingdom Bacillati; phylum Actinomycetota; class Actinomycetes; order Mycobacteriales; family Nocardiaceae; genus Nocardia; species Nocardia sp. CDC160. The sequence continues at coordinate 1,009,929 of NZ_JAYKYT010000004.1, read as the reverse complement.
GGCGGCCATTTTCATCGCCATCAGCCTGGTGACCGAACCGCTGTGGTTCGGGCCGCTGCTGGCGTTGGGCACCACCGTGCTCATGGGTATCTCGATACTGCTGAGCGGCAACGGTCGCGCCCTCTTCGGGCTGATAGTCGGCGCGATCGTGATCGGCCTGGCGGGCTGGAGCCGACGACAGGCGCGTGCGGTCGCCGAACGCAATCGGCTACTGGTGGAACAGAATCGGATCATTCGCGCCGAACGCGACCGCGCCGCCGCCTTGGCCGAACGCGGTCGCATCGCCCGGGATATTCACGATGTGCTGGCCCACACGCTCGGCGGGCTGGTCCTCCAACTGGATGCCGCCGACGCGCTGCTCGAGGCGGGGGAGGTGGACCGGGCCGCCGAACGGGTCAAGGCCTCGCACGAGCTGGCGGTGTCCGGGTTGGCCGACGCTCGGCGGGTGGTGGGAGCGCTGCGTTCGGAACGCTTCGACACCGCTGCCGAGCTGCGTCGCGTCATCGACGAACATCGCAGTGCCGGTGGTGCATTGGCGGAGCGCGTGGATATCGCCGTCAATCCGGCCAATGAACAGGTGGCGGTGGCGCTCACCCGTTCGGTGCAGGAAGCGCTGACCAATGCCCGCAAACACGCTCCCGGGCAACCGGTTACGCTCAGTCTCCGTGACAGTGCTGGTCAGGTCGAGGCGGTGATCTCCAATCCCGTTGCCGCGCACCGGCTATCGCTCGGCGGCAGCGGATCCGGCGCGGGTCTGCTCGGCATGCGGGAGCGTATCGAAGCGGCGGGCGGCAGCCTGGCCGCCGGGAAGGAGGGTGATCGGTGGACGGTGCGAATCCTGCTGCCGCAGAAGTGATCACCGTGGTGGTGGCCGACGATCAGACCACGGTGCGCGACGGTCTCACCACGGTGCTGTCCCTGCTGCCCGACATGCGGGTGGTGGGGGAGGCCCGCGACGGTGCGGAGGCCGTCGATCTGGTCCGCCGCGTGAAACCTCGGGTGGTGCTGATGGATCTGCGCATGCCCGGCATCGACGGCGTCGCGGCCACCGCCGCCATCACGGCCCAGCATCCCGAGACCGCCGTCCTGGTGCTGACCACCTACGCCGATGACGCCTCCATCGCCGGTGCGCTGCGCGCGGGTGCGCGCGGCTATCTCACCAAGGATGCGGGTCGCGCCGAGATCGCCGCCGCCATTCGCTCGGTGGCCAGCGGTCACACCACCTTGGCCGCCGAGGTGGGCCGCCGTGTGCTCTCCGGTCTCGACGCGCCACAGGAACCGCCGGTCGATCTCACCGACCGGGAGCGAGATGTGCTCCGGCTGATGGCCCAGGGGCACAACAACACCGAGATCGCCAAGGCGCTGTTCATCGGCGTGAGCACGGTGAAGACGCACATCAATTCGCTGTTCGGCAAGCTCGGGGTGCGCGATCGCGGCCAGGCCATCGCCTACGCGCACCGCACAGGACTGGCTCGCTGAGGGTAGGGCACGAATATCGCGCCGAGCAGGCACAGTCCAAGCCACGGCTATCCGAATCTGTAGATATTGCAATCTAAACATGGATTGCGAACCTGCCAGCGCTGCCGCGAAACCCAGCGCCGGGTCCCGTCAGCAGAAAAGCGCTAGGACAAGGAGGGCTGGGTGAAGCGGGCTTCGAAGGCGGTGCGGTTGGCCGAGATCGGGGAGCGGTCCCAGATCGCGAAGACCACGCGGTCGAAGGCCGCGCCGTGTTTGCTCAGGGCGAGGTCGAAGGCCGCAGCGACTTCGGCGGGATCATTGCGGAACACACCGCATCCCCACGCGCCGAGCACGAGTTCGCGGACCCCGTGCCTGGCGGCGATGGCCAGCACCCGGTCGGCACGTTCGTCGAGAATTTCGCGCACGGGGATGGGGTGACCCGAACGGTCCGCCAGCGCACCGGCATTCGGCGCGGGTGAGGTCAGGAACGACACGGTGATCGGTTCGGGGCTCAGGTGGCCGTGGTCGTCGCGGATCACCGGCACGTCGGGGGAGTAGATCACCCGGTGGCTGTAGCGCAGGTCGTCCGAGGCGCGGTGTGCCGCATAGTAATCGGGGGCTTCGAGCAGACACCGGTACAGCAGCGCGCTGCGGCAGAGGTCCTCTTCCTGGGCGCGCGCACCGCGCAGGTAGCCGCCGCCGGGATTGCGCGCGGAGGCGAAATTCAGCACGGCGATGGCTTTTCCGCCTTCGGCGTGCAGTCGGCGCGCGGCCTGGACGCTGCCTTCGGCGGTGATCTCGAGGGTCCCGGTGAAGGGGCCGCGTGCCCCGCCGCTGACTTCGGCGTCGGGGGTGTAGGAGATGGTTCCGGCGCGTGCGGCCGCGAGTGCGGCACTGATGTCGACGGGCGTCCCGTCGACGGTGCGGTATCGACCTGTGTCGGCGATGAGTTCGTTCTGTTCGGCGATTTGCTTTGGGCTACTTCTCATTTCACAGACCATACGGGTCGGCGGCCCGGACGGCATCCTATTTTAGTTGCATCGACTAATTCGAGTTTGGGGTGTTCAGAAGGTCTTTGGTGTCGCCCGTGCCGCCTAGGATGTGGCCATGACCGGCTCCCAGCGCTTGCGGATCGTCCCGTCGCAGTTCGCCCTCGACCATCTGCCGAATTCGACGTTCCCGGAGGATGACGAGTGGATCGCCCTGGTGCGTGCGCCGGAGGGTTTGACCGTGGTGCGCGAAGCGCCCGGGTGGGCGGAGGGCGAGATCTGGAAGGGTTTCTACGGTATCGATGCGGGTGGTCTGAATACGCCCGGCACGCTCGCGGCGTTGATCGGTCCGCTGGCCGAGTCGTCGATTCCGGTGTTCGTGGCATCGACATTTCACGCCGATTTGGTGCTGGTTCCGGCGCATCGGCTGGAGGAGGCGTCGGCGGCGCTGAAGGACGCTGGACACCGGATCGCGGAGTGATACTGTCTACGTACGTAGAACGTATGAAGGGCGCGTCCCGGTAAGGAGACGTCACAGGTGAGTGCGCGGGGCTTCGGGGATTTGGAAGCGGTCGTCATCGAACGCATCTGGGATCGCTCCGAGAAGACGACCGTCCGTGAGCTGTTCGACGAGCTGGCGCGCGAACGCGATATCGCGTACACGACGGTCATGTCCACCATGGACAATCTGCATCGCAAGGGCTGGCTCGAACGGGAGCGCGTCGGCAAGGCGTACCGGTATTGGCCGACGCTCAGTCGCGAGGAGTACAGCGCGCGGTTGATGCGTGAGGCGCTCGGCAGCGGTGGCCGTTCGGATGTGGTGCTGGCGCATTTCGTCGAGCAGATGAGCTCCGAGGAGTCCGAGGGGCTGCGCGCGGCGCTGCGCAAGCTCTCGCGGTCCAAGTCACGCTGAATCCCGGCGTGCCGGTGCGGGACTGCTGCTAGACCGCGCAGACTCGGATGCCGATGCCCGCGGTGATGATGGCGGCCACCGGAATCGACACCGCCAGCAAGGCGACCGCGGTGGCCATGGCGCGGGCGTACCACCGTGGCGGAGTCGTCGGTGCCGAGAGTCGGCGCACGCGCGGCAGCAGTGCGGCTTGCGCGGTGGCGGGCGGGCTCGGCAGTGCGGACAGTGTCAGCAGTGCCTGTAAGACGGTGTCGGGTCCGTGTTTTCGGGCGGCGGCGTCGTCGGCGAGCATTTCCAGGAGCCGGGCCACCTCGGCCGCGCCGACGGTGAACAGGTCCAGGCGGGGCAGTACGCTGGCCAATCCGCGGGTGAGGGTGAGCAGCAGGTGGTGGCGGCCGTCGAGGTGGGCGCGCTCGTGGGCGAGGACCGCGTCGAGGTGGTGGTCCTCGAGAGCGGTGAGCACGCCGCGGCTGAGCACGATCGTATGGGGTTTGCCCGCAACGCAATAGGCGGCCGGGTGGTCGACGTCGAGAACGACGGCGTCGAGGTCGGGGTGGTGGCGTCCGGCCAGGCGGGCCATGCGTGCGTGTTCGAGGGTGCGGCGGCGCGAGCGCAGCAGGGTGGTAGCGAGCCGGTAGGCGACGAGAATGCCCGCGAGCGTGGCGAATCCGGACAGCGCCAGCAGTCCGGTCTGGACGGGGTGGCCGTAGTCGCCGACGGCGGCGTCGTGCAGGTGCAGCAGGCAGCCGTCCATGAAGCGGACCGGGAACAGGGAAATCTGGTGGGTGGCAATGTCGATGAGGAGGATGGCCAGGGTGACCGTCCAGGCGAGGACGGTGGAGGCCATGGCGGCGAGCCAGGCGGCGATGGCGATGCGCGGTGCCGTGCCCTCGATGCTTAGTCTGCGGAGCAGTCGCGGTGCCAGGACGGCGACGGCGAAGCCGTAGAGCAGCAGGCAGAGGGCGACGCTCATGGCCGCACCCGCGTTCGCGCTCGCATTGGAGGTCCTCCCTTGGATTGGTCCTCGAGTGTAGAGACCAAAACTGAGGGCAGGCTTACTAAATCTGGGTTGTGGTGGACGGCACGATTCGCTTGCGTTCGGCCCGGACCGTGCGGTATTACGTACCTACGTAGTTGATACGTAGATAAGCCGGGTGTCGTCCCCTCAACGGCACCGGGACGCCGACCGGACCGGCGTCGAGGGCAGGTGGGGCCGGGTGTTTTCCGCGAGCAAGCCCGACCCCACCTGTCGTCACAACGGTCAGCGAGCCGGTGGCGCGGCGAGGAGCTTGCGGGCGGCCGATTCGATGGCCGCCTCGTCGAGCAGCACCGTCGAGGCCGCGGGCCCCAGCGGTACGAAGCTGTCGGCACTGGTGACGCGGGCGAGGGGACCGTCGAATCCGGCGTCGAGCAAGGCGGTGCACACCGCCTCGGAAACGCCTCCGCTGCGGCGGGTTTCGTCGGCGATGAGCACCCGCCCGGTCGCGCGGGCATTGTCGAGCAGGTCCTCCATCGGCAGCGGCGCGAGCCATCGCAGATCCAGCACCCGCGCGTGGATGCCGTCCGCGGCCAGTCGCCGCGCCACCCGCAGGCTCATGGGCACGCCATTGGCGAAGCTGACAATGGTCAGATGCGAGCCTGTCCCGTGGACGCGGGCGCGACCGATATCGGCATGGCGCACACCGGAAATCGGGGCCAGCCACGCCCCGTCCCCGGCGCGGTACAGGTCGCGGGTGTGATAGAGCGCGATCGGCTCGAGGAAGATACAGACCCGCCCATCCACGCGCGCGGCCGACACGCAGGTGCGCAGCATGGCCGCCGCGTCGTCGGCGCGCGAGGGTGTCGCGATCACCACGCCCGGGATGTCCCGCAGCGCGGCAATGGAATTGTCATTGTGGAAATGCCCGCCGAAGCCCTTCTGGTAGGCCAGCCCGGCAATGCGCACCACCACCGGGTTGCGGTAGCGGCCGCCGGAGAAGAACGACAGCGTCGCCGCCTCCCCGCGCAGTTGATCCTCGGCATTGTGCACGTAGGCCAGATACTGGATCTCCGGAATCGGCACGAACCCGGCCAGCGCCGCCCCGAGCGCGGTGCCCAGCACGCTCTGCTCATCGAGGAGGGTGTCGAAAACCCGTCGCACACCGAAGCTTTGCTGCAGTCCCTTGGTGACGCCGTACACCCCGCCCTTGCGGCCGACGTCCTCGCCGAACACCAGGACGTCCGGATCGCGGGTGAGCAGGTGCGCCAGTGTCTGATTGAGCGCTTGGGCCAGGGTCAGCGGGTCACCGGCGGAGGCGGGGGAGGCTGGCGAATCGGTCCCGCCGTGCTGCGCGTTCGCCGTGTCGGCACCGGCGGCGTTCGGTGTGGACGTGGGGCTCGTGCCATTTCTGTCGCCGTTTCTGTCGCCCTCGGGCATGGCGCGCAGTGCGTCGGTGCGGACCACGGTGGGTCGGGCGGGGGCGAGGGTGGCGACCACGGCGGCCGCGGAGGTGAGTTTCGGTTCGTTCCAGGCGCTTTCGGCCGCGGCGGCGACCTGTTCGGCGATGGCGTCGTATCTGGCGGCGACGTCGGCGGGGGTGGCCACGCCCGCGGTGACGAGCAGCCGGGCGGTGGCGGTGACGGGGTCGCGGCGCAGGTCGGCGGCGATTTCGGCGGGGCGGCGGTAGGCCGATTCGACATCGGAGCCCGCGTGGCCGAGCAGGCGCACCGTGCGCAGGTGCAGGAAGGCGGGTTTGCGGTGGGTGCGGACGTGGTCGGCGGCCGCGCGCGCGGCGGTCAGGGCGGCGGGCAGGTCCGCGCCGTCGGCGTCGAACCAGGCCAGGCCGGGTCGGGAGCCGTAGGCCTGTTCGATCCAGGTGCGCGGGGTGGGCACGCTGATGCCGAGTCCATTGTCCTCGCACACGAACAGGATCGGCATGGGCACGTTCTGATGCGCGGTGTGGATGGCGGTATTGATGGCCCCCGCCGCGGTCGAGTGATTGGCCGAGGCGTCGCCGAAGCTGCACACCACCACCGAGTCCCCGGGCCAGGGCGAGGTCAGTCGCAGCTGTGCGGCGCGTTCGATGGCGAAGGCCAGTCCGACCGCGCGCGGCAGGTGCGAGGCGATGGTGGAGGTCTGCGGGATGACATGGGCGGGCTGGGAGCCGAAAACCTTGTGCCGTCCACCGGATATCGGGTCCGCGGCTGCCGCGGCGACGCCGAGCATGACATCGCGGATGGGGTCCAGGCCGGGCACCTGCCGGGCCCGATGCACGAAGAACGCCCCGGATCGATAGTGCAGCAGTGCCGGATCGGTGACCCGCAGTGCCGCCGCGACCGCGACATTGCTCTCGTGTCCGGAGGATCCGATGCTGTAGTAGCCGTGGCCTTCCCGGGTCAGGCGGCGTGCGGCCAGGTCCAGGTGTCTGGAGGCGGCCTGCGCGTCGAACAGGTCCAGGCAAAACTGTCCGGTGAGTCCGGAGGCGGCGTCGATCGTTTCGTGCGGAGGGCGTGCGGGTCCCGGTGTCGTCGCGGCGAGTTCCGCGCGAAACCACTGGTCCAGGTCGGCTTCCCGGTCGTTGATGACGCCCTCCCATATGTCGCGTTTGTCGCGTACACCGGGCTCAGCGTAGATCTGAAAGGCCGCTTCTCGCGGCAACTTCCGATCGCTCGGCCAGTCCAACCGGGCGGTCTCATTCGGCGCGCAGTTTCAGCCCGGTGTTGTTGCCGACATTGCGCAGGGTGAGGTCGTCGGAATCGATGCTGGCCGTGGTCTTTCCGTCCAGGGTCTGCAGCACCGCCTGCTCGACCTCCATGACCTGGGGGTCGCACATCATGCGGGTGGTGGCGATGGCGAAGGTGACCTCGGCGCCGTCGATGTGGGCGGTGCCGGTCATGGTGTTGCAGCCCGCGCTGCCGGAGACCGTGCCGTCGGGGGAGATGGTCAGGGCGGGACGGACTTCGTCGATGGTGACCGAGTGGACCTCGGCGTCGGTGTGCAGCAGCGCGGTGACGATCCAGGTGGTGCCGACGAGCGGTTTGTCGGGGTGCAGGGCCTTGCGGTCGCGCAGGGTCACCGTCGAGCCGTTGCCCTTCAGGGTGAGGGTGTCGCCGACCAGCGTCCAGGTGGGTTGGGAGCGCAGCAGCCCCTCCTGCCAGCCGTCCGCGCCCCCCACCTCGCCCGGACAGGCCATCAGGGTGCTGGCCAGCTCGCCGACCTGCAGCGTATTGCCTTGCAGGTCAACGGGTCCGGTGGCGGTATTGCAGCCCGAGGTGGCGCTGACCCGACCGTCGGTGAAGGTCAGGGTGAGGGGGCCGCCGCCGGGAATGGGTGTCCCCGACACCGCCGTCGACACGAACGAATGGCCCATGAGCGCGGCGGGCGGGGTACCGGCCTGCTCGCCGCTGGAGGAACATCCGGCGGCGGCGACGGTGGCGAGCGCGAGCAGAACCCATCCACGAGTTGCTGGCATAGGCCCGATCGTACGGCGACTAGACCGGCATCCCGAGTGCCGACGCGAGGGTCTGCCCGATCGCGTTGACGAACGCGCCGATCGCGCCCGGGTCGAGAATGCCGGAGTAGACGTCGCGATTGTGGCAGCCGCTCGGCGCGGGAATCCCGTTGAGGCGGTCGTTGAGCCACAGGGCCGCGCTCGCGGTGTTCGAGACCGCGGCGATGCCGTGCTCGCTGAGCAGGTCGCGGGTGTACTGCACGCGCGCGTTCGGGTCCCGACAGTAGATGTCGTAGGTGTTGTTCACCGCGTTGAGCGGCATCACTTCGTCGAAGGTGCCCTCGTAGATGTAGAGCGGTGAGGTCGGGGTGCCGCGGTGGCCCAGGCTGATGTCGTCGAGCACCGGCTGCAATTCCGGGGCCTGCATGGGATCGCCCGGATAGTCGAACAGGCCCTTGATGTTCACGAACGGGAAGGCCGCGAACTGCAAGGCCACGCACTGGTTTTCATGGATCAGCCGCAGCCCCTTGCCCAGCGGGTTCATGTGCTCGTCGATGAACTGGTTCAGCTGCGGGTATTCGTGGGCCACGCCGAACAACCCGCCCAGTACCGCGCCGCCGAAGGTCGAGGTCGCGTTGTTGTAGTTGAGCGAGGCGCGGATGTCGGCCAGCAGCCCACCGGCCGCCGAGCCGACGAGGTTGATCTCGGGCGCGTAGCTCGGCTGCAGCTCGGCGGCGTGCGCGGTCGGAATCGCGCCACCGGAGTAGCCCCACATGGTCACGCGAGTGTCGGTGCCCGGCAGTCCCGCTGGATCGAAGGCCTCCGCGGCGCGAATCCCGTCGAGGGTGATGCGCCCGCCCAGCGGTCCGGCCGCGTACGCCGCGTTGGGTCCCTCGTGATCGGGGATGACGACCGCGTGCCCGAGTTGCAGCATGGCCTGCACCTCGACGAATTCGGCCTCCATCACCGGATTCAAGGGATTGGGCAGCGATCCCATCTGCAAGGTGTAGGAGGGCGCGCAGTTGACCGACAAGGAATCCTCGGCCATCTGGAACGACACCAGCCCGCGCTGCCCGCTCGGCGCGGCGCGATGCGGCACCACCAGCGTGGCCACCGCCGCGATCGGCTCCCCGCGGGTGTTGGTGCTGCGGTAGGACAGCTGCCAGGCATTGGCATTGAGCGGCAGCAGCCACACATTGGCGAGATTGACCTGGCGGGCGGCCAGGATCTCCCCGGGCTGGGCGGCGGCCACCCGGGCCGGATCGGGTTGGTAGAAGCCGGGATCCAAATACGGCGGTGCGGGTGGCACCGGGAAGGGCAGGGCCGGTTGCACCGGCACCGGGTCGGCCGCGGCCGTGCCGGTCAGCCCCGGGCAGACCGCGACGGTCAGCCCCGCCGCCACCGCCGCGCATGCCTGGGCGATCGCCCTGGTCCCCGCTGTCATGTCGAACTCCTCGCTGCCGCTGCGGCGGCCGAGCGCCCGCCCCCGATATTTAGAGAGCAGATGTTTTCTAAGTTGCGTCTCAGACAATAGGATGGCCAGGTGGAATGTGTCAACGGTCACGTCGGGCCGGATGTTTGCTGCCTGCTCGGCAGCGGGCAGGATGGTCGGTCGTGAGCGAAGTTTCGCGCCCGCGGCGCACTCAGCAGGAGCGCCGGGCGGCCACCGTGGCCAAACTCGTCGACGCCACCATCGCCGCCATCGGGGAGGTCGGCTATCAGCGCACCACCGTGCAGGAGATCTGCGGGCGCGCCGGACTCTCGGCCGGGGCCATGTTCCGCCAGTTCGACACCCGCCTCGACCTCATCGTGCGCACCGCCGAGGAGGTCTTCGCCCGGCAACTGGTCGGCTACACAGTTACCATGGAACATCTTGGGGCGCAGGACAATCCACTCGATGTGGCCTTGCGGTTCCTGCGGCAGGCCCAACAGTCCAATCTCACCCACGCGCTGCGCGAGATCTTCCTGGCCGCCCGCTCCGACACCGAGCTACGCGAACGCATCGCGCCCATCGCCGACAACTACTACCGCCAGATCGTGGCCACCCTCGAACGCAGCGGACTGCTCGCCGACTTCCCCGAACCGGTGCGCGAACCGCTGTTCTTCCTGCTGCTGCACGTGTTCTCGGGCGAGGCTGTGGTGCGCGGGGTCTATCAGCGACCCGATCTGGACGCCTCGGTGCTGCGGCTGGTGGAGGACATGCTGGCTGTTTACTCCGGTCGTGCCGCACACCCCGAACCCGAGAATTGACCTTGCCGTTACGTCAACTCTTAGCGTCGCTCCCATGAGCGAGAACACGACACCGGCCATCGACCGGACCATCTACCCCATGCCCATGTTCGCCAACTTCGCGGTGACCGACATCGCCGCGGCCACCGCCTTCTACGAGGCCGTCGGATTCATCGCGCTGGCAACCATTCCCGGACCCGACGGCACGCCGGTCGTGGTGCACCTGCGCCGGATGAAATACCAGGACCTGCTGCTGGTCCCGGGACAGGCGAAGACCGGGTCCACCACCGTCAGCTTCTCCGCCGGTGGCGAGGACCTCGCCGAGCGCGCGAAGTCGCTGCGCGAGCGCGACTTCCCGGGAGCCCGCATCGAAGGCCCCGCCGACACCGCCTGGTACACCAGCGATGTCACCATTGATGATCCCGACGGCAATCGCGTCATCCTCACCGCGCCCCGCATGGCCGAGATCGATCAGGCCAAGCAGTGGGCCAAGACCTTCGAGGGTGACTGGGTCGGTAAGAACTGAGCAGATCCGGGAGGGCTTCGTGGAGTGGACGATCCAGCAGTTGGCCGACAGCGCCGGCGTCACCAGCCGCACGCTGCGCCACTACGACGAGATCGGCCTGCTCCCGCCCGCCCGGGTCGGCCACAACGGCTACCGCTTCTACGACGCCGACTCCGTCGCGCGGCTGCAGCGCATCCTGCTGCTGCGCGACCTCGGCTTGAGCCTGCCCGTCATCGCCGAGGTCCTCGACCGCCAACGCGACGAGCACAAGGCGCTGGGCGCGCATCTGCAACTGCTCGAGGCCGAACGCGCCCGCCTCGACGACCGCATCCGCGCCCTGCGCCACAGCCTCGACGCCCGCGAAGCCGCCGAGGGCTCCCTGCAGATGCTGCTCGAAGGCTTCAACGACCCCTACCGCGACGAGGTCATCGCACGCTGGGGCGAGCGCGCCTACACCGAGAGCAACGCCTGGTGGCACGGCAAAACCCTGGCCCAGCAACGGGACTGGAAACGCGACACCGACGATCTCATCGCGGCATGGATCGCGGCGTGGAAAGACGGCCACGCCCCCGACTCCGAGCGGGCCCAGACCCTGGCCGCCCGCCACGTCGACTGGTTGCGCGCGGTGCCGGGCACCCCGCTGTTCGACGGCGACCGCGAGCGCTCGATCGCCATGCTCACCTGTGTGGCCGAGACGTATGTCGAAGACGAGAACTTCGCCGCCACCTACGGCGGCCCCGTCGGCGCGGCCTTCGTCCGCGACGCCCTGCTCGAATACGTGCGGCGCACGCTGTGATCGGTCGCGGCCGCGACCTGTGCGCGGGCATTGGGCGGGGCGGGCGTGGTCTCGGGCCGGGCCGGGCATGGCCTGATTCGGGTACTTCGGTACCAACCGCTTAGACTGTCGGCCATGCGGATGTTCCTGGATATCCTCCTCGTTATCACCAGCGTGCTGCTGGTGCTGCTGGTGCTGCTGCACCGCGCCAAGGGCGGAGGTCTGTCCAGCCTCTTCGGTGGTGGCGTGCAGTCGAGCCTGTCGGGTTCGACCGTCGTCGAGAAGAACCTCGACCGCATCACCATCTTCCTCGGTCTGATCTGGCTGATCTCCATCCTCGGCATCGGCCTCGAGATCAAGTTCTCCTAGCTCCCCGGTTCACTGCAATCGCCCGGGCACCGGCAAGGTGCCCGGGCGATTCGTCGTGTGCGCCGGGGGAGGGTCAGGCCGGATGCTGGTGCACCGGAACCAGACTCGCCAACGCGGCGGTGAGGGCGCGGCGGGCGTCGGCGCGGCTGATGGGGGTGTCGTCGTCGAGGGCGGCCAGTTCGATGGTGAGGAAGTCGCGGATCAGATCCGACATGCTCACCCCGCGATGGTCGGCCTCGGCACGAATGCGTTGATCCATGGCGTAGGGCAGCCGGACCGTGCGCAGCACCGTGACCGGGGTGTCGGGGCCCGGCAGCTCGGGGGTGGGGGCGTCCTCGTCGAAGGTCAGACTGTCGAGGAAGTCGCGGGCCTCCTCGGCCGTGTGCGGGTAGCCCTGATCGGGGTAATCATTCATGGTCCGCCTCCCATTGTTCGAACTGGGCGAGGAGCTGGCCGGTCACCGGCGTGACACCGACGACCTGCTGGTCCCACTGCGACAGCGGTCGTAGCACCACCGCCAGCGGCCGCCCGGCGCTGGAACGGCCGATGATCATCAGGGCGGGCAGCCCGCCCGTTCCGCGCACCGGTCGCGGCCAGCGTCGGCCGGGACCGGTCAGGACCCGCAGGATCTCCTCGGGTGCGATGCCGAGTCGTGCCGCGACGTCCAGGGCCCATTCGGGAATCTCATATCCCACGGCCGCATAATACGATCGTAAAACAGCTGGTCGCCACCTGTCGACCAGGGCCGGTCGGGAACCTGGGTGATACGGGGTAAATGTGTGGATTCGGTGAAGGTGCGCGCGACTGTCGTGACGGCGTGGCAACCGGTCTGCATCATGAACGGATGGACCCGGTGAAGACGGTCGCGCCGAGCCTGGCGGGGGTGCTGGACCGTAATTTGTTCTGGATGGGCTGGAACACCGTATTGGCTTGGGTGCCGGTGGCTTTGGCGCTGCTGGTGTTTCGCGGTGGCAGGGAAGACGAACGGCGGCTGCCGATTTCGCCGATCTGGTGGGGCGGGGTCGCGCTGCTGCTGTTGTTCCTGCCGAACGCGCCCTATGTGGTGACCGATCTCGTGCATCTGCGCTACGACATTCGCGCGGCGGGCAACGGGCCGGTGGTGACGACGATCCTGCCGGTGTACGCCGGGTTCATCGCCTCGGGATTCGTGGCCTACTACCTGGTGCTGGCCGAGCTCGCCCGGTTTCTGGCGGCGCGCGGCCTGGGCGCGTGGCGCACCCCGGTGACGCTCGCGATCCATTTGCTGTGCGCGATCGGGGTTTTCCTGGGCCGCTGGGTGCGGTTGAACAGTTGGGAGCCGGTCGTGCAGCCGCGCGGCACCTTCGATCGGATGATGTTGGCGCTGAGCTGGAACTGGGCGCCGGTGCTGATCGCGGCGGTGTTCGTGGCAACCGCGCTGGGGCACTTCGTGACCCGCGCGGTCATCGAGGCCGGAATCGAGAGCCTGCGCCGAGGCGCCCGGCTGTGGCGAACCCGAAAGTTCGCCTAGCCGAGCGCCTCTCGCGCACTATCGGGCCAGGCCCAGGCGCTCCTGCGCGAGCACCCGGATCGCCTTCTTGTCCGGCTTGCCGAGCCCGGTCAACGGCAGTTCCTCGATCACGATCACATGCTTGGGCACCTGCACAGAGCCCTTGCGCTGCTTGACCGCGGCCTGGATCTCGGCGGTCACCGTCTCGACGGCGGCCGGGTCGGCGGCGGTGGCGGCCTCGAGCACCAGCACCGCGGTCACGGCCTCACCCCAGTGCGGGTCCGGCACACCGACCACGGCGACGGTGAGCACCTTCGGGTGTTCGGAGACAACGTCTTCCACCTCGCGCGGGAACACATTGAATCCGCCGGTGACCACCATGTCCTTGGAGCGCCCGACGATGAACAGGAACCCGTCCTCGTCCTGGCGGGCCAGATCGCCGGTGCGCAGCCACCCGTTCTTGAACGTCTCCGCGGTCACCTCGGGCAGATTCAGGTATCCGGCCGCCAACAGCGGTCCGGAGACACAGATTTCGCCGACCTCGCCCTGGGGCACCTCGTTGTCCTCGGCGTCGAGCAGCGCGACCCGCACCGCCACCGAGGGCCGCCCGCAGGAGGTGAGCCGCGCCTTGTCGTGCTCGTCCTTGGCCAGATAGCTGATCGCCATCGGGGCCTCGGACTGGCCGAAGTACTGGGCGAAGATCGGCCCGAACCGATCGATGGCCTCCTGCAACCGATTCGGGTCGATCGCCGAGGCACCGTAGTAGACGGTCTCGAGCGAGGACAGGTCGCGGGTGTGGGAGTCGGGGTGATCCAGCAGCGCGTACAGCATCGACGGCACCAGCATGGTCGCGGAGATCTTGTGTTCCTCGATGGCGCGCAACACTTCTCCGGCGTCGAAGCGCGGCAGCACCACGCATTGGCCGCCCAGCAGCACCGTCGGCAGGAAGAACGCCGCGCCCGCGTGCGAGAGCGGGGTGCAGATCAGGAATTTCGGATGCCGCGGCCACTCCCATTCCGAGAGCTGGATCTGGGTCATGGTGTTCATGGTCAGCGCCGTGCCGACCACGCCCTTGGGCTTGCCGGTGGTACCGCCGGTGTAGCTGATCGAGATGACATCGCTGGGCAGCAACTCGACCGCCTTGACCTCGCGCGGCTCGAACTTCTCGGCGGTGGCCAGCAGGTCGACGCCCACATCGGCGAGCAGTTCGGGCACCGGACCCAGCACCAGCACCTTGGTCAGTGTCGGCACCATGTCCACCAGTTCGCGGGCGCGCTGCACGAACGCGGGCACCGGATCCAGGATGAGCGTCGAAATACCGGCGTCGGCAAGCACATACGCGTGATCGTCGAGCCCGCCGATCGGATGCAGGGCGGTGCGGCGCGAGCCCACGATCTGGCCCGCGCCAATGGTGAACAGCACCTCGGGGCGGTTGAGGGCCAGCACGCCGACCGGGGTGCCGGTGGTGACGCCGTGCTCGGCGAAGGCGTCGATATAGCGGCTCATCCCGTCGAGAACCTCACCGCCGGTGAGGATGTGGTCGCCCAAGGTGAGCACGGGCCGGTTCTTGTGCCGTTTGAGACCGGCCACCAGGGCGTGGCCATTGTGTACGGGCAGCCGCAGCAGGGTGTCGGGATCGAGTGTTGTCATGGCTTCCTCATTCCGTCCGATATCTCATGCCGTGTGGGCCGCGTACAGGGTGACGACGACCGCGCCACCGAGGCCCAGATTGTGTGCCAGCGCGGTGCGCGCGCCCGCCACCTGGCGTTCGCCCGCGAGTCCGCGCAGCTGCCAGGACAATTCGGTGCACTGGGCCAGGCCGGTCGCGCCCAGGGGGTGGCCCTTGGAGATGAGCCCGCCCGAGGGGTTGACCACCCAGGTGCCGCCGTAGGTCGTCGCACCGGACTCCACCAGGGCACCGGATTCGCCCTCGCCGCACAGGCCCAGCGCCTCGTAGGTGATGAGCTCGTTGATGGAGAAGCAGTCGTGCAACTCGATCACGTCCACATCGTGCACGCCGATCCCCGCGCGGGAGAACACTTTCGACGACGCGGCCCGGGTCATGGGCGCGCCCACCACGTCGATCATGGATCCGGTGGCGAAGGCGCTGCCGTCGTCGGTGGCCAGCTCCTGGGCCAGGATCTCGATGGCCTGGGCCTCGAGGCCGTGGGCCTTGACGAACTCCTCGCTCACCACGACCGCCGCGGCCGCGCCGTCGGACATGGGCGAGCACTGCGAGCGCGTCAGCGGACCGTGCACCGGCTTGTCGGCGAGAACCTGCTCGAGGGTGTAGGCATCCTGGAACTGGGCCAGGGGATTTCGGGTCGAGTGCTCGTGGTTCTTGACCGCGACCGCCGCCAGCTGCTCGGGCGTGGTGCCGTAGCGCTTCATATGTTCGAGGGCGGCATTGCCGAAGAACTGGGTGGTGATCGGGGCGGCCGAGAACTCGAAATGCTCGCGGTTGACCTTCAGGTGCGCGTCGACGGTGGTGACCTTGGGCTTGGTGGCCGGACCGGCCATGGCCTCCTTGGTCATCTGCTCGAAGCCCACCGCCAACGCCACCTCCGTGAGGCCGGAGGCGACCCATTCGCGGGCGAACATGAGCGCGGTGGATCCGGTGGCGCAGTTGTTGTTCACGTTCACGATCGGGATGCCGGTCAAACCGATGTCGTAGAGGGCGCGCTGCCCGGCCGCGGAGGGCTGGAAGACGTAGCCGACCGCGGCGCGCTGCACCTGGTCGTAGGTGACGCCCGCGTCCTTCAACGCACCGTTGACCGCCTCGGCGACCATCTCCGGGTAGGTCCACTCGCGGGAACCGATCTTGACGAACGGCGTCATGTTCACGCCGACGACGAAAACGCGTCGCATAGGGTTGTCCACTCCTGTTCTTCGGGAACGCAATTCGAGGTTCAGTCGGCGCGCGGAACGCGGCCGTCGAGGTCGGTGAAGCCGTACGCCTCGGCCAGATCGGCGACCTTCCAGGCTTTTCCGGTGCGCGCCAGGCGATTCGGGTCTGCGGCCAAGGCCACCACCGCGCGGCCGGGGAAGTGCGGGGTCTCGGCCTGATCCAGATCGAAGGTGCCCTCACCGGGCAGGGTGACCAGGCGGCGGCCGTCCTTGTCCGGCGGAACCATTTGCAGCAGTTCGGTGTTCACGATGCCCGGCCAGATCGACACCGCGGTCGCGCCGGTGCCCGCGAGGTCGTGAGCCATCTCGGCGGTGAGTCGATCCACCGCCGCCTTGGCCACACCGTAGACGGCATTGTGCATCTGGCGGATCGCGCCGGGGGAGGAGACGCTCACGATCAGGCCCTGGGATTCGATGATCAGCGGCGCGGCGAAAACGCTTGCCACGTAATGCGATCGCACACCGATGTCGAAGCCCGCGTCCCACGCCTTGGGCGGCACCTCCCAGAACTTGCGGCCGATCCAGCGCGCCGAGCCCGGGGCGTCGTAGACATTGTTGACCAGCACGTCCAGGCGGCCCTGCTCGTCGCCGATCCGCGCGAAGAGTTTCTCCACCGCGGCGTCGTCGCGGTGATCGCACACCACCGCGATGCCGGTGCCGCCGAGCTCGTCGATCTCGGCGGCGGTGGCGGCCACCGTGCCCGGCAGGTGTCCGGGCGTGACGGTGCGCCCGGTGACGTACACGGTCGCCCCGGCCGCGCCCAGCTCCAGGGCGATGCCCTTGCCGATGCCTCGGCTGGCCCCGGTCACCACCGCGACCTTTCCGGCGAGAATCTTGGGTATTTCGCTCACGACCTCTGGACACTACCTTGAAATAGGAACGTGTTCTAGAAATTGGAGGCGGAGTGGAACTGACGCATCGGACGATCGACACCGGGGAGGTCCGCATGCACGTCGCGGACATCGGGGCGGGCCACCCGGTCGTGTTCTGTCACGGGTTCCCGCACACCTGGTTCATGTGGCATCGCCAACTCGACGCCCTGGCCGCCGCCGGATACCGGGCCATCGCGCCCGACCTGCGCGGATACGGCCGCACCGACATCCCCGCCGACCCCGCGGCCTACACCAACGCCGCCGTCATCGGCGATCTGCTGGCCCTGCTCGACGACATCGACGCCGAACGTGCCGTGTTCGTCGGCCTGGACTTCGGCGCGCAACTGGTGTGGGAGTTGAGCCTGCGCCACCCCGACCGCGTGGCCGCGGCCATGGTCCTGAACAACCCGTTCGCCCCCCGCCCCCCGAAAGCCCCCTCGGCCTTCTGGACCCGCGCGGCCGAGCGTCACTTCCTGCACCTGTCCTACTTCCAGGAGCCCGGCGTCGCCGACGCCGAACTCGCCGCCGACCCCCGCGGCTTCCTGGCCCGCGTCTACTACTCCCTCTCCGGCGACTACCACTACCTCGACACCTGGAAGAACCCGCCCGGCATCGGCTATCTCGACGCCCTGCCCCAGGCCCCCGCCCTGCCCTGGCCTTGGCTCTCTCAATCCGAATTCGACACTCTGGCCGCCGATTTCGAACGCACCGGCTTCACCGGCGGCCTCAACTGGTACCGCAACCTGGATCGCAACTGGGAGCTCACCGCCGCCTACGCCGACGCCAAGGTGGAGGTTCCGACCTTCTTTCTGTACGGCGAAAACGATCCGGACATGGAAGGTTTCAGCGGCCGCGACCCCCTGGCCACCTTGCGGGCGAATGTCACCGATCTGCGCGAGGTGGTGGAGGTTCCGCACGCCGGACACCTCGTCCAGCTCGAGCAGACCGAGGCGGTCAACGCATTCCTGCTGTCGAGCCTGAAATCCCTGGATCTGTAACCGAATTCGATCCAGGGAACGTGGGGTGAAGACCGCTCAGTCGTCGGGAGTCAATTGCTTGCGGGTTCGTTCGACGCGGCGTTCGACCGCGTCGAGGTGTTTCTGCGCTCGCTGGAGGCCCTCGCGGGCAGAACGCTCGGCGGCGGCGGTGAACCGGCGGCGGTGTTCGGCCTCGGTCAACTCGGCACGCAGGGCGTGAATGCGGTCGTCGAGATCGGCGAGCTCGGCGGCCGCCCGGTCGTGCTCGGATTGGGCGGAAGCCACAGCGGCGCGCGCGGATTCGACCTCGGCGAGCATCTCCTCGAGCGCACGCCGCACCTCGGCCTGCGGATCGGATGCTGGCTCGTCGGCCGTCGTGGCATCGGCGCGCCGACGGGTCCGCGCGCCCGATTCCGCACCGTGCTCCTCGGTGGAATCGGCTGTCGTCGAACGTGTTTCGACGCTGGGAACCGCGGACAGCGCGGCAGGCCCGAAGCCCTCGTAAGTAGCCGCGGCGGTGAGCGTCCCGGCGCGCAGCTCCTCGGCAACCTGCGGATCCGCCAGCGCCGCCTGCAAACTCGCGCCGATCTCGCGCACGACGGCCTCACTCAGCCGCTGCCCCCGCCCCGCGGCCAACTCCACAGCCTTGCCGACGACCGCGTTGACCACCTTCTGCCGCTGTGCACCCAGGGCACGCAACTGCTCACCCGACAGCCGCCGCTGCGCATCCCGCAGCGCCTCACCCACCTCCAACAGCGCGGCCACATCCTCGCTGGCCTCGCGAGCCAGCACATTCAATGCCCACGCCGCGACCGTCGGCCGCCGCAGCTTCGCAATGGCTTCGGCCAAAGCCTTGTCCCCACTCTCGCGAGCCCGCCGCACCCACTCGGTCCGAGCGGCCACGAACTCCCCGGGCGCAAGCCCATACAGTTCCGCCACAACCTGCTCGAGCGTCATGCCGCCCTACCCTACGGGCACCCCCGCCACCCACCTCGCAGGTTGGTGGTGCCGAGTTCGTCGGGTGCGGAGTCAGTGGACAACGCGGCAGTTCACGCCGGGTACGGGTGTGGTGGTGGCCGCGGGTACGCCCAGGGGTGGGGCCGTGGGCTGTGCCGGGTAGTCGGTCGGCGTGGGCTGGGTTTCGGTGGTCGGACAGGGCGGGAGGTCGGTGGGGTGGGTGCGAAGAGTGTTGTAGGCGAGTGCGATTCCGGCCACCGCGGTGATCGCCAGCCCCCAGCCGACCAGCTGCCGCCCGTGCGACCGATTCGGTCGCGTCGCCACGGGCCGGGCGAGTGTCGTGGTGGGTGCGCTCGGTGGCAGCGCGGCGGTCGCGGCCGCTGCCAAGGCGCGGGCGGTGGGGAAGCGGTCGGCCGGATTCTTGGCCAGCGCGGTGGCGAGCACGGCGTCGAACGGGAGGGGTAGGCCCGCGCGCAGGTCGGAGGGTTTGGGCGGCGGGTCGAAGAGGTGGGCGTGCATGATGGCCGCCGGGTTCGCGCGCGGGAAAGGGACCGAGCCGGTGAGCATTTCGAACAGGGTCGCACCCAACGAATAGAGGTCGCCGGGTCGGCCGACGGGGGTGTCGGTGTAGGTCTCGGGTGGGGCGTAGGCGAGGGTGGCCAGGAACGAGCCGGTGGCGGTCAGGGCCGTGGATTGATCCAGCAGGCGGGCAATGCCGAAGTCCGACACCAGGACTCGGTCGGGCTCGCCCGGATCACCGGGGGCGAGCAGGATGTTCGCGGGTTTGATGTCGCGGTGCAGGAGGCCCTGGCGGTGCGCGTGGTCGATGCCCGCGGCGGCTTGGGTCAGGATGTGCAGGGCCTGGGGCAGGGGTAGGCCGGATCGGTGGTGGCGCAACAGTGCGGCCACGTCGGTGCCGTCGATGAATTCCATGCAGATCCAGGGACGGCCGTCCTCGATGCCGCGGTCGAAGACGGTCACGATATTGCGGTGGTGGGCGCGGGCGGCCAGATCGGCTTCGCGGTCGAAGTAGGTGCGGAAGGCGCGGTCCTGGGCGGCCGCGTCGGTGAGGACCTTGATCGCCACCCGGCGCGGTAGGCGCGGATGCCGGGCCCGATAAACCTCGCCCATGCCGCCGCGGCCCAGCAGCGCCTCGATCGTGAATCCGGCGAAGACCGTGCCCGGCACCAACACCATGCGCACAGTGTGGTCGGTCGCGGGTCCCACCGCGGAGTTTCCCGGCGGTTGCGCGGGCGATCGCGCGCCACGAACCCTTCTGTTCGCTCGTCCAGTTTGTGTAGGGTCGGGGCACGAGTTTCATGGAGGAGGCCCGAATCATGGCTGTGCGAGTTCACGCCTTCACCGATGACGCCCTCGGCGAACACGACGGGGTGGCGATCGCCGGGCTGATTCGGCGCGGAGAGTTGAGTGCCGCCGAGGTCGCCAAGGCCGCGCGTGAACGTGCCGCGCGGGTGAATCCGGAGCTGAACGCGATTGTGTGCGAACCGGAGTCGCCGTTCGTGTCCACCGATCGTGAGGCCCTGCTGTTCGGGGTGCCGACTTATGTCAAGGACAACACCGATCTGGCGGGACTGCCGACCCAGCACGGCAGCGCGGCGTTTCGGGCGCGACCGGCCAAGGGCGACGGTCCCTACGCGAAACAGTTTTTGGCCAGCGGAATGACCGTGCTCGGCAAGACCACCCTGCCCGAATTCGGGTTGAACGCCTCCACGGAATTCGTTGGGGCAGCGCCCACTCGCAATCCCTGGGATACCGAGTTCTCCTCCGGTGCGTCCTCGGGCGGTTCGGCCGCACTGGTCGCGGCGGGCGTGGTGCCCATCGCGCACGGCAATGACGGTGGCGGCTCGATCCGCATCCCCGCCGCCTGCTGCGGTCTGGTCGGGTTGAAGCCGACGCGCGGTCGGCATCTCGATGGCCCGCAGGCGAAATCCATGCCGATCAACCTGGTCTCCGAGGGCGTGCTCACCTGCACAGTGCGCGACACCGCCACGTATTTCGCGGCGGCCGAACGGTTCTGGCGTAATCCGGCGCTGCCGCCGGTCGGCCTGGTGGAAGGCCCGGCCCAGCGCAAGCTACGCATCGGGGTGCTGTCCGAACCGATCACCGGCGCACCCTTGGACCCGCAGATCCGCGCCGTCCTCGACGACACCGTCAAACTCCTCGAAGGCCTCGGCCACGAGGTCCGTCCCATCGACTACCCGGTCGACCCCGGGTTCGCCGACGACTTCGCCACCTACTGGGCCATGCTGGCCTACCTGCTGGGTCTCACCGGAAAGCTCACCCTGGACCGGTCTTTCGACGCCGCCCACCTCGACACCTTCACCCGGGGTCTGGCCGGACGCTTCCGCGGTTCGATGCTGCGCTCACCGGCGCTGCTGTATCGCCTCGCCCGCACCCGCCACGCCTACGCGGCCTCCTTCCGCGACGTCGATCTCGTGGTCTCCCCGGTCCTGGCATCGCCCACACCGCGCCTGGGCTACCTGAGCCCCGACCAGCCCTTCGACGAGGTCTTCGACCGCCTGCTCGCCTACGTCACCTACACCCCGCTGGCCAATGTCACCGGCGCCCCGGCCCTTTCGTTCCCGATGGGGGCCTCCGCCGCGGGCCTGCCGATCGGCATGCTTTTCTCCGCGGCCCACGGCGACGAACGCACCCTGCTGGAATTGGCCTACACCCTGGAGGCGGCGCGTCCCCCGCGCCGCATCCAGGATGCGCCCACCGGCTAGGAGATGTTCTTCAGGAACGACACCGCGTTGGCGTCACCGGCCACCGCGATATCGGGCTTACCGTCCTTGTTGAAGTCGGCCACCACCGGCGTCTGCGGCTGGGTGGTGACGTCGAATTCGCCGGTCTTGGTGAGGGTTCCGTCGCCATTGCCGGTGAAGATGACGATCTTCGAATTCAGCACCGCCGACATAGCGGCGTCCATCTTGCCGTCGTGGTTGAAGTCGCCGACGGCGATGCTGTCGGGGCCCAGGCCCGAGAGGTTGATGCGGTTGGTCTTCTTGAACCCGCCCTGACCGTCGGAGATGAGCACGGTGGTGCTGAAGGAGAACGAGTCGGCGGTGACGATGTCGTCGATGCCGTCGCCGTCGAAGTCGGCGGCGCGCACGTCCTCGGTGATCAGGCCGCTGGTGCTCGCGCCCTTGCGGGTGAAGCTGCCGTCGCCGTTGCCGAAGAACACCTCGACCTGCTGGGTCACGTCATTGTTGACCGCCATGTCGACCTTGCCCCCGGCGTGGAACTTGCCGGTGGTGAAGGCGGCGGGGGTGCCCGCAATGGTCGTGACCGGGCCCGCGGTCAGCGTGCCGTCGCCCTTGCCGATCCAGGTCTGCACCCCGGTCGGCAGCAGGCTCAGCACATCGGCCTTGCCGTCGCCGTTCACGTCGGCGACCGTCAGCTCCTGTTGCGCGCCTTCGACGGTGGTGTAGGTCTGGCCCGTTGTGAAGGTGCCGTCGCCGTTGTTGAGGAACACCACGATCTGGGTCCAGGACTGGGCGACCAGATCGGGTTTGCCGTCGCCATTGAGGTCACCGACCGCCAACGCGCCGAACCCGTTGCCGACCGAGCCGATGCGGGTGCCGGTCGCGAAGGTGCCATCGCCCTTGCCCTTCATGAGCACCGGTCCCGCGCCCTGGAAGTCGGCGACCGCGATATCCAGGTTCCCGTCACCGTCGAAGTCCGCGGCGACCATGCCGCTGGGGGCGGGACCGGGACCCCACGACGGGAACGAGCCACCGGAGGGCGAATTGACCGCCGGGGCGAAATTGATGGCTCCGGCCGCCCACGCCGCGCTGGGCAGGGCGAGCACGGCGGCCGAGGCGAGCGCGGCGGTGAGGAACAGACGACGAAAAACGCGTGCGTGCATAGATATTCCTGAGTCGGGGTGACACCACGAAACGGTGGTGGGCACGGACTCTAGGACACCGCGTCACAGCAAACGTTGATCTTCCACGCAATTCGGCCGATTGTCGGAACCGTGCGACCGCGGCTCGTGCACAGTGTCGTACACCCCGGTGATCGGCGCGTGATCGGTTCATGATGGGCCCGCGAGTACGGTCGCGAAGATGCGAAAGCTTTCGATTGGAATTATCTTTCTGATCCTGGTATCGGGTTGCGGCAGAACCGAAGACGCCCAAAACCTTCCGGCCACCCCCTCCCACGGCCCGATCAAACCGGTCGTTCCCACCCTCACCGATCTCCCCAACGGCCCCGAGGCGGAGAATCGGTTCATCTCCACCCTGCAGCGGGCCGGAATCCGATTCGCCGACCGCGACAAGACGATCACCATGGGGCGCACGGTGTGCGCGTCCCTGCAAACCAATGCGGTGCTGGGCGTGACGGCGAATACGCAATCCCTGGATCATATTTCCGATCGGCTCACCAAAGGCACGGAGTTCACCGCCGATCAATCCGGTGTCATCATTGGGGCGTCCATCGGCGCTTTCTGCCCGGAGTTCTCCTATCTGGGGAATTGAATACCGGGCGGTTAAGGTGCGGGGGTGCCCGCGAAGATACTCCGCAATACCTTCACCGTTCCGGCCCCCGCGCAGGCGGTGTACGAGCACCTGATCCGGCCCGAGAGTTACATCGGGCTGTCGCCGCTGGTCGTCGCCGTGCACGACATCCAGCCCGATTCGTATGTGGCGGTGGAGCGATTCCGGTTCCTGGGCCTGAAGTACGACAACCACATTCGGGTATCGCTACTGGGCACACCCGGCAAGGCCGTCTGGGGCGAGGTGAACAGCCCCGGCGGCGTGCGCATGGCGTATCGATTCGACCTCACCGGCACGCCTGAAGGCACCCGCGTGGACGACGAACTGCACCTGCGTACCCCGTTCGGGTTGTTGGGCTTCGCCTCAGGCCAGGCCCGCAAGGTCCAGTTGGCCCGCGCCGGGATTCTGGCCGAACGCCTCGGTGCGAGCCAGTGAGATTCGGCGCGAGCCACCGAGATTCAGACCGAGACCGGGCGAAGCGCTTCGGGGGTCAGGTCTTTCAGTGTCGGATACCCGTCGACCGCCATGATCAGGTCGGCCTCGGCGAGCAGCGTGCGCAGCACGTGCACGATGCCGTCCACCCCGCCCAGCGCCAGCCCGTAGGCGTAGGGGCGGCCGATGCCGACCGCGGTGGCACCCAGGGCGAGGGCCTTGATGATGTCCGCGCCCGAGCGCACCCCGGAGTCGAACAGCACCGGCAGTCCGTCGGCGGCCGCGACCACTTCGGGGAGCATGTCCAGGGCTGGGAGTCCGCCATTGGCTTGTCGCCCACCGTGATTGGAGCAGTAGATGCCGTCCACGCCCAAATCCTTGGCCCGGCGCGCGTCCTCGGGATGGCAGATGCCCTTCACGATCAGCGGCAGCGTCGTCAACGATCGCAACCACGGCAGGTCATCCCAGGTGAGCGGATTGCCGAACACCTGAATCCATTTCAGGATCGCCGACTGCGGATCCTGCTCGGGCGGTTGCGCCAGCCCCGCCCGGAAAACCGGATCGGTGAAGTAGTTGGCCAGGCAGTGCCCGCGCAGCTGCGGGAAGTTACCGGTCGACAGATCCCGCGGCCGCCACCCGGTGACCCAGGTATCGAGGGTCACGACGATCCCCTTGAACCCCGCCTTCTCCGCCCGCTCGACCAGACTGGCCGCCAGCTCCCGATCGGTCGGCGTGTAGAGCTGGAAAAACCCTGGCGTATCCCCGAATTCGGCCGCCACTTCTTCCATCGGATCGACGGTCAGCGTGGACGCCACCATCGGCACTCCCGTACGCGCCGCCGCCTTCGCGGTCGCCACATCCCCGTGCCCATCCTGCGCACACAACCCGATCACCCCTACCGGAGCCATGAAAACCGGTGCAGGCCAAGTCATCCCGAACAATTCCACCGACAAATCCCGCTGCTTGGCCCCCACGAACATCCGCGGAATCACCCCCCACCGATCGAACGCGCGCACGTTCGCCTCCTGGGTGCGCTCGTCACCGGCCCCGCCCGCGACATACGACCACACCGACGGCGGCATCGCGGCCTGAGCCTTCTCGGCCAGCTCCGCGAAGCTCACCGGATAGTTCGGCACCACCCCGCGCAACCCGTTGAAGTAGATCTCGTTCTGAAAATCCCCGAATGCCACGATGCGCTCTCCAGTTTCGTGCTCGACCGAAGTGTCCTCCCGATTGTGCGAGACTGAGCACCATGAGGCAGTAAATCGCAGGATTCGCGCAGGAGGTATCGCAACGTGCAGGATGACGTCAGGCTGCTGAGTGAGGACGACCTCGCGCTCATCCACGCCCTGCAACTGCGGCCGCGCGCCTCCTGGACCGACCTGGGCCGGGTGCTCGGCGTCGACCCGGTGACGGTCGCGCGCCGCTGGCAGCGGCTCAGCGAGCGCGGCGAGGCCTGGATCGGCGTCTCACCGGGCCCGGCCCTGTTCGACCAGGTCTGCGCCGCCTACGTCGATATCGATTGCGCCGCAGGCAAAACCGACGATGTCGTGGCCGCACTCGCCGCCCACCCGCACATGCTGACCCTGGAACGAGCGGGCGGCAGCAACCGCATCTTCGCCACCGTCGCCACCGGCGACTTCGCGCAGATGTCGCGCTACACCCTCGATGTGCTGCCCGCCGTCGCGCACATCGCAGCCCTGCGCACCCAGATCGTGACGCACTGGTTCGCCGAGGGCGGCAGCTGGCGCATCGACGCCCTCGCCCCCGGCCAACGCGAACAACTGCGCACCCCGCAGGCCGTGGCCGCCGACGACCGCGGTCGACGCATCACCGCATTGGACCGAGCCCTGCTCGGCGAGCTCTCCCGCGACGGTCGCGCCACCCACAGCGCCCTCGCCAACACCCTCGCCACCAGCGCCTCCACCGTCAAACGCCGCCTCGACGAACTGATTCGCCTGGGCCTGCTCAGCTTCCGCTGCGACTTCGCCCGCCCCCTCGGCGGCTGGCCGGTCGCGGTCACCTACTCGGCCACCGCGCCCACCGCCGCCCTCCCCGACATCGGGTACGACCTCATCCGCCTACCCCAGACCCGCAACTGCGCCGCCGTCAGCGGCACCCACAACCTCATCCTCCAGGCGGGCCTCCACTCCGTCGCCGAGGTGACCCGCTTCGAAAACCAGCTCGCCACCCTGCATCCCGCACTCACCGTCACCGAACGCACCATCACCCTGCGCCACGAAAAACTCCTCGGCCGCATCCTCGACCACCACGGCCGCTCCCGCACCGTCGTGCCCCCGGACATTTGGCTCGAAACCCACTCCGGCGTCGAGTAATTCGAGAAACACGACACAACCCGAACCCTTGACGCATGCTTGTGCGCATGGCCGAGAACGAGTCCCAACAGGAACGCAACCGGCTGGCCTGGGAGGCCAGGATCGCCGCCGACCGACAAAATGCCAGCGCGGTCGCCTGGGCCGAGCGGCAGGCCAACTACCTCCAGCAGCTACTGGCCCGGCGCGAGGCCGAGCGGGGCTGAATGGGGATCGAGCGCCGGGGTCAGTAGTGGGTGTTGAGGTAGTCGGCGGCGTGGGTGGTCCAGAGGACGTCGGTGTTGGGCATGGGGTGGCCGGAGTAGAGGACGTGTTGGCCGTCGGGCCAGGGGGTGAGGTAGCCGAGGAGGCCGCGGATGGCTGCCGCGTAGCGGTCGAGGTTTTGGGCGGGGTTCTGGAGGAGGAATTCGAGGAGTTCGTGGAAGAGGATTGGGGTCAGGTTGCCGATGCGGGCGCCTTCGACCAGGGAGAAGGGGGAGATGGCGGTGTCGAGGGCGCGTAGGGGCGAGTCGGCGGGGGAGGAGGTGATGATGTCGTCGGGGTTGGCGTATTCGCGCACGTCGATGGTGTGGGGCCAGGGGCCGCGTTGGCCGTGGAGGCCGTAGGTTGTTGCGGGGCAGAGGTTTGCGACCGACTGGCCTGCGCGGCGCATCGGGTTGGCGATATTGATGACGAACGCGATCTCGAGGGGGGAGTCGTCGGTGTTGGTGTAGACGCCCGCGCGTACGCCCTCCAGGATCGTGCTCGCCACGATGCCGCCCAGTGAATAGCTCAGCAGGCCACAGACATTCGGTGAATCCTGCAGCGCCTTGACACCGGCCGCGACCCCCAATCGCACCGAGGTGTCCAGGGACGGGCCCCAGGTGTTGGGGTCGGGGCCGATGGAGGCGGGCCAATCCGGTTCGAAACAGCGGAATTTGTCGGTGTCGAGCAGTTTGGTGACGTCGTGCAGCATGCCCGCGGGTGTGCCGTCGGCCGTGCGTTGTTCCCCGGTGCCGCGCAACGTGATGATGTCGATCATGTCGGATTCCCCCTCCGCGCGCCGAACCTTTCGACGCCTGCCCCGACGCTAGGACGGTGTACAGGGTGAATCGCGAGTAGTGAACTACCCGTTTACACCGAGAGGGCGGGCCCGGCGGCACGTGCCGGGCCCGCCCTCTCGCGGGTGATGCGGGTGGCTAGCGGGGCAGGTCCGCGGCGGCGGCCTCGTCCAGCAGCCACGTGGTGGATTCGATGCCGATCGCGCCCGCGGCCGGAACATCCAGCGGGGACGCGCCATTGAGGGCAGCGGCCACCGCGGCGGCCTTGGCCTCGCCGGAGACGATCAGCATCACGTGCCGCGACTTGCGCACCGCGGGCAGCGTCAAGGTGATGCGCACCGCCGGGGGCTTGGGCGAATTGGTTTCGGCGACAACCAGTTCGTGTTCCTCACGGGTGGCGTCCGTGTGCGGGAACAGGGAATTGATGTGGCCCTCGCCGCCCATACCGAGCAGGTGCAGATCGAATGCGCCGTGTTCGGCCAGGTAGGCGTGCACGGTGGCCTGATACTCGCCCGCGGCCTCCAGAGGGTCCGGGTAGTCGCCGCTGGAGGATTCGGTCGGATGCACCCGGGCCGGATCGACCGGCACGTGATCCAGCAGCGCCTGCCGGGCCTGGAGTTCATTACGGTCCGCGTCGCCGGTCGGGACGAACCGCTCGTCACCCCAGAACACGTCCAGGTTGGCCCAGTCGATGTCGCCGGGGGCCTGGCGCACCAACTCCAGCAGCTTGATCCCGGTGCCGCCGCCGGTGAGCACCACCGACGCCGACCCGCGCAACCGCTGCGCCTCCACCACCTCGGTGACGAACCGCGCGGCCGCGGCCGCCACCAATTCCTCGGTGCCGGAGAAGGTTTCGACCTGCGGCTTACTCATAGGTCACCCTTTCGATGCCGGTGAGCGCCTCGGCATAGATGTCATCGGCGTCCAGATGCCGCAGCTCCTCGGCCAGGCAGTCCTTGGTCTCGCGCCGCGCGAGCGCGAACCGCTGATCGGGTTCGCCGGTGCGGGTCAGGGTCGCGGTGCGCCCGTGCTGCGGGCGCGCGATGGAGATCGACACCGAGGACCGGCGCATCTCCACCTTCAACTCGCCGGTGCGCCGCACCACCGGGCAGTCCAGCCGCGCGGCCAGCCACCCCGCCAGCATGTCCAGCGCCGGTTCCTCCTTCAAACCCGACACCGTCACGGACTCGACGGGTTCGAACGGGGCCTCGTCCAAGGCCGCCGCCAGCAGCGCCCGCCAATAGGTGACCCGGCTCCACGCCAGATCGGTGTCACCGGGCGCGTAGGACCCCCGCCGCGCCTTGATGGTCGCCTGCGGATCCGGGGCGAAGGTCGCGTCGGTGATGCGGCGGGTCGCCAGGCGGCCCACCGAATCCTTGGACGGGAACTCCGGCGCGCCCCGCGGCCACCACGCCACCACCGGGGTGTCGGGCAGCAGGAACGGGATGACCACACTCGACTCGTGGGGCACCAGATCCCCTTGCAGCCGAAGCACTATCACCTCCGCGGCCCCGGCGTCGCCGCCGACGCGGATCTGCGCGTCCAGCCGGGTCGGGGCCATGCGGTCACCGCGCGCCAACACGATCACCCGGCAGGGGTGTTCGCGGCTGGCGTCATTGGCGGCGTCGATGGCGTCCTCGGCCTCGGAGGAATCCAGGGTGCACACCACCAGGGTCAGCACCCGGCCCATGGTGACCACGCCATTGGATTCGCGCAGCTGCACAAGACGTTTCGACACCTCGCGGGTGTCGGTGTCGGGCATGTCGATGATCATCGGGTGGGCTCCTGGGTGGGTGAGGTCACGGTCGCCGCCATTCCCGCCCGCTGCGCGCGAGCATCTCGTCGGCGGAATCCGGGCCCCAACCGCCCGCCTCGTACGGGTCGGGCTTACCGGTCTCGGCCCAATGCTCGAGCGCGGGATCCAGGATGCGCCACGACAATTCGACTTCCTCGTTCACCGGGAACAGCGACGGCACCCCCAGCAGCACATCCAGGATGAGCCGCTCGTAGGCCTCGGGGGAGTCCTCGGTGAACGCCTCGCCGTAGCTGAAGTCCATGTTCACATCGCGCACCTCCATCGACGACCCGGGCACCTTGGACCCGAATCGCATGGTGATGCCTTCGTCCGGTTGCACCCGGATGACCAGCGCGTTCTGCCCGAGTTCCTCGGTCATGGTCTGGTCGAAGGGCAGGTGCGGGGCGCGTTTGAACACCACCGCGATCTCGGTGACGCGGCGTCCCAACCGTTTTCCGGTGCGCAGATAGAACGGCACGCCCGCCCACCGGCGAGTCTCGACCGCCAGGGTGATCGCCGCGTAGGTCTCGGTGCGCGAGTTCGGGTCGAAACCCTCCTCCTGCAACAGACCCACCACCGGCTCGCTGCCCTGCCAGCCCGCCGTGTACTGCCCGCGCGCGGTCGTCTCGTCGAGGGGCTCGACGAGTTTGGTGGCCGAGAGCACCTTGATCTTCTCGATCTGCAACTGCTTGGGCTGGAAGCTGACCGGCTCCTCCATCGCCGTCAAGGCCAGCAGCTGCAGCAGATGGTTCTGGATGACGTCGCGGGCCGCGCCGATGCCGTCGTAATAGCCCGCGCGCCCGCCCAATCCGATGTCCTCGGCCATGGTGATCTGGACGTGATCGACATAGTTGGCGTTCCAGATCGGATCCCAGAGCTGGTTGGCGAAGCGCAGCGCCAGAATGTTCTGCACCGTCTCCTTGCCCAGGTAGTGGTCGATGCGGAACACCGACCGCTCCGGAAACACGGTGTTGACCAACGCGTTCAGTTCCTGAGCGCTCTTCAGATCGTGCCCGAAGGGCTTCTCGATGACCACACGCCGCCACGGATCCGGTTGCCCCGCAGGGGCGTCCGTGGCCTTGGCCAACCCGTTCTTGGACAGCTGTTCCAGCACGATCGGGAAGTCGTCGGGCGGAATCGACAGGTAGAAGGCGGTATTGCCGCCCGTTCCGCGATCGCGATCCAGATCCTTGAGGGTGGTGGCCAGCTTGTGGAAGGCCGCGTCGTCCTCGAAAGTGCCTCGGACGAAACGCAATCCCTCCTTCAGCTGCTGCCACACCTCCTCGCGGAACGGGGTCCGCGAGGAGGCCGTCACCGATTCGTGGACGTGGTTGGCGAAATCCTCGTCGGTCCAGTCCCGGCGCGCGAAACCGACCAGCGAGAAGCCCGGGGGCAGCAGCCCCCGGTTCGCCAGGTCGTAGATCGCTGGCAGCACTTTGCGCCGCGCGAGGTCACCGGTTGCGCCGAATATCACCACATTGCATGGTCCAGCGATACGCGGAACCCGGCTGTCGCGATTGTCGCGCAGCGGATTCGGCGTCGCGACCGTTGTCGCCGCGCGAGCCACTGTCAGTTGCCTCCCGCCACCTGCAGCTTTTCGGTGGTGGCCACGAGCAATTCGTTCCAGGAGGCCACGAACTTGTCCACACCCTCGGTCTCGAGGACGCCGAACACGTCGTCCAGGTCGATGCCGACCGCGACGAGCTGGTCGAAGACGGCCTGCGCCGCCTCCGCCTTGCCGACGGCCGTGTTCGGCACGATCTCGGCGTGGTCGGCGACCGCCTCGAGGGTCTTCTCCGGCAGCGTGTTCACCGTGTTCGGGGCGACCAGTTCGGTGACGTACATGACATCGGAGTACTCCGGGTTCTTCACACCGGTCGAGGCCCACAGCGGACGCTGCCGGTTCGCCCCGCCGGACGCGGCCAGCTTGGCGAAAACATCGGTGTGCTTGCCGCCGTCGAACACATCCTGGTAGGCGGCATAGGCCAACTGCGCGTTGGCGATTCCGGCCTTGCCGCGCAGTTCGAGGGCCTCGGGGGTGCCGATGGCTTCCAGGCGCTTGTCGATCTCGGTGTCCACGCGGGAGACGAAGAACGAGGCCACCGACTGGATCTTGGCGATGTCGTGCCCGGCGGTGAGCGCGTTGCGCAGCCCGTCGAGGTAGGCGCCCATGACCGCGATGTAGCGCTTGACCGAGAAGATCAGCGTCACGTTCACGCTGATGCCCTCGGCGATGACGCGGGTGATCGCGGGCAGACCGGCCTCGGTGGCCGGGATCTTGATGAACAGGTTGGGCCGGTCCACGATCTTCCACAGCTCGATCGCCTGGGCGACCGTGCCGTCGGTGTCGAAGGCCAGACGCGGATCCACCTCGATGGACACCCGCCCGTCGACGCCCTTGGAGGCGGCGAAGACATCGGCGAACACGTCGCAGGCGGCGCGCACGTCATCGGTGGTGATGGTGCGGATCGCCGAATCCACGTCCGCGCCGCGGGCGGCGAGCTCGTTGACCTGCTCGTCGTAGGCGTGGCCCTTGGACAGGGCGCCCTGGAAGATGGTCGGGTTGGTGGTGACACCGACGACATTGCGAGTGTCGATCAGGCCCTTGAGATTTCCGGACTTGATGCGATCACGCGACAGATCGTCCAGCCACACCGAAACCCCGGCGGCCGACAGGGCCGCGGTGTTCGTGTTCTGGGTCATGAGACTTATCCCTTCACCTTGGCAAGCGAGCGGGTGGCGGCGGCGACGACGGCATCGGCGGTGATGCCGAATTCGCGGAACAGCGTCTTGTAGTCGGCCGAGGCACCGAAGTGCTCGATCGACACGTTCTCCCCGAGGTCACCGGTGAACCGGTGCCACGGCATGGCGATTCCGGCCTCGACCGAGACGCGGGCGCGCACCGACGGCGGCAGCACCTGGTCGCGGTAGGACTGCTCCTGCGCGTCGAACCACTCCACACACGGCATGGACACCACACGGGTGCCGATGCCCTGTGCCTCGAGCGTAGTCCGCGCCTCGACCGCGAGCTGCAGTTCCGAACCGGTGGCGATCAGGATCACCTGCGGTGTGGCGGTGGAGGATTCGGCCAGGATGTAGCCGCCCTTGCTGACACCTTCGTAGCTGGTGCCCTCCTGGATCGGCAGATCCTGACGGGTCAGCGCCAGCGCCGACGGGCCGTCCTGGTGCGGGGGCTCGGAGACCAGGAAATGCGAATGCCGTTCGGCGCTATCGCGTTCGAGGATGGTGCGCCAGGCGTAGGTGGTCTCGTTGGCGTCGCCGGGCCGGACCACGTTCAGGCCCGGAATCGCGCGCAGCGCCGCGAGGTGCTCGATCGGCTGGTGGGTGGGGCCGTCCTCGCCCAGACCGATGGAGTCGTGGGTCCACACGTAGGTGACCGGGGTGCGCATGAGCGCGCCCAACCGCACCGCGGGCCGCATGTAGTCGGAGAACACCAGGAAGGTGCCGCCGTAGGGGCGGGTCGGGCCGTGCAGGGCGATGCCGTTGAGGATCGAACCCATCGCGTGCTCACGCACACCGAAGTGCAGGGTCCGCCCGTACGGGTTGGCCTTCCAGTGGCTGGTGGAGATGTCCTCGGGACCGAAGGACGGCACACCCGGCATGGTGGTGTTGTTGGATTCGGCGAGGTCGGCCGAGCCGCCCCACAGCTCCGGCAGCACCGGCGCGAGCGCTTCCAGGACCTTGCCCGACGCCTTGCGGGTGGCCATGCCCTTGGGGTCCGGGGCGTGCACCGGCAGCGCGTCGGTCCAGCCCGCGGGCAGTGCCCGCTGCTGCAGCCGGTCGAACAGCGCCTTGTTCTCCGGGTTGGCCGCGGCCCACGCGTCGAACTGCTCCTGCCAGGCCGCGCGGGCGGCCTTGGCGCGATCGGCCACATTGCCGCGCGAGTGCGCGATGACCGCGGGATCGACCTCGAAGCTCTTGTCCGGGTCGAAGCCGAGGATCTTCTTGGTCGCGGCCACCTCGTCCGCGCCCAGCGCCGCACCGTGGGAGGCGCCGGTGTTCATCTTGTTGGGGGCCGGGTAGCCGATGATGGTGCGCAGCAGGATGATCGAGGGCTTGTCGGTGACGGCCTGCGCCTCGGCGATGGCCTGCTCGATGGCCACCACGTTCTCGCCACCCTCGACGACCTGCACGTGCCAGCCGTAGGCGCGGTAGCGCGCGGCGGTGTCCTCGGTGAAGGCGATGCGGGTGTCGTCCTCGATGGAGATCTTGTTGTCGTCGTAGAAGACGATCAGGTTGCCCAGCTGCTGGGTGCCCGCCAGCGAGGACGCCTCGGAGGTGACGCCCTCCTCCATGTCGCCGTCGGAGGCGATCACGTAGATGAAGTGATCGAACGCCGACTTGCCCTGCGCCGCTTGCGGATCGAACAGGCCGCGCTCACGCCGCGAGGCCATCGACATGCCGACCGCCGAGGCCAGACCCTGCCCCAGCGGGCCGGTGGTGATCTCGACGTGCTCGGTGTGGCGGTACTCCGGGTGGCCCGGGGTCAGCGAACCCCACTTGCGCAGGTGCTCGAGATCGGTCAGCTCGAGGCCCATGCCCGCCAGATACAGCTGGATGTAGAGGGTCAGGCTGGAGTGCCCGCACGACAGCACGAAACGGTCGCGGCCCACCCATTCCGGGTCGGTCGGGTCCAGGCGCATGACGCGCTGAAACAGCGTGTACGCCAACGGCGCCAGGCTCATGGCGGTGCCCGGGTGGCCGTTCCCGGCGTTCTGCACCGCATCGGCGGCGAGGACCCGGGCCGTGTCGACGGCTCTGGTGTCCAGTTCGGTCCAGTCGGTGGGGTGGTTCGGCTGAGTGAGCGCGCGGATGTCGTCTGTGACTGACACGACCGAGGTTCTCCTGACCTTCTCGTCAACGATGCGGTTGTGGGCGGCGGGATGTTTCGCTGCGGTTCGATCCGTGATGCGTCGCGCGGCAGGACACGTGGCGCACCGATCTACGTCCACCCTAAAGGTCGGCGTTTCGTCGTCGGACGGTAACCCGGATTCACCGGCGCGGGTGTCGCCCGATAGTGCCCGGGCACGGACCAGTTCGTTACTACCCGGTATACGCCCGGCGAATCGGTCTTGGCGCGCGTCACAGGTGGACCTGGTCGGGAGCATGGTCGCCGTGGGTCTACCATGCTGTGTAGTAGTGGCCGCGCCGCACGGAACTGTGTTCGGGGAACGGCAGAGCGCGCTGCTAGTTCCAGACCGGATCAGACATGCACGGCGTGCGAGGAGAAACAGTGCGGATTGGGCAACAGCCGGGTGGCGCTCACGGCTCCTCCGGGGCGATGCTCGCCGACCGTGTCACGGGTAGTGGCCCGGTGTCGGCGGCGACCAGGCGGGTGCTGGCCTACATCGCGCTCACCAAGCCCCGCGTCATCGAATTGCTGCTCGTCGCAACGATTCCCACCATGCTGCTGGCCGACCGCGGCCACGTCGACATCCGCCTGATCCTGGCCACCCTGTTCGGCGGCTGGATGGGCGCGGCCAGTGCCAACACCCTCAACTGTGTCGCCGACGCCGATATCGACAAGGTGATGAAGCGGACCTCCAAGCGTCCGCTGGCCCGCGAGGCCGTGCCCACCCGCAACGCGTTCGTGTTCGGTGTCACCCTCGGCTTGGCGTCGTTCGCGTGGCTGTGGTGGCAGGCCAACCTGCT
Organism: Nocardia sp. CDC160; assembly: GCF_035818795.1. Classification (NCBI taxonomy): domain Bacteria; kingdom Bacillati; phylum Actinomycetota; class Actinomycetes; order Mycobacteriales; family Nocardiaceae; genus Nocardia; species Nocardia sp. CDC160. Next base: position 975,272 of record NZ_JAYKYT010000004.1, on the reverse strand, counting down.
CTCGGGCGCGCTGGTGGTGGCGACCATCCTGTTCTACGTCTTCGTCTACACCCTCGGCCTCAAGCGCCGCACCTCCCAGAACGTGGTGTGGGGCGGCGCGGCCGGATGCATGCCCGTGCTCGTCGGCTGGTCCGCGGTGACCGGGACCATCGGGTGGCCCTCGATCGTGCTGTTCCTGGTCATCTTCTTCTGGACCCCGCCGCACACCTGGGCATTGGCGATGCGCTACAAGGAGGACTACAAGGCCGCGGGTGTGCCGATGCTGCCGGTGGTGGCCACCGAGCAGACCGTCACGAAGCAGATCGTCCTCTACACCTGGGCCACCGTCCTGGCCACCCTCGCCCTCGTGCCCGCCGCGGGCCCCATCTACGCCGCCGTCGCGCTGGTCGCGGGCGCGTGGTTCCTGCTCATGGCCCACCAGCTCTACTCCGGTGTGCGTCGCGGCGAATCGGTCAAGCCCCTGCGACTGTTCCTGCAGTCCAACAACTATCTGGCCGTCGTGTTCTGCGGGCTGGCCGTGGACTCGGTGCTGGGCTGGCACACGCTGGGCCACACCCTGTTCGGCTGGGCCTGACCCGCTTGTCGATTTGAGGCATCGCCGTTCGAGGACTGAGTAGGGCGGATACGCCGCCCGCTCGGTCGAGAGGAACGCGCCATGCCGAAACTGCGAGTCCACAACCTGTCCACCTCCCTGGACGGTTTCGTCGCCGGACCCGATCAAGGGCCCGACGCGCCCCTGGGAGTAGGGGGAGAACGACTGCACGAGTGGGCCTTCCGCACCCGCTACGGGCACACCATGCTCGGGCGTGACGGCGGCGAGGTCGGGGCCGACGACGAACTGCTCGCGGCGGGGGACCACGGGATCGGGGCGACCATCATGGGCCGCAATATGTTCGGGCCCGTGCGCGGGGACTGGCCCGATCACTCCTGGACCGGCTGGTGGGGGCCGAATCCGCCGTATCACCACGACACCTTCGTGTTGACCCACTACTCGCGCCCCGATCTGACGATGGAGGGCGGCACCACCTTCCACTTCGTCGCCGACACTCCAGAATCGGTGCTGAAACGCGCTTTCGACGCCGCTAACGGCGCTGATGTGCGCTTGGGTGGAGGCGCGAGCACCGTGCGCCAATTCCTGGCCGCGGGACTGGTCGACGAACTGCACCTGGCGATCGTGCCGACCCTGCTGGGGTCGGGGGAGCGGCTGTTCGACAACCTGGGAGACCTGCCCGGCTACCGCGTCGCCGACATGCTCAGCACCAAATCGGTCACCCACGTGTGGATGACCAAGCAGTAGAACGTCAGTGCGGGACCGAGCGGATCGCGTCGGTCACCGCGGCCAATGCCAGCAGGCGTACGACATCGATATTGGCTTCGACCGCTCCGGTGGCGGCGGTGATGAAACCGTCGCCGTCGAAGCGGGTGTGGGGTGGAGTCAGCGCACGGGAGAGGCCGTCGTGCGCGCCCTGGGCGACGATGCGGCAGCCGATTTTGTCCAGGCGCGCGTTGGTCACGACCGCGCCGATGGTGGTGTGGGAGCGCGACTCGGTGACTGCGAGCTGTTGCAGCATGGCCACGGCGTCGAAGGAGATCTCCGGGGAACCGTCGTCGATATCGCCGAAGGCGTTGACCGCGCAGACGGCCGCGACCACGACCTCACCCAATCGCTTTTCCGCGTAACCGATTCCACCGGGCACCCGGGCGTCCGGGCCGCGCCAATGCCCGACATACGCACCCGCCCCGGCCCCCACTCGACCGCTCAGCACCTGGTCCCCGGCGGCGGCGCGCGCGGCCGCGTACCCGTGCTCGGCGGTCGGGCGCGCGGCCGGATCCCCGACGCTCAGATCGAACAGCGACAGTGTCGGAACGATCGGCACCCGGCCGCCCGGCGTCGGCACGCCGCGGCCCTGCTCCTCCAGATACCGCATCACCCCGTCGGCGCTGGCCAGGCCGAACGCCGAACCACCGCTGAGCACAATGGCATCCACGGTCTGCACGGTCTTCTCCGGGTCCAGGGCGTCCAGCTCCCGACTGGCGGGTGCGCCACCGCGCACCTCATAGGACCCGGTCGTGCCCTCCGGCAGCAGGAGGACCGTGCATCCGGTCTCCCCGACCGAATCGGTCCAATGCCCCACCCGAACTCCGGCGATCCCGATGCTCATCCTCGAACCTCCCGCGCCTGATCCACACCGTCACAGTGCCTTTCGACCGATCCTGCCACCGGGCGCGGCGAAGGCACTGTGACAAATCACCCATGAGGGATGTCGGACAACTACTTCCGGACGGCGCGGGATACCCCTCGCGGCGCAGTGACCATCGAGAACCTCGCGGTTCAGTGCCTATCGAGAATCTCGCGGCTCACTGTCCGTCGAGGACCTCGCGCAGTTTCGCGGCGAAGGGTTCGGGCTGGCCCGGATAACCCGAGTCGGGTCCGGTGAAACCGCCGTGGTGGCTGGGGAATACGACCGGTGTGCTGCCGAGCAGGGCCGCGGTGGCCTCGGCGGTGCGGCCGGTGAGCACACCCTCGGATTCCTCGCCCACCCCGATGAGCACGCGGGTGCTGGCCGCGCGCAAGGCCGCGGCATCGGGGGTGTAGGCGGTGACGGCCGCGGAGCTGCCCGACAGCAGCGGGTCGTCGCGGGTGCCGTCGTCCTCGCTGGGCATGCCGAACATGGCCGGATCCGCCGGTGGCTGCGCGAAATACGCGTCGGTGAACTCGCCCCGCCACGAGGTCAGACCGATGAAGGCGGCCATGCCCGCGAACGACCCCTTGGCCCGGTACGCCTCGCCGACCAGGGCATTGGCGCGCTGGGCGGCCTCGGCGTCGGGCAGCAGCGGGATGATCGGCGGCTCGTGGGCCACCAGGGTGGCGACATCGTCGGGGTGGGCGGCGACCAGCGCCAGCGCGGTGACCGCGCCACCGCTGCTGGCGAACATATCGACCGGGCCCACGCCCAGCGCGGTGATCAGGGCGTGCACGTCCTCGGCCTGCACGGTGGGGGAGTTGTCGGTGCGCCCGTCCTTGCGGACGCTGCGGCCCAGTCCGCGCGGGTCATAGGTGATGACCGTGCGCTCCGGGAAATACGAAGCCAGCGTATAGAACCCGGAGGCGGTCATCGGCTGACCGATCATGAGCAGCGGGCGATGCGCGCTGTCGGCGGGCGCGGGTCCCAGCACGTCGTAGACGAGATCGACCTCGGGGGTTTCCAGGGTGTGTTCGCTCATAACGTCGTAGACGGTACGGCGGAACTGAATTCATCGGTGGGATGTGTGCCACCATGTCGGGGGGAGGGGCGACCGGCAGGTGGGCGGCAATGACGGCACACGGGAGGCGGACACTGCTCGCGGCGATCGGCGCGTGCGGTGTGGTCGTCGCGATGAGTGGATGCGGCGGGTCCACCGACGTGCCGCCCACGCGCGAGGCGCCGCCGTCGGGGACGGTCATCACCTTGGACGGAGCCGTGTACGGGCGTCCGATCGCCGTGGGCGACACCGTGATCGCCGCCACCGAGAATGGATCGATCTATGCGGTTGCCGGGGACACCGTACGCTGGCGCACCCACGTGGCCGACCCGATGCCCGGATCGCAACTGCCATGCGGAAACATCGATCCGGTCGGCATCACCGGCGCGCCCGCCTACGACGCCTCCGCGCACCGCGTCTATGTCGTCGCCGAATCCGCTGGCGCGCACAAAACCCTGTACGGACTCGACTCCGACACCGGGTCTGTGACGCTGCGGGTACCGGTCGATCCGCCCTTCGGTGACGCGCCCGCCTACCTGCAACGGCCCGCGCTCACCGTCCGCGACGGTCACGTGTACGCGGCCTTCGGCGGCAATTACGGAGACTGCGGCAACTACACCGGAGCCATTGCGGCCGTGGATGTTTCCACCAGCGCCGTGACCTGGTATCGCGCCTCGACCAGCGGCAAGGGCGGAGTCTGGGCTCCGGGACCGGCGGCGGAAGTCGATGGGCTGCTGTTCTATTCGGTCGGCAACGGCGACGCCGAACCCGGATCACCTTACGACGACACCGATTCGGTGATCGCCCTCACCCCCGATCTGCGCCGCGCCGACTTCTTCGCACCCACCACATGGGCCCAGGACAATGCCGCCGACCGCGATCTCGGCACCATGAACCCGGTCCTGGTCAACCGACATCTCGTCATGGCCGGGAAATCCGGCGATGGTTACGTTCTCGACCCCGCGCACCTGGGTGGAATCTCCAGCGGGGCATCGGCATTCACCGGCTGCAAGGCCTTCGGACCCGCGGCGGTCGACGCCGATGTCGCCTACCTGCCCTGCACCAAGGGCACCACGGCCGTGCGCGTCTCCGACACCGGCGCGGCCACGGTGCTCTGGCACACCACCGCCCCCGCCAACGGTCCGCCCCTGGTGGCCGCCGGGCGCGTATGGGCCACCGACTGGCACACCGGAACCCTCTACGCCCTCGATCCCGCGACCGGAAATGTCCTGGCCCAGTACGGGACCGGCGCACTCCCGCACTTCGCCACACCGGTGCTCGCCAACGGCGTCCTCGTCGTGGGCACCCTGTCGGGGATCGAGTACTTCCGACTTCCCTAGTGGGCTTGGGCTGCCCAGGTCAGTTACACGGTTGCAAGGGGAAGCAGGCGGGCGGAATCGTGGTGTGCGGCAAGGTCGGATCGGTGCTGTGTGTCGTCGTGGTCGTGTCTACGACCGCCGAGTGCTGCGGTGACTCCTTGCTCGGCACCCGCGTGCTCCCGCCGGTACACGCGATCGCGATCACCAGGATGACCACGATCAGAATGAGCGCGCCGATGATCGGCACATCCTTGCGTCGGCGCGGCCGCCCGGCCACGGTCGTGGGCTGGCCCCGCCACAGCGGGAATCCCGGACCCGGTTGTTGCTGCTGCTGCGCGAAACCGGCCGATTGCGGTCCGGGCGCGAAACCGCCCGACTGCGGGCTTGATTGCGGGCCGGATTGCGGTCCGGGACCGAATCCGGGCGCGGGTGGGCGCTGCGCGGGACCGAGGGGCGCGGTACTCGGCTGGGGTTGGCGCGCGCCCGGAATCGGCGTCGGCGGCGGCGGGCCCGCCCGACCGGGCCCCTGCGAGCTCGGAGCCTGCGACGACATCCCGGTCACCGCCGCATAGGCCGCGGCCGCCGCCGCGGCCGAGGAAGCCGCGGGGATCGCCGACTTCGCCGTCGCCCCCGCCCCTTTGGAGGGCACCGAAGGTCCCTGTGTCACCGCGACCGGACGGCCCTCTTCGGTCGAACCGGCGGCACCCGGTCGCGGCGAGCCTTGACCGCCCTCCGGTTGGTCGGACCGGCCGGGTCGGCCCGGAGCGGTGAGTTCCTCGGTCGGATAGCTCGTCGGCACCGACGGCACCATCACCTCGGTCTGGCGGCTGGCGAACGGCAGCGGCGCGTCCTGTGCCGAGTCCGGCACCGGGAACCCCTCGGCCACCAGATCGGAATAGGTTGCGGCCGCGGCGAACCCGAGCGCCCCCAACGCCTGCCCGACCTGCGCGGCATTCCACGACGGCGCCGCACCCTCGGCCAGCTTGGTGAAATAGGCACGCAGCGAGGAGGGGCCATCGCCGATGAGCACATCGATTCCGGCGGGCAACGCACCCTTGTCCAACTTCACGCGACTGCCCAGCTGCGGCACCAACAGCACCAGCCCCGACACCGGCACATGCTCGCGCCCCGGCGCGGACCGCAATTGCCCCGCCAAATCGACGGTCTGGCGGCGCACGCGCTCGAGCGGATCGGCATCACCGTCCAGGGGCGCGGGTTTGCCGTCCACGGTCCACGGCTGATCCTGCGCGCACGACAGCGTCCCGGCGACCCGCTCGGTGAACCCGTGCACACCCACCACCACGCAGGTCTGCGGCGTCCACACCACCACGTCCGCGTCCTGGCACTGCACCACCGCGATCCCGGGCACGGCATGCGGTCCGCTCCAGGATTTGAGCCAGTTCACCACGGTGCGTTCGGTGCTCGACAGCCGCGACGGGTCGTCGTTACGGACCTTCACCAACATCCCAGACCACCTCTGACCGATGCCTCTACCTGCCAGGCCGCCCGAACCCGTCGCCGCGACCACCTTACGGGGTCACGGCGTCATCGCGTGGCCGAAAATGTTCGGTCGGGGCGAATCGTCTTGCGCGGCAGCAAGATCATTCTGCACGTCGCGGACAACTACCGTACGGGCAGGGCTTCCCACGAAACCCCTAGTGGGGACAACACGGGTATTCGACGGCCAGCGGATCCGACATTTCGGTCCCAGCGTGCGAAATACGGGGCCTTCGCGCCGGTCTGCGCGGGGGCGCGATGGCCGGTTCAGCGCCCGACGAAGCCGACATATCCGTCCGGGCGAACCAGGATTCGCGCGCCGTCGACCGCGTTGTACGCGCGAGCGACGGTGCCGGTCGGATCGGCGAATTCGCCCTGGCCGGAAACCGATTCCGCGCGCAGGATACGCACGGCCCGGGTCTCCACCGCGCCCGATTCAACCGAATCGGTGGTGGTGTCGGGACCGAACGACAGCACCGTGGCGTGCGGGCCGCGGAAGAGATCGAACAGTCGCACCGTCTTACCGTGCGCGTCCAGCAGCGGCGAATCCGGTGCGCGGTCGCCGACCTGGAGCCCGGGCGCGGTGTTCGCGCTGTCGCGGTAGCCGATATCGAGCTGATGGGTGCCCTCGCGATCCATGGCATCCGGATCACCCTTGACTGTCTTGTCCAGCAGTTCGCTGCTCAATCCCAGGATGCGGGCGGCGACACCGCGGCGTTCGGTCTCGTAGCTGTCGAGCAGTGCCTCGCTGGCCGGACCCGGATTGCGCAGTGCGGCTTCGAGTTTCCAGCCCAGGTTATAGGCGTCCTGCACGCCGGTGTTGAGGCCCTGCCCGCCGGTCGGCGGATGCACGTGCGCGGCGTCCCCGGCCAGGAACACTCGACCCTCCCGAAACCGCTGGGCCAGGCGGATATTCGGCCGCCACACCGTCGACCAGGTCATCTCGCTGAGCACGATGTCGTCGCGGCCCGAGCGGCGGGTCACGTAGTCCTGCAGGACTTCCAGACTCGGCTCGGCATCGGCCTGCAACCCGGTGGCGAACTGGAACTTGCGCCCGCCGTTCAACGGCATCAACGCGATGCCGTCCAGTGGCGCGGCCGAGTCGGCGAACCAGTAGCCCACCGAATGATCGAGCACATCGGCGCACACATCGCCGAGCAGCATCCGAATCGACTCGTCGGTGGTGCCCTCGAACGCGATGCCGAGGGCCTTGCGCACCGTACTGCGTCCGCCATCGGCGCCGACCAGGTAATCCGCCCGCACGGTCTCGGTCACGCCCGCGTGCTCGAGGGTGACGCTCACTCCGGCGTCGTCGGCGCTGAATTCCACCAGGGCCGTACCGGATTCGACCCGTACCCCGAATTCGGCCAACCGATCGCGCAGGATCGCCTCGGTGTCGGCCTGGGCGAGCACCCACGGATTCGGATGCGGCACTTCGGAAGTCGGCTCGCGCCAGGCACTCATCCGCCGCTCCATGACGAACGTCCCGTCCAGATGCACCCGCAGCGGCTTCTGCGGCATCCCCTGGGCCAGTACCGCGTCGAGCACGCCCATGTCCTCGAACACCTCGAGGGTGCGCGGCTGCAGCCCGTCCCCGCGCGACCCGGCGAAGAACTCCTCGGCCTGATCGACAATGCGCACCCCGATGCCGCGACGCGCCAGATCGATGGCCAGTGTGAGCCCGGTCGGCCCCGCTCCCGCGACGATGACCTGCGCATTCATGGCAACTCCTCAACTGAATCCAAATTCACTGAATGTGGATTCAGTATTGTGGGTGATAGGTTCCGCTGTCAAGGAGGTGGATGGTGGCAGCCCGCCGCAGTGAGAAATCGGCCGAGACCGAACAGGCGCTCAAGCACGCCGCCCGGCGATTGTTCGCCGAGCGCGGCTACCTCAATACCAAGATCACCGACATCACCGCGGCCGCCGGACGCGCCGCGGGCTCGTTCTACAACCACTTCGCCAGCAAGGAAGAACTACTCCAGGCCCTGCTGAAAGACCTTGCCGACGAAAGCGACACCTCCGCTGAGGATCCGGCCCACATCGCCGACTTCACGCAACCGGAATCGGTGCGCTACCACATCGCCGCCTACTGGCACTTCGCCCGCAAGAACTGGCCGGTCCTGCGCGCCGTCCAGCAGGCGGCTCTGGTCAACGACGACTTCGCCCGCATCGCAGCGGATTTCGCCACCGAACAACGCGAAGAGGTGGCCAACCACCTCGACGGCTTCGGCCCCGCCGGGCTACGCCTGCCCGGCCCACCCGACGTGAGCCTCGCCCTGATGTTCCAGTCGGCCACCGGACTGCTGCAGGCCGTCGAGGAGGGTGGCCTGGACATGACCGACGAGCAGGCCATCGACGCCATCACCCGCTTCGCCTACCGCGGCCTCACCGGCCGCGACATCGACTGACGGCTGACGAAAAACCCTGGGCGCGAACCAGATCGAGCCCAGGGAAGCGAGCCGAAAAACTCAGGGCATCAGCACGATCGAGCCGGTGGTCTTGCGGCTCTCCAGGTCTCGATGGGCCTGCTCGGCGTCGGCGAGCGGGTAGCTGCCGCCGATGCGCAGGTGCAGGGTGCCGTCGGCGATGGCGTTCATGATGTCGTTTGCGCGCCACAGCAATTCGGCGCGGTCGCGGGTGTAGTGCGCCAGCGTCGGGCGGGTGACGAACAGCGAGCCGAGCGCGTTGAGGCGTTGCAGGTCGAACGGCGGGACCGGTCCGCTGGCCGCGCCGAAGAGGGCTACCGTGCCGCGAATGCGGGTCGAGGCCAGGCTGGCCTCGAAGGTCGACGCGCCGACGCCGTCGTAGGCCGCGGCCACACCCACCCCACCGGTCAGTTCACGCACCCGCGCGGCGATGTCCTCCTCGTAGCGCAGCACCTCCGAGGCCCCGGCATCGCGGGAGAGCTTCTCCTTGTCATCGGTGGACACCGTGGTGATCACCCGAATCCCGCGCGCGGACAGCAACTGCGTCAGGATCAGCCCCACCCCGCCCGCGCCCGCGTGCACCAACACCGCCTCACCCGGCTGCGGCTTGTAGATCGACTCGATCAGATAGTGCGCGGTCATCCCCTGCAACAGCGCCGACGCCGCGATCTGCGCGTTCACCCCGTCGGGCACCGGAATCGCCACGGCCGCAGGCGCAACCACCAGCTCGGCGTAGCTGCCGGGAGCCGCCGCCCACGCCACCCGATCCCCGACCTGGAAGTCGGTGACGTCCGGCCCGACCGCGGTCACGACACCGCTACCCTCCGAGCCCGGGATGTACGGCACCTGCGTCGGATACCGACCGGTCCGAATGTAGGTGTCGATGAAGTTGATTCCAATGGCCTCGGTCTGCACCAGCAACTGCCCGGCACCCACCTCGGGGTCGGGCACCTCCACCAACCGCAGAACCTCGGGACCGCCGTGCTCGGAAACCTGGATGGCGCGCATGACTTCCAGTCTTACACCCGACCCCGGGACCGAGTGTCGGGCGGCTCACCGACTGTGAGTTGTGCCGTGGTTCATGGACCCTGAATTACCCGTGGGTAAACTGCTGCCCATGAGCGCTACTGCCGCCCCGGCATCCGAGAAAGTGTCGCCGTCCGTCGTGGATTCCGTGAAGGGGTTCGTGGCCGAGCACGGGGGTTCCGCCACCGCGGTGCTGCAGCCCATCGGGCGCGTCGGTGTTCGCGTCACCCTGGTCGGCGCCGACGGCGTCCTGGGTGACCGGGTGGTCGGTTCGCTGGCCGCCGCCAAGGCCCTGGTCGAGACCGTCGACGGCCTGGCCGAGACCGAGGAGTGGGACCGCGAGCTCGTCTCGAAGGTCACCCCCGCGAAGGGACACTGGGCCAAGATGGCAGGCTGGGTGGCGCACCAGAAGCGATTCCCCAAGGCGCGCAACGAGAAGTGACCGCGCCCGCAGTCGGCGGGGGCGGAAAGGACCGGATCGACGTGTCAGGGCGCGTGACCAAGCAAGCGCAGCTGCGTTCTGCGCTGACCACCCTGTGCGCCAACCTGCGTCCCGGCGAAATGCTGCCCAGCGAACGCCAACTGTGCGACGACTACCGGGTCAGCCGCATGACCGTGCGCGAGGTGCTGGGCCAGCTCGAATCCGAGGGCGTCATCACCCGCATTCCCGGCAAGGGCACCTTCGTGGCCGAGCGGGTCGCCCGCTCGCGCCTGCACATGGCCTCGTTCTCCGATGACATGCGCCGCCTGGGCCGCACCCCCAGCACCGTCGTGCTGCACACCGACTACGCTGTGCCGCCGCCGGGTTCGGTGACCGCGCTCGGACTGGCGGCCAATACCAAGGCCTTTCACCTGGTCCGACTGCGGTTGGCCGACGGGCTGCCCATGTCCATCGACGATGGCTGGTACCGCGCCGATCTGCTGCCGGACCTGCTGGACAAGGAACTGACCCAGTCGCTGTATGCGCTGTTCTCGCGCGAATACGACTGCCCCATCGACCGCGCCGAACAGAGCGTGCGCGCCGTGGCCGCCGATGAGCGCCACGCGGGCTGGCTGGGCACCGAAACCGGTTCGCCGCTCCTGGCTTTCGACCGCATCTCCTACTCGCGCGATCGCGCGGTTGAGCACGCGCAGTCCTGGTATCGCGCCGACCGGTACCAGGTGTACATGACCGTCTCGGCAGAGGACAGCTGATCTCGTTCTACTTCGAAAACGATTGAGCCGCCGCCCGATTGGGGCGGCGGCTCAAGTCGTTCTACCCGACGATCACATGCTGAACAGCACCGAACCGGTGGTGACGGAACCGGTCACCGGGTTCTGCGCCGAGCCCGGCGCGCTGTCCATGACCACCACCGGCACCGCCGCGCTCAGGCCGAGACGGCGAACGGCGTTGGGGGAGAAGGTGATCAGCGGATCACCGGCGGCGACCTTGTCGCCTTCGGCGGCCTTCAGCTCGAAGATGTCGGCCTTGCCGACGGTGTCGATGCCGACGTGCAGCAGCACGCCGGTGCCCTCCTCGGTGACGATGACCGCGGCGTGCGGGTGCAGTTTCACGATGGACCCGGCGACCGGGGCGACCACGGTGGTGGCCTCGTCGGTGTCGAGGGGTTCGATGGCCACGCCCGCGCCGACCATCTCCGCGGAGAAGACCGGATCGGGGACTTCGGACAGGGGCATGGCGCGGCCGTCCAGCGGCGCGAGGATATCGATGCTCATGGCGTTCAGAGCATGTCGTTGATGTCTTCGGCCAGGGCGTCGGCGGTCGGCCCGACCACGACCTGGACCGCGGTACCGGCCTTGACGACGCCGTGCGCGCCCGCGGCCTTGAGCGCCTTTTCGTCGACCAGGCTTGCGTCCTTGATCTCACAGCGCAGGCGGGTGATACACCCCTCTACCTCGACAATGTTGTCGAGACCACCCAGGCCAGCGACGATTTGATTCGCTTTCGACATGATTTCCTCCGAGCGTGTCGAGTAGACAAAACTGGTTATAACCAGTATATGTCTGGTTATAACCAGTCACGGTAACTGACGCTGAACAGTACTCGTGACTCCATTCACAGACTGAGGACCACCCATGGCCGATGCCGTCGAGAGCTCCCGTAAGAAGCTCGATCTATCCGGACTGCAGAAGCTCGGCCGCAGCTTGATGCTGCCGATCGCCACGCTACCCGCTGCTGGACTGTTGCTGCGACTAGGACAGGACGACATGCTCGGCCGCTGGTCGGCAATGAAGACCGTCGCCGACGTCCTCGCGGGCGCGGGCGGCGCACTCATCGACAACCTGCCCCTGCTCTTCGCCGTCGGTATCGCCATCGGCTGGGCCAAGAAGGCCGACGGCTCCACCGCGCTCGCCGCGGTCGTCGGCTATCTCGCCTTCAATGGCGTCACCAAGGCCATGGCGCCGGTCGTGCTCGCGGGCAAGACCGACGCGAAAGGCGCTCAGGCGCTGGTCAATTTCGGTGTCCTGGGCGGCATCATCATCGGCCTGACCGCCGCGATGCTGTGGCAGCGCTTCCACCGCACCCAACTGCCGGACTATCTCGGCTTCTTCTCCGGCCGTCGCCTGGTGCCGATTCTGACCGCCTGCGCGGCCGTGGTCCTCGGTGTGGTGATGTCGTTCATCTACCCGGCCTTCAACTCCGCGCTGACCTCGCTGGGTAACTTCGTCGCCGACCACTCGGTCGTGGGTGGCGGAATCTTCGGATTTGCCAACCGGATGCTGCTGCCGCTGGGCCTGCATCACATCATCAACTCGGTGGTCTGGTTCGTCCTCGGCGACTACACCAGCAACGGCCAGACCTACCACGGCGACATCGCCATGTTCCTGCACGGCGACCCGCACGCGGGCACCTTCATGACCGGCTTCTTCCCGATCATGATGTTCGGTCTGCCCGCCGCCGCGCTGGCCATCTGGCGCCACGCCAAGCCGGAGAACAAGAAGATGATCGGCGGCATCATGCTCTCGACCGGTCTGACCGCGTTCCTGACCGGCATCACCGAGCCGCTGGAATTCTCGTTCATCTTCGTGGCCTGGCCGCTGCTGCTGATCCACGCCATCTTCACCGGCACCTCGCTGGCGCTGACCAATGCGCTCGGCATTCACGACGGGTTCACCTTCTCCGCCGGTGCCATCGACTACCTGCTCAACTTCGGCAAGGCGACCCATCCGCTGCTGCTGCTTCTGGTGGGTCTGGGCTACGCCGCCCTGTACTACGTCACCTTCAGCTTCATCATCAAGCGCTGGAACCTGAAGACCCCCGGTCGCGAAGACGATGAGGCCGAAACCGAAAAGGAGAACATCGCCGCATGATCACCCGCACCGCAGTCGTCGCGTCCAAGACCGGTTTGCACGCCCGGCCCGCCGCGCTGTTCGCCAAGGCCGCCGGGGAAGCCGGTGTGCCGGTGCAGATCTCGGTGGCGGGCAAGGATCCGGTCGCCGCCAACAGCCTGCTGCAGGTGATGACCCTGGGCGCCAAGCAGGGCGACACCGTCACCCTGCACGCCGAGGACGGCGCGGACGCGGCCCTCGATAAGCTGGTCGGGATGCTGGAGACAGATCTTGACGCGTGAGGTGCGCGGTGTCGCCGCCGCTCCCGGGATCGCGCTCGGATCGGTGAAGTGGCTGGCGCCCGCGCCGGTCACCAGCGCCGCCGACGCCCCCGGGAGCGACGTCGAGGCCGAAATCGCCCGCGCGGAAGCCGCTTTCGAGACGGTCGCCGCGCGCTACTCGGCCCAGGCGCTCGACGCCACCGGGCCCGCGGCCGACATTCTGTTCATGACCTCGGCGCTGGCCGCCGATCCGGCCCTGCTGGATCAGGTGCGCACCGAGATCCGGGGCGGGACGCCGACCGCGCACGCGGTCACGCAGGCGGTGGCGCACTTCGGTGCGCAGCTGGCCGCCCTCGGCGGGATGATGGCCGAACGCGCCTCGGATCTGAAGGATGTTGGGCAGCGGGTGGTGGCCGAGCTGCTGGGTGTTGATCCGCCCGGAATCCCGGACAGCGCAACACCTTTCGTGCTGGCAGCCCACGATCTGGCCCCCGCCGACACCGCCACCCTGGATCCGGCGAAGGTGGTGGGCCTGCTGACCGTGGCGGGCGGACCGACCTCGCACACCGCGATTCTGGCCAAGGCGCTGGGCATTCCGGCCGTCGTGGCCGCACCGGACGCGGCGGGGATCGCCGAGGACACCGAGGTGGTCCTCGACGGCAGCGCCGGTGTGGTCGAGCTGGAGCCGACCCCGGCGCGTCGGGAGGAGGTGCTCGCCCTGCGCGCACGCCAGGCCGACGCCCCGACCGGTCCGTGCCGCACCGCCGATGGGCACGCCGTGCCGCTGCTGGCCAATGTGGGCTCCGCGGCCGATGCGCGCCTGGCCGTCGAACTCGGTGCCGAGGGCGTCGGCCTGTTCCGGACCGAATTCCTTTTCCTGGACCGCAAATCCGCGCCCACGGTGGCCGAGCAGACGGACCAGTACGCCGAGATCTTCCGCGTCATGGGGCAGCGCCCGGTCACCGTGCGCACCCTCGACGCCGGATCGGACAAGCCGCTGCCGTTCCTGAATCTGCCGGAGGAAGAGAATCCGGCGCTGGGAGTGCGCGGCCTGCGGTTGAGCAGCGTCGATGAGGGGACGCTGCTCGACCAGCTCACCGCGATCGCCGACGCCGCACGGCAGACCGGGACCCCGGTCAAGGTCATGGCCCCGATGGTCGCCACCGTCGAGGAGGCCGGATACTTCGCGGGCAAGGCCCGCGCGGCCGGACTCGACACCCGCGGTGTGATGATCGAAATCCCGGCCGCCGCAATCCGTTCCGAGCAAATGGGTGCGGAAGTCGACTTCTTCTCCATCGGCACCAACGACCTGTCGCAGTACCTGTTCGGCGCGGACCGCATGTCGTCCGCGCTGGCGGCGCTGCACAATCCGTGGCAGCCCGCGCTCGCGGCGGCCATCGCCATGGTGGTGTCGGGGGCAGCCAAGCACGGGGTGAGGGTGGGGGTGTGCGGCGAGTCCGCCTCCAATCCCGAATTCGCCTGTGTGCTGGTGGGTCTCGGGGTCGAGACGCTGTCGATGGCACCGCGTTCGATTGCCGGAGTGCGAGCCCAGCTCGCCGAGGTGACCCTCGAGCAGTGCAAGGCCGCCGCGGCCGCGGTGCTGTCGGCCCGCACCGCGGACGACGCGCTGCGCGCGGCACGACAAGCGTTGGGGCGAGATAAGTGACGATCACCCTGCGCGGCCGGGTCGTCACCCTCACCGAGGCGGGCGAACTCGCCGACGGGGTGGTTTCGTTCGACGGCCCGCGACTCGACTATGTCGGCCCGGCAAGCGAATTCGGTGGTGAACTGCCCGAAGTGGTCGGGCCGCCGCCGATCATCCTGCCCGGTCTGATCGATGTGCACTGCCACGGCGGCGGCGGATACGGCTTCCCCGAAACCGATCCCGAGGGGGTGGCGATTGCCGCGAAATTCCATCGCGCGCACGGCACCACCACCCTGCTCGCCTCCCTGGTCTCGGCCACCGAGGCCGAATTGCGCGAGCGGATAGACGTCTTGGGCAAGGCCATCGATGACGGTCTGCTGGCAGGTATCCACCTCGAAGGCCCGTTCATCAGCGAGCACCGGCGCGGCGCCCACGACCCCGAACGCATCCTGCCCGGCGATCCGGATTTGCTGGAGCGTCTCATCGACTATGCGGGCGGACGCATCGTGTCGGTGACCATCGCCCCGGAAACCGCCAATTTCGATGCCCTCGCCGATGTGCTCGCCGAGGCGAATGTGATTCTGTCCCTGGGACACACGGTCGCCGACTATGAACGGTCCGTGCACGCCATGCGCCGCGGCTGGCGGGTGTCGATCACCCACCTGTTCAACGCCATGCCCGAACTGGCCCACCGCGACGCCAACTTCCTCACCGCCGCCATGGCCGCCGCCGGGCGCGGCGACGTGGTGGCCGAGGTCATTGCCGACGGCGTGCACCTGGCCGACGGCACCGTGCGCATGGTCTTCGACACCCTCGGCCCCGACAACCTGGCCCTCATTACCGACGCCATGGCCGCCGCCGGGCAACCCGACGGCCGCTACCAGCTCGGTAGCCTCGACGTCGTGGTCACCGACGGTGTCTCGCGCATCTACGACCCGCACGGCGAGGGCCCCATCGCCGGTGGCACCGCCACGGCCGTGGATGTGCTGCGGCGCACCGTCTTCCACGCCGGAGTCGACCTGACCTCCGCCGCCACCGCCGCCTGCGCCACCCCCGCGCGCCTGCTGGGCATGGCCGACGAGATCGGCGCGTTGCACGCGGGGATGCGGGCCGACGTGCTCGTCACCGACCACCACCTGAATCCCGTGAACGTCTACAAGGATGGAGCCCAATGGAACTCGTGATCACCGATAACGCGGCCGAGGCCGGTGTACTGGCCGGTCGCATCATGGCCGACCATGTGCGCCGGGGTGCCCGCGCCATCGGGTTGGCCACGGGGTCCTCGCCGCTGGGGGCGTATCAGGAGCTGATTCGCCAGCACAAGGAGGAGGGGCTGAGTTTCGCGGGGGTGCAGGCGTTTCTGCTGGACGAGTACATCGGCCTGCCGGTCGGGCACCCGCAGTCCTACCGGCAGTTCATTCGCGACGAGTTCACCTCGCACGTGGACTTCGCCGACTCCGACGTGCACAGCCCCGACGGCAATGCCGCCGACATCCCGGCCGCCGCCGCCGACTACGAACGCGAGATCGCCGAGAACGGACCGATCTCGGTGCAGATCCTGGGCATCGGGGCCAACGGGCACATCGGCTTCAACGAGCCCGGCTCCTCGCTGCGCTCGCGCACCCGCGTCAAGACCCTGACCCCGAAGACCCGCGAGGACAACGCCCGCTTCTTCGAAGACGACCTCACCCAGGTCCCCACCCACGTCCTCACCCAGGGCCTCGGCACCATCAGCGACGCCGACCACCTGCTCATGATCGCCACCGGCGCAGGCAAAGCTGAGGCCGTTGCCGCCGCCGTCGAAGGCCCGGTCTCCGCCTTCTGCCCCGCCTCGATCCTCCAAATGCACCCCCACGTGACGGTCATCGTCGACCCGGCCGCCGCCGCGAACCTGAAGGCCGTCGACTACTACCGCTTCGCGGTGGCGAACAAGCCCACCTGGCAGAGCTTCTGAGCCAGGCCACCTGTTTCAGGAGGTGAGCGCGCTGCCCAGGACCGCGGTGACCAGGCCGCGCACGGCCTCGAGCCGCGGGCGCGGCGCGGTGCGGTCGGCGAAGAGGAGGTGGCCCGAGCCGATCAGGGTGCGGGCCAGCAGGCCGGTGTCGGCGGTGGCCGCGACGCGGCCGATGTCGGCCTCGGCGGCCAGGTAGTCGGCGATCAGGTTGCCTGCCTCGGTGAGGATCGGCAGGCCCGAGGGGCGCTGTTGGCGGATCCGGGCGCGTAGCTCGTCGCGGAAGGTGACCAGGCTGACGATGGCCACGGCCACGGTCTCGAATATTGCCGTCAGCGCTTCGGCGAGATTGTCGGCGACCGTGCCGTTTCCGGCGTTCTCGCGCAATTCGGCACCGAGGCGCTCGACGCGGACAACGCGATCCTCCACCAATTCGGCGAGGAAGCCGTCGAAGTCGCGGAAGTGCCGGTGCAGCACGCCTTTCGCGCATCCCGCCTCGGCGGTGACCGATCGACTCGTCAGGGCACTGGGCCCGTCGCGCAACAGGATTCGCTCCGCCGCGTCGAACAATTGCTCTCGCGCATCGCGTATGGCGACCCCGGTGGGCAACCCGGTACTCCTTCTCTCTGAGCGAAACCCACGGCCATTGCCTAGTGGGCAAGTGCCCACTTAGAGTGGGCGCATGGTCACTCTACCGTCTCCAGAGCCCGAATCCGCAGACAGCAGCCCGCATCGTGCCCGGGAGGTGGCCGAATCCTTCGGTGTGGACGCCGCCCGCTACGACCGCACCCGGCCCACCTATCCCACCGCGCTGATCGACCGCATTCTCGCGGCGTCGCCGGGTAAGGACGTGCTCGACGTGGGCTGTGGGACCGGCATCGTGGCCCGGCAGCTCCGCGACGCGGGATGCAGGGTGCTCGGCGTCGAACCCGATTCCCGCATGGCCGAATTCGCGCGGAAGACCGGTATCGACGTCGAGATCGGCACCTTCGAACAGTGGGATCCGGCTGGCCGCAGCTTCGACGCCGTTGTCGCCGGAACCGCCTGGCACTGGGTCGATCCCGTGGCGGGCGCGGCGCAGGCCGCGCGGGTTCTGCGCGAGAGCGGCCGCCTCGCCGCCTTCTGGCCGGTCCCACAAATGCCACCCGAGGCCAGCACCGCCTTCGCCGCGGTCTACCGCGAGTTCCTGCCCGACTCGCCGCTCTCCCTCGTCGCCGACCGCCCCGCGCTGGAGCTCTACCAGACGATACTCACCAAGGCGCTCAACGGAATTCGCGAAACCGGCAGCTTCGCCGAACCCGAGCAGTGGCGCTTCGACTGGCAGCGTATCTACACCCGCGACGAGTGGCTCGACCAGATCCCCACCCACGGCGCTCTCACTCAAACCCCACCCGACACCCTCGCCGCCATCCTCGACGGCATCGGCACGGCCATCGACACCATGGGCGGCACCCTCACCATCGACTACGCCACCATGGTCGTCACCGCCGCCCGCAACGGCGATTGAGGAGGCAGCGCTATGACGGTCATCGGCTCGGTGGCGCGCGAAACCGCGTCTCGGCGTTGATAATGGGCCGGTGACCGAGCGTGCGGCGAGTCGGACGGCGATCCTGGTCTGTCAGGGCCGAGCGGTGGCGGATGGGCGACTGGGTGCCGGGCGGTTCTCCGATCCCCTCGCCATCGATCTGCTGCTCCCCGAAGAACGTGACATTGTCGCCCGGGTCCGGGCCGGGGAGGTACCGAAGGCGTTCGGCGCCCGCATGGAATACGAATTGGTCTCGGCCACATCCGAAGTGCTCGCCGCGCGCACCATCGCCATCGACGACGCGGTCCGCGAGCAAGCCAACCCGCAACTGGTGATCCTCGGGGCCGGACTCGACGCGCGCGCCTGGCGCATGCCCGAGTTGACCGGCGTCGAGGTGTTCGAGGTAGATCACCCTGCCTCCCAAGCCGAGAAGCGGGAACGACTCGGCGATCGTGAGCCCCTGGCCTCGGTACTTTTCGTCCCCGTCGACTTCGGCAAGGACTCTCTGGGTACCGCGCTGACCGAGGCGGGCCACGACGAAACACGCCCCACCACCTGGATCTGGGAAGGCGTCGTGCCCTACCTGACCCCGGCCGAGGTGGGGGAGACGGTCACGGAGGTGGCCAAGCGCAGCGCCGTGGGCAGCCGCATGATCGTCACCTATCCCACCCCGAATCGCCTGTACCGCTACGGTCGTCGAGCCATGGAGCTGCTGCTGTCATTGACCGGCCGCACCAATCCCATGGCCCGCGAACCACAACGCTCCAGCTGGACCCCCGAGGCAATGGCCGCCGTCCTGTCCGACCGCGGCCTCACCGTCACCACCGACCGCGACATGCTCACCATCGCCCAGGAGGCCGGAGTAGAAGGCAAACGAGGTTCATTCCTCAGCACCGGCCGACTCGCAATCGCCGACCGCCACTGAAAATCCTTCGGGGCCTCAGCAACTCCCTCAGGCCCTCAGCCGTTCAGCGTAACGACCCAGGACCCATTGCACCCCTTGTCATGATCCCGGCCCGGATCGTAATTCCACACCGCTTGCAAATCCGAATCCTTCTGCAAATTGAATTCCCCGGTAGGCGACTTCACCGCCTCCCCGTTGTACAACAACACCACCAGATCATTCGGATAAATAGTCCAATCCCCGTTGTACCCCGCCGGATAATTCATGCTAACCGTAGTAGTCCGCCCCGCATGGTTCTGCACCACCACACAAGCCCCCGGATGATTGGCCTGCGCCTGCGCGGTCCCCGCCGTCACCGCCCCAACCGCAACCCCCAACCCAGCCGCCGCCACCGCGACAACCGCACCAACCTTACGCCCACCAGAAACTCTAGCCATGACAACCTCCATACGAACTCCGGTTGCCCGGATCTCTTTTCGACAGGGAGGAAGTTATTCACCGATCCCAGCAACTTCCTTATGAAATCCTTGCGGTCTCAACTCCGCTGATCGGCCCGCTGTTTCACCTCTCCTTGCCTGCGGCGGCAAGGGTCGATTCGATGAATGGCTCGGCGATCTCGAGGAATTTTTCGGGGGTGGAGGAGAAGGGGAGGTGGCCGGTGGGGAGGAGGTGGAGGGTGGAGTGGGGGAGGAGGCGGTGGGTGAGGTGGGCGTAGCGGAGGGGGAGGACGGGGTCTCGGGTGCCCCAGATGATGAGGGTGGGGGTGGTTAGTTGGGAAGCGCGGGGGGTGAGGTCGTAGGTGGGGGAGTTGAAGCTGTGCCAGAGGGAGGAGTAGGTGGTGCGGCCGATGGCGGTGCGGGCTGTGCGGGTGGTGCGGGCGATGATGGCGGTGTCGTGGGGGCTCATGGGTTTGGTGTAGTTGCGGATGCTGTGGGGGAGCCAGTAGCGGGCGGCGAGGGTGGAGCCGTAGAGGGTGCAGTAGGCGCGGGTGAGGGGGGTTTGGGGGATGAAGCCGCCGGTGTTGACCAGGATCAGGCCCGCTACTCGGTCGGGGTGGGTGAGGGCGAGGCTGGCGGCGGCGTAGCCGCCGAGTGAATTGCCCAGGAAGACAGCGGGATTCAGGTTCAGGGTGGTGACGAGCTCGACCAGGGCGGTGGCGCAGGCCGCGGCGGTGATGGTCGGGTTCGGTGCGGAGGCACCGTGGCCGGGCCAGTCGACGGCGAGGACGCGATAGTTGGCGGCCAGCGCCGGGATGATCGGGTCGAAGTCGTGGTGATCGTGCAGGTTGGCGTGGAGGAGCACGACGGCCGGTCCGCTACCGAGGTCTTCGTAGGCCACTTCTCCGGTTGTTGTGCGCATGGTGTGCATCCGCGCACGTCCCTTCGGTCGAATGTGTTGACCGACTGGTCATTCACTGACCAGTCGGTCGGTCATATAGTGTGACCCTACGATCGGTTCGAAGAGCATGCAAGGGGATGAGCTGCCACATCGACTGCCGCGCAGCGCGATACACGCAGCACGTCCCGGTGAGGGTTGAATCTGATGAATCTGCGGGAGGATTCCGCCGCGCGCACTCGTGCCGCCCTGGTGGACAGCGGTCTGCGCCTGGCCGAACGCCTGGGCCTGTCCGCGGTCAGCGTCAACGTCCTGGTAGCCGAGCTGGGCGTCTCGAAAGGCACCTTCTTCCACCACTTCGGCTCCCGCGCCAACTACCTCCTGGCCCTCCACCGCGAATTCCACGACCGCCTGCAGACCGAAATCGAAACCGCCATAGCCGATCTGGCCCCGGGTCACGCCCGCCTCGTCGCCGGTTCGACCGCGTACCTGGATGCCTGCCTGCGTGACCGCGGCGTCAAGGCCCTGCTCCTCGACGCCCGCGCCGAACCGCTGATCGCCGACGAGGTCACCCACCGCAACGCCCACAATGCCGCGCTCATCGAGCCCGATTTCGAGGCGCTCGGCTGGCGCGAACCCACCGATGGTGCCCGACTGTGGGTGGCCCTGGTCGCCGAGGCGGCGCTGCTGGAACTGCGGGCGGGCAGTCGGCAGCGCCCGGTCCGGGATGCCTTGTGGCAGTTCCTGTCTCGTTAGCCGCGGCCGAGGAAGTCGCGGAGCAGCGGGTCCAGGGGAGCGGGCTGGTTGAGGATGTTGTGGTCCTCGCCGGGCAGGACCACGTGGCGCGAACCCGGGATGGCGGCGGCCAGGGCCTGGCTTGCGGTCTGCATCCAGGGTGAGGTTTGGTCGCCGTTGATGACCAGGGTCGGCGTGGTGATGGTGGCGTAGCGGTCGGTTTGCAAGCGCAGGCCGGGGCCGCACACCGCGACGTCGTAGGGCAGGCTAGAAGCCTGGGCCCGCAGGAACTCCCACACCGGGGAATTGTGCATACCCTCGACCACGGGCGCGGGCACCTGCACCTGCTCGGTCAAGAACAATTCGGCCGCGCCGTCCCGATCCCCGGCCGCGATGAGCGCGACGAGCCGATCGAACACGTCGGCGGGCGGCTCCGGCCGATTGCCGTCGACCACCGCGGGCAACTCGTAGAGCGCGACCTTATCGATGGCCAGCCCGGCGAGCACTCCCTCCAAAGCCAGTGCCGCACCAGACGAATGCCCGAACACCGCCGCGGCACCGCCCGCGTACTCGATGACCGCCGCGAGATCCTCGACCTCGGATTGCACCGCGAATTTCCCGGTCGCGTCGGTGCTGCCCCCACGCCCGCGCCGGTCATACCCGATCGCGGTGAAATGCGGCGCGAGCGTCGCCGCGAGCCCGGTCACGGTCGACCGGTCATTGAACGCGCCCCCGATCAGCACAACGGGCGCACCCGACCCGATCACCTCGACCGTGATCTCACTGCCGTCGGCGGAGCGAACGCTGGTAACGGAGCTAGTCATGTCTTCATCCTTTCGAAGGTTTCGACTACTCCTCGAACGGCACCCGCCGTTTTCGACATCGACCGCCGATCGAAACTCAGTCTGGCAGGAATCGACTGGTGACACCGGTCATTCGTAATGTGATCCGACCGCTTCCTGCCCGGTGTAGTTCGGCCCCGCGTGCGCATCGGCACCGAGGTAACGGAACTCCCACACCGGTCGCGCAACGCCGGTGCGGGTGATCCGGTGGGTCCGAGAGTTGTAGTCGAAACCATTGCGGCGCAATGCGGTGGAGAGCTGCCGCCCGAGCGCCGCCCCGTTCCGGTTGCGCAGCGCGGAGGTGTCGAAGTTGGCGGCCAGATGCCCGTCGGCGGTGAGCCAGGACGACATTCTGCTCAAGGCCGCGAGTTTGTCGCCGACATAGTGCAATGCGTGGACGCTGGTGATCAGATCGAACGGCTCGTCCGGATTCCAGTCGAGAACGGACGCGGTGACCAGGTCGATACCGGGTCGCGACGGCCCGCCGAAGTAGTCGACCAGGTCCAGGCCGACGATCCGCACCCGTCCGGACAGCGATTCGCTCGCTTCGAAAAGGGCGTGCGCGCTACCGCATCCGACATCGAGCCAGCGCTGCGGCCCGGGTCGGGCCAGCAGCCATGCGACGGGATCGAACCCGAGTTCGCGGCGGTAGGCGGCCAGTCGTCGATCGCGGTTCATGGCGGAGTTCGCTACTACCGCAGTCTGTTCCAGCCGGGTGTCGTCGAGTAACTCGGTCACCCGACCATCCTGCCGGACCTCGGTGAACGCCGGGGGTAAGCTGCGCACTGGCTGTACCGCTCGATTTCCATCCACGGGACGACAAGGACGGTACGTGCGATGATTTTCCACACGCGACGCTGGATCAAGCCGCAGGATCTCAACCCGAATGGTTCCTTGTTCGGCGGGACGCTGCTGGCCTGGCTCGACGAGGAGGCCGCGATCTACGCGGCCGGGCAGTTGAACAATTCGCGGCTGGTCACGAAGTTCATTTCGGAGATCGATTTCATCAATCCGGTGCGGCTCGGCGATGTCGTCGAGCTGGGGGTGGCGGTGCGCGAATTCGGGCGCACCTCCATTACTTTGGGTTGCGAGGTCCGCAACAAGGCCACCGGGCAGCCGGTGCTCACCATCGAGAAGATCGTGTTCGTCAACCTCGACGAGCAGGGTCGAGCGACTCCGCACGGGTGTGCCGAGGTCACCGAGACCCAGATGGTGCATCGAGCACCGGCCCAGGCGGCCGCCGGTCAGACCCGGACGCCGACCATTCCGCCGCTGGCTCGGCCGCCGGTCGCCCATCCGCGGGTCGCACCGGTCGGCCCGGGAACATAGCCGCGACAGTCGATTACGCGCTGACCGTGCCGACCGGTTCCGGAGCCGAGGCGGGCAGCGGTTCGCGGGTGCGCATGGCGGCCCACAGTGCGGCGGTGGCGGCGGTGCAGGCCGCCGCGCCGCCGACGTGGAACGCGACGAGGGCAGCGGGAACGTGGGTGAAGTACTGGACGATGCCGATGCACGCCTGGGCCACGACCAGGGCGAGGACGACGATCAGTCGAGTCCGCAGGGTCTTGTTCATGCCCACCGCGGCCAGCCCGCAAGCCAGACCGACCAGCAGCGCGAGATAGGCGACCAGCAATTCGGCGTGCAGGTGAACCAGCGTGACGATCTCCACCTGCAGCCGCTCGACCGGCTTGGCCGCGCTCTTGTCTCCCGCGTGCGGACCCGCGCCGGTGACCAGCGTGCCCGCGATGAGCGTCGCCGTGAGCGTCAATCCACTGAGCACCGTCAGCAGCCGCAGCGGCGCGGGCACCTGCACTGTGTCGATGCCGTCGTCGGGCTGGCCGACCTTCGCCCACAGCAGCGTGGCCAGCCACACCATCAGCATGGAGGCCAGCAGGTGCACCGCGACCGTCCACCACAGCAGTCCGGTGCGCACGGTGATGCCGCCGATCACGGCCTGTAGCACGGTGCCGCCGGGCATGAGCCACGCGTAGACCAGCACCTCGCGCCGCCGCCGCGCCCGCGTGACCGCGAGCACGATGGCCGCCGCCGCCAGCGACACCACGAAAGTCAGCATGCGATTGCTGAATTCGACCACCTGATGCAGCACCGGCACCTCGGCCACCGCAGTCGGAACGAAGCTGCCCGGGAAGCACTGCGGCCAGGTGGGGCAGCCCAGCCCCGAGGCGGTGACGCGGACGACCGCCCCGGTCACCGAGATTCCGGCCTGGGTGAGGACGACCAGGAAGGCGAGGAGTCGCTGCACCCGCATCGAAGGCATCGGGAACAGGTCGGCAAGTCGCTGGAAGGCGCGATTCAGCACGGTCCGATGGTAGCGGGGCGGCATTTCGCCCCGTCACCCGCCCTACTACAGAGTGTCGTTAAACACTCGGGCGCGGGCCAACTTTCGAGGTCAGTCGAACTTGAAGAACCGGGTCGCGAGCCACCCCGCGAGCCCACCCCAGCCCGCCAGCACCGCGATCCCATACCAGTCGACGCTGGTGCGCATGGCCTGCTCGAGGCATTCCGACAGCGCCCCGGACGGAATGATCCGCGCGATCAGGCTCACCGCGTGCGGCAGGTCATCGGACATGAACACCAGGCTCGCGGTCCCGAGCATGACGAACCACAGGATATTGGCCAGCGCCAGCACGACCTCGGCCTTGAGCGTCCCGCCCAACAGCAGCCCCAGCGCCGCGAAGGTCGCGGTCCCCAGCGCGATCACCACCGCGCCGAGCAGCAGCCCGAGCAGCGACGGCCGCCAACCGAGCGCGAATCCGATGGCCCCCAACAGAATCGACTGCAACACCACCACGATCAGCACCGCCGAGCACTTGCCCGCCACAATGCCCCAGCGCGGCAAGGGCGTCGCCCCGAGCCGCTTCAACGCCCCGTAACGCCGATCGAATCCGACCGCGATGGCCTGCCCGGTGAACGCGGTCGACATGATCGCCACCATCATCACCGCGGGCACGACCCGATCCACCCGATGCTCACCGAGCCCGCTCACCGGCAGCAGCGTCAACCCGATCAGCAGCGTGATCGGAATGAACATGGTCAACAGCAGCTGTTCCCCGTTGCGCAGCAACAGGATCAGCTCCATGCGCGTCTGCGCCGCGAGCATCTTCGCGCGCGTGGTCGGGCACGGCGCGGGGGAGAAGGTGCCCGGCGCGAATCGATTCACCGTCTCGGTCATCCCCGCAGCTCCCGCCCGGTCAGTTCGAGGAACACGTCTTCCAGTCGACGCTGGTCGATGCGAATGTCGGTGGGCAGCACGTCGATGCGCGCGCACCACGCGGTCATGGTGGCCAGCACCTGCGGGGTGATGTCGCCCTGCAGCAGGTAGGAGCCGGGCGCGGTCTCGCGCGGCGTGAACCCTTCCGGCAGTGCGGCTTCCAGCAGCGAGAGGTCCAGTTTGGGTGGCGCGGTGAACGCCAGTCGCCCTTCGGCCCCGTGCGAGGTGACCTCGGCGGGCGTGCCCTGCGCGACGACGCGGCCGTGGTCGATGATGACCAGTTGGTCGGCGAGCTGTTCGGCCTCGTCCATCATGTGCGTGGTGAGCAGCACGCTGACCCCGTCGCGGCGCAGCGCGTCGATGAGCTCCCACACCAGATGCCGTGCCTGCGCGTCCAATCCGGCGGTCGGCTCGTCCAGGAACACGATCTCGGGGCGACCGACCAGCGCGCACGCCAGCGCGAGCCGCTGCTGCTGCCCGCCCGACAAGCGCCGATACGGCGTCCGCCGAGCGTCTTTCAGGCCCAAGGTGTCCAACAGCCAGGCGGGATCGAGCGGATCGGCCGAGTACGACGCGACCAGATCCAGCATCTCCCCGGCCTTGGACCCCGGATACGCCCCGCCGCCCTGCAGCATCACCCCGATGCGCGGTCGAAGCTGATCGGAGTCGGCGATCGGGTCCAGGCCCAGTACCCGCACGGTCCCGGCGTCGGGAGCCACGAAGCCCTCGCACATTTCGGTGGTGGTGGTCTTGCCCGCCCCATTGGGTCCGAGCAGCGCCAGCACCTGCGCGCGTTCGATATCGAAGCTGATGCCGTCGACCGCGGTGGTCTCGCCGTAGCGTTTCACGACGCCGTCGACACGTACGGCGGGTCCGGAAGCTGCGGTCACGAGGAGACACCGTAAGGCGTGGGCTGCTGTGACCGGGGCGACACCCCCGGTTGATTGCGCCACGGCAGCACATTTCGGGTGAGGAAGATGAGCGTCAGGCCCACGAGCACGGTGGCGATGGCGGATTCGACGATCTGGAAAACGTAGAAGTCCGCGCCGCGCGGCATCACCAGCACGCTCACGATCACCGAGATCACCACGGCCGGTACCCGGAATGCGGGCCGGTTGGCCCACGCCGCCAACGGCACGATCGCCCACAGCAGATACCAGGGCTGCACGACCGGGAACAGCAGCACCAGCGCGCCCAGGGCGACGCCGAGCGCGCCGACGGGCAGCAGTCGTCCGGTCCAGGTGGCGACGAGCATGCGCAGCACGATCAGCGCGGCGATCCCCTCGGCGATGGGTCGGGTGATGTCGATGAGCGCGGTGGTGTGATCGCCGAGTCCCAGCAGCACGCCGCCGAATCCGGTGATGATGCCGATCGCGGTCGGCAGCGACAGGTAGCTGCGCACCGCGGTCGCGGTATTGATGGTGTTCACCCACCCGAACCCCAGGCCGCTGGCGGTGCTGATGAACAGCGTGACACTGCCCGCGATCAGGCCCAGGATCCCTGCCGCGCACAGGATTCCGCGCAGCCCGTGACCCCAGCGCCGCGCCAGCGCCATGCCGACGAAGCCGAGCGCGATGATCGAGGTGATCTTGATCGTCGAGGACAGCGTGATGACCACCGCCCCGAAAACCAGCAGCGCCCAGGCTCTCCGGTCGAAGGGGTGGGTGTCGTCGATGGCGCGCAGACAGAATTCGATGCCCGCCAGCATGAGCCCGAGCATGATCGCGTCATTGTGGACACCGCCGACCAGGTGGAACAGCACCAGCGGATTGGCCGCCCCCAGCCACAGCGCGCTCACCGGCGCGACCCCGCAGCGCCGCGACAGCCGCGGCAGCGCCCACACGATCAGGGCCACGGCCGCCAGCACCAGCAGCCGGTGCAGCCACACTCCCGCGATGATGTTGTCGCCGACGATGTGGGAGATCCCGCGACCCATCCACAAAAACAGCGGCCCGTACGGCGCGGGCGTCTGCCGCCAGATATTGGGCACATTGTTGGTCAGCACATTGTCGAGCCCGAGCCCGGCGACCGGCCCCACCTTGTAGGGGTCCAGCCCGCGCGCGGAGATCTCGCTCTGCGCCAGATACGAATACACGTCATTGCTGAACATGGGCGGTGCGACGCTGAGCGGAATGATCCACAGCAGCAGCGTCCGATCCATCTGCGACCGGCTGAGCCGATGCCTGGGATTGCCGCCGAACCCGCCGACGGCGAAGCGACCCAGCAGCAGCCACGCCATCACCACCAACACGGTCCCGATCATGCACATGGCCAGCGTGGAGGTGCCCGCCCGCGCGAAAAAGCCCAGCACCCGCAGCCCGGAGGTCGGATTCTGATGCACCGGCTGCGCGCCCACACCCAGCGCCGAAATGGCCATGATGACCGCCCCGGTCGCCCCCAACAGCCGGATTCGCATCAGCTGCAGGGTTTCTCGCCGGTCCAACCCCGGCACATCGTGATCCACGCTGTGCAGGACGGCGACGGTGTGATCGGCGGCGGGGACGTCCAGGCCCAAGGCCCGGCGTCCAACATCGATGACTCTGCGCCGCGCGCCTTCCACTACCGCCACATCTGCGAAGCCTAGTCCGGCGCCGCACCGGCGACCCCGATCGCATCGCCGCAACGCGCGTCCGAGCGTGTGCTGACCGCTTGCTGAGACGCGTCGGCCCTGCCTGTGAAGTCGTCGGGCCTCCGGATCGAGGCGGTTTCCGACGATTGCAACGACTGGGGCCGTATACCGCGATGGGGGCCAATCGGGACGGGTGTTGGGAGACTCGGGGCTTGGTCCTGGGTGGTTGTGAAGGCGTGGCGGTCAGGGAGAAAGTCTCGGGAGTGCAGGCGTGCGACCCGGTTGGAGCTGATGGTGCAGGTCGCGGGGGATCTCGGGTTGAATGCGGTCGCCGACACCGCCGCGGCGAAGGTCTACGCGGCCCTCGCGGGCCTCGGTTGATCCAGTGCGGGAACGCGATTCGCGCTGCCGGTGTCGGACCTCGCTCATACCCTGGATGAATGGTCTCCGATTCGAAACGGCGAATCGAGGTGGCCGCGGCGGGGTTATTGGCTCGGCACGGCTATCACGGATTCGGGCTGAAGAAGTTGAGTGAGGCGGCGGGGTTGCCGTACGGGTCGATCTACCACCACTTTCCGGGCGGCAAGGAGGAGATCGCGGTTTCGGCGATCAATGGCACCGGGGTGCTGGTGGGGCGGATGATCCGGCAGGCGCCGGGGGATGTGTTCGGCACGGCCGCAACGCTGTTCGATTTCATGGCGACAAAGCTGTCCGAAACCGACTTCACCGACGGCTGTCCGGTGGGCACGCCCGCCTCGGATGGCGGCAGCGATGTCGAATCCGTTCGGGCCGCCTGTGTTTCGGCCTTCGACGCCATGGCCCACGGTTTCGCCGACATGTTGACCGAGCTCGGCATGGACCCTGGCAAGGCGCGCGATTTGGCGACCACGGTGGTGGCCGCCTACGAGGGCGCGACCATTCTGGCGCGCGTGCGCCGCACCGATGAGCCGCTGCACACGGTGGCGAGGGCCATGGCCCGGCTGATTCGCCTGAGTCTCGCGGAAGTCTCTGCCGCCGAGGCGAATTCACCCTAGGGGAGGGTTGACTGGAAAGAATGTTCTAGCGACGATCGAGTGATGCAGCGACTCGTATTCGACGGCCCGCACACCCTGCGGTGGGAAGAGGCCGCCGAGCCCACTCTCGACGCCCCGGAGCAGGCCCTGGTCCGCCCGATCGCGGTGGCCACCTGCGATATCGACCCCGCCATCATCCAGGGCCGATTCCCCCTGGCCGGACCGTACGCGTTCGGCCACGAGGGCGTCGCGGAGGTGATCGCCGTCGGCGATCAGGTCACCACCGTCCGCCCGGGCGACAAGGTCGTCGTCCCATTCCAAATCTCCTGCGGCACCTGCGATTCCTGTCGGCGCGGCCGCACCGGCAACTGCACCACCCACCCCTTCATGTCCAGCTTCGGCCTGGGCCCGATGGGCGGGCTGGCCTGGGGCGGCTTCTTCTCGGACCTGGTGGGCATCCCGCACGCCGACGCCATGCTCGTCCCGCTGCCCGCGGGCGTCGACCCGGCGACGGTGGCCAGCGCCAGCGACAATATTTCCGACGCGCACCGCACCGTCGCCCCGTACCTGGCCACCGATCCGGGCGCGGAAGTCCTGGTGCTGGGAGGCCCGGCCGCCGCGTCGATCGGCTTGTACGCCGCGGGCCTGGCGGTAGCGCTGGGTTCGGCACGTGCGGTCTACCTCGACACCGACCCCGAAAGACTCGCCATCGCCGCCAAACTGGGAGCCGAGCCCATCGAGGGCAAGCCCACCGAACGCGTAGGCCGCTTCCCCGTCACGGTCGAGGCCGCGGGCGGTTCGAAGGCCCTGGTCGCGGCGATCCGCGCCACCGCCAATGACGGCGTCTGCACCAGCGTGAGCGTCCAGACCCAGGACGTCGCCCTGCCGATGCTCGAAATGTATTCCCGCTGCTGCACTTTCCACACCGGCCGTGCCCACGTGCGCCCCACCATCCCTCAGGTCTTGGACCTGGTCGCCACTGGCCGCTTCGACCCGAGCGTGGTCACCACACAGACCGTGGCCTGGGCCGACTCGATCGACGCCCTGCTCGAAGGACCGGTGAAGCTCGTCGCCACCCGTTGAAGTCGGTGCTAGCGGCCGAGATCGGGAACGGTGAGCGAGAGCGCCGCCAGCGCGTCCGGCTCGGCGATCACCTCGATTCGCACGATCCTCTCGCCCTCGATGGTGAAGGCCATGACCGCCGGTGCCTCGTCCCGCGCGGCCACCAGCGCCCCGGCGCGGCCGTCGACGAGCACCACCGCCGCGAATTCGGCGCGCGTGGCGAACCCGGCGGCCAGCCGCGCCACCGTGCGCGCCCCGGACGCGGTGACCGGCACCCGCCCCGGTGCGGCGACCTTATCGGCGGAGACCGTGATGTCGGGCGCGAGCAGGTTGAGCACCGCGGTGATATCCCCGGCCCGCACCGCCGCCAGGAACGCCCGCACGATCCGGTGCTCGCGCAAGGTGTCTGGCCGCAATCCGTCCGATTCCCCGACCACTCGATGCCGGGCCTTGCTGGCGAGCAGCCGCGCCGCGTTCGGTGAGCGATTCAGAATCTCGGCGATCTCGTAGAACGGCACCTCGAACATGTCGTGCAGCACGAACGCGACCCGTTCGGCGGGATGCAGCCGATGCAGCAGCACCAGCACGGCCCGCTCCATCTCCTCGGTGAGGACGGCCCGATCCTCCGGCCCGAGCGTCGCTGCCGAGGGAATCGTTTCGGGCACAACGCTTCCCAACGGATACTCCTGCCGGACCTCCCGAGCGCGCAGCACGTCCAGGCAAATCCGCGACAGCACCGTGGTGAGCCACCCGTCCAGGTTGCGAATATCGTCGATATCGGTGCGGCTCAACCGCATCCACGTCTCCTGCACCGCGTCCTCGGCCTCACCCGACGCCCCCAGCATGCGAAAGGCCAGCGCGGTCAGCCGTGCGCGCCGCCGCTCGAACCGTTCCGCCGGGGAACCCGAGTCAGTGTCGGACATACATCGCGCCTGCCGAACGTCACAGGGTCATGACTACTCAGACCATCGTCACACGAATCGTTCCCGACCGCGCGGTCGTGTACCTGTACTGGGCGACCACGCTGATGGTGGTGGCCGAACTGGCGGTCGGCGGCTGGTGGGACGTCGCCCGGATCCCGCTGGCCCGCGATGTCGTCGTCACCCTGGGCTATCCGACCTATTTCCTGGTCATCCTGGGTGTCTGGAAGATGCTCGGCGCGCTCGCCCTGGTGGTCCCGAAATTCCCGCTGGTCAAGGAATGGGCCTACGCCGGAGCCTTCTTCGTCTACACCGGCGCCATCGCCTCCCACCTCACCACCGGCTACAAGCTGGCGGAGGTCCCGATCCTCACCGTCATGGCCCTGGTGACCGCCGCCTCCTGGGCCCTGCGTCCCGAGGATCGCCGCACCCACTGATCCGACCCCGGCGGCCACCGCCCGGCACCCTTCTGGGACAAATAGTGCATGGCTGTTCGACCGATCTTGATTGCCGGTGATCCCCGACTCACGAAACCGGCCGTGCCCGTCACCGAATTCGATGCGGAGCTGGCCGCTTTCGTCGAGGACCTGTTCGAGACCAACACCGCCGCGCGCGGTGCCGGGCTGGCGGCCAACCAGATCGGTGATCCGCGTGCGGTTTTCATCTACGACCTGGTGAATGCCGAGGGGCGGCAGCGCGGTTACGTGATCAATCCGAGCATCGAGACCTCCGAGATTCCCGAGACCATGCCGGATCCCGACAACGACACCGAGGGCTGTCTGTCGGTGCCGGGGGAGTGGTTTCCCACCGGCCGCGCGGACTGGGCGCGGGTCATGGGCGTGGACATCCACAATCAGCCCGTTTCGGTGGAAGGGACCGGCTACCTGGCGCGTTGTCTGCAACACGAGACCGATCACCTGCGCGGGCACCTCTATCTGGACCGGCTCATCGGCCGCAATCAGCGGGCGGCGAAGAAGATGATCAAGGCCAATGGGTGGACCGAACCGGGGCGGTCCTGGCTCCCCGGGCAGGACGCGGACCCCTTCCACGACTAGGGTTGTCGGCGAAAGCGACTGGACCTGCCCCCAATACCACGGGCTGGCCAGCGGGGGAATGCGTTCATACGGTTGGCGGGCAATCGGAACCCGGAGCCAGTGGGGGGAGCGGTATGCCGTTGCCGATGATCGATGGGGCAGCGGCCGCGAATCGGCAGGCGTCACAACGGCGCTCGATTCCGTTGGCCGCGGTGTGGGTGGTCGCGGTGGCCGGGATCTTGGCCGGGGCACAGTGGATCGATCACGCGGTGATGGATCCGAAGGCGATGCTGCATCTGGTCGATCTGGACGCGTATCGAATCGCGGCGAACCGTGTGGTGCACGGGGTTTCGGTCTATGACACCCCGCTGCTCGGGCATACGCGCGGGGCCTGGGAATTCGTCTACACGCCGTTCGCCGCCGTGCTTTTCGCGCCGCTGGCGGCCTTGCACGGGTCGGTGTTCACGCTGGTCGGCGGGATCGCGAACTTCCTGATCCTGTGCGGATCGGTATGGGCCACCCTGGCGATCCTCGGCTATCGACGTGATCGGCGCATGTTGATCGTGGTCCCGACCGCCGCCGCGCTGCTGCTGTTCTGCGAACCGATCCGCCAGACCGTGGCATTCGGTCAGGTCAACCTGCTGTTGCTGCTGCTCGTCCTGGCCGATATGGCATTACCGGATTCCGCACGCGCCAAAGGCGTGCTGACCGGCATCGCGACCGGCATCAAGCTGACCCCGGCGTTCTTCATCCTCTACTTGCTGGTGACCCGCCGATACCGCGCGGCCGCCACCGCGACCGGCGCGCTGGCCGCCACCATGGTCATCGGCTTGGCCATGCTGCCGAAGGATTCGCTCACCTATTGGGCCGGTGGATTCGCCGATCCCTCCCGCGTCGGCGTGCCCGAGAACCCCGACAACGAGTCCCTGCGCGGCATGCTCGCCCGTGCCCTGGGTTCGAGCGGGCTAGTCGAATTGCTGTGGTTCGCAGCCGCTCTCACCCTCACGGCGATCGGCTTGATCCTGGCCCGGCGGCTGTCGGACACCGGACGCGAACTGCCCGCCGTCATCCTGTGCGGCATCACCGGCACCGTCGTCTCGCCCTACAGCTGGATCCACCACTGGGTGTGGCTCGCGCCCCTGCTGATCTACCTGACCCACCTGGCCAATCACCGCCGCGGCTTGCTCACCGCCACAGTGCTTCTCGCCGTTTTCGTGGTGTGTTCGGGCGGTGTCTTCAAACTGTTCGACATCGACTACGAAAGCGTCCTGTACTACCCGAAACACGGTTTCTTAGCCCTGTTCGGCCACAACGCCTACATCTGGCTGGCGGTGGCCCTGTACGCGGCCACCGCCCTCGCCCTGCGCCGTTACCACCCGAAAGCGCTCAGCGCGTGAGGGATTCGCGTGCGCCCAGCGCCGCGCCGGTCAACTCCACCGACCGCACCCGATCCGCGATCTCCTGCGCGTGGTGCACGGTGATCAGCTCGTCGGCCTGGATCTCGGCCGCGAAATCCTCCAGATAGTCGGCGACCTCGGCGGGCGTCCCCACCGCCGTATAGGTGGTCATCTTGGCCAGGTGAGCGCCATTGGGGGAGGCCAGAAACGCGTCGATCTCCTCGTCGGAGTAGTCGACACCGGCCGCGCCGCGCTTGATGAACGCCCGCGTGCGCGCCCGATAGGCGATCGTCTTCTGCTCCTCGGCCGCGTCGCGATCCTCGGCGGCGAACACATTCACACCCGCCATCACATACGGCTGGGCCAGCTGCTCCGAGGGCTGGAACCGATCCCGGTACTCGCGCACGGCCTGCCGCAACGCCTCGGGCGCGAAGTGCGAGGCGAACGCGTACGGCAGCCCGAGATGCGCCGCCAACTGCGCCCCGAACAGCGACGACCCCAGAATGTAGAGCGGCACAACACCTTCGGCGCGCGGCACCGCCTTGATCCCCGGAATCCGCGAATTCCCGGTCAGATACCCCTGCAGCTCCAGCACATCCTGCGGGAACGTATCGGCCGAGGACGGATTGCGCCGCAACGCCCGCATGGTCGCCTGATCACTGCCCGGCGCGCGCCCCAACCCGAGATCGATGCGCCCGGGATACAGCGACTCCAAGGTCCCGAACTGCTCGGCGATCACCAACGGCGAGTGATTGGGCAGCATGATCCCGCCCGCCCCGAGTCGGATCGTGTCGGTCTGCCCGGCCACGTACCCGATGAGCACGCTGGTCGCGCTCGACGCGATCCGGCTCATATTGTGGTGCTCGGCGTACCAAACCCGCTCGTATCCACTGCGTTCCGCCGCCCGGGCCAGCTCGACGCTGTTGTGGAAGCTGTCGCGCGCGGTCTGGCCGGGCGCGATGGCCGCGAGATCGAGAAGGGACAGTGCGACGGGCATGCTGGCACCGGCTTTCCATGGATCGGCGTTCGTGGTCTGGGGCGCGGGCGTCGTGCGCCCGCCTCCTCTTGATAATTCGCCGAACGTCGAACTTATGCCCGCTACCGGAAAACGGCCGCGTGATCGGCGGCCCACTCCCGAATATCGCGGGCCGCGCGCCCGGTGAGATCGGCGACGGTCGTGGTGATCAGGTCCGAGCGCGGCCGGAACGCGGCCATCGACAGCAGCGATTCGATCAGCGCCGCGGGCAGCCCGGCCGCGGTCATCGACTCCCGCGCCACGTCGAGCGGCAGCGCCTCGAACCGCAGCGGACGGCCCAGCACCTCGGCGATGGCCTGCACCTGATCGTCGCGGCTCACCACCCGCGGCCCGGTCACGAGATATTTGCGCCAGGTGTGCGAGTGATCGGTCAGCAGCCGCACCGCTACGGCCGCGATATCGCCCTCGTGCACGACGGCGGTCGGCGCGACCTCGGTCCCGCGCACCACGTCCCCGGCGCGAATCTGCCCGGCCCACCCGAGCATGTTCGAGGCGATGGTGTCCGCGCGCAACACCGTCCACGGCATCCCGGACTCCGCTAGCAGCGCCTCGATCTCCGCGTGCCGCTGCGGAATCAAATCCGATTGCGGCCCTTCGTCATTCACGGTCGTGGAGGACAGATACACCACCCGCTGCGCGTGCTCACCGAGCACCTTCAGCACCTCGGCCGCGCCCTGTGTGTCGTGGAACGGCCACACCAGGAAGACGGATTCCACCCCGTCGGCCGCGGCCGCCAAGGACTCCGGCACCGCCAGATCCCCGGCCACCACCTCGACCCCCTCGGGAAACACCGCGGCCCCCGGATCGCGGGCCAGCGCTCTCGTCGACACCCCCTCGGCGACCAACCCGTCAACTACCTGTCGTCCGACGTTCCCCGTCGCACCCACCACGAGCACACTGTTCACGACTTCCGAAACTCGCCCCGAGCGGGCGGAATTTCCGGAAAATCCCAGATATATGGTGGTCCAGCTCACACCCCGACCCATCGTCCCAGGTCGCGAAGATCAGGTCAGGGGACCCTTACTGGATCGCGGAATGGAATTCCGTCACACTTGTGTTGTGAAAACCGTGGGTTTGCGGAACGCGGAACAGTCCGGGCACCAGCAAGAGGGTGCCCGGTCTGTTGTCGTGTCCGGACCGGCGGGCGAGGGGCACACCCGGGAAGCCGTCATCAAGCTGCTGTTGGAGGAGGGCCCGATCACCGCGACCGCCATTGGCGAGCGGCTCGGCCTGAGCCCGGCGGGCGTGCGACGCCACCTCGATGCGCTCATCGAATCCGGTGAGGCCCGGGCCACCCGGTCCGCGCCCTGGCAGCAGAAGGGCCGCGGGCGTCCCGCCAAGCAGTTCCAGCTGACGGCCACCGGACGCGGCCGATTGGGCCACGCCTACGATGACCTCGCCGGAGCCGCCATGCGGCAGATCCGCGAGCTTGGCGGCGACGCGGCCATCACCGATTTCGCGCGCAAGCGGGTCGCGGCCATTGTGGCCGGGGTCGGTGAGCTGGCCGGGCACACCCCGGCCGAGACCGAGGCCAAGGCCGAGGAGATCGCGGAAGCGTTCACCGACGCCGGATTCGCGGCCTCGACCCGGAAAGTCGGTGCGGGCGTACAGATCTGCCAGCATCACTGCCCGGTTTCGCACGTCGCCGAGGAATTCCCGGAGCTGTGCGCGGCCGAGCTCGAAGCCTTCCGAGAGATTCTCGGAACCCACGTGCAACGCCTGGCGACCATCGCCAATGGCGACTGCGCCTGTACGACCCACGTCCCCCTCGTGGCCCCGAAAACCGCCGTTGCACAGCCCGCAACGACTTCTACACACGACTCCGGAAGGAGTGCCGAATGACGACGACCACCGACCAGGTGCAGCCGCTGACCCAGGAAGAGACCATCGCGTCCCTGGGTAGGTACGGGTACGGCTGGGCCGACTCCGATGTCGCCGGTGCCAGTGCCAAGCGCGGTCTGTCCGAGGAGGTCGTGCGCGACATCTCGGCCAAGAAGAGCGAGCCGGAATGGATGCTCGACTTCCGCCTCAAGGCGCTGCGCATCTTCGACAAGAAGCCCATGCCGAACTGGGGCTCCAACCTCGAGGGCATCGACTTCGACAACATCAAGTACTTCGTGCGCTCCTCGGAGAAGCAGGCCGCTTCCTGGGAGGATCTGCCCGAGGACATCAAGAACACCTACGACAAGCTGGGCATCCCGGAGGCGGAGAAGCAGCGTCTCGTCGCCGGTGTCGCGGCGCAGTACGAGTCCGAGGTCGTCTACCACTCCATCCGTGAGGACCTGGAGAAGCAGGGCGTCATCTTCCTCGACACCGACACCGGTCTCAAGGAGCACCCGGAGCTGTTCCAGCAGTACTTCGGCTCGGTCATTCCGTCGGGTGACAACAAGTTCTCCGCGCTGAATTCGGCGGTGTGGTCGGGTGGTTCGTTCATCTACGTGCCGCCGGGCGTGCACGTCGACATCCCGCTGCAGGCGTACTTCCGCATCAACACCGAGAACATGGGTCAGTTCGAGCGGACGCTGATCATCGTCGACGAGGACGCTTACGTCCACTACGTCGAGGGTTGCACCGCGCCGATCTACTCCTCGGATTCGCTGCACTCCGCGGTGGTCGAGATCATCGTGAAGAAGGGCGGCCGCTGCCGCTACACCACCATCCAGAACTGGTCGAACAACGTCTACAACCTGGTGACCAAGCGCGCCAAGGCCGAGGCGGGCGCGACCATGGAGTGGGTCGACGGCAATATCGGCTCCAAGGTGACCATGAAGTACCCGGCCGTGTGGATGACCGGTGAGCACGCCAAGGGCGAGGTGCTCTCCATCGCGTTCGCCGGTGAGGGCCAGCACCAGGACACCGGCGCGAAGATGCTGCACCTGGCGCCGCACACGTCGTCGAACATCATCTCCAAGTCGGTGGCGCGCGGCGGTGGCCGTGCCTCCTACCGTGGTCTGGTGCAGGTCAACAAGGGCGCCTACGGCTCCAAGTCGACCGTGAAATGTGATGCGCTGCTGGTGGATACGATCAGCCGCTCCGACACCTACCCCTACGTCGACATCCGCGAGGACGACGTGACCATGGGCCACGAGGCGACCGTCTCGAAGGTGTCCGAGGACCAGCTGTTCTACCTGATGTCGCGCGGTCTCACCGAGGACGAGGCGATGGCGATGGTGGTGCGCGGCTTCGTGGAGCCCATCGCCAAGGAGCTCCCGATGGAGTACGCCCTGGAGCTGAACCGCCTGATCGAACTGCAGATGGAAGGAGCCGTCGGCTGATGGCCGTCGAGAACGTTGCCGAGGCCGCTGAGGCTCGTACCCCGGCGTTGAACAAGGGCGAGGTTTTCGCTTCGTTCGATGTCAATGCCTTCGAAGTTCCCTCGGGTCGTGACGAGGCGTGGCGCTTCACCCCGATGCGTCGCCTGAACGGCCTGCACGACGGCACCGCCGTGCGGGACGGGCAGGCCACCGTCGAGGTGAGCGCCCCCGCGGGCGTCACCGCCGAGACCGTGGACCGCACCGACGCCCGCCTGGGCCAGGGCGGCACCCCCACCGATCGTGTTGCCGCGCAGGCGTACTCCGGTTTCGAGCAGGCCACCGTGATCACGGTCGGCGCGGAAACCGAAGTGGCAGAACCGACCACGGTCACCATCACCGGTCCCGGCGCGGGCAAGACCGCCTACGGCCACCTGCAGGTCCGCCTGGGCAACTTCGCCCGCGCCACCCTGGTCATCGACCAGAAGGGCAGCGGAACCTACGCCGAGAACGTGGAATTCATCCTCGGTGACTCCGCCGCGCTGAACGTGATCGTGGTGCAGGACTGGGCCGATGACGCCGTGCACGTCACCGCGCATCACGCCCTGCTGGGCCGCGACGCCACCCTGCGCCACACCAATG
The DNA here is from genome assembly GCF_035818795.1 of Nocardia sp. CDC160. Classification (NCBI taxonomy): domain Bacteria; kingdom Bacillati; phylum Actinomycetota; class Actinomycetes; order Mycobacteriales; family Nocardiaceae; genus Nocardia; species Nocardia sp. CDC160. The sequence continues at coordinate 937,114 of NZ_JAYKYT010000004.1, read as the reverse complement.
TCACCCTCGGTGGCGATGTGGTGCGCCTGACCGGCAATGTCCGCTACGCGGGTCCCGGCGGCGACGCCGAGCTGCTGGGTGTGTACTTCGCCGACGACGGCCAGTTCTTCGAGCAGCGCCTGCTGGTCGATCACTCGCAGCCCAACTGCAAGTCCAATGTGCAGTACAAGGGTGCGCTGCAGGGTGATCCGACCTCGAGCAAGCCGGACGCGCACACCGTGTGGGTCGGCGACGTCCTCATCCGCGCCGCGGCCGAGGGCACCGAGACCTACGAGGTGAACCGCAACCTGGTGCTCACCGACGGCGCGCGCGCCGACTCGGTGCCGAACCTCGAGATCGAGACCGGCGAGATCGTCGGGGCCGGGCACGCCGCGGCCACCGGCCGTTTCGACGACGAGCAGCTGTTCTACCTGCGGTCGCGCGGTATCCCGGAGGAGGTCGCCCGCCGTCTCGTCGTGCGCGGCTTCTTCTTCGAGATCCTGCAGAAGATCACCGTCCCCGAGGTCCGGGAGCGGCTCGAGGCGGCCATCGAGGCCGAGCTCGCCGCTGTCGGAGTCTGACACCCGAACTTTCCCATCCCGCAAAGGAATCCGAAATCCGATGACCACCCTGGAAATCAAGGACCTGCACGTCGAGGTCGCCAACCCGGACGAGACCGGCGAGCCCATCAAGATCCTCAAGGGCGTGAACCTGACCATCAAGTCGGGTGAGACCCACGCGATCATGGGCCCCAACGGCTCCGGCAAGTCGACCCTGTCCTACGCCATCGCCGGGCACCCCAAGTACACCGTCACCCAGGGTTCGATCACCCTCGACGGTGAGGACGTGCTGGAGATGTCGGTCGACGAGCGCGCGCGTGCGGGCCTGTTCCTGGCCATGCAGTACCCGGTCGAGGTTCCCGGCGTCTCGGTTTCCAACTTCCTGCGCACCGCCGCCACCGCCATCCGCGGCGAGGCTCCCAAGCTGCGCACTTGGGTCAAGGAAGTCAAGGAGTCGATGTCGGAGCTCGAGATCGATCCGGCCTTCGGCGAGCGCTCGGTCAACGAGGGCTTCTCCGGCGGTGAGAAGAAGCGCCAGGAGATCCTGCAGCTGAGCCTGCTCAAGCCGAAGATCGCCATCCTCGACGAGACCGACTCCGGCCTCGACGTGGACGCACTGCGGATTGTTTCCGAGGGTGTGAATCGTTACAAGGAGCGGGAGACCGGCGGCATCCTGCTGATCACCCACTACACCCGCATTCTGCGCTACATCCAGCCGGACTTCGTTCACGTGTTCGTGAACGGCAAGATCGTGGCCGAGGGCGGCCCCGAGCTGGCCGAGGAACTCGACGCGAACGGCTACGTGCGCTTCACCTCTGCTGCCGTAGGAGCCTAAATGACCAGCACCGTGGGGACTCTCGACGTCGCTCGGATCCGGGCCGACTTCCCGATCCTGAGCCGGACCGTGCGCGACGGAAAACCGTTGGCGTATCTGGATTCCGGCGCGACGTCGCAACGTCCTCTCCAGGTGCTCGACGCCGAGCGGGCCTTCCTGCTCGAACACAACGCGGCCGTGCATCGCAGCGCGCACCAGCTCGCCGAGGAAGCCAATGAGGCTTACGAGGCGGCGCGCGCGGCGATCGCGGCGTTCGTCGGCGTCGGCGCGGACGAGATCGTGTACACCAAGAACGCGACCGAGTCGCTGAACCTGGTGGCATATGCCTTCTCCGACGACCGGTTCCCGCATCGCGTCGGGCCCGGCGACGAGATCGTCATCACCGAGCTCGAACATCACGCGAATCTCGTGCCGTGGCAGGAACTCGCGCGGCGGACCGGCGCGACCCTGAAGTGGTACGGGATCACCGACGACGGGCGCATCGACCTCGATTCGCTCGAATTGTCCTCGGCCACCAAGGTTGTCGCGTTCACCCACCAGTCCAATGTGACCGGCGCGGTCGCGGATGTCGCCGAATTGGTGCGCCGCGCAAAGGCTGTCGGCGCGCTCGTGGTGCTCGACGCCTGCCAGTCGGTGCCGCACGCGCCGGTGAACTTCAAGGAGCTGGGCGTCGACTTCGCCGCTTTCTCCGGGCACAAGATGCTGGGCCCCTCGGGGATCGGCGTCCTGTACGGCCGTCGCGCGCTGCTCGAGGAGACCCCGCCGTTCATCACCGGCGGCTCCATGATCGAGACCGTGTACATGGATCACTCGACCTTCGCCGCGCCGCCGCAGCGGTTCGAGGCGGGTTCGATGATGATCTCGCAGGCCATCGGCCTGGGTGCTGCCGTCGCGTATCTGAGTAACATCGGTATGGAAGCCGTTGCGGCGCACGAGCACACGCTCGTGTCCGCGGCCCTGGAGGGCCTCGGCGCGATCGAGGGCGTGCGCATCATCGGCCCGACCGAGAACGTGAATCGCGGTGGCGCGGTGTCGTTCGTGGTGGACGGCATTCACGCCCACGACGTCGGCCAGATCCTCGACGATCAGGGCGTCGCCATCCGCGTCGGCCACCACTGCGCGTGGCCGCTGCACCGGTACTTCGGTGTCGCCGCGACCGCTCGCGCCTCCTTCGCGCTGTACAACACCGTGGACGAGGTCGATCAGCTGGTCGCCGCGGTGCGGAAGGCCCAGAGCTTCTTCGGAGTTGCATAGATCATGCGCATGGAGCAGATGTACCAGGAAGTCATCCTGGACCACTACAAGCACCCGCACCACCGAGGGCTGCGCGAGCCCTTCGGCGCGGAAGTGCACCACGTCAACCCGACCTGCGGTGACGAGGTGACCTTGCGCGTGAACATCGACGACAACGGCGATGTCACCGACGTGTCCTACGACGGGCAGGGCTGCTCGATCAGCCAGGCCTCGACGTCGGTGCTCACCGACCAGGTCATCGGCCTGCCGGTGCAGCAGGCGCTGAAGGTGGTCGAGGCGTTCGACGAGATGATCACCTCGCGCGGCACCCTCGAGGGCGACGAGGACGTGATCGGCGACGGCATCGCCTTCGCCGGTGTGTCGAAGTACCCCGCCCGCGTGAAGTGCGCGCTGCTGGGCTGGATGGCGTTCAAGGACGCCGTCGTGCGGATAGCCTCGGCGGAGGAAGCCAAGAAGACCATGGGAAACGGGGCATAGCGATGAGCGACACCGAGCAGCAGGCCGCCGAGGCGGCCCCCGTCGAGCTGACTCCCGAGGAGCTGCAGCACCTCGACGATATGGAAGAGGCGATGCGCGACGTCGTCGACCCCGAACTCGGCATCAACGTGGTCGACCTCGGTCTGGTCTACGGCATGAAGTTCGAGGACGGCATCGCCAAACTCGACATGACCCTGACCTCCCCGGCCTGCCCGCTGACCGACGTCATCGAAGACCAGTCCCGCAACGCCCTCGTGCGGTCCGGCCTGGCCGAAGACCTGCAGATCAACTGGGTCTGGATGCCGCCGTGGGGCCCGGACAAGATCACTGACGACGGGCGTGAGCAGCTGCGCGCGCTCGGCTTCACGGTGTAGCTGAAATCCATTCGACGACATGCGGGCCGGTCCTTCGGGATCGGCCCGTAGTCGTTTGCGCGAACCCCTCCGTCCGGCCCACGTGGGTTGTGGTGCGCAATAGAGTTGGGGCATGCGGACATTCGTGTGGCAGGGGATCGACGAGCCGCGGATGGAGATAGTCCGGGTGGAGAGCCTGGCGCGGGCCCACGGGACAATGGTGGGGGTGGCATACGAACTGCGCTGGGAGCTCATCGGCGCGGAATTGAGCGTCGATGTGGGGGAGGGCGCGAGGCGAATCGCGTTGGCGGGAGCTGACTTCTTCGACCTGCAGCATTCGGCCTTCTTCAATTCGCTGCCGGTGCTGCGGGACGGACTGCTGACGAGTACCGTGCCGCGCGACTACACGATGCGGTATGTGAGCGTTCCCGATCTGACGGATGTGTTGACCGCCCAACGGTATCTGCCGCGAGGTGATGGGGTGGTCGAGTTCGCTTCTGGGGATTACCAGGCGGACATCGAGTTCGACCGGGATGGCTTCGTCAGGGAGTACCGGGACTACCTGCGGCGCGTACACCCGTGACAGGCGGTGTTCAGTCGATGAGCGCGGTATCGAGGGGATAGCGGTCAGCGAGGGTCGTGCGGTCGCGGTAGTGGAAATTGAGGACAAGATCGTCCGCTACCCGAAACAACTCGTCGCGACCCTCCAATGGCTCGATCCATTCCATGGGCAGTGCCGAAAGGCCATGGACCGCACCAATTAGATTGCCCGCAACCGCGCCGGTGGAGTCGGAGTCGCCAGAGTGGTTGACCGCCAACAACAATCCGCCGCGAACATCGCCGGTGCGATAGGTGTACAGCGCGCAGTAGAGAGCGATGGCCAGGCATTCCTCTGCGGTCCAACCCCTTCCGATCAGTTCCACATGCTCGGGAGTGGGCTCACCCAGCTGCGCGATGGCCAGGGCCGAGGACAGGGCCGTGACCGTCTCGGCGCTGGCGGGCATGGGGGCGAGGCGGGTGATGGTGTCACGGACGGCGAGTGGGAGTTCGACGCCGGACACGACGCGGTCGACCAGGATCGCGAAAGCACCCGCCGACAGGTACGCGGTGGGATGGCCATGCGTGAGTTGGGCGCAGCGCATGGCGGTGTAGAAGGCGTGATCCGGCCCGAATCCCGCGAGGCCGAACGGGGCGGACCGCATGACGGTTCCGCACCCCTTCGACTTCGGATTCACCGGTCCGGGCTCGCCGAACTCCAGCGGCGCGATGAATTCATCTGCCTGCCGCCGCAATCCGGTGAGGCAAGCGTTCCCCGGTGCCCGCGTGGCATACAGAAACCGATGTCCGGCGAGCCAGCCGTCCACCTCGGGCCCCGGCCGGTCCTGCTGCTGGGTATCGCGCCACCGCAAATAGGCCCGCCGCAACACCGGAGCCGGATCCGCACCCACCGGACACCGCAACAACCCCTCCGCCGTGAACAGCGTCATCTGCGTATCATCGGTAATCTGCTGCGGCGCACCGGCAATCACCCCGGGCAAGTACCCGCTAACACCGGATTCCCCATGCCGCTGCCGTATCTGGCCCAAGGTCAAGAACTCGATCGGCCACCCCAGCGCATCACCGACCGCCCCACCCAACATCGCCCCCCGCACCCGATCGAACAGCCTCTCGTGATCCTCCACGGCACCACCCTATGCGGAGAAAGATCATGTGCCTGCAGGCACCGTTTCACTATCGTGGGGTCATGGTCTTGCGGACTGCGTTCACGGATCTGATGGGCGTGCGGCATCCGATCGCCTCGGCGCCGATGGGTGGTACAGCCGGTGGCGCATTGGCCGCCGCGGTCTCCGAAGGCGGCGGACTCGGATTGGTCGGCGGCGGCCGCGCGGACGCCGACTGGGTCGAGCGAGAGCTCACGCTCGTCACCGAGCGCACCGAAAATCCCTGGGGCATAGGCTTCCTCGCATGGGGCGCGACCGTTCCAGTGCTGGAGTTGGCACTATCCTTCCGCCCCCACGCCGTAGTGCTGGGATTCGGCGATCTGCGGCCGTTTATCGAGCCGGTCAAATCCTCCGGCACAACCTTGATCATTCAGGTCACCGATATGGCCGAAGCCGAGCAGGCGATCGCGCTCGGCGCGGATGTGATCGTGGCGCAGGGCACCGAGAGCGGCGGCCACGGCGCTCGCAACGGCCGATCCACACTCACGTTCGTACCGGCCGTGCTCGACCGCGCAGGCTCGATCCCAGTGCTGGCCGCAGGCGGAATCGCCGACGGCCGGGGACTCGCGGCCATACTGGCCCTCGGCGCGGCCGGTGCGCTCATGGGCACCCGCTTCCAGGCGAGCCTGGAAGCACTGGGTGACCCATACATCGGCAAGGCCATCGTCGAGGCCGTCGGCGAGGACACCGAGCGCAGCGACCTCCTCGACATCGTCCGCGACGCGGGCTGGCCCTCGGAGTACACCGCGCGAACCCTCCCGCATCCGATCCTGGACGAATGGCGTGGTCGGGGAGCCGAACTCGCGGTCGATGAAGAAGCCAAACAGGCATATCACCGCGGCGTCGAACGCGGCGACCTGCCGCCGACCCCGGTATGGGCAAGCGAGGCAGTCGATCTCATCGCCAGCCTGGAACCGGCCGCCGATTTGGTCGAGCGGCTGGCGGCCGAGGCGGAGGCGGCGCTGGCTCGGGCCGCCGGTCGCGGCTCGGAGTGAACGGCCGGTCGTACCGGGGGATCAGGCGCATGTCACCGTAGGATTCCCCGGTGACCTATGACGACTTCGATGGATTCGAGCATCTCGATACCTCCATGTTGCCGGAGCGGCAGCAGCGGATTCTGTGCAGCATTCGGGATTGGGTGCAGCGGCATGGGTATTCGCCGAGTACTCGGGAGATCGGGGAGTCGGTGGGGTTGAAGTCTGCTTCGTCTGTTTCGCGGCATTTGCGCGAATTGGAGGAGCGGGGGTTTCTCAAGCGGAGTGAATCGGTTACGCGGCCGATGGATGTGCGGCTTTTTTTGAAGGCCGGCGGGCCCGAGCGGGTGCGGGATGAGAACTCGGTGCCGGTGCCTGTTGTCGGCGACATCGCGGCGGGAACGCCGATTCTGGCCGAGGAGCACACGGATGATGTGCTCTCGCTGCCGCGCGAACTGGTCGGTCGTGGAACCGTGTTCGGCCTGCGGGTTCGCGGTGATTCCATGGTCGATGCGGCCATCTGCGACGGCGATATCGTGGTGGTGCGCAAACAGCACGAGGCCCACACCGGGGAGATCGTGGCCGCCATGATCGACGGCGAGGCGACGGTGAAGGTGTACAAGCGCAGCAACGGCCACGTGTACCTGGAACCGCGCAATCCGGCGTATCCGATCATCGATGGCGACAATGCCCAGGTACTGGGTAAGGTCGTCTCGGTCATGCGCCGTGTGTGACGGTCTGGCATGATGACGCCCGTTATCACCTTCCATCCCCGGGGAGTATCGAATGTCGTTGCTGCGCAAGGCCGGTATCGGCCTCGCCGTTACGTCGATGGCCGCGATGGGCACCGTGGCCGCCGGAGAAGCCTCTGCGGCGGACGCGGATCCGGTCTTCGTCGCTACCTCCGGTGACCTGTACGGCGCGCTCGCGCTGTCCAAGTCCACCGGAAATGTCGCGTATGCCGTGAATTACAGCAGCTGGGACGGTGCCGACGGCGCCGCCGTCGAGAAGTGCGGCGGTGGCGACTGTGCCGTCGTCGTGCACTTCGCCAATGCCTGCGGTGCGGTGGCGCAGGGCGCCGACACCCGCTTCGGCTGGGCGTGGGCCCCGTCGAAGGCGGAGGCGGAGTCCTCGGCCATCAATGTGCTCGGCAAGAGCGCCCCGTCCTTCCCGGACACGGGCTCCTCCTCGCCGCGCCAGGCCAAGGTCATCCTGTCGGCCTGCACCGACAACGCCAGCTGAGCAAGATCGGCGAAATGCCTCGGCGCCACACCGGATTTCTCCGGTGTGGCGCTGTTTTGTCTGCTGGAGTCCGTTTTCCAGCAACACGCCCGCCCGCCCGGGGATGATTTCCCGGTGGACGACATCACCTACGAGGACACCCGGTTCGCCCTGCACGCGGCGGCCGAACTTTTGATCGCCGGTCCGCAGTACCGCCGCTTCGGCAGCATTCGCATGCGCATCGTGCTGGGCGGCTTCACCGGCGTGAAATGGCCGGTGTCGGTGACGGGCACCGATCTGGTGTGGCCGCAGGGGCGCATTCGCCTGCACGGCACCTACAGTGACCTCGCCCTGACCGCCGGATTCGAGGCCGACGGCCCGCCCGAGGGCCTCTACTCCGACGGCACCCGCATGGACCCGGACGAACCCTTCACCGTCGACGCCGATGCCGCCACCAAGGTGCACGACTGGTTCGCGGTGGGGGACACCGCATTACGGCGCTTCGCGGCCGAACAGCCGGTGCTGTGGCCGGAGCATTTCGACTTATCGGTCGCCGTCGACGAGGTCAACTACGGTGTCTCGCCGGGTGATTGGGACAATCCACAGCCGTACGCCTATGTCGGACCGTGGACGCGACGGCGTGGCGAGTTCTGGAACGCGCCGTTCGGTGCCATGCGACCACGGGCCGAGGTGGCCACGGTCGAAAGCCTGCTGGAGTTCTTTCGGGAAGGGAAAGCCCGTGCGGCGCAAGACTAGTAGTTCACGTGTGTCTTCAGCACGTCACCGAACTCGGTGCCGAGGATGAGTACGCTGCTGACGGTCGGGCTCACGGTCACCGAGGTCAATGGCTCGCCGGAGAGCAGGATGCAGCTGGTGTGGGCGGCGGGATCTGCGCGGACGAGTTGTCCTGTGCCGGTGGCGATATAGAGCAGGCCGTCCGCGCCGACGGCCAGATCGTCGGGTAGCAGCGGTGGGGCGAGCGTCGCGGGGGAGAGGTCGACCGCGACGCTGGCCCGCGCGGGATCGTCGATGGGGAGGGCGACGACGCGTGCGGTCGGGCTCTCCAAGAGCGTCACGTACAGGGTCCGACCCGCGACGACCACGCCGTCCGCACCGGATCCATTGGCCGACAACGCCGTTCGCGCGCTGTCGGTCCACGCCGCGTCGAGGCTGCCGTCGGGGCGGATTCGCTCGACGGAGTTCGAGGACGTGTCGGCCACATAGAGATTGCCGTCGCCGTCGAAGGCCGCGCCGTTCGCCTGGCCGAGCCCGGAGACGAACACCTCCGGCTGCGGAGCGGGGGCCGAGGGATCGAACCGCACGACGCCGCCCTGGTGGGCCATGCCGGTGAACGGCGAATTGCCGAAGGTCACGTACAACAGGCCGTCGGGCCCGAGCCGGATCGCGCCCGGGCTCGTCACCGAAACGCTGGCCACCAACTGGCCGTCGCTGTCGTACTTCTCCACCGCGTTCCGGTAGACACGTGAGACCCAGAGATTCCCCGCCCCGTCGATGCCGAGATTCTCCGACCAGTCGACCAGCGGCGCTCGTGACGGCAGCACCGTGCGCACGGGTCGGTCGGCAGAGCAGGGGGCCGCCACCGGCTCGGCGGTAGCATCCGCGGCAGCCGGACCTGCCAAGCCGCTAGCGACGGCCACCAGCGCGGCGATACCCGCACCGACGATTCGCCCTCGGAAATCGCTTCGCCCCCGGGAACCCGATTGCGGCACAACTGCTTCCGGTCGCGAATCCGGCATCGAGGCGTTCCCTTCGGTGGGCGATGATCAACCGGTAGCGTAAACCGCCCGGTCTAGCCCGGCAATCCCGCTTCGGCCCGGCACTGCGTCGCACGAACGGTGCCTCTCATCGCTTGGTCGCGCGATGGGCCCGAACGCGTTCGCGATTGCCGCACGAGGACGACGAGCACCAGCGGCGGGGCTTGCCGCCGCCGGACACGACGAAGACCGTGCCGCAGGTGTCGGCCTCGCACTGGTGCAGGCGATCTCGCTCGGGGCCGGTGAGTAGGTCGATCGCGTCGCGGGCGATCAGGTTCAGTGCCTGGTCGGCGGAGAGCGGTGCGCGATCGAGGGAGAAGCCGTTGCGTTTGTCCCAGACCATTGTTGGCTGAACGCTCGGGTGCGCGGCATGGGCGTTGACCGTGGTGAGCGCGGCGGGGTCCGGTGCTCGATTCGTGGCCGCGGCCTCGACCAGGTCGTACAAGGCTTCGCGCAGCGTCCGCGCGGCCTCGAGATCGGCGTCGCCGCACGCTTCGATCGCCAATGCGTGGATGTCGAGCCAGGCGCGGAGTGCCTGGGCGTCGGGTAGTCGTTCGATCGGTGCCTCGGTGAATCGCCCGCCGACCGTCGCGACCAGATCGAGGCTGATGTGCTCGGTATTCGCCACCCTGCCACCTCCATGTAATGGGTTGACACGTTACAGGATACCGGCGTAGTAATGATTTGAACCATTACTTCACGGATTCGGAGTTCCGACAATGCCTTTCGCTCGCTTGACCATCGCCAACCCCGACCTGCCCGCCGACACCCAGTCCGATCTGGCGGCCGAGATCACCGCCCTGCTGGAGAAGGACCTGCTCAAGGAGCCCGAAGTCACCGTCGTCCAGGTCAATCTGGCCCCGGCCGACCGCTGGTTCGTGGCCGCCGCCCGCCCGGTCGACGTGACGGGCGTCCACCTCGAGGTCAGCATTACCGCCGGTACCAATACCGCCGCGGAGAAGGCCGCCTTCATCGAGCACGCGTATGCCGTGCTGGCCGACCGCCTCGGGCCCCTCCCCGCGGCCGCGTATGTCGCCCTCTACGAACTCGATGGCGAGAGCTACGGCTACAACGGCGTCACTCAGCTCGCTCGCCGCCGCCTCGACCCCGCCGAGAAGGACTGAGCCGTCGGCGATTACGGCCTCACGGGTGGCTGGATAGCCGCTCGGTGGAGTTGTTCGCCAGTGCCGCTTCGACATTGGCGATACCGGCGCGCACGCCCAATCCATAACCGTCCTCATCGAGGGCGTCGAGGCGGGCGCGCGCGGCCTCCAGGTGGCGGCGGGCGGTATCGAAAGCGCCCAGGCGGCGGTAGTTGTCGGCGAGGTTGAGGTGCAGCGACGGGTAGAAGTCGCGCACGCTCAATCCCGCGTGATGGGCCTGGGCGCGTTCGTCGGTCAACGAGTCGGCGGCGTCGAGGGCGCGGATGTCCCAGGTGAGCGCGTCGGCCGCGTGCTCGTGCAGGTCGGCGAGGAAGTGCGCCAGCGAAACCCGGTGTAGCGGATCGCCGCCCGCGCCGATGGTGTCCCACAGCGCGATCAACCGCTCCCGCGCCTGCGCCGTATCCCCTTGGCGGCCAAGGGTTACGGCGTCATTGATCGCGCTCATGGTCTCGTCGACGGCAGTCATGGCATCGACGGTAGACCGGGGCACCGACAACTAGCGGGCGAGCTTCCCGTGCCGCCCGTCACCGGCTATGCGCCCGCGTCGAATCAGATCGCGCTTGGTACCCGGTCCGAGCGTGACCTGTTCGTCCTCCTCGCCGGACGTGGCTTCGGCGGGATTGGTCCGCACGAACAGCGTGACCGTGGTGCCCTCGGTGAACCCGTTCTTGCGCATCATTCCTGCGGACGCGGAATTGTGCAGCTCCACATCGGTGACGATGCGACGCGCACCGTGCTTGAAAAGCAGGTCGCAGCAGGCGGTCATGAGCTTGCCCGCGACACCGCGCCCCTGCATGTCCGGCGAGACCGCGATCCACTCCAGGTACGCCCAGTCCTCGCGCAGCTCGAATTCCATGGAGGCCAGCACGAATCCGACCACCCGATCCGAGTCCACCGCCACCCAGCAGGACTTACCGGCACTGTCGAGGTGCTCGGCCACCGAGGTCAACGACCAGGAGGTGTAGGGCTTGGCGTGGGTGTCGAACACCTGGTAGCCGAGGTCGATGACCTGACGCAGGTGACCGAGGCCCATGGGGACGATGGCGACATCGGGTTGGATGGATATGTCGGATTCCATGACACACAGTTTGCCAGGTGAGTGCTGTCGGCCCGGGAACCCGCCGGGTGCGTGGGCCACACACGTGGCGTGGTATCACGCGCCCTTGCGGGTCTGCCTGGCCGGAGCCTTCTTCGCGGCCGCCTTCTTGGCGGGCTTCTTCTCGGCGGTGGCCTTGGTCGCTTTGGTGGCCTTGGTCGCCTTCGCGGGCGCGGCGGGCGCCGAATTGGCCTTGGGCCCGGACGCCTCCAGACTGCGCTGCAAGGCGGCGACCAGGTCCACGACCTCGGCATCCATCTCCGGCGCGGCGGCTTCGGGCGCCCGGGTGACCTTGCTGCTGCCGCTGGCGATCGCCTCGTCGAGCAGCTTCTTCAACTCGATCTGATACTCGTCCACGTATAGGCTCGGATCGAAATCGTCGGACAGCGTGTCGACCAGCGTCTCCGCCATCTGCAATTCCTGCTTCTTGGGCTCGGCGACATCGTCGAGTTTGTCGAACGCCACCGACCGCACCTCATCGGGCCACAGCAGCGTCTGCAACACCAGCACCCCGTCGCGCACCCGCAGCGCCCCCAGCCGAGTCTTCTGCCGCAACGTGAAATGCACGAGCGCCACCCGATCCACCCGTTCGAGCGTCTTCGCCAGCAGCACATAGGCTTTCGGCGTCGTCGAATCGGGCTCCAGATAGTAGCTCTTGTCGAAAAGAATCGGATCGATCTGCTCCGACGGCACGAATTGCAACACCGGAATCTCGTGCTTCTCCGCCGCCGGAAGCTTCGCGAAATCCTCGTCGGTCAAAATCACCCGATCCCCATCCGGCGACTCATAGGCCCGATCGATATCGGAATACTGCACCGGCTGCCCATCCACCGTGCACACCCGCTCATACCGGATCCGCCCCCCATCCACGGCATGCACCTGGTGAAACTTGATGTCATGGTCCTCCGTGGCGGTGTACACCTTCACGGGAACATTCACCAGCCCGAACGCGATGGAGCCCTTCCAAATGGACCGCATTGTCCGATGGTACGTCCGACGGCGTGTCCCGGTGGGTGACACGCTGCCGACCTGGGGTTTCAGGCGGGTGCAGGTTGTTGTGGGTGGTTGGCAGCCATCGTCAGACGGCCTGTGGACGGCCTGGGATTCAGTTCGGCGGCGGGTTGATTGGGGTTCGCCTGTCTGGCGGGGTCAAACGCGGCGGTGAGGTGTGGTGGGGGACACAGGAAGCGTTCGGGTGAAGTAGGACAGATTCTGACCGAATCGGTCCCTAGGGTGATCTGCATGAACGCTGACATCATTCCCTTCCGGATTCAGATTCCGCAGGTTGAGCTCGATGATCTGCGTGACCGTTTGGCCCGTACCCGCTCGCCGCATCCGGTGCCGGGCACCGGGGATCAGTGGGACCACGGCATCGCCCCCGACTATCTGCACGAGCTGGCCGACTATTGGGCCGACGGGTTCGACTGGCGCGCCCACGAAACCGAACTGAACGCCTACCCGCAGTTTGTGACCGAGATCGACGGGCAAACCATCCATTTCCTGCACCTGCGCTCACCCGAGCCCGACGCGACCCCGCTGCTGCTCAACCACAGCTATCCGACCTCGTTCGTGGAATTCCTCGCCGCCAGCGGGCCGCTGACTGATCCCCGCGCCCACGGCGGCGACCCGGCCGATGCCTTCCATCTGGTGATCCCCTCGCTGCCCGGCTTCGCGTTCTCGAGCCCGCTCTCGGCGCGCGGCTGGAACCTCGACCGGACCGCGCTCGCGTTCGGGGAACTGATGACCCGGCTGGGCTACGACCGCTTCGGTGTCGAGGGCGGCGACATCGGTGCCGGTGTCACCGGCCGGGTGGCCGCGTTGCTGCCCGAGCGCGTGATCGGCGCGCACATCCATGGTGACCGGCTCCAGCTGGGCATGGTCGGCGAAGACCTGCCCGTCCCGGCGGGGCTCGACGCCGACGAGCGCAAGCTTCTGGAAGCGGCGCAACATAGTTGGGCGCAGAAGAAGGGCTACCGGGTGCTGCAATCGACCCAACCCAACGCCCTCGCGGCCGGTCTGGCCGATTCCCCCATCCTGCAGCTGGCGTGGATCGCGGAGAAGTTCGTGGAGTGGGCCAACCCGGCCACCCCGATCAGCCGCGACAACGTTTTGATCACCGCGAGCCTGTACTGGTTCACCCGCACCGGTCCCGCGGCGGGCGACTTCTATTGGGAGATCGCCCACGCCGAGAACACCGGCTGGGGCGGTCCTTCCCCGGTGCCGCAGGGCCAATCCCTGTTCTACAGCGACCCCTTCGTCCGCAAGGTCCTCGGCGCTGGCGACAGCGTCGCCTTCTTCCGCGACCACACCGAAGGCGGCCATTTCCCCGCCTTCGAAGTCCCCGACCTGTTCGTCGACGACATCCGCGGCTTCTTCCGACAACTCCGCAACTGACACCAGCCGCGCAGAAGGCTGCGCTCTCGACGCGATCGCCCGGGAGGGCAGCCTCGCGCGGCGCGATTCATCCAACGGGGAGCGACCGGACAGGACCGCGACCGCGCCAGTCGAACCGACCACTACGACGCAGCCCGCCGCCGACCGAGTCGAATACGCCCCTTCCGATGCGATTCGGGCGGTCCGGCATATCCTCGCGCGCAGTGACGAGCGGTGTGGTGAGGCGGGACGGGTGGTTCGCCGGGCGGAGACATGGTGGTCTCGCATCTGAGGGGGTTGGGGTGTCGGCGTCTAGGGTCGCTCATATGCCTCGACTGTTGTTCGTGGTGCTGTTTCTGCCTGCGGCGTTGGTAGCTGTCGGCGAGCTGCAGGTGGGTGTGCCTTTGGCCCGCTTGGCAGTCGAGGCGGTGGGCGTCGCCGGGGGTGTGGTGGCGTGCTGGGGGTTGGCGTCTTCCGAGGTGGCGATTGTCGGGCAGCGGAAGGTGCTGGCGGGGCTGGGCGTGCTGGCGGTCGTCGTTGTCACCGGGATGTGTTGGCCGAGTGAGCAACCGATCGCGGCACCGGCGGTGTGGGTCGCGATCGTGGCGTGTGGTGTCGCTGCCGCGCGGATCGAGAACCGGGCAGACCTGGTCGTGGTCGCGGCATTGGTAGCGCTGGTCTACGGGGCGGCGTTTCGATTCGTCTCCCGCAGCGGTCACGGCGACAACAGCTTCTGGTTCGGCGTGACGATGTTGACTACGACGGTATCGATCGCGATGGGACTGCTGCATCGGGCACAGCGTCACGATCAGGAAGCACGGCGCGCCACTGCCCTGGCCGACGTGCGCGCGGCGATGGCGCACGAACTCCACGACGTGATCGCCCACGAGGTGATCGGGATCGTTGTGGTGGCCACCGCCGCCCAGCCCGGTGTGGACGAGCACGCACGAAAGGTATTGCGCCGCATCGAAAAATCGGGACGACGAGCGCTCGCCGATATTCGCACGATGGTCGGGACCCTGCACCAGGAGCAGGCCCCGCGCACCACCTACGACCCGATGGATCTGATCGACGGCTTTCGCGACACCGTCACCGCGAACGTGGTCGCCGAGCTGGATCCGGCGGCCGGTCCGCCCCGGGTCGCGGACATGGTCATGGTGGTGGCGCACCGGATAATGGCCGAGGCGTTCAACAACATTCGCCGACACGGTGCCGACGCCACCAGGGTCGGGGTGGTGCTGCGGCTCGTCGATGGGGTGCTCGAGATCGAGGTACGTGACAACGGCTCGGGCGTGGCGGGGCTCGGCGGGGGCGGCGGTCACGGCCTGGCGGGGTTGCGGGATCGCGCGGCCGCGGTGGGCGGCACCGTCACCGCCGGACGCCATGGCAGCGACTGGGTGGTTGCGGCCCGTCTCCCCGCGCATGGAAGGGCCGACCGCGCATGACGATTCGCGTGATCCTCGCCGACGATCAGGAGATGGTCCGCTACGGCTTCGATCTGATCCTCAGCGCCGCACCCGATATTGAGGTGGTCGCGCAGTGCCGTGACGGTGTGGAGGTTATCGAAGCTGTGCGAGTGCATCGTCCGGATGTGGTGCTGCTCGATATCCGGATGCCGCGCATCGACGGCCTGGAGGTGTGCCGTCGAGTCTCGGCCGACGCCGGGGTCGTGATCGTCACCAGTTTCGATGACGACGACTATGTCGACACCGCGCTGGCCAACGGCGCGCTCGGCTTTCTCCTCAAGGACTCCTCACCGGACCTGCTGCTGGCCGCGATCCGGGCCGCGGTCGCCGGGGACGCATTGATCAGCCCGGAGCTGACCACCCGGTTGCTGGCGCGCACCCGCGACCGGTCCACCCGGCCGGTGCCACCGGAACTCGCCGCTGCCTTCGCGACGGTGAGCCCCCGCGAACTCGAAGTGGCCAAGCTGGTCGCCGCGGGCGAGAGCAACGCCGCCATCGCGGATGCCCTTTTCGTCTCGCTGGGCACCGTCAAAGCGCACATCGCGAGCGTGCAGCGCAGGTTGGCCGCCCGCAACCGGGTCGAGATCGCCGCGCGGGTGTGGCAGGCCGGGCTCATGGACTAGCCGAGAGTGCTGTCATCTCTCAGCTCTGGTATCTCTTCGCCGCCTTCCATCGCCAGTTCGCGAAGATCAGCACGACCCCAGAGGCCGTTGATCCGGGTATCGGGCAGGGCCGCACGCAATGTCTCGATTGCCGCCACGCGATCTTGGTCGAGTCCGTCGGGATCGCCCGGTTCCCGGATTTCCAATTGCCGCAGCCCCGTGAGTGAGCCGAGTCGGGCAATGCCGTCGGCGCGTAGGCCGGTGCCGAGCAGTCGCAGTCGGGTCAGTCCGGTCAGCCGTCGGATGTTCTCGACATCGACGGGACCGACGGGTGTGTTGATCAGCAGCAGTTCGTCGAGCGCGTCCGGTGCCAGCCTGGCCAGCCCGGACAGGTCACCGGATCGAATGCTCAGCGATGCGCGTGCCCCGACGGGCAGGTCCGCCCCCAGACGAGCGGGCGGGGCATCGTCGTCCCAATCGATGAGCAGATGACCACCGGGAATCGGGCCGTGCAGTTCGATCGTGCGGCGCGGGGCGAGCGAGCGTTGCGCTCGGGCCGGTGCGGCAGAGTCCGCGCTGATCCGGTCGAGGGCGCCGCGCAGCGGGTCGAGCGTGTGGGGCCCGGCCCATTCCAGTACCGGCTGCCCACGCTGGAACAACACGAGTGTCGGCGTGGTGTCGATGCCGTACCGTTCGGCCAGGTCACGACTGTCATAGATGTCGACGCGAACGACCTGTACCCGATCACGCTCGGCTGCGGCGAATTGTTCCAGCGCCGGATCCAGGCGACGACACGGTCCGCAATGGGCCGAGGTGAAATCCACAAGCACCGGCCGATCGTCACGCGCCAACGCCGCAGCGAACTCCTCGGCGGTGACGACCCGCAGCACAGAGGTGTTGTCGGACATGCCTTCTCCTTATCTCACAGGCTTGGCTGGTCGGCGCGGTTCCCGCACGATCCGGGCCATCGCCGACACTGCCGCCGTACCACCCGATATCAGCAGCGGCACCGCCGGATCCGCGGCGCTCATCGCGCCACCACCACAGCCGTCACGCGGCACGGCATCAACTCGTGCCGCGTGGTCACGTGCTCGAACAGTTGCATGCCGAAAGGGTCGCGCTGGACGATGGGGCCGGGCATCGGCCGATCGGCCAGACCGATCGGCTCTTCGGCCAATTCACCCATCCGCGCAGATCACACTGGCCGAACGGCTCGTGGATCTAGCCGATCGGCCGATCCCATGGGATCTGTCCGCCGCGACGATGAGGGCATGCGACGACTCGAGAGCCTCGACGTCCTGCGCGGATTCGCGCTGTGCGGCATCCTGTTCGCGAACGCCCCGGGCATGCTGCACCTAAAACGCCTACAGCCCGACGGCAGCATCGACCCGGTGGCGACCGCGCTCGACTACATCGTGACCGATCGCTTCTTCCCGCTGTTCTCCCTCCTGTTCGGAATCAGCTTCGCGCTGCTGTGGCGGTCGGTGCGAACCCGAACCGCCGCACCGCGCCGCGCACTCGCACAACGCCTGCTCATGCTGCTGATCTTCGGCATCCTGCACCACCTGTTGCAGCCCGGCGAAGCGCTGCTGCCCTATGCCGTCTTCGGACTGATCTTCCTGCTGCCCGCCACCGCACTGCCCGAGCGCTGGGCACCGCTGGTCACGGCGGTCATCGGTGTGGCGGCCCTGCTGGGCGCATTGGTGGTCGAGAACAAGATGCTGCTGGTGCCAGGTCTGTTTCTGCTCGGGTTCGCGGTGGGTTCGACCACCCTGCCGCAGCGACTCGACGCCGAGCCCCGGTACGCATTGTGGTCCTTACCGGCGTTGATCCCGTTGACCGCGCTCGGGCTTTGGGTGCAAGATCGCCATCCGCAGGCTGCCCTGGCGGTCGGACTGGTGATGGCCGCGACCTATGCCTGCCTGATCCTTGCCGCCAGGAGTACACGACTTCGTGGTGCCTTGAGGGCGGTCTTCGCCCCACTCGGCCGAACCGCGTTGACCAACTACATCGCTGCCAGCGTGATCCTCGTCGGTAGCCGCCGCATCGCCGAGGCGCTCAGCACGACGCCCGGACTACCCCGTCCTGGCGCATGGGCCCAGACGATCCTGTTGTGCGTCTTGATCCTCGTCGTGCAATGCGCTGCATCCTCCTTGTGGCTGAACCATTTCGATCAGGGACCGCTCGAAAAGCTATGGCGCGCAGTCACTTACTGGCGGGTGCCGGTCAAAATAGCGGCTACTTCCAACAACAGGAGGGAGTCTCGATCGTGGCAATGCGTCGCCGCCACGAGTCGTGCAGGCAGGATGCTGTGGGACGGATTCGGCTGTGACACATACAGATCACGGTGGCTGGATCCGCTGATGGTTGCCGTGATCGCGATGGTGATCAGTGTGATCGGCGCAGGGGTGCCTTCATTCTGGTATGACGAGGCGTCGACGATCTCGGCGACCGATCGCTCGCTGCCGGACCTGGTGCGGATGCTGGTCAATTTCGATGCGGTGCACGGCTTGTACTACCTGGGGATGCACGAGTGGTTCGCGCTGTTCCCACGTACCGAGGCGTGGGCGCGGCTGCCCAGCAGCATCGCTATCGGTCTCGCTGCCGCAGGGGTGGTAGTCCTGACCAAGCTGCTATCGTCTCGGACCGCGGCGTTGAGCGCCGGGTTGCTGTTCGCGATCTTGCCGCGGGCGACCTGGGCTGGCGTAGAAGCCCGCTCGTACGCCCTGACCGCCGCAGCGGCAGTCTGGTTGACCGTCGTGTTGCTCGTCGCGGCCCGCCACCGCCTCGCTTCGATTTGGGTGTTGTATGCCGTGCTGCTGTATTTGTCGGTGCTCCTCAACATCTACCTGGTGTTGATGGTTACCGTGCACCTGGTCGTGCTCAGCGCCATGCGGCAACCTCGGCGTGTACTCGCCGCGTGGGCGGCGTCCACCGCGACCGCAGCGGTCGGGCTGATACCGTCAACCCAGTTCATCATTTCTCAAGCACGGCAGGTCGATTGGATCGCACCGTTGAGTCGGCACACCGTCGTCCAGGTTCTCATCCTTCAATACTTCGACCACGCGCTAGGGTTTGCGACAATTGCCGCAATCGTTCTCATCGCCGCCATTCTGCGGCGCCGACGGCGACCGCAGCAGAGCGTGAACAGCACTCCCGCCTCGATCAGGGGTCTGTCTCCCATCGCGGTGATGTCTCTGGCCTGGATAGCGATACCGACCGGGATCCTGCTCACTTATTCCGTTGCCGCACAACCGATCTACACCGAACGCTACCTGTGCTTCACCGCACCGGCCGCGGCAGTGGGTTTGGGCATCGCAATCCAGACCGTGACCAGCTCGCGTACCACCGTCGCGGTGCTGGTGGCCGTGTTCGCCCTCGCCGCGACGCCCAACTACATCCACCAACGCGGCAGTTACGCCAAGGCGCAGGACTACAGGCAGGTCGCTGACCTCATCCGCACCCACGCCGCACCCGGCGACTGCCTGCTCCTCGACGAAACCGCCGACCTGCAACCAGGTTCACCCAGCTATATCACCGCTGCCTACCCTACGGCTTTCGTCGGCCTGACCGATGTTGCCTTCCAAGCCTCCGCCGCTGCGGCCGCTCAACTGTCCCGCGTCGACGACGCACCACCCGAACAGCTCACCGTTCAGATCTCACGGTGCCGGGTGCTGTGGACCATCACGGCGCGTGACCTCACACTCCCCGCCAATGACCGCGGTGCTGCATTGCCACCGGGTCCCGCGTTCGGCCGAACCGGCGCCTATCGAGTACCCCACGCAATCGGCTTCCGCCTCGTGCAACGGTGGCAATTCACCAAGAGCCAAGTCATCCGGTCCATCCGATGACTCACGGTAACGAAGGATGTGCCACTCGGCGACTGGCGGACTAGTCCGCGTTCGATCGGTTCCGGGTGAGGCGGACCATGGGGAGGATGGTGACGGGGGTGTTGGTGGCGGTCTCGATTGTGGTGCGGAGGTTGTTCCATGCTCGGGGGTGGCGCTGGATGTAGTGGTCGAGGGCCAGGGCGGATTCGTTGTCGTTCATCTGGGTTGCGATTGCGGGGACGCTGCGTCGGATGCCTGTCGAGATTCGGACGGTGGGGTGGGCGGTGATGTTTCGGTACCACTGAGCGGTGGTGCCGAATCCGGAAACCACGATGTGCGAACTACGGGGGTGCTCAGAGCGGCGCCGCGGGCCACCATCGATCACGCAGTTCCGATCCGGACGATGCACCGGTGAGCTTCACGGTGCACGAGCTCCGCGTGCCGTCGAAACGTATTTCCATGGTGCCCAGCCGTGTTCCGTCCGCCACCGCCGGTGCGAGTCCCCACGTCGAGCGGCCGGTCCCGGACGGACGAGTCCATGCCTCCTCACCGTCGTCTCCGTCCTTGCGTTCCAGGCCAGCGAACGGCGATCGGTCGGCGTTGCACTGCACGACAAGCGCCAAGACCGGGTTGCCGTCGCCGATGCAAAACAGCTCGGGCTGGGGAACCGTGGCATCGGTGGATACGACATTTCCGTTCCCATCGGCCGCCTTGCAGCGGAGCCCTTGATACCCGACCGTCGACGGTGTGCTCGGCAACAGTTCGGGGAACGTGTCGACAATGAAACCGTAGTTGCCCCAGGCGGATCGCGTGGTGGGCGTCACCGACGGTGTCATCGACCCATGCGTGGGTCCGGACTCGCTCCCGGGTTGGCCGATGAGGGCGGCGACCGCGGCAACGGCTGACAGCAATGCACCCGCCGCGATGACGATCTGGCCGCGCCGACCGCGAAATGTGCGTGCCGCCGATGCGGGTGTGCGCAGAGCGGCAGTCGCGGCCTTCGCCAGTTCGCCGCAGCTCTGGTAGCGCTGGTTCGGATCCTTGGCCATTGCCCGCGCGACCACCGCGTCCAGCGCACCCGGTATCGCGGGATCGGTGCGGCTCGGGCGTGGTGGCGGCGCTGTGAGTTGTGCGTGCATGACCGCCGCGGGCGACTCGCGCGGGAAGGGCACGGTGCCGGTCAGCAAGTGGTAGAGCGTGCAGCCCAAGGCGTAAACGTCGGCACGGTGATCCAGTGCGTCACCGCGGATCTGCTCGGGTGCGGCATACGCCAAGGTCGCGCGGACCGAGTCGGCGGCAGTTATCTCCGCCGAATCGGCTGTTGGACGGGCGATTCCGAAGTCGGCGACCAGAGCGCGATCCGTTCCGTCGGGACGGTACTCGATAAGAATGTTGGCGGGCTTCACATCTCGATGCACCAATCCGACGCGATGTGCCTCATCGAGACCGTGGGCAGCTCCCGCCACGATGGTCACCGCCCGCTCCGGCGTCAACTTGTCGTGGCCGGTGCCCAGCAGCTCCGCGGCGTCCTGGCCGTCGACGAATTGCATGGCGATCCATAGCTTCTCACCGTCGGAACCATGGTCGTAGATCGCGACGATATTGGGATGGTCCAGGCGACCGGCCAATTCGGCCTCGCGGCGGAACCGCGCCTCGAGTGCCTCGTCGGCACCGAACGCGGGCGTCAAAATCTTCAGCGCATCTCGCCGTGGCAATCTCGGGTGCCGCGCGAGATACACGGTACCCATCCGGCCCACGCCGAGGACGCGTTCGATCCGATATCCTGCGACAACTTCCCCCGGGGCCAAGGTTCGCACCCGCACCACCCCTATCGGGTCTTCACCAGCAGCGCATACTGTGCGGCTGCCTGCTGCAGAACGGTTTTGGCGTCGTGTCCGCCGAGTTCCGCGACATACCGCCCATCCATCACCTGGCAGAAGACATCCTCGCCGACCCGATCCCGGAAGCACTTCGCATCGGGGACACCGGTCGGGCCGGGGACGATCTCCTCGTCCTTGGCGTTCTCCGCGGCCTGCAAATCGAAATACCGCCGTGCGCGGGTGGCGTCCTGCCAACGCGACAGCCATCGGCCGTCCACCACGGCCAGGCGTTCGACGGCGGGCCGACCGGTCGCGACGGGGTCCAGCGCGGTATTTCGCGTCTTGTGATCCGCGCCGCTCGGGCCGAATACGACACCTGTGACGAGATGACCGCGGCCGTACCCGGCGACCGTTCCCCAATCCATCGGAGTGACAGCGGGGTATGGCCACTTTCCGCGCTGGGAGGGCAAACTCCGGCGCAGCATGCCGTCTTGATCGAGGGCGAGAGCCCGCAGCTTGTCCGCCGGGGTGGGCGTGAACTTGTCCAGGAACGGCAATTCGGCGTCGAGGGCTGCTGTCGCGGTCGCGGTCAGCACCGTCAGATCGGTGGTCGGGCGGGTGATGAACAAGGCGACCACGAATGAGCCATGGGCCGCGGTCACCCCGAGTGTCGGTAGCTGAGGCCGCCAATGGCTGTGTGCACCGTCGTAATTCGGGATCGCGACCGGTTGATTGTCGGGGTTGACCGCGAAGTCGGCGGTGTCGATTTCCGCGGCGGCGTCGCGGGCTGAGGTGTCGTCCGGAAAGCGCAGCACCGTCAATCGCAGCGAGTTGGTCTTGCCGATGATCGGTTGATGGTCCGAACCGAGGCGATCGTACCCGCCGATGCTGTATCCAGCGATCATGCCGCGGCTCGCCAGCACCGGACGAGCCACGTCCGCGAGGATGCCGGTCGTATCGTTCGGCGTCGGTAGCACCGCGGATGCGGCACGTGAGAAGGACTTGTCCAGGTCGGACGGGTTGACGACGCCTTCACCCATCCGCGCGGATTCGATTATCCGACTATAAGATTCGTCATCGTCCGCGGGCTCGGCCAGTGGTTCGGCACCGAAGTCGCCGACGTCGAGACGTTGGAGGTCCGGAACCTCGGGCACAGCCGTGCCTGTTTTTCCGCAGCCCGAAATCAGACCGCAGATCAGCGCGATCGCCACCGAAAATGCTGCCATGCCTTTAAATTGGCGCATTCAGCCACCACTTTTCGTACAGAGTTTGCCCCGACCCGGTGCTACTGAAGGCTACGAGGCTGCAGAACGATCGGGCCGGGTCGTCGAAGACGACCTGCAGCACACCGTTTGTCCGCCCTTGATCGTCCGGGCCGTCACCCCAACTCACCCGGCCGGTCTGCGCGCCTCGGGTCCAGGTCTGCTCACCGGTTTTGGTCATCGGAATCGGGAGAACGGGAAACGGAAAATGGGCCGAATCGCAATTCAGTAGTAGATCCGACAGCGGGTTCCCATCGCCGTGGCAGGTCAACAAATCTCGGTTCGATCGTGCGGGCGTAGGTGTGGTTGTCGTGCTCGTTGGGGTCTTGGTACATCGGAGTCCGCGATACCCGGTGCCGGTCGGTGTCTGCGGCAACAGATCCACGAACGCCGCGACAATGTATCCGTAGCTGCCCCATGGTCCCGAGTCGTTGGTGGTCGAGGGCTGCGGGGCGGTCGTCGAGATGGGCACCCCATGCCCCGCGATGACCCGCGAGCCGACGGACCTCGAGCCGATCCCGAGAGCGACCGCAAGCACGAAAACGATTGCGGCCATGGCGATGGCGGGCCGGACCCAGCGGCGTGGGCGCGGATGCGGGTCGACCCGCTCCGGTTCCGGCAGGGGTTCGCCACGGAGTGCGGCGGCGGCCGCGGCGGCAAGGTCGCCACAGGTGGCATACCTGGCATCGGGATCCTTCGCCATGGCACGGGCGATGACGGCGTCCAGTTGCGGCGGCACGGCGGGGTTGGCGAGGCTCGGCCTGGGCGGCGGCTCGGTCAAATGCGCGTACATGATCGCGGCGGGTGTGGCACGGGGAAAGGGCTTGGACCCGGTGAGCAGGTGAAATAGCGTGCCGCCCAGGGCGTAGACGTCGGCGCGGCGATCGAGGGTTTCGGCACTGATCTGCTCCGGCGGCGCATACGCCAAGGTGGCGAGCACCTCGCCCGCGCCGGTCAGTTTCGCCAATTCGCCACCGGCGTGCGCGATTCCGAAATCGGTCACCAGCACACGCTCGGGCGCATCGGGTTTCGATGCCACCAGGATGTTGGCCGGTTTCACATCACGATGGAGGAGTCCTGCCGCGTGCGCGGCATCCAATCCCCGCGCGGCCTCTTCGACAATGTGCACGGCCCGCTCGACCGGCAGCTCTCGCGGTCCACGGCGGGCCAGTTCCTCGGCATCGACACCGGCGACGTACTGCATCGCGATCCACAGGCTGCCCTCGAAGACGCCGCGGTCGTAGACCGCGACCACATTGGGATGGCTGATCCGCGAAGCCAATTCGGCTTCGCGGAGAAAGCGAGCGCGAAACTCAGTGTCCGCGGTGTGGCCGTCGAGCAGTACCTTCAGCGCGACCTGACGGGACAGCCGCGGATGCTGAGCCAGATACACCGATCCCATACCGCCGGATCCGAGCTCACGAAGCACGCGGTAACCAGCGAATATCTCGCCAGCCCGCACCATTCGACCACCCCCGCAACTCTCGCCCCTCAGCCTCCTCGAGACGTTGTGGACGACAGATTACCGGCACCGGGCCACGATCGCCGTCCGATTTCGCCCGATCATCGGGGGTGAGCGATGGTCAGTTCGGTGGCTGCTGCCGGAGGCCAACTGCCGCAGGTCGATTACGCCGGGACGTCGAAAAGCATGCCGCCGGTCTCCCTGTCGATAACCGAAATGACCTGCGCCGTGTAGAAGAAGTCTATGGAAGAGTTTTCGATCTCGGGACTGATGTTGGTGGTGATATGTGCTGACGCGTCACCAATGTCGTAACCCCATGCGATGTTGTAGACGGTGAGGCTCGAGCCATCGTCGAGAACCACGGTGGATGGCGAACCATCCCGTTTCTGGAGCGTCTGCAAGACTTCCTGATCCCGGGCAGCTACATCACTCACGATGCCATCATCGCATTCCGCCCGGTGATATAGCTTGTGGCTCGAGCGAAGAGCTACCGTGGTGTGGTGATCGAGAGCCCAGGGGAGCGGTTGGGCCGGGCGGCGGCGGATCGTTTGGCGCAGTTGGGATGTTGCGAGATCGAGCCGGGGTTGTCCGAGGATGAGTTCGAACTGATCGAACGACAGTATGGGTTCGAGTTCGCCGATGATCATCGAGCCTTTCTGGCGGCCGGGCTGCCGGTACGTGACCTGGACGAGCACGTCGAGTGCGAGACATGGGGAAAGCCCTGGCCGGATTGGCGTGACGGAGATCCCGATGAACTTCGGAGGCATCTCGATTGGCCGATCGACGATGTTCTTCGTCGAGTTGAGCTTGGCGGGCTGTGGCTGTCCGGGTGGGGTGAGAAGCCGACCGATGCGGTGGCCGCCGTTGCTGCGGCACGGCGCTGGCTCCGGAATGTGCCCTCGCTCGTTCCGGTGTACGCGCACCGGTTCCTGCCGGAAGGACCTGGCAGCTTCGGTCATCCGGTGATGTCGGTGTGGCATCTGGGGGACATCATCTACTACGGCTCTGATCTCGACGATTGGGTGAGCAGGGAATTCGCCGCCCTCGAGGATGGCGATCGAACCGCGGAGGTGCGGAAACCCGTAGCGACCGTGCCATTTTGGCGCGACTATGTGACCTGATGAGCAAAGCTCACTATGGACGGTTCAGTTTCCACAGTCGGATCGTTTTGTCCCAGCTGCCGGATGCCAGCAAGGTACC
Organism: Nocardia sp. CDC160; assembly: GCF_035818795.1. Lineage (NCBI taxonomy): Bacteria > Bacillati > Actinomycetota > Actinomycetes > Mycobacteriales > Nocardiaceae > Nocardia > Nocardia sp. CDC160. The sequence goes on along the minus strand of NZ_JAYKYT010000004.1, from coordinate 911,691 downwards.
GTCGGGGCTGAACGCCACAGACATCACGGCACTTGTATGGCCGCGCAGGGGTGAGCCTTGGAGCTGCCGGGTGCGCAGGTTCCATACGCGAATGGTGTTGTCGTGGCCCGCGCTGGCCAGCAGTGTTCCGTCCGGGTTGAACGCCACTGTCTCGATCACATCGGCATGCCCTTTGAGGGGGTCCCCATCGATCTGCCGGGTGCGCAGGTTCCACAGCCAGATCCCATTGTCCGCATTGGTCGCGGCAAGGCGAGAACCATCGGGGCTGAAGGCTATCGAGTTCAAGGGTTCCCAAGTGGACCGTCGGAGAAGGTCTTTGACGACGCCGTCGGTGAGGGGCGGACCATCCGCTTGCCGGGTGCGTAGGTTCCATAGTCGAATGGTGTTGTCGTAGCCCGCGCTGGCCAGCAGAGCACCGTCGGGGCTGAACGCCAGCGTCTCGATCATGTCGGTATGGCCGGTCAGTGGTTGGCCATCGGGTTGTCGGGCCGCTACATTCCACAGCCGAACGTTCTTGTCGAGTCCCGCGCTGGCCAGCAGAGTACCGTCGGGGCTGAAGGCTACCGATCGGATTTGGAACGTCGATCGGGTCGGGCCCGCGTCGACGACCAGGGGCTCACCGTCGGATTGGTGGGTGTGGGCGTTCCATAATTGGATCGAGTAGGTTTCGCTCCCGACCGCGAGTAGGTTGCCGTCGCGGCTGAACGCCACGGACCGGATTCTATTCGGATCCGTCGAGGGACCAGGGATCGGCGTGACTGCTTGCCGGGCGCCGACATCCCACCAAAGAGTCGATCCGTCCAGACCGCCGCTGGCCAGCAGGGTGCCGCTGGGGTGGAAGGCTACTGACGTAACCTCCCGGGAATGCCCGCTGAGAATTCCGGCCTCGCTCGCGGCGTTCGTAGTTGTGGTGGCCACCGCGTCCGGTGCGCGATTGTTGCTGTGCGATTCGAAGGCGAAGGCCGCACCCACTACGGCAGCGGCCATCGGGACGCTCGTCGCGCCGATCAGCAATCGGCGGCGGCCGAATCCCCGCGCCGGGTTGGTTGTCGCTCCTGTCGCAGGAGAGGCCGATAGCACAGTCGTTTCGGTAGAGGCCAGCACACGTGCTGCGGCAGCGGCGAACTCGGCGCAGTTGCGGTAGCGGTCCTCGGGGCTTTTGGCCAACGCGGTAGCGATCACATCGTCCAGTGCTGCCGGTAAGTCGAGCCGCATGACGCTGGGTGAGGGTGGAGGAGCAGTGAGGTGTGCGGCGATGACCGCGGCCTGATCGCTACGCGGGAAGGGCGTTTGGCCAGTGAGCAAATGATAGAAGGTACAACCGAGAGAATAGATGTCGGAGCGATGATCGCTACGCTTGTTCTGAAATCGTTCGGGCGCGGCGTAAGCGAATGTTGCCGCGATCGCCGAGAGGGTGAGGGTGTCGTCGAGAGTGCGGGCGATGCCGAAATCGGTGAGTAAGGCTCGCTCGCCGCGGGCCACGTCAGTTTCGACGAGTAGGTTCGCCGGTTTGACATCACGGTGCAGAATGCCTTGCCCGTGCGCGTAATCCAGTCCGTGCGCAGCGTCGGTGATCAGGCGCAAGGCCTGCTCGACCGGTAGCCCGTCTCGAGTATTCCGCAACAGCGTGCTGGCGTCGCCACCGGCCACGTACTGCATGCACAGCCACGGGATAGGATCGGCGGGTCCGCTGCGGTCATGGAGGGCAACGATATTGGGGTGTTCGAGCCGTGCCGCCAATGCGGCCTCGCGATCGAACGCGGCACGAGCCTTGGGGTCCGCAGCGACACCTTCACCGAGCACCTTCAGCGCGACAAGGCGTTCCAGTCGAGGATGTCGGGCAAGGTAGACGACGCCCATGCCGCCTGCGCCGAGCAGTCGTTCGATCGTGAATCCGGCGAACACCGGCCCCGTCTGCAAAGCCAACCCGGCTCCGTCCCTTCTCCCGATCCGTCCAGGAGGCCCGACCTCTGGTGATCATTGTTCCCTGGCGGCAAAGACAGTGTCGCACTGGAGGATCGTCACCACCCCTTGGAGGTGCGGTCCTTGGGGCCAGTGGACGAATCGGCAAAAAATCGTCAAGACAGGGCGGCGTCCACGCCATACGGTGACTGCGATTTTGGGGTAGTATGTTCGCCGCACCATCGCCGGTTACAACCCGTTCGGTCCTGCCGACGATGACAACCCCAAAGGCGGATGTGAATACAACGTCGAGCACGCGCGCTACGTCGACGTCGGAATCACCTTTGACGATGTCCAAATTGGTGAACCTGACGATGTCACAGCCTTCCGCGGCGACCGCGACCGCGAATATCGGCTCGACCCCAGCGAATTCGATGACGGCCGGTGGTATGACCTCGATCCCGATGGGCTCCCCGCCACCGACCCCCACCTTCCACGATTCATCCGCAAACTTGAGATCGTGCTGAAGCGGCAAACCCTGTGGTGAGCGTGCTCGTGGTGCTTCGCGGGAACTCCGGCTCGGGCAAGTCCACCGTCGCTCGCTCCGTGCAGCGGCGGTTTCCCCGGGCGAATTGCCTTGTGGTTCCGCAAGATACCGTCAGGCGGCACATGTTGCGCGAGCTCGATACCCCGGCGGCGGCAAACGTCGAACTGATCGAGCACATCGCTGTCTGGGGCCTGGATCGCGGACTGATCGTCATCGTGGAAGGCATCCTCGACGCTGACCGCTACGGCCACATGCTCGAGCGGCTCACCAACTCTGCGGCACGAGCGCTGCACTATGCATTCGATTTGTCCTTCGAGGAGACGCTTCGTCGACATGCCAGCCGACCTCAATCACGGGAGTTCACACCCGAGCAGATGGCGCAGTGGTACCACGGATGGCAGCCTTTATCGTTCGTCGAAGAGGTCCGCATCGACGCCAGCTATCGGCTCGAGGCCATCGTCAACCGGATCGAGTGCGACATCCGAGGCGCATGGAGACCGCATGCCCATCAGCGGCTGCGCCCGGAGTGACACAGCCGTCATCTCCACTATTCGGCACTCGATTGGTTCAGGGTGAGGCGGACCATGGGGAGAGTGGTGACGGGGTTGTTGGTGGCGGCTTCGATTGTGGTGCGGAGGTTGTTCCAGGCTCTGGGGTGGTGGTTGATGTAGTGGTCGAGGGCTTGGGCGGATTCGTTGTCGGTCATTGGTGTCGCGGTCGCGGGTACGCCGCGGTGGAGGCCTACTGAAATTCGGACGGCGGGGTGGGCGGTGATGTTTCGGTACCACTGAGCGTCGGTGCCGAATCCTGATACCACGATGTATTGGTCGGGTGCGGGGTGGTCGACTACCTCCAAGACGACAAAGCGGGGTTGGCCGGTGCGGCGGCCGGTGTGCTCGAGCATGAGCAGTCGCGTGCCGAACAGGAAGCCGAGTCCGTTGCGGTAGAGGGTGATTGGGGCTCGGACGACCCATCGGGTTCGCAGTGCTCGAGCGCCGATTCGCGAAGCGAAGCTGGTAGCAGCCATGGGGTGTTCTCCTTCGAGAGCGGTGTGGATGTCATTGGGCGCGTTCACGCACGACGTGCGCGATATCGATGCGTCGCACCAGGCGGGCCGTCGGGAGTTGGGAGGCGGCCGCGGCGGCCGATACCGCCAGCACCGCGAGGATGGGCGCGGCGATGCCGAGCGACAACCCGAAGGTGAACATGTCGCTGGTGAAGGTGCGGAGGAGGGTCCAGGCGGCGAGGTATCCGGCGGTCAGGCCGAATGGGACGGCCAGCAGTGTCGCGGTGAGGTTTTCGGCGGCGAGGGAGGCGGTCAGTCTGCGGACGGGGACGCCCGCGGCGCGGAGGGTGGCCAGTTCGGTGGTGCGTTCGGCGAGGTTGACCGTCATGGTCACGTAGATGACGGTGAAGGCGAGCAGGGTGCCGAAGATGAGCATGGCGGCGATGAATACCCAGAACAGGCCGAGGAATTGGTTCACCTGATGCTGGATGGCGCGGGTATCGCTGTAGGCGAGCACGCCGGGCAGGTCGGTTACCTTGGCGCGCACCGTGTCTCGATCGGCCGTGCTGGTGAAACGCAGCAGGCAGCCGTGTAGTCCGGTGCCGCCGAGGTCGGTCGCTTGGGAGGCGTAGGCGTAGGTGCCCAACGGCTCATCGAGCAGGCCCTGGAGTCGTTCGGATTTGGCAGCCCCGAGCGCCGGTGTGACCGTGAGGGTGTCGCCCACGGAGACATGGAGTTTCTTCGCCGCCGCCGCGCCGACCAGGATGCCGGTGTCGGGCAGCCGTGTGTCGGTTCCGTCGGGGCTCCGGAATCCGTGCATCGTGGTGTCCGGTACCAGTCCGGTCAGCGTGGTCGAATAGGAGCGCCCACCGGCGGCCAGCGTCACCGGCGTCAGCGCGACGGGCTCGACATCGGTAACCCCCGGGAACGAACGCAATTGCGCGGCAATCTCATTCGACGACATCGAGGTGATGACGGTGGCATCCTCGCGCTCGACCCGACCGAACTGGATGTTCAACGCCGAGCGCATGCTGGTGAGCATCCCGACCGACGCGAGGATCAGCACCAAGGCCAGCAGGGTTCCGGTCATGGTGGCGAGGGTCCGCCGCCGACCACGGGCCAACGACCGCAACGTCATTCGCGCGACGACCGGCAGCCGATGCCAGCGCGCGGTGACCCGGGCAAACCGACCGGTCGGTGATGGTCTGGTTCCGTCGCCACGCATGGCCGCCGCAGGCGCGATTCGTGCCGCCGCCAGCGCGGGGACAAGGCCCGCGACCGCCCCGGTGAGCAACCCGAGGACCACGGCGATCACGGCGGTCGACCATCGATGATCGACAACCGTATCGGGAATGCCGACCGCCCTGGTGTAGGCCGCGGTCACCGCCGAGGTGGCGACGAAGCCCGCGAGCACCCCGAATACCGTGCCCGCCACCACGATTCCCACCCCATACCGCACGTAGTGCCCGACCACCGTGCGACGGCGTGCCCCCATCGCCAGCATGGTCCCGATGATCGGACGTTCGGCCAGCACGAGCCTGGTGATCAGAACGTATTCCGCGACGGCCGCCGCGACCAGGAACAAGGCCGGAAACGCGACAGCGAGTTCGGAAAAGCCGCTGAGATCCTCGTGCAGCGCCGCATTGGACGGCTGCTCGGCCCGCGTTCCCACATCGATCGCGCCCGCCTCACGCAGCAGCCGCTCGACCTGATCACGCTCGGATCGCGTTGCCGTGGAGTTCATTTCGACCAGCGTCTGGTCGGTCCCTGCGGACCCGGTCAGCCGGGCGAGCTGATCCTGTGGCGCGAAGACGACCGCGAAGCCGTGCGGGTCGCCCAGCACCTCCTGACGGCTACGGGCGGGCCACAGGTACTCCGGTGACCACGCGATACCTGAGGCGCTGAGCACGTGCCAGGTCGTGCCGTCGAAGACCCGGAGCTCGCTGCCCGGACGCAGGTCGAAGGTCTGAGCGGCGTGATGTTCGACCATCACCTGATCGGGGTGGGCAGGGTCCGGGAGTCGGCCCGCCGCCACGCTGATCTCGTTCACCCCGTCGGGCCCGGGCGTCCCGATGACGCGGCCCAGCAGCTTCGTGCCCCCGATCGACATGGGCACATCGGCCTGCGTGCGCACGGAGACCCGCGCCACCCCGGGCGCATCGCGCACCGCGGCCGCCACCCGCGTGCCCTCGCCTCCCGACGCGGTGAAATCGGCGAAATGCAGTCGCGAATAGGTGCGCTGGTAGGAGCTTTCGAGATTGCGGAAGGAGTCGTAGCTGGCGACGAACAGCAGCACCCCGAGCAGTACCGCCACCGCGATGGCGGCCACCTGCGCCGATCGCCGCCGCAGATCACGCACGATCTTGCGGGTGAGCACCCGATGCGCGGCCATCGCCCTCACCACCGAATGGTCGAGGCGGCAACCGGATTCGTGTTCACCTCATCGGCGACCACCCGGCCGTCCCGCATCCGCACCACCCGATCGGCGATGCCCGCGGCGACCTCGTTGTGGGTGACCATGACGACCCCGCGCCCGGCGCGGCTGGTCCGCTGCAGCAGTTCGAGCACGCCGCGCCCGGTCGCCACGTCGAGCGCACCGGTCGGCTCGTCGGCCAGCAGCAGGTCCGGATCGGTGGCCAGGGCTCGCGCGATCGAAACCCGTTGCTGCTGACCGCCCGACAGCTGGGCGGGAAAGTGATCGGCACGGTCGGCGAGTCCGACCGACGACAGTGCCTCCGCCGCCCGGCGGCGGTCCCCCCGCCCGGTCAGTTCGACGATGACTTCGACGTTCTCCCGGGCGGTCAGGGTGGGGATCAGATTGAAGAACTGGAAGACGAAACCGATGTGGTCCCGCCGGAATTCGCCGAGCGTTGCGGGAGCGCGCCCCGAGATATCCTGTCCCGCAACCGTGATCGAGCCGCTGTCCGCGGCCTCGATGCCGCCGATCACATTGAGCAGTGAGGTCTTCCCCGAGCCGCTGGCTCCGAGGACGGCCACCAACTCACCGGGCTGGATATCGAGCTCGACCTCGGTCAGCGCGTGCACGGCGGCTTCGCCGTTGCCGTAGGTCTTGTTCACCCCGTGCAGGGTGATCCCGCCCCGTCGCCGGGTATCAGTCGCCGGGTCCGCCTGTACCTGCTTGCTCATCGGATTTCCCCTCGCTCGTTCGAGTTTCGTTCAGCCCCGCTACGCGCAGCAGCGGCCCCGTCACATCCACCGCCCCCAGGCTCGGGTCGATCAGCCGGTGCAGAATCAGCCCGTCCAGCAATGCCGCCACCACCGTGGCCGTGGCCTCGGGATCCGGCACCGAGCCGGTGCCGCGAAACCACCGAGCCATCGCGGCCCGGGCGTCGGCGGCCAATCGCCCGAGTTCGACGCGAAGCCGCTCGTGGCGGGTGGCGGCGAGCATCATCTCGGTCATCGCGACCGTCATCGGATCCGCGGTGGTGTAGGTGGCGATCGCGGCCAGCATGGCGCGCATCGCGTCCGGCCCGGGCGAGGCCAGGACACCGGCCATCGCCGATTCGTACTCGCGTCGCGCCGCCTGCACCGAGGCGTCGATCAAAAGGTCTGTCACCGAGGGGAAGTGGTAGTGCACCAGTCCCGGGGCGACACCCGCGCGGTCGGCCACCAATCGTGTGGTCACCGCGCCCCAGCCGTGCTCGGCGAGGAGTTCGACCACCGCGGTCATCAGGCGCGCGCGGGTCTCGTGACCTTGCTCGGCCGCGGTGGCCACACCCCACCTCCAATCCTGGGCAGTCGCCTTGGGCGTATGCCCAAGCATGCGCCAGAAAAGTGCATAATGCAATAGTTGTCTAGTGCGTATGTAGAAGGAGAATCGCGCTGCGGCGAGCCGAAGAGGTGCAGAATGCAACTATTGCCTTGAGAATCTTTCCGGTAGCCTCCAATGCTGTGATGAGCCTGACCGGCGACTGCCTGTTCTACACCGCGATCGCCGTGGCGGTCGGGGCGGTCATCGCGACCTTGGCGGGGTGGAATGCGGTACGGGGGCCACGGCCGGTGCGCTGGTTGGCGCGGCTGCTGATGATCGGCCTGTGTCAAACAACCGCCTTCGCGGCGGTGGGCCTGTGGGTCAACGACGATTTCGCGCTCTACAGCTCGTGGAACGATCTGCTCGGTGAGCAATCCGCCGACATTCCGGCGGGACCGGGTGCCGGTGCCGCCGATTTCCACGATCTCGGTGACCGGGTTATGGAGGCCGACTATCGAGGCCCGCTGTCGCATCTGCGCGGGCGCGTATTGGTCTGGACGCCACCGCAATACGATCAGCCCGAGTATCGGGATTACCGCTTTCCGGTGATCATGCTGCTGCACGGCGTCCCGGGCACGCCCCGGGCCTGGATCAAGGGCGGCCACGCGACCACCGAACTCGCCGACATGATGGCCAAAGGTGAACTGGCTCCGGCGATTCTGGTCATGCCCCGCATCGATCCCGCCGGAAACACCGACTGCGCCAATATCCCCCGGGGCCCGCAGACCGCGACCTGGCTGGCCCAGGATGTCCGCAATCTCGTCACAACCCATTTCCGGACACTCACCCAGCCCACGGGTTGGGCGATGGCCGGGGATTCGACCGGCGGCTACTGTGCCATCTCGCTGCCGTTGCAATACCCGTCTGGCTTTGCCACCGGTCTCGGCTTCAGCCCCGACGACTTCCACGGCGATCCGGACGTAGTGCCCAGCCGCACACTGCGACGCTTGAACGACCCGATTCGCTTGGCGGGCACCGGACCTCGCGTGGCGCTGCTGGTCGCGACGAGCCGCCGCGACCCCTTCAGCACCGTCGCCAACGCACAGGCGCTGGCCGCGGCCGCGAAAGCGCCCACGCGGGTCGCGCCCGCATTGATCGCCGACGACGGCGGCCACAACTGGGGCACCTGGCGCGCGATGTACCCGAAAGCCTTCGGCTGGCTCGACAGTCAGCTCAGCCGACCTCGAAAAGATTCGGCCCCAACAGCTTTGGCGGGGGCCCAGCCCGGCTCGGTCTCGTCGCCGAATTGTCAGCCAGCGGTTCAGTGCGCGATCACGCACTGAATGCGCTCTGGGGATCGGCGGGATGCAGGACCGAGAGCAGCCGCTCGTAGTTCACCCAGCCGATGACGGCCGTGTGGTCCGGGTCGATCACCGGGAGACCGGTGCCGCCGTGACCGTCGAGGGCGGTGACCACGTCGTGGAAGCCGGTGTCGGCGGTCACCGGCGGCAGCCTGCGGATCAGAGTGGACACGGTGGCCGGTGGGTCGGGCGTGTCGAGAGATTCGGCGACATCGCGGGCGGACACGCAGCCGCGATAGCGGCCGCCGTCGTCGACCACCGGGAGGATTCCGCCCGGGGTTCGTTCGAGCGCTTTGGCTGCCGAGGCGAGGTTCGTGTTCTCCCAGAGCGATTCGGAGATGGGCTGTGCTACGTCGGCGGCGGTCACCGCGGCGAAGGGGTGGCGTGGGCGTTCGATGTCGATGCCGCGGCGCAGGAGTTTGCGGGTGTAGATCGTGTCGGTCGACAGGAGCTTGGAGACTCCGGTCGCCACGGCGACGGCGGCCATGAGGGGCAGGATGATGCTGTATTCGCCGGTGAGCTCGAACAGGATGATCACCGCGGTGATAGGTGCGCGGGTGGAGCCGCCGAGGGCGGCGGCCATCCCGACCAAGCCGTACGCGCCGGGGGATTCGGTTGCGGCGGGCAGGATTTGGTGCACGATCTCGCCGAAGGCCGTCCCGGCCATCGCGCCGATGAACAGGGTGGGCGCGAAGACGCCGCCGGAGCCGCCGATGCCGATGGTGAGGCTGGTGGCCACCATCTTCCCGATGAGCAGCAGCACCAGCATGCCGAGCAGGTACTTGCCTTCGACCGCGTTCTCCAGCACCGGATATCCGACGCCGTACATCTGCGGCAGCGCGATGAGCAGCCCGCCGAGCAGCAGGCCACCGACGGCGGGCCTGGCCCATTCGGGTCCGCGCCATGCCCAGTCGCAGAGGTCTTCGATCAGGTAGAGCACCTTGGAAAAGCACACGCCGATGATTCCGACCACCAGGCCCAGCAGCAGATACAGCGGGTATTCGATCGGGTTGCGGACCGCGAAGACCGGCAGGCTCAGAAACGCGGTGTCGCCGAGGATGGCTCGGCCGATCACGCTGGCGGTGACGCTGGAAAGCACTACCGCGCCGAAGGATTCGGCGGCGAAGTTGCGCAGGATGAGTTCCATGGCGAAAAACGGCCCGGCCAGCGGGGCGTTGAACGTGGCGGCGATGCCACCCGCCGCGCCGCAGGCGACCAGCAAGCGCACGCGTGGCGTGTCGAGCCGAATCAGTTGCGCGAGGGTCGATCCCGTGGCCGAACCGATCTGCACGATCGGTCCTTCCCGGCCCACCGAGCCGCCGCCGATGCACAGCGCCGAGGCCAGCGCCTTGAGCACGACCACCTGCGGCGCGATGCGGCCGCCGCGTTCGGAGACCGCGTACATCACCTCGGGCACGCCGTGGCCGCGGGCTTCGGGTGCGAACCGGTAGATGATCGGACCGTAGATGGCACCGGCCACGACGGGGGCCAGTAGTAGGAACCAGAAGCCCAATGCGGGCCACTGCGCGGAAGCGATCCGGCCGAGTCCGGAGTAGTCGTCGTACCCGGTGAACAGCGTGTCGCCCCGGTGATCAGGTAGCGGAAGCCCACCGCCGCGAGACCGGTGGCAGCGCCGACGGCGACCGCGAGCACGAGAGTTCCGGACGAACTCTCCCGCAGCCAGCCGAAAAATGACCTGCGTGAACCTAGCGAGATCCGGAGCCGATTCTGCCCGGCTCCGTCGAGCACCAACATGATTGCAGTATGCAATAGTTGCCGTGCGCACAAAAATTGGCTGTGTGAACAGATCTGCGTGCGGATCGAACCCGTGCATCGGTGGATCAGACGAGCATCGGAGCCAATGGCTCGATGACCGGCTCGATCCGGTCCGGATCCGGGTCTGTGTCGCTGGATTTGCGGCGGTGTGCCCATTGCAGCAATCCGAGGCCGATCAGGCCGAGCACGGCGGTGCCGATTCCGATCTTCCAGCCCGGTGGCCGCCAGGACACGATCAGTTCGCCGTTCTCGGTACCGGGTGGAATGTCCACGGCGACAAAGGTTCCGGCGATGGTGTGGAAGCCGATGTCGCGGCCGTCGAGTGAAACTCGATAGCCGGGCCAGGCGAGGCGGGCGAACACGATCTGCCCGCCCTGCGCCGAGGAGACGCTCAGGTGGCTGTTCATGCTGTCACGACCGATCGGACTGGTCGTCACGTCCCGGAGGTCGGCGACGTACCCGTCGCGGGTCGAGATCGGGCCGTCCTCGCGTTCGAGCACCCAGATGTAGCGCTCGTGGCCGGGGTAGTCGACCCACTTCCAGCCCGGTGGGGCGGGGTGTTCGCCCGCGTCCGGGTACTGGGCGCGTTGCAGCACAACGCGATCCACCTTCATCAGATCGACATAGGTTCGCCCCGTGGTGGGTTCGACCGAGAAGGCCGCGCCGAACGCGGCCGGGCAGGTGCTGCCGTCCCAGCCCATGCACAGCAGTTTGCTGAATTTGCGGTACCCGATCGGGGTGTAGGCGTTCACGTAGTTCAGGCGCATGTTCTTGGCATAGTTGCCGAATGCCAGCGAACCCCACGCGCCGGTGATCGACTGCTCGGCGGGCGACACCAGGGCGCGGTCGGCGAGTTGCAGTGTGACACCGTCGAAATGCGGGAAGGCAGCGGTCATCGCCGAGCGACGTTCCGGGAAGTGATACGACATCGGCGTGGGGGACTGGACGCGGACCTGGTCGTAGGCGATGGGGAACATGGCCACGATCGCCAGCGCACATGCCGCGGCGACGCCGCGCGTACGGATCAGCCACACCAGCGCGCCGGTGAGTGTCGCCACCACCGCCGTGGCGACCAGATGTCGGATCACCAGATGTGGTGCGGCACAGAAGGATCGGATGAACAGCAGGCCGATCAGCACCGCCGCGGCGACACTTCGTCGCCGCCAGTCCGCGAAACTGCCGTAGCGAGAAAGCCATACGCACACCAGCACCAGCAGTCCCACGGCCAGCATCGGCAGCACGCGCGCGGGCCAGCGCAGCGGACCGATGCGCCCGGGCCCGGCCGTCCACATCAGAAACCCCAGCGCGAACAACACCATCCCGGTGTGTTCGCGCCAGGCTTGCCGGACCGTGTCCCAATCGATGAAGGCCAACAGGGGGATCAGAAACCAGGCGATGTAGACCATGGGCAGCGGTTGCACATATCCCCACCAGCCGGTGAACGCCGGAACCGTGCTGGGCAGGCTGGCATTCAGCGATTCCGACCAGCCGACATTGAGGAAATCCTCGTTGAGAATCCGCTCGTTGCCGCGCCAGGTCACCGGTGAGGACAGCATTCCGGGTAGGTAGGTCTCCAGCCCGGCCAGCCCGGCACACGCGGCGACGGCCAGCAGCCGCAGCGACGGACGCCAGGCCCGCTGGTAGACCACCTCGCCGACGGTGACGGCGAGGATCATCAGCGCGGCTTCGACCGCGGGAAAGACGTACTGGACCGAGATCGCCAGGTACAGGAACACGAATACCGGGATCGGCCCGTTGTACCAACGCCGCCCCTCACGCGGCGTTCGGACATAGCGGATCGCGGAGGCCCACGCGTGCAGCATCCACGCGGTGCCGGTGAGCGAGGTCGCCCAGCTGGCCTCGTCGAAGAACAGAAACCAGCCCGACAGCGGAAAAGCGATGGCGGCCACGGTCGCCCACGACGGGCGCGCCCCGTAGGCCAGGCAGACCCGGAACACGCCCAGCGCGGCGATGATCGAGAAGATGAGCTTCACGATCGTCACGTACAGCGCCAGATTGTCGAATTCCGGTGCGAACCAGTCGACCAGCATCTGCGCCGGGTTGTAGAGGCCCGCCTCCTCCATGGCGTAGTTGCCCGACATCCACTCCCATGGCACGAGGGCCGGGAAGCGGCCCTCGTGCAGGTGCCGTCCCAGCATGACCCACATCGGCCCGTACTGGGATTCGGTGTCATCGGTATAGAAGTGGCGCGGATTCGCCAACAACACTGACGCGTACCCCGCGACCACGCCGACGACGGTGACAAATCCCCACCGGCACAGGCCCATTCGAGCTTCGAACGCCGCACGAACTCCCACGAGCCGGAGACCCTACCCGATCAAAGCATTATGCAACAGTTTCTGTGTGCGTGAGTTGAAAATCGGCCATCGATCTGCGGTGCGGTTGCGCGAAATCGGGGCCGACACGGCAGGATGGAGGGAGTATGTGAATGTCCGGTTGGCGGAGGTGGTCGCAATGGCGAAGGACGTGTTGGTCGGCGAGTCCGCCGACGAGATCACCGATGCGCTGTTGGCTGCCTCCCGTTTGCTGGTCGCCCTCTCCGCGCGTTCGATCGCGCTGGTCGACGAGTCCATCACCATTCCGCAGTTCCGCACCCTGGTGATCCTGTCCACGCGCGGACCGTCGAAGGTCGTCACACTCTCGAACGCGCTGAACGTCCAACCGTCCACGGCGGCACGGATGGTCGACCGTCTGGTTGCTGCCGGTCTGGTGAACCGCAAACCGAATCCGGACTCTCGGCGTGAACTGATCATCGAACTGACCACACTCGGCCACCGAGTGGTCGATCAGGTGACCGACCATCGGCGGCGCGAAATCGCCGCCGTGGTCGAGCGGATGCCGGAGCAGGATCGCTCCGGCCTCGTGCGCGCGCTCACCGCGTTCACCGCCGCGGGCGGCGAACCCCATCGTGACCTGGATGTCGACAGCTATCAGCTCTGACCGAACCGCAATCCGCGTCACCCCCGGGGAACCGGGTGTCGGGTGGACGGCGACGCGGGGTGGAGTCGGCATCGTAGGCAGATCGGCGCAGGTCCGCGCCGCAAATCCGTCATCCACTGCGAGCAGCGTCGGCAGCGCGTGGCGACCGGCGGATTCAGGAAGCCGATCACGCCAATGGTGAGCATGGCGAAGGCGGTGGCCAAGTAGAGCGCGGCCAAGGTGAAGGCAATGATGTCCAGCGTCATGGGCTCTCGGCTCCTCGGTAGCGAATTCATCTGTCCGCCCGAGCCCTTGGTGCGGTCGGCGTGCCGGTCGCCACACCCCTGAGGCGTGTTCCGAGAGTAGCAAAAGCATGCATTACGCAATAGTTGCTCTATGCGTCGATTTGGCATCGAACCCGTTGTGTCGCACCGGTAGCCCCTTCCCGCGGTGCGTGGTTAGCGTTAACACAGGCCTCTAGTGCGTAGCTCATCGTGGCGGCGATACCCGGCTGAACGCCGACTGCCACATTACTGCTGCTATACAGCCTAATTCAGCTCAGTAGGACGCCCTTGCCGCCGCCCGAACCTTGACACCGGTGAGGTGTTCTGGGTAACAATGTGCGCGTTAACATAGCTGGGAGCAATACATGGCCGACAAGTATGTCGTCGGTGTCGACTTCGGCACGTTGTCCGGTCGCGCCCTGGTCGTGCGGGTGCGCGATGGGGCGGAACTTGGGACAGCGGTCTGTGAGTATCGGCATGGCGTGATCGAGCGGGAATTGCCTGTCACCGGTGTGCCGTTGCCGCCGGACTGGGCGTTGCAGGATCCTGCGGATTACCTGGAGGTGCTGCGTGTGGCGGTGCCCGCCGCGGTGCGGGAGGCGGGGGTCGATCCGGCGGAGATCATCGGGATAGCAACGGATTTCACCGCGTGCACGGTGCTGCCGACCACCGCGGACGGCACCCCGCTGTGCCGGTTGGAGCGCTTCGCGGACCATCCGCACGCCTATCCGAAACTGTGGAAGCACCATGCCGCGCAGGGGCAGGCCGACCGCATCACCGCCGTCGCGCACGAGCGCGGCGAACCGTGGATCGGCCGCTACGGCGGCCGCATCTCGAGCGAGTGGGAATTCGCCAAGGGCCTGCAGATCCTCGAGGAGGACCCCGAGATCTACGCCGCCGCAACCCGTTTCATCGAGGCGGCCGACTGGATCGTCTGGCAGCTGTGCGGTCGCGAGACCCGCAATGTCTGCACCGCCGGGTACAAAGGTCAGTATCAGGATGGTGCCTGGCCCTCGCCCGCCTATCTCACCGCCCTGAATCCGGGCTTCGCCGATTTCGTCGGCAAGCTCGCCCATCCGCTGTCGCCGCTCGGCGGTCGTGCCGGAGGCCTGACCGAGCGGGCGGCGCGATGGACCGGCCTGCGCCCCGGGATCGCGGTCGCCGTCGGCAATGTCGACGCGCACGTGACCGCGCCCGCGGCGCAGGCCGTCGGGGACGGACAGCTGCTGGCGGTCATGGGCACTTCCACCTGCCATGTGATGAACGCCGACCACCTCGCGGAGGTGCCGGGCATGTGCGGTGTGGTGGATGGCGGAATTATCAGCGGCAGTTGGGGTTACGAGGCAGGACAGAGTGCTGTCGGCGATATCTTCGCCTGGTTCGTGGACAATGCCGTGCCCGCCGACTATCGCGATCGGGCCACCGACCTCGGGGTCGATCTGCACACCTACCTCGGTGAGCTGGCCGAACGCCAGCGCGTCGGCGAGCACGGCCTGATCGCGCTGGACTGGTTGGGCGGCAATCGATCCGTGCTGGTGGACCACGATCTCTCCGGCGTACTGATCGGCCTGACACTGGCCACCCGGCCCGAGGACATCTACCGCGCGCTGCTCGAATCCACCGCCTTCGGCACCCGCACGATCATCGAAACCTTCGGGGCGGCAGGCGTTCCCGTGCGCGAGATGACCGTGGCAGGCGGCCTGGTGAAAAACAGCCTGCTCATGCAGATCTACGCCGATGTCACCGGTCTGCCGCTGTCGGTGCTGGATTCCGAGCAGGGCTGCGCGCTCGGTTCGGCCATCCACGCCGCCGTCGCCGCGGGCGCATATCCGGACGTGCGCACGGCATCGGCGGCCATGGGCCGCGTCGACAAGGCCGCGTATCTGCCCGACCCGGCCCGCGCGGTCGCCTACGACGCCCTCTACGCCGAATACCGCGCGCTGCACGACCATTTCGGCCGCGGCGGCACCGAGGTGCTGCACCGGCTGCGTCGCCTACGCAATTCCGCACGCCAGGAGGTAGTGACCCGATGACGACACTCGATCTCGCCGTGGCCGGTCTGCGCGCGCAACTGGTCGACCTGCATCGCGAACTGCTGCGCTGGAACCTGGTGGTGTGGACCGCGGGCAATGTGTCCGCCCGGGTCCCCGACGCGGAACTGCTGGTCATCAAACCCAGCGGCGTCTCCTACGACGACCTCACCCCGGAATCGATGGTGGTCTGCGACTTCGACGGCAACCTGGTCGACGGCGAGCTGTCCCCGTCCAGCGACACCGCCGCGCACGCCTACGTCTACCGCCACATGCCGCACATCGGCGGTGTGGCGCATACGCATTCGTCGTTCGCCAGCGCCTGGGCCGCGCGAGGCGAGCCCATCCCGTGCGTGCTCACCGCCATGGCCGATGAGTTCGGCGGGGAGATCCCCGTGGGCCCGTTCGCCCTCATCGGCGGTGACGCCATCGGCCGCGGCGTGGTGGAAACCCTTGCCGGACAACGATCCCCGGCCGTCCTGATGCGCAACCACGGCGTATTCACCATCGGTGCCGATGCCCGCGCGGCGGTGAAGGCCGCCGTCATGTGCGAGGACGTGGCCCGCACCGCGCATCTGGCCCACGAGATCGGCCAGCCGATCCCCATCCCGCAGGCCGACGTGGACAGCCTGCACGACCGCTACCGCAACGTCTACGGCCAGCGCTGAATTCGCCGGTCCGCCACCGGCTCTGATGAAGGAGTTACCCCTGTGACCGCACCCCAGGCACCGGCCGCCGCGGCCGTGACCCGCAAGCCCCGCATCGGTCTGCTCGGCATCATGCAGGCGCTCTACGACGACATGATCCCGGGCATCACCGAACGCCAGGCCGGGTACGCCGAGGCGATCGCCGACCAGCTCGCCGATATCGCCGACTGGCGGGTCGGCCGCCCGGTAAAGGACCGCGCCGACGCCGAAGCGGTCATGCGGGAATTCGCCAATGCCGATCTCGACGGCGTCATGGTGACCATGCTGACCTACGGCCCCGCCATGCGCGTCGCCCGACTGTTCAATGAGAACCGAATGCCGGTGCTGCTGGCCAATATTCAGCCCGAACCCGCCGTCACTGCGGCCTGGGACATGGCCGACATGACCTACAACCAGGGCATCCACGGCGCACAGGACACCGCCAACGCCATGGTCCGCGCCGACCGTCCCTTCGAGGTCCTCACCGACGACTGGCGCAGCGACCGCTTCCGCAAGAAGGTGGACCGCTGGGCCCGCGCCGCCCGCGCCGTCACGGCCTGGAAGTCGTTGAAAGTGGGCGTCTTCGGCTACGCCATGAACGATATGGGCGACATTCGCGTCGACGAGAACGCCCTGCTGCGGGCACTGGGTCCCGAAATCAGCTACCTCGCCCCCGGCGACCTCTACCGCGGCACCCGCGATGTCCCCGACGACGACGTGAAGGCGCTCATCGACTGGGAGAACACGCATTTCGCGGTCGACGAGGCACTCACCGAGCTCGAACGCGAAGACCACGCCCGCATGCAGATCGCCATCGAGGCCATCCTCACCGACCGCGGCTACGGCGCGTACTCGACCCACTTCGACGCCATCGGCGAGGACGGCCGCTTCCGGCGCCTGCCCCTGGCCGCCGCCTCCAGCCTCATGGCCAAGGGCTTCGGCTACGGCGCGGAGGGCGACGCCCTGGCCGCGGCCATGGTCTACGCCGGACACCAGCTCATCGGCGACGGCCATTTCACCGAGATGTACGCCATGGACTTCCCGTCGGATTCGATCCTGATGAGCCATATGGGCGAGGGCAATTGGCGCATCGCCCGCACCGACGAACCGGTGCGGCTCATCCACCGCGAACTCGGCATCGGCAAACTCGACGCCCCGCCGACCTTCCTGTTCCGCTACCGCCCCGGCCCGGCCACCCTGGCCTGCCTGGTCTCCCTCGGCGACGAACGCTTCCGCCTGGTCGTCGCCGAGGGCGAGGTGCTCGACGCGCCGCCGCTGCCGCAATTGGAAATGCCCTACGGCCAGTTCCGCCCCGACACCGGTGTGCGCGCCTGCATGGACGGTTGGCTCGCCGCGGGCGGCCCACACCACCAGGTGCTCAATCTCGGTCGGCACGCCGCGGATTGGCGCGTGTTCTGCCGCCTGTCCGGCATCGAATTCGTCCAGGTCTGATCAAGGAGCCAGCACATGACCGGAATCAATCGCCGCGACTTCTTCGCCGTCGCGGGCGGATCACTCGCCCTCTTGGCGGCCGCCTGTTCGGTGGACAGCGGGAGTTCGAGCGGCAAGGGCGGCGGGCGAATCGGCATCGCGATGCCCACCAAGTCCTCCGAGCGCTGGGTGGCCGACGGTAACAATATCGTCAACCAGTTCAAGGATCTCGGCTACACCACCGACCTGCAGTACGCCGAGGACGTGATCGAGACCCAGGTCTCGCAGGTCGAGAACATGCTCACCCAGGGCGCGAAGGCGCTGGTGATCGCGGCCATCGACAACAAGTCGCTGACCGGCGTGCTCGCGCAGGCCAAACAGAACAAGGTCGCCGTCATCGCCTACGACCGGCTCATTCGCGACACCGCCAATGTCGACTACTACGCGACCTTCGACAACTTCAAAGTCGGTGTGCTGCAGGCGAGTTACATCACCGACCACCTCGGGCTCAAAGACGGCAAGGGACCGTTCAATATCGAGTTGTTCGCCGGTTCGCCCGACGACAACAACACCTACTTCTTCTTCAACGGCGCGATGTCGGTGCTGAAGCCGCACCTCGACGCGGGCAAGCTGGTGGTGCGCTCCGGCCAGACCAATGTCGACCAGGTCACCACCCTGCGCTGGGACGGCGCGACCGCGCAATCGCGCATGGAGAACCTGCTCTCGGCACACTACGCCGCCGCGAATGTCGACGCGGTGCTCTCGCCGTACGACGGCCTGTCCATCGGAATCCTGTCCGCGCTCAAGGCCGTCGGCTACGGGGGCGCCAAGAAGATGCCAATCGTCACCGGCCAGGACGCCGAGCGGGCATCGGTGAAATCGATCATCGCGGGGGAGCAGACCCAGACCGTCTTCAAGGACACCCGCGAACTGGCCAAGCGCGCCGTGCAGATGACCCACGCCATCCTCACCGGCGGCACCCCGGAAACCAATGACACCTCCTCCTACGACAACGGCGCGAAGAAGGTACCCGCGTATCTGCTGCAACCGGTTTCGGTGGACAAGTCCAACTATCGGGCCGCACTCATCGACACCGGCTACTACACCGACAAGGACCTGCAATAGCGGCCGGGAAGGAGCGGGCGATGTCGGCCAACATTCTCGAAATGCGCTCCATAACAATGGAATTCCCGGGCGTGAAGGCCCTCGACCAGGTCGATTTCTCCGTCGCCCGAGGCGAGATCCACGCCCTGGTCGGGGAGAACGGCGCGGGCAAATCGACCCTGATGAAGGTGCTGTCGGGCGTCTACCCGCACGGCGCCTACAGCGGGCGAATCCTGGTGGACGGCACCGAGATGGCCTTCAAGGACATCCGACACAGCGAGGCCGCGGGCATCGCCATCATCCACCAGGAACTCGCGCTGGTGCCGCAGCTGTCCATCGCCGAGAACATCTTCCTCGGCAATGAACGCGCGCGCGTCGGCATCCTCGACTGGCAGGAGACCAACCGGCAGGCCATGGCGCTCATGGAGCGAGTCGGGCTGATCGAGGACCCCGAAACCCTGGTCGCCACCCTGGGTGTCGGCAAACAGCAGCTGGTCGAGATCGCCAAGGCGCTGGCCAAACAGGTGCGGCTGCTGATCCTCGACGAGCCCACCGCCGCGCTCAACCAGGCCGACAGCGAGGGCCTGCTGGCCCTGCTGCGGGAGCTGCGCGGCCAGCAGATCACCTCGATTCTCATCTCGCACAAGCTGAACGAGGTGCTGGAGGTCGCCGACACCATCACGGTGCTGCGCGACGGGCACACCATCGAGACCCTCGAGGTGGACGGCACCGTCACCGAGGACCGGATCATCAAGGGCATGGTGGGCCGGGATCTGGACCACCGCTTCCCGCCGCGGCCGGACTCAGCGTTCGGAGAGGTGTTCTTCGACATCGAGGACTGGAGTGTCGACCA
The DNA here is from genome assembly GCF_035818795.1 of Nocardia sp. CDC160. Lineage (NCBI taxonomy): Bacteria > Bacillati > Actinomycetota > Actinomycetes > Mycobacteriales > Nocardiaceae > Nocardia > Nocardia sp. CDC160. Next base: position 892,059 of record NZ_JAYKYT010000004.1, on the reverse strand, counting down.
CCCCACCATCGCCGGACGGCAGGTGGTGCGCGGGGCGTCGCTGCGGGTGCGACGCGGTGAGATCGTCGGGCTGGCCGGGCTCATGGGCGCGGGCCGCACCGAGCTGGCCATGAGCGTCTTCGGACACTCCTACGGCCGCAATATTCGCGGCACCGTCCGCAAAGACGGTACGCCGGTGCCGGTTTCGACGGTGCCGCAGGCCATCGACGCCGGGATCGCCTACGTCTCCGAGGACCGCAAACAGCTCGGGCTGATCCTCGACGAGGACATTCGCCGCAACCTCACCCTCGCCAACCTGGCGGCGGTGTCGCGCAACGCGGTGATCGACACCCACGCCGAGGTGGCCGCGGCCGAGGAACTGCGCACCCGGCTCACGGTGAAAGCGCCCACGGTGTTCGCCAAGGTCGGCACGCTCTCCGGCGGCAACCAGCAGAAGGTGGTGCTGGGCAAATGGATCTTCACCCAACCCGACCTGCTCATTCTCGACGAACCCACCCGCGGCATCGATGTGGGCGCGAAATACGAGATCTACCTGATCATTCGAGAACTCGCGGCGGAAGGCAAAGGCGTGCTGGTGATCTCGTCGGAACTGCCGGAACTGCTGGGCCTGTGCGACCGGATCTACGCCATGAGCCAGGGCCGCATCACCGGTGAACTGGCCGCCGCCGACGCCACCCAGGAGGCACTCATGCGATTGATGACCCGCGGCGCGAGCCCGGTGGAGGTGAGTCAGGAATGACCCTGCTCGACAAACTGAAGGACGGCGCGAACGCCGAGGCCATTGTCGCCAAGGCCGCGGCGCAGGACCGGGGCGGTGTGCTGGACAGCGTGCGAAACGCCTTGCGCGGCAATGTCCGTCAATACGGCATGATCGTCGCTTTGGTGGCGATCACGCTGCTGTTCCAGGGCCTCACCACCGCACGGCTCAGCGATGGAGTCAGCCTGCTGACGCCGCTCAATGTCACCAATGTGATCCTGCAGAACGGCTACATCCTGGTTCTGGCCATCGGCATGATGCTGGTCATCATCAACGGGCACATCGACCTGTCCGTCGGTTCGGTGTGCGCCCTGGTCGGCGCGCTCACCGGCATCGCCATCGCGCACTGGCACTGGCCGTGGCCGGTCGTGGTGGTGGCGGGCCTGGCGCTGGGCGCGATCATCGGTGTGTGGCAAGGGTATTGGATCGCCTACGTCAAGATCCCGGCCTTCATCGTGACCCTGGGCGGCATGCTGCTGTTCCGGGGACTGGCGCAGCTGGTGCTGCAGGGACAGTCGATCGGGCCCTTCCCGCAGGGTTTCGTGAACATCGCGGCGGGCTACCTGCCCAACTGGCTGCCGATTCACGCACTGGTCTTCGACGGCTTCCGCCACGGTGTGGTGGTGCGGCTGAAAACCGGTGAGCTGCACGGCCTCACACTGCTGCTGGCGATCGCGGCGATCGCCGCGCTGGTATGGACACAGCTGCGGATGCGGCGGCGACGCCGCTCCTACGGCCTGCCCGCCGGGCCGCGCGCGGTGTTCGTGGCCAAGATGGTGGCGCTGGGCGCGGTGATCGGGGCATCCGGATTCGTGCTGGCGTCCTACAACGGCCTGCCGGTCATCGGACTGATTCTGGTGGTGCTCATCGTCGTCTACTCGTTCGTCATGAACCGCACGGTAATCGGCCGCCGCATCTACGCCGTCGGCGGCAACGAGAAGGCCGCCGCACTGTCGGGGGTCAACACCCGCCGCAACACCTTCTGGGTCTTCGTGAACATGGGCGTGCTCGCGGCATTGGCGGGCATCATCTTCGCCGCCCGCCTCGGCGCGGCCACTCCCAAGGCCGGGCAGAACTTCGAATTGGACGCCATCGCGGCGGCCTTCGTGGGCGGGGCGTCGGCCAGCGGCGGCATCGGCACCGTGGTCGGCGCGATTGTCGGCGCGCTGGTCATGGGCGTGATGAACAACGGCATGTCCATGCTCGGCGTCGGCAGCGACTGGCAGTTGGTGATCAAGGGACTGGTTTTGCTCGCGGCGGTGGCCTTCGACGTCTATAACAAGAAGCGCGCCGCGGCGTGAGACCGCCGGAATTCATCGGCGCATTCCGGCACGCCGGGACCCCGGTCCGAACAGTCCCCGGGTGCCCCCGGGGTTCCGGCAACCCACACGTTCGCCAGACCGGACCGGGTGAGGACCGATTGCCTTGAGCCAGCACGACATTCTGACCTTGGAAACCGCCGACGTCCGGCTGCGGCTCGCGCCACGGCGCGGGGGCCGGATCACCGGCCTGGAGATCGGCGGGCGCGAACTTCTGCGGCAGGGCGACCGTTACGGGTGCTTTCCCATGGCACCGTGGTGCGGTCGCCTCGCCGAGGGTCGCTTGGTCACCGACGCGGGAACCTATGAGCTGCCGCGCAACGCCGCGCCCCACGCCATCCACGGCACAGTGCGCGACGGCGTCTGGGAGGTGACGGAGCAGACGAAGACCACCGCGACCCTGGTGCAGTCGCTCACTGCGCCCTGGCCGTTCCCTGGCCGGGTCACCCAGCGGTTCACGCTCACCGAGGACGGGCTCGAGCTGGGATTCGAGGTGGCGGCCGACGCGGATCCCTTTCCCGCGCAAGCCGGATGGCATCCCTGGTTCAATCGCTCGCTGGAATCGGACGGTGAGCCCGTCCGAATCGACTTCACCCCGAGCTGGCAGGAACTGCGCGGACCCGACTATCTGCCGACCGGCGAGCGCATCGCGCCGCGACCCGGGCCCTGGGACGACTGCTTCGGCATGCCGGACGGGGTGCTGGTCGCGCTGACCTGGCCGGGCCAGCTGCGGCTGACCGTGCGCAGCCCGGAACAGTGGGTGGTCGTCTACGACATGGAGCCCGAAGCGGTCTGCGTCGAGCCACAATCGGGGCCGCCCAATGGGTTGAACACCATGCCCCGGATGGTCTCGCCGCAATCCCCGCTCACGGTCGAGGCCAGCTGGAGCTGGGAGCGTTTCTGAGAGCGGTGCGCCGAGAACGACTGTGGCGCACCGATCTTCGGGCGGCTGTGGGGTGTCGGATCAGCGCGAGCGCGGCGCGGCGGTGCTGTCGCGGACGACGAGGGTGGGCACCACCTGCGGGGAGTCCGCGGGCGTCGCGTCGGATTCGATGAGCCCCAACAGCATTCGCATACTCCGGCGGCCGACCTCGTCGAAATCCTGTCGCACCGTGGTCAGGGGAGGAGACAGGTAGGCGGCCTCGGGAATGTCGTCGAAGCCGACCACGGAGATGTCCTCCGGCACCCGCAGCCCGCGTTCGGCGAAGGCGCGCAACAAACCCAGCGCCATCTGGTCATTGGCCGCGAAGACCGCGGTCACGCCGGGTTGCGCGGCCAGCACCGGCCCCGCCTCGTACCCGGACCGCGCGCTCCAGTCTCCGGCGATGATCGGCGGCACCGTCGCGCCCGCGGCCTGCAGGGTCTGCCGCCAGCCGTCCACGCGATCGCGGGACTCGAGCCAGCCATTGGGACCCGAGATGTGCCAGACGGTTTCGTGACCCAGGTCCAGCAGATGCTGCACGGCCAGCCGCGCACCCTCGACCTGGTCCACCGACGCCGACGGCAGCCCGGCGTCCGGCCCGGCCTCCACCGCGACCGCGGGCAGCATGGCGGGCAGACTGTGCAGCGCCGCCGCGGCGACCATGAGCGGGGCGATGATGATGACGCCGTCCACTCCCTGATCGGCCAAAGTGCCTACGGCGTCGAGGACTTCGGCGCGGTCGGCGCGCTGCAGGGTCACGATGCTGACGCCGTAATGGGCCGCCCTCGCCGCCCGCTCGATGCCAAGCAGCATGGACGCCGGACCGTAGAGGACGGTGTCGAAGGTGACCACCCCCAACACCTTCGAGCGACGACTCACCAAACCGCGGGCCATGGCATTGGGCCGATAGCCGAGTTCCTCGACCGCGCGCAGCACGCGCTCCCGGGTCTCGGGCCGCACGCGCGGACTGTCGTTGAGCACCCGGGAGACGGTCTGATGGGAGACCCCGGCCCGCTTGGCCACATCGATCATGACGGCGGGTCGCGCGGGCTGCGCGGCAGCGCCGTCGGCGAGCTTCTCGTTGTCCCTCACATCCGCACCTTTCGGCTGTCTCGGCCGGTCCGCTTCAGGGTACGGGGTTCGATTCGACCCTTGACGGCGTCCATGTGAGCGTTAACACTATCAGGACCTCCCCCCTCATCAACTGTTCGTCGCAAGGGAGACACCTCGTGTACAAGAGGCTTGTCATCGTCGCCAGCGCTCTTATTCTCACCGCCGCCGCGGTGTCCGGCTGCGGAAGCGGATCCGGTGGTGGCGGCACCACCCTCGGCTTCTCCCAGGTCGGAGCCGAGAGCGGGTGGCGCACCGCCAACACCCAATCCATCCAGGACTCCGCCAAGGAGGCCGGAATCACCCTGAAATTCGCTGACGCGCAACAGAAGCAGGAAAACCAGATCAAGGCTATCCGGTCGTTCATCCAGCAGCACGTGGATGTCATCGCGTTCTCCCCGGTAGTCGAATCCGGGTGGGACACCGTGCTGAAGGAGGCCAAGGACGCCAAGATCCCGGTCATTCTCACCGATCGCGCCGTCGACTCCAAGGACCCCACGCTGTACGCGACCTTCCTCGGCTCGGACTTCGTCGAGGAGGGAAAGAAGGCCGCGCAGTGGGTGATCGACGCCTACAAGGGCTCGAATGAGACCGTTAACATCGCCGAGCTGCAGGGCACCACGGGTTCGGCCCCGGCCATCGACCGCAAGAAGGGTTTCTCGGATCTCATCGCGGCCGATCCCAAGTTCAAGATCGTGGCCTCGCAGACCGGCGATTTCACCCGCGCCAAGGGCAAGGAGGTCATGCAGGCGTTCCTGGCCTCGCATCAGAAGATCGATCTGCTCTTCGCCCACAATGACGATATGGCGCTGGGCGCGATCCAGGCCATCGAGGAGGCGGGGCTCAAGCCGGGTAAGGACATCAAGATCGTGTCCATCGACGGTGTGCACGACGCGCTGCAGGCCCTGGTCGACGGCAAGGAAAACTATGTCGTGGAATGCAATCCGTTGCTCGGACCCCAGCTGATGGACCTGGTCAAGAAGGTGAAGGCGGGGCAGCCGGTGGACCATCGCATCGTCACCACCGAAACCACCTTCGGCCCCGACCAGGCCGCCGCGGCCCTGCCGAGTCGCAAGTACTGATTACTCGAAGATACTGAGGCGCAAGCGATGTCGGACCCCAAGACCGCACCGCTGCTGTCGATGACCGGCATCGGCAAGCGATTCGGCGCGGTGACCGCGCTGACGGCGGTGGACCTGCGATTGTTCCCCGGGGAGATCCACGCCCTGGTCGGGGAGAACGGCGCGGGCAAATCCACGCTCATCAAGGTGCTCACCGGGATTCACCCCGCCGATGCCGGAACCATCCGCTTCGACGGGCAGCCGGTGCGCTTCACCGGGCCGCAGCAGGCCCAGCGCGCCGGGGTGAGCACCGTCTACCAGGAGGTCAACCTGTGCCCGAATCTCTCGGTGGCGGAGAACATCTACATCGGGAGGGAACCGCGCCGGGCCGGGCTGGTGCGGTTCCGGGCCATGCGGCGCGCGGCCGCAGCCCTTGTCGCGCGCATGGGGCTGGACGTGGACGTGTCCGCGCCGCTCGGCTCGTATTCGCTTGCGGTGCAACAGCTCATCGCCATCGTGCGGGCCGTCGACCTGGACGCGCGGGTGCTGGTGCTCGACGAACCCACCTCCTCCCTGGACGCCGATGAGGCCGGGCAGCTGTTCGCGCTCATGCGCCGCCTGGCCACCGACGGCGTCGCCATCCTGTTCGTCACTCACTTCCTGGATCAGATCTTCGCCCTGTGCGATCGGGCGACCGTGCTGCGCAATGGCACCCTGGTGGGGGAGTACGCGGTCGCCGATCTGACCCACAAGACCCTCGTCGCGCGCATGCTCGGCAGCGCGGCCGAGACCCTCGAGGAAATCGAGCAGGAGAGCGCGCAGCATGACGGGCCGCAGGCGCGCGCGGCCGAATCCGAGCCGCTGCTCACCGCGACCGGGGTGAGCGGGCGGCGAAACTCGGTCGCGCCCTTCGACTTGACGGTGCGCGCGGGCGAAGTGGTCGGCCTGGCCGGGCTGCTCGGGTCCGGGCGCACGGAGGCCGTCCGGCTGCTGTTCGGGGCCGATCGCGCGGCCACGGGCAGTGTGGCGGTGACCGGCGCGAGCGGCCCGGTGCGGTCACCGCGTACCGCGGTCGCGCACGGGCTCGCGTTCTGCCCGGAGGATCGCAAGACACAGGGGCTGATCCTCGAACTGTCGGTGGCGGAGAACATCCTGCTCGCCGCGCAGGCCGCCCGGGGCTGGGCGCGGCCCATCCCGGCCCGCACCAGGGCCGAATGGGTGTCGAAATACATTGCCGCCCTGCGCATCACGCCCGCCGATCCGAACCTGCCGGTCAAGTCGCTCTCGGGTGGGAATCAGCAGAAGGTGCTGTTGGCGCGCTGGCTGGTGACCCGGCCGCGGCTGCTGATCCTCGACGAACCCACCCGCGGCATCGATATCGGGGCCAAGACTGAGATTCAGCGCCTGGTGCTGTCGCTGTCCGAGGAAGGAATGGCCGTGCTGTTCATCTCCGCCGAGCTCGAGGAGGTGCTACGCCTGTCCCACAAGGTCGAAGTGCTGCGCGACCGCCGACTCGTCGCCGAACTGGCCAATGACGAGACGTTGACCGTGGACCGGCTCATGGAAACCATTGCGAGCGGGGCGATCTCATGAGAACGCGGCTTTCGGAGCTGATTCGCCATCGGCTGGTGTGGCCGGTGGCCGCGCTGGTGATGCTGCTGGCCGTGGATGTCGTGCACACCCCGGGATTTCTGGCCGTGCGCATGCAGGACGGTCACCTCTACGGGGGACCGATCGACATCCTGCGCTACGGCGCGCCGCTGGTGCTGATCTCGGTGGGAATGACCCTGGTCATCGCGACCCGGGGGATCGATCTGTCGGTGGGCGCGGTGGTGGCCATCGCCGGGGCGCTGGCCTGCCTGCGCATTCAGAAGCTGACCGATCCGAGCGCGATCGGCGGCGTCCTCGCGGCCGTCGCCATCGCGCTCGCGGTCGCGTTGGTGCTGGGCCTGTGGAACGGAATCCTGGTGGCGGGCTTCCGCATTCAACCGATCGTCGCGACGCTCATCCTCATGGTGGCCGGTCGCGGCCTGGCCCAGCTGATCACCCAGGGGCAGATCATCACCGTCAACAGCGGTCCCTATCACGTGATCGGCGGCGGCTTCCTGCTCGCGCTGCCGGTGCCCGTGCTGATCGCGGCGGTGGTTACCGTGTTGGTGGCATTGCTGTTGCGCCGCACCGCCCTCGGACTGCTGCTGGAGTCGGTCGGCGGCAATGCCGAGGCCTCGCGGCTGGTGGGCATCCGCGCGGGCGGGCTGATCGCCGGGGTTTACGTCGTGTGCGCCTGCTGCGCGGCGGTGGCCGGTCTCATGATCAGCTCCAATGTCTCCGCGGCCGACAGCAACAACGCCGGTCTGTGGATCGAACTCGACGCCATTCTCGCCGTGGTGCTCGGCGGTACCGCGCTGACCGGCGGACGCTTCCACCTCGGCGGAACAGTATTGGGCGCGTTGGTGATTCAAACGCTGACCACCACCATCTACACCATCGGGGTGCCGCCGGAGACCACCCTGTTGTTCAAGGCTCTGGTCGTGATCGCCGTCTGTCTGATCCAATCACCGGCGTTCCGGGCCAAGGTGATGCGTGCCCGACCAAACCGGCGGCATCCGACCCCCGACCTGCCCGCGACCGACCGCGTGGACGCCGCGCCCAGCCGACAGGAGGCGGTGCACCGATGAGCGCACCGACGATCACCGCGCCCGCCCGTGCGAGCTCGACACTGAAATCCGTTGTCCTGCAAGGCGAGCGCTACACCCCCGTGCTGGTCACCGCGGCCTTGTTCGTGATCATGTACGGCATCGGCGTGGCGCGCTATCCGGCGTTCGGCTACCCGCAGGTCTTCGTGAACCTGTTCATCGACAATGCGTTTCTGCTGGTGCTGGCGGTCGGCATGACCTTCGTGATCCTCACCGGCGGCATCGACCTGTCCGTGGGCGCGGTCCTGTCGGTGAGCACCGTGATCTCGGCCTGGCTCGTGACCACGCACCACTGGCCCGCCCCGGTCGTCATGGCACTGATCCTGGTGGGCGGCACCGTCTTCGGCGCGGGCATGGGCGCGGTCATCCACTACTTCGAGATCCAGCCGTTCATCGTCACCCTGGCGGGCATGTTCCTCGCCCGCGGACTGTCGTATGTGATCAGCACGGACTCGATCACCATCACCGACCCCACCTACACCCGCCTGGCCCAGCAGCGCATCCATCTGGGCTCGAGCGTGTTCGTCTCGGTGAGCATGCTGGTCGCCCTGGTCGTGGTGGCGGCCGCCTTCGTGGTGCTGCACTACACCCGGCTCGGCCGTGCCGTCTACGCGCTCGGCGGCAATGAGCAATCCGCGCTCATGATGGGACTTCCCGTGGCGCGCACCAAGATTGCCGCCTACGCCATCAGCGGCGGCTGCTCGGCGCTGGGCGGCATCCTGTTCACCTTCTACACGCTCTCGGGCTGGAGCCTGCACGCCGTCGGCATGGAACTCGACGCCATCGCCGCGGTGGTCATTGGCGGCACCCTGCTTTCCGGCGGCAGCGGATTCGTGCTCGGTTCCGTGCTCGGCGTGCTCACCCTGGGCGTCATTCAGACCATCATCAGTTTTCAGGGCACCCTGAGCTCCTGGTGGACCAGGATTGTCATCGGTGCACTGCTGCTGGTGTTCATCCTGCTTCAGCGGGTTCTCGGCGGCCGCGCGCGAGGTCGGGGCTGAGCGCGACGGCCGCCGGGACGCGCCTCAGCTGATGGCGAATTGATCGAGGGTCCGGAGCAAGTGCGCACTGTCGTGGTCGATCGGCGCGCCGAACTCCGCCTCCCGCCCGGGCGACAGACAGTCGTACTGGTCCTCGGCGGTGAGTTCTTCCATCGTGGTCGCGGTGACGGTGGCGAGGGCTGGAACGATGAGGCGGGACTTGTCCTCGGACGGGTATGGCTCACCGAATCCGATCAGGCGGAATTCGGCGCCCAGGTAGTGGGAGAACATCTCCACCGCAAGGTCTTCCAGCATCTCCGCCGAACCGGCGTGCATTCCCGGCAGTGTCCAGGTGTGCCCGGCGATCAGATGGGACGTGCTCGGGCGGCGGACGAGCAGCACCCGGCCATCGTCCTCGGACTGGACGATACCCATGACGCTCACCGTTCCGATCATGGATTCGTGGGCGTGGGAAACGATTTGACGCTGGAAATCCGTGGTGTAGGTTCGCACGGTTTGCATGAAGTACCTTTCTTGTCGCACTGCGTACAGGGGCCTAAAAGGACCTCGCCGTCTCACATCGCGCCGACCGCGCTACCGGTCAGGACCGCCGATTCGCGCACGCCCGAACTCGTCGACAGTGGGGCCTCGTGAATCGTTTTCGCCGCCCGCAGACCCGATTCCAACGCGCCCTGAATCCAGGCGTGATACAGGGAGCAGTGCTCGCCCGCGAACAGGAGTCGGCCTTCGGGCTCCAGAATGTGTTTCTGCATGCGGCTGGCCTGACCGGGCTCGAACTGAGCGAAGGCACCGCCCGCGTAGGGGTCGTTGAACCAGGCGTGGCAGGCCCCGAACTCGAAGACATCCATGATTTCCGGATGGATCTTGGCGACGTCTTCCAAGGCCTGATAGATGCATTCGTCCTCGGGCAGCGAACCCCAGCGGAGCGCGTCCTGACCCCAGGTGTAGCTGGCGAGCAGCACGCCGCGCTCCTCGTCCGGTGCGTACGACCCGGGTGAGGGGTAGACGATGCGCCGAATGGGAAGGTCGGTGGCGGTTGTGCCGCCGAGAATGTTGTAGGGCGGTTCTTCCCAGAAGCGCCTGCGTACCTGGAAGAGGATTTTCGTCGAGGCGTTGTATCGCAGTTCTCGTATCGCCTGACGTTTCGCCTTCGAGAGCGCGGGTTCGATTTCGATATTGCTCAATACCGGGAACGGCAGCGTGCAGATCGCGTAGTCGCCGGTCACCGAGTAGCGGCCGCCGCGGTTCTTGTACTCGACGGTGACGGACGATTCGTCCTGCTGTATCGCCTGCACGTCCGCGCCGAATCGAACGCGGTGGCTGATGTGTCGATAGAATCCCTCGGTCAGCCGGTCGGTGCCGCCCTCGATGTATTGCATATCCTCGAAACAGCGTCCCACGATCTCGAAGAACTGCTCGACCACGGCCGTATTCATATTCTGTTCGCGGAAGCTCATGATCGCGTACATTTCGATGGCGCCGTCCGACCAGCCCTTGTGCTTGAGGAACTGACGCAGTGAATAGTCGTCGTACTCGGCCATGATTCGGTCCCAACCGGCGGGGCCCTCCTGGTCGTAGATCGACTTGATGTCGCGGGTGGCTTCGTTCCACAGTTGCGTCCAGGTCTTGCCGCGCTCGTGGTCCGCCAGCTTGAACAGCTCGTCCACATGGCTCTCGGCCTGTTCGAAAGTCATGCTTCTCCCGCAGAGATTGACCATCGCCCTGGGGTTGTCCACGATGAACGGCCGCAGGTTCAGACCGAACAACGCGCAATAGGCCAAAGTCAGTGTGTGCACCCGCGGTATGCGCATCGCGCCCGCCTCGGCGAACAGGCCGGGGGCGAACTGGCGCATCGTGTAGATGCGGCCGCCAATGCGATGCTGTGCCTCGAGAACGATCGGCTCGTGGCCTTGGCGCTCCAATTCGAACGCGGCGACCAGCCCGGCGACTCCGCCGCCCAACACGATCACCCGCTTGCGGCCATGATCATTGTGCTCGAACCCTTTTCGGGCAATGGTGAGCAGGTCCTCGCTCACCGGAGGTGTTGCACTGGGCTTCGGAGCATTCGGCAGCTCGGGGAATCCGCCCGTGCTGCCGGTTGCCGAGGAATTGATTCTTCCGATCACCGTCATCCCTCTCCAAATCTTTTGGCGTCGTAGAGATGGTTTGCGACCGTGACGAACCTTACATCTATATTTAGGGTCCGAAACATTTCTTATGATCTTCATGGAAATCCTATGAGCGCTACGGCGAGGTAGACGCCGGAGCGGCTTTCCGGTTTAGTTTTCGAGCCCTGCCCTCCGGTTAATCGCGCAATTGTGGAAACCATCGGCGGGTTGCCGCGTATCGGAGTCCGCGCACCGGTACGTTCTGTTCACAACACAACGATTGAGCGCCTTCTATCCGAGGAGATTTCCCGATGTCGTGGGCGTCGTTCGCCATGCTCGCTCCGGCCATCATGGTGGTGGGAGGTGTGTTCGCGCTGCGGCGGTCGGTACGCAATGGCGCGCACGATGAGCACAATGAGGTCGCGGGAATGGTTTTCCAGACCGTCGGCGCGCTGTACGCGGTGCTGCTGGCCTTTGTCGTGGTCAGCGAATGGACTTCGTTGCAGGACGCCAGGAACAACACCTTCACCGAGGCCAACCAGCTGGGCGCGCTCTACTGGAATGCCCGGGCGCTGCCCGCCGAGGCGGGACGCGATCTCGAGGCGACGACCCAGCGGTACGCACGAGTGGTGATCGATCAGGAATGGCCGCTGCTGGGCCACGGCGGCTACAGCGCGGAGGCGACCGACCTGGTGTATCGGATGCGCGAGGAGATCAATGCGCTGCCCGCCGACGATCCGCACGCGCAGGCGATCTTCGACCATTCGCTCTCGACGGTGAACGATCTGGCCTCCGCGCGGCGCGAGCGGCTCAGCCAGAGCGGACACAATGTGCCCCCGGCGCTGTGGCTGGCACTGGCCGTGGGCGCGGCGGTGACGGTCGCGTTCACTTTTGTGTTCGGCCTGAACAATTTTCGAGCGCATCTGTTGCTCGGGAGCGCGCTGGCCGTCCTCGTCATCCTGGTGCTCGCATTGATCCAGATGCTCGATCAACCGTTTGCCGGTGCCATCGCGGTCGACCCCGAGGCCTTCGAGATCTTCCTGCGTGGACTTCCGCCCCAGCGCTGAGATGAAGTCGCTGACCACGATTCACGCCCAGCCTTCGATTGTTTTGCGCCGAACCGACTTTGGCTGTGCGTCATCTCCGTAGAGTGAAACTCTTGGTGCCATGGCGGAATCGAGGGATGACTATGCGATTCGAAACGCAAGTGGATATCGACGCCGAACCGGACGTTGTGTGGCGAGTGCTCACCGATGTGGAGACATGGCCGAAATGGACCACCTCCATGACCTCCGTACAGCGTCTGCAGGACGGGCAATTCGGGGTGGGAAGCAGTGCGCGGGTGGTGCAACCGCGGTTGAAGGCCGCGGTGTACACCGTCACCGCGTGTGAGCCCGGGGTGTCCTTCGACTGGGAGACGCGGCTCGCCGGGCTTACGGTGCGCGCGACGCACCGCCTGCAGGAGGTGAACCCGGGCCGGACTCGCTTGATTCTCGGTGTGACACAGTCGGGTCCGCTGGACCGACTCGTCTGGGCCCTGTTCGGTCAGCGCACCCGCCGCTACGTCACGATGGAGGCCGAGGGTCTGAAGCGGGCCGCCGAATCCCAATCCACCTGAGCCCGGTCAGGCCTCACACAAGGGGATCGAGGCCCGCGTGAGCGCAGCCTGGTGCAGTGGATCGAGATGGCGGGTGCCGACGGTGGCCAGGACGCTGCCGATCAACCGGGCGGTGCAGTCCGGGGCCGCCAATTCGGTATGGTCGCGGGCCAATTCGTCGATGATCTCGACATTGACGCGATCGATGATGGGGCGCACGGACGTCAGGTCCGGGGCGGTCGACGGCGCGGGACTCAGCCCGGTGTTCCACAGCGTCACGAGCCCGCGTTGCACGATCTTGTTCGCGTCGATCTGGGCTTCGAAGGCCTGCCGAACCTGAGTCGCGGGCAGATCCTGTTGCGCGCCCAGCCGAATCATGTCGGCATAGATCGCGGCCTCTCGCGTCGGATCGTCGATTGTTGGCTGCGTCCCATCCCGCTCGGCCTGCGTCCATTTCGCCGCGGCGACACTGTCGGCGGTATCCAATCGCTCGGCCAGCAGGCTGACCAACCGATCCAGGGATCCGGCAGGCTGCGTCGGAGCTTCCGCACCGGCGGCTCCGAACTGCCCGCTCAGCAGTGCAATCGTGGATGCGGCCGCGACCGCCAGACCTCGCATCCGGTCATTCTTGCGCGGTTCGCTGAAAGATCACTGAGAATCCTCCGGGGCCGCAATGGAATCCGACACTGTCGACGCCGGGACGCAGGCCGCCGCGCCTGCGTCCCTCATCACACATCCGGCATCTATACGCCTCCGTATATCTGGAGCTACGCTGCGGGTTATACGGTTGCGTATAGATCTGGGAGGTTGCGATGAAGCGGTCGGGTGGGAATCGAATGATCAAGTGGGGCGGGGGAATTCTCGCGTTCATCGGTGCCGGGCATCTCACCGTCGGGCTGTTGGCCAGCTCGAGCTACGTCGGCGACTGGTTTTCGCTGCGGCTCTGGGGCCACTGGTGGGAGGACACCACAATGGCAATGTCGTTCTGGGCCAACCCCGCCGGATTTGGCCTGCCACTGGCCCTGATTGGCGTGCTGGTGGTGTGGTTGGACCGGAACGGCATTGTCCCACCGGCCTTTCTGGCCTGGACGGTGCTGGCCTGGGCTGTCCTGTGCGCCCTGCTCGTCGAGCCGACTCCGGCCCCGGTGGTCGTGATCGCCGCCGCCGTCCTGCTGCGCGGTATCTACAGCGCTACGGGCGCAAAGATCGAGGTCCCGGAGGCTGTGAGCTGACTGTCACAAGCAGTGGTCGGTGTGCCAGTCCATGACGTCGCCCCAGGCCTGCCAGACCGGGTCGGTGCGGAGGGTCGCCTCGCTGGGCGCGCCGCCGAGGACGGCGGTGATCGCGTTCGCCTCGAGGACCGCGTCGCCTTGGATCTCGGCCGGGGCGGCCGCGGCAAAGGCTTGCGCGCGGGCCGAGGCCGCGACGTGGTCGCCCTGGAAGTCGCCACGGTCGAGGGCGGTGAACAGCTCGGTCACGTACTCGGCTTCGCCGCACTGGTCGAAGTCGACCGCGACGGGGGCGGCCGCGGCGGTGCCCAGGCTCGCGAAACCCAGTGCCGAGACTGCGGCCAGAGCACTCACGAGTGCCACGATCTTCGCCATCAAGAACTCCTTCATCGATTTGCCTGTCGGTTCCGCGACACTGTGTCGGCCGGACATTTCAGTCGCCTTACAACCGCTGATCAGCGCAGCTCACCGCGCTGGCGCGGGTTCACATCGCGCAGGTGCGCAGCGATGAATTTCCCTTCCGTACCCCGTCTTTCGTAGTAGGCGGCGCACGAAGCGCCCGATCAGCGGAAGGAAACGTCATGTCGATTCGGAAGCCCTTACAGCAAGCCCGGCACCTGCACCGGAAGATGGTGCAGGCGCATCGCGAGCAGTTCAGTGAACGGGCTGTGGTGCATCATCGACGCGTGGTGCAGGACGCGTGGCGCGGGGCTCGCTGAGCTTGGCCGGGCGCAGTGTCGCGGCGAGAACCAGGGCCCCGGCCAGGGCGAAACCCATTGTCCAGAGGGAGCCGACGTGCATCGCGTGGATGAACGCGTGGTCGGCGGCATGGGCCAGATCGGGCCGGGCGATGGTGGCGGCGACGTGGCGGGCCTGTTCGGCCGAGACCTGAGCGGGCTCTCGGGCGGCGTCGGGAAGGGTGTCGACAGAGGCGCGAATCCCATTGCGGTACGTGATCGCCATGATGGTGCCGCCAATCGCGATGCCCAGGACGCTGCCGGTTTGGCGGACGGTATTGGTGACCGCGGATCCCGCGCCCGCCCGCTCCAGGGGCAGCGTGCTCATCAAGGCGCTGGTGACCGAGCCGATCACCATGCCGATCGAGAAGCCTTGCAGCCCAGAGAGAACGACATTCCAGACGATGGGTGTGTCCAGACCGAAGAACACAATGCTGCCCATGCACAGCGCGCCGACGGTGAGGGCGGTCGCGGTGACCGGGCGCAGACCCCAGCGGCGCACTAGACGGACCCCGAGCGGCCCGCCGACAATGACGCCGAGCGCGGCGGGGGAGTTGATCAAACCGGCGGCCAGCGGTGAGAAGCCGCGTGCGCCTTGGAGATAGAACGCCGAGTAGAAGCCGCTGGCGGTCATGGCCAGGAACAGCAGACCCAAGGCCGCGTTGCCGCCGCCGAACACCCGCTCGGCCAGCAGCCGCGGATCGAAACTTGGCTGGGCGGAACGCAATTCGACGACCACGAACGCGGCCAGCAGGGCGACTCCGCCCGCGATGGGAGCCCACACCTGCACCGGCGTCCACGCCGCGACCTGCCCCGCGCGAATGAGACCATAGGCGAGCGCCGCCAATCCGCTCACCGACAGCGCCAACCCGATCAAATCCAGCGGCCGCGGTGTCGGGCTGCGGAAGTTCGGCACGAAGGACGCGATCCCGAGCAAGGCGATCACGACGACCGGCACATTCACGAGAAACACCGAGCCCCACCAGAAATGGTCGAGCAGCACCCCGGCCAACAGCGGCCCGGCGGCCAGCCCGACACCCGCCGACGTCGAGAACAGCCCGATCGCGGTCGCCCGGGCCGGACCGGTGAACGTCCACGTCACCGTGGCCATGGTCGCGGGCATGATGAGCGCGCTGCCCACACCCATGACCGCCCGCGCGGCAATGAGCTGCGCCGGGTCGGCGGCGTAGGAAGCCCAAACCGAGGCGACGGCGAAGACCGCCAATCCCGTCGCGAGCACACTGCGATGCCCGAACCGGTCGCCGAGCGCCCCGGCGGTGAACATGAGCGCGGCGAACACGAGCGTGTAAGACCCCGAAGCCCATTGCAGCTGAGCGGGATTCGCCCCCAACCCGCGCACCGGATTGGCGAGGGTCTCGAGCGCGGTGGCCAGGATCGTATTGTCGATCCAGATCAGCAGGGAGGACAGCAGAAGGACGGCCAGAATCAGCCGCTGCCGAGACTTCGGCAGCGTCACAGACGCGGTCATGGAAACCTTCGATAAGATTGGTAGGAACCTGACGATCGCCAGTGTGGCCGATTGTCAGGAACCTGTCAATGTATGGAAAGGTGATGCCCGTGAGCCAAGACGATTGCGGCAGTGGCGGTTCGCTGACCTTCATGGTCCGCAAGGTCTGGCTGAGCATGCGCGCCTCGATCGGCGAGGTGCTCGCCGACTTCGGCCTCACCTCTTCGCAATACGCCACGCTGATGATGACCCAGCGCCAGCCGGGCATGTCGGTCTCCGACATCGCCCGCGAGGTCGGCAGCACCCGCCAGGCCGCCAACGAAATGCTCGCGAGCCTCGAGAAAGACGGGCTCATCGAACGCCACCCGCACCCCACCGACCGCCGCACCCACCAGATCGCGATCACCGAGAAGGGCCGCGCCGTCTACCGAAAGGCGCATGCCGCCGTCGGCCGCCGTGAAGCCGAACTGGAGGCCGGATTCACCCCCGAGCAACGCGCCCTCATCCGAGAATGGTTGGGCGGCATGGCCGAAGCATGCCGCTGACCTGAACCGTTCGGCGGAATCGACCGGCCGCCTTACCGTTCCGCGTGGACCTCCGGTCCAGGCTCGGCAATATTCGGCCCACTGTTATAGCGGCAGGGCATGGCTCGCCGCCGACGCGCGGTAAAAGAGGCGTTGATCACGGTGTGGGACAGCGTGATTGGAATCCCGCATCGCGACGCGGGATCACCGTCACCGAGCGTCAGCGCAGGGCGAGGGCGAGGAAGAAGTCGACTCGGTCTTCCAGGCGGGACAGGTCGCGTTGGGTGAGTTCCTCGATGCGTTGGATGCGGTAGCGGAGGGTGTTCACGTGCAGGTGAAGCAGATCCGCGCATTTGGTCCAGGAGCCGGAGACCTCGAGGAAGGTTTCCAGGGTGTGGACCAGGTCGGCGCGGTTGTCCTGGTCGTAGACGCGCAGGGGGTCGAGCAGGCGGACGCGGAACATGCGGCGGACCTCGTCGGGGACGCTGGCCAGCAGCAGCATGTGCGTGGCCAGTTCGTCGTGGCGGACCACGCTGGTGGGCTGCTGACGCTCGGCGGCCATGCGGCGGGCGTAGCGGGCCTCCTCGACCGCGCCGCGCAGGCCCTCGCCGTCGACCGCGCCACTGATACCCACGGACAGACGGCTCTGCTGTAGCCCGGGTTCGAGCGCTTCGATGGCGCGATGCACATGGTCGTCGAGGGCCTTCTCGTCGCCGAGCGCGACGAGCAGGATCACCTCGCCATCGACCACGCCGATGGCCGGGCTCTTGCCCGACAGGATTTCGCGCAGCACCGCGCGCAGCTCACCGGGCCGCACGGCACCGGAGTCGGCGGTGGCCGCCACCGCGATATAGCGCTCGGACAAGCCCAGTCCCGTGAGTTCCAGGCGGGAGACGATGTCGGCGGGCTTGGCGTCGGACATGATCAGCTCGATCAGTTCCTGCGCCAGCCGCCCCTCGGCGCTCTGCCGATCGTCCTGACGAGCCTTCTCGAGCGACACCACCGCGGCCAACTCGCCGATCAGCGCGCGTCGATCCTCCGGCCAGTCCTTGTAGTCGCTCTCGAACACGAGGAACCAGTCGGCAATGCGCGAGGTCCCGTCCGCGTCCACCGCGAACAGTGAGTAGCGGATCTGGCTGTGCGAAAGCACATGCGGCAGCCGCTTCGCGCCCAGGAAGGCCGAGCGCACCTGCTCGGGCAGATCCCGGGTCGGCCCGGCCACGACTCGACCCAGCGAGGACACCACCCAACAGCGGGTGCCGAGCGTGCGATGCACCAGGTCCAGGACCGAATCCAGGCCGCCGCCCGAGACCAGCTGCCGATGCCGATCGAGGATCGCGCTCAGGTCCGCGGCCCGCCCGGAGGACAGTCGCCGGTTGATGGTTTCGGTGACCGTGGCGAAGGCGATCTGCTCCTCGACCCGGAACAACGGGATTCGGTGTTTCTTACAAGCCTCGATCAAATCCTCGGGCGCGTCGCCGAAGAGCGCGTCGCCCGCGGCGAGGGCCGCGACCTTCGCCCGAGCAATGTTGCTGACGAATTGCTCACTGTCCTCCGGCTGTAGTCGCCATTGCAGGCCGGTCAGGACAAACTCGCCGCCGGAGAGGTATCGGCTGGGATCCAGCATGTCGGTAGTTACTACCCAGCGTACGAAACGGTCCAGCTCGTCCTCTCCGGTGACGAGCCGTAGGCCCAGGTCGTTCATGGTCAGCAGGGAACGTAACCGCATTTGTCCGAGGCTAACAGTCGGTGACACTCCGGTTACCGAACTTGGATGTAACTACAAACGTGCCCCTGTGTTCCAGGCCACAGATTCGGATGTCTCGTCCTTTCGGGCATCGTGGTCGGACGGGTTAGGTAGTGGAAACACGCCAATGACGGTTTGGAGGTCGGATGTCGAGTCGCCTGGAATGGCTCGGTGCGCTGTCCCTGGAAGACGCCGAGGCGCAGCTGCTGACCTGCAATGCGTCCCGGACCTGGGCGCGCAAGATGGTCGCGAATCGGCCCTACGCCGACGAGTCGAGTCTCATCGCCGCCGCGGTGACCGGGGTGACCGAACTGGCGTGGTCCGACATCGAGGAGGCGCTCTCGGCGCATCCGCGCATTGGCGAGCGCACCGCCGCCAAGCACCAGTCCGAGCAGGAAGCCAAGTGGTCCGCCGACGAGCAGTCCGGCGCGACCGATGCCGACGCACAGGTGAAGGCTGATTTGGCCGCCGGAAACGTGGCATACGAAGAGCGGTTCGGGCATGTCTTCCTGATCCGCGCCGCGGGCCGCACCGCCGCCGAAATGCTGGCCGAGCTCCAGATTCGTCTGGGCAACTCGGTCGCCGACGAGCAGCTGGTCGTGCGTCGCGAACTGGCCGACATCACGGGCTTGCGCGTTCGCAAACTGCTGGCGGATTGTTAGAGGTCGCACGTGTCCAAGCTCGTTATCGAAAATGCTTATATCGCACCGGTTGTCGGTGACGAGATCCCCAATGGCTATCTGATCGTCGGCGACGACGGCCGGATCGAAGCCCTCGGCGCGGGACCGGCGCCGATGGTGGTGGGTGCTGAACGCCTCTCCGGCACCGGCTGCCTGGTGACCCCGGGCCTGGTGAATACCCACCACCACCTCTACCAGTGGGCCACCCAGGGCCTGTTCCAGGACGCGACCCTGTTCGAGTGGCTGACCGGTCTCTACCGGCTGTGGGCGACCATGGACGCCGAGATCGTGCACGGCGCGGCCACCGCGGGCCTGGGCTGGCTGGCGTTGACCGGCACCACCACCTCCACCGATCACCACTACATCTTCCCCAAGGGTCGTGGCGACGTGTTCGAGGCGGAGGTGCGCGCGGCGCGCGAGGTCGGCCTGCGCTTCCACCCGTGCCGCGGTTCCATGGACCGTGGTCAGTCGCACGGCGGTCTGCCGCCGGACGAGGTGGTCGAGAAGACCGATGAAATCCTCGCCAGCACAGAGGAAATCATCCGCACCTACCACGATCCGTCGTTCGACTCCATGCTGCGCGTGGCCGTCGCCCCCTGCTCGCCGTTCTCGGTGTCGGAGGGTCTGATGGTCGAATCCGCGGCGCTTGCGCGTCGGCACGGCGTTCGTTTGCACACCCACCTCGCCGAGACCCTCGACGAGGAGGAGCACTGCATCGAGCAGATGGGTTGCACGCCCGTCGAATACATGGAGAAGCTGGGCTGGCTCGGCGACGACGTGTGGTTCGCGCACGCGGTTCACCTGCACGACAAGGACATTGCGGCGTTCGCCAGGACCGGTACCGGTTCGGCGCACTGCCCGACCTCGAATGCCCGTCTGGGCGCGGGTATTGCGCGGGTCACCGACCTGCTCGCCGCCGGTGCGCCGGTCGGTCTGGGCGTGGACGGCGCGGCCTCGGCCGAGCTGACCTCCATGGCCGGGGAGATGCGCCAGGCGCTGCTGTTCCAGCGCGCCGTGCACGGCCCCCGCGCCCTGACCGCCCGGCAGGCGCTCGAGGTCGGCACCCTGGGGGGTGCCCGAAACCTGGGTCGCCACAACGAGATCGGCTCCCTGGAGGTCGGCAAGCTCGCCGATATCGCGGTCTGGCGGGTGGACGGATTCCGCGCCGCCGTGGAGGACCCGATCTGCGCGCTCGTCTTCGGCCCGCAGCCGCCGCTGGCCCGCCTGCTCGTGGGCGGCCGCACCGTCGTGGAGAACGACGAACTCAAGACTTTGCCGCACGACACGGTCGCACAGGCCGGTGTCGCCGCCCGACGGCGAATCATGCGACAGGAGAACCGATGACGTTCTGGTAGACCCCATCATCCTCGATCCACCCGCAGTACCGGAGAGCCACCCACGCTCTCCCGCAACACCTGCGATCGCCGCAGCGATTCGCGATGCCTGCCGCACGCGGGGCGGCACCGGGACCATCACCCTGGTTCCCGGGAGTCCGGACGACAACCTCCGGAAAAGTTGATTAACAGGGGCAAGTCCGCATTCGCGGTAAAGACCCCACAACAAGCATCACCGAATCCGAGGCCCGGGAACCCCAGCCCCCGCGCCAAAGGTCGGCTACGCCCATAGGAGGGCAGCCATGACCCAGACTCAGTCACCGATCACCACATCGGAAGTGACGCGGAGTTCCGCGCTCGACCGGCTTTTCAAGCTGACTGCGCGCAAGACCACACTATCCCGCGAAATCCGCGGCGGCATCACGACATTCGTCGCTATGGCGTATGTCATATTGCTCGTGCCGCTGATTCTCGGCGGTGTCGCCGACATCAACGGCGACAAGTTGAGCATCGCTCAGCTGACGACGGCGACCGCCTTCTCCGCCGGTTTGACCACCGTCCTCATGGGCCTGGTCGGCAATGTGCCCCTCGCATTGGCCGCCGGTCTCGGACTGGTACCGGTCGTCGCCTTCCAGGCGGCCCCGCACATGACCTGGCCCCAGGCCCTGGGCCTGGTGGTGCTGATGGGCATCGTCATCGTGATCCTCGCGGCCACCGGCCTGCGGACCATGATCATCAATGCCATTCCGCTGGCCATGAAGAACGCCATCGGTGTCGGCATCGGCATGTTCATCGCCATGATCGGCCTGGCGTCCTCGGGTGTGGTCGGTAAGGGAGCCGGAACTCCGGTGACGCTGGGCGTGGACGGGCATCTGTCCGGTTGGCCCACGGTGATTTTCGCGGTCGGCCTGCTGTTGATGCTGGCGCTGTTCATTCGCAAGGTGCCCGGCGCGATCCTGATCAGCATCGCCATCGCCACCGTGCTGGCGATCATCGTGAACAGCGTCGCGAAGATCGATCCCAAGCAGTGGGGCACCGTCGTGCCCGAGAAGCCGAAGTCGCTGTTCGCCACCCCGGATTTCGGTCTGATGGGCCACATCGACCTGTTCGGTGGTTTCGCCACCGCGGGTGCGGTCACCGCGACCGTCGTGCTGTTCACCCTCGTGCTGACCGGCTTCTTCGACGCCATGGGCACCGTGTTCGGCGTCTGTGACGAGGCGGGTCTGGTCGACGAGAACGGCCAGGTGCCCGGCATGGGCAAGATTCTGACCACCGATGGTGTCGCCCAGATCATCGGCGGCCTGTCCGGCGGTGCCGGTTCGACGGTGTACGTCGAATCCGCGACGGGTGTCGGTGAGGGTGCCCGTACCGGTCTGGCCAGCGTGTTCACCGGTGGATTGTTCTGCGCCGCCATCTTCTTCACCCCGATCGCGGCCGTGGTGCCGATCCAGGCGGCCTCGCCCGCCCTGGTGCTGGTCGGCGCGCTCATGATGACCCAGGCCCGCAAGATCGACTGGAACGACCTCGAGGTCGCCATCCCGGCCTTCGTCACCATCGTGCTGATGCCGTTCACCTACTCGATCACCAATGGTGTCGGCGCGGGTCTGATCGCCTACACCGTGATCAAGCTGGCCCGCGGCAAGTTCCGCGAGATCCACCCGCTGGTGGCCGTCGTGTGCGTCGTGTTCGTCGCCTACTTCGGCATCAACGGCATCGAACAGGTGCTGGGATAACTCATGCGTGACATCGCGGCACAACTGCTGGAATGGCATGCGACGGGCAAGGATTACGCCCTCGCCTCCCTCCTCGGGACCGGTGGCTCCGCGCCCCGTCCGCTCGGCTCGGCCCTGGCCGTGGACGCCGACGGGACGGTCGTGGGGAGCATCGGAGAGGGACCGATGGAGGCTGCCATCGCCGAGTTGTGCCGCGAGTCGCTGCGAACGGGTCGATCGATGCGAGAGACCGTCGGAACGATTCAGGTGTTCGTCCAGTCGGTGACCGAGGCCAATCGCGATGCGGTGGAATTGGTCCTGCGAGCTGAGGGGGAGGCCGTGGCACTGGTCCGCGACCTCGACAGCGGCGCCGTCATGGCGCTGGGCACCTGGTGGACCGCCGGAGCTGAGCTCGACGAGCGGGTGGTGATCGCCGCCCAGTCCATGCTGGACGCCGCCGCAAGCGGAGTCCGCACCATTGGCCGCGGCGCGGACGCGATCACCGTGTTCGTGCAATCGCAGGCGGCCCAACAGGTATTCGGCATGGTCGCGCATGTCTAGCGCGACCACGCACCGTGTACTCACTCACGACGCCAAATTCGTTGTGCCGCTGGCGGCGGCGCTTCCTCTGCCGGTGGCGTTTGTGGGTGCGGTCCGCCGCGGGAGCACCGGGTGGCCACCCGGAACCCGCGGCGGACCGATCCACCGCTGACTTTCCATCGTTCGACCGAAAAAGGAACCACTGCAATGCCTTTGATCTTCCTGAACGGGGGTGCCATGCGCGGCGGACCCCTCAACTACCTGCTCGAGGGCGCGCCGTTCGCCGGGGAGGCCAAGACCGCGGCGCAGTACCGGTTCTATTCGATCGACGACCGCTTCCCGGGGCTGCACCCGGTGGCCTACGGCGGCGCGCACATCTCCGGCGAGCTGTTCGACGTGCCGCTCGAGGTGCTGCGCAATCGGCTGCTCCCGGCCAAGGCGCAGGAGCTGGAACTGGGTGTGATTGCCTTGGACGACAACCGTTCGGTGCTGTCCATGATGTTGCGCCTGCCCAATCTGTCCCACCCGCAGCTCATCGACATCACCGATTTCGGCAGCTGGCAGAGCTATCGGGAGGAATCGACACGATGAAGTACACCGCCGCGGGCGCCCTGCGGAGATTCGACGCGCACTGCTCGATCCTGTTCACCGACCTGCCGCTGCTGGAACGTCCGGCGGCGGCCAAGGCGGCGGGATTCGAGGCCGTCGAATTCTGGTGGCCCTTCGGCGAGAACCCGGTGCCCGGGGACAAGGAGGTCGACGCGTTCGTCTCCACGGTCCGCGACGCCGGGGTTCGGCTCATTGGGCTGAACTTCATCGATCTGGTACCCGCGGGGCGCGGGCTGGTGTCGGTGCCGGGGCGGGAGCGCGAGTTCCGGGACAATATCGACGTCACGGTGGGGATTGCCGAGCGGCTGGGATGCCGCTCGTTGAATGCGTTGTACGGCAATCGGATTCCCGGCGTCGATCCGGCCGTGCAGGACGAGCTGGCGCTCGAGAACCTGCGGCTGGCCGCTCGCGCGGCCGCGCGCATCGACGCGCAGGTGGTGCTCGAGGCCTTGAATTCCATTGAGTCGCCGGACTATCCGATCGTCTCGGCCGCCGGTGCGGTGCGGGTGATCGACGAGGTAGGCGAACCCAATCTCCGATTCCTCTGCGACCTTTACCATCTCGCCCGCATGGGCGAGGACCTGCACTCGGTCATCGAGTCCTACTCCTCCTACATCGGCCACGTACAGATCGCCGATGCGCCCGAGCGCAGCCGTCCCGGAACCGGCACGCTCGATTTCGAGAGCCTCTTCGCCGCACTCGACGCCGTCGGCTACGACGGCTGGATCGGCCTGGAATACAAGGATCCCGAACACGATTGGAGTTGGATCGAGTGAGCACCATCGGATTCATCGGCCTCGGCATCATGGGCGGCCCGATGGCCGGACACCTGGTCGCCGCGGGCCACGAGGTGACCGGCTACAACCGGTCGCCGGGCGCGCTGGAGAAGCTGAAGGCCGCCGGTGGATCCGCGGCCGGGAGCATTGCGGAGGCCGTCGACGGCAAGGACATCGTGATCACGATGCTGCCGCAGGACGAGCAGGTGGTGGAGGTGTTCACCGAGATTCTCCGGCACGCGAAACCCGGTGCGCTCTATATCGATTTCTCCTCGATCACGCCGAAGACGGCGGAGTGGACCGCCGCCGAGGGCGCGAAGGCTGGGCTGCGGGTGTTGGACGCGCCGGTCAGCGGTGGCGAGCCGGGGGCGATCAATGCGGCGCTCTCGATCATGGTCGGCGGGGCCGAGGCCGATTTCGAGGCGGCGAAGCCGGTGTTCGCCGCCGTCGGCAAAACCTACGAACTGGTCGGGCCCAACGGTTCGGGTCAGGTCGTGAAGGCCGCCAACCAGCTGATCGTCGGCGGCACCTACGCCCTGGTCGCGGAGGCCATCGTGCTCATGGAGAGCCTCGGCGCGGACGCCGCCAAGGGCCTCGACGTCCTCGCCGGTGGCCTGGCGGGCAGCAAGATCCTCGAACTCAAGCGAAAGTCCATGCTCGAGCGCGACTTCCGCCCCGGCTTCCGCATCGACCTGCACCACAAGGACATGGGCATCGTGCAGCAGGCCGCCCGCGACGCCGAGGTCACCATCCCCATGGGTGCGCTCACCGCCCAGCTCATCGCCGCCGCCCGCGCCATGGGCCACGGCTCCCTCGACCACTCCGCCCTCCTCCTCGTCGCGGAGGCACTCTCGGGCAAGACCGACTCCGGCGAGGCGAACGCGTGAACGACGTGATGAACCGCCCCCCGCACTGGCTCGACCGACACGGCACGGGCGAAATGGCCTGGCCCGCAGGCTGGACCGTCGACCGCTACACCGTGCAACTGCCGGTCATCACAGACTCGGCCACCGAAACCGCTGCGGCGCAACCCGAATGCGACTCGACCGAATGCCCGCGATGAGCCCCGAAGACTCCGATCCGGCCGCTGAGACCGACCGCTCCGCGCCCAGCCTCGGCCGCGACGATTCCGGCTGGCTGCGCATGCCCGGCCGAGCCGGTTGCGACCCGGTACTCGCCATCAGCCGTGACGACGCGGCCGGAATAGGCAGGACCGAGCGATGATCCAGCCGCGCCGAACGATGCGCGTCGGTCACGGATGCGGCGGGGGCGGCCGATGATTCAACCTCGGGGCGGGGTGCGGAAGGGGTGGCAGGAGGGGCATGTGATCGTGGCTCCGGATCGGTTCCGGGGGTCACTCACCGCGCTCGAGGTCGCCGCGCGCCTGACGGCCGGACTGCGGGCGGCGCGGCCGGATGTGCCGGTGGTGTCGATTCCCGTCGCCGATGGCGGGGAGGGAACCGTGGCCGCGCTGGTCGCCTCCGGGTATGCCGGGCTGCAGACGAATGTGACCGGGCCGGTGGGGAATCCGGTGGTCGCCTCGTTCGCGATGCGGGGTGCGGAGGCGGTCATCGAACTTGCCGAGGCCTCGGGGCTGCGGCGGTTGCCCGGCCGGGCCACGGCGGCGACGGCCATGTCCGCCACCAGCGTCGGCACCGGTGAACTCATTCGGACCGCGGTGATGCGTGGGGCGCGGCGGGTGGTGCTGGGGTTGGGTGGCAGTGCGTGCACCGATGGGGGTGCGGGCATGCTCACGGCACTCGGTGCGAAGTTGCTCGACGCGAACGGGCGGCCGGTGCAGCCTGGTGGGGCGGCATTGCGGCGGCTGGCGCGAATCGATACGCGTGAGCTGCTGCGGGTGCCCGTCGTCGTGGCGTCGGACGTCGACAATCCCTTGCTCGGGCAGCGCGGTGCCGCACAGATTTTCGGGCCCCAGAAGGGGGCCGGGCCGCGGGAGATCGAGGCCCTGGAGGCCGGGCTGGCGCGGTTCTCCGAGATCGCGCGCCGTGATCTCGGGGTCGACGAGGCGGACAGTCGGGGCGCGGGTGCGGCCGGGGGAGTGGGCTTCGCGGCGCTGGCCTTCCTCGGCGCGACGATTCGGCCGGGAATCGAAATCATTTTGGAGCAACTGGATTTCGCGCAGGCGCTGTCCGGTGCGCGGCTGGTGATCACCGGTGAGGGCTCCATCGATGAGCAGACCCTCTATGGCAAGGCTCCGATCGGTGTCGCGCGGGCGGCCTGGCGGGCCGAGGTGCCCGTGGTGGCGGTGTCCGGTCGGCTGAGCATCGACCGGGATATGTTGCGCCGCTTCGGCATCGACAACGCCTACGCCCTCACCGATCTGGAACACGATCCGCAGGTGTGCCTCACGCACGCGGGCCCCTTGCTCGAGCAGCTGGCCCAGGGCATCGCCGCCGCCCACCTGGATCGCCCGCTGGCACGAAACATCCACTGAGAGAACAGGATTGTGCCTGACATCAACATGGTGCCCGACCTGACCGTGTGCACCGAGCGTGCCGCCGACATCGCAGCCAGCGATGGCGGCATCGCCCGAGTCCGCATGCTCACCTCCCTCGCTGCCGCGGGCGAACGCGCCCTGACCACCCGCTGGGGCTGACAACCCCACGCCGAGCCGGGGGCCGCTGACCGATGAGGGGTCGGCGGCCCCCACACTTCCCGCACCAGCGCCGTGCGGTGCGGCGGTGCTGTTCACAGCTGCCACGCCGACTGGTGGCGGCAGCTGTCGTGCCGCGGGAGCGCCGTGTCACCGCCGCGGACCTGTGTCACCGCCGCAGCGCTGTCTCGCCGAGGGGGCATTGTTTCACCGGACGGCCTCGTTACCGCGTCAGGGCTTTGTCGGCGACTCGCGCGTATATCGCTGTCACCCAAGGCTCTTCGACTCCGATCAGAATTTCGTCCAGCAGGGGTGCCTGCGCGATGCTGCCGGACCCGTGATGCCCGGACTCGCGCGCACTGGCGATCACCGCGTAGATCGCGGCGGCGTACACCTCCGACCGCGCCGCCGGTATCACCGCGCCCGCGGCCTCGAGTCGCCGCAAACGATCCTCCACCGCATCGATCACCTCCCGTAGCGCACGTATCTCGACATCACTCTGTCTATCCACGTCACAACCCCCTGCGCAGCTCGCCGGATGTGAAACCGATACCAGCACACCATCAGCGACCGCTTCGGCACAGCGATTCGGGAGAATTCGGTCCGATCCAATCCGGGTCACCCCAAGATCAACGCACCATCCATGGCCACCGCGTAGACTGCCGCCTCCCACGGGTCGGCCTCCGCCCCGCCGAGAATCACATCCAGGATCGGGGCCCGGACCAGGCTCCCTGCCCCGTAGTGTCCGCCCGCCCGCGCGCTGGCGATCACCGAATAGATCAGCGCCGCATACACCTCCGCCCGGGGCGCGACCACACATCCACCCGCGAGCTCGTGCGCGCGCAACCGCTGCTCGACCGCCTCGATCACATCCCGCAGGACGCGAATCTCGATCTCGCGCATGTCGTCCATGTCAGATCCTCCAGGGCGGCCGGGGAGCCCGCTTCCCGATCCGCACCAGGTACGTCTTCGCCTGTAACTTGGCCGCGCAGACGGTAATCGGGCAATCCGCATGTTCCCGGAGCGCTCGTAGCGCATCGCCTTCAGTCATCACCGGCAGGGCACTGTGCCCGGTCGCTGGAAGTCCGAACATCGTTGGAACCTCCCGTCATTCGGGGATTGCTGACACCCCTAGCAGACCACCGACGCGCCGCGAAACGCGCGAAATCGGGATCCCAAGATGAAGTTGGTCGAAATCCGCACGACCGAACCCACGGGCGCGGTACAACGGACCCATCTATCGATGCTGCTTGATCCGAGTTTCACACCTAGAGGAACTGGAACGATGACCAGCAAGAATGATGAAGAGAGCCCCGCCTCAACGCTGCCGAGACGGCAACTCGGTCGATTCCTGCGGGAGGAGCGGGAAAAGAACGGTCTGACCATCGATGCCGCGGCCCGACTCGTGGATCTGTCGAAGTCGGCACTACAGCGGTTGGAATCCGGCCGAAACCAACGGATTCGGAAGCAAGACATCCGCGCACTGTGCGAGATGTACGAGGTCGACGCGGTGGACACCGCGCAAGCGGTTGAGCTGGCGGAGCAGGCGAAGGCCAAGAGCTGGTATCACGCGTTCGGCGGATTGTTCAGCGACGAATTCAATATGTACATCGGATTGGAGGCCTCGGCGCGTCGCTTGATCGTGTACCACGAGCAGGTGCCGGGACTGCTTCAAACGCGCGACTACGCACGCGCGCTGATCAGCGCATTCTATGTGAACAGTTCATTCGACGATATCGAGCGACGTGTCGAACTGCGGATGAAGCGTCAGATCATCGTGACCCGCAAGAGCGATCCGCTGATACTGGAAGTGCTCCTGCACGAGTCGGCGCTGCACCGCCTCATCGGCAATCGGAAAATCATGTCCGTCCAGCTTCGCCACCTCGCCGAGATCAGCAAACTGCCGAACGTGACAATCCGGGTGAGCCCCTACGCGGCCGGAATGACATGGGGAATCCTGCATGGCCAGTTTGTCATTCTCGGCTTCGATGGCGACGCGCCGACTCGATCGGCCGAGCCGCCGATCGTCTTCCTCGAAGGCGGCCCGTCCAGCGATGTCTACCTCGAGAAAGCAGCCGAAGTCCGGCGCTACGATGATCTGGCGGCCGCCATCCGAGCAACTGCCCTCGGCGAGAACGAAACTCGAGACCTGCTGCGCCGTGCAGCGAAGGAGTACGAGCGTGAGCACTGACCTATCGAATGCCCACTGGTTCAAAAGCACCTACAGCGAGTCCGGCGGTCAGTGCGTAGAGGTGGCCTTTCTCGCAAACGGCAAGACCGCCGTCCGCGACTCGAAGAACCCCACTGGTCCCGCGCTCGCTTTCGCCGGGGCGGAATGGGATTCGTTCACCGCCGCGATTCGCGCCGGTCGCATCTAGCGGTCATCAAGATCAGGGAGCTCTCAGTGCGGGGATTTGTCCGATTCACCGCCCTGGAAGCTCCTTGATCTTGTTCTGGTGGGGTGAGGTGCGGGCGACCCGGCCGGTGCGAAGTTCTCGAAGTGGTGGGGGAGAGGGGGATTCAGTCGCATACTGGCGGGATGGGTGGGAATTTTTATAGCGAGAGTGCGCTGAGTCATGAGATGCCGACCGAGTTGGGGCGGTTGCGGTTGCTCGAGGAGTTTCTGGAGCCGATCACTACGGCGGCGCTCGAGCGTACCGGGATCGAAACGCGTTGGCGTTGTTTGGATCTCGGGGCGGGGGCGGGCGGGGTCGCGCGGTGGCTCGGGAAACGTTGTCCGGATGGTCAGGTGATCGCGGCGGACATCGACGTCAAGTTCCTGACTGCCGAGGGCAATGTCGACGTTCGTGAATTCGATGCGCGCACTGATGATTTCGCGCCCGGCTCGTTCGATCTCATCCACACTCGCGCCATGCTCATGCACCTGCCGGAGCGGGTCGAGCTGGTTTCCCGTCTTCGATCCTGGCTGACTCCGGGCGGCTGGCTGGTAGCCACCGACCCCACTGGCTTCACCTCCGCCTCTTCGCCCTATCCCGAATGGCGTCGCCTCATGGACGCCTTCTGGACTCTGATGACCGCCCATGGCGGTGACCCGCTCTGGGGTCGGCAACGGCTCGCCCGCACCATCGCCGAATCCGGTTTCGCCGAGGTCGACATGGCGATTCACACGGTTGTCGTGGGCGGTGGCGGCCCCGCAGACCGGTTCTGGCGCGCCTTCTTTTCCCAGGTGGGCCCGCGCATGGTCGATTTGGCCCTGCTGACCCCGGACGACCTCGCTGCGGGCGTGGCCCTCCTCGACGAACCCAGCTTCTTCGACAGCCCCGATGCGTTCGTCACCGTGTGGGGGCGACGCCCCGGCTGACCATGGCCGTGGCGAGCGCGCGACGTACTCGCCACGGCAGGGCCGCGAACAATGACGCCATGGCGGCGGCGGTTCCGCGCGGATGGTCGCGGTCGGAGAGGTAGGCGCGTTGGGATGCGGTGGGGAGGGTGAAGAAGGCGTCGAAGAAGAGCGGGAGGTCGGGTGGGGGAAGGGTGAGGAGGGCGCGTAAACCGGCGTGGCGCAGGAGGTTTACGGCTCGGGCGGGGAGGGGCCAGATCGGGTCTCCGGCTATCAGGGCGTCGGCCAGGGAGAGGGATGTGGCGACGCTGTAGCCGGTGGCGGGGTGCATGAGCGCGCCCGCGGCTCCGAAGGCGGAGGGGGATGGTTTGCCGCCGTGGAGGGGGAAGCGGACTCGTTCGGTGGGCTCGGTGCCGGTGAGAGTGATTCCGCGGGAACGCAATCGGGTGTGGAGGCGGTCGCGCAGGGTGGTCAGGTCGAGGGCGGGGCGGCCTGCGAGGCAGGTTTCTTCCAAGAGGACCTGGTTGTCGTTCAGGGGTACCGCGTAGAGGAATGAGCGGGGTTCATTGGGGTCTGCGCCGTTGTCGTCGCGCCAGTCCATGAAATAGGTGTCGGTGTCGGGCCAGCGGGTGCGGTCGACGATGACGCCGAAGGCTGTTTGCTCGGCGAGGGCACGGGAGCGGGGGACGCCTCGAGCGTCGATGACGCGGCCTGCCGGGAGGATCGGGCCCGAGGCGAGGCGGATGGAGGGGAGATCGAGGCCGGTAGTGCGGTGGCGGGCGGGGCGGGTGATCTCGACGACGCGGTCTTGCAAGAGGCGTGCGCCGGAAAGGTCCAGGGAGTCCTGGAGAGCCGGGGTGTCGAAAACGACGTAGGGGCGGTCGAGTTCGATGCGGCGGGTGGTCCAGGCGACGGGGCGGTCGACGGTGGCCGCGATGGTGTTCGGCTTCAACCAATCCGGAAGCTCATCCGACCAGGCCGCGTAGGTGGGTGTCCAGCGGCGATGGGGGTTCGGGTCGACGACGGTGACCGTGAGCCCGTGCGCGAGGGCGCGGTGGGCGAGGGCGCGGCCTGCGGGGCCCGCGCCGCAGATCAGCAGATCGTCGGTCACCACGTGATTGGATCATGCCGCGTGGTCCGCATACGCTTCGGGAATGTATGCCGGGCCGGGGAGGGCCCGGGAGGGCCACGAAAGGTGAGCAGATGACGAATCCACCCGGCGGGGTCGGTGGCGATCCGACTGTCCACAGACAGCAGCCCCAACAGCCCGACGCGGCATGGTGGGACCACCCCGCGCAGCCGACCGGCGAGCAGGCGCAGCCGGTGGATCCCCAGGGGTGGCAGCCGACGCAGCTGAATATGGCTGCGCAGCAACCGTATCCGCCGCAGCAGGGATACCCGCAGGATGGCGGATATGGACAGCAGGCGGGGAGTCCGCAGGGTGGGGGTTACGGGCAGCAGGCGGCGTACGGACAGGATGGGGGCTACGGCCAGCCCGCGTACGGGCAGGATCCCGGTTTCGGGCAGCAGCCCGGAGGTGCTCAGGGTGCGGGGTATGGGCAGCAGGGCTACGGCCAACCGCCCGCGTTCGGGCAGGCCGGGACGCCTGTTGGATACGGGCAGCAGGCGGGGAGTTCTCAGGGCGCGGGATTCGGTCAGCAGCCCGGGTTTTCGCCGCCGCCGGGGCCGAAGTCGAACACCGGGTTGATCGTCGGTGTGGCGATCGGCGCGGTGGTGGTGCTCGCGGTCGCGGTCGGCGCGATCCTGCTGGTGTCCAAGAAGAGCGACTCCTCGCAGGCGGACGCCACCACGACCACCACGACGGCCCTCACCACCTCGGCACCTGCCACCACGCGCACGACCGCGCCGACCACCTCCAAGGCCGCCCCCGCGGGCCGCGGTTTCAGCTACACCGAGTACGGCAAGGACTGGAACTTCAAGTGGAATGACGTTGCGCTGCAAGCCACCTACGTGACCGGCAAGGACTACGACACCTGCGCCCCGATCGAGGACAGCGGCAAGCTGACGAGCATGGGCTGCAAGGCCGCCTCCCTGATGGCGTGGAAGTCCGAAAACGGCGGGCTCATGCTGACCCAGCTCGTGTTGACCATGGCCGACGCCGACAAGGCCCGCTCCGCGGTGGACCTCTTCAAGGACGAGGACCTGGTGCTACCCAAGGGCACCTACATCGCCGACTTCGACACCGGCAAATGGGTCGACGGCAACCAGAGCACGTTCCTGGTCGTCACCGAGGTCACCACCACCAGCGCGGTGGACGAGGCAACCGCCGACAAGTACATGCACTACCGGCAAACGGATACCGTCGCCGCCCTGGGATTCCGCTGATCATCCCCCGCGCCCGGCACCGAATCCCGGTGCCGGGTGCGAACTTTCGTGATGCTCAGATGCCGCCCGTGGCGAGCAGACCGCCGTCCACCCGCACGGTCGTGCCGGTGATCCACGCCGACTCGTTCGAGGCCAGGAACCCGATCAGCGCCGCCACATCCTCGGGCGAACCGAGCCGCTTCATCGGATAGACCCCGGCCGCGGCCTCTTCATCCGCCGAGTACAGCGCATCCGCGAACTTGGTCTTGATGACACCCGGCGCGACCGCGTTCACCCGAATCTTCGGCCCCAACTGCCAGGCCAGCTCCTCGGTGAGCCGAATCAGCGCGGCCTTCGAAGCGCCATAGGCGGCAATGACTCCCGTCGACCGCAGCCCCGCGACACTGGCCACATTCACGACCGCGCCCCCGTGCTCACCCATCCACGCCTTGTACGCCTGCTGCACATACCCCAGCGCCGCAACGACATTCACATCGAAGATCTTGCGCACGGCCTCCAGATCGGCATCCATGAGCGCCCCGTACACCGGATTGATCCCGGTGTTGTTGATGAGCACATCCAACGACCCGAACTGCTCCACCGCGGTTTCAACCTGCAACGCCCGAGCCTCGGCATCCCCCGAATTCCCCGCCACAGCGACCACCCTGCCGGGATGCCCCAGCCCCCGCAGCCGCTCCGCCGCCTCCTCCAGCGGCTCCGCCTTCCGAGCCGAAATCACCACATTGGCCCCCCGCCCAAGCAGCTCCGCCGCCACCGCAAACCCAATCCCGCGACTGGCCCCGGTAACCAGCGCACTCTTACCCAGCAAGTCATCACTCATGTGCAGGCACGTTACGTCAGTCACGTGAGTTGGGCGGATTCACCCCTGGTTCCTCGATGAATCGCTGTACCGGTCAGGGCACAATCCATCAGGTGCAGACCGAGAAGTTGAACGCGCTACTGGCGAACCTGGACGACGCTTTCGCCCAGGTCCCCCGCCCTCGATCCATCGACGGCTGCCCCTGCTGCGTCGACGAAAGGGAGATCGCGCCCCTCCTGCACACCCCACGCGAGCACCTCACCGCCGCACAACTCTCCAGCTATGCCCACAACGCCACGCTAACCTGCGGCTCCGAGCACGACTTCCGCTACTTCCTGCCACGCATCCTCCGACTATCGCTGGCCGCCGAACACCCGATGCCCTGCATCGAAATCACCTTCAGCCACGTCGGAAACCTGCCATGGCGAACCTGGCCAGAGGCTGATGCACTACTAGAATTCTTCGACGCCCTCTGGACCGACCTCCTCACGAACCACCCGCCGATCCTCCCCGCCGACGACCTCCTATGCTCCCTCGCCCTCGCCGAAGGCTCTATAACCCAACGCCTTTCTTCCTGGTCCCAACTCCCCACCCCAGCCGCAATCCAAAACCTGGCCGACTTCGTCGGCGCCGACGACAGCAACCCCGTCAACTGCGGCATCAAACTGAAGTCCGGTCGACTCATCCCAACCAATGCCTTCTGGAACAAAGACTCCAAGCCCCACCTCGAACTGACCACCTGGCTCAACGACGGCCCAGCAACCAAGGCCACCACCCTCGCATTCACCCGCACCAACGCCCCCGCCCTCCTAGAGCTCCTCACCGCCATCGACACCCGCCTCCACCCCTGATCGGATCTCTCACCGGAGAAGCGACGCCGATATACGTGGCATCACGCGATCGGCAGATAGCCGAAACATCGCCAACTGGGCCCCCTCGCCAACCCCCACGTTTCCGGAATGATGCGGTTCCGGTTGTCAGCCGGGTCGGCCGAACTGAACGGCTGGAGACCGGATCCGACGAAACTAGCTGGCAATCAGGATGATTCGCACCAGTCCGGTTCGGTGCCCTCGATAGATGCGGCGGTCACCATCGGCCGGGCGGCAGAGCATCGAAAGAAATTGGTCGACAGCGCCCGGGAGAAGGCCAGAGCCGCTGCGCAGGAACGCCGACGCGCAATGCGTCGTCCGCTGACCGGGACGACACAAAGACTCTCGATCCGCAATTGAGGCACGAATCGGATCAGAACAGATCGGGCAATACCATGTCGATTCCTCGCGGCGTCCTACGCGTATCCGAGCGGAGCGCACCTGCCCGACGGCGACTAGAGCAAGTGAGTCCCCTGGCGAGTCCGGGGACTGCGTCTTCTGGGAAGGGTGAAGAGAGCGAATATGACCACAGTAGAAGATATTTCGCCCTGGGCTGCAACACCCCAGCCGGACAGGCTGCTTCCACCGAAACGGGTTTCGTGCTCGGTGGATCGCGCCTCGGGATCCGTCAGCTGAGCACGGTCACGGCAACAGCGTTGGGCAGTTCGTCGGCGAGGGCCAATGCGGTGCCGTCGGCGGCCCAGATGCCGGACCCTCCGGTGCTTTCGTAACCGCCGTTGGGGCCTATCGAGTTTGCGATGGCGACCGGAATTTGGTGTTGGGAGGCGATTTTCGCCGCACGCTCCGGCAGCGGCATGAGCGGGCCGTAGTCGACGACGCCAGCGACGTACACGTCGATGCCGAGCGCCACCGTGTCGCTGGCATGGCTCTCGATATAGGTGTCGTAGCAGATCGCAAGGCCAAGCTGCCAGCCGTCCACCGGCAAGACGACGGGACCTGGGCCGACGGCATAGTGATCGACTTCGGTCGGGAATAGGTTGGTCTTGCGATAGGCGACACGCACACCTTTATCGTCGACCGCCAGCATCGCGATGTAGGTGTGGTCGCCCTCACGTACCGGCGCACCCACCAGAGCAATGCTGCCGGACCTCTTGCATGCCGCCACGATCGGTTCGAAACGACTGTCGGCGATATCTATTGGTGTGGCGTCCAATGCGTAGCCGGTGAGCGACAGCTCGGGAAAGACGACTACTCGTGCCCCGGCTGCGTCGATTGCATTCACATGATCGTCTAACCGGGTCTGTACATCCGCGGAAGCGCTCAATTGCGCGACGGCGATTCGCATTATCGCATCATCTCCATGGTCAGTTCAGGCAGCGACGGCCTGCGAAGCAACGTATTGGATTGCGGCTCAACGAGACTGGCGTCGAGCCCCAGTGGTGTGTCAAGCGGTGAGAGCGTGTGTATTCCGCAGTGACGGCGGACGGATCGAGACCCTCGACTTCCTCGTCGTGACTGCCGACACCGTCGGGGCTGCGGCCAGATTGGGGACGATTGCTCGCCGTCTGAAACCTGCCGCCCTCCGGGAGTCGCTCCCACCCCGGTTCGATCCCTGCAACCTCAAAATCTATAGCGCACAAGATGTTTCACTGTCAACGTCGCCGCCTCGATGGGTGTGGCCGACTTGCCGGTGCGCCCCGGTTGTTCATGTGCTGTTCACGGGGATTGTGGTGCGGTTCGGGTTGACGGCCGAAGTTGGACGACTGTACGGTTAGTTCGCATCAAGCATTTGCTTGGTGCGATACGGCCTTGTGTAGCAACGTGTTTGAGCGCAGAGTGCCGTTTCGTGACCGTCGGACATTAGTACTTTGGGGCGTCCGATGGTCACTACTGGAAGTAGATCCATGGGGGATTCATGTCTGACTTGATGCGCTATGCGCTCACTGCGTACCAGCGCGACATCTGGGCTATCGCCGAACTGCATCCCGGTGTGCCCAGCTACCTCTGCTGTGCGGTTTGGCACTTGGCCGAAGATATCGATGTGCCAGAACTGCTGGCGGCAGCGGAGCGCACGTTGAGGCGCAACGACGGATTGCGGATGCGTTATGGAACGCGAGATGGCGTTCCCTATCAGGAATTATCATCCGACTGGGTGCCGCCGGTGCGGTTGGTGGACGTTGCCGATGCTGACGATCCAGAATCCGCAGCGCAGCAGCGCATTCGCGCGCTGACCAACGCGCCCATCGATTTGACCGGGCCGGAGCCGGTGCGCTTCACCGTCATTCGAGCCGGGTCCGCGTCGTACTACCTGGTCACCACGGCGCACCACGTGACCGTCGACGCCACCTCACTGCGCGCCTTCGGAACTGAGCTATTGACCGACTATACGGTGACGAGCACTACGGGAGCCCAGCCTGAACTGCCCGGATCCTCGTTCGTGGAGTGTCTGACCTACGAACAGGAGTATCGAGCCAGCGAACAATATGGTATCGACCGCGACGCCTTTGTGCCCAGGCTGCGCGGGGTGGTCCCGGCGCTGTTCGACCGCCGCCACGGCGTCGAACAACTCGCTCCGATAGTCACCCGCGGGTTCTCCCTGGAACGGGAGCTGGTGAATCGGATTCGAGCCGAGGGGATCTCGCTGTATCCGTATCTCTGCACGATGATCGGCGTATACCTGTCCAGGGTGCTGCGTACGGAGAACGTCATCATCGGCATCCCGCAGAACAACCGCAACAATCCAACCGAACAAGCTGCCGTAGGCCACTTCGCCAATACGCTTCCCCTGCTTATCCGGACTGCTGACTCCCCGACGGTGGCCGACTTGGTCGCAACCGTGAAAGCCGATGTACGCCAGATGAAACGGCATCAGCGCTACCCACTCGGCGACCTGGTGGGCGAGCTGCGCCGCGCCGGAGAGTCGGTTCACCAGCTGTTCGATGTGACTGTCTCGTATCTGCGATTGCCGATTAGTCGCGGCCACATGGTGGGACAGCAAGGCGTGCGGCAGCCACCGGTGTCGACGACTTTCGGCAGTTCCTCCCCGGATGGTCGGCAAGCGTATGGCCCGAATGCGCTGGCATGGACCATCTTGGAACTGGACGAAGAGGGACCGCTGCACATCAGGTTGGACTACGCGGCCGACGTCTTCGACGACGACTACACAATCGAGTCGGTCGTCGCGGGGCTGATTTCGCTGCTGGAGTCAGGCATTTCAGCAATGGATGCCAACCCGGCCGCACTGTCGGTCGTGCCGCCGACCGATTACGACACGTTGATCGACCAAGATCGGGCTACCGATCGTTATTACGACGATCGGACAAGCGTGATCAGCGCGATGGTGGCCCAGGCCGAGCGGACTCCGGAGGCCATCGCGTTGCATGCGACGCCCGAGTTCAACCTGACGTATCGCGAGCTTATCGATCGCGTGTCAGCGCTTTCTGCATTGTTGCGTGGGCGCGGGGTCGGGCTCGGCGATGTGGTGGCAGTCATGCTGGACCGTTCGCCCGACATGATGGTCGCCATCCTGGCCGCGATGCACGCAGGTGCGACGTACGTACCGGTGGACCCTCGCTACCCGGCCGACCGGATCGAGTTCCTACTGGTCGACAGCGCGGCCACCGTGCTGCTCACGGATGCCGCCCAAGTGCAATCGGTGCCGCCGACCGCGGCGTCGGTATTGACACCGGAGGAGTGGACGGCGGACCCGTCGCGGTCTCACGCCTCCTCGACACCGGTGCCCGGAGGCCATGACCTGGCCTACATGATCTATACCTCCGGCTCCACCGGCACGCCGAAAGGTGTTGCCGTCGAGCATCATTCGGTGATCAATCGACTGTCCTGGATGCAGCGCCGCTACCCCTTGCAGCCGACGGACGTGATCTTGCAGAAGACGCCGATCTCCTTCGATGTGTCGGTGTGGGAATTGTTCTGGTGGGCGCTCACGGGTGCTCAGATGGCACTGCTGAAGCCGGGCGGAGAGAAGGATCCGCGCGATATCCTCGCCGCGATTGCGGAATTCGGTGTCACCGTAATGCATTTCGTGCCGTCGATGTTGACCCCTTTCCTGGATGTGTTGGAGTCCGACCCGGCCGCTGTGCTGCGAGCCGACACCCTGCGGACCGTCTTCTGCAGCGGCGAAGCGCTTCTGCCGCACCAGGTCGCACGGTGGAATCGAGTTTTCGCGATCCACGGCGAAGCAGCGCCGCGTCTGATCAATTTGTATGGGCCGACGGAAGCGACCGTCGACGTCTCCTATCACGACTGCCCCAGAGATCCGGGTGTGCCGATCACGCGGGTGCCGATCGGTCGCCCTATCGACAACACGCGGCTGTATGTACTAGATCCCGCCGATCAGCCCCAGCCGGTCGGTGTGCCGGGTGAACTGTGCATCGCGGGCGTCGGTGTCGCGCGCGGGTACCGAAACAGGCCGGAGCTCGACGCGGAGAAGTTCGTCGCGGACCCGTTTCATCCCGGCGAGCGAATGTACCGAACCGGGGACCTGGCGCGCTGGCTGTCCACCGGCGAGTTGGAATACCTGGGCCGGATAGACCGGCAGGTCAAGATCCGGGGCAACCGTGTGGAATTGGGCGAGGTGGAGAACGCACTGGCCGCGCTACCCGAGATCCTTGCCGCCGCCGTCATTGACATCCAATCCCCGACGCGTGGTACATATCTGGCCGCCTACTGTGTATCCACCACGGCCCTGGATCCGCGGCGGCTCAGGGAAACCCTTGCGAAGAAGCTGCCGGAATTCATGATTCCCGCCAGGTTTGTAGGTGTCCCGGAAATTCCTCTGACGCCGAGCGGCAAGGCCGACCGCACGGCATTGGCCGCGACCAGTCTCGATGACGATGACTCCGCTTCTCACGTTGCGCCACAGAGTGCGGTCGAAGAACAGCTGGCCGCGGTGTGGCGGGAGGTGCTCGGCAGGGACTCGGTGTCGGTGATCGACAGCTTCTACGACCTGGGCGGTGACTCCATCCTGCTGCTGCGGGTGCTCGCTCTTTCCGAGGCGCGCGGACTGTTGTTCACGGCACGTGATCTCGCCGAGTCGCCGACCATCTCCGAGCTGGCGGGTCGAGTTCGCGTCGGCGAACTCGCCAGGACGGCAGTGGAGCCGTTCGAACTGGTTGCGGTTATCGACCGCGCCCGGCTCAGCCACGTCGTGGACGCGTATCCGTTGACACGACTGCAACTGGGCATGCTGTTCCACAGTCGTGAGCGGCATGGATCAGCGCTATACCACGATGTTTTCCGCTACTCGGTGCGCATGGACTGGCATGAGCCCGCGATGCGGGCAGCGCTGGCGCACGCCGTGGACCGGCATCCCATGCTGCGCACGTCGTTCGATTTGGCGGGCTATTCGGAGCCCTTGCAGCTCGTCCATACCGACGTGACCCCGCCGTTGACCATTGTCGATCTGCGGTCGGTCGATACGCAGGCCGCAGATACGACGGTCGCCGCTCACGTCGCCCAGCGCCGCACACAGCCTTACCATTTCGAGACGCCGGGCCTGTTCCACCTCGCGGTGTTCCGGCGCGCGGACCGGATCGACCTCGTCTTGTCGTTCCACCACGCCATCCTCGACGGCTGGAGTGTCTCCACACTCGTGTCGGAACTACTGGCCGACTATCGCGCACTGGCTGTAGGCACGGTCGGCGCACCCGAGCCCGAACTCCCGTCGTTCGCGGAATACGTACGCGCAGAGGGTGATTCGCTCAGCGGGCAAGCGGACCGAGAGTATTGGACCACCCTCCTGGCGGGCGCGCTGAGCGGCCGAATCCCGGGTGTGCGCCCGCACGTTCCGGTCGATCCGTCCGCGGATCTCATGTCGCCGGGTGCGCGTGTCACCCGGTCGATTCCAGTTCCACCTGACGTGCAGGCTCGTGTCGAGGAGGTGGCCGCCGATGTCCACCTCCCGCTGAAGACGGTCCTGCTGGCAGCCCACCTGTGCACCATCGGCCTGCTCGCCGGACAAGCGGACATCACGACCGGTGTCGTCACTCATGGCCGTCCAGAGCGGCTCGATGCCGAGCGGATGGTTGGACTTTTCCTGAATACCATGCCGTTCCGCCTGGAAATCGACTCCGCCCGCACGTGGTGGGAGGTGCTGGAACAGGTCTTCGAACAAGAGAAGGACAGCGCACCGCATCGGCGATTCCCGGTATTGGAAATCCAGCGCGACCTGGGCCTGACGATCGATACGGCGTTCAATTACATCCATTTCCACGCATTCGGTGCGACGCTGCAGGCGCTGGACGTGGAGCTGCTCGAAGTCGACATCCGAGAGGAAACCAACTTCGCTCTGTTGATCAATGCCGTGCGTAGCGCATCCGATCACGGGCTATCGCTGCGCCTCGACGCTGACGCCAGCCTCTACACTCACGATCAACTGGATTTGATCGGTGAAACCTACGTGGCGGTCCTGGATCTGCTCACCAGGGATCTGGCCGCACCAGTCGATTTCAGCTCTCTTGCCCCTGCTCCGCAGGAGTTGTCGGGCGCCGAAGCTGGATCACTCGCTCTGCAACAAGTCGAGGCGTCGCTGATACGCTCCGATACCGGGAGCGTGATCGATCTGTTCGGGGCCCGCGCATCCCAATCCCCTGAAGCCGTCGCGATCGAATTCGGCTCGCAGACAGTCACATATGCGGAACTGTTCGAGTCCTGCCAGCGGATCGCGACAGCTTTGGTGGCGCGCGGAGTCCAGGCTGGAGACCGAATTGCGCTGGCGGTGGACCGCTCGCCGGAACAGATCGCCGCGGTCTTGGGGATCGGCATGGCGGGCGCGGCATGTGTACCGCTCGATGTGAGCTACCCACCATCTCGCCTGCACGCCATGCTCGATCAGGCAGCCCCGTTCGCTGTCATCACCGGACCGGAACACAAAGGTCTGGTACCTGCGCGGCACGAGCGATTGACACTGGAAGAGCTCGTGATTCCGTCCAGCTCAGTGGAATTGCCGACGATCGAGCCCGCCCTCGCCGCGTACATCTTGTTCACCTCCGGCTCGACTGGCACACCGAAGGGCGTAGTGATGCCGCATCGGGCGCTGGCGAACCTGATCGCCTGGCAACTGTCGACACCCAGCGGTTGGCTAGCCGAACACGGGCGATCACCGGCTACTACGCAATTCGCCCCGCTGTCGTTCGATGTCTCGTTCCAAGAAATCTATTCGACCCTGTGCGGCGGCGGACGACTGATCCTGCTCACCGAACAGCAGCGACGCGATCTACCCGCACTGCCGGGTCTTCTGAGTGCCACCGATGCCGAGCGCGTATTCCTGCCCTATGTTGCCTTGCAGCAGATGGCCGAAGCTGCGGTACGGCTCGGCTCCGAGCCGACGGCTCTGCGGGTGATCATCTCCTCCGGCGAGCAGCTGCGCGTGACCGATGAGATCCGCGCATTGTGCGCTGCCGGTACCGACGTGATTCTGGAAAACCAATACGGCCCTACAGAAACCCACGTTGCGACGCGCTACAGCATGACTGGCGACCCGAGCCGGTTTCCCGTGCTGCCGCCGATCGGCACCGCAATCGACAATGTCGAGATCCTTGTCCTGGACGAGCGGCTGCGACCGGTTCCGGACGGTGTTCCAGGCGAAATATGCCTCGGCGGTGCCGCGCTCGCGGATGGCTATCTCAACCGCCCGGACCTGACCGATGCGGTCTTCGTACCGCATCCCACCGCACCGGCCGAAAGGCTATATCGCACAGGCGATATCGGTCGGCGGCTTCCTGACGGTG
This sequence comes from Nocardia sp. CDC160, assembly GCF_035818795.1. NCBI lineage: Bacteria > Bacillati > Actinomycetota > Actinomycetes > Mycobacteriales > Nocardiaceae > Nocardia > Nocardia sp. CDC160. The sequence goes on along the minus strand of NZ_JAYKYT010000004.1, from coordinate 850,494 downwards.
CGGTAGTGAGCGACGGCAGGCGTGGCGGGCAGGCGAAGATCCGCGGTCATCGAGTGGAGCCGATGGAGGTGGAGCTGGCACTGCAACGCGTCACCGGGCCGCTGCCAGGCGTGACCGAGGTGGCCGTGGTGGCACACGACAGCACGGGTGGCTCGAGCGCCCATACCCGGTTGGTGGCTTTCATGGTGGGCTCCCAAGCCGACGTCGACGAGGCGGACATCATTGCGGCACTGCGGGAATGGCTTCCCGAATACATGATTCCTGCCCGCCTTGTCTGGTTGAATGCCTTGCCGTTGACGCCCAGTGGCAAGCGCGCGGACGCCGTGCTGGCCCGAATGGAGCTGCCCGCCATCGAAACCGCCGGGTATGTGCCGCCGCGCACCCCCGTCGAATCGACGGTTGCGGCCCTGATGGCCGAAGCATTGGGTTTGCCTGAAGTCGGTGTGCACGACGACTTCTTCGCGTTGGGCGGAACCTCGCTGACCGCCGTGCGGCTGATCGTCTCGCTGGATCAGCGATTCGGAGTATCGCTCCCGGTCTCGGTGTTGGCTACGGGCCCGACAGTCGCGGCATTGGCGGTGCATCTGGAGGAGCGGCCGGAGATCGGCTTCGATCCCTTGGTGCGTCTGCGCGCGGGTGCCGGTACGCCGCTGTTCCTGGCACCGCCGATCGGCGGCAACGTGCTCTGCTATGTCGAATTGGGCAAACATCTTCCCTTGGGCAGACCGCTCTACGGCCTGCAGGCACCAGGTCTACAGCCGGGAAGCGTCGCATCGACATCGTTGCCGGAGACCGCCGCCATGTATGTGGAGGCCATCCGCCAGATACAGCCGGAGGGCCCCTACCATCTGGGCGGCTGGTCATTGGGCGGCATGATGGCCTTCGAAATGGCGCAACAATTGACCGCAGCCGGTCATGAGGTCGCCACATTGGTGCTGATCGATGCCATGACGGTCCGCAATGGTGACCCCACAATCGTGTCAGAGCGTCGATTGCAGGAGTTCTTCCTCTGGGAGCTGCTGTTGCTGGCACGCGGCACGGAGGCCGCGAGAGTCGAGATCCCCGATGGGCTCGTGGGCGATGATCAGGTCTTCGCTTTCATGCTCGCCACCGCTGTCGATGCAGGAGTGCTTCCGGTGGCCGGTTCCCAGGAGCTGGTGCGACGATTGTACGAAGTGTTCGTCAACAGCTGGCGGGCCTTCGCGAGTTACCGTCCGCAGCCGTACCGGGGCGCGATGACATTGCTTCGGGCGGCAGAGCCGTTGCCGGAGATACTGCGCCTGTCTCACGATCGAGTCGGCACGTTGCATCGCGACCCGAGTAATGGTTGGCAGCCATATGCCGCTGGTCGCCTCGACGTCATCGAGGTGCCGGGCGACCACCTCACCATGATCACCGAGCCCCATGTCGCCGATGTGGCACGCCAGCTCGTCCGCCTTCTCGATACGGCGTCGGCGGTGGCCTCATGAAGCGATTGGATCTCGCTGTACAGCAAGGAGATTCCGTGAATACGGCGGCAAAGTCGGCACTCGTCGTCGGAGCAGGCATCGGCGGTCTCACAGCAGCGGCCGCTCTTCGCCGCGCGGGCATCGAGGTGGTGCTGTGTGAGCGCGCTGCGACATTGCGCGCCGCCGGGTTCGGCCTGTCGTTGCAGCCGAACGCGATGAACGCACTTCGGACCCTCGATCTGGGCATCGACGAAGAACTGCTGCGGGTGGGGGAGCGGGCGCTGTCGGCCAGCTATCGCCGCTCGGACGGTTACGTCTTGCGTCGCGTCGACGCGGTCCTCACGGAAGCCGAACTTGGCGCTCCGGCTGTGGTTTTGGCCCGACCCGACCTGCACGAGGTCCTGTTGGCCCACGCCGGTGAGGATCTGCGGCTCGAGTTGGGCGCAGAGGTGCTGCGATTCGCCGAGACCGCCGACAGTGTCGAGGTGGAGCTGGTGGACGGCCGCACACTGAGCGCCGATGTCCTGATCGGTGCCGACGGCATCAATTCAGCGGTACGCAGCCAGTTGCACGGCGCCCAGCCGCCCCGGTCCGGGGAATTCGTCTGCTGGCTGGCCCTCGCGCAGTTCGACAGTCCCGTGGTGGAGAAGGGCGAGTCGATCCAATATTGGGGTACCGGACAGCGATTCGGCATCAGCGACCTCGGCGACGGTCGAGTCTACTGGTGGGCCACACTCACCACTACCGCGGAGCTGGCGGCGAATTGGCCTCACGGCAAGGACGATCTGCTCGCCAGATTCACCGACTGGGCTCCTGAGATATCCGAGATCATCGCGAGAACACCAGAGCAGGACATCCTGACGCGCCCGGCACAGGATCGGCCCGCGATCGCTGAATGGGGCCGAGGCCGCGTCACATTGCTGGGCGATGCTGCCCACCCGATGCTGCCCAGTCTTGGCCAGGGCGCGAACGCGGCTGTCGAGGACGCGATCGTGCTGGCACATGCACTGGCTACTGAGGACAGTGCTGAAACCGCACTACGTGTCTATGAACGGCGTCGAATTTCACGGGCCACCATGCTGGTTGACGAGTCGCGCTGGCTGGCTCACCTCGAGCAGACCGTCGACCCGGAAGAAGTCGAGGCCCGCAACCGTGCGATGGCGAGTCCCCCGGAGAACGGCGGCAAATCTCGGCTCATCGTCCCGATGACCTGGCCCGGTCTCGGCGATTGGGAATCGGCCACGCTGCCGCGACCGCTGTCTCCTTTGGAACGCTGGCACTGGAGCGCGGATCAGGTTGCGCCGCTTCACATCGTGTCTCGGGTTCGGGTCACCGGTGACCTGGATGCCGATGCTGTCCGTGCAGGGCTGGCAGCGCTGGTTCAGCGGCACCCGATGCTGCGTACCCGGGTGCGCAGCGACGACGGCCGCAACCCGCGGTTCGTGCCCGTCGCCGGGGCGCCGATTCCCTTGCGGGAAGTAACAGCCGGAGACTGGATCGCGGAAGCGGACACAGAATTGCGGGAACGGTTCGCGCCGGACACTCCGCCCCTGCGAGCCACTCTGGTCGGCGCTGCACCAGGTGTGCACGACCTTCTCCTGACGTCTACCTACGCCATCGCTGACGCGGTCACGGTGCTGTCGTTCGCGCGCCAGACGATCGCATTCGCGGCTGCGGGGACGACCGGCTGGGTTCCCGAGATCCCAGCACCACCTGCACCGGAAACATTGCTGCCCAAAGAATTTCAGACCGCCGAGGGCAAACGAGCGGCATTCGACGCTCTAATGGCGGAAGCCGAGAGTGATCGCGAACTGAAGCCGCTGCGGTTGTCCGCGGAGGCCCAGCCAGCCCCCGCACAGCGTTACACCAGACTGGTGCGCCGAGCGCTCGCGGGCAGCGACTACCAGTCACTGCTGAAGGCATGCGACGAACGCGGCGTCTCGCCGCAGAGCGTGGTCGCGGCTGCACTGGCGGCCGCCGCTGCTGCGGACACCGGGGAACCGCAAGCCCACTACGCGGTCATGATCTCCGTGCTGTTCCGGGAACATCTGGCTTCGCCGCTCGAAGACATTCACACCGGTGCGTACCAGGCGATGCTTGCGGTGCCCACCCCGGCCGGGCCGTCGTTGTGGGACGTGGCGGCCGCCTTCGAGTCCGACTACGACTCGCGGGTTGGCCAGCGACGGCATCTGGCGGGCTTGGCGGCATTGGAGCACATGGCCCTCGATACGCCGGACCAGGTGGATCAGGCAGTGGCGCAACTAGATTCGCGTGGATCCGGTTTCCTCTGCATGACCTGTGTCGACACCCGCGAGTTTCCGAGCCGGATCGGCGATTGGGACTGCTCCGATGTCGAATTCGTGTCCGGGATGTCGGTGAGCGGCATGTTGATGCTGACCGTGGAAGTCGGAACTGACGCGCTGTCGTTGAACCTCGGCTATGTCGAAGGCCTGCTATCGGCCAGCCGTGCAGACAAGCTGGTCGCCGCTGTCGCCGCCGCCGTGCGGAATGCGGTGACCACGCACAACAGCGGTGTCGCTGTTGTTGATCAAGAAGGGAACATTGATGTCGACTGACCGTACACGCAGCCCCTGGTGGGTGTTGACCGCGCTGTGCGTGGGCTATTTCATGATCCTGCTGGACATGACCATCGTGGCGGTGGCCAACCCGGCGATCATGACCGGCCTGCACACCGACGTGTCCAAGGTGATCTGGGTGACCAGCGCCTACCTGCTCACCTTTGCGGTGCCGCTGCTCATTACGGGTCGGCTCGGTGACCGGTTCGGTCCGAAATACCTGTTCTTGGGTGGACTGGCCGTGTTCACGCTGGCGTCGTTGTGGTGCGGGCTGGCCGACAGCATCGGCTCGCTGATCGCGGCGCGCGCGGTACAAGGCCTGGGGGCGGCGTTGATCGCGCCGCAGACCATGGCGGTGATCGGCCGCGTATTCCCTTGGGACAAGCGCGGTGCCGCGATGGGTGTGTGGGGCGGTGTCGCGGGCGTCGCTACGCTCGTCGGCCCGATCCTCGGCGGTGTGCTCATCGATAATGGTGGCTGGCAGTGGATCTTCTACGTGAATGTGCCGATCGGTTTGGCCGGGCTTGTCTTGGGCGGGTGGCTGGTTCCGAAGCTGCCGACCAACGGTCATCGCTTCGACGTTCCAGGCGTGTTGTTGGCCGGAATCGGTATGGCGGCGTTGGTGTTCGGCATTCAGCAGGGCAACACCTACCACTGGGCCAGCTGGGTGTGGGGCATGATCGTCGGTGGTCTCGCGGTGCTGGCGCTGTTCTTGTTCTATCAGAGCCGTAACACCGAGGAACCGCTGGTGCCGCTGGGGCTGTTCCGCAATCGAAACTTCGCCATCGGCAACATCGCGACCAGCGCCTTGTCGGTGGGCATGGCCGCGCAGATGGTGCCGTCCTATTTCTATCTGCAGGTGGTGCGGGACTTCTCGCCGACCAAGGCGGCGTTGGTGTTCGCCCCGATGGCCGTTGTGTCCGGTGTGCTGTCTCCGGTGGTCGGCAAGTACTCGGACAAGCTGCCGCCGCGCTATCTACCGACGTTCGGCTTCGTGGTGTTTTCCCTGGGGTTGTGGTGGTTCATCCACCTCGCCACGCCGAATGGATCCATCGCTTGGATCTGTGTCAGTGCGGCGATGCTCGGTGTGGCGGGTGCGTGCATTTGGGCACCGCTGCCCGCGACCGCGCTGCGGAGCCTGCCGCTAGAGCAGATGGGGGCGGCCTCTGGGATTTACAACACCACCCGCCAGGTCGGCTCGGTGCTCGGCAGCGCGGGCATCGGCGCACTTCTCACGGCCCGGATGACCGCGCATTCGCTGCCCACCGGCTCGTCTATTCAGGCTGGGCACCTGCCTGATGCCATCAAGGTGCCCTACGCTGCTGCGTTGACCGACTCGCTGTACCTGACACTCGCGTTGTTGGTGTTCTGCGCTATCTCGACGGTGTTCCTCGTCCCGGTCCAACCCGCAGGCGCGATGGCGTCGGCGGCGGTGAAGGAGGAAGCCAAAGCCGAAGTGGGCTAACCGGATCGCGGTGATCGCGAATCCGAAAGTGGCCCGGAACCCGATGGTTCCGGGCCACTTTCGGTAGTAGCGTGGTTGTCCGTCGTGCGCTGTACCGTTATCTCGACGGTCGCAGGCTCACGACGAACCTGCAGGTTCCTGTGGCCGCGCAGCCCATCACCTGCCGCCGCGCATGAGGTGGAGCCGAGTTTGCGCATCGTTCCTCCCGTCGATTTCACTTCCAGCGGTTGGCACGGTCGTGTTCGAGTTTGTTGGCTATGGGGTTCACCGGCCGTGGATGCGTGCCAGGTGCCGTGGGTAGACGTGCTGACCGTGCAGCTGCCACATCAGCCGCGCCCACACCGATAACTTCGCGAGCATGATGGCTTGCTCGTCGGGAGTGCAGTAAGCGAACATCGCACTCTTGGCATATCGCCTCTGCGCCTTGCTCATTCGCGAAATTCCGCGGGCAGCGTATTCGGTCCATTCGGTGGCAGTGAGATGCTCGGCCACCAGCGGCAGGATCGTTTTCTCCTCGTCGAGCATGTGGGCGTCGGCCGCTTCGGAGAGTTCCGTCAGCAGTTCAGCGGTCGGTTCACACATGGTGAGGTCCGCATCGGCGAGCAGGTCGGTGAGAGCCTGGCGTACGCGAGTGGTGAGTGCGCTGAGTTGGTGATGCTGGTTCTCGACGCGCCCGATCGCCTCGGGCGGTGGGTCGATGCGAGCCCGCAGCAATGGCCAGAGAAGGTCGTCCTCGTCGCGGTCATGATTCTGAAGACCGAGGACCACCGCATACACGTGACCGATCACCAACCGAATTCGCGTGGCGTTGCCCGCTCGCAACTCGCGCACCAGCATGGGGGCTTGCGCGAGCTGTCCACGGTAGTACCGATGCGAAACGATCATGCTGTCGACCGCGGGTCCCTTGTCGGCGGGTTCGGCCATCGCGAACACTCCTCTCGATCGAACGATCAGAAGCAGACCCGAGCCGAGAACTACCCTAGCCGGAGCGATCTTGCAGCAAACATTGTGAGGGGCGGGCTACCTGATGAGTGCATTCGTGTGGGTTCGGCGAATCCGATCTTGTGGGGATTACCGTGGCCGAGTGACCTCAGGTGTGCTCGAGCAGGCATTGACCGACCAACCCGAGCCTCCCCTGCGCCCGCTGCCCGACAGCGCTGCGGCGATCCTTCGGGCGCCGGATGCTCCGCCTCGGCTGGCTGCGCACTTGCGGGCGGTTCACAACGTGGCGTGTCAACTGGTCGATTGGCTGAAGGCCACGTATAGCACGGTGCAGTTCGACGCCGATGCTGTGTTGTTCGGTGCAGCCACCCATGACATCGGGAAGGTTCTCCATCCTGCCGAACTGTCCGGCACTGGTTCAGCGCACGAATCTGCCGGATACCAACTCCTGCTCGACCATGGGGTGTCCGAAAGCGCCGCCCGCTTCGCCCGTACCCATGCCGCATGGACCGAACCCGACATCGGCATGGATGACCTTCTGGTCAGCCTGGCCGACAAGATCTGGAAGGCCAAGCGGATTCCCGAACTCGAAGCACTCATCGTTCAGCGTTTGGTCCAGGTCAGCGGGCAAGAACCTTGGCACGTCTTCATGACCCTCGACGAAGAACTCGACAGGATCGCCGCCGACGCCGATCAACGATTGGCGTTCCAGGCCGCCTACCCGGTCACGACATAGGCTGCACCGCAATAGATCCGCGCTGAATGGGCCAATACCGTGCGTTTTGCCGACTACTTCGACGACGGGCAACGAATCGTCCAGCGCAACGGCATCGCGACCAAGTCCTCGGCTGGATCGAAACCAAGATTGGCCCTGTCGGGACATAGGTCGTTGATCCGTTTTCGCCGGATCGTGCCTGGTTAGGATGCAGCGGTGGCTGACGAACTGCTGGCTGAGGCGCATCGGTTTCTGATATGGGCTCGTGAGAATGGCGCGGACCTGGACGGCACCGACGAAAGTGTCTTCTTCGTTCAGGGTGTCGTCGAGTCGATGTCCACGGACGGTGATGAGGAGCCGTCGCTGCGTGCGGTCAAGCTGCTGGCCTATTCGGTGTATTTGGCGGAGGTGTTGGCAGCGACATGCCCGGGTGTGACCCGGGTTGTCAAGGGTGAGGTTATGCACCTCGAGGACGTCTACGCGGTCCACGAGAACGGCACTGTCGAGTTCACGTTGAACTGGATCCGCAGCTGTCTCGACGACCCCGAAGGCGATAACGTGGTCTTCAAATACGCTGGCGCGCTGCGGGATTTCGGCGAGCGGGACCGTTCTCGGGCGCTGACGGAGATGCTGGAAGCGCTGCGCGAGGAAGCCTGATCCAGCGGGGCAGCCGCATGTTTCGATCGGGTCGGTGCCGAGGCCTGCAAATTCGCCGACCTGACACCTCCATTGTTACGCTCATCGGCATGAGGTGCACCGAAACGGCCGAATTCACCTCTGACCGTCGGCATCCAGCCGAACCGTGCCAAGTCGCACCGGATCGCGTGGGTTGCGGCAAATCCGAGAAATCGCAGACGGGTATCGGGCGGCAGCCCTGAACTGAGCGCGCAGCAGCAGTCCAATGCGTTCCACTCCGCCGCGCTACGAAAACCGACGTACAAGGAAATGCGTCAGTTCAGCTCTACATTCGCTTAGGTGACCAGGTATCGGACATTTCGCGCAGCAAAGCTTGCGGGCCACGCATTCTGGTGGCTGTTCCTCGTCTCGACATTGCTGTCCGGCAACTACGACTGGACGGCGCACCCCGGGCAACCGCGCCGTTACGCGGACTATGTCCCCTCCGACGGATTCGATCCTCTGGGACCGATCCAATTGGCGGCGTTCTGCCTGGTGATCCTCGCGGCGGTCGTCGAAGCGGTGGCCATCCGCCGCCCGATCGCGGGAGTCCTCACCATCGTGATCCCTTTCGTATCAGCGATTCTGATCCACCTGGCGCTGCCACGCGGTTACACCAACGACACTCTCGCCCCGATTCCTGCCTTGGTGCTTATCCTGGCCGCGGTGGCGATTCGAGAGCTTTGGGAACGTGACTTCGCGCCTCGGATGAACTCGAGTTCTTGAAAGCCAACCGGGCTGGGCGATATCGGCACGACTATCCGGAATTGAGGACGTGCTGGCCGAGTCGGACAGCTGTGGGCGTCGGAGGTTAACTGTCGAAGTCGATCAGGTCGTCTACCGCTTTTCTGAGCCAGTCGTAGAAGGAGGGATAGGTGTCGCGGTTTTCCCACCCAGGCTGAGCGAAGTCGTGGACGGTGACAATCTCGGACGATCCGTGCTCCCAGCACGCAACATCGTCGTTGTCGATGCGTGCCGCGAACGGCACAAGTTGCCGGTCGGGGTAGCGCTCGCGCATGCCGTGATATCGCAACTCGAGCACCTTGCCGTGCAGGATGTTCCAAGGCTCGAGGTCCAATAGGCCAAGGTCGACTATCCGTGCGAATTCGTGGGGATAGGTGAACCCCGCGGGCAGGTCTGTCTCGCTCAATAACTCGATCATCGTCAGTTTCCCGTCCATCCCGTAAGAGGTGCACCCTCGGGATATGTATCTAGAAATCGGGCGCTCTGGTTTGCGACACGATTCTCCATGGCCTCGCCCCAAGCCGAGCCGGACCGACTCCCGGTGCACCGTATCGATTCGCTTGTGGCGCAGGGCGGTGCGGCCATCGGTGCGGCCAATGCACGCCGTTGTGGCCGACGTTTCGTGTCCCGTCGGACCGATATGCAGGCACTGGCCAATGTCCGGGATGGGTTGGGCGCCGGTGCCGCCAGTACACCGGCCGTAATCGGAACATCGCGTCTACGCATCGACGGCGAGCGTTCAGCCCGCCGCACAGTGGCCATGCCGATGCCATGCGGGCTCGGCACCTTACACGCAACTCGGCAGGCCAGATGGGTCGGTGGGCCGAGATGATCTCGATCCATTGACCCTCGGCCATCTTAGATCCCTGCGGTGTACACGGACGTGGCGCAATGAATCGCGGTGGAACGGTCTCACACCTGGGGGTGCCTTCGGGTGGGGGTTAGGGGTGCTTTGGGTTGCGGGATTTGTGTTCGTCGAGGGCGGTTTGGAGGGTGGCGTTTAGGGCTTGGGCTTCGGCTAGTTGGTCTTCGAGGATGACGATGCGGCAGGCGCCTTCTAGGGAGTTGCCTGCGTCGATGAGTTCTCGGACTCGGGCGGCGATTCGGAGTTGGTAGCGGGAGTAGCGGCGGTGGCCGCCTTCGGAGCGTTGGGGGGTCAGGAGGCGGGCGGCGTCGAGGGTGCGCAGGAAGGCCTGGGTGACACCGAGGAGTTCCGCGGCGCGGCCCATGCTGTAGGCGGGGAAATCTTCATCGTCGAGTCGGTCCACGCCGCCTGTGGCGGGCGTGGGAGTCATATCCGATTGCTGCACAACACCTCTCAAAGATTTTTCAACGACGGGAGGCCCCGGCGCGGGGTGCGCCGGGGCCTGGAACTTACGTATACGAAAGGGTCGAACTGTTCACCGGCCTCCGAAGGCCGATGGCGTACACCGCACCCGTAACCGCTCGGGTTGCGGACAAGGATTTGGACTACTCAGTGGCCACCACCTCCATGCGTGCACGTCATGTTTGCGAGTTTTCGTCTTGCTGTGCCCCGTCCCCACCGACGGCGGTCGGGCAGCCAGAGGGCCAGCCGGATTCTCGCCTGCCCCGGCGGGGACGGGGGTACCGCATACCAGGCAGTTCAGCTGCCCAGTCACTCGATCTCTCACTTGAACGACAGTGAAATTACACACCCCAAGGCCGAATGTCTAGAGTCGCCACTACAGATTTTTTGACACGCGATAGCCCAGGTCCGCGGCCGGGCGACGGAGTCGTGCCGTCGTGAAGGCGAGCAGTCCGAGGGCGGCGAGTGCGAAGATCGCGTTGCCGATGCGGTCCACATTCGGGGGTGCCGAGAAGCTCGGCCGTTGAAGGAAGCCGTGCCATGCGTAGGTGAGTAGCCCGGCCGCGCCCAGAGCGAGTCGGTGCCACGGTCCCCAGCCCGTAAATCGGGACCAGTGCAGGATGAGCAGCGCCATCGTGGTGTAGAGCGCGAGGTAGCAGCTGACGGTGATCCACGCGGGCACAACGGATTCCAGCTTGATGCCCGCGGCGGCGAGCAGGCTGGGGATCCAGAACGCCAGCCCGGCCGCGAGGGCGATGGCGAAGACGGTCCCCGGACCGGTCGGCGTGCCAGATCGGACTGGGCGGCGGAGTCGAATCGACATGAACGCGGCGATGATCAGGGCGACGGCCGTGATCAGTGTCCCGCTGACCTGGGCGGTCGACAACGGGTAGAGGGCCGAACCTGTCAGGGTGACGGGCACCGCGCCACCCAGTACGAACAGGGCGGCCGAGGCCGTGAGGCCGACCTTGCCCAGCCAGGGTGTGTCCGGTCGATCTGAGCCTGCCTCCACCATCGAGATCGGTACCGCGATGCTCCACACTCCGTGGATGGCCAGGACGAACACGGTCCAGTAGGCACCGATGCCCAGCGCTGGAATGAAGCCATAGTCGAGCAGTCGCAACCCGGCGTAGTCGGGATCGAACAGTGACCGGGTGAGCAGGCCCTCCTCGATCACGGCATAGGACAGCCCGAGCAGGACGATCCCGGGCCATCCGAGCCGCCACCGCCGGGCGACCTCACGGATCAGCAGCGCACCACCGCCGTAGAGCGGAATCAGTCCGATGATCATCGGCAGGGCATTGATGGGCACATTGCCGAGCAAATACTCGCCGATCAGCGGAGCGAGAACCACTAGGCCCAGTGCTGGTCGAACTCGTTTCAGCAGGTGCGATCTCACCGGTGCCGGAGCCTGGGTATTCACGGAAACCTGCCCGGCCTCGCCGCGGTGGAACATATTCATCACAATTGAACGCTACGTTGCTTTCAGAAATTGCGTCAATTGTTTGAATTACATATCCGCAGGTAAAAACAGACAAATTCATGCGTTGACGATGAGGCTGAATGCAATGATCCATTGCATTGTGTGGCACCGAACGCAATAGTGATGTCATGTCGGAAGGAAGGCTGACCCTGCAGGACCGCCGCCGCATCGCCACCGGCCTCGCCGAAGGCCGCTCCTACGCCGAGATCGCCCGACGGCTGGATCGACCGACCTCGACGATCAGCCGTGAGGTCGCTCGAAACGGCGGTCCCGGCGACTATCGCCCCGAACGAGCACACCAGGCGACGGCGCGTCGGGCGCGACGCAGCGCACGGCCGCGCCCGCCCGAGGCAGAACCCCGGGACCGCAAGGTGTCGGAGGTGGAGGACGGGGCCGTCGAGATGGCCATAGGGATGGGCTTGCCGAAAATGGTTGCGCGCGTACTGATCGGCCTGTGGCTGAGCGAGGACGGCCGACTCACGGCGGCCGAGCTGTCACGCGGGCTGAAAGTCAGCCCCGCCTCGATCTCCACGGCGGTGGGCTACCTGATCGGGCAGGGCCTGATCAGGCGCGAACGCGATCCTCGTCGGCGGCGCGACATCTACGTCGTCGACGACGACGCCTGGTACCGCTCGACCGTGATCAGCTTGCAGCGCACCCTCGCCGCGGCCGAGAGCGCCAAGGCGGCGGCACAGACACTCGGCCTCGACACCCCCATGGGTGCCCGCCTGGCCAGGGGCGGTGCGTTCCTGGAGCGGATCTGCGTGGACGGCCTGGCGTCGGCCGACCGCTGGCGCGACCTCCCGGGTTGATCGGACCACAGGACTTCTACCCAGAATTCCTGCGTCGCAATCGGATCCGCCCTAGTCGGCCCAACCGCTGCTGGCGAGAATGTCTTCCACGGTTTCGACGCGGACCTCCGGATGGCGCTGGCGCACAATCTCACCGGCGAGGGTCGCGGGTCTGGCCTTGCGGGGGTTCGCGAGTGTTTGTTGTTCGAGGGTGCGGAAGAGGGCGGGGCTGCCGCCCAGGCGGGGGTAGCGGGCGGTTACTTCGTCGGCGTAGCCGGGTGGTAGGTCGGAGGGGCTGCCGCCGAGGTCGATTCCGATGCCGGTGACGGCGGCTTGGATTTCCGGTGGGCGACGGCGCTGGTAGACCGGGGAATCGATGAATCCCGAGGTGTGCGCGGCGATGGCGTCCCAGATGATGTCCACTCGGGCGTCGGTGACGCCGTTGTCTTCGAGGAAGCGGGCCGCGTAATCGGCGCCGTCGATCTCGAAGCGTTGATCGCCGTTGGCGACGTCGGTCATGCCGATGTCGTGCAATACGCAGATGAGGAACACGATTTCGTCGTCGCATGCCAGCCGCTGCTGTTCGGCGACGGCGCGGGCGTAAAAGTAGCTGCGCATGCTGTGATTGCGCACGTGCGGCTGGGCCACCTGGTCCAGCAGCTGGCTTGCCTTGACGGCGAGCGAGGTCAGCGGCGGCCCGGCCGGTTCCGCTCGCGACCGGGTGGGCGCAGTGGCGAGGAACATCCCGGTGACCGCTGCCCCGCCGCAGAGCGCGCGGCGACGTGGAATAGACACGATAACTCCTTGTCAGACAACATATTTCACTCGATGGCGGTGCGGAATCGCTGGCGGTAGTCGCTCGGGGTGACACCCATCGCCTTCTGGAATATCCGGCGCATGGATTCCTCGGAGCCGAATCCGCATCGGCGGGCAATGGTCGCCACGCCGTCACTGCCCGTGGTCAGTTGGGCTTTCGCGGCCTCGATCCGCACCCGCTCGAGGTACTGCCCCGGCGACATACCGAGTTCGCGACGAAATAGCCGGGTCAGATGACGCGGGCTGATGGCGGCCCGTTCGGCCATCGCCGAAAGCCGGTGGTCGGCAGACAAATCGGCGACCACGGAATCGAGCACGGTGCGCAATGCCTCGGTCCGTGGCGAATTGACGCTGGTGCGGACACTGAACTGCGATTGCCCGCCCGGTCGGTGCAGGAAGACGACCAGATACTTCGCGATTCTGGACGCGGTCTCGGCACCGTGGTCAGCCTCGACAAGCGACAGGGCCATATCGATGCCCGCGGTCACCCCGGCCGAGGACACCACGGGTCCGTCGCGCACGTACAGGGCGTCGGGATCGACGTCCACCGTGGGGAACCGGGCGGCGAGTTCGGTGCAGGCCGCCCAATGTGTGGTGGCCCGCCGCCCGTCCAGCAGTCCCGCCTCGGCCAGCACGAACGCACCGGTGCACACCGAGGCGAACCGGCGTACCTGCCGCATGTCCCGTATCGCGGCGACCATTTCGGCGGGGACACCGCCGGTCGGTGCGTAACCGGGCACGATCACTGTATCGATCGGCCCGGCGAAATCGCCCAGGGCACAATCGATCCCGATCTCGACCCCGATATCGGTGCGCACCGGCCGACCGGTCGGGGAGGCGAACCGGATCCGATGCCCGGCCCAGTGCAGTACCTGCACCGGTCCGGCGAGATCCAGCAGCACCACACCATCCGCCACCGCCACCACGATGTCCGCGGGCTTCGCAACCACCACATTTCGATCTTGCGTACCGGCCGCGGAGTCCACAAGGACAACCACCCCACAGATCCGGCCACTGGCTGAGAGGTTGCCGCGGCGCGAGCCCCACCGTGTGGCGAGGTCCGGATCCGTGGGCTTCTTGTCATTGCGGGCGCTGTTTCGAACCGAACAGACTGAGCGCATCGCGCCGGACCGCGACGGTCGGCCGTTCTCGAAGGAACAATCATGACCAAATTCGACACATCCACAGCGTTGGATGACGGTGATCTTCCTGCAGCGCAACCGATTTCGCCCGAAGAGGGCATGATCACCACGGCCCTGCGCCGCGCGGCGATCATCGAGACGCTGTCGCTGGTGGTGCTGCTGCTCAACCTGATCACCGTGCATTGGCCGATGGTCTCCACGCTGATCGGCCCCGTGCACGGCTGCGCCTACATCGTCGTCATCATGCTGGCCTTCCGGCTCCCGGAGACTCGGCCCGGTGTCAAAGCGCTCGCATTACTTCCCGTTGTCGGAGGACTGCTGGTGCTTCGCGGTTTGGCAGGCCGACGGTCCGACACCAACGAGTATCGGGCAGCCTGGAAGTTGGTGTGGTCGAGGGCATCGGCGGACGAGCGTGGTCAATACTAATTCCGCGAACGGCGTGCGAGGTCGTGGGCTTCGCGCTATTTTGGTCGCACGTCCAGGTGATCTTTGGTGGTCGCCCGGACGGATCATCCCAGTTGCTCGAAAACGACTGTTACGCAGCGTAATCGAGTTGGGAGAACCGGTGCGGGGGAGTAGGTGTGGATGCTTGGCCCGTGCGTTGTCTTCGACGTGACTCACACGAGAGCAGCTATTCATGCGACACACCATTCTGATCACCGCTTCCCTTGGCATCGCGCTGGCCGTCGGGGCCGGACCTGCTGCGGCCGAGCCGCTTTCGGTGGAGGCTCCGAGCGCGACTCCGACCGACGCCGCTGCGCCGGTGCTGGCACCGGGGGAGGCCTGCGTGCAGGGTTTCCTCAGCGGGTGGGCCAAATCGGCCGCCACGGGTTCGGTCACCGGATCCGCGACCGGCTTCCTTGGCGGATCCTCCGGCGGCCCGCAGGCTGGCTCGGCAGCGGGCCTGGCCAATGGCATCCTCACCGCGCTGGCCAGTGGTTCCGGCGGCGGGCTGGCCACCTGCGGTCTCGACGAGTTGAACAACGATGCGCCCGATGGATTCACGGGTTCTACCAGCGGCCCGGGGCGCGGCTACCTGACCGGCTCCGCCAGTGGGTTCGCGTCCGGCTCGAGCAATGGCCTGCCCAGCGCCCTGGGCGGCAGCGTGCTCTCCGGCCTGTTCGGCCTACTGACCAGCGGGTCGAGCCAAGGCTCGAGTCACTAGGAGGGAAACAGCTTTCGGCGCGATTCGAACCCGACCTTCGGGCTCGAATCGCCGCCCAGTAGGACTGCAACGACAGTGATTCGCGCGGTCACAGGCGGTCCAAGGTGAGGCGGGGGTCGTCGAGCAGGGGTTGGAATGCGAGGTCGGCGGCGCCGAGTAGCGCCGGTGCCGTGAGGGTGCCCTCCAGGACGAGGGCCGGATCGGCGTGGCTGAGAAACGATCGCGCGGTGAGACTTTCGGCGATGGTGTCGGCAGCGAGTTGGCGGTAGCGGGCCAGGCTGCCGCCGAGCACGATGCGATCGGGGTCGGTGAGGTTGGTGAGGCTGGCCAGGCCGTTGCCGAGTCGGGCGGCGACATGACGCACGGCGAGCATGGCGGCTTCCTCACCGCGAGTGGCCGCTTGGAGCAATAGGTCTGCGGAATGGGCGATTTCGTGGTCCGGCACCGTCGCGCGTCCGCTGGCGCGCAACAACCCACGATGATCGGCCTCGATCTCGAGGCACCCGGTGGACCCGCAGGGGCAGGGCGCTCCGGCGGGGTCGACGGTGATGTGGCCGGGTTCCATCGCATAGCCGTGCGCACCGTCGAAGAGTTGTCCATTGCTGATCAGCCCACCGCCCAGGCCGATATCGGCCGTGGTGAGGTAGAGCATCTGGGTGGCGTCGCGCCCCGCGCCGTGGTGATACTCCGCCAGTCCGGCGAGGTTGGCGTCATTGCCGATGGCCAGCGGCAACTCGGCCAGGCCGGGTACGCGGGCCATCCGTTCGGTCAGCATCTCGCGCAGCGGTAGCGCTCCCCACCCGAGATGCAAAGGCGCGAAAGCATATCCGTCGCGGCGTCGTACCGGCGAGGGGACGGAGACGCCGATGGCCAGCAGCCGCGGATGCGCCCTCGACTGTTCGGCGGCGAGCGAACAGATCCGATCGAGCAGGGTTTCCACCGCGATTCGCCGCTGCAGGGAGATCGTCGAACTCCGCAGGACGCGTCCGCCGAGCGCCACCGTCGCGACCGTGGCCGTATCCACATTGATCTGCACCGCGATCACCACCGGTGCCTCCGGCGCGATCGAGACGCGGTGGGACGGGCGACCGGTGTCCTGACCATTGCTCGGCCGCGCCGCCCGATCGACGGTGACCACACCGCGATCGGTCAACTCGGTGAGCAGGAAGCCCATCACGCTACGTCCACAGCCGAGCCGTTCGGTAAGTGTTGCGCGGCTTGCGGTTCCGCCGAGCAGGTGCAGCTGGGTGATCAGCGCGGCAAGCGAGTCTCGGCCAGTCTCTTGCCGTTTCGGTGCCATCCGCCTAGCATACTTTGTGCAGCTACTGCACAAACCTGGGAGGTCACGTGGACACCGCTCTCGGTCTCGCCAGTGGAGCATTGAGCACGGCCAGTTTGCTGCCCCAGGTCGTCCGCGCGATCCGTACGGGCAGAACGACCGATCTCTCATGGTGGTGGCTGGCACTTTTCGCCGCCGCGGTCGGCGGCTGGCTCGTATACGGCGTGCGCAGTGCCGATCTGGCCGTCGCGGTCACGAACGCGGCGATGATGGTCCTGATCTCCACGCTGATCGTGGTGAAGACACGACACACCCTCGCCGAACAACCGGGCTGAGGAATCCGAAATACACTGCGCGGCAAGGAAAGCCATCATGTCCGATGCATCCGCCTGGTGGCAGCATGCCATCGGGTACGAGGTATATCTACCGTCCGTCGCCGACGGCAACGGTGACGGGTGGGGCGACCTGCCCGGCTTGATCGATCATCTGGATTATCTGAGTTGGCTTGGCGTGGATCTGCTTTGGGTGAGTCCGTTCTTCGTCTCCCCGATCGCCGACCACGGCTACGACATAGCCGATTACCTGAACGTCGATCCGAGTTTCGGCACGCTGGCCGATGTCGACCGGCTGATCGGCGCGGCGCGTTCGCGCGGTATTCGGGTCATCGCCGACCTCGTCGTCAACCACACTTCCAGTCGGCATCCGTGGTTCACCGCGTCTCGCGCCGATCGGGACAACCCCTATCGCGACTATTACCTGTGGCGTCCGGGTAGGGGAGACGGGCCGCCGAACAACTGGGTCGCCACCTTCGGCGGGCGAGCCTGGACCCACGACCCTGCCACCGATGAGTGGTATCTGCAGCTGTTCACTCCCGATCAACCCGATCTCAACTGGTCCAATCCCAAGGTGGCCGACGAGGTCGACGCCATCATGCGGTTCTGGCTGGGCCGCGGTCTGGCGGGCTTCCGGGTCGACACCGCGCACTATCTCGCCAAACATCCTGAGCTGCCGGACAATCCACTGCTGCCCGCGCACGAGGTGCCCACCATGGGTGGCGCGGTGGCCGACTGGTATCGCTACGACCACCGGCACGATATCGGTCAGCCCCAGTTGCGGGATATCCACCGCCGCTGGCGGACCCTGGCCGACGACTACAACGCCTTCCTGGTCGGTGAGACGCATGTCCTGGATCCACACCGGCTCGCCGAACACTTGAACGATCAGAGCGGCCTGCATTCGATGTTCTATTTCGGTCTGGCCCAACAGGATCCGGGCCGAGCGGCCGAGCTGATCCGGACCGCGACGACCGCGAGCACACGCCTGTCGTGGCCGCAGAGCAGCCACGACTGGTCGCGGCCCGTCACCCGCTATGGCGGCGGTCGGGCCGCGCAGCGGCGGTCACTGGCCTTGACCGCCCTGACTCTCGGCCTGCCCGGTACGCCGTTTCTTTATCAGGGCGAAGAGTTGGGCCTCTCGGATGGTGTGGTTCCGATCGAGGCGGCCCGCGATCCGATGGTCCGCATTGGCGGCGCGCTGCACGCCTCCCGCGACCCGGTACGAACCCCGATGCCGTGGCGACCCGGACCCGGGCTCGGGTTCACCACCGCTGCCGCAGGCTGGCTGCCGGACGGGGAGCGCGCACCCAGCGATACCGTGTCCGTGCAACGGGCCGACCCGAATTCGCCCTTACACGCCTACCGTCGCCTGCTGCACCTGGCCAGGGAGCTGCGCCGGACCGTGCGAGGCGAACCGACATGGCTGGACACCGGCAACGAGGTTGTGGCCTACCGGCGAGACAACCTCTGCGTCGCCGCGAATCTCGGTGCCACCGACGCGCCGCTTCCCGCGACCGGCATGACGCCCCGCCTGTCCACCATCCGTATTTCGTTGCCGCACAACACTGTCACCCTGCTACCCGGCGAGGCGATGATCTGCACCCCCTGACCACGCGACCGGAACGTGGCTCGCGAAGACGGAAGACCGCCAATGTCCCAGGCCATCAGCCCATTTCGCATCGACATCCCACAACCCCAACTCGACGACCTACGTCGACGGCTGGCCGAAACCCGTTGGCCGGAGCGGGAACCGGTGCCGGACTGGTCCCAGGGCATTCCGCTGGACACCATGAGAGGGCTGTGCCGCTACTGGATGCAGGAATACGACTGGCGCGCCACCGAACGACGCCTCAACCAGATCCCGCAGTTCCACACCACCATCGACGGCCTGCCGATCCACTTCCTCCACGTGCGTTCGCCCCGGCCGGACGCCACGCCGGTGGTCCTCACCCACGGCTGGCCGGGCGCCTTCTTGGAGTTCGAGCAGGTCATCGCGCCGCTCACCGACCCACCGCATGACGAGTCGGCGTTCCACGTCGTCGTTCCCTCGCTACCCGGATACGCATTCAGCGGGAAGCCCGCCACCACCGGCTGGGGCATCGAGCGCATCGCCCGAGCCTGGTGCGAACTGATGACCCGCTTGGACTATCCGCGCTTCCTCGCTGCGGGAAGCGATTGGGGCACAAGCATTTCCACCAGCATCGCGCTCCAGCAACCGGAACGGTTGATCGGTTTGCACCTCGTACCCCCGCTCGTACCCCCTGATCACTCCGCGCCTTTCACCGATGCCGAACGAGCGTCCCTCGCCGACCTCGAAGAACGCACCAGCACCGGATCCGGCTACTCGGCCATCCACGGCACCCGGCCACAAACGGTGGGATACGGGCTGACCGACTCACCGGCCGGTCTCGCGGCATGGATCGCGGAGAAACTGTGCACCTGGACCGACGATCCCGGCCTGACCCGCGACCAGATACTCGACAACGTCACCCTCTACTGGCTCACCCGCACCGCGACGTCCTCGATCCGGTTGTACTGGGAGAGCATCGCCCAGGTCAGCCGATGGTTCACCGCGGCCGTCGACGACACGATAGACGTCCCGACCGGCTGCACCGTCTACCCCAAAGAAGTACCGCGTCCGTCACGCCGTTGGGCAGCCCGCCGCTTCACCAACATCGTGCATTGGAGCGAACCCACCCGCGGCGGCCATTTCGCCGCATGGGAACAACCCGACCTCTTCGTCGCAGACTTGCGAGCAACCGACCACGCGATCCGCAGCACCAACCCGCCATAGCGGATCATTTGTTCTGTAATGTCGAACTCATGATCCTCGAGCGGGCGTTCGACCTGCTCCAGGCCTTCGGCCCGGACAGGCGAGTGATGACGTTGAGCGAACTCGCGCGGGCGGTCGACCTGCCTACCTCCACGGTGCATCGCCTGGCTCGCAAGCTGGTGGCGCTCGGGGCGCTGGAACGTCACGGCAATGACTACCGGATCGGCCTGGCGGTCGGCACGCTGGCGTCGATGACACCCGCGAGCGCATGGTGCGACCAGGCGATGCCGTATCTGGCCGAGCTGCAGGGCCGTACGCGCCAGACCGTCCATATGGCCGTGCTCCGGGGCGGCGAGGTGGTGTATCTGGAGAAGCTGCGCGCCCATGGCACGCCCGCGACGCCGACGGTCACGGGCGGTCGAAATCCGGCCCACTGCACGGCCGTGGGCAAGGTGCTGCTGGCGGACCTGCCCGAACGATCACTAGCGCATCGACTCCAGCCGCCATTGCGGCCGCTGACCCGGCATTCGTACACCGAGCCGGGCCGCTTGCGGGCGGAGTTGCGGCGGATCCGCGGGTCCGGCTTCGCGGTCGATCGGGAGGAGGCCGCGGCCGGATTGTCCTGTGTGGCCGCGCCCATTCGCAGTGGGCTCGGGGTGGTCGCGGCGGTGTCGGTGGCGTTCCCGGCCGATACCGCGACCGGCGGCCACGCCGTACTGCGCCCCCTGCTCGAGGCCGCGGCCGGTATCGGGCAGGCCATCGGTCGCGACTGTGATCCGGAGTGGCTGGCCACGGACCGCTGAACCTTTCGCGCCGGGCCTGCGCGTGCTTTACAGGCCGCGGAGCGTCATGCTAGCTTCACGGAACAAACGTTCTGTCTAAGGGAACATGAGTTTTGGCTCATGCCCGCGTCTGATGGGTTCTCATGTCTGAGTCGAGTACCGGCACGGCCGTCGCACGGTCGATCGAAGTCCACGGAATCACCCTGCGATATCACGAATTCGGGAGCGGACGGCCGCTGATCTGGCTGCACGGCGGCGGGCCCGGCGCCTCCGGCATGACCAGCTACGGCCGCACCCTCGGTGCGTTCGAGGATCATCGCAACCTCGTCTTCGACCTGCCCGGATTCGGCGAGTCGGACAAGCCGCGCAGCACCGACCCCCTGATCGATTCCGGGGCAAGGCAGTTGGCGGCGGCGCTGCGGGCGCTGGGGTGCGAACGGGCGCGGCTGATCGGCAACTCCCTGGGCGGGGGCATCGCGGCCAAGATCGCCATCGACGAGCCGAACCTCGTCGACGCACTGGTGCTGCTCGGCTCGGCCGGTGTGGTGCCGCCCGGTGAACGCGCCCTGCCCGAGGGGCTCGCGCTGCTGTTGCGCGACCTGATCGAGGGGTCGACCCCCGCCGACGTGGAGCGGTTCGTCCGTGCCGCCGTCTACGACTCCGCCTGGGACAGAAGCGAACTCGTCGAACAGCGCTATCTCGCATCGCTCGAGCCCGGGGTGCGCGCCGCCGCCGGTGTGCCGCCGATCGTCGATCGGCTGGTGCGGCTGGGCGTGCCGATCGGCGCGCTGTTGTCGGCCGGTCCGGTGCAGCGGCTGGCCTTGCGGCTCTTGGTCGCTCGGCTCGGCGACCTGAGCGGCGAACTCGGCCGGGTGCGGGCGCGCACGCTGCTGCTGTGGGGGCGCGAGGATCGCTTCGTGCCGCTGGAATGGGGGCTCGCGCTGGAACGCGGGATCCCCGACGCAATGCTGACGGTGCGGCCGCACTGCGGGCATTGGCCGCATCTCGAGCACCCCGAATGGTTCACCGCGACCGTGCGCGAGTTCCTCGGTGATCAGGAGCGTGCCGCGTGACCCGACACGACGTGATCATTGTCGGAGCCGGTCCGGCCGGACTCGCGACGGCCGGGCGGCTGCGCCAGCTCGGGCTGTCCGACGTCCTGGTGCTCGAGCGGTCGGCGCAGCTGGCGGCCGCCTGGCGTGGACGCTATGACGGCTTCCGGCTCAACACCTCTCGATGGTTCTCGCACCTTCCGGGTCTGCGCATTCCCGGCCGACACGGCCTGTGGCCCACGCGCGACGCCATGGTCGAATACTTCGATTCCTATGCGGCGCACCATCGCCTCGAGGTGGCGTTCGATACCGAAGTGCGACAGGTGGATACCGACGGCGACGGCTGGCGGATCAGCACCGACAAAGGCGTGCTGCGGGCCGCGCAGGTCGTGATCGCCACCGGCAACTACCGCACACCGGACGTCCCGTCGTGGCCCGGGCTCGACGAATTCACCGGGGCGGTCGTGCATTCGCGCGATTACCGCAATGCCGAGCCCTTCCGGGGTATGGACGTGCTCGTGGTCGGTGCCGGATCCTCCGGCGCGGATATCGCCGTGCAACTGGCCCACGAGGGCGCGGCGCGGGTCCGGATCGCGATTCGAACGCCGCCGCACCTGTTCACCCGCCGGATCGGACCGCTGCCGGTCGACGTGTACAACATTGCGCTGCAGCGGTTTCCGCTCGCGGTGGTGGACGGGCTCGGCTGGCTGGCGCGCCGTCTGCTCTTCGGTGACCTCGAGGCCTACGGGCTGGGCAGACCGCCGCACGGGGTGTACACGCAGGTGCGGAGACTGGGCCGCATTCCCACGGTGTCGGACTCCTTCGTGGACACCGTGCGCGCGGGCGGTATCGAAATCGTCGGTGCGGTAGAGCGATTGACCGCTCGCGGTGTCGTGCTCGCCGACGGATCCGCGATCGAGGTGGACGCGATCGTCGTCGCCACCGGCTACCGTCGCGATCTCGAGCCGCTGGTCGGCCATCTCGGTGTCCTGGACGCGGAGGGCAGGCCGCGCGCGCAGGGCGGAGTCAACCCCGCGGGTGCGCCGGGTCTGTACTTCCCCGGATTCGGCGAGCCCTTCACCGGTCCGCTGCGCGAGTTGCGGTTGCGCTCACGGGATGTCGCCGATGCCATCATCCGCCGGTCGCGACGGCGAATCGGCGCGGGAACCGACGACTGACCCGACCGGGACGGACAGTTTGCTAGTTTGTTCTCATACACAGAACATCTGTTCGTCCAGTCCGGAGGGAATGGCCACGTGCCCGTGCACACCGACCGCACCGAGCTCATCCTCGACGCGACATTGCGCCTGATCGGTTCCGGCGGACCGCAGGCCGTCACCCACCGCAGTGTCGCGGCCGAGGCCGGAGTCTCCCTGGGCGCGATCACGCACCACTTCAAGACGCGCGACGTCCTGGTCGAACAGGCTCTCCGGCTGCTGGCCCAGCGTGAACAGCAGACCCTCGACCAGCTCACCCTCAGCCTGGCGACCTCGGGTTTCGATCAGGCCCAATGGGTCGCCACGGTTGCCCGCTACCTGGCCGACCGCACCCGAGCCGGTGCCCTCCAACTCCAGGCCACCTACGAACTGCTCCTCGAATGCGCCCGCCGCCCGGGCCTGCGCGACGTCATGTCCGACTGGACCGCCGCGCAATCACGCCTCGCCGTCGTGGCCCTCCGAGAAGCGGGCTCGGCGACCCCCGACGCCCACGCTCCGCTCCTCATCGCCGCGATCACCGGCCTGCTCCTCAAGCAACTCGCCTATCCCCGGCCCAAATTCGAAACCGCCATCTTGGCCCCCGCTCTCGACGAACTGCTGACCCGCCTCTCCCTCCCGACGCCCGATCGACCGAAGCGCCGCAAGACCAGCTGATCCGAACCGAATCCATCGGTTGCCCAAACCCGCGGGCATGTCGGTGCGGGTGAGCGGGGCGGGGCTGAGCGTGCGTTAGGATCGGCGTCAAACGATCTTGGTCGGCGGGGCGCAGTTCTCGCTGTGTCGCCGGGCCAGGCCTGCGTTCCGGTTCGTTCTCGGTATTCGGCATCAATCTCGTGAGGGCCAGCTTTGGCTGCTCTGGATGGGACGAATATGACAGCGGAGACGACAACACGAAAGAGCACGCCGTCCATCGAGCTCGGAGGCGAGGCGTGCGGTCGGGAGCGGGGCGTCGACCCGTTGATGGCGGTCTCGGTCGCGTTGGCCGAGGCGGCGGTGGAGGCCCGCCGGGCCTCGGCGACCATCTCGGCCGGACTGTCGAGCCTGTGCTCCTTCTCGTCGCTGACGGATCCGGTCGGCGCGGGGCGGGCGGTCCTCGGCGCGGCCAAATCGCTGACCATTGGCGGCCTGGGCTTTTCGCCGTGTGGAGGGCTGGTCGGTGAGGGGCTGCGGGCGATCGGCGTGCTGGGGCGGCGGCGGCCGTTGAGTACCGGGCTGGCCGTGGAATCGTTCCGGACGCGCCTGCAGGCCGCGGCCGCGGACAACCCGAATCTGGCGGTCTCGGACGTCCAGAATCTGATCGCCGCGCTGGTGGCGGCGAACCCGTTCCAGGTCGCGGCCAGTCTGCGGTCGATGATCGGAAACCTGGGCCTGACCCGGACATTGACCGTGCTGGCGCCGGTGACGATCGAACTGTGCGCGCTGGGCGGTCTGGTCGACGCCAACCCGTGGAACGACGATGTCGCCTGGGTGGTGCTCATGGGCGGGACGCCGCGGGCGGATCCGATGGCCGGAATTCCGGTGCAGGCGCTGGCCCGCTTCAGCCGCGGTCGGGGCCGGGCGCACCGCGTGGAGCCCGATCGGATCCTGCGGGCGACCATGCGTCGCAACCAGGCCAACGATATCGTCGACTACGTCAACATCATTGCCGCCATGGGCAATCACGGGTTGGTGCTGCTGCGGCGAATCCGCTGCCGCGACAAGAAGGTTCGCCATGTGGTGCTGCTGCCCGGCACCTCGTTTGCCCGGCTGTCCAATGCGACACCGCAGGATGTGGTCAGCTGCTTCGACAACCTGGTCCACATCGACACCACCTATACCCGCGCGGTGCGCAAGCTGCTGGCCGATGCCGAGGTACCGGAGGGGTCGGAGGTGATGCTGGTCGGCCACAGTCTGGGCGGGATCACCGCCATCAATCTGGCCTGCGATCCGGTCACGGCCGCCATGTACCGGCTGACGCATGTGGTCACGGTCGGTTCCCCGATCGACAACAAGCGGCCCGCCGATCCGGCGACCAAGGTGATCAGCCTGGTCAACGAGTGCGACGTGATCCCGTGCCTGGATGGCCGGGGACCGGCCTGCCCGGTCGGTGTTCCGGCCAGTTGGACCGAATTCACCTGGCGCGAGGAGACTTACGATTTCCCGCTCAGCCACGCGCCGCAGACGTATGCGGCGACCCTGCTCAGCATCGTTCCCGATATCCGCGAGCGGACCAACACCCTGATCGCCGCG
Source organism: Nocardia sp. CDC160 (assembly GCF_035818795.1). Lineage (NCBI taxonomy): Bacteria > Bacillati > Actinomycetota > Actinomycetes > Mycobacteriales > Nocardiaceae > Nocardia > Nocardia sp. CDC160. Next base: position 825,538 of record NZ_JAYKYT010000004.1, on the reverse strand, counting down.
TACGACGGCGATGTCATCGCCGACCGGCCGTACGCGGTGCGCGACAACTAGGCGCGGCCCCCCGTTACCGATGTGCAGATCGGAGGAGTAGACAGCGATGCAGAACCCCTTGGGGGACAACGGTTCCCGGCGACTGCACGTCGTCGACTCCGAGCGGGACGAGTCGCCCCGTCCGGTCGTCCCGCCGCTCGCCTCGCCGCCCGAGATCGCGGCATTCCACGGCTTGATCATGGGTCCCCGGCTGCCCCGGCCGCCGCTGGTGGGCGCACTCGCCCCGAGCGCTCCGCAGCTGGCCCGGGCCTGGCTGCACCGTGTCGAGGCCGCGCACGGCGGCAAGCCGATCCGGCTGCCCACGCTCGACGGAACGGTGGTGCTGCCGTGCACGGTCGACACCGCCGAGGAATTGTCGACGGCGGTGCTCGACGCCTCGCCACGGAGCCTGAAGATCGCCGTCGGGGACGACGGAAGCAGGCGATACCTGCAAGCCTGCCCGCCGTACGACATCGGGTGGACCGCAGCCCGCGAAACCGTCCGCGCCGTGGCGGCGGCCGAGGTCGACCGGCTGCTGCGCCGTCGGCATTTCGACGACCGGATTCCCTTCCAGCACGGCGTCGCGGCCTGGGAAAGGCTTTGTCGCAGAATCGTTCTGGGTGACCGCGCGGGGCTGGACACGCTGCTGCACCGCGAGATACGTGCGCGCATTCAGGCGCCGCTGACCGCGCTCGAGCGCGCCGAACAGAGCCTGACCGCCCGAATCGCGCCGTATCTGCAAGACCCGGAACCGGACACGATCGCGGCGATCGCGTGTACCGAACTGGGTACGGCCGCGGCCTGCGAGGTGGTGGCGCATCTGCTGCTGAACCTGTCCGGGACGCTGGAGCGCGGCGGCCGGGCACTGGCCCTGTGGGCCATGACCCACGCTGCACCGCGGGCGGTGGTGTCCGAATCGCGGCGGCTCTGGCCGGGATGGTCGCACCTGGTCTATGTCGCCGCGGCCCCTTTCCGTTGGCGCGGTTACGAATTCGGCTTCGGTGAAACGATTCAGGTTCCCGTCGCGTGGTTGCTGCGCGATGGGCGGGTCTTCGCCGCACCGGACGGATTCAGCATCGATCCCGGTCTCCGTCGTCGCGCGGACGCCTTCGCTGCGGCACGCGTATGTGGCGGCACCGCACGGTGTTTCGTCGATGACCTGGTCTCGGAGGCGCTCTCCGCCTTCCTCACCGCGATCACCGACCACACCGTGCCCACCCTCATCGCGCCGCGCGGACTCGCGGCCAGCCGCCTCCCGGCGCGGCTGCCCGTGGACCGAATCCGGTTGCGGTTCATCGCCCGGGGCGATCTGCCGCGGGATGTCGACGTGTTGGCGTTCGAGACCGGTTCGGTCGGGGATCTGGTGTTCAAGGGCGACACTCCCCAGCGGTACGGCGATCTGGCCGCGGCCTCGGCGGCCCGCCTGCGCGCGCACGCCCAGCGGCTGCGCGACTGCGCGGACGGGGCCGACCTGGCCGCCGACCGGTTCTACGACGTCCGGGTGGTGCTGTTCGAGCAGGCCGAACGCTGCCAGCGCGCGGCCGAGGATGTCGAACAGGCGGCGGCGGGATTGCGCGCGGTGGCGTCGCAAGGCATCGAATGACGCTCTCCGCTTCCCGGGGCTCCGGGAATGGCTCGGAGGCGAAAAGCCCTGTGCCCCTTGTGGTCGACGAGGGGAGAGGGCACCGCTCGGTGCTGGTCGTCGGCACCGGCGAAATCGCCGACGCGGTCGCGCGCCGACTCGCCTCCCGCGGCGACCTGCGCCGCTTGGTTCGCGCCGACCACGCCGAGAACGGCACCGCGGCGGCGGTGAGCTGGCGCGAGCCGCGCGAGCTCACCATGGGTGTCCGATACATGGCACACACCCGTGAGGTCCGCGTCCCGTCCTGGTCGGCACTGCTGGCCGCGGCCGAGACCGGGACGGTGGTGCTGATCGCCGCGGGATCCGGTGTGGCGGGGGTACTGGGGGCGATGCGGCTGCTGTCGGCCTGCCGCCAGTGCGCCACCGTCCGCCGCATTGTCGTGGTCTCCGATGCGCGGGTGTACGCCTGCGGGCCGTCCTCGCCGTCGTGTGTCGGTGAGGAGGCGCCCACGGCGACGAGTTCGAAAGCGGTGCGGGATCTGGCCGAAATCGAACGCCTGGCCCGGGGCGTCGAACAATCCGGGATCGAGGTCATCGTGCTGCGACTCGCGCCGGTGGTGGGTCCGGGGACGGATTCACCGCTGGCACGGCTGCTGGCCGCCGAAATCCCGCTCAAGCCAACGGGATACGACGCGCGCCTGCAACTGCTGCACATCGACGACGCGACGGCGGCGATCGAGTCCGCCCTCACCGCGACCGTCGGCGGCACCTTCAATATCGCCGGGTCGGGCGTGACCACCCTCGGGCAGATCGCCCGGCAGCGCGGTCAGCGACCCGCCGCGGTACCGCATCCGCTGCTGGCGCGGGCCGCGCGCGCGATGGGCGTCGCCGGGTTGAGCGGCGAGGACATCGCCCTGCTGCGATTCGGTCGTTGCCTCGACACCCGGAGGGCGGCAACGGTATTGGGGTTCACCGCCGCCTATACGACGGCGGCGGCAGTCGCCGACCATCTCGGGTCTCGCGGCCGCGAATCGTCATGGATGGGCCTGCCGCGCCCGGGGGAGGTGGCCCGCACGATCGGCCGGATCGCCGACACCGCGACGGCACTGACCGGCCTGCCGCGCCCGGGCGAGATCGACGAATACGGATTCGATCCCGAATTCCTGAGCTGGTGCGGAAAGCGTGTGCTCGAGCCGTTGTTCGAGGGCTACCTGGGACTCGATGCGGTCGGGCTCGACAATGTCCCCGATACCGGCCGCGCCATGATCGTGGCGAACCACTCGGGCACCATTCCCCTCGACATGATCGGGCTCGGCTACGCGCTCGGCTTCGTCCACCCGGCGCGGCGGGCCGCGCGGGTGCTCGGCGGCGATCTCGTGGGCGCGTTCCCCTACATCGGCGACGTGATGCACCGATTGGGTTGCGTACCAGCCTGTCACGATGACGCGGCGCGGCTGCTGGCCGCCGAGGAACTCGTCGTGGTGTGCCCGGAGGGCTACAAGGGACTCGGGAAGCCGTATTCGCAGCGATACCGGCTGCAACGCTTCGGCCGCGGCGGATTCGTCAGGGCCGCACTGCTTTCCGGGGCACCGCTGATCCCGGCCGCGGTGTTCGGCGCCGAGGAGTTCTACCCGATGCTCTCGCAGGCCCGTCCGCTGGCGAAGCTGCTCGGGGTGCCGTACTTCCCGATCACACCGACATTCCCGTGGCTGGGCCCGCTGGGCTTGATCCCGCGCCGCTCTCGGCTGTCCATCGAATTCGGGCCGCCCATCCCCACCGCACACCTCGGCCCCGACGCCGTCGACGACGCCGAAACCGTCCTCGACCTGTGCGATCAGGTCCGGGCCTGGATCCAGGACCGCCTCGATGCCCGCCGCGGCGAAACCGGTGCGTAGCCAAACCGTCTGGAACTCCTGACAGTCGACTCATCGGGGGAGGACTGTTGAAAGCATCGAGCCGACAAGGAGATCCACAGTCATGACCGATTGCGCTTTGACCATCGGATGCTTTCAATACGACACGACACGCGCGCTCTTCGACGGGAGCGTCCGCCTCGAGGGCGCCGATGTCACGATGGCGACCGCAGCGACCCTGCCGGAGCTCTTCGAGCGGCTGATCAGGGCGAGCGAGTTCGACATCGCCGAGCTCGGGCTCACGTTCTATCTGCGGCTGCTGGAAACCGGGCTGCCGTATGTGGCGTTACCGATCTTCCCCAACCGGGTGTTTCGGCACTCGTGCGTATTCGTCAATGTCCATTGCGGCATAACCGATCCCACGCATCTCAGCGGACGCGTCATCGGGGAATTCGGCATCTATGGCCAGGATTCCGGCGTCTGGGCCAAGGGGATCCTCAGCGACGAGTACGGATTCCGGCCCGAACGGAATCGCTGGGTGATCGGCGGCCTCGAATCGCCCGCGCCCCCCTTCGATTTCGTTCCGCACCCACGTCCGGCCGAGCTCGAATGGAGCGCGGCGTCGGAAGGGGCGTCTCTGAACGCGATGCTGGACGCGGGCGAGATCGACGCCTTGTTCTCGGCGAACGTGCCGCAATGCGTGCTCGACGGCTCCCCGAATGTCGCGCGCCTGTTCCCCGACTTCGAACCGTTGGAACGCGACTATTACCGCAGGACCGCGATCTTCCCGATCATGCACACGATCGTCGTGCGCAAGGATCTGCTCCAGGCCCGGCCACGTCTCGCACAGGATGTCTACCGGGCCTTCACCCAGGCGAAAGAACGTGCCGCCGAACACTATCGGCGTGGTCGCAGGCTCTACCAGGTCCAGACCATGGTGCCGTGGATGAACGCGCTGATCGACCGCGATATCGACCAGCTGGGCGCGGACTGGTGGCCCTATGGCATCGCCGCCAATCACGCCGCCCTCGATACCTACCTGCGCTACCACTTCGAACAAGGATTGTCGTCGCGCCGCTGGAAAGTCGACGACGTCTTCGCCCCAGAGTTACTCAACAGCTAGTGGTAGGCGTCGAGTTCGGCGAGGTAGGTGGCGCGGGTGGGCTCGTCGAGGAAGGCGGCCTCGAAGGAGTTGCGGGCCAGGGTGCGGACCTGGGCGTCGGTGAGGGACAGTTCGGTGGCGGTCGCGGTGAGGTTGGCGTGGACGTAGCCGCCGAAGTAGGCCGGGTCGTCGGAATTGACGGTGACCAGCAGGCCCGCGTCGAGCATGCGGTGCAGGGGGTGGTCGGCGAGGGTGTTCACGACGCGCAGGCGCACGTTGGAGAAGGGGCATACCGTGAGTGGAATGCGTTCGCGGACAAGGCGATCCACCAGGTCGGAATCCTCGAGGCAGCGTACGCCGTGATCGATGCGTTCGACGCGCAGGATGTCGAGGGCTTCCCGGATGTACTCGGGCGGGCCTTCCTCACCGGCGTGCGCGACCGCGCGCAGGCCGAGGGCGCGGGCGCGCTCGTAGACCGCCGCGAACTTGGCGGGCGGGTGGCCGACCTCGGCGGAGTCCAGGCCGACGGCGACAATGCGGTCCAGGAAAGGTTCGGCCGCGTCGAGGGTTTCGAGCGCCGACTCCGCCGACTGATCGCGCAGGAAGGACAGAATCAGCGCGGTGGTGATGCCGTAGTCGCGCTGGCTCTGGTCCAGGGCGGCCAGCAGTCCGCGCGCGACGGTGTCGAAGGGGATGCCGCGGGAGGTGTGGGCCTGCGGATCGAAGAAGATCTCGGCATGCCGCACGCCGTCTTCGCGCGCCCTGGCCAGATAGGCGTTGGCGAGATCGGTGAAATCCTGCTCGGTCCGCAACACATCGGTGAGCGCATAGTACAGATCGAGAAACGACTGCAGATCGCTGAAACTGTAGGCGTCCCGCAATTCCTCGACGCTCCCGAAGGGCAGCGTGATGCCGTTCCGCTCGGCGAGCTGGAAGGCCAACTCGGGTTCGAGGGTGCCCTCGATGTGCAGATGCAACTCGGCTTTCGGAATCGGCATCCGACGATCGTAACGGGAGGACAATCGAGGGCGTTTGTCCCTGTCGAATGGGCATCCGTCGATGGTCAGATGGAGATCGGACAGATCCGTGAACCAGTCGACAGGAGGTGCGGACATGGACCCGTTCGACTCCCTCGAGGAGACGCGCAGCATGGTGAATCTGTCGCGGACCGAATCTCTGCGTCTGCTGGCCAGCGTTCCGTTCGGCCGCGTGGTGTTCACCCGCGACGCGCTGCCCGCCATTCGGCCGGTGAACCACATTGTCGACGGTGACCAGGTGATCGTGCGGACCCGACTGAGCTCGCGGCTCACCACCACGGTGCGCGCCGACTCGGAGGTCGTGGTCGCCTTCGAGGCCGACGAGATCGATCCGGTGCGGCGGCTGGGCTGGTCGGTCGTGGTCACCGGTATCGCGCGGACCGTCACCGATCCCATGCGGGTGGCCCGCTACGACCGGCAGGTGCGGCCGTGGATCGACGGACTCATGGACACCATCGTGGCCATCGAACCCACCTTGGTGACCGGGGTGAGACTGGTCGAGCGCGGCTCGATCCGGGCCGAGGCCAGCTGAGCGAAGTCAGCCGGTGGGCAGGTCGTCGCTTTCGAGGGCGGTGCCGTCGTCGATGGTGATGCTCATGTACACGTTGAAAAATGGCGAATATCGCTGCAGGGTAACGGAAACCGGGACGGTCATGTAGTGGCCCGCCGAGCACGAGGGCTGGCAGGTGTTGCGGTGAATGGTGCCGGTTCCGGCTGCGGCGGTTTGGTCCCATTTCGACCAGACCAGGTCGTCGATCCAAATGTCGGCGTTGGTGCCGCAGTGTAGGGCGGAGATCTTCGTGGGACGGATTTCTGGTTGATCACCGCAGTGGGAGATGACGCGTGGGGGTGCCGACACCGGCGATGGCAGTGCCGCGGAGGGTGAACGTGAGTCGGCCGAACTCGCCGGTGATGTGTCGGTCGCTGTAGCGGCGATACCACTGTGGCTGTTGACGGCCCGCAGGTGTAGGTAGACGGGAGTCGCGATCGCGGCGGCGGACGCAATGCCGACCGCCGCGAGGATGACGGCCGCGCGGCGAGTGGATGGGCGTCGCTTCCAGGTCGTACCCGGGTGCTCGGACTCGGAGGTGGTGGCCTCGGCCAGCGCGGCCCGGGCGGCATCGACCATGGACGAGCAGTCGGGGTAACGCTCCTGCGGGTCTTTGGCGAGCGCTCTGGCAATGACGGCGTCCAATCCCGCTGGCACCGAGGGGCGGATACTGCTCGGCCGCGGCGGCGTCGAGGTCAAATGCGCCGCGACAACAGCGCCTTCACTGTCACCGGGGAAAGGCACTCTGCCGGTGAGCATTTGGTAGAAAGTGCACCCGAGCGAATAGATGTCGGAGTACTTGTCGGCGGCTTCCCCTTCGAAACGCTCCGGTGCCGTATAGGCGAAACTCGCGAGCAATCCCGTGGCCGTCACGGTGGCATCGACCGCGCGGGCAATGCCGAAATCTGCGACCAGAACACGCTCCTGCCCATCGACGGATTCCAACAGCAGATTGGCGGGTTTCACGTCCCGGTGAATCACGCCCCTGCGGTGCGCGAAATCCAATCCGGCGGCGACATCGGCCAGCAGCCGCACGGCACGCTGCGGTGCCAGCGTTCCTTCGGTCGCGATCAGGCTCGCGACATCCCCACCCGCGACGTATTTCATCGACAACCACGGCATGCCCTCTTCGACACCCCGGTCGTAGACCGGGATGATGTTCGGATGCTCCAGTGCCGTGATCAGCTCGATCTCGCGCTCGAAGCGCGCACCAACCGACGAACTGCGATTCTTCTCGCTGGTCAGCACCTTCAATGCCACCAGCCGCCGCAGCCGAGGATGACGGGCCAGATACACCGTCCCCATCCCGCCCGACCCGATCTCCCGTTCGATCAGGTGACCGGCGAAGACGGCTCCGGGCCCCAACTGCATTGGCCCATTATTGTCGGAAGGTGTTGTGTGAGCGACCAGTTCGATAACACCGGTCCGCGTGGACCGCACTCGACGGGCCCTAGGCCGCGCATGGAACTCGTAAAGGGATTTGACTTCCCGGCGTGGACGGGCCGAGGATGGGTTGGTCAGCACCTCGCTAGGCGAGGCTCCTGTACGAACACAGGCCACTGATCCGACGACGTCGAGAGACGCCCAGGGTTAGGACAGATCTCCCCGGATTAAGGGGTGATCCGAAGTGGCTTCCCGCACAGCGGGATACGTCGTGCAGTGCCGAAGCTCTGACGAGAGGGGTGCCTCGGCCGCCGGTCATGTGCGGTCTCGGATCCCTCGCCCGGTGCGGCACAGCGAATGTGGTCGACGCGCGCGTGCGTCCTGGCGGCGAGGAGGTGAGGGACGAATGAGTTCCGGCGATAGTCCGTATCCGAGTACCCACCTCTTTCCCGCAAAGGAGTTCCGCCATGGCAACTTTCGCGATTCCGCGCGTCCGTACCCCGATGACCGTGCTGTCGGTGCTGGGTGAGTCGATCGTCCGCGTCCGCGCCCGGTACGGCCTGACCGATCAAGAGCGCGCCAATATGCGACTCGCCCGTTCCCGCGCGGCCGTGTACACGGCTTCGCTGGGCGGTCACCCGTTCCACGCCTGAAAACCGGCCGGTTTTCGGCCGCGCCGAGCTGAAACCCTGGGAACTCCGGCGATTCGCCCGCCGGAGTTCCCGGAATGCCTGATCCTGAACGGGTAGCCAGGCCATCGCCGATCGCCTGCGCGTCGTTGGGAGAAGGGTTCCACAATGTCCAGACACCGGGGCCGGATCATCTCGGGTGTGCCATCCACCATCGATTCGTCTCGGCCGCATCCCGCGCGCTTCTACGACTACTGGCTGGGCGGCCGCGACAACTACCTACCGGACCGTCGACTAGGCGACGAGATCGCCTCCTATATCCCCGGCATTCGCGCGATGGCCCGCGCCAATCGCGCATTCCTGGGCCGGGCCGTGCGCTATGCCATCACCGAGCTGGGCATCACCCAGTTCCTCGATATCGGCACCGGCCTGCCCACCGCGCGCAATGTCCACCAGGTGGCCCAGGACGTGGATCCCGAGGCCCGGGTGGTCTACGTGGACAACGATCCGATCGTGCTGGCCCACGCCCGCGCCCTGATGTCCGGAACCCCGCAGGGCAGAACGGCTTTCATCCTCGCCGACCTGCGTGACCCGGACTCCATTCTGAACGATCCGACCCTCGCCGAGACCATCGACCTGGATCGCCCCGTCGCCATCATGCTGGTCGCGGTCCTCATGTACTTCCGCGAGGCCGACAACCCGCACGGCATCATCGCCCGTCTCCTGGACGCCGTCCCCTCCGGCAGCTGCCTGGTCATCACCTACCCCACCGCCGATGTCGACCCCAAGGGCGCGGACCTGGCCGCCCAGGCCTGCGAGCGCGCGGGCATCACCATGGCCCTGCGCACCCGCGCCGAGACCGAAACCCTGTTCACCGGAACAGATCTCGTCGACCCCGGCGTCGTCCACCTCGACGACTGGCACCCCGAACTCGCCGAAGCGCCCCTCTTCGAACCCGACCCGTATTCCGGTCCCGCCTGGGCCTACGCGGGCCTGGGCCGCAAACCCTGACCCGCGTCCTGCGCCGACCTGTCCCGAGTGTCGGGGCGGGTCGCGGTGGCCAGGGCCCAGCGGAGCGCCGTTCGGCGGACCGAGGTGGTGTCGGCGTAGCCGAGGAGTCGGGCCTGTTGGGTGCGGCTGAGAGGGCCGTCGGCGGAGGCTGCCACGAGGCGGGCGTAGCGGGCGCGGTCGAGTTCATTGCGCCAAGTGGTTCCGGCCTCGGCGAGGCGGCGTTGCAGGGTGCGGGGGCTGACGGTGAGGCGGCGGGCTATCTGTTCGAGGGAGACCTCACCGAGGTCCAGCTCCTCGGCCATGGCCACGGCGACTCGCTCGGGCCAGGCGGTAGCCAGGGGCGGCGGGGGCGGCAGGGCCGCGGCCAGCGGGCGCAGGACATCGGCCAGGACCGGATCGGCTGTGGTCAGGGGCAGGTCCATGTCGGCGGCGCGGAAGGTCATCGAATCCTGGTTGGCTCCGAAATCGATGGCGGTGCAACCGAATACATCGTGGTAGACGGTGAGGTCGCGAGGTGCGGACTGCCGCAGTGACACTCGCACGGGGTGCAATGGTTCGGCGACCACGCCGCGGGCTCGCGCGAGCACGGCGGTGAGGCCCCAGGCGTGTGTGAGGTCGCGAGCACGGCCCTCGCCATTGACCATGTCGAGGGTCAGCGTGCACTCGCCTTCGGACTCGGCGAAGAAGTCGAAGCGGTGGTTGGTGGTCACCGCGCTCACGTACGGGCCGCAGGTGGCCAGCCCCGCGCCGACCGTGGGTGCGGAGGAGAACAGGTAGTCGTAGAGCTGGGTCGCCTTCAATTCGTACCGATTGCCGACGCGCAGAGCCACTTCCGGATCGTCGAGCCACCGCGCCGCGATCTCCCACAGCCGCGAGAATGTCTCGCTGGGCACGTGCACACCCGATCCAGTCAGCGTCCACTCGGGTACCCCGCACTCGCGAATCAGGCGGTCGCGATCCAGACCGGCGGCGGTCAACTGCCGGATGACGAACCGATGCAGCAGCGTCTGGTCGGTCCCGATCGGCTCCGTGTCGTGGCGCGGCCATGCCATACGGAGACGTTAAACGCACCGCCCACGCTCCGCCACCGGTTCGGCGCACCGGGGCGGCGGGGGAGAGGCACCGGAAGTGTCTGGCGCGCACCCGATTCCAATTTCGCGGAATCGAATGATATTTACCGGTGAACACCGGGCTGTTCACATCCGCGATGCCGCAAAATATATCGGGAATTCTCTACGAAGAATCCGCTCACCGTGTTTCTCGGTTGCCGCTCGTTTGGGGTCTTGGCAGGGTGGGTATCGGCTGTACACAGAGATACTCGAGTTTTCGCCTCTCGATGACGAGAAGGAGTTTGCGATGAGTTTCGATCTGTACCGCGACCGTCTGGCCGAATCGGACCGACCTTTGCACATTGTGATGGTTGCCCCACCGTATTTCGATATTCCACCCCGCGGATATGGCGGCGTAGAGGCCATTGTGGCGAGTCTGTGCGACGAACTGGTCGCCCAAGGTCATCGAGTCACCCTGTTGGGTGCCGGACGCGATGGCACGGCGGCGAATTTCATTCGGATCTGGGACGACCTGCTGACCGAGCGGCTGGGCGAGATCTACCCGGAAGTGGTGCACGCCATGAAGGTTCGCGCCGTCATCGAGGAGCTGGCCGCCACCGACCACATCGATATCGTGCACGATCACACCTTCGCGGGTCCGTCGAACGCGCCGTTCTACCGATTGCTCGGCATCCCCACGGTCGTGACCGTGCACGGCCCGGTCGAGGACGACATGCGGGATTACTACCATTCCTTCGACGACGGCGTCGGGCTGGTCGCGATCAGCGACCGGCAACGCGCGCTCGCGCCGGAATTGCCGTGGATCGGACGCGTACACAATGCGATCGATCCGGAGGACTGGCCGTTCCACGAGGAGAAGAAGGATTACGCGCTGTTCCTGGGCCGCTACGCCGATTACAAGGGCCCCGACCGTGCGCTCGATGCCGCGCACGCGGCGGGCATTCGCCTGATTCTGGCCGGAAAATGCAATGAGCCAGCCGAACACGCGTATTTCGACGAGCACATCCGGCCGCGCCTGACCGCGAACGACTGCGTTTTCGGTGAGGCGGACGCGATTGCCAAACGCGAACTCCTGGCCTCGGCGCGTTGTCTGCTGTTCCCGATCTCGTGGGAGGAGCCGTTCGGCATCGTCATGATCGAGGCCATGGTGTGCGGCACCCCGGTCGTCGCCCTGCGCGGCGGCGCGGTCGAGGAGGTGGTCGAGCACGGCGTCACCGGGTGGATCTGCGATGATCCGGCCGAGCTGCCCGACGCCATCGCTCGCGTGGGTGAACTCGATCCATTCGCCTGTCGTGAGCGTGTGGTGCAACGGTTTTCGCTGGATCGGCTGGGGACGGGCTATGTCGACGTCTACCGGCACGCCATCATGGTGGCCGAGGCGCGGGCCCGCATTCAGGGTTGGCGCGGGCTGCCGATGCCGGTATCCACGCCGGATCCGCTCACCGCCCCCGAAAGTCTCACCGTCACAGAGAGTCTCACCGCCGCGGAGGTTCTGCCCTCCGCCGAGACCCTCACCGCTACCGAGACTCTCACCGCCACCGACACCGAGGACGCCGTGAGTGTGCGGTCATGACCGGCGCGGTGTTCAACGCCGGTCCGCCGGTGCCGGTCGACGCGAGCGGGGGCGTGGTGACCCTCGTCGAATCGAGCACGTTCTGCCTGTCCGACCACCTCGGCGACATTCACGACGGCACCTCGCAGGGCTTGTTCTATCGCGACGCGCGCGTGTTGTCGCGCTGGGAGCTACGGCTGGACGACCATGCGCCCGAACCGCTTTCGGTCACCACGCCCGAGGCGTTTCGCGCCCGCTTCATTCTGCGCAAGCCACCGCGTCCGGGCGTGGCCGACTCCACGGTGCTGGTGGTGCGGCGGCGCATGATCGGCGACGGCATGCGCGAGGTCATCCTGATCGACAATCTGGGTGACGAGGACACCGCCATGACGGTGACCTTGCACGCCGAGTCGGACTTCGCCGATCTGTTCGCGGTGAAGTCCGGCACGGCCGCGACCGGCACCGGCGAGGTCCGCGCCGACGACGGCCAACTGCACCTGACCGACCGCTCGGGCGGCGGACGCGGGCTGATCATCAGCGCCGACGGCCATCCGCTCGCCCTGCCCGGCACGCTCAGCTGGCGGATCGTGGTGCCCGGGCGGGCGCACTGGCAGACCACCGTGTACTGCCGCCCGGTCATCGCGCATCGGGCCGTCGAGATGAGCTTCGGCGACGACGAGCAGGACAGTCCGCTGGCGCGGCTCAAGCAGTGGCGGGCCAGCGCCACCTCCCTCACCACCGGTGACCGGAGCCTGACCGCGATCCTGCAGCGCACCGAAAGTGATTTGGGCGCACTGCGAATCGACGATTCACCCAATGGCGGTCCGGCCTATGTGGCCGCGGGCGCGCCGTGGTTCATGGCGTTGTTCGGGCGCGACAGCCTGCTCACCTCGTGGATGGCGTTGCCCTTGGATTCGGCACTGGCGCTGGGCACCCTGCATCAGCTCGCGAAGCTGCAGGGCACCGTGTCGGAGCCGGTTACCGAGGAGGAGCCGGGTCGCATCATGCACGAGATGCGGCACGGTCCCGGGGGTGAGCAGGTGCTCGGCGGGTCCGTGTATTACGGAACCGTCGACGCCACACCGCTTTTCGTCATGCTGTTGGCCGAATGCTGGAGGTGGGGAGCCGATGAACGAGAAATCCAGGATCTGCTGCCTGCCGCCGACGCGGCCCTGGCGTGGATCGACGAGTACGGGGACGCGGACGGCGACGGATTCGTCGAATATCGCCGTAAAACCGACCGTGGCCTGGCGAATCAGGGATGGAAGGACAGCTGGGATGCGATCAACTTCGCCGACGGGCGCCTGGCGGACCCGCCGATTGCCCTGTGCGAGGTCCAGGGCTATGTGTACGCGGCCAAGCTCGGGCGCGCGGACATAGCCGAAGCCTTCGGTGACACCGCCACCGCGCGGCGGCTGCGCGGGGAGGCGGAGCAGTTGCGTCGGAAGTTCGAGCAGGCCTTCTGGATCCCCGAAATGGGTTGGTACGCCATCGGTCTGGATGCGAACAAGCAGCAGATCGACGCCCTGTCGAGCAATGCCGCACAGTGCCTGTGGACCGGCATCGTCGACGACGACCACGCCCGCACCCTCATCGAGAACCTCGGCGACGCCTGCATGGACAGCGGTTTCGGGCTGCGCACGCTGGCCTCCACCATGGGCCGCTACAACCCGATGAGCTATCACGACGGCTCGATCTGGCCGCACGACACCGCCCTCGCGGTCGCCGGATTGATGCGCTACCAACACATTTCGGGTGCCATCGAACTCGCCGAACGTCTCGCGGGCGGCCTGCTGGAGGCGATCATCGCCTTCGGCGGCCGCCCACCCGAACTGTTCTGCGGCTTCTCGCGCGCCGCCCTCCCCACCCCGGTGCCGTACCCGACCTCCTGCTCCCCCCAAGCCTGGGCAAGCGCCGCGCCCCTGCTCCTCCTGCGCGCCTTCCTCGGCCTGGAACCCGACGTCCCCCACCGCACCCTCACGGTCTCCCCACGCCTCCCCGAACGCATCGGTCAGGTCCGTCTTGCCGACCTGAAACTCGGCGACGCGACCGTGACGATCGAGGCCAGAACCACCACGGTGAAAGTGGAGGGCCTCCCGCCCGACTGGGAGCTGCGTCAGACCTGATGAAAGGGCGCTCGAACGGTTCGGGCAGCATAGTGACGAAGCATCGAACCCGACGAGAGAGGAACCCCCATGTGTCAGCCCGTCCCCTGTGAGACCTGCGGCAAGACGACCTGGGCCGGTTGCGGCGAACACATCGCCGAAGTCAAGGCCATCGTCCCCACCGACCAGTGGTGCGACGGCGAGCACTAACCCCGCCGGTGCCGGGGCGGCCCACCCGCCCCACCCACCAACCATGATCGAAGCATCGGTCGTCAGGGGTGGGTGGGGATCATGAGGAGGGATTTCATCAGGTGGGTTAGGTGCTGGCGGGGGAAAGGGGTGGTGGGGGTGAGGGCTCGGTCGTAGTCGACCGGGAGGGTCAGGGCCGCGTGGATGAGGATCTGGGATTCGGCGGGGGTGAGGGTGGGGCGGATGGCGGCGAGGAGGGTGGACCATTCGGTGACTATTTGGCGCTGGATCAGGCGGAGCGGGGTGCGGGCGCTGTCGGGGAGGCGAGCGAATTCGGCGAAATAGACGTGGATCAGGGCGCGGTCTTCGTGGGCACCTGCCACGTACATGTCGATCAGTTTGGTGAGTGCCGCTGTGGGGGTGGGGGATTCGGCGAGGGTGGGGGCTATGACGGCGGACATGTGATTGGCGGTGCGGCGGAAGGCGGTGGTGAGGAGGTCCGCCTTGCCGCGGTAGTAGCGGTAGACGGCGGAGGGCGAGGGGAGGTTCGCGGCGGCGGCGATGTCTTCGACGGTGACGTTCGGGTAGCCGTGCTCGTGGAAGAGGCGGATCGCCTCGTGCAGGAGGAGTTCGTGTTTGAGGGTAGGTGGGATCTCGATCGCGCGGGGGCCGGGCGGCGGTTCTGTCGGTGTGGGGAGATCGGTTTCGATGAGGGACCAGCAGGCTGAATTCAGTAGGGCGGAAAGAGGTTTCGTGGCGAGGGTGATGCGGTGGTCGCCGAGGGAGCTGGCCGTGCTGAAGATGCCGACGGCGAGTATCCGGCGCTGGTGCGCCGAGAGCGACGGCCGGACCGCGCCGATCAGGGCGCTCAGCTCGGTGAGGGCGGTGGCGAAATGCTGGTCCACCGTGCGCTTGTCGGGTTCCTCGAGGTAGCGGTGCTCCCAGCGGGCCAGGCCGACGGTGGCGCGATTGGCGATGGTCTGGGCGATGATCCGGTCGATGGCGTATCCGAGCCGACGGCGTGCGGGCCAGCCCGCGGCCACCTCGGGCAGACCGACCGCCGCGACCGTCACCTCACCGAGCCGCAGCAGTTCACCGGCGAACAGCGCGTACTTGCTGGGGAAATGCCGGTACAGCGCGGTCGAGGTGATGCCGAGGCGAGTCGCAATGTCCTCCATACTCACTCGGTGATAGCCCAGTGCCGCGAATTCGGCCGCCGACACGGCGGCGATCTGTGTCCGCCGGTTCTTCGGGCGTCGACGCACGGCCCGCGCACCCGGATCGGCGTCGGGCGTGCCGAGGTGGCTCACTGCTGAGGCTGTTGTGCCAGTGGAGAATTCACCTTGTTCACCAACCAGCGGTCGCCGGACCGTTCCAGGCGCATGACCATGGACAGCTGACCCGGCGCGGGCTTGCCCTGGGTGCCGAGGCTGGTGATCGTTTGCCCGATCACCACAATGGCCTCGGCGGAGTCACGGTCCACGTTCCGCACCGCGCACTGCACATCCGTGGCCTTCGACACCACCTGTCCCTGGGTCAGCACATCTCGCAAATCCTTGCTGGTCGAATCGAATTGCTTGCGCCAGTCGCCGGTCGCGCCATCGAGGACCGCGGTGAAATACGGGTCGAGATTCTTGGCGTCATAGGTGGCGAGCACCGGCGCGTACTTGCACGCCGCGGCCTGAGCCTCCGATTGGGCCGCCAACAGATCGTCGCTGTGTGCATTGTGGCGGTAGAGAACAATGCTCGAGCCGATCGATGCGGCCAACACCACCACAACCGCCGCGCCCCCTATGATCCGACCGCGCTTACCCAGCCGAAGCGGCCGCAAGCGAGCGGACAGCGACTTCCGCGGGCGCTCAATAGAGTTCGACTCGGTATCGGCCGATGATTCGGCCGTGGTCTCGGAAGTGGCTTCGAGTGCTTCGGTCGAAGCCGGGTCGATTGTGGTGTCGCTCATGAGGTTTCCTATCGGGGGATGGGCTGAGAGAGCTCGTTGCCGCCGACACCGGGCGGTGCGGTCGCGCCGTTGTCGGGGACGGCAGGCCGCGGAGCGTTGGCGGAGCCGCGGATCTGCAGGGCCGGATTCGAGGTGACGCAGTAGTTGTAGAGCCGGACTCGGGTATCGGCTTGGATGTCGGTGGGGACGACCGGGATCGTCTCGTAGTCGCAGCTGGGGCGGGGCCAAGGGTCGACGAGGGTGTTGTAGGCACCGTCGTGGGCGGGGACGCCGAGCGCCTCGGAGCCCGCGCGTAGGGCGGGGAACAGCGCGGCAATGGCGGGAGCGCGGAGCTTGGCGGCCTTGGTGACCGCTACGAAATTCGTCACCAGATTGGTGACCGGGTCCTGGGTTTCGGAGATGAAGCCGTTGAGCGTCGCCAACTGACCCGGCCCCTGTTGCAGCAGTTTGCGCAATTCCTGATCGGCGGCGGCGAATTGGTCGAACAGCACGCTGCCCGCCCTGGTCAGCGTCCCCAGATCGGGTTGGGCGTGTTGCGTGGTATCGGCGATGACCTCGAGGTTCTCGATCAACTGTCGGGTCTGCGGCAGCAGACCGTCGAGCCCGGACATGGCGCGGCTGATCCCGGACACCATATTGCGCAGCCGATCCGGCCCACCGGCCAGCGCCTTGTCGAGCTCGTCGACGATGACATCGATCCGCTCGGGATTCATGCCGCCGATGAGATCGCTGAGATTGGTGAACACCGCCTGGATCTGCACCGGAGTGCTGGTGCGCGCCCGCTCCACCACCGCGCCGTCGCGCAGATACGGCCCGGTGTCGGAGTCGGGCCGAAAGTCGAGGTACTGCTCCCCGGCCGCCGAGAGCCGCCCCACCGCCACGGTCCCACCGATCGGAATCCGTGCGCTGTCCTCGATCTGGGCGACGGCGGCGACACCGTCCCCGGCGACGTGCACATCGGTGACCTTCCCGACCCGGCTACCCCGGAAGGTGACGTCATTGCCCGGCGACAGCCCGGCCGAGGACGCCAATTCGACCGTCACCGAATACGTGTGCGGAATCGGATTGAACCGCAACACATACCCGCCGATATACCCCGACCCGAGCACCAGCACGGCGATCAACCCGAAATTGGCGATGGCGATGCGATGCCGCACCACCCACTGCCACAGCGGCGGATTCATCGATCCCCTCCCTGCGGTGGCTCGGGCTGGCTCTGCGGCAGTTCGGGCTGCGCGTCCGGCTGCCGAGGCGGACTGGTGACCCGCCCGAACACCTTCGCCAGCACCTGCGCCAGACTGCCGATGAACTGCCCGACATCCCCGACCTCCGGCCAGCGACTACCGCTGGGATCGGTGAGCGCGCCGATATCCAGATAGGACACCGTCGCCGCCACGGCCAGCGCCGGACCGCGCAGGCTGGCCATGAGCGAGGGGTAAATCTGATGCAGCCCGTCCAACGCGGGTGTCAGCTGATCACTCTGGGCGAATCCGGACATGAGCGCCTGAATGCTGTTGAACAACCCCACGAAATCGTCACCGGTGGTCGTGGCGAAGTCGCCGAGCGCGTCGGTGGTCGTCGCCACCTTGGCGAGCAGATCCACGATCTGCTGATTGTTCTCGGTCAGCAGCGCGATGAGCGCGGGAAACGTGTCGGCCGCCTGCCCGAGCTGTGCCTTGCGTCGCGCCAATTCGCCCGAGAGCGAGTTCATCCCGCCGAGCACCTGATCGATATCGCCGGTGCGGGCGTTGAGCGCGGCAATGGCCGCGGTCATCTCCGTGATCAGATGCGACAGCTCGGGCGCGCGTCCGGCGAACATGGAGTCCAACTGCCCGGTGATCTTCGCGGCTTGATTGATCCCACCCCCGTTGAGCAGCAACGAGATCGACATCATGAGCTGCTCCACCGACGCCCCCGCCGCGGTGTGATCGACCCCGATGGTGTCCCCGTCCCGCAGCGGCTCCCCGGCCTCTTGCGCCGAGGGCAGGGTCATGGCCACGAACATGTCGCCCAGCGGAGTGGCCTGCCGCAGTTCCACGGTCGTGCCTTTGGGCAGCCGAATGTCCTGACGGATCAGCATCTGCACATCGGCGAGAAAATTCGTCGTCTTGATCCTGGTGACGACCCCGATATCGGTTCCGCCGATCTTGACGTGGGCGTGGTCGGGCAGATTCAACGCGTCCGCGAACGCCGCGTGCACGGTGTACCCCTGCGCGCCCAGCCCGGGTTTGGGCATGGGCAGGGTGTCCACGGTGACCGCGCACGAGGTGGCGGCGAGCAGGGCGGTGGCGGTCATGATTCCGACCGAAGCCGTTGTGCGTAGTCTCATTTCAGGTTCGCGATCCCCAGGAGTGCGGCGGTGATGCCGAAATCGGGCCCGAAGTCCTGCACCTTGCCGGTGCGGCAGCCGTCCAGACGCATCTGAATGCGTTCGCAGAAGGTCGACAGGATCTCGCCGTCGAGCAGTGACTTGTCCAGCAGCCCGTGCAGGCGCAGGGTTTGGCGTTCCGTGCTGGTGGCATTGGCCAGGTTCTGGAACATGAGCGGCCCGACGTCCACGATCTCGGTGAGGCCGCGGGCATTGGCGCGCATCTGATCGGTGATCCCGACGAAGCGGGTGAGCGCCCCGGCGAGCTGATCCCGGTTCTGTCCGACCAGTGTCGCGGTATTGGTGACGAAGTCGTCGAGCTGTTGCAGGACGGCCTCGATGCCCGGGGCCTGCTGACCCATGAGGTTCACCAGCTCGGTGAGCCGCCCGCTGAAGTCGCGCACGGTCTGATCGTTCGAGGCGATGACCTGGGTGATGTCATTGAGTTTGATAATGGTGTTGGAGATCTGATCCTTGTTGGCGAAGGTCACCTCGAAAGCGGAGGACAGCGCGTCGAGTGTCTCGCGCAGCTTGTCGCCATTGCCGTTGAGCAGCGGGAACAGCACGCGGCTGGCCATGGGTCCGCTCTGATTGTCGCCCTTGAGCGCATCGCCCAACTGGGAGAAGGTGGCCAGAATGCGATCCAGCTCGACGGGAACCCTGGTGCGCTGCAACGGAATATAGGCCCCGTCGGCCAGCGTCGGACCATCACCCGCATAGGCCGGAGCCAACTCCACGTGACGATTCGTGATCAACTGTGGATTCACCAGCGCCGCAATGGCATCGGCCGGAATCTTCACACTCTTGTCCAGCGACATGGTGACCTGCACGTAACTGCCCTTGGGGGTGACGGTTTCGACCGTTCCGATCGGAACACCCAGCACCGCAACGTCATTGCCTGCATACAGCCCCGCGACATTCTCGAAATCCGCGGTCACCTTCATCCGCGCCCCCAGGTATTCCCTCGGTAGCGAGGTGAGCGAGTCAGGTAGCAGCGCGCACGCCGAGGTGAGCAGCAACGCGCCGCACAGTGCGGCGAACTTGCACAGTCTGCGAAATGTCATCACCTGCACCCCCGCACGGCCTGCGCGAAACACAGCCAGTTGTCCGGAAACAGCCACGGCGCGTACACATTTCCGTACGGCCCGTCGCCGAGCACATTGTTGAACTGCCGCAAGGTCACCGGCATGATCTGATACAGCCGGTCGAGATTGCCCTTGTTCTTCTCCAGCCCCTCGGACATGGTGTTCAGATCGGTGATGAGCGGCCCGAGCTGGTTGTTGTTCTCCAGGCCCATCTGCTGCAGCAGGCTCGACAGGGCGGCCACATTGTCGAGGAGCTGCTTCAACAGCGTCTGCCGCTGCTGCACCGCATTGCCGATGGCCTCACCGCGAGTCAACAACAGCAGCACACTGTTCTGATTATCCGAGGCCAGCTGCGAGACGGTGTCCATGCTCTTCAACAGCGTGTCCACCTCGTCGCGGCGATCATTGATCACCTTGGCCAGCGCACCCACGCTGTCGAGGGCCTGCACGGTCAGCTCGGGCGAGGTGCCCATCTGCTGATCGACCAGATCCAGGGCCTGCCGCAGCTTCTGCGGATCCAGCTTCTCGATGCGCTCGAAGGAGTTCTTGTACTGCGGATCCTGAATGACCTTGCCCAGGTTGTAGGGCACCTCGGTGTGATCGAGCTTGATCCGATCCCCGGCCAGCGATCTACCGCGCCCCGGCGTGAGATCGACGTGCAGCCGACCCAGAATGGTCGACATCTTGATGGCCGCCCGCGCGTCATCACCGAGCTTGACATCCCGATGCACTCGCATGTCCACGAGCACCTTGCCGTTGTCCAGCTTGACCGCGCTCACCTGCCCGACCTCGATGCCCGACACATCCACGGTCGCACCCGGCCGCAGCCCGGCCGCCTGGGCGAACTCGGCGTGAATCGTCTTGTCGCCCACCTGCGCCTGCTTCAGCACGGTCGATCCGACCAGCAGCAGCACCACGAACCCGGCGGCGAACAGCCCGAGCCGCAGGTACCGGTTGGCGAGGAATCCGGGCCAGCGCAGCCGCTTCATCGGCACACCTCCGAATGAGATTGGCCGCCAATCTGATTGAACAGACCCGGCGGAAGCAGCACGCCCCACAGCGAGACGTCGAGGCTGCACAGGTAGGCATTGCCGTACGCGCCATAGCCGCTGAACCGCGCGACGCCATTGAGCACGTCGGGCAGCTCGACGGCGGCCTTGTCCAGCGACGCGCCATTGAGCAGGAGCAGCGCGACACCGGCGGAGGCATCGGTCTGCGCGCGGGCGGCACCGGGCTTGACCGCGGCGATAATGTTCACCAGCGAATCCGTCGCCGTCGCAACCCGTTCCACCGAGGACTTCAAGGTCGAGCCCTGGGTGTACAGCGCCTCGGTGAGCGCCCGGGCCTGCGTGATCAGTGTCTCCAACTCATTGCTGCGATGGGCCAGCCCCGAGATGACGCCGCTGAGATTGCTCACCACCTGCCCGAGAATCTCGTCCCGCTGCCCGAAGGTCCCGGCCAGCTGCGCGGTCTGGGTCACCAGCGCGCTGAGCGACACGCCATTGCCCTGCAGGGCCTGAATCAGCGTCTCCGACAGGGAGTTCACCTGATCCGGTTGCAGCACACTGAACAATGGTTCGAAGCCCGACAGCAGCGAGGACACGTCGAACGACGGTTCGGTCCGCTCGAGCGGAATCTGATCCCCGGCCGCGAGCGGCTGCCCGGCGTCCTTACCGGGCATGAGCGCGATATACCGCTGTCCGATGAGGTTCTGGTACCGCACCAGCGCCTTGGTCGTCGTGGTCGGATGCTGATCGTCCTGGATCCGGAAGTCCACCCGCGCCCGGTACTCGTCACCGAACGAGATCTTGTCCACCCGCCCGACCCGCACCCCGGCCATCCGAATGTCATCCCCGACCCGCAGCCCGAGCACATCGGAGAACACCGCCGAATAGCTGTGTGTCCCACCGGGCACCGCCCGCTGGAGTGTGGACCAGATCGTGTAGGTCAACACGATCGCCACCACGGCGAAAAGACTGAAGCCCGCCAAGGCTTTCCCCGACTTCACGCGGCACCCCCGGCCTCGGCGGGGACCAGGGAGCCACCGGCCAACACCGGGGTGAGCAGCAGGATCTCGGCGGCCGTCGGCGTACGCCCGACCAGTGCCGCGATGGCGTCGACACCGCGCAGTCCGCCACCTTCCACTTCGGCGGCGGGAGCCGCCGCGGGCGCGGTGAGCCCGGGAATCGCGGGTAGGGCCGGAATCCCGGGAATGGTCGGAGCCGGTCCTGCCGCATCGAGACGCTGTGGCGTCAATTGCTGCGGAAACTCCTGTGCCGGAGCGGCTTCCGGCACTGTCCCGCCGCCGCAGCGCGGTCCGGCCAGATCTCCGTAGTGCGGGCAGTCCTTGGCGGTGTACTGCTGGAACGGGGTGAAGGAGACATCCATCTTCCACACCATTTGCTTCTTGGGTCCGTAGGTGAACGTGGTCTGCAACCGCTGCAGCGCCGTATTGAGATTGGCGATGGCGTAGGGGATGGCCTGCGGGTCCTGGGCCAGGCTGCCGAAGAGCTGGTTCAGGCCCGAGACCAGGAATTTGCCGGAATCGGGATTGCGGGCGAAGAGGCCGTTCACCGTGTCGACGGCCGTGCCGCCGCTGATCAGCAGATCCATCAGGGCGGCCCGCTGTTCGGTCAACGTCCGCGCGGTGGTCACCGACTTCGTCAGTGTGCCAACCAGATCCGGGGCCGACGTACTCAGTGCGGAGGCCGCGCGTCCGAGGTTGCCCAGCAGATCCCCGATGCCGTCGATGCTCCGCACCTCGGTGATCCAGTGATCGAGCCGCTCCACCGTCGACCCCGGCACCCGCGAGCCCGGATCCAGTGCCGCCGACAAGGTCGACAGCACCCGCCCCAACTTCTCCGGCTGTATGGTGTTGAGCACGGTGCGCAGCACATTGAGCGTCGTCTGCAGCTGCACCGTCGCCGAACTGGTGTCCTCGGGAATGGTCGCACCCGCCCGCAATGTGTCCCGGGTCGGCCTGGTGTCCACCAGTTCGATCGCCGTGACCCCGAAGATGTTGTTCGGAATCACCCGTGCGGCGACCGTCGCCGGAATCGTGCCCGCCACTTGGGGTTTCAGGGCGAGCGCGGCCCGCTGTCGCTCTCCTTTGGCCACCACCGTCACATCCTCGACGCGGCCCACGACCATGCCGCGGAACTTCACGTCCGCGTGCGCGGGCAGCCCGTCGCCGGTGCTGGTGAGCTCCGCGACAACCGGCACCTTCTCCTCGAAGCGGCCGTTGTAGCGCAGCGCCAGCAGATACAGCAGCAGCGCCACCGTGGCGATCAGGGCGAGTCCGGCCAGCGTGAGCTGCCGGGCCGTCGGGCCCCGTCCGCTGGGATCGAGAATCATCGAAACACCTATCCCGAAATGCGGAAGCCGGGGTCGATGCCCCAGATCGCAAGGGTCAGAAACAGATTGACGAAGACCATGACGACAATGACCATCTTGATGGCCCGCCCGGCCGCCACCCCGACGCCTTCGGGCCCGCCGGTGGCGACGTAGCCGTAGTAGCACTGGATGAATGTCGAGATCATGACGAAGAGGACGACCTTGAGCAGCGACCAGAACACGTCCGGGCCCAGCAGGAACTGGAAGAAGTAGTGGTCGTAGGTGCCCGCGGTGGTCCCGCCCAGGAACAGCACCGACAGCTTGGTGGCCAGATACGCCGTCGCCAATCCCACGCTGTAGAGCGGAATGATGGTCAGCGTGGCCGCGATCATGCGGGTGCCGATCAGATACGGAAGTGGCCGAATGGCAAGGGATTCCAGCGCGTCGATCTCCTCGGAGATGCGCATGGAACCCAGTTGCGCGGTGAACCGGCACCCGGCCTGAATGGCGAAGGCCAGGGTGGCGATGATGGGCGCGAGCTCGCGCGTGGTGGCGAAGCCGGAAATGGCACCGGTCAGCGGCGACATGGTGAGCAGGTTCAGCGCCGTGAACGACTCCATGCCCACGGTGATCCCGCCGAACCCGCACAGCGCCACGACCACGCCGATGGTGCCGCCGCCCACCACGAGTGAGCCATTGCCCCAGCCGACATCGGCGGTCAGCCGCAGCACTTCCTGTCGATAGTGCTTCAGCACGAACGGAATCGCGATGAGCACTTGGAAGAACGTGATGACCTGATGCCCGAGGCGCTGATTGGCCTCGACCGGAATCGACACCACATTCGCGGCCATCCGCACGGGTTTGAGCGCCGGGGGAGTGTAGCTACTGCTCATCCTCACACCACCTTCGTCGGCAGCAGCGTGTTGTAGAGCTGGGTGAGCACGATATTGGTGGCGAAGAGCATGAGCGCCGAACTCACCACCGCCGAGTTCACCGCATTGGCCACCCCGCCCGGCCCGCCGTGCGCGTGCAGGCCGATATCGCAGGCGATGACCGCGGTCAGCAGCCCGAAGATGGCGGCCTTGAGCACCGCGATCACCAGATCATTGGCCACCGCGAAGGACGCGAACGACCCGATGAACGAACCCGGCGTCCCCTGCTGGGCATAGACATTGAACATGTAGGCCGTCGCGAAGCCGACGAAGACGATGAATCCGCACAGCAGCATGCTCACCAGCACAGCCGCCGCGAGCCGGGGCGCGACCAGTCGGCGTACCGGATCCACGCCCATGACCATCATGGCGTCGATCTCCTCCCGAATGGTCCGGGAGCCGAGATCGGCGGTAATGGCCGACCCGACCGCGCCCGCGATCATGAGCGAGGTCACCAGCGGCGCGCCCTGGCGGATGATGCCCAACCCGGCGACCGCGCCGATGAACGTGGTCGCGCCGACCTGATTGACCAGCGCGCCCACCTGGATCGACACCACGACGGCGATCGGTATGGCCACCAGCACGGTCGGCGCGGCCGATACGCTCGTCATGAAGGCGCACTGTTTGATGAACTCCCGGTACGGGAAGCGGCGTCGCAGGATCGAAACGACCAGTTGCCGCAGCGCGTCTCGGCCCAGATCGACCTGTCGCCCAAGGGTTTCCAGCGACCGTTGCGGATGCCGCTGCCAAAGTCCGCGAACGCTGCTGGCGATGCGTTCGAGCTCGGTCGGTTCGGCGGGGGCCGAGTGCTTTTCGAGTGTCGTCATCAGGCCGTGCCCTCGAGGTAGCTCTGCAACAGCACCAGGCCGAACCCGACCACCGCGATCCCCGCCGCCACCGTGCACAGCACGGCAACCCAGAGCCCCACGCGCAGAACGGGATTGACTTTCATACGCCCACCGAGAATCTTGATCCCGATCACCAGGATGTCGATGAGCCAGACCAGGGCCATCATCTAGGTCATGCACACGTTCGAGAAGGTGAGCACCGGCCAGCACACGATGGATCCCAGGAACGAGATGATCACATCGAGGCCGTGCATCTGCTTCAGATGCGAGGTGTGCGTGAGCGTCCACACCACCCCGACCAGCCCGTAGGGGATGCCGAGAATGATGAGCGTGCCGAGAAATTCCGACACCTTCATCTCGTAGCTGAGTATGCGATCCAAGCGTCTGAGCATGCCGCCGCGCGTCCTTCCGGTCCCTGCCCGTGCCCCTGTGCACGAGCCGCCGCAGCGCAGTATGTTACTCAGCATTCTTCGAGTAGGTAGTGATTTGGGAGATCTTTCTTTGCGCAGCTCTGTGGTGCAGAATCGCTGATGACTGCAAGTATCTGCCGCCGTGGAACGGCGCTAAGTTACTATCTGTTCATCGTCAGATCGGCCCGGGAGTGGTACCCATGACAATCGCGGCAGCGCAGCCGTCCGGCGCGTCCCTCACCCTCGAACAGACTCGCATCCACATCCCCGGCGTGCACCGGCCCGACAGTAAGCGGCCGCCGAAACTCGAGGACGCGCTGGACTTCTGGCAGTTCTCCGGGGCCGCGGCGAATGTGGCCATGCAGATGGCGCGGCCCGGCGTCGGGCACGGTGTCGCCGACAGCAAGGTCGAGTCGGGCGCGCTCATGGTGCATCCGTGGAAGCGGTTGCGCACCACGGCTTCCTACCTCGCGGTGGCGATTCTCGGTACGCCCGAGGAGAAGGTCGCGTTCCGGGAGGCGGTGAATGTGGCGCACCGACAGGTGAAGTCCGAACCCGGTGCCCCGGTGAAGTACAACGCCTTCGACCGCAACCTGCAGCTGTGGGTCGCGGCCTGCCTCTACATCGGTTTCGAGGACTCCTACCAGCTGCTCAACGGCAGGATGAGTCCCGAACAGGCCGAGGCGTTCTACGCGACCGCCGCGCCGCTGGGCACCACCCTGCAGGTCACCGAGGAGATGTGGCCCAAGACCCGGGCCGAATTCGACGAATACTGGGTCGTGGCCTGCGAGCAGATCGCCGTGGACGAGAAGATCCGCGCCTTCATCGACGACCTGCTGCACCTGCGCATGAT
This sequence comes from Nocardia sp. CDC160, assembly GCF_035818795.1. Classification (NCBI taxonomy): domain Bacteria; kingdom Bacillati; phylum Actinomycetota; class Actinomycetes; order Mycobacteriales; family Nocardiaceae; genus Nocardia; species Nocardia sp. CDC160. The sequence continues at coordinate 799,656 of NZ_JAYKYT010000004.1, read as the reverse complement.
CCACTGGTACCTGCGGGTCCTCTTCGGCGGACTGCTGCGCTTCCTCACCGTCGGCTACCTGCCGCCCTACTTCCGCGACCAGATGGGCCTGACCTGGACCGCGGCCGACCAGCGCCGCTTCGAACACCTCTTTCTGTTCGTAGGCTTCGTCAATCGCTTCATCCCCAGGTTCCTGCGCACCGCGGGCACCCGCTCGATGATGGCGAACGTCCGGCGTCGTCTGAAGCGTCACAGAGCCCTGATCTGACGACGGGTCGGCTACACCTTCCGCGAATCCGCGGATCGGGCCGCGCTGGTCTCAGACACGATCGAGAAATCCGTTGCCGTAGTCGATGGTCCGGGGTTCGCGCAGCTCGTCGTTCGGGGTGAAGCGGACGGTGTCGGTGCGGTCCCAGAGTTCCATTCCGGCCATCGCGGATTGGCAATCGCGAATGCAGCGACGGACTCCGTTGCGAATTCTCGGGGGCAGGCGCAGGGCATCCATTTCGGCGGTAATGGATTGCGCGGCGCGCTGGCAATCGGTCACCCGGGTATCGATGAGACGCCGGATTTCCACGACGGATCGAGGCAGATCCATACCGCGATGATCGCGCAGTGTGGTCACCATATTGATGGTGTCCTCGGCGTCGGTTTCGATGGCCAACGAGTGTAAGTCGTTGGTCCAGCACATAATATCGGCGGTGGTGGCGATGATCTCCTGATAGGCGGGCCCGTAATAGAGGGCGTCGGGAAGTTCGGTGTGCTCGATGATTTCGGCCAGATCGACCGTCGGCAATACCGTGCACGCGTCGCGACGCAGCCGCGGGTATTCCTCCGGACTGGGGGACCGGAGCGCTTGCCGGAAGGCGTTCTCCCGGGCATGTCCGATGAGCCACAATTCCAGGTTCAAGGCGAATCTGCGTTGCCACACTTCGGAATTGCGCGGGAAGGTTCGGGTGCACAGATTGGACAGAGCTGCGATGACGGGTGGTACCGGACCGGTCACCCCGCGCTCGTGCACCACCCGCAGTGCCGCGTGGCGCAGTCGGTCGTAATCGTCGAGGCGGCCGGTGGTGATGGCCAGATTTTGCAGATCGTCGAAGATGAAGAATACGGTGATCCATTCGGCGACGAGCAGCATGTCGGCGAAAGACGCGGTGGGGCACCAATAGGCGGAGAAGCGAGCGTATCCGAGCGAATCGAATCGCCGTGCCGCGTCCTCGTCGGCCAGTAATCCGAAACGCATCGCCCAGATCTGAACTCTTTCCTGTGCTCGATCGCTCATGGAATGTTTTTGCGGCGGGAACGGAAGTGGGATCTCCAGGTGCCGCAATTCGTGTTCGTTCATAGGACACACTCGGGTTCACTCGGCCGGAGGCGGGATCCCTCCGTCGCCAGCATAACCGACATTTCGGGCGAATATCGGTGGATTCGCAAGATCTGCAGGGCTGCAATCGTTTTGGCTTTCCGTGGAGACGGGTTCGCGATGGTCGCGGGGGTATCGTGAAGGAGTTCCCGTCCCCGTCCGCAACCCCGTGCGAGCATCCGTGAACGAGGAATCCATCGGCGCGATCCGCAAGCGCGCTCTGATGTCGTTGTGGCAGTTGATCAGGCTGGTCGACGAGGACGCCGACGGCATGATCACCGGGTCGCCGTATGCCACCGCGGTGGTGGTGGAAAGGCTTCAGCAAACACCACGGCTACTGCCCGATTCGCTGGCGCGACTGGGGCTGAATGCGTTGGCGCGCATGCGGAATGGGGATGGCAGCTGGGGGAGTCCGCATGCGCCGACCGGGTATCGGACGGTGCCGACGCTGGCGGTGGTGTCCGCGTTGTCGGCGCTGCCGTCGGACGCTCCGATCGATCGGGGGTGGGTGCGGGACGCGGTGCGGGGCGGGTGTGAGTTCCTGTTCGCCGATCCGGAAGTGCTTGCGCCGGACCGACTGCCCAGTCTGGAGTCGATCGACTGCACGGTTCCTGTTCTGCTGGAGCGGGTTGCCGGACGGCCCCTATTCGAGGGCGGTCGGTACGCGATTGCACTGGACCGGGCCCGAATGACGCAGCGGGCCAATGCCGATCGCTGCGCGGGAATGCGGGCGCGAGCGGGCGAGGGTGATCGCGATGCGTGGCGCGAGTACCCGCTGGAGTTGCTCCCGACGGCACCCCGCGGTTGGCGTGCCGAAGATTCGCTGAGCGGCGGAGCGGTGGCATGCTCACCGGCCTTGACCGCCAGCGCGGTCCGCTGGCGCGGATCCGAAATACGCGGTGTCGAACGCTATCTGCGCCGCGAGGGCGTGCGCCACCAAGGACTGTGGCCCGCCCTCGCCCCCGCTACGAACTTCGAACGGGCCATGGCGGCGGCGCTTTTCGTGCGGCTGGGCTTCCCGCTGCCGCCCGGGTTCACCGCGTCGCTGAGCGCTGCGTTGCGCGCCGCGCTCGGCGCGGACGGCATGGCCTTCGCATCGGGTCTGCCGCCGGACGCGAACTCCACCGCGCTCGCGGTGTTCGTCCTGAACTCGTGGGACGACGGCGTGAATCCCGGCTGCCTGATGGCCTTTCCCGCGACCACGGCACCCATGGCGACCGCGCACCTGCTCGAGGCGCTGACCACGATTTCCCCACGCCGCACCGGCCCGGTTCGCGACCGCGAAACGGCGGCGCTGCGCACGCTCGTCGAAACCCAACACCCGGACGGTCATTGGAGCGACAGGTCGGTCGCCTCCCCGTACCTGCCCACCGCCGCCGCGGCCATGGCCCTGGCCCGCGCGATCGAGGCCGAGTTCTCCGCCGATGCGCTGCTGGCGGTTTCGCGCGCCGTCGCCTGGCTGCTCGCGACTCAGCGACCGAACGGTTCGTGGGGTGTGTGGCATTCGACGACCGAGGAGACCGCCTGCGCGGTCCACGCGCTGGGCACATGTACAAATCCCATGATCGAGCGCTTCGTGGCCACCGCGTTACGGCGTGCTCACATTTTTCTTGTCGATTCCTTCGACAGCGCAGTAACCGATTCTGTGCGAACCCCATTGTGGCACTACAAAGATCTCGGTTCGCCGCTCCGAATCGAGCGTCTGTATACATTGACAGCACTCTTGATGAGCGGTTCGCCCGTTCCGTGAGGTCATCGCCGTGGCCTTCACCGACAACCGAATACGGAACTCGTTCGAAACGTGGTTGCTGAGCGATATGTGGTGGGAAGATTACCGGCGTGGAGCAAGCCGTTTTCGGCGCTGTCGAGATCTCATCGTCCTCGACCCTTTCGCCACGTCAGGCGTTCGAGCAGTGGGAAGCCTTGATGTCGGATGCGGTCGCCCCGACGGTGATCGAACCATTGCGCCAAGGTCACTGGCATGGACAAATCACCACGACCCAATTCGACGGATTCGCCGTCTCGCGCATGCAGGCCAGTGCGCAACGGGCATTGCGGACGAAAAGGATGGTGGCACAGTCCACCGGTGAGTTCATCCTGGTGAATATCGTCCTGGAGGGGACGAATTGGACCGAGCAGGGCGGGCAGGTGGCCGAATGCAAGCCCGGCACCATCTCGTTCTTCGACAGTGGCCTACCACTGGAGAGCCGGACCACCGACAATTGCCTGTCGACGCTGGTCCGCGCGCCGCTCCAACTGGTGATGGAACATTCCGGCCTCACGCGTGAGCAACTGCCCACGGCCACCGCCGTTCCCGCGGTCGGGGCGCTCGGCGTGGTCACGAGTTTCTTCCGCGGCCTGGCCGAACTCCCGCCCGACGACATCAGCCAGGCGGTCTCGGTCTTCGGCACCGACGCCGCGGGCATGATGGCCTCGGCGCTGCTGCTGGCGACGGGCGAAACCTCACCCGCACCCTCGGATTCGCTCTACACCCGCCAGCAGGTGTTGGCCTACATCCGCAAGAACTTCACCAACCCGGATCTGACGGTCGACGAAATCGCCCACGCCTGCCTGATCTCCCGCCGCACCCTCTACCGAGTCTGCGAGGGCTTCGGCGAACCGGGGGCCATCGTCCGCCGCACCCGCATCGCCCACGCCCGCCGCCTCATCCGGGCCGACCCCTCCCGCTCTCTGGCCGCGGTGGCCGCCGCCTCCGGCTTCTCCACCGACCGCCACTTCTACCGAGCCTTCCGCGAGGAAACCGGCCTCACCCCCGGCCAATTCCGCGACCAACTCGGCCCCCGGGGCCGCGGGCGGTAGGGTGGTGGGCTCGTTGTGGGAGTGAGGGCCGCGAAGGGAATTCGCGGAGAGGGGGATCGGGGTCGTGGAGTTGCCCGCGTGGTCGAGGCAGGACGGGGCCGGGGTGCGGTTCGAGTGGGGGATCACGGGGGCGCGAGCGCTCGGGCCGGGGTGCGCCGCGATCGTGGTCGTCGACGTGCTGTCGTTCACCACCTCGGTGTCGGTTGCGATGGACGCCGGGACGTGCGTGTATCCCTACCCGGCGCGTGACCGGACGGCCGCGGACTTCGCGGCCGCACACGATGCCCGACTGGCGGTCGGGCGCAGTGCGATGACCGCCGAACAGCCGTGGTCACTGTCCCCGGCGGCGCTGCGGCGTGCGCCCGTGCCGGAGCGGCTGGTCCTGCCCTCACCGAACGGGTCGGCCATTTCGGCTGCGGTCGATGGTGTTCCGGTGATCGCGGCGTGTTTGAGGAACGCCTCGGCGGTCGGGGCATGGATTGCGAAGCACGGGTGGGGGACCTCGGACCGGCCGGTCGGTGTCATCGCCGCGGGTGAGCACTGGCCCGGGCAGGATGTGCTGCGGCCCGCGATCGAAGACCTGGTGGGCGCGGGAGCCGTCATCGCGGTGCTCGCCGACCACGGTGTCGGGGCGCTGTCGTCGGAGGCCATGATCGCGCGCAACGCCTACACCGGCATTGCCGATGTGCCCGGCTTGATCACCGACTGCGCTTCCGGTCGGGAACTGACGGCCATCGGATTCGGCGAAGACGTCGCCATCGCGATCGAAATCGACGGCAGCGCAGTGGTTCCCGTATTGACCGACGGTGTGTTCAGCGACGCGGCGGCGTAGTCAACCTCGAAACCCATGGGCTCAGGCCAGGTACATCAGCGCGATTCCGGCGGTCACGGCGCAGGTGGCGACTATGCGGGGTGCGCCGAAACTTTCCTTGAACCACAGGGTTCCGATCAGTGCGCCCACGATGATGCTCGACTCGCGCAGTGCGGCGACGTCGGCGAGGTCGGCTCGGGTCTGGGCCCACAGGATGATGCCGTAGGCGAGCACGCTGCACAGGCCGCCGGTGAGGCCGAGGAGCCAGAACGGGCGCAGGTCGGTCAGTAGGGCGCGGCGGCGTTGGGTCAGGGCGGCGAGGGGGACGCCGAATTCGCCGAGGAGCATGAGCCAGCCGATGTAACCGAGTGTGCTGTGGGACAGGCGAACTCCGACACCGTCGACGGTGGTGTAGGAGGCGATCATCAGGCCGGTGGCGAGGGCGGCGTAGATCGCGGTGGGGCGGGCCGGGTGGGCGCGGTAGCCCCAGCCGACCAGGCAGGCCAGGCCGGTCGAGATCAGGAGAACGCCAGAAATCTGCCCGGCGCTGGGCAATTCGCCCAGGAACACGGCCGCCGCGAGGGTGACCACCAGCGGCGAGGTGCCGCGAGCCAGCGGGTAGGTCTGACTCAGGTCGCCGAGCCGATAGGACGCCATCAGCAAACCGTTGTAGGCCAGGTGCAGGGCGGCGGATGCGCCGAGGAAGATCCAGCTGCGCGGATCCGGAATCGGTGCCAGGCAGACCAGCGGGATGCCGCCGATCATGCTGCCGAGATTCACCAGGGTGAAGGCGACGGTCTTGTCGGGAATCTTGTGCGCGATGGCATTCCAGCTCGCGTGCAGCACGGCCGCGAAAAGTGTTCCCACCAGGACGATTACGGGCATGTGCCTCGGGCTCTCGGTCGGCCGCACCGGCACCGGCGCAGGCGGAAGGGAGTCCTCCAGGCTTTTGTCCCTTTAGATGTCGGCACTTCCGGCGGAAGCACCGAGGCGCAGCTCGGACCAGTCCGCATTCGCCTGATTATGGTGTCGCTCTGACGGCGGTGCGCGGAACCCTATACGCGATCGATATCCAACCTAGCAGGTGTCCCGGGCCACTGAACTGGCCCGTTTAGGATGGTCGACATGCTGGAGGTCAGACAGCTGAAGATTTTCCAGGCGGTCGCGCGGACCGGCTCGTATTCGGCCGCGGCCCGGCATCTCGGCTATACCCAGCCCGCGATCAGCCAGCAGATCAAGGCCATGGAGCGTCAGCTCGGCACCGCGCTGGTGTCGCGTTCGGGGCATCAACTCCAGCTCACCGAGGCCGGTGAGGCGCTGCGCCGCCATGCCGCCACGGTGCTCGGCAGTCTCGACGCCGCCGAGGCCGAGATCCGCGCGCTGACCGAATTGCGGGCGGGCACGGTGCGGTTGGCCGCGTTTCCCAGTGCGATGTCGACGCTGGTGCCCAAGACCATCGCGCGTGTCCGCGCCGCCGAACCCGAGCTGCGGATCGCGCTGGTGGAGGCCGAACCGCCGGAGGCGGTGGCCATGCTGCGGGCGGGGGAGTGCGAGATCTCGCTCATGTTCGACTACCCGGACGGCGGGGTGCCTGACTCCGAAAGCTCTTGCGACGCGGCCAGTCCCGATCTGTCCGAGCTGAGTGTGCGGCCGATGTTCACCGACCGGCTGCGCGTGTTGCTGCCGCCGGGGCACGAGCTGGCGGGCGGCTATCGGATGAGTCCGCTGCAGCTGTCGGAGCTGGCGCACGAGAAGTGGATTGCCGGATGCCCGCAATGTCGCGGCTACCTCATCGATGTCTGCGGGGAGGCCGGATTCCACCCGGACATCTCGTTCGCCACCGAGAATCTCGGTGCCGTCGTCGGCCTGGTGTCCGAGGGATTGGGCGTCGCGCTGGCCACCGAACTCGCCATCGCCGGTATCCCGGCCGTGGGCTCGGTGCGGTCGGTGGCGGTGGAACCCGCGATGCAGCGGCGCATTCTCGCCGTCACCCTGCCCAAACTGGAGAAGGTGCCCGCGGTGCGCGCGGTCATCGACGAACTCCAGGCGACCGTGCCGCTCGTCGAGACGGCCGTCACAGGGTAGGGCCCGACCATTATCGGGAGTTTCACCCCCTATTACGAACGCTTAGGATTTGTCGGCCCAGGTCAGTCCCTCGAAAGCCGGTCCTCGACTAGCGTCGGGGGCATGGCACTGGCAACCGGATCGCAAACGCTCGTCGACGAGAGCGATATCAATCGCTACGACCCCGAATACCGCGCCTGGCTGCGCGAGGCCGTGCGCAAGGTCCAGGCCGACGGCAACCGCTCCGCCGACACCCACCTGCTGACCATCCCGCTGCCCGCCGAATGGGGCATCGACCTCTACCTCAAGGACGAATCCACCCATCCCACCGGCAGTTTGAAGCACCGGCTGGCGCGCTCCCTGTTCCTCTACGCGCTGTGCAACGGCTGGCTGCGGCCCGGCCGCCCGGTGATCGAGGCGTCCAGCGGGTCGACCGCGGTGTCGGAGGCCTACTTCGCCAAGCTGATCGGCCTGCCGTTCATTGCCGTCATGGCGCGCTCCACCGTCAAGTCCAAGGTCGAACTCATCGAATTCCACGGCGGCACTTGCCATCTGGTCGACGACCCGTGCGAGGTGTACGAGGTCGCGGCCCGGCTCGCCGAGGAGACCGGCGGGCACTACATGGACCAGTTCACCTACGCCGAACGCGCCACCGACTGGCGGGGCAACAACAATATCGCCGAATCGATCTTCCGCCAGCTCGAGCAGGAACGCTTCCCCGAGCCGAGCTGGATCGTCGCCACCGCGGGCACCGGCGGCACCTCGGCCACCCTGGCCCGCTACGTCCACTACACCCAGCGCGCCACCGGCATCTGCGTGGCCGACCCGGAGAACTCCGCCTTCCTCGAAGGCTGGCGCACCCTGGATCGAAACATCACCTCCGACAAGGGTTCCCGCATCGAGGGCATCGGCCGCCAGCGCGTCGAACCCAGCTTCGTCCCGCACGCCGTCGACCGCATGATGCGCGTCCCCGACGCCGCCAGCGTCGCCACCATCCACCTCCTGCAGCGACTCCTCGGCCGCCGCTGCGGCGCCTCCACCGGCACCGGCGTCTGGGCCTCCTTCCACGTCATCGCCGAGATGCTCGCCCGAGGCGAAAAGGGCAGCGTCGTAACCCTTCTCTGCGACCCGGGCGAGCGCTACCTCGACAAGTACTACTCCGACGCCTGGCTCACCGAACAGGGCATCGATCCCGAGCCCTACACCCAACGCCTGGAGCGCTTCCTCCGGACCGGTGACCTGTCCGCCTGATCCGCGTCCATCCCTTCGATCAAGCCTGTGCCGCAGCGGTTTTGGCGAAAAGCTCCAGCAGCGTGCCCCATCCGCCGCCCTGAATGGCGATCATGTCGTGGATGGTCTGCCCGTCGACGAGTCGATCGAGGTGACGGTGTTCGAGCTCGACCCGGGTCTGTTCCGGGCCGTCGGGCACGAAGCGCACCTCGATCTCGCTGGCGTGCGCCGGATCCGGATCGAACTGCCAGGAACCGTTGATCTGCCAGGTGACCAGGAAGCGGTGTGGCGGCTCCCAGGCGAGCACGCGACCCCAATCGCATTCGCTGCCATCCGCGCCGCGCTCGAACCAGCGGCCCCCGACCGATGGCTCGATGACGGCGTCGACCATGTCGGCCTGTCCGATGTGATAGTCGGCGGGCCACCAGCTGCCGAAGTTCTCGGTGAAGAACCGGAAGGCCCGCTCCTGCGGCAGGGCCACCGTCGCGGTGCCGGTGAGCGCGGGAATCGTGGGAGTGCTCATGATTGCTCCTGTTCGGGATCGGCCGCGTCGGCGGCCTTCTGAAAACTGGTCAGCGCGTCATCCCAGATCCGCTGGAAGTACGCCTGAATCGCGGCCACACCCTCCGGATTGATCCGATAGATCCGTCGCGTGCCCTCCGCCGTGGCCACCACCAGCCCGCCATCCCTGAGCACCCGCAGGTGCTGCGACACCGCCTGCCGGGTAATCGGCAACCGCTCGGCCAACTCGCCCACCGAACACGGCCGCCGCGCCAGCAACTCGAAGATCGCCTTCCGGCTCGGATCCCCGAGAATGGTCAGGTCGACCTCTTTGAAAGCAGCCACGTACGTAAGTGTGCGCTTTCATAAGCAGACTGGCAAGGCCGACCCGGCTCGTCCGGCCCCGGGCGGTTCGGGCCGGTCGATGGCAATCTGCCCGGGACCGGGGGACTTTCGGCCGTACTGGGGACGCGGGCCACCGGAGGATGCTCGACGGCACTGATCGCAGTACCGGACATGTCGGTCACCGGAGCGGAAGGAGGTGGTCGATCGAGCGAATCCGAGAAGCGGTGACCCCAGCCCCCGCCACGCGCCCCGAGGCTTCAGAGTCCGCGCGACGGGGGCTTTACCCTATGGGGTGAGCGGCTTTTGGCGCGGAATGACGCGGCGGCGGGTGATGCGCCATCCGGTGGGAGTGCGGGCGAGGGTGTCCTCATAGGTGACGCTGGCGGTGGTGCCGTCGAGGTTGACGGCCAAGCCCTTGGAGCGGGCCGCGGCGGTGTCGTCGGTGATGGGGGTGACGGTGATGTTGGTGACGTGGTGGGCCAGCGGGTTGGCGTCGCCGAGTTGGAGGGCCGCGTCGCGCAGGGCGTCTCGCCCGGTGAGGTGGCCCGCGTCGTAGGCGGTCATGTCATAGACGATGTCGTCGGTGAAAACCTCGCCGAAGCGGTCGAATTCGCCGCTGTCGCTGAGATGGCCGTGGAGCGAAAGCAATTCGTGAATGGCCAGGCGGTCTGCTGTGGTGAACGGCATGGGGTGCAGTCTCGTCCGGGCAGGGGTCCGGCGGCCAGTGGTTTTATGGCGGACCGATCGGGTGCCGGTCGCGAATGCGGGCTGGTAGCTCAGTTCACGAGTTCGTGGGCGAGTTGCACGGCGGCCTTCATATCCGGCGCGTATCCGACCCGCCAATTGAGTCGATCGATCGGGGTCACTGACACCTTGTATCGATCCTCGAGATGCTCGAACTTGACGATGGCCCGCTCATTGAGTGGTGCATGAGCATTCATGTCTCCCTCTCCTGACCCTGTGAAAGCGTCCGAGACGATAGAAGTTAAATCCGAACCACAAAGCGGGCAGCTGCTTGCTCTGGATTAACTGTAGAAAACTCAGCACCACGTATATATGGGCAATTGTCCCATTCTTCTGACTTATCCCGCACTCGGGCGTGCCGTCCAGGTGCTGGGGTGCCGCCGGTGCTGCCAGTGAACTGCCAGGACCGACGGGCACTGTCGGCCGGGTTCGAACCCGATGACCGAAACGAAGGGATTGGCATGACCGAGGCACTGCCCGCGGGCGCGGTGGTCCGCGTGGGTCGCGCGAGCTTCGACCCGAGCGACTACGAGCGGTTCGAGGCGCTCATCAGGAAGCAGGCCGACTACCTGGTACCGGCCATCAAGGAGTTGCCGGGCCTCATCCACTGGTTCACCGGAGTCTCGCCGGACGGCTCCACGGTCCAGATCAGCGTCTGGGATTCCGAGGAGCACGCCAAGCAGATGGACGAGCTGACCCTGATGGCCGTGGTCGCGCGCGGCGAGCTGGAGGCGATCGGCGGCAAATTCGAGCGCCCCATCATCAACTACCCGATGACCTGGACCATCTGAAACCGGCCCGACCGCCCGGAGCTCCGAGCCGCCGGGTCAGCCGTTGCGGCGACGGCGCGGACCGCCGCCCGCGCGGGAGAACCCGGCGAGACCGCCATTGCTTCCGGCCGGTGCCGCACCGCGACCACCCTGCCGCGACGAGCCCGAGGTTGCCCGCTCGGACTGCTGGCGACCGGCCGACTGACCGCGCGTACCGGGCTTGGTGAGACCCGCCTCGGCATCGCCGTGGGTGCTGCGCTTGTAGGACTCGGAGCCCTGAGCGGCACCACGCTGGCGGCGAGCGCCGGTGCGTCCGACGGTGTGCTCCTCGGTCCGCCGGGAGCGGGACTGGTCGCCGGTGCGGTTGCCGCGCACCGGATTTCGCTCTTCACCGCGGTCGGACCCGCTGGCGCGTCGAGGGGAACGACCCGATCGCACGCCGCCGACCGCGATCCGGCCGGACTCGGAACCGGTCCTGCCCTCGGTGGCGGGCTTCGCGCGGCGGGTCGCGGTGGGCTCGCTGAGCGTCACCAGCGGAGCGACATCGCCGACCAGCTGGGCGACGGCGGGGGAGTCGGGGGTGACGGACTGCGGGGTGACGGTGATTTTGGCCTTGCGCATCAAGGAGTGCATGTCGCCGCGCTGATCCGGGAGGACCAGGGTGATGACGTCACCGGCATTGCCCGCGCGGGCGGTGCGGCCGGAGCGGTGCAGGTAGGCCTTGTGCTCGGCGGGCGGGTCGACGTGGACGACCAGCTCGACGCCGTCGACGTGGACGCCGCGCGCGGCGACATCGGTGGCGACCAGGACCTTGGCCGCGCCGGAGGAGAAGGTGGCCAGATTGCGGTCGCGGGCGGGCTGGGAGAGATTGCCGTGCAGATCGACGGCCGGAATCCCGGCGGTGGTGAGCTGCTTGGCGAGCTTGCGGGCCTGATGCTTGGTGCGCGTGAACAGGATTCGGCGTTCGGCGCCGGAGGCGAGCCGGTGTACGACAGCGCGCTTGGCCTCGACCGAGGACACCTCGAAGACATGGTGGGTCATGGCCGCGACCGGCGAATTCGCCTCGTCGACCGAGTGTTTCACCGCATCCGGCAGGAAGCGCTTGACCAGTTTGTTCACGCCATTGTCGAGGGTGGCCGAGAACAGCAGTCGCTGACCGGATTCCGGCGTTGCGGCCAGGATGCGGGTGACCCCGGGCAGGAAGCCCAGATCGGCCATGTGGTCGGCCTCGTCGATAATGGTGACCTCGACGGCGTCGAGGCTGATCACGCCCTGCTTCATGAGATCCTCGAGCCGCCCCGGGCAGGCGATCACGATATCCACGCCGCGCTTGAGCGCCTGCACCTGCCGATGCTGCGAGACCCCGCCAAAAATCGTCGTCACCGACATCCGGTACGCGGCGGCCAGCGGTTCCATGGTGGCCGCGATCTGCGTGGCCAATTCCCGGGTCGGCGCGAGCACCAGCCCGCGCGGGTGGTTGGCCGCGCTGCGCCCGCCTCGCGCGCCGAGCCGGTCGACCATGGGAATGGAGAACGCCAGGGTCTTGCCGCTGCCGGTCTTGCCGCGCCCGAGCACATCGCGCCCGGTCAGCGAGTCGGGCAGGGTGTCGGCCTGGATGGGGAACGGGGCGGTGATACCGGCGGCGGTCAGGGCGCGCACCAGCGGCTCGCGCACGCCGAGATCGGCGAAGGAGGGGGAAGTCATTGGGTAACAGTGCCTTTCGGGCATCGGGGGTGCCCGAGCCGTCTGCGGAGGTGAGTCCGGGCCGGGGGCACAGGGTGGCGAGATTGCGGTCGCGCAAAATCGATCGCCGTAAGGAAAGCCTGGGGTCGCGCAGCCTGGATGGTGCATGCGAGCGGTGAGCGAACTACGACGCTTGATGTGGCCGTGCCACATCCATGATCAACTTTCTGATTCGCCGGTAGTCTACCCGGTCGAGGTTTGCGCCCCGTACGCGGGGAGGGGTGGCAGGGCGGGCAGCGGCCGTGCGTACAGCCAGGCGTCCCAGAGTTGATGCAGCGGCACCGGGTTGTAATGCCCGGCCAGATCGGTGAATTCGGCCGTCGAGATGGACGCGTGGCGATACCGGGCGGTCCAGGCCCGCAGCAGGTCGAAGAAGGCGGCCTCGCCGATCGTGAGTCGCAAGGCGTGCAGGGTGAGCGCACCCCGCTTGTACACCCGATCGTCGAACATGAGCTCGGGCCCGGGATCGGCCAGCAGGAGGTCCTGGGGCAGTCGCGAGAGATTGCGGTGCGCGGTGCGCGCGAGCTGGTCGGCGCTGGGGCCGCCCGCGGCCTCGGACCAGATCCATTCCGCGTAACAGGCGAAGCCCTCGTGTAGCCAGATATCGCGCCACTGCCGAATGGTCAGGCTGTTGCCGAACCACTGATGGGCGAGCTCGTGCGCCACCAGCCGCTCCGACCCGCGCCGTCCGTCGCAGTGGTTCGCGCCGAACACCGAAATGCCCTGGGCCTCGATGGGAATCTCGAGCTCGTCGTCGGTGACCACGACCGTGTACGCCTCGAACGGGTACGGCCCGAATTTCTCGGTGAACACCGCCATCATCTGCGGCTGCCGCGCGAAATCGTGCTCGAAGGCGGCGCGCACGCGCGGCGGCAGGATGGCCTGCATGGGCACCGTGCCGCGCGGGGCGTCGATACGCTGTTTGCGGTACTGGCCGATCTGAATGGTGGCCAGGTACGTCGACATCGGTTCGGGCTGCTCGTACACCCAGGTGGTCTGGCTGGCCTTGGTCTGCTTGCGCATGAGCGTGCCGTTGGCCAGCGCGTAGTAGGGCGAGTCGGTGGTGATCGAAATCCGGTAGCTGGCCTTGGAACTGGGGTGGTCGTCGCAGGGGAACCAGGAGGCGGCGCCGTTGGGCTGGCTGGCCACCAGCGCCCCGTCGGTGAGCTCCTCCCACCCGACCTCGCCCCACGGCCCGCGGACCGGCTTCGGCGGTCCCGCGTAGTTCACGGTGAACACCAGCACCCCGCCCGCCGGAATCTTCTGCCGCGGCGTGATCACCAATTTGCCGCGCTGATGCACGTATTTGGCGGGCTTGGCCCCATTGACCATCACCTTGGTCACCGCAAGCGACTGAGAAAGGTCCAGCGCGAACCGATCTCGCACGCCGGTGGTCACCGTGGTGATCTCCGCGGTCCCCGCCAGCCGGTTGCTGGACATCTTGTAGACCAGCTCCAGGTCGTAGCGCGAGACCCGGTATCCGCGATTTCCGTTCTGCGGCAGGTAATCGTCGATGGGTTCGTCCAGTTGGTCGGCCATCAGCGACCCCCGGCGGGCCACGGTGCGATGGGGTTGCCCCACCAGCGGGTGGAGGGCGGCACGCTGTCGCCGCGCATGACCAGCGAGGCCGGTCCGATGGTGGCGCCCGCGCCGATCATGGAGGCGGGCAGGGCGACACAGTGGGGGCCGAGGGTCGCGCCCGCGCCGAGGGTGACGGTGTCCATGGCCATGATGCGATCGTGGAACAGGTGCGTCTGGACGACGCAGCCGCGTTCCACCGTCGCGCCGTCACCGAGCGTCACCAGGTCAGCCTCCGGAAGCCAATAGGATTCGCACCATACCCCGCGCCCGATTTTCGCGCCGAGTCCGCGCAGCCAGAGGTTCAGTACGGGCGTACCGGTCGCGGCGCGCGCGAACCAGGGCGCGGCGACGTGCTCGACGAAGGTGTCGGCGACCTCGTTGCGCCAGACGAAGGAACTCCACAGCGGGTGCTCCTCGTTGCGAATCCGGCCCACCAGCAGCCATTTCGCGAGGATCGAGGCGGCTCCGGCGACCGCGCCCGCCGCGAGCAGGACCAGGCCGCTGAGCAGTGCGGCGGGCAGGTGGCCGAGGTGTCGAGCCAGCCAGGCGAGGGCGAAGAGCACCCCGAGGCCAATGGCGAAGGTCACGAAAACGGGGACGAGTCGGCAGGTTTCGACCACCGCGCGCGCCACCCGCAGGCGGGGCGGCGGATCGAAGGTGCGTGCGGTGTCGCCGGATTCGGCGGCGCGGCGCAGTCGAATCGGCGGGCTGCCCAGCCACGATGAGCCCGCCTTGGCCTTGGACGGTGCCGCGGAAAGCACTGCGACCAAACCGTTCTTGGGCACGCGCCGTCCGGGCGCGGTCATGCCGGAGTTGCCGAGGAAGGCGCGCTTGCCGACCTTGGCCTCCCCGATGCGCAGCCAGCCGCCGCCCAATTCGTAACTGGCGACCATGGTGTCGTCGGCCAGGAAGGCGCCGTCGGCGACGACGGTGAACTTGGGCAGCAGCAGGACGGTCGAGACCTCCACGCGTTTGCCGACTTTCGCGCCCAGCAGCCGCAGCCAGACCGGGGTGAGCAGGCTGGCGTAGAGCGGGAACAGGAAGGTGCGCGCGGAATCCAGCAGGCGTTCGGTGGCCCAGGCCTGCCATCCGGCGCGGCTGCGCACCGGGTGGTGTCCCTCGGTGAGCCCGATGCTCAGCAGTCGCACGGCCACGATGGTGACCGTCGCGTAGACGCCCAGCACCACCAGCATGGCCAGCGGCAGGATGGCGGAGGCGCGACCGAAACCGGCCGTCAGCGTCTGGGTGTCGCGAATCCACCAGGCGATGAGCAGTCCGCCGGCGCCCAGCGACAGGATCGGGACGGCGGCCAGCACCATGGAGGTCACGCCGAAGATGGCGATCCAGTGCGAGGCGCGCGCGGGGGTCTCGTCGGGCCAGCGGTGCTGTGCCTTACCGACTTTCACCGCGGGTGAGCCCGCCCATTCCTGTTCGGCCTTGACCTTGCCCGAGACCGCCGAGCCGGGCGCGATCTCGGCATTGCGTCCGATTCGGGTGCCGGGCAGCAGCATCGAGCGCGCGCCCACGACCGCGCCGGGGCCGATCTGGATGGGGCCGATGTGGACGAGGTCGCCGTCGATCCAATAGCCGGACAGGTCCACCTCGGGTTCTACGCTGCACCCGTCGCCGAGTTCGAGCATGCCGGTGACCGGTGGCAGGGTGTGCAGGTCGACGCCCCGGCCGACGCGGGCACCGAGGGCGCGCGCGAACGGCACCATCCACGGTGCGCCGGAGAGGTTCTCGGCCCCGCTGGCCTCCGAGAGCCGCACGGCGGTCCACAGCCGCAGGTGTACGTGGCCGCCCCGGGGGTAGCTGCCGGGTTCGACCGTGCTCAGCAGCAGGCGGGATCCGGCCACACACAGCGCCATTCGGCCGGGTGGGGAGATGAACAGCAGGAAGGCGGCCAGGGTCCACCACCACGACAGGTGTGGCAGCCACGGCAGTGACCCGGACCAGGCGGCGATATTGCCGACGATGGCCAGCCAGGTCAGCCATTGCAGACCGGTCAGGGTGGTGAGTGGGATGGTGGCGAGCACCTGGAACAGCTGCGCGGGCAGCGGAACCGGGCGCACGTGCCGCTCCTCGACGGCGGCGATCGGCGCGGCGGCGTCGAGGAATGTGGCCAGTGCGCCCAGGCGCGGATGGTCGTAGAGGTCGGCGACGGCGATGTGCGGCTGGCGTTCCCGCAGCGCGGCGACGAGCTGCGCCGCGGCGAGCGAGCCGCCGCCCAGGTCGAAGAAGTCGGCATTGGGGTCGCTGACCTCCGCGCCGAGAATCGAATCCCACAGTCCCGCAACCCACTGCTCGGTCTCGGTGAGCCCGCTGTCGGGGAGGGCGGCGGTGGCCTTGGGCAGCGGCCACGGCAGAGCGTCGCGGTCGACCTTGCCGGAGGTGCGGGTCGGCATATCGTCGACCACGGCCAGGCGGGGGACCAGCGGTGCCGGAAGCTGTTCGGCGAGAATGTTTCTCGCCGCGGTCAGGTCGTAGCCGGGTTCGGGGCCGGTGAGGTAGCCCACCAGGATCTTGTTGCCCGCCTTGGTGGTGCGGATGGCGGCGGCCGCGCCCGTGACGCCCGGCAGATGCTGGAGGGCGTTGTCGATCTCGCCGAGTTCGATTCGGCGTCCGCCCAGCTTGATCTGGTCGTCGGCGCGGCCGAGGAAGACCAGACCCTCGCGGTCGTTGCGCACGAGATCGCCACTGCGATAGGCGCGTTCCCAGCCCACCGACGGCAGGGACGCGTACTTCTCCGCATCCTTGGCAGGATCGAGGTAGCGGGCCAGACCGACGCCGCCGATCACGAGCTCCCCGGATTCGCCCTCACCCACCGGATTTCCGGCCGCGTCGACGACCGTCAGATCCCAGCCATCCAGAGGCAGGCCGATGCGAATCGGAAAGCCGCCGTCCAGCAGCGCGGCACACGCGACGACCGTGGCCTCGGTGGGCCCGTAGGTATTCCACACCTCGCGCTCGGAATCCTGATTGCCCGCAAGCCGTTCGGCCAGCTCAGGCGGCACCGCCTCGCCGCCGAAGATGAGCAGCCGCACCGGTTCCAGGGCCTCGGCGGGCCAGGTGGCGGCCAGCGTCGGGACGGTGGAGACAATGCTGATCTCCCGGCGCACCAGCCACGGGCCCAGATCCGCGCCGGTGCGGACCAGCGCGCGCGGCGCGGGCACCAGGCAGGCACCGTGCCGCCAGGCCAGCCACATCTCTTCGCAGGAGGCATCGAAGGCGACCGAGAGTCCGGCCAGCACGCGGTCGCCGGGGCCGATCGGCGCGCCTTGGAGGAACAGACGCGCCTCGGCATCCACGAAGGCCGCGGCGTTGCGATGGGTCACCGCAACGCCTTTCGGGGTTCCGGTGGAGCCGGAGGTGAAGATGATCCAGGCGTCGTCGTCCGGTGTCGGCTCGGCCGTCGCGGTCGGTCCGGTGGATTCGCCTGCGGGGCTGTGGGATTCGGTTGCCGGACGGGAGGATTCGTCGACCGCGCCGGTCGATTGGATGCCGTCGGCCGTGACGATGGCCGAGACCTTCGCCTCCCCGAACACCAGTCGGGCCCGCTCGTCGGGGTCGTCGGCATCCACCGGCACGTACGCCGCTCCGGCGTGCAGCACCGCGAGAATCGTGATGTACAGCCCGCGCGTGCCCGAGGGCATCCGCACCCCGACCCGGTCGCCCGCCCGCACCCCGGCCGCGGCCAGGCTCTCGACCACGAGCGCGATCTCCTCGCGCAGCTCGGCGTAGGTGAGTTCCTCCTCGCCGTCGTCGATGGCGGGTGCGTCCGGGTGTGCCGCCGCGGTCGCGGCGAGAATGTCGACCAGGGTCCGGGCCGGGGGTGCGTACGCCGCCCGCAGCAGGGGGTCGGCGTCGATCTCGGTCTCGGTCTGTGCCTGCGGCATCACGTACGTGCCCACCTCTCGTGGAACCCTCCGGCGCTTGTTCGTTGGTTGTTTCACACGAGAGTTACCGGCAGGCAAACTCTGTGGCGGCCATCAGCTCACCGTACCGGTACGTCCTGGTTGTCCATTGTTCACCCGGGCTGTTTGCGGAACTGGGACAGGAATCGCCAGATCACCTCGGAGGCGTCGAACTGGTGGGAAACCTTGCCGACGAGGGCCTGGGGTAGGTACTGGGGTCCGCCGGGCCAGGTGTGGCCGCCATTGGCAATCGAATAGAGCTGCACGGTGGTCCCGTTGGCGCAGTCGGAGGACTGCACGGTCACCGAGGTGCCGTCGTCGGTGCGCTGGGGGAGCTGGGTGGTGGACGCGGCGTCGCACGCGTTCTTCTCGCGCCACAGCTGCTGGGTGGCGTCGACCGACAGGACCGGGCTCGAGCCCGCGCCGTGATGGCCGGAGGTGATGCGCACGACGCCGCCGTCGTAGGGCACGATCGGGTCGGAGGTGCCGTGGATCTCCAACACCGGCAGGGAATGGGTTGGGGCGCACGCGGATACGTCGGCCTCGGGCAGCGGGCCCGCCACCGGGGCGATGGCGGCCAGCTTGTCGGACAGGCGGCAGCCGAGGTCCTCGGTGAACATGCCGCCATTGGACATGCCGGTGGCATAGACGCGTGCCGGATCGACCGAGTCGTTGGCGATGAGGCGATCGATCACGGCGGCAACGAAACCCACGTCGTCGATATTGGCGGCGCTGGCATTGGTGTCGTCGCCGCGGCCGTCGTTCCAGGACTTCTCATAGCCCTCGGGGTAGATGGCGAGGAAACCGTCGGCGTCGGAGAGCTTGTCGAAACCGAAGGCGGAGGCCGTGTTCTGGGCGGAGCCTCCGCCGCCGTGAAAGACCAGCACGGCGGGGAGCGCGCCCGGCGGATGGTTGGCGGGGTAGTGGATGAGGTATTGCCGCTGCAGCCCGCCGAATTCGAGGGTCACGGTGGTGTCGGCGGCGGCGCGGGCCAGCGGGTGCGAGCACCCGGCGGCCAGGAACGCGGTGGACAGTGCGATCGCGGCGGCGATTCTGGGTGCGTACACGCAGGTGATCGTAGAGATCGCGGCTGAAGCTGAGCTGAAGCTTCGAATCAGCTGTGAGAGCGAATGGCGGCCAGCGTCGCGGCGGCGACTTCGCCTGGGGGAGGGCCGATTTCGATGCTGACAATGTGCTCGTCAGGAGCGGGAGCCTCCAGGGTCTGCAATTGGGAGTCCAGGAGGCCGGGCGGCATGAAGTGATCCATGCGCGCGGTCAGACGGCGTTGGAGATCCTCCCGCGAGCCCGTCAGATGTACGAAAGTGAGCACGGCGTCGGGATGTCCGATCATGCTGGCGCGCAACACATCCCGATACGACCGTTTCAGTGCCGAGCAGGTGACGATGGCCGACCGGCCCGCCCTCACCTCCTCGGACATCCAGCGCGCGATCGCCTCCAGCCACGGCTTGCGGTCCTCGTCGGTGAGGGCGTGTCCGGCATGCATTTTCGCGATGTTCGCGGGCGGGTGCAGGTCGTCGCCTTCCAGGAGGTCCCAGCCCAGGGTGCTGACGAGCATGCCCGCCACCGTGGATTTGCCGGAGCCGGAGACGCCCATGAGGACGACGATGTGCGGTCGCGCGCTGGATTGCATCTGTTCTCCTTAAACGACCGCGCTCAGGGCGAGGACACCGGCCAGGCCCGCCAGCGAGATCACGCACTCCATGACGCTCCAGGACTTCAACGTCTGCACCACATTCAGGCCCAGGTACTCCTTGACCATCCAGAACCCGGCGTCATTGACATGCGAGAGGAACAGCGAGCCCGAGCCGATCGCGAGAACCATGAGCGAGACGTGCGGGGTGCTCAACCCGGCGGCCACCGGGGCGAGAATGCCCGAGGCGGTCACCGTCGCGACCGTCGCCGAACCGGTGGCCACACGAATCAGCGCGGCCACGAACCAGGCCAGCAACAGTACCGGCAGGCTGGAGTCGCGGATCGCGTCGGCAATGGTGTTGGCGATGCCGGTGTCGACCAGCACCTGCTTGAAGCCACCGCCCGCGCCGACGATGAGCAGGATTCCGGCGATGGGCGGCAGGGCGCTGTTCATGGTGTCGGCCAAGGACTCCCGGGTCATGCGACCGCCGCGGCCGAGCACGAGCATGCCGACCAGCAGGGCGATGCCGAGGGCGACCACCGGGGTGCCGAGGACGTCGAGGAGCTTCTTGACCGCGGATCCCGACTTGGGCGACACCACGTCGTACACCGCGCTACCCAGCATGAGAACGACCGGAAGCAGGATTGTCGCCAGCGTCGCGATGAAGCTAGGACGCGGCTTCTGCTCTTTCTCGTGTTCGGCCTGCTCCTCGTCCTCGGCCGCCTCGGTCGAGAACAGTTCCGGCACCGGCACATTCACCCAGCGGGCGGCCAGCTTCCCGAACAGCGGACCGGCCAGAATGACGGTCGGTACCGCCACCAGCACGCCCAGACCCAGCGTCAGCCCCAGATCGGCCTTCAGCGCCGA
This sequence comes from Nocardia sp. CDC160, assembly GCF_035818795.1. NCBI lineage: Bacteria > Bacillati > Actinomycetota > Actinomycetes > Mycobacteriales > Nocardiaceae > Nocardia > Nocardia sp. CDC160. Next base: position 779,267 of record NZ_JAYKYT010000004.1, on the reverse strand, counting down.
TACCGCGACCAGCGGACCCGGATGCGGCGGCACCAGACCGTGCATGGCCGAGAGCCCGGCCAGCGCGGGAATCGCCACCGCCAGCAAGGGAAGTCGCGATCGGTTCGCCACCAGCAGGATGACCGGCATCAACAGCACGACACCGATCTCGAAGAACATGGGCAGGCCGATGATCGCGCCGACCAGACCCATCACCCACGGCAGCGCCTTGGGCCCGGCCCGGTTGACGAGCGTGTCGACCACCTGATCCGCGCCGCCGGAATCGGCGAGCAGCTTGCCGAACATCGCGCCGAAGCCGATGAGGATGCCGACGCTGCCCATGGTCGAGCCGAAGCCCTTCACGAACGAGGCCACGGTGTCGGCGGCACCCAGCTTGGCGATGAGCCCGACGGTCACCGCGCCGATCGCCAAGGCCAGGAAGGGATGCAGTTTCAGCCAGGTGATCAGGCCGACGATGAGGGCGACACCGATCAGGGCCGCGGTAATGAGCTGGGCGCTACCGGCGTGGTGGGTGGCCGCATCGGCCAGATTCACCACGGCGAGTGGAGTGAGGTTGTGCATGACGCTTCTTCGAGTCGGGGTGGAGTGATCCAGGGCACAGAGACCTAATATGGAGGACTATATCAAGTCATCGCGCGAATAAGTACTACGTATTGAGTGCTGGATGCCGATAGATATGCCTCAGATGTGTGACACTGAAGCCATGGTCGAGAGTGCCGAATCCCTGCCGCTGCACGAATCGGTGCTGGATCGGCTGGGCTCCGACATCGCCTCCGGGGCCATCGCGCCCGGCGCGCGCATCTCCTCCGACGAGATCGCGACCCGCTTCGAGGTCTCCCGCACGGTCGCCCGCGAGGTCGTGCGCGTCCTGGAATCCCTCGGCATGGTCGGGGTCCGCCGCCGCGCGGGCATCACGGTGCTCGATCCCGCGCACTGGAATGCCCTCGATCCCAAGCTGATCCGCTGGCAGCTCGCGGGCCCGAACCGGTTTCCGCAGCTGGCCTGGCTGGCCGAACTGCGGTCGGGCATAGAGCCACTCGCCGCCCGCCTGGCCGCCACCAATGCCACCCCCGACCAGTGCGCGACCCTCACCGCCGCCGTCATGGGCATGTCGGCCACCGCCCGCGCGGCCAATACCGCCGCCTACCTCGAGCACGACGTCACCTTCCACGCGACGCTGCTCGCCGCCTCCGGCAACCCGCTGCTCGCGGTCTTCGCTCCCATCGTGCGCGAAGTGCTCACCGGCAGAACCGAACACGAACTCATGCCCGCGCAGGCGAATCCGCAGGCCCTGCGATTGCACGCGGCTATTGCCGCAGCCATCCAAGGCGGCGACGCAGCCGCCGCCGAAGCCGCCATGCGCGAAATCGTCGCCGAGTCCGCGACCGCCATCGCCTGCCTGCGGCCGACTGGATATGAGTCGGCGCATGATCGCCCGTCAGGGCACGATCAGGTACCACTCGGCCCAGGGGCCCTGTAGCGGCCAGCTGTTGGCGAAGAGTTTGGCCAGACCCATGCCCATCCAGAGGTCGACCGTCTGGGTCTCGCCCGCCGTCGTGCCCGCGTGGACATACACGTCGCGGGTGCCGGTTCCGGCCGAGCCCAGCCACGCCAGGGCGATGTGATTGCCGCACGGGCCGCTGATGTAACCCAGCGGCGACACGTGCGCGATCACGTGACCAGGCATTCCGTGCGCGGCCTCCAGGCCCACATAGATCGCTCCAGCGCAGAAGTTCGCGTCCCCGAAGGTCAGGATGGTCGAACCGAGCGGCGCGAATTCCGGTATCCAATCCGCGCGCGCGGGTGTCGCATTCACGCCGCACACCGCGGCCGCGATCCCCAGCGCCGCCGCCATCCCCGCCAGCACCCGTCGCATCGTTCTCATCGGATGTCCTTCCCGCCGAGTACAACTCGCGAGTAGTTCCAATCTGAAGGATATCGAATTCACCTGTGTCGCACGGACGGTCCGGCGGGTCGAGCCCCATGGACAGGGCGGACTCGTGGGGGATTCGATCGGCGTGGATCGGTATTGTCTGCGGTGCGGGTGAATCGGGAGGAAGAGGTTGGCTGAGCAACTCCGGCCGGGAGTGATCTTCGCCGGGTATCGAATCGAGCGGTTGCTCGGTACCGGCGGCACGGGTGAGGTGTATCTGGCCCATGACCGAGACCTACCCCGATTCGTCGCATTGAAGCTGCTCAACAGCATCGCGGGCGACGATGACGAGTCGCGGCAGCGGTTCCTGCGCGAGGCCAATATCATTGCCCGGCTCGCGCATCCGAACATCGTCACCATCTACGCGCGCGGCGAGGAACAGGGTCGGCAGTGGCTGGCCATGGCCTACGTCGACGGCTCCGATCTGGCCGCCGAACTGCTGAACGGTCCGCTCGAACCCAAACGCGCCGCCGCCATCACCGCCGACGTCGCCCGCGCCCTCGACTACGCGCACGACGCGGGCGTGCTGCACCGGGACGTGAAGCCCGCCAATATCCTGCTCACCGCCCAGCCGCGAGAATGGGCGCTGCTCAGCGACTTCGGGATCGCCCAGTCCAATCACGAGGTGCGTGGCATCACCGAGAACGGTGAGGTGATGGCGAGCTTCCAGTACACCGCGCCCGAACGATTCCACGGGGAAGCGCGGGTGGATCGGCGCTCGGATGTGTATTCGTTGGGCTGCACGCTGTTCGCGATGCTCACCGGTGCGCCGCCGTACGCCGACGGGGATCTGCCGCGGTTGATCTATGGGCACGTCAGTGCGCCAGTGCCGTCCGTGCGCACGCTGAATCCGGCGCTGCCGCCCGCCTTGGATCCGATTCTGGCGCGGGCCATGGCCAAGAACCCGCGCGACCGATTCGCCACCTGCACAGAGCTATCCGCGGCGGTGAACGCGGCGCTGTCCGCCGCCCGGCCCCGCGGTGCCCTCCCGCCGCCGCGCGAAACGGGCAGGCACAGCGCGAACGAGGTCTCCCGGTCGTGGCGGCGATCGCGGACCCTGCTGGCCTTGTCGGCGGTCGCCTTGCTGGCCGGTGCCACCGCGGCCGTCGTCGGGCTCATCTCCTCGCTCATGACGCCGAGCTCGCATTCGGCCGCCATCCTCACCACCACGGCGCCGAGCAAGGCGGCATCGAGCAGCGCGCCCGCCTCCCTCACCACCTCGGCGAGCTTGGCCGCCGACGGCTGCCCGGCGCGCCGCACGCCCGATGGGGTGTCCGGCATCGACTCCGGCAACACCAGCTCCGGCCCGGACGCCATCCTCGGCTTCCAATACGCCTACTACGTGCTGCGATCCGGTCCCGCCGCACGGCAATTCGTCGCCGACGACTCCGCGAGCGTGGCCGACGCCCCGAAGATCCAGTCCGGCATCGACTCCGTCCCGCTGGGCACCCGCTACTGCGTTCAGGTCACCCGAATCTCGCCGACCGACAACGACCATTGGTCGGTCAAGATCACCCAACAGCCGCCGGGGCAGCTGCCCGACGTGTTCACCCAGACCGTCACCACTCGCACCGACGGCAATCGGACGCTGATCACCTCGATCGACGAATAGCGCCGCGCGACAAAGAGGGTGGGTGTGCTGGCGGGCTGCTAGTGTGCGATGCGGTGGCTCGATCGGGGTGACTCGGTGGGTTGGTGAAAGCTGTTCTTCGGTAGGGAGTTTCGGTTGGAGACGACGGGGTCGTGGCGCGATTTCTCGGGGGCATCGGCGGGCTGTCCGGTGATGAGTCGGGGGGAGGTGCCTCGGATTCCCTTGGGGACAGCGGAATTCGCGGCCGACCCGCACGGCGCCTATCGGGAGATGCGGCGCAAGCACGGCGCCATGGTGCCCATCGAGCTGTCGCCGGGGGTTCCGGCGACGCTGGTGGTGAACTACCGCACCGCCTTGCGGATTCTCAATGATCCCGAACACTTTCCCGCCGATCCGCGCGTCTGGCAGGAGGGGATTCCCGACGATTCGCCGGTCAAGCCGATGATGCAGTGGTATCCGAACGCGCTGCGCAACTCCGGGGCCGAGCACGTGCGGTATCGGCAGGCCTATACCGCCGCCATTGACGGGATCGATTTGCACGCGGTGCATTTCACCGTCGAGCAGATCGCCGGGCCGTTGATCGCGGCGCTGGAGGCCGAGGGTGCGGCGGATCTGGTGTCGCAATACGCGCTGCCGCTGGTGTTCGAGGTGCTCAACCAATTGGTGGGCTGCTCGGCCGATATCGGTCAGCGGGTCGCCACCGGGATGGCGGCGCTGTTCGATACGGTCAACGCGGCCTGGGGAATGCAGACGCTGGCGGAGGCGCTGCTGGAGCTGATCGCGCTCAAGCGCGCCGAGCCGGGCGATGACGTCACCTCCCGCATGGCCCATCACGCGGCGAATCTCAATGACGAGGAGATGCTGTATCAGCTGGTCAGCTTCTACGGCGCGGGCATCGAGCCGATGCAGAATCTGATCAGTAACACCTTGCTGCTCATGCTGACCGACGACCGGTTCGGCGGAGATGTGTTGGGCGGCAGCCTGTCCACGCGGGACGCGCTCGACGAGGTGCTCTTCAACGACCCGCCGATGGCCAACTTCGCCATCACCTATCCGCGTCAGCCCATACTGATCGACACCACCTGGCTGCCCGCGCATCAGCCGGTCATGATCAGCCTCGCCGCCTGCAACAACGATCCGGAGATCGCGGGCGGCGACCGCACCGGCAACCGTTCGCATCTGGCCTGGAGCGCGGGACCGCACGCCTGCCCCGCCCGCTCGGTCGCCTACCTGGTCGTACAGACGGCCATCGATCAGTTGCTCGATGCCTTGCCCGATATGCAGTTGTCGGTTCCGAAGCACGAAATCTCTTGGCGTCCAGGCCCGTTCCACCGCGCCATGGTGGCACTGCCGGTCGAATTCCCGATGACCCCCGCGCTGCGCGCGGTGTAAACCCGCGCTACGCGCGAAATCAAGGAGCACTACCTATGTCCAACAGCCCGATCGTGCTGGATGTCACCGGCACGGATATTCAGGGCGAGTCCGCGCGGATTCGCGAACAGGGCTCGGTCACGCTGGTCGAGTTGCCCGGTGGCGTCCCGGCGTGGTCGGTCACCGATCAGGCCGTGCTGAAGAGCCTGCTCGCCGACCCGCGCGTCTCCAAGGACCCGCGCCAGCACTGGGCCGCGTTCCGCAATGGCGAGATCACCGAGGCGTGGCCGCTGCTGCCCTGGGTGATCGCGGAGAACATGTTCACCGCCTACGGTTCCGACCACCGCCGCTTGCGCAAGCTGGTGTCCCCGGCGTTCACCAACCGCCGCACCACCGCCATGCGCGAGCGGATCGAGGCCATCGTGACCGAACTGCTCGACGAGCTGGCCGCGCTCCCCGAGGGTTCGCAGGTGGACCTGCGCTCGCTGTTCGCCTACCCGGTGCCGATCAATGTGATCTCCAGCCTGATGGGTGTGCCCGAGCATCTGGACGAGGCCATCCACAAGTGCGTCGACGGCTTCTTCGACGGCTCGTTGACGGCCGAGGAGTCGATGGCCAACTACCTCGAAATGGCCGAGCGCATCGGCGAACTCGTCGCCTACCGCCGCGACAACCCGGGCGACGACATCACCTCCGCCATGATCGCCGCGCGCGACGACGAGGACGGCTCGCAGCTGAGCGAGGCCGAACTGGTCGCGACCCTCATGCTGGTCATCAATGCCGGACACGAGACCACCGTCAACCTCCTCGGCCAGGCCGTGGTCGCCCTGCTCACCCATCCCGAACAGCTGGCCGACGTGCTCGCCGAGCGGGCGTCGTGGAGCGATGTCATCGAGGAAACCCTGCGCTACCAGGCCCCCGTCGCGCACCTGCCGCTGCGATACGCGGTGGAGGACATCGAAATCGACGGCCACACCATCCCCAAGGGCGAAGCCATCCTCGCCTCCTACGCCGCAGCCAGCCGCGACCCCAAAATCCACGGCGACACAGCGGACGCCTTCAACATCCACCGCGAAACGAAAGACCAACACATAGCTTTCGGCCACGGCGCCCACCACTGCCTCGGCGCGCCACTGGCCCGCCTCGAAGCCTCCATCGCCCTCCCGGCACTGTTCGCCCGCTTCCCAGCACTCCGACTGGCCACCGACGCAAAGGATCTGACCCCCCTCGGCAGCTTCATCTCCAACGGCCACACCTCCCTCCCCGTCTTCCTCACCCCCGCGGAGTAGTAGCTCAGCCCACGAGCATGCAATCCGGCAGGTAAACGTCGAGAAGACGTCTGCTGGAATGCATGTTCGTGGGATTACTTGGACTCGAGGGTCTTCTTGAAGAGGAGGAGGGCCTGGTCCATGGTGGCTGCGTAGGGGGCTGCCAGGGAATCGGGGAGGAGGTCTCGGGACCAGACGAAGCGGGATGCGTTGTCGCCGTGGGGGAAGATCTGCATGACGGCGTTGTCATGGAGAGGGGTGGGGGTTCCGGCGTAGACCGAATAGACGAAGCGGCGGGTGTCCGGGTCGAGGGTTATCAGGCGTTCGCGGACTACCGTGCCGTGGGTGAAGGTGACCTCGCGGGTGTTGTCGCCTAGGTCGGTGGTGGCGGTGACCAGGTCGGGGGCCATGCGGAGGGGGCCGTTGATGAAGTCGGAGACTACTTCCCAGACCTGGTCGGGTGGGACGTCGATGAGGATTTCTCGGGTGATCGAAGCCATGGGGTGATCATTGCAGCTGGGGTTGGGAAGACGGCGTGGCATTGGGGGTTTCGATCAGCGGGTGGTTAGGGAGGGGCGGACGGTGGCGTAGCCGGTGGCTTGTTCGAACGTGTGGCCTACCTCTAGGACCAGGCGGTCGGAGCGGTGGGGGCCGACTATTTGGAGGCCTACCGGGAGCCAGGCTGGGGTGAAGCCGCCGGGGACCGAGAGGGCGGGGCAGCCGGTGGCGCTGATGAAGTAGGCGGAGCGCATCCAGTCGAGGTAGGTGTGCATGGGCTCGCCTGCGATTTCCTCCGGGTAGTCGAGGTCGATGTCGAAGGGTGGGACCTGGCTGACCGGGAGGAGGAGAATGTCGTAGCGGTCGAAGAACTCTCGGACTCGGTGGAACAGATTCGTGTGGAGGACTTCGGCTTCGGCGATGTCGTCGCCGGTGAGGCGTAGGCCCTCTTCGATATTGGCGACCAGGGTGGGTTTCAGGTGGTCGCGATGGGCCAGGAGCGGTCCCAGGCCGAGGGCGAAATACCAGGCCCGCAGGGTTCGGAAGACCTGTTCGGCGCCGAAGAGGTCGGGGCAGTCGTCGGTGACGGTCGCGCCGAGGTCGGAGAAGACGCGGACGGCGGGTTCCAGGACGTCGCGGACGGCGCGGTCGACGGGAACCGTCCCGCCCAGGTCGGGAGACCACGCCACGCGCAGCCCGACCAGATCTCGCTCCAAGGGTTCGGCGAAGATCGATCCCGGCTCCGAAATCGCTTGGGGGCTGCGGGGATCCGGGCCCGCCAGCACCGAGAGCAGCAGGGCCGCGTCGGACACCGTGCGCGCCATCGGACCCTGCACGGCGAGGGTTTGCCAGGCCGCCGGGTCGGGCCAGGTCGGCACCCGGCCGGGGGAGGGGCGGAAGCCCACGACATTGCAGAACGAGGCGGGATTGCGCAGGGAGCCGCCCATATCGCTGCCGTCGGCGAGTGGATGCATGCCGCAGGCCAGGGCGGCCGCCGCGCCGCCGCTGCTGCCGCCCGCGGACTTGCCGAGGTCGTAGGGGTTGCGGGTCGGGCCGAAGACCGGGTTCACGGTGTGCGAGCCCGCCGCGAACTCGGGCACATTGGTCTTGCCGAGGGTGATCACCCCGGCCGCCTTCAGTCGCTCGATCACCAGCTCGTCCCGGGCCGGAATGTTCTCAGCCAGCAGCGGACTGCCGTAGGTGGTGAGAATCCCCGCCGTGTCGTGGGTGTCCTTGTGCGCCATGGGAATCCCGTGCAGCGGACCGGGTTCCGCCCCGTCGGCGAGTCGTTTGTCGGCCGCGTATGCCGCGTCCAGCGCCTGCTCGGCCACCAGGCTGACGATGGCATTGACCTTGGGATTGAGCCGCTCGATGCGGTCGAGATGAGCCCGCACCACCTCCACGGCGGACAGTTCGCGCCGCCGCAGCCAGCCGACCAGCTCCCGAGCCGAGGCGTAACACAGATCGGAATCCACAGGCGCTCCTCATCATTCGCCACGCGCCTCCATGGTCTCCCACGGGACCCGCGCCCGCGACCGTATGCGGTCCCCGATTCGTGATTTTCCGGCCGGTCGGTTTTCCCACGAGATCGGGGTCCGACGGTGGACCATGGAGATCCGCGGTGCGATCGAAGCCGCCTTGCCGGTGTTTCAGCTTTCCCCGATGTGTTCAACGAATGTCGAGCCCAGGAGGAACGAAACCCATGATCACCACACGAATTCCCGGACGCGCCACGGCCATCGTGATGGCGTTCGCGACCCTCGGCGTGGCCGGGCTGCTGGCCGCCGCACCCGCGCTGGCCGCCAATTCGGTCACCGTCGAGGCCGCCAAACCCTCGGTCGTCGGCATCGACTACACCTGCGAATCCACCGCGGGCGTCGCCGGGATCGACGCCATGGTCGGCGACCCGAACGCGGACCGACCGGCCGCCACCGGCACGCAGACCGCCGTCACCTGCGACGGTTCCCCGCACACCGCGACCATCGCACTGACCCCGATGCCGGGGGAGACGCCCCTGACCTCCGGCACGCCGGTGCAGGTGCGCGTCGCCCTGGTCGACCAGAGCGAAACCGTCGTCTCCGGCACCGCCAAACTCCTCACCCTCGACTGAGTCACCGCACGCCCGAGTTCTCGGTGCGCAAGGTGTTCGCTGCGCGCAAGCAACCGGAAACCTTCCGTTAGAAGCGAAGTGCCAGACTCGCCGCCGCGCACCCGATGACCACCCGGATCGGTAGCGCGGCGGCCTCAGAGAACCAGGACCCGGACGTGCGATTCCGCTCGATCATGTGCAGCGCGGCGATTATGGCGGCGGCAATGCTCATCGCCCTGTCCTCGACGCCGTTCGACCGGGCCGCCATGGCGGAACCGGACATCATGGTGCCCACCGATCCGTCGACTTCACCGGTGGCACCGGACGGTTCGACCATTGTCGGCACCCGCGTCATCGACGACCGCCACCTGCGACTCACCGTCCACTCCGCCGCCATGAACGCCGACTTCCCCGTCGAGGTCCAGCGCCCCGCCGACGATTCCGCCCCGCGCCCGGTGCTCTACATGCTCAGCGGCGGCAGCGGCGGCAAGGGCCCGGCGTCCTGGGACAGCCGCACCAATGCCTTCGACTTCCTGGCCGACAAGAACGTCAATGTGGTCCAGCCGATCGGCGGCGCGGCCTCCTACTACGCCGACTGGCGACTGCCCGATCCACGGCTGGGCGTCATGAAATGGACGACCTACCTCACCGAGGAACTGCCCCCGCTCATCGACGCCGCGCTCGCCACCAATGGAGTGAACGGCCTTGTGGGAGTGTCGATGTCGGGCACCTCGGTCCTGCAACTCTCGATCGCCAAGCCGGGCCTGTACCACTCGGTCGCCGCCTACAGCGGGTGCGCGCGCATCGCGGATCCGGTGGGGCAGGCCTTCGTTCGCATCACCGTCGGCTTCGGCGGGGGAGACGCGGCGAACATGTACGGCCCCTTCAACGACCCCATGTGGGCGGCCAAGGATCCCTACCTGCACGCCGATGCCCTACGCGGAGTCGATCTGTACCTGTCGAGCGGCAACGGCCTGCCCGGCCCGCACGACAAGGCCGGTGACCGCCATTTCGCCGGGGGCGGAGACAATCTCGCGAACCAGATACTCGTGGGCGGCATCCTCGAGGCGGCGGTCGATCAATGCACCCGTGATATGGCCGCCCGGCTGAAAGAACTCGGCATCCCCGCCACAGTCGAACTGCATCCCTACGGCACCCATTCCTGGGGCTACTGGGACGACGAGTTCCCCGCCTCCTGGCCGGTTCTCGCCCACGGGCTGGGCCTGTGAGCACCCTCGCGCACTAGTTCTCGAGCGGAAGCTGTTCGATCGCCCAGCGCGCCCATTCGCGGTTCAAAGCGGTGATGCGCTCGCCGTACTCGAGGGCGATGCGGCCGTAGCGGGACAGATTGCTGTCGTCCCAGTCGATCTGCCGCTCCAACTCGGTCAATTCCTCGTGCGCCGCGGACGAATGCTGTTCCATGTCGGCCAGATACGCGAGGGCCTGCTCGCGCGGCACGACACCGAGGAAGAAGATCCGCAGCAGTGCCTCGTTGCGCACCACCTGTTTCGGCTTGGTCGTCGTCAACCAGGTGCGCAGATCCTCGAGCCCGGCATCGGTGAGCGTGTACTCCTTGCGGCCGCGCGGCCCTTCGTCGCTGATCTCGATGAGGCCGGTGTCGGCGAGTTTGGTGAGCTCCGTATAGATCTGGCTCTGCGTCGCGGGCCAGACATTGGCCAGCGAATGCTTGAAGGTCCGCAGCAGGTCGTAGCCGCTGGCGGGGCCGTCGGACAGCAATCCGAGCAGGGCATACCGGAGACTCATGCGCATCACTTTACATTCCACTATTGACATGTCGGTATAGGAGGCTCAGGCTTGGACATGTCAGAACTGGAATGTGCTGTCGCCGAGGAGTTCTCGCCGTGTCCTATCTGCGCACCTTCGCCCCCTGGATCGTCTACGCGATCATCCCGTCGCAGTACTGGCAGTGGTCGGCGGTCATCGCGGTCGTCATCGCCGTGGCCGGGATCGCGGTGCAGCTGCGGGCTGGCCGCAGCCTGGACTCCTTGGTCATCGACATCGGATCGGCGGTGTTCTTCGCGATCGTCACGGTGGTCGCGTTCGCCGATCCGGACACGGCGCTGCACGCCTACATGCCCGCGATCGCGAATGGTGTGCTGGCGCTCATTGCCGGTATCTCGCTGCTGATCCGCGTGCCGTTCACCCTGCCCATCGCCAAACAGACCACGCCCCGGGAGTTCTGGGACCAGCCGCTGTTCATTCGGACCGCCTACGTGCTCACCTCGGTGTGGACGGCCAGCTTCGTGATCGGGTGTATCGCCCTCGCCGCGCTGGCCCACGGGTCGGCCGGGCCGCGGGTGACCGTGCAGGTGCTGGCCTTCGTCATCCCCGTCGTCTTCACGATCCGCTATGTCGCCCACATCCAGGGCAAGGCCCGCGCCGCGCTCGCGGAGTAGCGCTCGCCCGAAGTTAGGAATCGATCATGACCGTCCCGCATCTCACCGGTAACTACGCACCCGTCACCGAGGAAGTGACCGCCTACGAATTGCCCTGCACCGGAACGATTCCCGACGAGTTGAGCGGCTGGTACCTGCGCAACGGACCGAACCCGCACGCCGCGGCGTCGCCGCACTGGTTCCTCGGCGACGGCATGGTGCACGGCGTTCGCGTCGAGGGCGGGCGCGCGGTGTCCTACCGGAATCGGTGGGTGCGCACCACCACCTTCACCGACAACGCGCCGATGTTCGACGCCCAGGGGAATCGGGATTACGCGGCGGGCGTGGCGAATACGCATGTCGTCCGGCACGCCGGACGCGTCCTCGCCCTCGTGGAATCCTCGTTCCCCTATGAAATCACCTGCGAGCTGGACACTCTCGGCCCGCACGATTTCGACGGCAAGCTCACCACCGCCATGACCGCGCACCCGAAGACCTGCCCGACCACCGGCGAACTGCACTTCTTCGGCTACGACTTCGTCGAGCCGTACCTGACCTACCATCGCGCCGACGCCGCGGGCAATCTCGAGCTCAGCCGCCCGATCGACGTGCCAGCCGCCACCATGCACCACGACTTCATTTTGACCGCAGGGCATGTCGTCTTCATGGATCTGCCGGTGCTCTTCGACGCCGCGACCGCCATGTCCGGCGCGGGCCTGCCCTTCCGCTGGAGCGACGACTACCAGGCCCGCCTCGGCGTGCTGCGCCGCGATGACCCGTTCGGTGCCGTCCGCTGGTTCCCGATCGACCCGTGCTACGTCTTCCACGCCCTGAACGCCCACGAGGACGGCGACCGTATCGTCGTGTACGTCATGCGCTATTCGAGCCTGTGGCGCACCGACTCCAGCACCTTCGACGAGGGCGCGACCCTGTGGCGCTGGACCATCGATCTCACCACCGGAACCGTCCGTGCGGAGCAACTCGACGACCGCGCCGCCGAATTCCCCCGCATCGACGACCGCCTCGCCGGACTCGACTCCCGCTACGGCCACGTGGTGACCGCCTCCGACGACAGTGGCATCCTGATGCGCTACGACCTGCACACCGGTGGCAGTGAGGTTCACGAATTCGGCTCCGGCCGTATCCCTTCCGAGGCGTCCTTCGTTCCCGCCGACGAAACCCCCGGTGGGGACGGCTATCTCATGACCTATGTCTACGACAGGGCCGAGGATCGCAGCGATCTGGTCATTCTCGATGTCACGGACCTGGCCGCACCGCCTGTGGCCACCATCCACCTACCGCGCCGGGTCCCCTACGGTTTCCACGGCAACTGGCTGCCCGATCACTGAGCCGTTCGACTAGCTCGTGCGCAGGCGTAGTCCCGGATTGGCCGAGAGCACGGCGTCGATCGGCTGGGAGGTGAGGATGTCGCCGACGGCGCACCGGTGATTCTTGCTGGTGCCGCCGCTGACCAGGCCGAGCGCCTTGGTCCCGCTGAGGACCGAGCCGCCGCTGTCGCCCTGCACGCTGCAGGTGGTCACGGTGAAGAAGCCCTCGACCCGCACCTTCCGGTCCGTGCCCGGCAGACCGCCCTCCTCGAAGGTCTGCCCGACCATATCGACTGTGCCGCAGGTGTATCCGGTGATCGCGCCGGATTTGCACGCGGGCATGCCGGTGACCGGGCTGGCGACGCCGTCGATGGCGATGGTCGCGGCGGCCGCCGTCATTTCGACGCCGATGCCCTGCGCCGGGAGGCTGCTGCCCGAGGCCAGTTGCTCGGTCTTGGTGCTGCTCGAGCTGCCGCTCGATGACGAACCGCCGCCGGGGGTGGGAGAGGTCGGGGCGTCGGGTGCGGGGCCGGGCTGCTCCGACGGACCGCCGACGACCAGGTTGTTGCGGAAGCGCGCGACCTGGTCGGGGTTGAACCGCAGGATCGAGTAGTCGTGCGGCCCGAACTCGGTCTTCCCGAAATAGCCCAGTTCGTCGCCGAGACCGTCGGCGGCGTAGTCGTAGATCCTGTGCGGCTCGGTGGTTTTCGATGCGGGATCGACCAGATTGTTGGGATCGCAGTGCCCGGCCGAGATCGCCACATCGTGTCCGTCGGCATCGGTCGCGTTGAAGCCCAGCGAGCAGTTGCCGTAATGCGTCGCGTCGAAGCCGATGCCGTAGGGCTGGCCGCCCTTGAACGGTTCGCCGGGCGCGGCGACCGTCACCGGAATCTCCGAATCATCCGTCGACGGCCCGGGCGGCTGTGCATCGATCCACCGCCGCACCTCCGCCCGCCGCTGCCGCAGCGAAGCCGTACTGGACCCGACCCGTACGACCTCGAACCCGGCCTTGCGCGCGGCTTCGGTGGCGGCGTCGAGTCCCGTGCCGTCACCGAGCGACACCAGCGCCCGCGCACCGTCCATCCGCACCCCGGCGAACACCATCGGATACGCGACCCGGGCGAGCTTCTCGAAGTCGGCCAGCCGCTGCGAGGTGGCGGCCCGGGCCAGATACTCCGCCATCTCGATGTGCAGATCGCGGCGGACCGCGGCCGCGAGATCGGTCGTCACCGGGTCTGGATTCGAATCGACCGGTGCCGCCCCCGATATCGGCATGACGGCGGTGAACATGGCCGCGCAGCACGCGCACAGCGAAACGACCGTGGCCCGACCCATATTCGCCTCTCCCAGGATCAGATGTGCGATGGACACCAACTCCGAACAGGCGTTATATCGATCATGAATGGTAGTCCACCGCCGCATCGAAGCGGGCGAATCAGACTTCGGGCATGTCGCGGATCGGGAGGTCGGCTACGAATCGGTCAACGCGGTCGCCGACCCGTCGTGCCCGAAGGGCCTCGGGGATCCCGAAACGTGTTGCAGTGCACCACTCTTGGTCGAGGAAGCTGGGAACATTGCCGCTGGACGAGTGTTCAGTTTAATCAATCTGCTTCAGGGGAGCGCGTGGTGAGGACTCGCCTTGCGCATATTGTTCAGCCGCAACGGATTTGATTGACACGCTTCGAACGGGGTGATTAGGCTCACTTTTTGTTCGCGCGGCTCAATCGTTCGAGCGCGCTCGTGCGCGCCGACCGACCGGGTCGCGGCCGTTGACGAATCATGTTCCCTATCAGGGCAATTCGAAAGACGGGTGGCGGTCACGAGCCGCCACGGAGCACGGCGTCCACATGTTCGACCGCATTCCCGTTAGGAGCGCGAATGACCCGCGCACTCATCATCGGGTCCGGCGTCGCCGGTCCGGTGCTATCGATGGCATTACAGCAGGCCGACATCGAATCCCGGATCTTCTCCGGTGATGCGGCCGGGGTCGGGGAGGACGGCTCCTGGCTGAACTTCCAGTCCGCCAACGGGATCGACGCCCTGCGTGCCATCGACGCCGCGGGGCCGGTGGAGAAACTCGGCTACGAGGTCGAGACCATGAGTTTCGCCAACAGCCGTGGCCGATCCCTGGGTCGCATGCCGATTCCGGCCCGGCCCGACGGCCTGAAATCCATGATGGTGCCGCGCGCGGCCCTGCGGGAAGCGCTCGACGGCACCGCCCGCGAACGCGGCATCGCGGTCGAATACGGCAAGACGCTGCGTGACGTGGTGCGACTACCCGGCGGGGGCGTGCAGGCGGTCTTCGCCGACGGCTCCACCGCCGACGGCGATCTCCTGATCGGTTGTGACGGTGTGCATTCCACCGTGCGCACCCTGATCGACCCGCACGCTCCCGCACCCAGCCCGGTGCCGGTCCTGACCACCGGCGGCTATATCCCCGACTTCACCATCGCCGCCCCCGAGCACGATCTGCACATCAACCTCGGTACGCGTTGCTCCTTCGCCTGGCTGCGCACCCCGGACGGCGGTACGGCCTGGTTCGCCAACCCGCCCAAGACCGGCGACACCCCCGACGGCGTCCTGTCCGACGGCGACGACGCCGCGCTGCGCCGCTGGCTGCACGAGATCATGGCCGGGGAGACCAAGCTCGCGCACGACATTGTCGACGCCGCGCCCGCGCCCCTGTTCGGCTGGTCCAGCTACACCATGCCGGTGGCCCGCCGCTGGCACGACAACCACGGCATGGTGATCATCGGCGATGCCGCCCATGTCACCTCGCCCACCGCGGGTCAGGGCCTGGCCCTCGCCATCGAGGACGCCGTCGTCCTCGCGCAATGCCTGCGCGACTGCCCCGATGTGCCCACCGCGTTCACCACCTTCGAAGCCCTGCGCCGCGACCGCGTGACGAAGATCGTCAAGCACGGCCGCAATCCCGAGCCGCCCGGCGCGATCGGCCGCTTCCTGCGGGATCTGATGATGCCCGTCATTCTCGGTAAGACCGCCAAAGACGGTGGTAAATCGCTGATGTGGATACAGGGACACCACATCGACTTCGACGCGCGCGTCACACCCGTCACCCGCTCCGATTCCTGATTCCCGAATCCGGCCACCCGCGCTGATCGAAGCGTCCACGACGAGGTCTCACACACCATGCTCTCCGACCCCATTGCGGTCGTCGGTGCCTCCTGCCGTTTTCCGGGGGCGTCGCGACCTGCCGAATTCTGGCGTCTGCTGCGCACCGGCGGCGACGCGATAACCGACATCCCGGCGGACCGCCGCCATCCCGCCCTTGCGGGAACGCGGGGCGGGTTCCTCACCGGCACAGGCGAATTCGACGCGGACTTCTTCGGAATCTCCGCCCGCGAGGCCGCCGCCATGGACCCGCAGCAGCGACTGATGCTGGAACTGGGCTGGGAGGCCCTCGAGGATGCGCGCCTGGTGCCCGCCCGGCTGGCCGCCACGGCGACCGGCGTCTTCGTCGGCGCGATCTCCGACGATTACGCCACCCTCGCGCAGCGCCACGGCGTCATCGGTCAACACTCGCTGACCGGCACCAATCGGGGACTGATCGCCAACCGGCTGTCGTATGTGCTCGGCCTGCGCGGGCCGAGCCTGACGGTCGATGCGGCACAGGCGTCCTCGCTGGTCGCGGTGCATCTGGCGGTGGAGAGCCTGCGCCGCGGGGAGTCCGAACTCGCCCTGGCCGGGGGCGTGCAGCTCAACCTCGCTCCGGAGAGCACGCTGCGCGTGGACCGCTTCGGCGGGCTGTCCCCGGACGGGACGTGCTACGTCTTCGACGCGCGCGCCAATGGTTTCGTCCGCGGCGAGGGCGGCGGCCTGGTCGTGCTCAAGCGACTCGCCGACGCGCTCGCCGACGGTGACCGGATCTACTGCGTGATCCACGGCAGCGCCGTCAACAATGACGGCGGCGGGGCCACGCTGACCGCACCGAACGAGCTCGCGCAGCAGGAACTGCTGCGGGCCGCCTACCGCGAGGCCGGAGTGGATCCGGCCCTGGTGGACTACGTCGAATTGCACGGCACCGGAACCAGGATCGGCGACCCGATCGAGGCCGCGGCGCTGGGTGCGGTGATCGGCGCGGCCCGACGCGGCGGCGCACCGCTGGCTGTCGGTTCGGTGAAGACCAATATCGGGCATCTCGAGGGCGCGGCGGGCATTGCCGGGCTGCTGAAAGCCGTTCTGAGCGTTCATCATCGGGTCCTGCCCGCCAGCCTCCACTTCGCCACCCCCAACCCGGACATCCCGCTGGACACCCTGAACCTGCGCGTTCAGCAGACCACCGCGGAGTGGACGGCGACGCGGCCGCGGGTGGCCGGGGTCAGCTCCTTCGGCGTCGGCGGCACGAACTGCCATGTCGTGCTGGCCGAGCACGTGCCCGCCGAGCATCCGCGACCACGGCATCCTGCGACGCCCGCGCCCGTGCTCTGGACCCTCTCCGGCCGCGACGCGAAAGCCCTGCGCGGACAGGCGGAATCACTGCGAGAACACCTGCGCGCCGAGGCGAACGCCGACGCGGCGGACATCGGATACTCCCTGGCCGCCACCCGCACCGCCTTCGCGCACCGGGCCGCGCTGATCGGGGACGATCCGCGGGCGCTGCTGGACGCCTTCGCCGACGGTGCTCCCGTCCCGGATCTGGTGCGCGGGGTGGCCGGGGACGGTACGGCGGTGTTCGTGTTCCCCGGTCAGGGCTCGCAATGGCCGGGTATGGCCATCGAATTGGCCTCGTGCTCGGCCATTTTCGCCGATCGGCTGCAAGAGTGCGCCGACGCGTTGGCACCGCACGTCGACTGGTCGCTGCCGGAGGTCCTGCGCGATGCGCGGGCGCTCGAGCGGGTCGAGGTGGTCCAGCCCGCGCTGTGGGCGGTCATGGTGTCGCTGGCGGAGCTGTGGCAATCGCTGGGTGTGACGCCGTCCGCGGTCATCGGTCATTCGCAGGGCGAGATCGCCGCGGCCTGTGTGGCGGGCGCGCTGTCGGTTACCGACGCGGCGCGCGTGGTGGCGGTGCGCAGTCGATTGCTGGCCGCGGTCGCGGGCGGCGGGGCCATGGCTTCGATCGCGCTGCCCGCCGAGCGCGTCGACCTCGGCGACGGGCTGTCCATCGCCGCGGTCAACGGCCCCAATGCCGTGGTGGTTTCCGGTGCGTCCGATGCGGTGGACGTGCTGGTGGCCAGGTATCAGGCCGCGGGTGTGCGGGCCCGGCGGATCGCGGTCGACTACGCGTCCCACTCGGCGCAGGTCGAGCCGATCCGGGCCGATCTGCTGGCCGAACTCTCGGATCTGCGTCCGGGCCGGGCGCAGATCCCGATGCTGTCGACCGTCACCGGGGAGTGGGTCGAAGGGACCACGCTGGACGCGGACTACTGGTATCGGAATCTGCGGGAGCCGGTCCGGCTCGACCGCGCGGTGCGCGCACTCGCCGATGGCGGGCGTCGGATATTCATCGAGGCCGCCCCACATCCGGTGCTGGCCAGCGGGATTCAGGAAACCGCGGCCGACGCCGTGGTGGTCGAATCGCTGCGCCGCGACGACGGCGGGTGGCGGCGGTTCCTCACCTCGGTCGGTCGGGCCTGGGCGCACGGTCTGGAGGTGGACCCGGAGACATTGTTCGCGGGCACCGGGGCTCGACGGGTGGATCTGCCGACTTACGCCTTCCAACGCCGACGGTACTGGTTCGACGAGGCCGAAAACGCTGTCGCCGAGGCGATCCCGGCCGTGTCGCTGACCCCGGGCGCGGAGCTCGACCTGGTCCGCACCCACGCCGCGGCCGTCCTCGGACAGCCGAACCCGGAGATCATCGATGTCGAGCTGCCGTTCCAGGACCTCGGCATCGATTCCCACCTCGCGGTGGAACTGCGCAATCGACTCAGCGCCGAAACCGGACTGTCGCTGCCCGCCACGCTGCTGTTCGACTACCCCACCTGCACCGCCGTGGCCGCCTTCCTCAACGCGGAGAACACCGGTGCGGCAGGGGAATTCGTCGCACCGGAAGCGCCCTCGGCCGCCGCGCTCGAGCCGATCGCCATTGTCGCCATGAGCTGCCGTCTGCCCGGCGGCATCGATTCACCCGAACAGCTGTGGCGGTTGGTCGCCGAGGGCGGCGACGCGGTCGGTGAGTTCCCGGACGATCGCGGCTGGGACCTGGCCGGGCTGTACGACCCCGATCCGGAGCACCCGGGCACCTCCTACACCCGCTTCGGCGGATTCCTCGACAGCGCAACCGAATTCGACCCGGCTTTCTTCGGCATCGCACCGCGCGAGGCGCTCGCCATGGACCCGCAACAGCGGGTGCTGCTGGAGATTTCCTGGGAGGCTCTCGAACGCGCTGGTATCGACCCGGCCGCCCTGCGCGGTACCCGGACCGGTGTTTTCCTCGGCGCGATGGCGCAGGACTACGGTCCGCGCCTGCACGATTCGACCGACGGCTTCGCGCTGACCGGCACTCTGACCTCGGTCGCGTCGGGTCGGCTGGCCTATGTCTACGGCTTCGAAGGGCCCGCCGTCACGGTCGACACGGCCTGCTCGTCATCCCTGCTCGCGCTGCACCTGGCGTGTCAGTCACTGCGACAGGGCGAATCGTCGCTGGCGCTGGCGGGCGGCGTCACGGTCATGGCCAATCCGGGCATGTTCGTGGAGTTCTCGCGGCAGCGCGGACTCGCGCCGGACGGGCGATGCAAGACGTTCGCCGCCGCTGCGGACGGCACTGGGTGGAGTGAAGGGGCCGGACTGCTGGTCCTGGAACGCCTTTCGGACGCGCAGCGCAACGGGCACCGCGTGCTGGCGGTGGTGCGCGGCTCGGCCATCAATCAGGACGGCGCGTCCAATGGCCTGACCGCGCCGAATGGGCCGTCCCAGCAGCGGGTCATTCGGCAGGCGCTGGCGAATGCGGGCCTGTCGGCCGCGGAGGTGGACGCGGTCGAGGCGCACGGCACCGGGACCACGCTGGGCGATCCGATCGAGGCGCAGGCCCTGCTGGCAACCTACGGCCAGCACCGAGATCACCCACTGCGGCTGGGCTCGCTGAAATCGAATATCGGACACACCCAGGCCGCCGCCGGTGTCGCGGGCGTGATCAAGATGGTGCTGGCGCTGCAGCACGAGATGCTGCCGAAGACCCTGCACGTGGACGCGCCGTCGCCGCATGTGGATTGGACCGCAGGGGCGGTCGAGCTGCTGACCGAACCCGTGCCCTGGCCGCGGACCGACCGCCCGCGCCGGGCCGGTGTCTCGTCCTTCGGGATCAGCGGCACCAACGCCCACGTGATCATCGAGGAGCCCGCCGCTCCCTCCGACCTGCCCGCCAACCCGGTACTACCGGTCGTGCCGTGGGTGCTATCGGCGAAAACCGAGGCCGCGCTGCGTGATCGGGCACGACAGCTGCGATCGTTCGTCGATCGCGAACCCGACCTGGAGCTCGCATCCGTCGGTCGGACGCTGGCGGCACGGTCGGTGTTCGATACTCGCGTGGTCGTGGTCGGGGCGAACCGCGCCGAGATGCTGGCCGCGCTGGCCACCCTCGCCGACGCCCCGGCCACCCCGAGGGTCGTCGACCAGAACGACAAGGTCGTGTTCGTCTTCCCCGGGCAGGGTTCGCAGTGGCCGGGCATGGCCCTGGAATTGGCCGCGCACGCACCGGTGTTCGCCGCGCGGCTCGCGGAATGCGCGGCGGCGCTGGACGAATTCGTGGAGTGGTCGCTGTGGGACGTCCTCACCGACGAGACCGCGCTGGAACGCGTCGACGTGGTACAGCCCGTGCTGTGGGCCGTCATGGTGTCGCTGGCCGCCCTGTGGCGCTCCTACGGCATCGAACCGGCCGCGGTGGTGGGACATTCGCAGGGTGAGATCGCCGCCGCGGTGGTCGCGAGTGGGCTCTCCCTCGCCGACGGCGCGCGAGTGGTGGCACTGCGGAGTCGGGCCCTACTGGCGCTGTCGGGCCGCGGCGGCATGCTGTCGGTCGCGCTGTCCGCCGACGCGCTGCGGTCGATGCTGGGGGACGGGTTGTCCCTCGCCGCGGTGAACGGGCCCGAATCCGTGGTGGTATCCGGGGATTCGGCCGCCCTCGACGCGCTGGAGGCGCGATGTGCGGCGGAAGGTGTTCGCGCCCGCCGGATTCCGGTGGATTACGCCTCGCACTCCGCGCACGTCGAGGCGATCCGCGCGGAGTTGGCCGAGCTGTTGGCACCGGTGCGGCCGCGCACCGGCGAGGTGCCGTTCTATTCGGCCGTCACCGGCGCACCCATGGACACGGCCGGACTGGACGGCGAGTACTGGTACCGGAACCTGCGCGAGACGGTGCAGTTCGAGCGCGCCACCACCGCCTTGCTCGCCGACGGGCATCGCGTATTCGTCGAGACCAGTGCGCATCCGGTGCTGGCGGCGGCGGTCCGGGAAACCTTGGACGACAAGGAGATCGACGGCCTGGTCGCCGCGTCCCTGCGCCGTGACGACGGTGGTCTGCGCCGATTCCTGACCTCGCTGGGTGAGGTGTTCGCCGGGGGCGTCCCGGTGCGCTGGGAGTCGATGTTCGCCGGTGCTCGGCGCGTGGACCTGCCGACCTATCCCTTCCAGCGGGAGCGGTATTGGCTGACCGCGCCGCGTGAACTCGATCGGGATCGGTCGGCGTCCGAGTCGTGGCGTTACCGCGTGACCTGGAAGCGGCTGGCACACAACGATTCTCAGGCTGGCACGTGGCTGGTGATCGCCGCGCCCGATGAGAACGAAATCAGCCCGGTACTGTCCGAGCAAGGAGCTCGGGTGCTTCGCGTCGCGCCCGGCGTGGACCTGGCCGCCGAACTCGCCGGGATCGGCCCGGTCGACGCGGTGCTGTCGCTGCTGGCGCTGGACGCGGAACCGCACCCGCGATACCCGGCCGTGCCCCGCGGCTACGCGACGACTTTGGCGTTGATCCAAGCCTTGGGCGCGGCGGGCGTCGAGGCCCTGCTGTGGTGCGTGACGCGGGGTGCGGTGTCGGTGTCGGACGAAGACGTCCGGCCCGCACAGGCCCTGTGGTGGGGGCTGGGAAGGGTTGTGGCGCTGGAGCTTCCCGACCGCTGGGGCGGACTGATCGACCTGCCCGAGCGGTGGGACGATTCGATTCGGCAGTCCATCGCGACGGTCGTCGCCGGAGCCGAGGACCAGGTCGCCATCCGTCCGAACGGAGTGTTCGGCCGCAGGCTGGTTCGTGCTCCGCTGACGCTCACCGCACTCGACGGCTGGCGTCCGTCGGGAACCGTCCTGGTCACGGGCGGAACCGGGGCGCTCGGCGCGCACACGGCACGATGGCTGGCCGCCGGTGGGGCCGAGCATGTGGTCCTGGCGAGCCGACGGGGACCGCGGGCCGAGGGCATCGACGAACTCACGGCCGAACTGCGCGAACTCGGTGCCCGGGTCACGGTCCGCGCCTGCGACGTGACCGACCGACACGCGCTGGCCGACTTGGTCGCGAGCCTGCCCGCCCTGGATGCCGTGGTGCACACCGCGGCCGTGCTCGACGACGGCGTGATCGAGTCGCTGAGCGTCGAGCAGGTCGATCGGGTGTTGCGGGTCAAGGCGCGGGCGGCATGGGATCTGCACGAGTTGACCGCGGACCGGAATCTGTCCGCGTTCGTGCTGTTCTCGTCGTTGGCCGGGGTGGTCGGGACACCGGGCCAGGGCAACTACGCGCCCGGCAATGCCTACTTGGACGCCCTGGCGACCCACCGCCGATCGCTGGGCCTGCCCGCGACGGCCATCTCCTGGGGACCCTGGGCCGGGGAAGGCATGGGACAGGGCGAATTCGGGGTCGTCGCACGTCGCCACGGCGTGCCGATGCTGCCGCCCCGGGCCGCACTGCGGGCGCTGGAGCAGTCGCTGCTGCGCGCGGAATCCGGTGTCCTGGTGGCCGATATCGACTGGGACCGTTTCGGTGTCGCCTTCACCGCCACCCGGCCCAGCCCGCTGCTGAGCGAACTGATCCCCGCGCTCGAGACACCCGTCACCGCGAGCGAGGCGCGCCCGCTGCTGGAGGTCGTGCGCCAGCACGCCGCGACCGTCCTGGGATACGCCGACGCCGAATCGGTGCCCGCCGACAAGGTCTTCAAGGACCTAGGCCTGGACTCGGTGACCGCGGTGGATCTGCGCAACCGCCTGGTCGCGGCGACCGGGCAGCGGCTACCGGCCACGGCCATCTACGACTATCCGACCGCGCGCTCACTCGCCGAATTCCTCGGCGGCACAGGCGAAACGACGACACCGGAAGCGGCGGCGGCCACGGATGACGAGCCTATCGCCATAGTGGGCATGGCCTGCCGGTTCCCCGGCGGGGTGCGGTCACCCGAGGATCTGTGGCGTCTGGTGCTCGACGGGCGCGAGGTCGTCTCCGGTTTCCCGGCCGATCGCGGCTGGGAGGTGGACCGGCTGGCCGAGTCCGGCCGCCTCACCACCCGATCCGGCGCATTCCTCAGCGACGCAACCGAATTCGACGCCGAGTTCTTCGGCATCATGCCGCGCGAGGCCGTCGCGATGGATCCCCAGCAGCGGCTGCTGCTCGAGACCGCCTGGGAAGCCTTCGAGCGGACCGGCATCGATCCGAGCTCGCTGCGCGGCCGGGCGGTCGGCGTGTACGCGGGGACCAACGGCCAGGACTACGGCGCGGTGCTGCGCTCCGACGGCGGCGAACGATTCGACGGCTACCTGGCCACCGGCACCTCGGCGGCGGTGCTGTCCGGTCGGCTGGCCTACACCTTCGGATTCGAGGGCCCCGCGGTCACGGTCGACACCGCGTGCTCGTCCTCGCTGGTGGCACTGCATCTGGCGGCCGAGGCCCTGCGCAAGGGTGAGTGCGCGCTGGCGGTCGCGGGCGGCGTCACCGTCATGTCCACCCCCGATCTGTTCGTCGAGTTCTCCCGCCAGGGCGGGCTCGCCCCCGACGGCCGCTGTAAGCCGTTCTCCGCGAACGCGGACGGCACGGCCTGGGGCGAGGGCGTCGGTGTGCTGATCGTGGAACGGCTGTCGGACGCGCGCCGCCACGGACATCCGGTGCTGGCGGTGCTGCGCGGCTCCGCGGTCAATCAGGACGGCGCGTCGAACGGTCTGACCGCGCCGAACGGGCCGTCGCAGCAGCGGGTCATCCGCACGGCCCTGGCGACCGCGCGACTGTCGGCGCGCGACGTCGACGCGGTCGAAGCGCACGGCACCGGAACGACATTGGGCGATCCCATCGAGGCGCAGGCGCTGCTGACCACCTACGGGCAGGATCGCGAACGGCCGCTGTGGCTGGGTTCGATCAAATCGAATATCGGCCATACACAGGCCGCCGCGGGTGTGGCCGGGGTGATCAAGATGGTCATGGCCATGCGCCACGGCATCCTGCCCGCCACGCTGCACGCCGAGACACCCACACCGCACGTGGACTGGTCCGAGGGCGCGGTCGCGCTGCTCACCGCGGCGCAGGTGTGGCCGGAGGCGAATCGGCCGCGGCGCGTGGGTATTTCGGCGTTCGGGATCAGCGGCACCAACGCGCACGTGATTCTGGAGGTGGACCCGGCCGCGACGCCGTCCGAGCCGGAATCCGGGCCGGGGCTCGTCGCGGAGCCCGAAGTCCCCGCGGTCGTGCCATGGGTGCTGTCGGGCAAGGGCCACAAAGCGATTCGGGCGCAGGCGGCGCGCTTGCTCGAAGCGGTGGAATCCGGCGAACAGTCCCCGGTGGACATCGCGTTCTCGCTGGCGACGACGCGTGCCGCGATCGAGGACCGCGCGGTCGTCCTGGGCGCAGACCGGGCCGATTTGCTCGCGGGTCTGCGGGCCTTGACGCACGGAACCCCCTCGGCGCGAGTCGTCGCGGGCACGGCCGTCGAGGGCAAACTGGCCTTCCTGTTCTCCGGCCAGGGCTCGCAACGGCTGGGCATGGGCCGCGAGCTCTACGCGGCCTTCCCGGGCTTCGCCCGGGCCTTCGACGACGTGTGCGCGGCGGTGGATCTGCCACTGCGACAGGTGCTCTGGGGCGACGACGCCGAGCTGCTGAACCGGACCGACTTCGCGCAGGCCGGGCTGTTCGCCCTCGAGGTGGCGCTGTTCCGGCTGTTCGAAGGCTGGGACCTGCGCCCGGACTTCCTGCTTGGCCATTCGATCGGCGAGCTGGCGGCCGCGCATGTCGCCGGTGCGCTGTCCCTGCCGGACGCGGCCGCATTGGTGACGGCGCGTGGACGGTTGATGCGGGCGCTGCCCGCCGGTGGCGTCATGGTCGCGGTGGCGGCGTCCGAGGACGAACTGCGACCGCTGCTGGTGGCCGGGGTGAGCATCGCCGCGGTCAACGGCCCGAACGCGATCGTGCTGTCCGGTGACGAGGACGCGGTGTGGTCGGTGGTCGGCGACCGGAAAGCCAAGCGGCTGCGGGTATCCCACGCCTTCCACTCCGCGCGCATGGAACCGATGCTCGACGAGTTCCGGCGGGTGGCCGCGGGGCTGTCCTACGAACCGCCGCGAATTCCGGTGGTGTCCAATGTGACCGGGCAGCCGGTCGAGCACTACGACGCCGAGTACTGGGTGCGGCACGCGCGGGAGGCGGTGCGATTCGCCGACGGCATGCGATGCCTGGCCGATCTGGGCGTGACCACGTTCCTGGAGCTCGGTCCCGATGGCACGCTCGCCGCCATGGGCCGCGACTGCGTGCCCGACGCCGGTTTCGCCCCCGCGCTGCGCAAGGACCGTGACGAGCCCGAAGCGGTGATGTCCGCTGTGGCACAGCTCTATACACGCGGCATCGCCCCGGACTGGGCGGCCATGTTCCCGGGCGCACGCGCCGTGGACCTGCCGACCTATGCCTTCCAGCGACAGCGCTACTGGCCGGTGAGCGCGCAATCGCCGGTTGACTCGCTGCTGTACGGGATCGACTGGTGGCCGCTGCCCGACACGGACGTACCGGCGCTCACGGGCACCTGGCTCGTGGTCGGACCGGCCGAGACGGACCTGACCGAGACCTGCGCGAAAACCCTGGAACGCCACGGCGCGACCGTTCGCATCGTGACTGCGGCCGCGGAGATTCGCGGCCTCGCCGCCGACGGTGTGCTCTCACTGGCGGCCTTGAACGAGACGCGGGCGGTGGCCGACACACTGGCCCTGCTGGAGTCCGCGACCACGGGACCGCTGTGGTGCCTGACTCGCGGCGCTGTCTCCATCGATGCCGCCGATCGACTGGAAAGCCCTGCGCAAGCGCAGATCTGGGGACTGGGCCGAGCGGCGGCCCTGGAACACCCGGCCCGCTGGGGCGGCCTGATCGATCTGCCCGAGGAGTTCGACGAACAGGCGCAGGACCGCCTGGTCCAGGTGCTCTCCGGCGCGGCCGGAGACGATCAGGTCGCGCTGCGCGGGTCCGGCCTGTACGGACGCCGCCTGACACGGACAACGCGAAAGACCCTGGCCCCCACCGCGTGGCGGCCGCGCGGTACCGTCCTGATCACCGGCGGCACCGGTGCGCTCGGCGCACACGTCGCGCGCTGGCTGGCTCGCAATGGCGCGCGGCGGCTCGTGCTCACCTCGCGGCGCGGCCCCGCCGCGCCCGGCGCGACCGACCTGATCGCCGAGCTGACCGCGCTGGGCGCGACGGCCACCGTCGTCGCCTGCGATGTCGCCGACCGCGCCGCCTTGGCGGCGGTGCTGGCCGAGCATCCGGTCGACGCCGTCATCCACGCCGCCGGACTGAGCCATATCGCGCCCCTCGCGGACACCACACCGGACGAGGTAGCCGCCATCGCGGCCGGAAAGGCGCTGGGCGCACGGCATCTCGACGAACTGCTCGGCGACCGTGACCTCGACGCCTTCGTGCTGTTCTCCTCCGTTTCCGCGGTCTGGGGCGTCGGCGGACTGGGCGCGTACGCGGCCGGTAACGCCTACCTGGACGCCTTGGCACAGCAACGCCGGGCCCGCGGGCGCACCGCCACCTCCATCGCCTGGGGGCCCTGGGACGACGGCGGCATGGTCGATGCGCAAGGCGAGCGAGACTCCTTGCGGCGGCGCGGTGTTCCGCTGCTCGCCCCCGAACGGGCGCTGGCCGCACTGCAACAGGCACTCGACCACGACGATGTGACGCTCGCCGTCGCCGAGGTGGACTGGGCCCGATTCGCGCCGCTGTTCACCCTCGAACGGCCCAGCCCCCTGCTGGACGGAATCCCGGAGGCGACACACACACCGGAACCCGCCGCGTCGACCGCGACGGACGAGCCGGTCGCCGTGGACGACACCGCACTGCTGGATCTGGTCTGCGCCCGGGTCGCCGAGGTCGTCGGGCACACCGGCGCGGCGGCCGTCGAACCCGAAAGATCCTTCCACGACATCGGATTCGACTCGCTGACCGCCGTCGAACTGCGCGACCGGCTCACCGCCGACAGCGGGGTGGCGCTCCCCGCCACCCTGGTCTTCGACCACCCGACCCCCCGCGCGGTCGCGGAGTATCTGGCCGGGGAGCTGCGCGGACGACAGGCACCCGTGCGCGTCGACACGACAACCCTGCCCACCGACGACGACCCGATCGTCATTGTCGGCATGAGCTGTCGCTTCCCGGGCGGCATCGCCTCGCCCGAGGACCTCTGGCAGGTCGTCAGCGACGGCGTGGACGTGGTCTCCGAGTTCCCGGCCGACCGCGGCTGGGACCCGCACACCCTGCCCGAGCGCCCGCGCACCGGCGGATTCGTCCACGACGCCACCGATTTCGACGCCGACTTCTTCGGTATCTCGCCCCGCGAGGCGCTCACCATGGATCCCCAGCAGCGCCTGCTGCTGGAATCCGCGTGGGAGTTGTTCGAGCGGGCCGGAATCGATCCGACCACCCTGCGCGGCAGTCAGACCGGCGTCTTCATCGGCGCGTCGAACTCGGAGTACGGACCCGGGCTCAGCGGTGCCGCCGACAGCGCCGAGGGCTACGCCCTGACCGGCAGCGTCACCGCGGTCGCCTCGGGTCGCCTGGCCTACACCTTCGGGTTGGAAGGACCCGCGCTCACCCTCGACACCGCCTGCTCCTCCTCGCTGGTGGCGCTGCATCTGGCCGCCCGGTCGCTGCGGCACGGGGAATGCGCGCTGGCGGTGGTCGGCGGTGTCGCGGTGATGTCCCAGCCGGGCGCGTTCATCGACTTCGCCCGCCAGGGCGGATTGGCCGCCGACGGCCGGTGCAAATCCTTCGCCGCCGCGGCCGACGGCACCGGATGGGCCGAAGGCGTCGGAATGCTCCTGGTGGAACGACTTTCGGACGCGCACCGCCACGGGCACCGGGTGCTGGCGGTGGTGCGCGGATCGGCGGTGAACCAGGACGGCGCGTCCAATGGCCTGACCGCGCCCAGCGGTCCCGCGCAACAGCGAGTCATCCGGGCCGCGCTCGCCGACGCGCGGCTCACCGCCACCGAGGTCGACGCGGTCGAAGCGCATGGCACCGGAACGAAACTCGGTGATCCCATCGAGGCACAGGCGCTGCTGGCCACCTACGGCCAGGACCGGGAACGGCCACTGTGGCTGGGCTCGGTCAAGTCGAACATCGGTCACGCACAGGCCGCCGCCGGGATGAGCGGCATCATCAAGACCGTGCTGGCACTGCGCCACGGCGTCCTGCCGCGCACCCTGCACGCCGACGAGCCGACCCCGCACGTGGACTGGTCAGCGGGTGCGATTTCGCTGCTGACCGAACAGATTCCGTGGCCGGACGCGGGACGGCCGCGCCGGGCCGGGGTGTCGGCCTTCGGGATGAGCGGCACCAATGCACACGTCATTGTGGAGTCCTACGCCCAACCGGATGCAGAGCCGGTGCATGCCGGGAATCCGCAGCGCCTGGTGGATTCCGGCCAAAAGCATGCCGGAACGGCGGGTGGGAAGGGTGCCTGGGTGCTGTCGGCGAAAAGCGCTGCGGCACTTGGTGAGCAGGCCGCACGCCTGCGGACGTACGTGGAGCGGCATGCCGATCTCGACGTGGCCGATGTGGGCTGGTCGCTGGCCACCACCCGGGCCGCGCATCCGCATCGACTGGTCGTGCTCGCCGGTGATCGCGAGGAGTTCCTGAAAGGACTTGCCGCACCGACCATTCGAGGCTCGGTGGTGCCCGGCAAGCTCGGGTTCCTGTTCGCCGGTCAAGGCAGCCAGCGCGCCGGGATGGGGCAGGAGCTCTACGCCCACCACCCGGTGTTCGCCGCCGCGTTCGATGCCATCTGCGACCGCTTCGACCCCGCGGTGCGCGAGGTACTCCACGGTGACGGCGCACTGCTCGATCGCACGATGTTCACCCAAACCGGCCTGTTCGCACTGGAAGTCGCGCTCTATCGACTGCTCGAGCACTGGGGCATCGTCCCGGACCAGCTGATGGGTCATTCGATCGGTGAGCTCGCCGCGGCGCATGTGGCCGGGGTGCTCTCCCTCGACGACGCGTGCACGCTGGTCGCCGCCCGCGCCCGACTCATGCAGGCGCTGCCCGCCGGGGGAGCCATGGCCGCGATCGAGGCCACCGAGGACGAGATCGCCCCGCTGCTGTCGGAGCGGGTCGGCTTCGCGGCCCTCAATGGGCCGGAGTCGGTGGTCATCTCGGGCGACGAGGACGCGGTGGAGGAGATCACGCTGCTGTTCGAGGACCGGAAGGTCAAGCGGCTGCGGGTGAGTCACGCCTTCCACTCGCATCGCATGGATCCCATGCTGGCCGAATTCCGGGAAGTCGCGGAGACCCTGACCTACGCGCCCCCTCGAATCCCCGTGATATCCAACCTGACCGGTGCACCCGTGGCCGCCTACGACGCCGACTACTGGGTCCGGCACGTACGCCAACCCGTTCGCTTCGCCGACGGCATGCGCACCCTTGCGGAGCTGGGCGTGACCACCTTCGTGGAGCTGGGCCCGGACGCCACGGTGACCGCCATGGGCCAAGACTGCGTGCCCGAGGCCGGATTCGTGCCGCTGCTGCGGAGGCGACAGCCGGAATCGGAGGCGCTTCTGACGGCGGTGGCCCACCTGCACGTACGCGGCACCGGCCCGAACTGGCGAGCCGTCCTCCGGCCCGCCCGCACGGTCGACTTGCCCACCTACGCCTTCGCGCGCCAACGCTTCTGGCTCGAACCCCGCCGGGCAGCGGACCCGGTCGACGCCCGCTTCTGGGAAGCGGTGGAACACGACGACCTGGCGTTCCTCGAATCCGCGCTGCGGGTCGCGCCCGATCGTCCGCTGGCCGAGGCATTGCCCGCCCTGTCGGCCTGGCGGCGCGGCCTGCGCGAGCGGTCGGCCGTGGACGCCTGGCGGTACAAGGTGACCTGGAAGGCGCTCGCGCACACCGAATTCCAGCCGCTGACTGGTACCTGGCTGGTGGTCTCGCCAACCGGAGCCGATTCGGGTCCCGTGGTGGACGCGCTTACCGCGCACGGGGCGAGCGTGGTCGAGATGGCACTGACGTACGCCGATCGCGAGAACCTCGCCCGGCGACTGCCCACGGCACCGGTCGACGGAGTGCTGTCGCTGCTGGCGCTCGACGACCAGCCGATGCCGGAATTCCCCGCTGTCCCAGCGGGATACGCGATGACGCTCGCGCTGTGGCAGGCCCTCGGGACCGCGGGCCTCGACGCCCCGCTGTGGTGCGCGACGTTCGGCGCGACGGCGGTCGCGGGGGAGGACGTGCGACCCGACCAGGCGCTGTTCTGGGGCCTGGGCCAAGTCGCCGCACTCGAGCATCCGGAACGCTGGGGCGGACTTCTGGACCTGCCCGCGGAAGCGGCCGGACAGCGACTGCCGGACGGTGTCGGCGCGGCATTGCCGACGGTGCTGACCGGCGTGGAAGACCAAGTCGCCGTGCGTGTCTCGGGCATATACGGCCGACGCCTGACCCACGCGCCCTCGACGACCGCCGCCGACGGCTGGCAGCCCGCGGGCACCGTCCTGGTGACCGGCGGCACCGGCGCATTGGGCGCGCACACCGCGCGGTGGCTCGCCACCGCCGGAGCCGATCACCTGGTATTGGTGAGTCGCCGGGGACCCGCCGCGGCGGGTGCGACGGAACTGGAAGCCGAACTGCGCGCTCGCGGTGTCGATGTCACCGTGGTCGCCTGCGATGTGGCCGACCGCGCCGCCCTGGCCGAATTGCTCTCGCGGCTCCCGGTGCTGGACGCGGTGGTGCACACCGCCGCGGTGCTCGACGATGCGGTGCTCGACGCGCTGACCGCCGAGCAGGTCGACCGGGTGCTGCGCGTCAAGGCGCGGGCCGCGTGGCACCTGCACGAACTGACCGCCGACCGGAATCTGTCCGCGTTCGTGCTGTTCTCGTCCCTCGCCGGGGTCGCGGGCACACCCGGCCAGGGCAACTACGCGCCCGGCAACGCCTACCTGGACGCACTGGCCCAGCATCGGCGCGCACAGGGCCTGCCCGCCACAGCCATTGCCTGGGGCCCCTGGGCGGGCGGCGGCATGGCCGACCACGAGGGCGGCGATATCGCGCGCCGACACGGCGTGCCCGCCATGGCCCCCGAACTCGCGCTGGCGGCGCTGCGCACGGCCCTCGCGGGCGATGAGACGACGCTGACCGTCGCCGCCATCGACTGGGATCGCTTCCTGCCCGTGTTCACCGCGACCAGGCCGAGCCCATTGCTGGCGGACCTGCCGGAGGCCCGGAAACAGCCCGCCACTCCGAGCGGCGAACCGGAAACCGACGCCACCGACCTGCTGGCGCGCCTGGCGGAATCCGGTGCGGCGGAACAGTATCGGCTACTGGTGAACCTGGTCCGCGCCCAGGTGGCGACCGTGCTCGGGCACGCCGACGCCGGTGCCATCGAATCGGGTCGGCCCTTCACCGACTTCGGCTTCGACTCGGTGACGGCCATGGAATTCCGCAATCGGCTCGCCGCCGCGACCGGAGTCCGGCTGCCCGCCACGGTCGTCTTCGACCATCCGACACCGCAGGCGCTGGCCACCAACCTGCGCACGCGATTGATTCCCGAGCCGACCGATCCGGTCGCGCCGGGCATCGACCACCTCGACACGCTGGAGCGGACCCTCGCCGCCCTCGAGCCCACGGCGGCCGAGTACGCGACGATCACGACCCGGCTCGAGGAACTGCTGGCCGCCTGGAAGCGGCACGACCGAGCGCCCGACCGCACCGCGGACCAGGGCGACCCGGTCGACGAAATCGATTCCGCCACAGCGGAAGAACTGTTCGACATTCTCCACAGGGAATTCGGGAAATCGGTGGGTGACGTGCAATGACCGATGAGAGCAAGCTACTCGAGCACCTCAAGTGGGCGACGGCCGAGCTGCGGCAGACCCGCCGCCAGCTGCGCGAGGCCGAGGACGCCCGGCACGAGCCGATCGCCGTGGTCGCCATGAGCTGCCGCTTTCCCGGCGGTGTCGAATCACCCGAGCAGCTCTGGGATCTCGTGGCCGCGGGCCGTGACGCGGTCGCGGACTTCCCGGCCGACCGCGGCTGGGACTTGGACGCCCTTGCCAGCACCGACCCGACCCGGCCGGGCCGATCCCACACGCGGCAGGGCGCTTTCGTCGCGGACGCGGCGGCGTTCGATCCGAGCCTGTTCAAGATCTCGCCGCGCGAAGCGGTCCTGATGGACCCGCAGCAGCGACTGCTGCTCGAGGTCTGCTGGGAGGCATTCGAACGGGCCGGAATCGCCCCGGACACGGTGCGCGGCAGGGAGATCGGCGTCTTCGCGGGCACCAACGGGCAGGACTACGCAAACCTGCTGACCGCCGCGCCCCGGCTCACCGAGGGTTATCTGGCCACCGCCGCCACCGCCGCGGTGCTGTCGGGTCGCATCTCCTACACGTTCGGATTCACCGGGCCCGCGCTCACGGTGGACACCGCCTGCTCGTCGTCGCTGGTCGCCTTGCATCTCGCGGCCGAGGCGCTGCGGCGCGGCGAATGCTCGATGGCCCTGGCCGGTGGCGTGACCGTCATGACCACCCCGACCATCTTCGTGGAGTTCTCCCGGCAGGGCGGCATGGCCGCCGACGGCCGCAGCAAGGCGTTCGCCAGCGCCGCCGACGGGGTCGGCTGGGGCGAGGGCGCGGGAGTGCTGCTGCTGGAACGGCTTTCCGACGCTCGCCGCCACGGGCATCCGGTGCTGGCGGTGGTACGCGGGTCGGCGGTCAATCAGGACGGCGCGTCCAATGGCCTGACCGCCCCGAACGGGCCGTCACAGCAGCAGGTGATCCGGGCGGCGCTGGCCGACGCGCGTCTCACGGCCGCCGAGGTCGACGCGGTCGAAGCCCACGGCACGGGAACCAGGCTCGGTGATCCGATCGAGGCGCAGGCTCTGCTGGCCACCTACGGCCAGGACCGGGAACGCCCGCTGTGGCTGGGCTCGGTGAAATCCAATATCGGGCACACCCAGGCCGCCGCGGGCGCGGCGGGTCTCATCAAGATGGTCATGGCGATTCGGCACGGCCAGTTGCCGCGCACGCTGCACGTGGACGAGCCGACCCCGCATGTGGACTGGTCCGCGGGCGCGGTGTCGCTGCTGACCGAGCACCTGCCGTGGCCGCGGACCGGTGCGCCACGCCGCGCCGGGGTGTCCTCGTTCGGTGTCAGCGGCACCAACGCGCACGTCATCCTCGAACAGGACGTTCCGGTCTCAGACGAGCGGGACGCGAGCGCCGAGTCGGACGCGCCGACGGTGGAAGCCGCTGTGCCGGAGGCGATTCCGGTGATGCTGTCGGGCCGCTCCGCCGCCGCGCTGCGGGCCCAGGCCGATCGGCTGCGGTCCCATCTCACCACCCATGCGGATCTGACGCTGCCCGACGTCGCATTCTCCCTCGCGAGTACCCGCGCCGCGCTCGAGCACCGTGCGGTGGCGGTGGTCCGCGATCGGGCCGAACTCCTCACCGAGTTGACCGCGTTGGCCGACGGCACGCCCGCGCCCGGGACGACTACGGGCGTGGTCGCCGAGGGCGGTGTCGCGTTCCTGTTGCCCGGCCAGGGTGGACAGTGGGTCGGGATGGCCGCGCGGCTGCTGGAGTCCTCGCCGGTGTTCGCCGCTCGGATGGCCGAATGCGCTGCGGCCCTGGAGCCTTACGTCGACTGGCGACTGCTGGACGCGATCCACGACAGCGCGCTGCTCGAGCGCGTCGATGTGGTGCAGCCGGTGTTGTTCGCGGTGATGGTGTCGCTGGCGGAGCTGTGGCGTGCGCACGGTGTGGAACCGGCTGCGGTGGTGGGTCATTCGCAGGGTGAGATCGCGGCGGCGTGTGTGGCCGGTGCCCTGAGTCTCGCCGATGCGGCCAAGGTTGTGGCGTTGCGCAGTCGTGCGCTCACGGCCCTGGCGGGCGGCGGAGCCATGGCCTCGGTCGCGATGACCCCCGAGGCCGCCGAAACCCTGCTGGCTCGTTGGGACGGGCGACTCGCGCTCGCGGCGGTCAATGGACCTACCTCGGTGGTGATCTCCGGCGCGCCCGACGCCATGGCCGAACTCATCGACCATTGCGACCGACACGACATTCGAACCCGGCGCATCCCGGTCGATTACGCCTCGCACTCCGCCCAGGTCGAGCAGATCCGCGACGAACTGCTGACCCTGCTGTCGGGGATCACACCGCGCCGCGCCACGGTGCCGTTCTACTCCACGGTGACCGGGCAGTGGATCGACACCACGGGCCTCGACGCCGGGTACTGGTACGAGAACCTGCGGCAGCGAGTGCGATTCGACACCGCCATCCGCGGCCTGTTCGACGAGGGCTACCGGCTGTTCGTCGAGTGCAGTCCGCATCCGGTGCTGGTGCCCGCGGTGCAGGAAACCCTCGACGGCTACGCCGATCCCGCCGCCGTCACCGGCACCCTGCGCCGCGATCAGGGCGGCTACGACCAGTTCCTGACCGCCGTCGCGCGGGCCTACGTCCATGGCGCACAGGTCGATTGGACCGGGGTCCTCGCCGCGACCGGTGCGCACCGCGTCGAACTGCCCACCTACGCCTTCGATCGGCAGCGGTACTGGATCCAGCCGCCCGCCGGGGGCGGGGATGTCACCGCGGCCGGTCTGGGCGCGGCCGAGCATCCGCTGCTGGGTGCCTCCATCACCGTGGCCGACGCCGATTCGGTGCTGCTGACCGGCAGGCTGTCCACCCGCACCCATCCGTGGCTGGCCGATCACATCGTGTTGGGCCGGGTGCTGCTGCCCGGTGCCGCGTTCGTCGAATTGGCTTCGCGGGCAGGCGATCAGGTCGGTTGCGACCGCATCGAGGAACTCACCCTCGAAGCGCCGCTGATTCTGCGCGACGGCACCGGGATGGTGGTGCAGCTGCTAGTTGGCGCGCCCGACGCCACCGGACGGCGGGC
This sequence comes from Nocardia sp. CDC160, assembly GCF_035818795.1. Taxonomy (NCBI): domain Bacteria; kingdom Bacillati; phylum Actinomycetota; class Actinomycetes; order Mycobacteriales; family Nocardiaceae; genus Nocardia; species Nocardia sp. CDC160. Next base: position 744,508 of record NZ_JAYKYT010000004.1, on the reverse strand, counting down.
GGTCACCGTGCATTCCCGCCCCGAGGACGCCGACGCGGACGAGCCCTGGACCCGCAATGCCACCGGTGTGCTGGCCACCGGGTCCCTCGAAGCGGCAGCGCTGACCGACTGGCCGCCTGCCGGAGCCGAAGCCCTCGCGGTGGACGACTACTACGAATGGGCCAGCGAGACAGTCGGATTCGACTACGGACCGATGTTCCAAGGGCTGCGCGCGGCATGGCGACGCGGCCGGGAACTGTTCGCCGAGGTCGAGCTGCCCGACGCCGAGCAGGCCCAACGCTATGGATTGCACCCCGCGCTCTTGGACGCCGCCCTGCACACCCTGGGCCTCGGACGCGACGCGGAACAGGGTCGGGTTCCCTTCTCCTGGCGCGATATCGCCCTGCGCGCGGTGGGCGCGAGCGCACTGCGCGTGCGCGTGACCCCGGCCGGGGCCGACGCGGTCGCCCTGGACCTCGCCGACGGTACGGGTGCACCCGTGGCCACCATTGGCGCGCTGGCGCTACGGCCGGTCTCCGCGGCCGGACTCGAACGCCCCCGCACGGCGCGGCGGCAGTCGTTGTTCCGCATCGACTGGCCGACGGTCGCGGCGGCACCCACTCCGGCGACGCTCGAGTTCGCCCGCGAGCTGGACGAAATCGGCACGGGCGCAGCCGAATATGTGGCTCTGACCTTCGAACCGGAAACCGGCGGGGACGTCGTGGCGGCCGCGCACACCGCGACCCATCGAGCCCTGGCCGCCATTCAGACCTGGCTCGCCGACGAGCGATTCGCGAACTCCACACTGGTCTTCCTCACCCACGGTGCGGCGGGACCGGAGATCACCGATCTGGTCGACGCCGCGGTGTGGGGTCTGGTGCGCTCCGCGCAGACCGAGAACCCCGGCCGGTTCGTCCTGCTCGACCACGACGGCGCGGCCCCCGACCTCCTGGCTCGCGCCCTGGCTACCGGTGAACCGCAAATCGTGGTGCGGGACGGGCAAATTCGGGTGCCCCGATTCGCCCCGATGCCGGTGCCGACCACCGACTTCCCGACCCTTGACGGCACCGTCCTGGTGACCGGCGCGGCCGGATCACTCGGCCGCCTCGTCGCCCGACACCTGGTCACCGAGCACGGCGTCCGCAGCTTGCTGTTGGTGGGCAGGCGTGCGCCCGGCCCCGAGCAGATCGCCGAACTCACCGCACTCGGCGCGACCGTCACGGCCGCCGCCTGCGATCTGGCCGACCGGTCCGCCGTGGCGGAGTTGCTCGCCGACCGCGAACTGGCCGCGATCGTGCACACCGCCGGTGTGCTCGACGACGGCGTGATCCCGGCCCTCACCCCCGAACGTCTCGATACCGTCCTGCGGCCCAAGCTCGACGCCGCCGTGCACCTGCACGAACTCACCGCGGAGCGTGGGCTTTCCGCCTTCGTGCTGTTCTCCTCGGCCGCCGGTGTGTTGGGCGCGTCCGGCCAGGGCAACTACGCGGCCGCCAATACCTTCCTCGACGCCCTCGCCCAGTACCGCCGGGACCGCGGCCTGCCCGCGACCTCGCTCGCCTGGGGCACCTGGGAGCAGAGCGACGGCATGGCCGCGGACCTGGACGAGGCCACCGCCGCCCGCCTCTCCCGAATTGGCTCCGGAACCATGTCCGCCAGTGAGGGTCTGGCGTTGCTGGATGCCGCGTGGATCTCCGAGGCGGCGGTCCTCGCGCCCGTGCGCCTGGACCTGTCGGTGCTGCGCGCCCAGGCCGCCGCCGGGTCGCTGCCGCCCATGCTTCGCGGCCTGGTTCGGGTTCCGGCGAAACGGGCGGCCGCCGAATCATCCCTGACCGCACGGCTTTCCGGCCTCGCTGAGGTCGAACAGGAGCGCGTGGTCTTCGAGCTGGTGCGTGCCGAGGTCGCGGTGGTGCTGGGGCACACCGGATCCGGCGAGATCGAGGCGACCCGGGCCTTCCGGGACTTCGGATTCGACTCGCTGACGGCGGTCGAACTGCGCAACCGGCTCGCCGAGCGCACCGGCCTGCGCCTGCCAGCCACCTTGGTCTTCGACCACCCGACACCGATGGTGCTGGCCCGCTGGCTGCGTGCCGAACTGCTCGGCGAGACCAGCGCACCGGCCCCGATCGCGGTGGCCGCCGCGGCGGCCGGCGACCCGATCGCCATTGTCGGCATGAGCTGCCGCTATCCCGGTGGCGTCACCGGACCCGACGAGCTGTGGCGACTGGTGGCCGCGGGCACCGACGCCATCGGCGCGTTCCCCGCCGACCGCGGCTGGCGCGTCGAATACAGCGACGATCCGGGACGGACCGGCACCAGCTATGTCCGCGAGGGCGGATTCCTCTACGACGCCACGGAATTCGACGCGGGCTTCTTCGGGATCAGCCCGCGCGAGGCCACCGCCATGGACCCGCAGCAGCGGCTGCTGCTCGAAGCGACCTGGGAGGCCTTCGAACACGCCGGAATCGACCCGAACACGGTGCGCGGCAGCCGAACCGGCGTGTTCGCCGGTGTCATGTACCACGACTACCTCTCGCGCCTGCACGCCGTGCCCGAGGCGCTGGCCGGATACGTGGGCACCGGCGGGGCGGCCAGTATCGCCTCCGGCCGGGTGTCGTACGTCTTCGGACTGGAAGGCCCGGCGGTCACCGTCGACACGGCCTGCTCCTCCTCGCTGGTCGCCTTGCATCTGGCCTGTCAGGCGCTGCGCAATGGCGAATGCTCCATGGCGCTCGCTGGCGGTGTGACCGTGATGCCCACCCCGGCGGTCTTCGTCGAATTCAGCAAGCAGCAGGCCCTCGCGCCGGACGGTCGCAGCAAGTCCTTCTCCGCCGCCGCCAACGGGACCGGCTGGGCCGAGGGCGTGGGCATGCTGCTCGTGGAACGACTCTCGGACGCACGCCGCCACGGCCATCGGGTGCTGGCGGTGGTGCGTGGTTCGGCGGTGAATCAGGACGGCGCGTCGAATGGCTTGACCGCGCCCAATGGTCCGTCGCAGCAACGGGTCATCCGTCAGGCGTTGGCGAACGCGGGGCTGACCACGTCCGAGGTGGACGCGGTGGAGGCGCACGGGACCGGGACGGTGTTGGGCGATCCCATCGAGGCGCAGGCCCTGCTCGCCACCTACGGACAGGAGCGCCCCGACGGCCACCCGCTGTGGCTCGGCTCGCTGAAGTCCAATATCGGCCACACCCAGGCGGCCGCGGGCGTCGGCGGGGTCATCAAGATGGTCATGGCCATGCGGCACGGCACGCTGCCCAAGACCCTGCACGTGGATGCGCCCACACCGCAGGTCGATTGGTCCCAAGGCGCGGTCGAACTGCTCACCGAGGCGATCGAGTGGCCCGCGCACGAGCGCCCGCGCCGGGCGGCGGTGTCCTCGTTCGGCATCAGCGGCACCAACGCGCACGTGATCGTCGAGGGCGTGCCGATCGAAGCCGCTGCGGCGCAGTCGAATACCCCCGAACGTCACGTGGTCGAACCGATTCCGTGGGTGCTGTCGGGCAAGAGCGCCGACGCACTCCACGCCCAGGCCGCCCGGCTGCTGTCGACCGCGCGGACGGCCGACCCGCTGGATGTCGGCTTCTCCCTGGTGACCACCCGCGCCGCCTTCGACCACCGCGCCGTCGTCCTCGGCGGTGACCGGGACGAGCTGTGTCGCGAACTCGAAAGCCTGTCGCGCGGTGAACAATCCGCGCGCGTGGTGCGCGGCGTCGCCGTCGGCGGCCGGGTCGCGTTCGTCTTCCCGGGACAGGGCGGACAGTGGACCGGGATGGCGAGCGAGCTGCTCGAGTCCGCACCGCTGTTCGCCGCCCGAATGGCCGAATGCGCTGCGGCCCTGGAGCCCCACGTGGATTGGCGGCTGCTGGACGCGCTGCGTAACGACGACCTGCTGGAACGCGTCGATGTGGTGCAGCCGGTGTTGTTCGCGGTGATGGTGTCGCTGGCGGAGTTGTGGCGGGCTCACGGTGTGGAACCGGCTGCGGTGGTTGGGCATTCGCAGGGTGAGATCGCGGCGGCGTGTGTGGCCGGTGCGCTGAGTCTGGCCGATGCGGCCAAGATCGTCGCGTTGCGCAGTCGTGCGCTCACGGCGCTGGCGGGCGGCGGAGCCATGGCCTCGGTCGCGATGACCGCCGAGGTGGCGACCGCGCTTCTCACCCGGTGGGACGGCAGGCTCGAACTCGCCGCGGTGAACGGACCGTCGGCGGTCGTGGTGTCCGGGGACCCGGCCGCGGTGGCCGAATTGGTCGAACACTGTGCCGCGCACGACATTCGGATTCGCCAGATCCCTGTCGATTACGCCTCGCACTCCACCCAGGTCGAGCAGATCCGCGAGGAATTGCTCGCGGCCTTGGCCGACCTCACGCCCCGGGCCGCCGCGGTGCCGTTCTTCTCCGCCACCCTCGGCGACTGGACCGACACCACGACACTGGATGCCGACTACTGGTACGAAAACCTGCGTCGCCCGGTGCGATTCGAGACCGCGATCCGCGGTCTGGTCGCCGACGGGCACCGCCTGTTCCTCGAATGCAGCCCGCACCAGGTGCTGGTGCCCGCCGTGCAGGCGACCCTCGACGAGGCCGCGGACCCGGCCGCCGTCACCGGCACCCTGCGCCGCGACCAGGGCGGCTACGACCAGTTCCTGACGGCCGTCGCGCAGTCCTACACCTACGGCGCGTCCGTCGACTGGTCGAGCGTGTTCACCGGAACCGGTGCGCGCCGAATCGACCTGCCCGCGTATGCCTTCCAGCGCCAACGCTACTGGCTGGACGCACCCGCCGCGGGCAGCCCGCAGGTCGCGGCCGCCTCGATGCCGCTACCCGCCGAGGACACCGGGTGGGCGGGCACGCTCGCCGCGCTGCCCGAGGACGACCGGGAACGGGCGGCGCTCGACCTGGTGCGGTCCACCGTCGCCGCCGTACTCGGACACACCACGGTCGACGCGGTTCCCGCCCGACAGCCGTTCCGCGACATCGGATTCGACTCGGTCACCGCCGTGGAACTGCGCAACCGACTCGACACCGCGACCGGACTCGGCCTGCCCGCCACCCTGGTCTTCGACCACCCCACCCCGGCGGCTGTCGCCGACCACCTGCTGGATCGGCTGGCCGGAACCCGGCCCGAGGCCACACCCGCGACGGTGTCGGCCGCGTCTGACGAGCCGCTCGCCATTATCGGCATGACATGCCGATTCCCCGGCGGAGTCGGTACGCCCGAACAACTCTGGCAGCTGCTGACCGACGGGGTGGACGCCGTCGGGGCCTTCCCGACCGACCGCGGCTGGGACCTCGAACACCTCTACGACACCGCCGCCGCGGGCAGCTCCACCACCCTCGAGGGCGGATTCGTCCACGATATGGCCGAATTCGACGCCGGATTCTTCGGCATCTCCCCGCGCGAGGCGCTGGCCATGGACCCCCAGCAGCGGCTGCTGCTGGAAACCGCGTGGGAGGTCTTCGAGCGCGCGGGCATCGACCCGACCTCGCTGCGCGGCAGCCGGGCCGGGGTGTTCATTGGGGCGGTGGCCTCCGGATACGCGGCGCGGCAACCCATGTCGGGCGCGGAGGGCTACGCGCTCACCGGCGGCGCGGCCAGCGTGCTGTCGGGGCGCATCGCCTACACCTTCGGCCTCGAGGGTCCCGCCCTGACCGTCGACACCGCCTGCTCGTCCTCCCTGGTGGCCCTGCACCTGGCCGGTGAATCGCTGCGGCGCGGCGAAAGCACCCTCGCCCTGGTCGGTGGCGCGACCGTCATCTCGACCCCGGAGATCTTCGCCGAATTCGCCCGCCAGCGCGGCCTGGCCGCCGACGGCCGCTGCAAGGCCTTCGCGGCCGGAGCCGACGGCACCGGGTGGGCCGAGGGTGCGGGCATGCTGCTCGTCGAGCGGCTGTCCGACGCGCGCCGAAACGGACACCGGGTGCTGGCCGTCGTGCGCGGGTCGGCGGTGAATCAGGACGGCGCGTCGAATGGCCTGACCGCGCCCAATGGTCCGTCGCAGCAACGAGTCATCCGTCAGGCGTTGGCGAATGCCGGTCTGTCGGCGTCGGACGTGGACGCCGTGGAGGCACACGGGACCGGGACGGTGCTCGGCGATCCCATCGAGGCGCAGGCCCTGCTCGCCACCTACGGACAGGACCGCGAGACACCGCTGCTGCTCGGATCGATCAAGTCGAACATCGGTCACACGCAGGCCGCGGCCGGGGTCGCGGGGATCATCAAGATGGTCCTGGCCATGCGAAACGGGTTGCTGCCCAAGACCTTGCACGCCGAGGTGCCCTCGCCCATCATCGACTGGAGCGCGGGCGCGGTCGAACTGCTCGCCGAACCCCGCGCCTGGCCGGACCACGACCGCCCGCATCGGGCGGGCGTGTCCTCCTTCGGCGTGAGCGGCACCAACGCCCACGTCATTCTCGAACAGTTCACCGAGGACGCCGCGACCGCCGCGATCACCGCGGGCGACCCCGACACCGGATCGATGGTGGCGTGGCCGATTTCGGCCCGCGACCGAAACGCGTTGCGGGCGCAGGCCGAACGACTGCTATCCCACACCGAGACCGCACCGGAGACCGACGCGGCCGCTATCGGGCTGACACTGGCGACGACCAGGGCGGCACTGGAGCACCGCGCCGTCGCGATCGGCGCGGACCGCGACGAACTGCGGGCGGGTCTGCGCGCCTTGGCCGAGGGCGTACCGGCCCCCGGACTCGTCGAAGGCACCGTGTCGGGAGAAACCCGGATCGCCTACCTGTTCTCGGGCCAGGGTTCCCAACGTCCCGGCATGGGACGCGAACTGTACCAACGGTTCCCAGCCTTCGCCGCCGCACTGGACGAGGTCTGCGCCAAGCTCGATGGCCGACTCGGCGGCTCGCTGCGCGAGATCCTGTTCGACGACGGCGAACTCCTCGACCAGACGATGTACACCCAGGCCGCGCTGTTCGCGCTCGAGGTGGCACTGTTCCGGCTGGCCGAATCCTTCGGCCTCACACCGGAATTCCTGCTCGGTCACTCGATCGGCGAGCTGGCCGCCGCGCATGTCGCGGACGTGCTGTCCCTCGAGGACGCCTGCGTGCTGGTCGCGGCCCGGGGCCGCCTCATGCAGCGGCTGCCCGGTGGCGGCGCGATGATCGCGATCCAGGCCACCGAGGCGGAGGTCACGCCCCTGCTGAACGAGCGGGTCGGCCTCGCCGCGGTCAATGGGCCGCGCGCGGTGGTGGTGTCCGGTGCGGAGGACGCGGTGCTCGCGCTCGCCGCGCGGTTCCCCGATCGGAAGACCAAGCGGCTCACCGTGAGTCACGCCTTCCACTCGCCGCTCATGGAGCCGATGCTCGACGAGTTCCGGGAGATCGCGGCCGAACTCTCCTACGCACCGCCGCGGATTCCGGTCGTGTCGAACCTGACCGGAGAACCGGTGCGCGCCTACGACGCCGACTACTGGGTCCGGCATGTGCGCGAGGCCGTGCGCTTCGCCGACGGGATACAGCGCGCCGCCGAACTCGGTGCGAACGTCTTCGTCGAACTCGGTCCCGAGGGCGTGCTCACCGCCATGGGACAGGAGTGCGTGCCCGACGCGACCTTCACCCAGTTACTGCGCGCGGACCGGCCGGAGGAAGCCGCGGTACTCACCGCGTTGGCGCGGCTGCACGTCGAAGGCGTCGAAATCGATTGGGCCCCGGCCTTCCCCGGCGTGACGACCACGGTCGACCTGCCGACCTATGCCTTCCAACGGCGTCGGTACTGGCCCGCCGCCACCACCGCGGACGTGGCGGCGGCCGGTCTGAACGCGACCGGGCATCCGCTGCTGAGCGCCGCCGTGGCGCTGCCGGAATCCGGGGCCCTGGTGCTCAGCGGACGACTGTCCGTGCAGACCCAGCCGTGGCTGGCCGACCACGTCGTGCAGGGCACGGTGCTACTGCCCGGCACCGCCTTCGTCGAACTTGCGGTGCAGGCCGGGGACCAGGTCGGCTGCGAGCTGATCGAGGAACTGATCCTGGAAACCCCGATGGTGCTGCCCGCACACGGCGGCCTCGCCCTGCGGGTGACCGTCGCACCGCCCGCTGACGACGGTCGCCGGAGTCTGAGCGTGCACGCACGCCCGGAGTCGGCCGCGGCCGACGAGGCATGGACGCGCCACGCCGTGGGCATGCTGGCCCCGAACGCGCCGCAGGGTCCCGCCCCGCTGGGCGACTGGCCGCCCGCGGACGCCGAACCCCTGGAACTGGACGGCTATTACGATCGCGTCGCCGCCGACGGGTTCGCCTACGGACCCGCCTTCCGCGGCCTGCGGGCGGCCTGGCGACGCGGCGAGGAGTTCTTCGCCGAGGTCGCGCTGCCGGAGGGCATGGACACCGAGCGATTCGGGATCCACCCCGCGCTGCTGGACGCCGCCCAGCATGTGCTCGGCCTCGCGGCCCCCGACGAGAAGGGGCGGCTGCCGTTCTCCTGGCGCTCGTTGGCCCTGTACGCGACCGGCGCGACGGCGGTGCGGGTGCGGCTCGCACCGACCGGCAACGGCCAATTCACCCTGTCGGTCTCCGATTCGGCCGGAGCGCCGGTGGCGGAGGTGGAATCGCTGGTGTTGCGCGCGGTGTCGCCGACTCGACTGTCCCGCACCGATATCGCACGCGACGCGCTGTTCGCGATCGACTGGCTCCCGGTGTCCGCGAACGCGGCCCACGGCCGCGACGACAGCTGGACCGTCCTCGCCGATGGTGCCGAAGCGGTCGCGGAGGCATTGAGCGCCAATGGGTTCCGGATCGAGGCATATCGCGACCTGCCCGCAGTGCACGAGACGCTCGAGGCCCTGCAATTGTGGCTGGCCGAGAGCGCCTCGGCCCTGCTGGTGGTCACCCGCCGCGCCGTCGCGGCCGTCCCCGGCGACACCGTGCCCGATCCCGCGACCGCGGCCGTGTGGGGTCTGGTCCGGTCGGCCCAGTCGGAGAACCCGGATCGAATCCTGCTCGTGGACATCGATTCCGACGACGGGCTGACCTCCGCCCTGGCCACCGCGCTCGCCGCGGGCGAACCGCAACTGGCCGTGCGCGCCGGAACCGTGCTCGCACCCCGGCTTACCCGGGCCGAATCCGGATTGACCGCACCCGACACCGACACCTGGCGGCTGGACACCACCGCGGCGGGCACCCTCGAAAACCTCGCCCTCCTACCGCATCCCGACGCCAGCGCGCCCCTCGCGCCCGGCCAGGTCCGCATCGCGGTGCGGGCGGCCGGGGTGAACTTCCGCGATGTGCTGAACGCGCTGGGCATGTACCCCGGCGCGGCGACACCGCTCGGGCTGGAAGGCGCGGGCGTGGTGCTCGAAACCGGGCCCGGGGTCACCGGACTCGCGCCCGGCGATCGCGTCGTGGGTCTGCTGGACCGGGCCTTCGGACCGGTGGCGGTTGCCGACCACCGCCTGGTCACCGCGATTCCCGCGAATCTGACCTTCGCGCAGGCCGCCACCATTCCGGCGGTCTTCCTCACCGCCTACTACGCGCTGGTCGATCTCGCCGAGATGCGGGCGGGGGAGCGGGTGCTGGTGCACGCGGCGGCGGGTGGCGTCGGCATGGCCGCGGTCCAGCTGGCGCGCCATCTCGGGGCCGAGGTGTTCGGCACCGCGAGCCCCGGCAAGTGGAATGTGCTGCGGGAGAACGGGATCGCGCCGAACCGCATCGCGTCCTCCCGGACCACCGAATTCGAGGGCCACTTCCTCGAGGCCACCGATGGGCAGGGCGTCGATATCGTCCTCGACTCGCTCGCGGGTGAATTCGTGGACGCCTCACTGCGGCTGCTGCCGCGCGGCGGTCGCTTCCTGGAGATGGGCAAGACCGACGTCCGCGACGCCCAGCGGGTGGCCGCCGCCCATCCGGGCGTGGACTACCGCGCCTTCGAACTGTTCGAGGCCGGACCGGATCGACTGGGGCAGTTGCTGATCGAGGTGGCCGCCCTGTTCGAGCGGGGTGTACTGCGGCCGCTGCCGTTCACCGCCTGGGACATCCACCGGGCGAAGGAGGCGTTCCGGTTCGTCAGCCAGGCCCGCCACATCGGCAAGGTCGTGCTCACGGTGCCCGCCCCGCTCGACCCGAACGGCACGGTGCTGGTGACCGGGGCCACCGGTGTGCTGGGCGGTCTGATCGCCCGACACCTGGTGTCCCAACACGGGATTCGGCATCTGCTGCTGGTCGGCCGCCGCGGCATCGCCCCGGAACTCGAGGCCGATCTCACCGAACTGGGAGCCGAGGTCACCGCGGTCGCATGCGATGTCGCCGATCGCGGCGAGGTCGAACGACTGCTCACCCTGGTGCCGCCCGCGCACCCGCTGACCGCGGTCGTGCACGCCGCCGGCACCGTGGACGACGGCGTCATCGCCTCGCTCACCCCGCAGCGGCTCGACACCGTCCTCGGCCCCAAAGCCGAGGCGGCACTGCACCTGCACGCCCTCACCGAACACCTCGACCTCGCCGAGTTCGTGCTGTTCTCCTCCATCGCCGCCACCTTCGGCGGTGCCGGACAGGGCAATTACGCGGCCGCGAACTCGGTGCTGGACGCCCTGGCCCAGCACCGCCGCGCCCACGGCCTGCCCGGCACCGCGCTGGCGTGGGGCCTGTGGGACCAGCGCAGCGCGATCTCGGCACACCTGGACGCCACCGACCTGGCCCGCATGGCCCGCGGCGGTTCGAAACCCCTGTCCACCACCGAGGGTCTGGCCCTGTTCGACGCCGGGCTGCGCGCTGAGCGGGCGCTGCTGCTGCCGTTCCACCTCGACACCGCGCGCATCGCGGCACCCGTCCCGCCCTTGCTGACCGGCTTGGTGCGGGCGCGCGGACGCCGCAATGCGGCCGAGTCCGTCGCCGCGGACGCCTCCCTGCTGAGCCGTCTGGCCGGGATGACACCGCTCGAACGCGACGAATACCTGGTGCTGCTGGTGCGCACCCACGCGGCCGTGGTCCTCGGCCACGGCGGGCCGGAGGCGATCGACGCCATCCGGGCCTTCAGCGAACTCGGCTTCGATTCGCTCACCGCGGTCGAACTGCGCAACCGGCTCGGTGCGGTCACCGGGCTGCGGCTGCCCGCCACCCTGGTATTCGACTATCCGACCGCCGCCTCCTTGGCCGGCTACATCCGCTCGGAGCTGACCGGGACCGCACCGAATGTCGAAGTCGCCGAGACGGTCTCGGCGGGCGAGGAGCCGATCGCCATTGTCGCGATGAGCTGCCGGTTCCCGGGCGGCATCGCCTCGCCCGAGGACCTGTGGCAGGTCTTGAGCGATGGCGCGGACGTGATGTCGGAGTTCCCGCGCGACCGCGGCTGGGATCCGTCGGGTCGATCGGTCACCTCCGAGGGCGGATTCCTCTACGACGCGGGCGATTTCGACGCCGGATTCTTCGGAATCTCACCGCGCGAGGCGATCTCGATGGATCCCCAGCAGCGCCTGCTGCTCGAGGTCTCGCAGGAGACCTTCGAGCGCGCGGGCATCGATCCCACGACCCTGCGCGGCAGCCGGGTCGGCGTGTTCGCGGGCACCTGGGCGCAGGGGTACGGCGGCACCGCCGACGGCTACGCCCTGACCGGCGGCGCGACCAGCGTGGTGTCCGGGCGCGTTGCCTACACCTTCGGGCTGGAGGGTCCGGCGGTCACGGTCGACACCGCGTGCTCGTCCTCCCTGGTCGCCCTGCACCTGGCCGCGCAGTCGCTGCGCGCCGGGGAATGCTCGCTGGCCCTGGCCGGTGGCGTCACTGTCCTGGCGACCCCGCTGATCTTCGAGGACTTCTCGCAGCAGGACGGGCTGGCGCCCGACGGCCGCTGCAAGGCCTTCGCCGCCGCGGCCGACGGCACCGGCTTCTCCGAGGGCGTGGGCCTGGTTCTGGTGGAACGGCTTTCGGACGCACGACGCAACGGGCATCCGGTGCTCGCGGTGGTGCGCGGCAGCGCGGTCAACCAGGACGGCGCGTCCAACGGGCTCACCGCGCCCAACGGACCTGCGCAGCAACGGGTCATCCGGCAGGCGCTGGCCAATGCCGGTCTGGATGCCGCCGAGGTCGACGTGGTCGAGGCGCACGGCACCGGAACCCGTCTGGGCGACCCCATCGAGGCGCAGGCCGTACTCGCGACCTACGGCCGCGATCGCGACCGGCCGCTGTGGCTGGGCTCGGTGAAGTCAAATCTCGGGCACACGCAGGCCGCGGCCGGGGTGGCCGGGGTGATCAAGATGGTGTTGGCGCTGCGGCACGAAGCGCTGCCGCGCACCCTGCACATCGACCGCCCCACCGGCGAAGTCGACTGGACACTCGGCGCGGTGGAACTGCTGACCGAACAGGTGCCGTGGCCGCGCACGGACACACCGCGCCGCGCGGGCATCTCCTCGTTCGGATTGAGCGGCACCAACGCGCACCTCATCCTCGAACAGGCTCCGCCGCAGGAGATTTCACCGGAGCAGCCCGAACCCGACGCGGTGGCCTGGGTGCTGTCGGCCAAGAGCGACGCGGCCTTGCGCGCGCAGGCGCGCCGACTGCGCGCCCGAGTGCTCGCCGATCCGAGCCTGCGGCCGGTCGATATCGCACTGTCGCTGGCCACCACCCGCTCGGCGTATGCGCGGCGCGCGGTGGTGGTCGGAGCGGACCGGGCCGAACTGCTGGCCGGGACGGCCGCCCTGGCCGCGGGCGCGAGCGATCCGGCCGTGATCGAGGGCAGCGCGGGCGAGCCTGGCAAGGTCGTGTTCGTCTTCCCCGGCCAAGGCTCCCAATGGCCGGGAATGGCGCTGGCGCTGGCGGATTCGTCCCAGGTGTTCGCAGCCCGGCTGGCCGACTGCGAGCGGGCGCTGGCCCCCTATGTCGACTGGTCGCTGCGCGACGTCATCGCCGACGAGGACGCCCTGCAACGCCTGGACGTGCTCCAGCCGGTGCTGTGGGCGATCCTGGTGGCGCTGGCCGAATGGTGGCGCTCGATGGGCGTGGAACCGGCGGCGGTGGTGGGCCATTCGCAGGGCGAGGTCGCCGCGGCCTGTGTCGCCGGTGCGCTGTCGCTCGCCGACGGGGCCCGTGTCGTGGCGCTGCGCAGCCGAGCGCTGACCGCGCTCGTCGGTCACACCGGACTGCTGTCGGTGCCGTTGCCCGCCGACGAGGTCGCCGAACTGCTCGCACCGTGGGGCGATCAACTCGCCATCGGCGCGGTGAACGGGCCACGGCGCGTGGTCGTCTCGGGCACGAGTACGGCGCTGGACGAACTGCGGGCGAGCCTGCCCGACGTCGACGCCCGCCCGGTACTCGCGGGCGTGGCCTCGCACTCGGTACAGGTGGAACCGCTTCGCGAGCAACTGCTTTCGGATCTCGCGTCCATCGCGCCGCAGGCGTCCCGCGTCCCGTTCTATTCGACGGTGACCGGCACGGTCGTGGACGGGACTAGCCTCGACGCCGAGTACTGGTACGGGAACCTGCGTGGGGCGGTGCGGTTCTCCGACACCGTGGGTGCGCTACTGGCCGATGGACACCGCGTGTTCGTCGAGGCCAGCCCCCATCCCGTGCTGACGGTCCCGATCCGGGAAGCGGCCGAGGACCCCGCCTTCGGACTGTCCGAGGACGCGGTGATCGTGACCGGCTCGCTGCGCCGCGACGAGGGCGGACCGTCTCGCATGCTGGGCTCGCTGGCCCAGCTGTATGTCCGGGGCATCGGGGCGCACTGGGGTGAGCTGTTCGCGGGCGGCCGTCGAGTGGACCTGCCCACCTACGCGTTCCAGCGCGCACGGTATTGGCTGACACCGCATTCCGGCTCCGACGAGGTCGTGGATGCCGCCTTCTGGGAGGCGGTCGACCGCGGGGACCTGGACGCATTGGCCGCGACTGTCGGCGACGGTGACGAGCAGCGGTCGACGCTGACCGCGGCGCTGCCGATGCTGTTGCGGTGGCGGGACCGGCGTCGCACCCGCTCGGCGGTGGACGCGCTGCGTTATCGGATCGGCTGGCAGCCGGTCGCCGATCAGCCGCCCGCCATCTCGGGCACCTGGCTGGTGCTCACGCCCGAGGGTTGTGACGCCGGGGAATTCGTCGAGGCGCTCGAACGCCACGGCGCGAAAGCGGTCACCGTGGCACCGCATCGGCTGCGTGAGGTGCTCGTCGACGGGGCCGAGACGGCCGGGGTGCTGTCCCTGCTGGCACTGGACGCGACAGCGGACCCCGTGTCTGCGGCACTGCCGCGTGGGCTCACCGCCACCGTGGAAGCCCTACGTGCCCTGCAGGATTCGCAGCCTGACGTCCCGCTGTGGTGTGTCACCCGGGGCGCGGTGTCGATCGGGCGGTCCGATCGTGTCGTCGACGCCGGGCAGGCGCAGCTGTGGGCCCTGGGTCGGGTCGCGGCGCTGGAGTTCCCGCGCGGCTGGGGCGGACTCGTCGATGTGCCCGAGACGCTCACCGAGCACACGGCCGCGCGTCTGGCCGGAGTCCTGGCCGGGGCCACCGGCGAGGACCAGGTGGCGGTGCGCTCGTCCGGGGTGTCGGCCCGTCGGCTGGTGCGGGCGGGTTCCGGCCACGGCGACGAATGGCGGCCGACGGGAACGGTTTTGATCACCGGCGGCACCGGCGCGGTCGGCTCGCGGATCGCGCGTCGACTCGCCGAGGCCGGTGCCGATCACCTCGTGCTGGTGTCCCGCCGCGGCTCGGCCGCGCCCGGGGCGCGGGAACTGGTCGCGGAACTCGGTGTGCGGGTGACGGTCGCGGCCTGCGATGTGTCCGACCGGACCGCGCTGGCGGACCTGGTCCGCGAGATCGAATCCGACGGCGGCCCCGTGCGCGCGGTCGTCCACGCGGCCGGGGTGAGCGCCACCGCCGGACTGTCGGAGTTCGATCCCGCCACCGCCGCGGAGGTGTTCGCGGCCAAGGTATCCGGCGCGGAGAACCTCGATGCCGTCTTCGGTGACCGGTCGCTGGACGCCTTCGTCCTGTTCTCCTCGATCTCGGCGGTGTGGGGTGGTGCGGGCCAGGCCGCCAGCGCGACCGCGAACGCCCACTTGGAGACGGTCGCGCAGCGCCGCCGCGACCGCGGTCTGGTCGCGACCGCGATCGCCTGGGGGCCATGGACGGAGGGGACCATGGCGCCCGGGGCGTCGGTGGAGCAGGTGCGCCGACGCGGGGTGGCCTGCCTGACAACCGAACTCGGCTTCATCGCCCTGTGCCACGCCGTCGGCCAGGACGACGCGACCATCACCCTGGCCGACATCGACTGGGAACGCTTCGGTGCCACGTTCACCATCGCGCGTCCCAGCCCGTTGCTGGCCGAACTCTACGATGCGCGGCCCGCGGTCGAAGAGCCCGAGGCCGACGAATCCTCCGGGTTGCGCACGCGATTGGCCGACCTGCCCGAGTCCGAACGACACGACGCGCTGCTCGAATTCGTTCGCGCCGAAGCCGCCGGGGTCCTCGGTCACGCTGGCGCGCAGGACATTCCGGAGGATCGCCCGTTCCGGGAGTTCGGCTTCGACTCGCTGACCGCGGTGGAACTGCGCGGCCGGCTGAGCCGGGCCACCGGGCTGCGGCTGCCCACCACCCTGGTGTTCGACTATCCGACACCGGACGCGCTGACCGAACGCCTGCTGGGCGAGCTGTTCGCGGACACCGCGAACGATCCGACCGAGGATCGGGTGCGCGCACTGCTGGCGGACATTCCGCTCGCGCGGCTGCGCGATGCGGGCCTGATGGACGTGCTATTGCGGCTCGCCGGTGCCGGACCGGTGGACACGCCGCCCGCACAGTCGGCCGACCTTATCGACGAGCTGGACGACGAGAGCCTCATCCGGATGGCGCTCGAGTCGGATTCCTGAGGTGGAGAGACGATGACAAGCAACACCGACCAGCTCAGGAGCGCGCTGCGGGCATCGCTGAAGGAGACCGAGCGCCTGCGCCAGCTCAATCGCGAACTGGCGGAGGCGAATCGGGAGCCCCTGGCCATCGTGGGCATGAGCTGCCGCTATCCAGGCGGCGTCGGCTCGCCGGAGGACCTGTGGCGGCTGGTGGCCGCCGGAACCGACGCGGTCGGCGAGTTCCCGCGCGACCGCGGCTGGGACCTGCAGGCGCTCGAATCCAGCTCCCACACCCGGGAGGGCGGATTCCTCTACGACGCCGCCGAATTCGACGCCGCCTTCTTCGGAATCAGCCCGCGCGAGGCGCTCGCCATGGATCCGCAGCAGCGACTCGTCCTCGAGCTCGCCTGGGAGGCCCTGGAACGCGCCGGTCTCGACCCAGACGCGCTGCGCGGCTCCCGCTGCGGAGTCTTCCTGGGGGCCAATGGTTCCGGCTACGGCGTCGGCGTCACCGACCCGGAGGTGGAGGGGTATCTGCTGACCGGCACCGCCGCCAGCGTCATCTCCGGGCGCATCGCCTACACCCTCGGCCTGGAGGGCCCGGCGGTCACCGTGGACACCGCCTGCTCGTCCTCGCTGGTCGCGCTGCACCTGGCGGGGCAGGCGCTGCTGCGCGGCGAATGCACCCTGGCCCTGGCGGGCGGGGTGACCGTGATGCCCAATCCCGGTCTGTTCGTGGAGTTCTCGCGACAGGGTGGGCTCGCACCCGACGGCCGCTGCAAGGCGTTCGCCGACGCCGCCGACGGCACCGGTTGGTCCGAGGGCGCGGGCCTGCTGGTCGTCGAGCGCCTCTCCGACGCCCTGCGGCTCGGACATCCGGTGCTGGCCGTGGTGCGCGGCAGCGCCGTGAATCAGGACGGCGCGTCCAATGGGCTGACCGCGCCGAACGGGCCCTCTCAGGAGCGGGTCATTCGGCAGGCCCTGGCGGCGGCACGGCTGGCCGCCGGGGAGATCGACGTCGTGGAGGCGCACGGGACCGGCACCGTGCTCGGCGACCCGATCGAGGCGCAGGCGCTGCTGGCGACCTACGGCAGCGACCGCGTCGGCGCGCACCCGCTGCTGCTGGGTTCGCTGAAATCCAATATCGGCCACACCCAGGCCGCCGCCGGGGTCGGCGGAATCATCAAGATGGTCATGGCGATTCGCCACGGGCAGGTGCCCGCGACCCTGCACGTGGACGCGCCCAGCACCCGGGTCGACTGGGCGGCGGGCGCGATCGACCTGGTCACCGCGCGGACCCCGTGGCCGGAGACGGGTCGGCCGCGGCGGGCCGCGGTGTCCTCGTTCGGCGTCAGCGGCACCAACGCGCACGCGATCATCGAACAGGCCCCGACACCGGCACCCGCACCCACAGCGGCGGGGACGATGCTGCCGATCCTGCCGATCCTGTTGTCCGCCAAGACCGATGCCGCGCTGCGTGCACAGGCACAGCGGCTGCGCGACCACCTGGACAGCGGCGCTGAACTTCTCGACATCGCCTACTCCGCCGCCACGTCACGCGCCGCGCTGTCCCGACGCGCGGTGGTGTGCGCGGCCGACCGTGCGGAGCTGTCGCGTGGCCTGACCGCGCTGGCCGCGGGCGAGGCCCCGATCGGCGGGCCGGTGAAAGGCAAACTGGCGTTCCTGTTCTCGGGCCAGGGTTCACAGCGACTCGGCATGGGACGCGACCTGTACGAGGCGTTCCCGGCGTTCGCCGCGGCCTTCGACGAGGTGTGCGCCGCGTGGGAGCCGCCCGTGCGGGAGGTGATGTGGGGCGCGGACCGGGAACGGTTGGATCGCACCGAGTTCACCCAGGCGGGGCTGTTCGCCTTCGAGGTGGCCGCGTTCCGGCTGCTCGAAAGCTGGGGTCTGCGACCGGATTTCCTGCTCGGGCATTCCATCGGCGAGCTCGCCGCCGCCCACGTCGCGGGCGTGCTGTCGCTGGCCGATGCCGCGACATTGGTTGCTGCGCGCGGTGCAATGATGCAGGCGCTGCCGCCGGGCGGGGTCATGGTGGCCGTACAGGCCGCGGCTGATGAATTGGAACCGCTGCTGGTCGACGGGGTGAGCATCGCCGCGGTCAACGGCCCGAACTCGGTCGTCTTGTCCGGCGACGAGGAGGCGGTGGTCGCCGTGGTGGGCGACCGGAAGGCCAAGCGGCTGAGCGTGTCCCACGCCTTCCATTCCGCGCGCATGGAGCCGATGCTGGACGAGTTCCGGGCGGTCGCCGCACGACTGACCTACCACCCGCCGCGAATCCCGCTGGTATCCAACCTGACCGGACGACCGGTCGTCGAGATCGACGCCGAATACTGGGTGCGGCACGTGCGGGAAGCGGTGCGCTTCGCCGACGGCATGCAGTATCTGACTGACTCGGGTGCTCGAACGTTCCTCGAGTTGGGTCCGGACGGCACCTTGACCGCGATGGGCCAAGAATGCGTCCCCACCGGCGAATTCACCTCGATCGCGCGCAAGGATCGCCCGGAAGCCCGGACCCTGATGGACGCCGTGGCCGCGCTGCACATCGTCGGAGTCGGCCCGGACTGGAACGCGGTCTTCGCCGACACCGGGGCCCAGCGAGTGGATCTGCCCACCTACGCCTTCCAACGCGAACGCTATTGGCTGGCACCGGCCACACTGACCAACGTCGGTGCGGCCGGGTTGAGCGCGGCCGATCATCCACTGCTCGGCGCGACCGTGTCGCTGCCCGAATCCGGCGGCGTCCTGCTCACCGGGCGGCTGTCGCTGGACACCCACCCGTGGCTGGCCGACCACACCTCCCAGGGCGCACCGCTCCTGGCGGGCACCGCGTTCGTGGAGCTGGCCCTGCGCGCCGCCGATCAGGTCGGCGGCGGCACGGTCGAGGAACTGGTGCTCGCCGCACCGCTGCCGCTGCCCGCACACGGTGGCGTCGATCTGCAGGTGATCCTCGGCGCGGCCGACGAGACGGATCGCCGTGCGCTGTCGGTGTATTCGGGCCGAGACGGCGAATGGACCCGCCATGCCACCGGAATCATCGCGCCCGAAGCGCCGTCGGCCACGTTCGACCTGACCGCCTGGCCGCCAGCGGACGCGACCGAACTGGATGTCGAGTACCTCTACGACGCCCTGGCGAGTGTGGGCATGGGCTACGGGCCCGCGTTCCGCGGCCTGCGCGCGGCCTGGCGGCGCGGCGACGAGGTCTTCGGCGAGGCCGTGCTCCCGGCGGGCGATGGCCGCGGATTCGCCGTGCATCCAGCGCTTTTCGACGCCGGACTGCACCTGCTGGGCCTCGACGCCTTCGCCGCCGAGGACGGGCGCGCGCACCTGCCCTTCTCGTGGTCGGGCGTGACCCTGCACGCGGCCGGGGCGACCGCGGTCCGGGTCCGGGTGACCCCGCACGACGGCGGCGCGGTGTCGGTGCTCATGGCCGATGCGACCGGCGCGCCGGTGATCTCGGTGGACTCGCTCGAGATGCGCGAGGTGACCACCGCCCGGCCACAGTCCGATCCGCTCTACCGCCTCGAATGGGTCCCAGTCCCCGAAACAAATGCGCGGGAAGAGGATTCGACCATCGAGGTCCTCACCTGTGAGCCCGAGCCCGGCGACACCGTGCGGTCCACGCACGCGACGGTCTGCCGCGTCCTGGAATCGCTGCACTCCTGGCTGGCCGCCGACCGTCCCGCCACCGCGCGGCTGCTGGTGGTGACCACAGGTGCCGTCGCGGCCGTACCCGGTGACGAGGTCACCGATCTGGCGGCCGCCGCGGTCTGGGGCCTGGTGCGCTCGGCGCAATCCGAGCACCCCGGCCGCTTCCTGCTCGCCGATGTCGACTCACCCGACGGGGTGGCCGCGGCCGTCGCCGCAGGGGAGGCGCAGGTCGTGGTCCGCGCGGGCGAGGTCTTCGTGCCGCGACTGGCCAAGGTCGCCGCGACGGGGTCTGCGAGCCCGTGGCGTGCCGACGGCACCGTGCTGATCACCGGTGGCTCGGGCACTCTCGCGGGTCTGGTGGCACAACACCTCGTGGTCGAGCACGGTGTGCGGCACATGCTGCTGGCCAGTCGCAGCGGGCGCACCCCCGACCTCGGGGACCTCGACGCGACGATCACCTCCGTCGCCTGCGATGTGGCCGATCGGGCCGCGGTGGCGGAACTGCTGGCGAGCATCCCGGCCGAGCATCCGCTGACCGCGGTGGTCCACACCGCCGGTGTCGTCGACGACGGCGTCCTGGAATCGCTCACCCCCGCGCGCGTCGAGGAGGTGCTGCGGCCCAAGGTGGATGCCGCCTGGCATCTGCACGAGCTGACGGCCGACCTGGACCTGTCGGCGTTCGTGCTGTTCTCTTCCGGCGCAGGCGTTTTCGGCACCGGCGGCCAAGCCAACTACGCGGCCGCCAATGCCTTCCTCGACGGTCTGGCCCAGCATCGCCGGTCGCGCGGCCTGCCCGCGACCGCACTCGCCTGGGGCCTGTGGGCGGTGCGCAGCGGCGTCACCGGTCATCTCGCCGAGGCCGACCTGGCCCGGGTGGCACGCGGCGGCGTGCTGGCGCTGTCGGCGCGAGAAGGATTGGCGCTGTTCGACGCTGGCTCGGCCGCAGCGGACGCGCTGGTGGTGGCCATGCGACTGGACCTGCCCGGCCTGCGGGCCCGCGCCGGGGACGGCGAGATCGCGCCGCTGCTGCGCGGCCTGGTCGGCGCACCGTCGCGCCGCAAGGTCGCCGGACCCGCCGGGTCGCCGGTGGCGGGCCTGTCCGGGGAGGAACGCGAGCGCGCGCTGCTCGAGCTGGTCCTCACCAATGTCGCCGCGGTGCTGGGACATTCCGGCGCGGACGCGGTCGATCCCGGACGTGCCTTCGGGGAGATCGGCTTCGACTCGTTGACCGCGGTCGATCTGCGCAACCGGCTCGGCGCGGCCACCGGGCTGCGGCTGCCGGTGACCCTGGTGTTCGATTTCCCGACCCCGGCGGCGCTGGCCGCCCACCTGGGCAGCGAATTGTCCGGCGGCACGGGCGAAGTCGCGGTACCGGCCGCGACCGCGGCCGCCGCGGACGAGCCCATCGCCATCATCGGCATGGCCTGCCGCTATCCCGGCGGCGTCGCCACCCCGGACGAGCTGTGGGAACTGGTCGCCTCCGGCACCGACGCCATCTCCGAATTCCCGCGCGATCGGGGCTGGGACGTCGAGGCGCTCTACGATCCCGACCCGGACCGGCTGGGCACCAGCTACACCCGGTCGGGCGGATTCCTGCACGAGGCCGCCGAATTCGATCCCGAGTTCTTCGGGATGTCACCGCGCGAGGCCCTCGCCACCGACTCCCAGCACCGGCTGCTGCTGGAGGTGTCGCACGAGGCCTTCGAACGGGCGGGCCTGGACCCGGAATCGTTGCGCGGCAGCCGCACCGGGGTGTTCGCGGGCGTGATGTACCAGGACTACGCCAGCGTCGTCGAGCATGCCGCCGACAACTTCGAGGGCACCATGGGATTCGGCGGCAGCATCGCCTCCGGGCGCGTCGCCTACACCTTCGGGCTCGAGGGCCCGGCGGTCACCGTCGACACCGCCTGCTCCTCGTCGCTGGTCGCCCTGCACTGGGCCGCACGGTCGCTGCGCGCGGGAGAATGCACGCTGGCCCTGGCGGGCGGGGTGACCGTGATGTCCACCCCGGGCGTCTTCCTCGGCTTCTCCCGCCAGCGCGGACTGTCCCCGGACGGCCGCTGCAAGGCGTTCTCCGCCAGCGCCGACGGCACCGGCTGGGGTGAGGGCGTCGGCATGCTGGTGGTCGAGCGGCTCTCCGACGCCCGCCGCAACGGGCACCCGATCCTCGCCGTACTGCGCGGGTCGGCCATCAACCAGGATGGCGCGTCCAACGGTCTCACCGCGCCGAACGGGCCCGCACAGCAACGGGTCATCCGCCAGGCCCTGGCCGACGCCGGGCTGCGCGCCGCCGACGTGGACGCGGTCGAAGGCCACGGCACCGGCACCACGCTCGGGGATCCGATCGAGGCCCAGGCGCTGCTGGCGACCTACGGCCAGGACCGGGACCGGCCGCTGTGGCTGGGCTCGATCAAATCGAATATCGGCCACACCCAGGCCGCCGCCGGGGTGGCCGGGGTGATCAAGATGGTGCAGGCCATGCGGCACGGCGTGCTGCCGCCGACGCTGCACGTGGACGCGCCGTCCCCACACGTGGATTGGTCCGCGGGCGCGGTCGCACTACTGACCCGGGCGCGGGAATGGCCCGCGGTCGAGGGGCGTCCGCGCCGCGCGGGCATCTCGTCGTTCGGGGTGAGCGGCACCAACGCCCACCTCGTGCTCGAGGAGTATCCCGCCGAGGAGCTTCCGGGTACCGCGACGAAAACCCCTGTGCCCTGGCTTGTTTCGGCCAAGACCGAGTCGGCGCTGGGGGAGCAGCTCGCGCGGCTCGGCCGTTATCTGCGGTCCCGACCCGAGCTGGAACCGGCCGACATCGGATGGTCGCTGGCCACGACCCGCACCGCCTACCGCCATCGGGCGGCGGTCACCGGGCGCACCCGGGAGGAACTGCTCGCCGCGCTGGATGCGCCCTCGATCACCGGGTCCGTGGTGAAAGGCGCACTGGCCTACCTGTTCTCGGGCCAGGGTTCCCAGCGCTGGGGGATGGGTCGCGAACTCCACACGGAATTCCCGGTCTTCGCCGCGGCGTTCGACGAGATCTGCGCGGCACTGGACATGCCGGTTCGTGAGGCGATCTGGGGCGAGGACACCGCCGCCGTGGATCGCACCGAGTACGCCCAGACCGGACTGTTCGCGCTCGAAGTCGCGCTGTTCCGCCTGCTCGAAAGTTGGGGTGTGCGACCGGATTTCCTGCTCGGGCATTCGATCGGCGAGATCGCGGCCGCACACGTCGCGGGCGTGCTGTCGGTGACGGACGCGTGCGCCCTGGTGCGGGCCCGGGGTCGGCTGATGCAGGCGCTGCCCACCGGTGGCGCGATGGTCGCGGTGCGCGCCTCGGAGGCCGAGATTCGCCCCGCACTGACCGCAGGGGTCGATATAGCGGCGATCAACGGGCCGAATTCACTCGTGCTTTCCGGCGACGAGGACGCCGTGCTGGCGGTCGTCGGTGACCGGAAGGCCAAGCGGCTGACCGTTTCCCACGCCTTCCACTCGGCCCGCATGGAGCCGATGCTCGACGAGTTCCGGCGCATCGCGGCGGGACTTTCCTACGCGCCGCCGCGAATCCCGGTGGTATCCAACCTGACCGGCGCTCCGGTCGAGTCCTTCGACGCCGACTACTGGGTCCGCCATGTCCGCGAGACGGTCCGATTCGCCGACGGCGTGCGGTATCTGGCCGACCAGGGTGTCCGCACAGCCCTCGAACTGGGACCCGACGGCACGTTGGCGGCCATGGGGCCGGACAACCTGACCGACGCGGAACCAATGTCCGACATCGCGTTCGTGCCCCTGCTGCGTAAGGACCGCGGGGAGAGCGAGGCCGCGATCGCGGCGCTGGCGCGGCTGACGGTGCGCGGCATCGGCGTGGACTGGGCGGCCCTGTTCCCCGAGGCCCGACGGGTGGAACTGCCGACCTACGCCTTCGAACACCGGCACTACTGGCCCAAGCGGGCGGCGGTCACCGGTGACCTCGACGCGGTCGGCCTGGACGCGGCCGATCATCCGCTGCTCGGGGCCGCGGTGGCGCTGCCGGAATCCGGTGGCGTGCTGTTGACCGGCCGCCTGTCCGTGGAAACCCACCCGTGGCTGGGCGACCACGTGGTCCTCGGCTCGGTGCTGGTGCCCGGAACCGCGCTGGTGGAGTTGGCGATTCGCGCGGGCGACCAGGTTGGCTGCCCGGTCGTGGAGGAACTCACCCTCGCGGTGCCGCTGGTGCTGCCCGAAGGGCGGGCCGTGCACATTCAGGTCGCGGTGGCCGCCGCCGACGAGCAGGGCCGTCGCGCCCTGTCCATCCACTCCAGTGTGGACGGCACGACCGAGTGGACCCGCCACGCCACCGGCATGCTCGGAACCGACAGCCGCACCGCCGATTTCGATCTGAGCGTGTGGCCGCCCGAGGGTGCGCGAGCGCTGCGCTCGGACGGGTGCTACGACACCTTCGCCGACCGCGGCTTCGCGTACGGACCCGCCTTCCGGGGTCTGCGCCGGGCCTGGCAGCACGGCACGCGGATCCTCGCGGAAGTCGAACTGCCGGAGGAATTCCGCGACCCGGCCTTCGGCATCCATCCGGCACTGCTGGACTCCGCGCTGCACGCGCTGGGACTGGCCCCGGACGCCGGAGACACCGGGGCCCTGCCGTTCTCGTGGACCGGGGTCGCACTGCACGCCAGCGGTGCCGCCACACTGCGGGTCCGGCTGGACCGAGCCGATGCGGACACCTGGAGTCTGCGGGTCGCCGACGGCACCGGCAGGCCGGTCGCCTCGATCGACTCCCTGATCCTGCGGGCCGCGGCCACCGATCGGTTCGACACTGTCCGCCAGCCCGACTCGCTGTGGCAGCTCGACTGGGTCGACGCCACCGAGGCCGAGCCTTGGACCGGGGAGTGGGTCGAGCTCGGCGACACCGCGCTCGAATCACTGGACCCGGTACCGGACACCGTGGTGGTGGCCAGCACGCCGGGGGATACGCCCGACGCCGTGCGCGCCGCGACCCATCGAATCCTCGCCCTGCTCCAATCCTGGCTCGCCGACGACAGATTCGCCGCCGCGCGACTCGTGGTGACGACGCGCGGGGCCGTGGCCGCCGCACCCGGCGAACACCCCGCCGACCTGGCCGGAGCCGCGGTCTGGGGTCTGGTCCGCTCCGCCCAATCCGAGCATCCGGGACGGTTCGTCCTGGCGGACGTGTTCTCGCCCGACGATCTGGCCGCCGCCCTCGCCAGCGGCGAACCGCAGGTGGCCGTGCGCGCGGGCGCAGTGCTGACACCCCGATTGGCCAGGGCCGCAGGGGCACTCACCGTACCCGAGGCTGCACCGGACTGGCGCTTGGACAGCACCGGCAAGGGCACCCTCGACAATCTGGCGCTCCTGCCGCACCTGGACGCGTCCCGGCCGCTCGCCGCGGGCGAGGTGCGCATCGCGGTCCGCGCGGCCGGACTGAACTTCCGCGACGTACTCAACACGCTGGGCATGTATCCCGGCGATGCCGGACCGCTCGGGGTCGAAGGAGCCGGGGTGGTCACCGAAGTAGCCTCGGACGTCACCGATTTCGCGGTCGGCGACCGGGTGCTGGGCCTGCTGCCCTGGGCGTTCGGGCCGACAGCGGTAGCCGACGCGCGCGTGATCGTGAAGCTGCCCAACGACTGGTCGTTCACCCGCGGCGCGTCGGTACCGGTCGTGTTCCTCACCGCCTACTACGCCCTGCGCGATCTCGCTGACCTGCAAGCGGGCGAATCCGTGCTCGTGCACGCCGCCGCGGGCGGGGTCGGCATGGCCGCGGTGCAACTGGCCCGGCACTGGGGTGCGGAGGTGTTCGCCACGGCGAGCCCGCCGAAACAGGATGTGCTACGCGCACAGGGCTTGACCGACGACCACATCGCCTCCTCCCGCAGCCTGGACTTCGCCGACGAATTCCACACGCGCACCGCGGGACACGGTGTCGATGTGGTGCTCGACGCGCTGGTGGGCGAATTCGTCGATGCCTCCCTGCGCCTGCTGCCGCGCGGCGGCCGGTTCATCGAGATGGGCAAGACCGACGTCCGCGATCCGGCGCGGGTCGCCGCGGACCATCCCGGGGTGAGCTACCGGTCCTTCGAACTGTTCGACGCCGGACCCGACCGCATCCGGCAACTGCTGGACGAGCTGATGCGACTCTTCGAAGCTGGTGTGCTGCAACCCCTTCCGGTCACCACCTGGGACGTCCGGCGAGCTCCGGAGGCCTTCCGGCACGTCAGCCGCGCCCGTCACGTCGGCAAGGTCGTCCTCACCGTCCCCGCCGCCCCGAACCCGCACGGCACCGTCTTGATCACCGGCGCGACCGGCACCCTCGGCGGACTGCTGGCCCGACATCTGGTGACCGAGCACGGGATTCGGCATCTGCTGCTGACCAGCCGCGGCGGTCGAGCCCCCGAACTGGAGGCGGAACTGACCGCGCTCGGTGCCCGGGTCACCATGGCGGCCTGCGATATCGGTGATCGCGCGGCCCTGCGCGCACTGCTCGCCACCATCCCGGCCGACCACCCGCTGACCGGCGTGGTGCACGCGGCGGGCGTGATCGACGACGGCGTGATCGATGCCCTGACCCCCGAACGGATCGACACCGTCCTGCGCCCGAAGGTCGACGCCGCGTGGAATCTGCACGCGGAGACCGAACATATGGACCTGGCCGACTTCGTGCTCTACTCCTCGGCGTCCGGTCTGTTCGGTGCACCGGGTCAGGCCAACTACGCGGCCGCCAACGCCTTCCTCGACGCCCTCGCCCAACAGCGCGCCGCGGCCGGGCTGGCGGGCACCGCGCTGGCGTGGGGACTGTGGGAGGAACGCAGCGCCCTCACCGCGGAGCTCGGCGCTGCCGACCGGAAACGCGTGTCGCGCAGCGGTGTTCGCGCGCTGTCGGCATCCGACGGGCTGGCCCTGTTCGATGCCGCCCGGCACTCCGGTCGCGCGGTCCTCGCGCCCATGCACCTGGACGCGTCCGCGCTGCGTGGGCAGGACCGGCCGCATCCGCTGCTGCGCGGCCTGGTCCGGGCCCCGGCCCGGCGGGTCGCCGACGCGGGCACCGCCGCGGCGGCGGAATCGCTGCGGGAGCGGCTGATCGGAGTGCCCGCGGCCGAGGCCGAGCGCATCCTCACCGATCTGGTCGCCACCCACATGGCCGCCGTCCTCGGCTACCCGGGCCCGGAAGCGGTGGATCGGGAGCGCACGTTCCGCGACCTCGGCTTCGATTCGCTGACCGCCGTGGAACTGCGCAACCGGCTCGGCGCGGCCACCGGGCTGCGGCTGCCCGCGACCCTGGTCTTCGACCATCCGACCGCCCCGGAGGTGGCCGCCCTGCTGCGCGCGGAACTGGCCCCCGATGGTGCCGCGTCCGCCACGGTGGCGCTGCGGGAGGTGGACCGGCTCGGCGAGCTGCTCGCCGCCCTGGAGACCTCCGACGCCGAACGGGCCCAGATCACCGTCCGGCTGCAATCCCTGCTCGTGAAATGGGGTGGCGCGCAAGCGCCGACCGAATCCGGGGTCGGCCTCGACGCCGACACCGACGACGAGCTTTTCGACTTCATCGACAACGACCTACAGGTGTCTTGATGAGCACTCCGCAGACCAGCAATGAAGCCAAACTCCGCGACTACCTCAAAAGGGTCGCCGCGGATCTGCAGCAGACCCGCCAACGGCTCATCGAGGCCGAATCGCGGGAGCAGGAACCGATCGCCATCATCGGCATGAGCTGCCGCTTCCCCGGCGGCGTGCGCTCACCCGAGGATCTGTGGCGGCTGTCCGCCGACGGTGTCGACGCCATCGGCGATTTCCCGACCGATCGCGGGTGGGCGGTCGATCCGAGCTACCCGCGGCGCGGCGGATTCCTCTATGACGCACCGGAATTCGACGCCGCATTCTTCGGGATCTCCCCGCGCGAGGCGCTGGCCATGGACCCGCAGCAACGACTCCTGATGGAACTGTCGTGGGAGGCCATCGAGCGGGCCGGGATCGACGCGGCCACCCTGCGCGGCGGCCAGGTCGGGGTGTTCGCCGGTGCGGCCGCCTCCGGCTACGGCGCGCACGCCGAACCGGAACAGACCGCGGGCTTCGCCCTCACCGGCGGCGCGACCAGCGTGCTGTCCGGGCGCGTCGCGTACTTCTTCGGATTCGAGGGCCCGGCGGTCACCATCGACACCGCCTGCTCGTCGTCGCTGGTGGCCCTGCATCTGGCCGGACACTCACTGCGGCAAGGCGAATCGTCGCTGGCCCTGGTGGGCGGAGTGACCGTCATGCCCAGCCCCGCCATGTTCGCGGAGTTCGCCCGCCAGGGCGGACTCGCCGCGGACGGACGCTGTAAAGCCTTCGCGGCCAGCGCGGACGGGACCGGGTGGGCCGAGGGCGCGGGCGTGCTGCTGATCGAGCGGCTGTCCGATGCCCGGCGTAATGGGCATCCGGTGCTGGCCGTGGTGCGCGGCACCGCGGTCAACCAGGACGGCGCGTCCAATGGCCTGACCGCGCCGAATGGTCCGTCCCAGCAACGGGTCATCCGCAAGGCCCTGGCCAACGCGCGACTGTCGGCCGCGCAGGTGGAAGCGGTGGAGGCGCACGGCACCGGAACCACCCTGGGCGATCCGATCGAGGCCCAGGCCCTGCTCGCGACCTACGGACGCGACCGGGATCGCCCCCTGTGGCTGGGCTCGCTCAAATCCAATATCGGCCACACGCAGGCCGCGGCGGGCGTCGCGGGCGTGATCAAGATGGTGCAGGCCCTCCGCCGCGGCGTGCTGCCGCGAACCCTGCACGTGGACGAGCCGTCGCCGCAGGTGGATTGGTCGGCGGGCGCGGTCGAACTGCTGACCGCGAACCGGGACTGGCCGCGCGGGGAGGAACCGCGCCGCGCCGGTGTGTCGGCCTTCGGCGTCAGCGGCACCAACGCGCATGTGATTCTCGAACAGGCCGCCCACCCGGAGCCTGTTGCGCCGGAAGCACCGAACCCGAACCTGGACATGGTGCCGTGGGTGCTCTCGGCGAAGACCCCGTCCGCATTGCGTGCCCAGGCCGCGAATCTGCTCGAATTCGCCGCGGGCGCACCGGATGTCGACCCGATCGATATCGGCCGCGCGCTGACCGCGCGATCGACGCTGGACAGTCGTGCCGTGGTAGTGGGCGCGGACCGCGACGAACTGCTGGCCGCACTGTGCGCGGTGGCCGACGGCACGACGGCCCCCGGCCCGCACGCCGGGGGCGGCAAGATCGTCTTCGTCTTCCCCGGCCAGGGTTCACAGTGGACCGGCATGGCGCTCGAATTGGCCGGTGCCGCACCGGTGTTCGCGCGGCGACTGGCCGAGTGCGAGCGGGCGCTCGAGCCGTTCGTGGACTGGCGATTGACCGAGGTGCTCGCCGACGCGGCGCAGCTCGAGCGGGTCGACGTGGTCCAGGCGGCGCTGTGGGCGGTGGCGGTCTCGCTAACCGCGCTGTGGCGTTCGTACGGGGTGGAACCGGCCGCGGTGGTGGGACATTCGCAGGGTGAGATCGCGGCGGCGGTCGTCGCCGGGGCGCTGTCGCTCGAGGACGGTGCGCGGGTGGTGGCCCTGCGCGGTCGCGCGCTCGCCGCGCTGTCGGGCCGCGGCGGCATGGTCTCGGTCGCGCGCGGTGCGGACGACCTGGGTCCGCTCGACCCGGGTCTGTCACTGGCGGCGGTGAACGGGCCGGGCGCGACGGTGCTCTCCGGAACGCCCGAAGCCCTGGACGCGCTGCTCGCGCGCTGCGAGTCCGAAGGCGTTCGGGCCCGCCGCATCCCGGTGGATTACGCGGCGCACTCGGCGCAGATCGACGCCCTGCGCGACGAACTCACCACCGTGCTCGCCCCGGTCCGGCCCCGCCCGAGCACGATTCCGCTGTACTCGTCGGTGACCGGCGCACTGCTCGACACCACCGGCATGGACGCCGACTACTGGTTCCGCAATACCCGCGAGACGGTCCGATTCGACCGGGCCACAGCGGCATTGGCCGCCGACGGCTATCGGGTGTTCATCGAATCCAGTGCGCACCCGGTGCTCACGGGACCCTTGCAGGCGGCCGTCGACGAGGCGGTCGTCGTCGGCTCGCTGCGCCGCGACGAGGGCGACATGCGGCGGTTCCTGACCGCCCTGGGCGAGGTCTTCGCCGGGGGAGTGCCGATCGATTGGGGTGCGCTGTTCCCCGGCTCCGGCCACGTGGAATTGCCGACCTATCCCTTCGAACGGCAACGGTATTGGCTGGACCAGCCGACCGCGCGAGCTGGCGGCGACGGCCAGCGGTATCGCGTCGATTGGCGCACTCTGCCCGACCCCGAATCCATTCCGCCGCGCACATTGCTGGTGGTCGCACCGCCCGCCGAATCCGAGAGCGGCAGGGAGACCGCCGAACTCACGGACGCGCTGTCCGAACGCGGTGTCGTGCTGGTGCGCACGGCACCGGCCGACGACGTGGCCGCCCTGGTCGACAAGCTCTCCGGTGTCGGCAAGGTCGACGCCGTGCTGTCGCTGTTGGCCCTCGATTCGAGCCCGCACGACGAGTATTCGTCGGTGCCGCGCGGGTACGCCCTGACCTTGACGCTGATCCGGGCTCTGGGCGCGGCCGGGGTCGACGCGCCGCTGTGGTGTGCGACCCGCGGCGCGGTGGCCGTCGCGGACGAACCGGTGCGGCCCGAGCAAGCCCTGGTCTGGGGCCTGGGACGGGTTGCGGCACTGGAACTACCGGATCGCTGGGGCGGTCTGGTGGATCTGCCCCGAGAGGCGAATACCACCCTCGTGGACCGCCTGCTCGGCGTGCTGGGCGGCCCCGAGGACCAGGTGGCGCTCCGCTCGACCGGGGTGCTCGGCCGCCGACTGGTCCGGGCGGCCCTGCGCGCCAAGGGCTCTCACGGCTGGACGCCGTCCGGCACCGTCCTGGTGACCGGTGGCACGGGCGCGCTCGGCGCGCACACCGCCCGGTGGCTGGCCGCCGACGGAGCCGAACACCTCGTCCTCGTGAGCCGACGCGGTCCCGCGGCCCCCGGTGCCACCGAACTCGCGGCCGAGCTGCGCGCGCTGGGCGCGCAGGTGAGCGTGCTCGCCTGCGACGTGACCGATCGAGCGGCGCTGGCCGAGGTGATCGCGGCCCTGCCCGCACTGGACGCGGTGGTGCACACCGCGGCGGTGCTCGACGACGGTCTGGTCGACGCGTTGACCGTCGAGAGGGTCGATCGCGTATTGCGGGTCAAG
This sequence comes from Nocardia sp. CDC160, assembly GCF_035818795.1. NCBI lineage: Bacteria > Bacillati > Actinomycetota > Actinomycetes > Mycobacteriales > Nocardiaceae > Nocardia > Nocardia sp. CDC160. The sequence continues at coordinate 713,863 of NZ_JAYKYT010000004.1, read as the reverse complement.
GCGCGGGCGGCATGGGATCTGCACGAGTTGACCGCGGACCGAAAGCTGTCGGCGTTCGTGCTGTTCTCGTCGCTGGCGGGCGTGGTCGGCACGCCCGGCCAAGGCAACTACGCGCCCGGCAATGCCTACCTGGACGCCTTGGCCGAGTACCGCCGCGCCCGGGGCCTGCCCGCGACGGCCATCGCGTGGGGCCCGTGGGCAGGAGAAGGCATGGCCGAGAGCGGAATCGGTGAGACCGCGCGCCGCCACGGCGTGCCCGAACTCGACCCGACACTGGCCGTCGCGGCCCTGCGGGAGGCGCTCGAGACCGGTGAGACCACGCTGACGGTCGCCGAGATCGACTGGGCCCGTTTCGGTGTCGCGTTCACCGCCACCCGGCCCAGTCCGCTGCTGGCCGACCTGATCCCGGCCACCGCGCCCGCGCCCGCCGCCCCGGAACTCGGGACCGCCTCGCTGCTGGACGTGGTGCGCCGCCAGGTCGCCGCCGTGCTCGGCTACGCGGACGCCGAATCGGTCTCGGCCACCAAGGCTTTCAAGGACCTCGGCCTCGACTCGGTGACCTCGGTCGACCTGCGCAACCGCCTGGTCGCCGCGACCGGTCGACGGCTCTCGGCCACGGCCGTCTTCGACTACCCGACGCCCCGGGCACTGGCCGAATTCCTCGGCGGCGCCGGGGAATCGACGGACCAGGCCGCCCCGAACACCATCGAGGAGCCGATCGCCATCATCGGCATGGCCTGCCGATTCCCGGGCGGCGTCGGCTCGCCCGAGGACCTGTGGGAGCTGCTGCTCTCCGGCCGCGACACGGTTTCGGATTTCCCCACCGACCGCGGCTGGGACATCGCCGGACTGTCCGCGGCCGACCGCCTCGCCACCCGCGAAGGCGCGTTCCTGGACCACGCGACGAAATTCGACGCCGAGTTCTTCGGCATCTCCCCGCGCGAGGCGCTGGCCATGGACCCCCAGCAGCGACTGCTGCTCGAAACCACCTGGGAGGCTTTCGAACGCGCGGGCATCGATCCGGAGACCGTGCGCGGGAGCCGGGTCGGTGTCTACGCGGGCACCAATGGCCAGGACTACGTCGGTGTGGTGTCCCATGCCCGCGAGGACCTGGAAGGCTATGTCGCCACCGGTCTCACCGCCAGCGTGCTGTCGGGCCGCATCTCCTACGCCTTCGGGCTGGAGGGTCCGGCCGTCACCGTCGACACCGCGTGCTCGTCCTCGCTGGTGGCCCTGCATCTGGCGGGACAGGCGCTGCGCGCGGGCGAATGCGAACTCGCCCTCGCCGGTGGCGTGACGGTGATGTCGACCCCGACCGGGTTCGTCGAATTCTCCCGGCAGGGCGGACTCGCCCCGGACGGGCGCTGCAAGGCGTTCGCCGAGGCGGCCGACGGCACCGGCTGGTCCGAGGGCGTCGGCGTGCTCATGCTCGAAAGGCTCTCCGACGCACAGCGTCTCGGGCACCGGGTGCTCGCGATCGTGCGCGGCTCGGCGGTCAACCAGGACGGCGCGTCCAATGGTCTGACCGCGCCCAATGGCCCATCCCAACAGCGGGTGATCCGCCAGGCCCTCGCCGCCGCCGGGCTGCGGGCCGACGAGGTCGATGCGGTGGAGGCGCACGGCACGGGCACCGTCCTGGGCGACCCGATCGAAGCGCAGGCCCTGCTGGCCACCTACGGACAGGACCGCGAGCAGCCGCTGCGGGTGGGCTCGATCAAATCGAATCTCGGACACACGCAGGCCGCCGCGGGCGTCGCCGGTGTGATCAAGATGGTGCTGGCCCTGCGACACGGCGTGCTGCCGAAAACCCTGCACGTGGACCGGCCTTCGACGCACGTGGACTGGTCGGCGGGCGCGGTGGAGCTGCTCACCGAGCAGAGGGCCTGGCCAGTTGGCGACCGGCCGCGCCGGGCGGGTGTCTCGTCCTTCGGTATCAGCGGCACCAATGCCCACGTCATTCTCGAACAGTTCCCCGAGACCGATCCGATGCCGCGTGAGCTGCCCGCGGGCGAGGTGCCGTGGGTGCTATCGGCCAAGAGTCAGCGGGCCCTCGACGACCAGGTGGATCGGCTGCGAGCGTTTGTCGCGGAGCGAGAGACGCTCTCGCCCTGGGACATCGCGCACGCCCTGGAGGGGCGATCTCGGTTCTCCCATCGGGCTGTCCTGTTGGCCACGGCCGAAGGATTCTCGGAGCTCGCGCGCGGCGTCGCCGCCGACGGGCCCTCGGCCTTCCTGTTCTCCGGCCAGGGATCGCAGTGGCCGGGCATGGGACGCGAACTCTCCGAACGGTTCCCGGTCTTCGCCGCTGCCTTCGACGAGCTCTGCGCTCGGTTCGACACCGAGCTCGAACGGCCGCTGCGAGACGTCATCGACGCCGAGCCCGGGCTGCTCGAACAGACCGGATACACCCAGCCCGCGCTGTTCGCGCTCGAGGTCGCGCTGTACCGCCTGCTGGAATCGTGCGGCGTCACACCGGATTTCGTCGCCGGGCATTCGATCGGCGAACTGGCCGCCGCCCACGTCGCCGGGGTGCTCGACCTCGCCGACGCGTGCACGCTGGTGGCCGCGCGCGGCAGGCTCATGCAACAGCTGCCCGCCGGGGGAGCGATGGTCGCGCTCCGGGCGAGCGAGACCGAAGTCGTCGCGGCGCTGACCGATCGGGTGAGCATCGCCGCGATCAACGGACCGGAATCGGTGGTGATCGCCGGGGACGAGGACGCGGTCGAGTCGGTCGTCGCGCACTTCGCCGACCGTAAGACCACGCGGCTACGGGTGAGCCATGCCTTCCATTCGCCGCGCATGGACGCGATGCTCGAGGCTTTCCGCGAGGTCGCGGCTCGCCTGCGCTACGACGCACCGCGAATCCCGGTGGTGTCCACGCTGACCGGTGCCGTGGTCGAGTCCTTCGACGCCGACTACTGGGTCCGCCACGTCCGCGAGACGGTTCGATTCGCCGACGCGATACAGACCCTCACCGAGTCGGGTGTGCGTGCCATGCTCGAGCTGGGTCCCGACGGGGTGCTGTCCGCCATGGCGCAGGAAACCACTCGGGTACCGGTCCACCCCGCGTTGCGGAAGGACCGCGACGAACACACCGCCCTGCTGACCGGGTTGGCGTCGCTGTACGTCAGCGGTGTCCCGGTGCGGTGGTCGGCGCTGTATCCGGCGACCGATCCGCGCCGAATCGACCTGCCCACCTATGCCTTCCAACGCCAGCGGTACTGGCCCACGCTCGCGCCGGGCGATGTCGCCGCCGCCGGGCTTTCTTCGCCCGAGCACCCCCTGCTGGGCGCGGTCGTGGAACCGGCCGAGGGGGACGGCGCGGTCTTCACCGCTCGGCTGTCCACCGCGACCCACCCCTGGCTGGCCGATCATGTCATCGGTGCGGCGGTGGTGTTCCCGGGCACCGGATTCCTCGAACTGGCCCTGCACGCCGGACACCTGCTCGACTGCCCCCGGGTCGCGGAACTGACCCTCGAAACCGCGCTCGTCCTGGACCCCGGTGACCAGATCCTCCTTCAGGTGTTGGTCGGGGCCGCCGACGCAACGGGGCATCGTACGGTGTCGGTGTACTCGGGTGCGGGCGACCGGGAGTGGACGAGACACGCGGTCGGAACGCTGGCACCGCAACAGGATCGGGCGGCAGCGCTCGACGCGCCGTCGACCTGGCCACCCGCGGCCGACGGCGCGGACGTCGACGAACTCTACGCGGGCTTCGCCGAGGCCGGGTTGCACTATGGCCCGGCCTTCCGCGGCCTGCGCGGAGCCTGGCGCCTCGGCGCGGAGGTCCATACGGAGGTGGCCCTGCCCGGTGGTGAGGCCACGGGTTTCGGCTTGCATCCGGCCCTGCTGGACGCGGCGCTGCACGCCAGTGCCCTGGGTGGATTCGTCGAGCGCGCGGACATCGCGCACCTGCCGTTCGTCTGGTCCGGGGTGTCGCTGTATGCGACCGAGGCCGCGGTGTTGCGCGTGATCATCGCGTCCGTCGGACGAGATGCGGTGTCGCTGCGGGCATTCGACGCCCTCGGTCGGCCGGTCGCCGATATCGAGTCGCTGACCGTGCGGCCGGTCGACACCGGAGCGCTGCACCGTGGCCCCGCCCGCGATTCCCTGTTCCAGATCGAGTGGACGGAAGTATCGGTCCCGCAGCAGGATTCGGTGCCCGACAGCACCGTGTTCGAATGCCCCCGGACCGTGGGCGACGTGGTCGCTGCCGTACACGGCGCGACTCGGCTCACCCTGGACACACTCCAGAAGTGGCTCGGTGCAGAACATTCCGACGATGCCAGGCTCCTTGTGGTGACTCGCGGCGCGATGACGGCCCAGGCCGGTGAACAGGTCACCGACCTGGCACACGCCGCGGTCTGGGGTCTGGTGCGCACGGCACAGGCCGAACATCCCGGCCGAATCGTGCTCGCCGACCTCGACGCCGCCGACCTGGACGCGGACATCGTCCGGACCCTCCTGTCCACCGGAGAACCGCAGGTGGCCTTGCGGTCCGGTGTCGTGCTCGCGCCCCGGCTGACCCGGGCGACCGGACGCGACATCCTGGTGCCGCCTGTCGGCGAGCCGTCGTGGCGGCTCGACATCGTCGGTCAGGGCACCCTCGAAAACCTGGAATTGGTGGCCGATCCCGCCGCGCGACAGCCGTTGGCGGCGGGGGAGGTGCGCATCGCGGTCCGCGCCGCGGGCCTGAACTTCCGCGATGTGCTCAACGCACTCGGCATGTACCCCGGCGAGGCCGGTCGGCTCGGGCTCGAAGGCTCCGGCATCGTGATCGAAACCGGGCCCGGCGTCACCGATCTCGCGGTCGGGGATCGCGTCATGGGACTGCTGTCGGGGGCCTTCGGTCCGGTGGCGGTGGCCGATCGACGATTGCTCACCCGCCTGCCCGCGGGCTGGACCTTCGCCCAGGGCGCAGCCACCACGCTGGTGTTCCTCACCGCCTACTACGGTCTGGTCGACCTGGCCGAGGTCCGCGCGGGCACCAAGGTGCTCGTGCACGCGGCGGCGGGCGGTGTCGGCATGGCGGCGGTGCAACTCGCGCGCCACCTCGGGGCGGAGGTCTTCGGCACGGCCGGACCCGGAAAGTGGGAGGCGCTGCGCGAGTTGGGAATCGAGGACTCGCATATCGCCTCCTCGCGCACCCTCGAATTCGAGCAGCGATTCCTCGCGGCCACCGGCGGCCATGGCGTCGACGTCGTGATCGACTCGCTGGCACGCGAATTCGTCGATGCCAGCCTGCGGCTGCTGCCCGAAGGCGGGCGATTCCTCGAGATCGGCAAGACCGATATCCGCGCCGCGGACGATGTAGCCGCCACGCATGCCGGTGTCTCGTACCAGGCCTTCGATCTGATCGAGGCGGGCCCGCAACGGATTCAGGAGATGCTGCTCGCGCTCGTGGAGCTGTTCGACACCGGAGCGCTGCGACCGCTGCCGATCACCACGTGGGATATCGGGCAGGCCCGCGAGGCCTTCCGATACGTCAGCCAGGCCCGCCATATCGGCAAGGTCGTGCTGACCGTGCCCGCGGCGCTCACCCCGGGCACGGTGCTCGTCACCGGCGGCACCGGTGTGCTCGGCGGCGCGGTCGCCCGGCACCTGGTGACCGCGCACGGGGTGCGCAGGCTCGTGCTGACCGGCCGCCGCGGCATCGCACCCGCCGAGCTCATCGCCGAGCTGGAGCAGGCCGGAGCCGAAATCACGGTTGTGGCTTGCGATCTCACCGATCGCGAGGCGGTGGCGGGATTGCTGGCCGCCATCCCGGACCTGACCGGGATCGTGCACGCGGCGGGCATCGTCGAGGACACGCTGATCGAAACCATGAGCCCGGACCAACTCGATGCCGTGCTCACCCCCAAGGCCGACGCGGCCTGGCATCTGCACGACCTCACCCGCCACTTGGACCTGGCCGAATTCGTGCTGTTCTCCTCCGCCGCCGGTGTTTTCGGCAATGCGGGGCAGGGCAATTACGCGGCCGCCAACGCCTTCCTCGACGCCCTGGCCCGGCAGCGGCGGGCCGCGGGCCTGCCCGGCCTGGCCCTGGCCTGGGGAATGTGGGAGCAGCGCAGCGGAATCACCGCGCACCTCGGCCCGGCCGACCTGGCCCGCATGGCCCGCGCTGGCAGCCGAGCCCTGCCCACGGCCGACGCGCTCGCCCTCTTCGACACCGCGCGTGGCCTCGGCGAACCCGCACTGGTTCCGGTCCGACTGGACACCGCCCGGCTCACCGGCACGGAATCACCGCTGCTGCGTGGGCTGGTCCGCACGACCGCGCGGCGCAGCGCGGGCGGGCTCGCCGCCGACGACCCGAACCTGGCTCGCCGACTGGGCGGCATGGCCGAGGCGCAACGGCGGCAGACCCTGCTGGAATTGGTCACCGGGCACACCGCGACCGTGCTCGGCCACACCGGATCCGGTGCCGTCGAACCCGACCGCGCCTTCGGCGATATGGGCTTCGACTCGCTCACCGCGGTCGAACTGCGCAACCGCCTGGCCGCCGACACCGGGCTACGGCTGCCCGCCACCCTGGTGTTCGATCACCCGACACCGCGGGCACTGGCCGACTTCCTCGGCACCGAATTGCTCGGGGCCGCACCGGAGAACGCGGTCGCCGCGCCAGCCTCCGTCGCGGCCGACGAACCGATCGCCATTGTCGCCATGAGCTGCCGGTTCCCCGGCGGAGCCAACTCGCCCGAAGAACTGTGGCGACTGCTCGTCGAGGGCGAGGACGCCATCGCGGCCTTCCCGTCCGACCGCGGCTGGACCGTCGACGCCGCGGCGGCGGGCGCGGTCGAGGGCGGATTCGTCGACGGCGCCACCGAATTCGACGCGGGCTTCTTCGGCATCTCCCCGCGCGAGGCCCTGGCCATGGACCCCCAACAGCGACTACTGCTCGAAACGTCCTGGGAGGTCCTCGAACGCGCGGGCATCTCCCCGACGCAGTTGCGCGGCAGCCGCACCGGAGTGTTCATCGGCGCGGCCGCCTCCGGGTATGGGGTCGGCGTGGACACGGCACCCGAGGGCATCGAGGGCTATCTGCTGACCGGCAATACCGGCAGCGTGATCTCCGGTCGCGTCGCCTACGTGCTGGGCTTGGAGGGCCCCGCGATTACGGTAGACACCGCCTGCTCGTCCTCCCTGGTCGCCCTGCACCTGGCGTGTGAATCCCTGCGCCGGGACGAATGTTCCATGGCCCTCGCCGGCGGCGTCACCGTCATGGCGACACCGGGCATCTTCGTGGAATTCTCGCGCCAGCGCGGCGTGGCCGCCGACGGGCGCTGCAAGGCCTTCTCCGCCGCCGCCGACGGCACCGGGTGGGGCGAGGGCGTCGGAATCCTCATGCTGGAACGACTTTCCGACGCGCGCCGCAACGGGCACCAAGTGTTGGCGGTAGTGCGGGGCAGCGCCGTCAACCAGGACGGCGCGTCCAATGGCCTGACCGCGCCCAACGGGCCTTCCCAACAGCGGGTCATCCGGCAGGCGCTGGCCAATGCCGGTCTGCGCGCGTCGGATATCGACGCGGTGGAGGCGCACGGCACCGGCACCGCGCTGGGCGATCCCATCGAGGCGCAGGCACTGCTGGCCACCTACGGGCAGGGCCGTGAGCGACCGCTGCTGCTCGGTTCGATCAAATCGAATATCGGTCACACCCAGTCCGCGGCCGGTGTGGCCGGTGTGATGAAGATGGTGCTGGCGCTGCAGCACGGGATGCTGCCCAAGACGCTGCACGCGGATTCGCCCTCACCCCAGGTGGATTGGTCGGCCGGTGCGGTCGAACTGCTCACCGAGGCGACGCCGTGGCCCGAGGTCGACCGCCCGCGACGCGCCGGGGTGTCCTCCTTCGGCATCAGCGGGACCAACGTCCACGCCATCCTCGAACAGGCACCGCCGACGCAAACACCGGATCGTCCCGAACCGGTGCGCGACGCGGGAGTGCTGCCGTGGGTGCTGTCGGGCGGCAGCGAACGAGCGGTGTGGGCGCAAGCCGCGAAACTGCATGCGCGCCTGGAGCTTCGGCCCGACGCGAATGCCGCGGACGTGGCGCTGTCACTGGTGCGCATGCGTGCCGCCCACCCCTATCGCGCCGTCGTGCTCGGCGGCGACCGGGACGCGCTGATGAGCGGACTGCGGACCCTCGCCCAGGGCGGTGCGGCGGCACAGCTGGTCGAAGGCGTGGCGAGCCCGGTCGGCCGCATCGCCTTCGTCTTCCCGGGCCAGGGATCGCAGTGGTGCGGTATGGCACTGGAATTGGCGCGCTGGTCGCCGGTGTTCGCGGAACGACTGCACGAATGCGCCACGGCGCTCTCGGAATTCGTGGATTGGCGACTGACCGACGTGCTGGCCGACGCGGACGCGCTCGAACGCGTCGACGTGGTGCAACCGGCGCTGTGGGCGGTCATGGTGTCGTTGGCGGCGCTGTGGCGTTCGTTCGGGGTCGAGCCCGCCGCGGCGCTGGGTCACTCCCAGGGGGAGATCGCCGCCGCGGTGGTCGCGGGCGGTCTGTCCCTCGAGGACGGTGCCCGGGTCGTCGCCCTGCGCAGCAAGGCGATCGGCGCGCTGGCCGGACACGGCGGCATGGTGGCGGTCGCCTGTCCGGTGGAGGAGCTGGGCGCACTCGGCGACGGACTGTCGCTGGCCGCAGTGAACGGGCCGAATTCCCTTGTCGTGTCCGGTGATCCGCGGGCACTCGACGCCCTGCTCACCCGCTGCGAGGCCGAAGGCATTCGCGCACGCCGGATTCCGGTCGACTACGCCTCGCATTCCGCGCACGTGGAGGCGATCCGCGCCGAACTGGCAGAGCTGCTGGCCGACGTGCGACCGCAGAGCTCGCCGATCCCGTTCTACTCGGCCGTCACCGGCACGCTCCTGGACACGGCGGAGCTGGACGGCGACTACTGGTACCGGAACCTGCGCGAGACAGTGCGTTTCGAGCAGGCGACCCGGGCCCTGATCGCCGACGGGCATCGCGGTTTCATCGAGACCAGCGCGCATCCCGTGCTGACGGCCGCGATCCAGGAAACCCTCGACGCCGCCGACAGCACGGCGGTCGTGGTCGGTTCCCTGCGTCGCGACGCGGGTGACGGCGAGAGGATGCTGCTGTCGCTGGCCGAGGCGTACGTGGGTGGCGTGCCGGTGCGCTGGGAGGCGGTCCTGCCCGACGCCGCCCCGATCGAGCTGCCGACCTATGCGTTCCAGCGCGAACGCTATTGGCTCGAGCCCAGTTCCGGCGGCGCTGTCCGCCCGGTGCGGCAGGCCGAGGAGTTCGCGGTCCCGGAAGGGCCCGCGCTCGCGGCCCGACTCACCGGCAAATCCAAGGACGACCAGTTGCGCGAATTCCTGGATCTGGTGCGCACCCACGCGGCCGCCGTGCTCGGACACGACGGGCCGCAGGCGGTGGAACCCGCGCGGGCCTTCAGCGAGATCGGCTTCGATTCGGTGATGGCCGTGGACTTCCGCAACCGGCTCGCCGCCCGCACCGGACTCGAGCTCCCCGCGACCATGGTCTTCGACTACCCGACCCCGGCCGCCCTCGCCCGGTACCTGCGCGCAGAAACCGTGGGCGGAACGGTCGCGACCACGGCGACGCGGGCCGCGGCGGCCGCCGACGAACCTCTCGCCATCATCGCCATGAGCTGCCGATTCCCGGGCGGCGTCACGTCGCCCGAGGACCTGTGGCGGCTCGTGGTGGAGGGCCGCGACGCGGTGTCGGCCTTTCCCTCCGACCGCGGCTGGGACATCGACAACCTCTACGAACCCGAACCCGGGCGCGCGACGACCTACGAGGGCGGATTCCTCTACGACGCCGGCGATTTCGATCCCGGCTTCTTCGGCATCTCCCCGCGCGAGGCCCTGTCGATGGACCCGCAGCAGCGGCTGCTGCTCGAAGTCTCCTGGGAGGCCTTCGAACGCGGCGGCATCGACCCGGAGTCGTTGCGCGGCACCGAAACCGGCGTGTTCATCGGCTCCGCCTTCTCCGGTTACGGACTCGGCGCGCCCGAGAACGCCGACGGCTACGCCCTCACGGGCACCATGTCCGCGGTCATGTCGGGCCGCCTGTCCTACGCCTACGGGCTGGAAGGCCCGGCCGTCACCATCGACACGGCCTGCTCGTCCTCGCTGGTGGCACTGCATCTCGCGGGACAGGCCCTGCGCAATGGGGAATGCTCACTGGCGCTGGTCGGCGGATCCCAGGTGATGGCCAATCCCGCCATGTTCATGGAGTTCAGCCGTCAGGGCGGACTCGCCGCCGACGGGCGCTGCAAGGCGTTCGCAGCGGCCGCCGACGGCGCGGGCTGGGCCGAGGGGGTGGGCGTGCTGCTGGTCGAGCGGCTGTCCGACGCCCGCCGTCACGGCCACCGGGTGCTGGCTGTCATGCGCGGCTCGGCCGTGAACCAGGACGGTGCGTCCAATGGGCTCACCGCGCCGAACGGCCCTGCCCAGCAACGGGTTATCCGGCACGCGCTCGCCAATGCCGGGCTGCGTCCCGCCGATGTCGACGCCGTCGAGGCGCACGGCACCGGCACCACGCTCGGCGATCCCATCGAGGCCCAGGCGCTGCTGGCGACCTATGGACAGGATCGCGAACAGCCCTTGCTGGTCGGGTCGCTGAAATCCAATATCGGACACGCCCAGACGGCGGCCGGGGTCGCCGGTGTCATCAAGACGGTGCTCGCACTCCAACACGGGGTGCTGCCCAAGACACTGCACGTGGACGCGCCCACACCGCACGTGGATTGGTCGGCGGGCAAGGTCGAGGTGCTGACCGAGAACCGCGAGTGGCCGCAGGTCGCGCGGCCGCGTCGAGCCGGGGTGTCGGCGTTCGGCGTGAGCGGCACCAATGCGCATGTGATCCTGGAACAGGCTGCGCAGCAGGTGGATTCACCGGAGCCGACCCAGCCCATCGAAGCGGTGCCGTGGGTCGTCACCGCCCGGACCCGGCAGGCCCTGCGTGCCCAGGCCGGTCGACTGCTCGCCCTGGCGTCCGACACCGACCCCGTCGATCTCGGATATTCGTTGGCCACCACCAGAACCCACCATTCTCACCGTGCCGTCGTGGTCGGCGGCGACCGTGCGGAGCTGGTGGCCGGGCTGACCGCGCTCGCCGCGGGCGACGCCGCGGCGGGCATGGTGGACGGTGTGGCCGTCGAGCGCGGCAAGGTGGCCTTTGTGTTCCCGGGCCAGGGTTCCCAATGGCCCGGCATGGCCTTGGAATTGGCGCGAAGCTCGGCGGTGTTCGCCGCACGGCTCGACGAATGCGCCACGGCCCTGGCCGAATTCACCGACTGGTCGCTGCTCGACGCGCTGGCCGATGCCGCGATGCTGGAGCGGGTCGATGTCGTGCAGCCCGCGCTGTGGGCGGTCATGGTGTCGCTGGCGGAGCTGTGGCGGTGCCACGGCGTCGAACCGGCCGCGGTCGTGGGGCATTCGCAAGGTGAGATCGCCGCCGCCGTCGTCGCCGGTGGGCTGACGCTGACCGACGGCGCGCGCGTGGTCGCCCTGCGCAGCAAGGCCCTGCTCGCATTGGCCGGACGCGGCGGCATGATGTCGGTGTCGCTGTCGGCCGCGGACATTCGCGACCGGCTGGGGGACAGGTTGTCGCTGGCGGCGGTCAACGGCCCGAATTCCGTGGTGGTGTCCGGTGATCCCGACGCGCTCGACGGCCTGTTCACGCGCTGCGAGGCCGAAGGCATTCGGGCCCGGCGGATTCCGGTCGACTACGCGTCGCATTCCGCGCACGTGGAGGCCATTCGCGCCGAGCTGGCCGAACTGCTCGAACCGGTACGTCCGCGTTCGTGTGAGATCCCGTACTACTCGGCGGTCACCGGACAGCGCCTGGACACCGCGGAACTCGACGGCGACTACTGGTACCGGAACCTGCGGGAAACCGTCCACTTCGAACAGGCCACCCGGGCGCTGCTCGCCGACGGATTCGACGTGTTCGTCGAGTCGACCCCGCATCCGGTGCTGACGGTGCCGGTGCAGGAGACGGCCGAGCAGGCGCTGGTCGTCGGATCACTGCGGCGCGACGACGGCGGCCCGCGCCGGTTCCTCACCTCGCTGGGCGAGCTGTTCGCCAACGGGGTCGCGGTGCGCTGGGAGACCGTGTTCCCCGGCGGGCGGCGGGTCGACCTGCCGACGTATCCATTCCAGCGGCAACGGTTCTGGCTGACCCCGACCCCCGTGGCAGCCGTCGCCGAGGACGCGGAATTCTGGGCCGCCATCGAACAGGGCGATCCCGACGCCCTCGCGGCGACACTGCGCGTCGACGCCGATCGCCCCCTGTCGGAGGTGCTGCCCGCGCTGTCGGCCTGGCGGCGCGGCCGCCGCGACCGCTCCACCATCGACTCCTGGCGCTACCGGATCACCTGGAAACCACTGTCGCAGCGGCCGACTCCGGCCTTGACGGGCACCTGGCTGGTGGTCGGCCCGCCCGGCGGCATCGCCGGTGTGCGCACGAAGGCCGTGATCGCCATGCTCGAGGAACACGGCGCGGAGGTCATCGAACTGCTGACCTCCGAGAGCGAGCGCGGCCCGCTCGCCGACCGCCTGCGTCGGCTGCCCGCGCTGGACGGGGTGGTATCGACCTCCGCATTCGACGAGCGTGCCAGCGTCGAATACCCGGCGGTGCCACGAGGATTGGCCACCACCTTCAGCCTCGTTCGAGCCCTGCTGGACGCGGGCGTGAGCGCCCCGGTGTGGCTGCTCACCAGTGACGCGGTCGCGGTCACCGGCTCCGATCCGCTGGCCGCCCCGATACAGGCCCAGACCTGGGGCTTCGGTCGCATTCTCGCCCTGGAACACCCCGACCTGTGGGGTGGTCTGATCGATCTGCCCGCCGAACTCGACGCCGCCGCGGCCTCGAATGTGGTTGCGCTGCTGTCCGGGTGGGACGACGAGGACCAGGCGGCGGTGCGCGCGGCCGGAACCTTCGGGCGGCGGCTGGTCCGCACTCCGCTCGGCGACGCACCCGCGGCCCGCGAGTGGAAGCCGCGCGGCACCGTGCTCATCACCGGCGGCACCGGTGCGCTCGGCGCACAGGCCGCGCGCTGGCTGGCTCGCCGCGGAGCCGAGCATCTGGTGCTGGCGGGCCGACGCGGGCCGGACGCACCCGGCGCGGCGGCACTGGCCGACGAATTGCGGGCGCTCGGAGTCGAAGTCACCCTCGCCGCCTGCGATGTCGCCGACCGCGACGCCCTGGCCGCGGTGCTCGAGAAATACCCCGTCACGGCCGTCGTGCATGCGGCCGGATTCGGTGAGACCGCGCCCATCGCGGAGACGGACCTGGCTGAATTCGCCGCGATCACGGCGGCGAAATCGTTGGGGGCGGCCAATCTCGACGCCCTGATCGCGCCCGGCACACTCGACGCGCTGGTGTTCTACTCCTCGAACGCGGGCGTGTGGGGTGCCTGGGGGCAGGCCGCCTACGCCGCGTCGAACGCCTACCTCGACGCGATCGCGGCCGAGCGGCGCGCCCGCGGTGAGGTGGCGACCTCGATCGCCTGGGGCTCCTGGCACGGCGACGGCATGGCCGAGGGCGAGGTGGGGGAGCGGCTGGTGCGGCGCGGGGTGCTGCCCATGGCACCCGAGCTCGCGCTCACCGCGCTGGGACAGGCGCTCGACCACGACGAGACCTTCGTCGCGGTCGCCGAGATCGACTGGGAGCGTTTCGTTCCCGCGTTCACCCTGGCCCGGCGGCGACCACTGCTGGACGAACTGCCCGAGGTCCGGCGCATTCTCGACGCACCCGACCCGGACACCGAACCCGACGCGGACGCGGCGGGCGGACTGCGGGAACGGTTGGCGGGCCTGCCGGACGCCGCGCGCGACCACGAGCTCACCGAACTGGTGCGCAGCCAGGTCGCGGCCGTGCTCGGGCACCACGGCACCGAGGAGATCGAAGCCGGGCGCGCCTTCCGGGACCTGGGCTTCGATTCGCTCACCGCGGTCGAACTCCGCAACCGCCTGACCCGGGCGACCGGACTGCGACTGCCCGCAACCCTGGTGTTCGAATACCCGACGCCCGCCGCGCTGTCGGGCTACCTGCGCGGCGAACTGCTGCCCGAGGCGTCCGACGACTCCGAGGAGGCGCGGCTGCGTCGGGTGCTGAATTCGGTTCCGGTGGAACGGTTCCGGCAGGCCGGACTGCTGGAGGCGCTGCTGCGGCTCGCCGAACCGGCCGCCCCGGCGACTCCCGCGCCGACCGCCCCCGACCGGCGCGAAGCGATCAAGACCATGGACGTGGCGGAGCTGATCCGCATGGCTCGCGACAAGGATTGACAACGGTGACAACGGAATTCGACGACCTCGTCGACGCACTGCGCAGCACGCTGCTGGACAACGAGACCCTGCGGCAGGAGAACAAGCGCCTCACCGACGCCGCGGACGAACCCATCGCCATCATCGGCATGAGCTGCCGCCTGCCCGGGGCGGTCACCTCCCCGGAGGAGCTGTGGCAGCTGCTCGACGACGGCCGCGACGCCATCGCACCATTTCCGCCCGACCGCGGCTGGGTGATCGAGGGTGAGTACTCCGGCACGGTGGAGGGCGGATTCCTCGGCGACGTTGCCGATTTCGACGCCGACCTGTTCGGGATCTCGCCCCGCGAGGCGCTGGCCATGGACCCCCAGCAGCGGCTGCTGCTCGAAGGGGCCTGGGAGGCACTCGAACGCGCGGGACTCGCACCCGACAGTCTGCGCGGCGAGCAGGTCGGGGTGTACGTCGGCGGAGCCTACTGCGGGTATCTGGACACCCTCGCCGCCGCGGAGACCCCGGGCGTCGGCGGGTTCCTGCTCACCGGCAACACCACCAGCGTCATGTCCGGGCGCATCGCGTACGCGCTCGGGCTCGAGGGGCCCGCGCTGACCGTCGACACCGCCTGCTCCTCGTCGTTGATAGCGATCCACCTGGCCTGCAACGCGCTTCGGCGCTCCGAATGCGCGCTGGCCCTGGCCGGGGGTGTCTCGGTCATGCCGGGGCCGGGCCTGTTCGTGGAATTCGCCCAGCAGGGCGGGCTCGCCGCGGACGGGCGCTGCAAACCGTTCTCCGCGGCGGCCGACGGCACCGGCTGGTCGGAGGGGGTGGGCATGCTCGTCTTGGAGCGGTTGTCCGATGCCCGCCGACACGGGCATCCGGTGCTGGCGGTGGTGCGCGGCAGCGCGGCCAATCAGGACGGCGCGTCCAACGGCCTGTCCGCGCCCAACGGGCTGTCGCAGCAGCGGGTGATCCGGCAGGCCCTGGCCGCGGCCCGGCTCAGCGCCGCCGAGATCGACGTGGTCGAATCGCACGGCACCGGAACCAGTCTCGGCGATCCCATCGAGGCGCAGGCGCTGCTCGCGACCTACGGCCAGCATCGGGATCGGCCGGTGCTGCTCGCCGCGCTGAAGTCCTATATCGGCCACACCCAGACCGCGGCCGGGGTGGCGGGGGTGATCGCCACGGTGCTGGCCATGCGGCACGGGCGGATTCCGCGGATCCTGCACCTGGACGCCCGCTCGCCCCACGTCGACTGGTCGGCGGGCGCGGTCGAACCGCTCGCCGAGCCGCGGGCCTGGCCCGACACGGGCAAGCCGCGCCGGGCCGCGGTGTCCTCCATGGGAATCAGCGGCACCAACGCGCACCTCATCCTCGAACAGGCCCCGCCCGTAGGGGTCTCCGAGGTCGCGACGGGCGAGGCCGTCCCGGACCGTCCGGGATACCCGCTGCCCTACCTGATTTCGGGTCGCAGCCGGGAGGCGCTGCGCGCACAGGCGGTGCGGCTGCGGCCACTGGCCCACCGGGCCGACGCCCTCGACATCGCCTACTCGCTGGCCACTTCCCGTGCGGCACTGGAACATCGGGCCGTCATCGTGGCCGACGACGCCGAGGGTCTGGTGGCAGCCTTGGACGCGCTGGCTTCCGGCGGCACCGCCGTCGAACTCGTCGACGGCGTGGTGCGGCCCGGTCGGCTCGCGTTCCTGTTCTCCGGTCAGGGCGCGCAGCGCGCGGGCATGGGACGCGGACTGTACGGCTCGTCCCCGGTGTTCGCGGCGGCACTCGACGAGGTGTGCCGAGCCTTCGACGACGTCCGCGGCGCGGGCTCGCTGCGGGAGGTGCTGTTCGCCGACGACGGTCCGATCGACGAGACCGAGCACACCCAGGCCGGGCTGTTCGCGATCGAGGTGGCGCTGTTCCGGCTCGCCGAACACTGGGGCGTGACACCGGATTTCCTGATCGGCCACTCCATCGGCGAGATCGCCGCCGCACACGTGGCGGGCGTGCTGTCGCTGGCCGACGCCTGCACCCTGGTGAGCGCCCGCGGCCGACTGATGGGTGCCCTGCCCGCGGGCGGGGTCATGATGGCGGTCCGGGCCTCGGAAGCGGAACTGGTGCCGCTGCTCGTCGACGGGGTCAGCATCGCCGCCGTGAACGGACCCGAGTCCGTCGTGCTCTCCGGTGACGAAGAAGCCGTGACGAAGGTGGTCGGCGACCGGAAAGCCAAGCGGCTGAACGTCTCCCACGCCTTCCACTCCGCGCGTATGGAGCCCATGCTCGACCGGTTCCGGCAGGTAGCCCAGGGACTGACCTACGAGAAGCCCCGAATTCCGCTGGTATCCAACCTGACCGGCGAACTCGTCGACTCCTACGACGCCGACTACTGGGTGCGGCACGTGCGCGAACCCGTGCGGTTCCACGACGGCATCCGGCGACTGCACGGGCTGGGCGTCGCCACCTTCGCCGAACTCGGACCCGACGCCGTCCTGGCGGCCATGGGCCGCGACTGCGTCCCCGCCACCGCCGACGCGGCCTTCGTACCCCTGCTGCGACGCGACCGGGACGAGGGCACCGCCCTGATGACCGGACTGGCTCGACTGCACGTCCGAGGCGTCGGAATCGACTGGCAGCGGGTGCTTTCCGGCGGTCGGCGCATCGACCTGCCCACCTACGCCTTCCAACACCGCCGCTACTGGCCGGATGGGTCCGTCCAGGTTTCGGTGCAAGCCAGCGCGCCGACCACCGCCCTCGACTCGCCCGACATGCTGCGGCAGCGGCTGGCCGAGACCACCGACCCCGAGCAGGTGATGTTGGATCTGGTGCTCGACCACGCGGCTTTCGTCCTAGGCCACGACGATTCGGAATCGGTCGCGCGCGACCGGGAGTTCCTGGAACTGGGGCTGAGTTCGATCTCGGCGGTCGAGCTCCGCGACCGCCTGGCGCGGGTCACCGGCCTGGAACTGTCCAGCAGCATGTCCTTCGACCACCCCACGCCCGGCGAGCTCGCCAAGCACCTGCTGGGCGCGTTCACCGGAACCGGCACCGCGACAACGCAATCGGGTGGGATGCTGGGCCGACTCTGGCAGGACGCCAACCGCGTCGGCCAGGCCACCGAATTCGCTCTGAGCCTGGTGGAGATCTCCAAGTTCCGGCCCAAGTTCGAGGAGCCCTCGGAATTCGGTGGCACGCTGCGCATGACGCGACTCGCCCAGGGCGATGCCCGGCCGGGTCTGATCTGCTGCTGCACCTTCTCGCCGCTGTCCGGGGCGCACGAATACGCGCGTTTCGCCTCGATCTTCCGCGGCCGACGCGACGTGCACGCACTGGTCAACCCCGGCTACGCGGCCGGTGAACTGCTGCCCGCCAACTTGGCCGCCAGCGTGCGCCTGCAGGCCGAAACGATCCTGCGCCACACCGACGGTGAGCCTTTCGTGCTGGTCGGGCATTCTGCAGGCGGTCTCATGGCCAATCAGATCTGCCGTCGGCTCGAGGATCTGGGCGCGGGCCCGCAGCGCGTGGTGCTGATCGACACCTACTCGCCCGACAGCCCGGTCATGGCGGCGTGGAGTGACGCCCTCATGCTCGGCACCCTCGAGCGCGAAGGCGCGTACACGCCGATGGACGATCACCGAGTGACCGCGGGCGCGTGGTTCACGCCGCTGCTGGCGACCTGGAAGCTGGCCGACATGAACGCGCCGGTCCTGCTCGTGCGCGCGGGAGAACCGACCGGCCCGTGGCCCGAGGGCGAAGATTGGCATACGACTTGGGATTTCCCGCATACGGTCGTGGACGCCCTGGGCAACCACTTCACCATGATGGAAGAACATGCCGAAGTGGTCGCCCGCGCGGTCGACGACTGGCTCGGTGTCGACGTGCCGTGAGTATCGGCTATGACCCGGTCTGCGCCGCGGCCAAGACGCGGCGCAGGTTGGCGATCACCGTCGCGGCCTGGTCGTTCAGATAGAAATGCCCACCCGGATAGGTGTGCAGTTCGAATCCGCCCGTGGTGTGACGGGCCCAATCCTGTGCCTCGTCCAGGGTCACCCGCGGATCGTCCGTGCCGATGTGCGCCGAGATCGGCACCCGCAAGGGCGCGCGCTCGGTGTACCGGTAGGTCTCCACCGCCGTGTAATCGGCGCGCAGCGCATCGAGAATCAGCTGCCGCATCTCCGGATCGGCCAGCGCGAGCGGATCGGTGCCGCCCAGCGCATTCAGCTCGGCGAGAATCCCGTCATCGGTCCGCGTGTGCACGTTCTCCACCCGCACCCGAGACGGTGCCCGCCGCCCGGAAACGACGAGCGCCGCAGGCTCGCATCCCTTGTCGGCCAGCCGCCCCGCCACCTCGAACCCCACCAACGCCCCGAGACTGTGCCCGAAAATCACCAGCGGCCGATCCGTCCACGCCAGCAGTTGCTCGGCCACCGCGTCCGCGAGCTCCCCGACACTCTCGAACGCCTTCTCCAACCGCCGATCCTGCCGCCCCGGATACTGCACCGCCAAGACCTCGCACCCGGGTGCCAACGCCCGCGCAACCGGCAGAAAATAACTGGCCGACCCACCCGCGTGCGCCAGACAAGCCAGCCGAACCCCGGCTTCCGGCGCCGGACTGAACCGCCGAATCCACCGCTGATTCATCTCACCCACCACAACCATCCCGACATACCTCCCGAACGACTCCACCGCCACCGTAATCGCCGACGCACCGTCGGCACGACCATCGTCATCGATTGGTCATCTCGAATCCCACCTCGCCGACGCGTCCCGCGCGGAAGATTGATGGTTGTGCCGGACATTGCCGCATCGACCGAAGATGTCGAACCCGCTGAGCGGGAAGACTATTGGCATCATGTGCTGGGCGATACGTTCGCTCCGGTGAATCTGGAGGGCTGGGATTTCTCCCCCGAGCCGACGGCGCGGCTGGAGGGCACCTTGCGCGGGCGGCTGTTGTTCGCCGAATTGACCGCGAGCCCGCACGTCCACCGGCGGACCGCGCAGTGCATCCGGCAGTCGGATGCGGCGTTCTTCCAGATCGCGGTACTGACCGAGGGGGAGGCGGCGCTGGAGCAGGATGGGCGGGTGGCCGCGCTCGCACCGGGTGATTTTGTGGTGTACGAGAATTCGCGGCCGTTCACGTGGACGTTCACCCGGCCGTGGTCGGTGTCGGTGCTGTCTGTGCCGTCGGATGCGGTGGCGCTCAGCGAGATCGAGCGCCGGGCGGCCAGTGGGCGTGCGCTGTCGGGGCGGGACGGTCTGTCCGGGGTGGTCGGTAGATTCGTGCTCGATCTGATTCGGCACGGTGGGGAGGTGGCGGAGGAGCGGTCCGAGGAAATACTCGCGCGCACCACCGATCTGGCGTTGTGCCTGCTCGCCACACCCGACTCGGCCGGGCACGCCGACGCCGCGCAGCGGAGTCTGATGATGCGAATCAAGGCGCATATCGAGCAGCATCTGGCGGATCCGACGTTGTCGCCCGGCGAAATCGCTGCGGCGGTGAACATTTCGACGCGGTACCTGCACAAGCTGTTCCAAGCCGAGCACGAGTCGGTCGCGCTCTATATCCGCCGTCGCCGCCTGGAGTGCGTCCGAGCGCAACTCGTCGATCATCGGCTCGCCCACCTCAGCATCGCAACCCTGGTGCATCGCAATGGATTCGGCGACATCAGCGGCTTCAACCGGGCCTTCCGCGCGGCCTACGGCGTCAGTCCCGGCGAGATGCGCCGCGGCTACCCGACTGCCACCTGAGCACGCGGTGCGCTCTCGCCCGGATCGTGTGCGCGACAGTCCAAGTCGGAACGGCGGGCGGCGGCCGACGATGTGACGGAAGTTCCCCCGGGGTGTGCGACCAGCCACCCCGCCTAGAGAAGAGGTTGCCATGAGCAAACCGACAATCGTTCTGGTGCACGGCGGATTCGTCGACGGCGGCGGCTGGCGCAAGGTCTACGACGAGCTCACCCGCGACGGCTACCCCGTACGCGTGGTCCAGAACGCCACCAAATCCCTCGCCGACGACGCCGCGACCACCCGCCAGATCCTCGACGGCGTCGAAGGCGACGCGGTCCTGGTCGGCCACTCCTACGGCGGCGCCGTCATCACCGAGGCCGGTACCCACGAGAAGGTAACTGCCCTCGTCTACATCACCGCCTTCGCCCCCGACAAGGACGAATCGGTCAACACCCTCATCGCCGGATTCCCCCAGGACGCCCCCCAACCACCGATCCTCCCCCCGATCAACGGCTACCTCTTCCTCGACCGCGCCAAATTCCACGACTCCTTCGCCGCCGACCTCCTCACCCCCGACGCCACCTTCCTAGCCGACTCCCAAGTCCCCTGGGGCCTCGACGCCCTCGGCGGCCCCATCACCAACCCCGCCTGGCGCACCAAGCCCAGCTGGTACCTCCACGTCACCGACGACAAAATGATCCCACCCCCCGCCCAACTCTCCATGGCCGAACGCATAGGCGCCACCCTCGCCCAAACCCCAGGCAGCCAAGCCATCTACATCTCCCAGCCAACAGCCGTAGCCAACCTCATCCGCACCGCCGCCGAAGCGACGTAGCCGATCGCAACACCGTTGGCCTGCCGACAACCGTTGGTAGGCCAACGGCCCGTGGGGAGTGGTTGCGCTGACCCGGGTAAAATCGGTGGTTCTTGTGTGTCGGCACGGCACACAATCGATGAGTTACCGACCCGCATCCGCGCTGCACCCGAGGAGACGCTTGTGATCACCGCGACCGACCTGGAGGTCCGGGCCGGAGTCCGCACCCTACTGACGGCGCCGGGGTCGGCGCTGCGGGTGCAGGCCGGTGATCGGATCGGGCTGGTGGGCCGCAATGGCGCGGGGAAGACCACGACGCTGCGGATTCTTGCCGGTGAGGGTGAACCATACGCGGGCAAGGTCATCCGTTCGGGCGAAATCGGTTATTTGCCGCAGGATCCGAAGGAAGGCAACCTCGAGATCCTGGCCAAGGATCGGGTGCTCTCGGCGCGCGGGCTGGACTCGCTGCTGCGGGAGATGGAAAAGCAGCAGGCGCTCATGGCCGAGGTGGCCGATGAGAAGGAGCGCGACAAGGCGATCCGCAAGTACGGGCGGCTCGAGGAGCGATTCTCGTCGCTGGGCGGGTATGTGGCCGAGAGCGAGGCCGCGCGGATCTGCAATAGCCTCGCGCTGCCGGACCGGGTGCTCAATCAACCGCTGAAGACGCTCTCCGGTGGTCAGCGTCGTCGAATCGAGTTGGCGCGCATCCTGTTCAGCGCCTCCGACGGCTCCGGCGGCAAGTCCGACACCACGCTGCTGCTCGACGAGCCCACCAACCACCTCGACGCCGACTCCATCAACTGGCTGCGCGGGTTCCTGCAGAACCACGACGGCGGTCTCATCGTCATCTCCCACGATGTCGAACTGCTCAACGACGTGGTGAACAAGGTGTGGTTCCTCGACGCCGTGCGCGGCGAGGCCGACATCTACAACATGGGCTGGAAGAAGTACCTCGACGCCCGCGCCACCGACGAGCAGCGCCGCGTGCGCGAGCGCGCCAATGCCGAGAAGAAGGCCTCCGCCCTCAAGCAGCAGGCCGCCAAGCTCGGCGCGAAGGCCACGAAAGCCGCTGCGGCACACCAGATGGTCAAGCGCGCCGAGCGCATGCTGGCCGAGGCCGACGACGTGCGCGTGGCCGACAAGGTGGCGCGCATCAAGTTCCCCGAGCCCGCGCCCTGCGGCAAGACGCCGCTCATGGCCACCAATCTGACCAAGCTGTACGGCTCGCTCGAGATCTTCACCGGCGTGAACCTGGCCATCGACAAGGGCAGTCGCGTGGTCATCCTCGGCCTCAACGGCGCGGGCAAGACCACCATGCTGCGGCTGCTGGCGGGCGTGGAGACCCTCACCGCCGGGCAGATCGACCCGGGCCGCGGCCTGAAAATCGGATATTTCGCCCAGGAGCACGACACCCTCGACGATCAGGCCACGGTGTGGGAGAACATTCGCCACGCCGCCCCCGACGCGGGCGAACAGGATCTGCGCGGTCTGCTCGGCGCGTTCATGTTCTCCGGTCCGCAGCTCGACCAGCCCGCGGGCACGCTCTCCGGTGGTGAGAAAACCCGTTTGGCACTGGCCGGTCTGGTCTCCTCGGCCGCGAATGTCCTTCTGCTGGACGAGCCTACGAACAACCTCGACCCGGTCTCGCGTGAGCAGGTGCTCGATGCGCTGCGCAGTTACGCGGGCGCGGTGGTGCTGGTGACCCACGATCCGGGCGCGGCCGAGGCGCTCAATCCCGAGCGCGTGATCATGCTCCCGGACGGCACCGAGGACCACTGGTCCCAGGATTATCTGGAACTGATTCAGTTGGCGTGACACTGATCACACGGTTTCGTTGATCACAGGCATCCGAGTCTCTAACCTGGAATGAGGCGCCCACGGCGACTCGGAGGATAGCCATGAGTGACAGGCCCGCACAGGGTAAAGCCGTATTGGGTAAAGGCACGCGCGTCACCGGGAAGTCCCGAGATCGCCTGCAATCCCAGCTCAAGAAGCAGTACGAGGCCGGGGCGAGTATCCGGTCACTAGCCCGAGAAACCGGGCGGTCGTACGGCTTCATCCACAACGTGCTGGTGGAGTCGCATGTGCAACTCCGCAGTCGCGGCGGTGCCAACCGCCGCAAGGCTGCCAAGGCCGGCAAGTAGCGTCGTTCCCGTTCCGGGAGTGGATTGCAGGGTCTCGACCGGCGAAAGCCGGTCGACGACTTGCGATTTCGGACGATTCGCGATGACGCGCGGCCCACGCGAGCTCAGGACAGCACGGTCCCGTCGCCGAGAACCAGCAGGTTTGCGAGGCTCTGGAAAATCGGCAGACCGGTCTTGATTTCGAGATAGGCGAACTGCCCCTGGGGATTCACCTCCAGGAAGTAGAACTCGCCATCGAGGCCCACGCGCAGATCGAGCACGCCGAACGCCAGCCCCAACGCGCCCATGAGCGTGGTGAGCGACTTGCTCACCGAGGCGGGCAGGCGATCGACCGTGAAGGCCACCGAGGTGTCCAGGCGCGAATCCACCCGTCCCACACCGGATTGCGAATCGATGCGCACCACCCACTCGATGCCGTCCACCCAGACGATGCGCAGATCGCTCTCGGCGTGGATGTAATCCTGAAAGATGGTGGGGGAGTTGCGGATCGTGGGCAGGCGGTCGAAATCGGCCGGGGTGAAGATGCGCGTCTCGGTGAACGCGCCGCGGACCGTACCGGTTCGTTTGTAAACCACTGGGCCGGGCCGTGATTCGATGAACGCGCACGCCTCGTCCGGGTCATTCGTGACGAGGGTTTCGGGCACCGCGAATCCGGCGCGGTAGGCGGTCTCGAGCTGCACGATCTTGCGCCCGGCGGTGCGGTCGGCCCCGGGGTCGTTGACCCACAGGGCCGGTACCGACCAGAGCAGTCCTTGCAGGAAACCGTCGCATTCGGCGCGGCGGTAGGTGTCGTCCTCGTCGCTCAGGCCCGCGGGCACGCTGACGGGATGGGGCCTGCGCCACCACACCGAGGTGACGTCGTCGAGGCCGAAGATGTGCGACAGGGTCCGGTAGGAACCGTCGGTGCCCAGCCGGAAAGTGCCGTTCTCGCGCGGGAAGTCGCGCATGTCCAGCCGAATCGGGGTGTGCCCGTGGTGTTTCCGCAGGGTGGCGGCCAGGGCGTCGCCGTGCAGGTCCTCGGCCTCGGTGACGATGAGGACCGAACCCATGGTGCGGGCGGGCATCTGCGCCCCCGTCAGTCCAGGCTGTCGCAGGCGATGCCGTCGTCGCTGCCGCGGTAGGAGCGGGTCTGGCAGCAGGTCATGGTGGCTCCGCCGACGCCGGGCGCCGTGGTGAGTTCCAGTCCGCGAGCCCAGATTTCGGTTTCGCGGCGCAATTCCTCGTCACCGCGCGCGGGACTCGGGTCCGCGGTGAGGGTGAGGGGGCGGTCGGTGATCTCCACTCGGCGCCGCTGCGTGAAATCGGCGGTGGTACCCGGCCGGACGTGCACCAGCACCGGGCGGCCCTCACAGCTGCCCTGCGCCGCCGCAGTGTCCCACCGGGTGATGTCGAGGACATCGGTCCGGTGGAAGGTCCAGGTGCCGTCACCGACGCGCACGCTGATACTTCGCTCCGTGGCTGCGACAAGGTAGCCGGGTAGCGGTGGCGAGGTGCTGGTGAGACCCGTCGTTCCGGTCCGGTGCAGGGCGCCGGTCATGCTGAACTCCGATCTGCTCGGGATTTGCTGCGGGGCCGAGCGTGATCTGAATCATATCCCGCGACCGGCCGTATTCGGTCCGCAACGAAAGATTTCAGCTACCCCGGCAAACTTTGGCGAGGTTCCGGAAACCGCTCCCGCCGAAAGAATTTCGCTGATATACCTGAGCGATGCGGCGGGCGCGGTGCGCGTTCAGAGACCCAGCACGTCCGGCGACTCGGCGATCGCCCGCAGCGCCGCACCGGGATCCGCAACCAGTTTGCGTGCCTGGAGATCGAGAATGCCGGACACGACCTCTATCTGCGCCGATACGGTGCCGTCCAGTTTCACGATCTGCTGGTGCATTCGGAAGATCTTGCCGCCGGTGAACTCGAACTCGCAGGTCACGGTGACCTCATCGCCCAAATGCAATTCCCGCTGGTACTTAATGGTCTGTTCCAACACCACCGGTCCGATACCCGCCGCCACCATTTTCTCGCCCGGCAGACCGCTCGCCCGCAACAACTCCCACCGCGCGTGCTCGGCGTACTGCAGATACACCGCCTGATTCAGATGCCCGTTGATATCGAGCTCGTACCCGCGAACGGTGATGGGAACAGAGAAAGCCATGAAACTACCAACCCGGACCGCGCCGCCGATCATTCCGCATATTCAGTGGCCTGCGGCACACTGGTCCGCGATCGCGGGGCTACCGTCGCGATCGCGGACCTGGTCGCGTGGCCGCGGAAAGTTGCCGTGGCACCCTCGATGATCATTGCGCGCGCGCCGGATTCGTTCCGTTGGCGGCCGGTGGGGTCGGTCAACCGGGCTTTCCGGTTCCGACGCAGCTATCGCGCGGATTCAGGCACGGTTGGCGTTGCGCTCGTCCCACCACTGCGGGGCGTCGATGAAGTAGTTGTCGTAATCCTGCTGTGCCGCTTCGAATTCGACGGGCGTGACCTCGCCCCGGGCCAGTCGCTCCAGAAAACGGAAGTAACCGTGCCGCTCGACACCCGGGGTGAGCGCGATGAAGATGCGGGCCGTGCTCTCGGGCGCGGCCCCAAAGGCGTGCGGCATGAACTTGGGCACCACGATCGCCCCGCCCGCGCCCACCGTGGTGATCCGATCCCCGGCCATGACCTGCAGTTCTCCGTCGGCGACATAGAAGATCTCGTCCGAGAGCGTGTGATAGTGCGGCGTCGCGCCATCGGCCCCACGCCCCAGGGTCACCTCGACGGTGCTGCTGGACCCACCGGCCTCGTTCGCATCGATGAGCAGCCGCACCGACGTGGACCCACCGGCCCCGAGAATCTCCGAGTCCTCGGGACGGCGGATGGCGGCGGGGTGGGAAGCGGTGTTCATGACTAGCTCCAAATCGTTCGGTACTTGATAATTCGCTACAGAACTATATGCCATCGAATAAAGTGTTGTCCATGGGCGAGAAGAACATCGATGCGGTCGACAAGATCCGGGCGCAGTGGGAGCGCGAGCGACCGGACCTCGACGGCACCGCCATGGCCATCCTCGGCCGCCTCGGCAGGCTCATGATGGTGGGCACCCAACGGGTCGAATCCGTCTTCACCGCACACGGATTGCAGCGCGGCGAGTTCGATGTCCTTGCGGCCCTACGCCGTTCGGGCGACCCCTACGAACTCAACCCCTCCAACCTCGCCGACACCCTGATGATGTCCCGCGCAGGCATGACCGGCCGCCTGGACCGCCTCGAAAAGGCAGGATTGGTCCGCCGCATCGCCGACACAGGCGACCGCCGCGCGATCAAGGTAGCCCTCACCGACCGCGGCCTGAAGCTCATCGACACCGTCGTCGGCGAGCACTTCGAAAACGAAACGCGCATGCTGTCGGTACTTTCCGACCAGGACCGCGAGCACCTCGACCGCATCATCCGCGTGCTCCTCGCCGATCTCGAACGCTGATCACGACGACGAAGGTGACATCGCCGCCCGCGTTGTCCGATTCCGTTGTGCCCCGAATGCGGTGTCGCGTAGGGTCAGGCGCGTCGCGCCGGAAGGGTCCCGGTGCGCTGTGGGGACGAGAGGACAGTGCTGGTGGCTGTCATCGTGGGAGCGGATTTCGCTGGATATCGACTGGAACGGGAGCTCGGGTCCGGGGGCATGGGGACCGTGTTCCTGGCTCAGCATCCGCGGTTGCCGCGCCGGGATGCGCTGAAGATCCTGGCCGAGGCGCATACGGGAGATTCGGCCTTCCGGGCTCGATTCCTGCGCGAGGCGGAAGTTGCGGCAGGCCTGCATCATCCCAATGTGGTGGCGGTGCGCGACCGCGGCGAGCACGACGGCCGCATGTGGATCGCGATGCAGTATGTCGACGGCGTCGACCTTGCCGAGATACTCCGGCGTGGACCAACCGAGCGGCTGTCGATCGAACGGGTGCTGAGGATCGTCACCGAGGCAGCGAAGGGGCTGGACGCGATTCACGGAGCGGGGCTGCTGCACCGGGATGTGAAGCCTGCCAACATACTCGTCGAGGAGCGACCCGGCCTCGGCGATCGGGTGCTGGTCACCGACTTCGGCATTGCCCGGCCCGCCGATGAAACAGCGACGCTGACCGCCGGATTCACCGCGACCCTGGACTACGTGGCGCCGGAGCGGCTCAGTGGTGGCGTGGGCGATCGACGCGCCGATGTCTACGCGCTCGGTTGTGTGCTCTACCAGATGCTCACCGGAGCGGTGCCCTTCCCACGCGACACCCCCTCCGGGGTGATATTCGCGCACCTCAGCGATCCACCGCCACGGCCCTCGATCTTCGGTGTGGCACCGGGCTTCGATGAGGTGATCGCCACGGCATTGGCGAAGAATCCCGAGGAGCGATTCTCGAGTTGCGGTGCACTGGCGGCCGCGGCACGAGCCGCAGCCGACACGACGGTGCGGATCGGTGCGGCCACGGCCGGGCGCCGCCGAATCACGCGACGCCGCGCGGTGGTCGGGGCCGCGCTGGTCGCCGTCCTCGCGGCCGCAGTGACGACGGCGGCCGTGTTCGGCCATGACTCCTCGAGTCGGCCCAGTTCGAAGGCCATGGCCCTCGGGCCGCAGACCAGCGTGGATCCGGTGTCCTGGGGCGCCTATACCTATATCGCGCAGGCCTTTCCGGGGTTGCTGCCCGCCTCGCAGTTCGGCGTCGGGTACCAGGAACTGTACGCCTGCGAGGCAATCGACGAGGACCGGAAGATCCGTTCCGTCGATGTCTACGTTCCGGTCGGTCGGATCGGTTGCGAGGGCAACCGGGACCCGGCGGTCACGGTGGATCTGGTGTGCAATGCGGACCGTTCACCGATCGCTCCGCCGAGGACGTTCGACACCGCGGAAGGCGACGAACACTGGACTCGCCCGTCGGGCTCCGGGTATCTGCACTGGGGAACGGATCTGGGCTTCGAGTACAAGATCACCGGCTATCTCCGAGTGTATTTCGACAATCCGAATCGCAGCTTCTGCTACATCGTCGTCACCGGAGCCTCGACCGGGGCCGAACTGCGGACTCGCTGGTGGACGGAGGCGCCGCTGTGAAGGTGCTGCGCATACTGGTGACCGTGGTGACGCTGGCGCTGTGCGGCTGCACGGTGGCGGGCAGTCCGATGCCCGGACCCGCTCCGGACACGCTCGATGTCGGACCGTTCAGCCGCTATCCGCTCATCGCCCCGACAACGGTCAGCGAAGCCCAGGGCCAGATACTCGAATCGATCCGTATGGCCGAAGCCATGGCGGATCCGAAGGCGGTGGACCCCGCCCTGACCGTCCCGCTCGGAGGCAAGCGCGCGGTTCCGCTGCCGACACCGGCGAAAGCTGCGGGCCTGCTGGCAGATCCGGTCTCCGCCGTGCTGCGACAGCACGGCATGCTGGCCGGTTTCACGGTGGGCGCCACCGACACCCCCGCCGCCGTGCACGCAAGCGTCGGAACCGGTCGGCTCCTACAGATTCTGGTGCTGCGCTTCCCGGATTCCGCAGCGGCGCAACAGGCCGCACAGGAGATCGACGCGGTCGATTTCGCGGTCAGCCCGGACAATGTGGCAGTCGCCATTCCCGGGCATGCGGCCGCGCGCGGACATTGGCGCCCGACCGTGCCGACCATGGCGGCCACCACGGCGCAGGACTCGTTCGTCATCAGCGTGCTCGTCGGTGAGCGAAGTCCCGACCAGGCCGCGTTGTCGTCCCTGGCGGGCAAGGCATTCGACGCGCAGATCCCGCTGCTGCGGGAATTCGCCCCGACACCCGCGGGCCGATTCACCGAACTGCCCCTCGATCGTGACGGAATGTTGGGCCGGATGGTTCCGGAAGCGCCGGGCCGATGGCCGTACCCGCAGGTGATCCTCGGTGAACTCGACCCGAACGCCGGATGGAGCAATCTGCTTCAGGCGCGCGGGATCGTCTACGGTCCGCGCGGCGCCGAACTGTTCCAGGGCCGAGCCGTGCAGCCCTACGAGTTGTTGGCGCTCAACCGATTCGATCGACTGGTCCGTTACGCCGATGCGGCGGCGGCGCGCAAACAGTTCGCTCTCTTGCGGGACAGCGCCACCGACGGCGGGCATCGGCTGGTGCCCGGGCCGACGGGTCTGGTGGACGTGAATTGCAAGGAGAATACGACCGACTCCGGCGCATCGATGACCCGGTTCAGTTGCGTTCTCGTGTTCGGCCGATATCTGGCGCTGGTGCTCAGCCGGGACTACGAGGATGTGCGGCAACGCGCGGCCGCACAGTACGCACTGCTGGTGAATAGCGAGTAATCGAATGGTCGAAACCTTCACGCCGGGAACACTGTTCGCGGGATACCGGATCGAACGGCAACTCGGTGCCGGGGGCATGGGCGTCGTGTATCTGGCCCGCCACCCGCGGCTGCCGCGCCTGGACGCGATCAAGGTGCTGCCACCGAATTTCAGTGCGGCCGCGGAATTCCGGGCCCGCTTCCTCCGGGAGGCCGAGCTGGCCGCTCAGCTCGATCATCGCAATATCGTGGCCGTGCACGATCGCGGGACCGAGGACGGGCGGCTGTGGATCGCGATGGAGTTCGTCGACGGCGTCGATGCCGCCGAACTGTTGCGCCGGACGGGCGCATTGCCGGGGGAGCGGGTGGTGACCCTGGTACGCGATGTGGCGCGGGGGCTCGACGAAGCCCACCGCTCGGGGATGCTGCATCGTGACGTGAAACCGGCGAATATCTTGATCGAATCCGGTGCCGAGGACGCCGAGCGGGTGTTGATAGCCGACTTCGGAATCGCTCGGGCAGCGGGTGAAGGCACCGCCCTCACCGAGGTAGGCACGGTGATGGGGACACTGGCCTACACCGCTCCGGAAGTGCTCGCCGAAGGGCAGGTCGATCACCGAGCCGACGTATACGCGTTGGGTTGCACGGTTTTCGAACTGCTGACCGGCCGCAAGCCGTTCCCGCGCGATTCCGTGGTCGCGGTGATCACAGCACATCTGGAGGAGCCGCCCCCGCGGGTGCGCGAGCTGCGACCGGAGCTGCCGCCGAAGATCGACGCGGTGATCGCCCGGGCGATGGCCAAGAACCCGGACGACCGCCAATCCTCGTGCGGGGCACTGGCGGCGGCGGTGGCCGACGCCTTCGGTCACGCGGTGGAACCGACGCTGCTGGTGGCACGCCCGCCGAGCATTCCGTCGTCGGCTCGAGACCGGACCGGGCCGGACCTGCCGGAGACCGCGCCGTCGCCACGACGACCGAGCACCCGCCGTCCGAGCGCCCGCCGAGCGCGGATCGCGGCGGTCGCCGCGGGAATCCTCGCCGTGGTCACGGCGGTGACGAGTGTCGTGGTGCTGCAACACGGTTCGAAGAGAACCGCGTCGCCGCCGGTGCCGACCACCACCACCGCCGCCGGAGTGACGTGGGGGAAGTACAAATTCGTGGTCGACGCGCTGCCGACGCTCTTGCCCGCGACACCGGTCGCGACCGGATATCAGGGCATCCGGTGCGCAGCGGTCGAGGACGACAGCGGACGAGAAGCCGACCTGAAGAAGTTGCCCCGGACGATCGCTCGCATCGACTGCACCGGAAATCGGAACCCGGTGAGCGATGTCGACGTCCGGTGCTCCACGAACCGTACCCCGTTCTTCCTGGCCGACGAGCATCCGATAGGCAACGAGCAGTGGGTACGCAGTTCCGGGCGCGGCCGGGTGGATTGGCTCGATGTCGACGAAGGCGGCCAACGGAGGGGAGTCGTCGGTCTCGAATTCGAGGAACCCACCCGGAACTTCTGTCAGGTCGCGATAATCGGCGGGACATCGGGCCAGGACCTCCACGATCGGTGGTGGCCCAATGCCCCCTTCTGAAAATCATGGGGACCACCCGGATTTCGCGGGCTATCGGGTCGAACGTCGGCTCGGCGCCGGTGGCATGGGCGAGGTATATCTCGCGCGACATCCGCGCTTGCCGCGACATGACGCGTTGAAGATCCTGTCGGACAAGCACGCCGACAATGCCGAATTCCGGGCCCGCTTTCTCCGTGAGGCCGAGATCGCGGTCCGGCTACAGCATCCGAATGTCGTCGCGGTCCGTGATCGCGGCGAACAGGAGGGCCGACTGTGGATCGCGATGCAGTACGTCGACGGGATGGATGTGGCCGAGTTGATCGGCCGCGAAGGGTCCGAGCTCGCGATCGAACGGACGATCCGGATCCTGTCCGAAGCCGCGCAAGGGTTGGACGAGATCCACCGGGTCGGATTGCTGCACCTCGACGTGAAGCCGGCCAACATTCTCCTGGCCGAGGACCCGGACGGGCAAGACCGCGTGCTGGTGACCGACTTCGGCATCTCCCGCGTTGCGGGTGAAGACGAGAACCCCACCGAGGCAGGCGGTTTCACCGCGACGCTGGCCTACGCGGCGCCCGAGCAGATCGGTGGGGAGACGGTCGATCATCGCGCCGATGTGTACGCGCTGGGCTGCACGCTCTATCACATGCTCACCGGCTCGGTGCCGTACCCGCGCGACAGTCCGGCCGCGGTCATGTATGCCCATCTGCTGGAGACCCCGCCGCAGCCCTCCGCGGAGAATTCCCGCGTACCGGTGGAACTCGATGCCGTCATAGCCAGGGCGCTGGCCAAGGATCCGGCGGAGCGCTATCCGAGTTGCGGCGCGCTCGCGGCCGCGGCGCGCGAGGCGTGGGCAGAGCGCGCCGACGCGCTCCCCGGTCGGCGGATCGGTCGCCGTCGAGTTTTCCTCGCGGGTCTCGCGCTCGTGGCGAGTATCGCTGTGGCCGTGCCTGTTTCGCTCGCCGTCGCGGGTCGATCCGATGAGTCGCGGGGATCGGCCGCTACGTCGCGGGCGGTGATCGACGCCGATGCGTGGGGTACGGCCGCGTTGATCGCGCAAACCTTTCCGGGACTGCTGCCGGTTGCGCCGACCGCGCCGGGATATCAGGGCCTGCACCTGTGTCTGCAGCTGGATGCGGCGGAGAAGCGCGAGTCGGACCAGAAGTTCATCAGCCTCGACGAGGTGGTGCCGAAGGCCGCGGTGACTTGTGCCGGTGACGGGGATCCCATCGACCTGCTGACGGTCACCTGCAACAACGATCGCACCCCGTTGACGGAATCGCTGGTGATCACCCAGTTGGAGGGCGAGGAGCAGTGGAGTCGGCCATCCGGTACCGGCCGGGTGCGATGGGGCACCAACACCAACTCCGATGGCAAAGCGATCGGCAAGCTCGAGGTGAGTTTCGACGGAACCGGCCGCAACTTCTGCCGCCTGCGGGCCAGTAGCCAGGCATCGGGTTCCGAGCTTCGTGAGCGGTGGTGGCCCAGTGCGCCGATATGACAAGGGGGACCGATGATTTCGCGCCCTGCGATGACGCGCGCCGCCGTGGTGCTGGCCGCGGCCCTGATCGCGGCCTGCGGCTGCACCCGACCGGGACAGCCGGTCCCCGCGACACCGGCCGTGTCCGCGTTCGACATCGGCCACAATCAGATCAGGCCGCTGACACCGCCCGCGGGAAACGAACAGTACGGGCGGGTACTGGAGTCGGTGCGGATGGCCGAGACGATACTCGACCCCGCCGAGGTGGATGCGGCACTGTCCAAGGGCGCGGCCAAACGCACCGGGCCCGTACCGAGCCCGCTCGAGGCCGTGGGAATGCTGGCGGCGCCGGTTCGGAAGGTCCTCGAATCCCATGGCATGTTGGCCGGATACACGGTGACCGGCAGTGACGTCGAAATCGAAAACGTGGACGTCGGTTCCGCGCGGCTACTGAGGGTGCTGCTGCTGCGATTTCCCGATGCCGAGCAGGCCCGGCTGGCGGCCAGACAGATGGACGCCACCGACGCCGCGTTGAATCCGGACAATGTGGCGGTATTGTTCGCCGATTATCCCGGGGCGTACGGGCATTGGCGTCCGACGGCTCCGTCGATGGCGGCGACGATCGCCAACGGCTCGTTCGTGATCAGCGTGCTGGCCCAGCACACGACGCCGGATCAGGCGGTGCTGAGCGGGCTCGTCCACAAGACGTTCGATATCCAGATCCCGAGATTGCGGA
Organism: Nocardia sp. CDC160; assembly: GCF_035818795.1. Taxonomy (NCBI): domain Bacteria; kingdom Bacillati; phylum Actinomycetota; class Actinomycetes; order Mycobacteriales; family Nocardiaceae; genus Nocardia; species Nocardia sp. CDC160. Next base: position 680,906 of record NZ_JAYKYT010000004.1, on the reverse strand, counting down.
CGTTCACGGCCACACCACCGGACCGGTTCGCCGAACTGCCCCTCGACCAGGACGGCATGCTCGCGCGCCTGCTGCCCTACGGCGCCGGGGTCTGGCAGGTGCCCACGGTGATCGCCGACCGCAGCGATGACGTGGCCGGTTGGGCATCGTCGATCACGCCCAGCGGGGTGGTTTTCGGTCCGCACGGCACTCGATTGCTGAAGACGCTCGAATTCGACGCAGCCGTCGAGCGCGTCGCCATGAACGATCACAATTTCCTCGAACGTTTTCCCGACGCGGTCACCGCACGTCGGGTCTTCGGTGCGGAAATGCGCAAGAGCCAGGCGGATTCCGGGAGTGACACGGCCGCGCCGAAGGGGGTACCGGACGCGTACTGCGGCAGGTGGACGTCGATTCCCGCCTACTGGCCGGTCCAGATTCACTGCCACGTCCTATTCGGGAGGTACTCGGCGACCGTGGTGGGCCGCAATATCACCGAAGCCCATCAGCGCGCCTCGGCGCAGTACCTGCTGCTGGTGAACAGTGCCTAGCGCGTACGAGATCCTCACCCCGGGAACGATTTTCGCGGGCTACCGGATCGAACGGACGCTCGGCAGCGGTGGAACCGGCACGGTGTATGTGGCCAAGCATCCACGCCTGCCGCGTTTGGACGCACTGAAAGTGCTCTCGGTCCAGCACAGTTCGGACCACGAGTTTCGCAGCCGGTTCATCCGCGAGGCCGAATTCGCCGCGCGGTTGGAGCATCCGAATATCATCGGCGTTCACGATCGGGGCATCGAGGGCGGGCGACTATGGATCGCGATGCAGTTCGTCGACGGTGTCGATGCCGCCGCGCTGATCCGCGACGGTGCTCGGGTACCGGCCGACCGCGCGGTGCACATCGTCGGCGCGGCGGCGCGGGGTCTGGACCACGCCCATCGCGCCGGTATGGTGCACCGTGACGTCAAGCCCGCCAACATCCTGCTCGAACCGATTCCGGGACAGCCCGATCGGGTCACCATCACCGATTTCGGCATCGCGCGCGGCACGGCGGCCTCGACCGCGCTGACCCGGACCGGTACGGTGCTGGCGACCATCGCGTACGCGGCGCCCGAACAACTCACCGCGGACACCGTCGATCAGCGCGCCGATGTCTACGGGCTGGGTTGCACGCTCTACGAATTGCTGACCGGTGCGAAGCCGTTCCCGCGCGCTACGGCCGAGGCGGTGATCCGCGCCCACCTCGAGGAGCGCCCACCGCGGCCGACCGCAATGGTCCCGGCCCTTCCTGGCGCGATCGATGCCGTCATAGCGAAAGCACTGTCCAAGGACCCGGACCGACGCTATCCCTCCTGCGGTGCGCTGGCAGAGGCCGCGGCCGCCGCACTCGGTATCGAGACGCCGCAAGGCCGTGGTCGGCGGCCGAGCCGCAAGGGTGTGGTCGCGCTCGTGGTCACCACGCTGATCGCGGCCGTGGCGGCCGCGGGAATCTCCATCGTCGAGCTGCGTGGCGGGGCTCACGAGCAGCCCGCCGCGGTGTCCTCGTCGCCCGCACCCGCGGCCGATTCCTGGGGTGCCCACGAATACGTGGTCAAAGCTTTCCCCTCGCTCTTACCCGCGACCCAGACCGCGAGCGGTTTCGAGGGCCTGCGGTGCACGGCGGTGGACGGCGACATGCAGCCGATCGGTGTGAACGAATCGCGGGATTCGGTGAACAGGCTCAACTGCAACGGAGATCGCAATCCGGTGTCGCGAATCGTCGTGGCGTGCGGCGGGGAGGACACGGCCGCGGATTTCGGCGGGTCCGACGGCCCACCCAGCGTCCTCGATGAGCATTGGCAGCGCCCCTCCGGCCAAGGGCGGTTGATCCTCCGCGAGTTCACCGACGTGGGCGGTTTCACGGGCCAACTGCTGGTGCGGTTCGACGACGGCGCCCGGAAGAACTGCATTCTCAATGTGATCGGCGGCAACTCCGGCCGGGATCTCTACGACCGCTGGTGGTCGGTGGTGCCGCTGTAATCCGACCGGCAATCGATCACTGCTTGCGGCGGACCGAGGCTTCGACGAGGTCGAGGACGGCCTCGAGGTTGTCGTTGGCGTGGCCGGAGGCGATGCGGGCGATGAGGCCGTCGAGGACGAGGTCGAGGTAGCCGAGGATGACCTCGGTGGGGACGTCCTCGCGCAGGGCGCCCGCGGCCTTGCGGCGTTCGAGGCGGGCGACGGTGGCCGCGGTGAGTTCGGTGGAGCGTTCTTCCCAGTTGGCGCGGAATTCCGGGTCGTTGCGCAGGCGGCGGGCGATCTCGAGGCGGGTGCCGAGCCAGTCGAAATCCTCTGGGCGCGCGAGCATATCGCGCATGACCTGGATGAGGCCCTGGGTGGCGGCGACCTCGGCCATGCGGCCCGCGTCCTCCTGGGCCAGCGCCAGGAATAACGCGTCTTTGTCGCGGAAGTGGTGGAAGATGGCGCCGCGCGACAGGCCGGTGGCTTCTTCGAGGCGACGCACGGTAGCGCCCTCGTAGCCGAACTCGGCGAAGCAGCGGCGGGCTCCGTCGAGGATCTGACTACGCCGGGCGGCGAGGTGGTCGTCACTGACCTTGGGCACTGGGCTCCTCCGAAACGTGTTGTGCGGGTTCTCCGTATCGATCTTGCGACCAAATGGGAGAACCCGCACGAGCGACGAGCGAAGCGGCCCGGGACGGGCCGCGTGGCAGGCGGCGGCGTGAACCGCCGCCCACCACCACGACTCGGCTTCGAAACAGCCCTTCGAAGACCGAGGCGTTCGCGGATGTACTAGCCGCGAATCATGTTGCGCAGCACGAACTGCAGGATGCCGCCGTTGCGGTAGTAGTCCGCCTCACCGGGGGTGTCGATGCGGACGACCGCGTCGAAGACGACCTTCTCGCCGTTCTCCTTGGTGGCGGTCACCTTCATGGTCTTCGGAGTCACACCCTCGTTCAGCTTGGTGATGCCCTCGATGTCGAAGACCTCGGTGCCGTCCAGGCCCAGCGACTTGGCGGACTCGCCAGCCGGGAACTGCAGCGGCACAACGCCCATGCCGATCAGGTTGGAGCGGTGGATGCGCTCGAAGGACTCGGTGATGACGGCCTTGACACCCAGCAGGCGGGTGCCCTTGGCGGCCCAGTCACGCGAGGAACCCGAGCCGTACTCCTTGCCGCCCAGCACGACCAGCGGGATGCCCGCGGCCTGGTAGTTCTGCGAGGCGTCGTAGATGAACGCCTGCGGGCCACCGGGCTGGGTGAAGTCGCGGGTGTAGCCGCCCGAGACGTCGTCCAGCAGCTGGTTGCGCAGCCGGATGTTGGCGAAGGTGCCGCGGATCATGACCTCGTGGTTACCGCGACGCGAGCCCAGCGAGTTGTAGTCCTTGCGCGCGACGCCGTGCGAGTCCAGGTACTGCGCGGCCGGGGTGCCCGGCTTGATCGGACCGGCCGGGGAGATGTGGTCGGTGGTGACCGAATCGCCCAGCAGCGCGAGCACGCGCGCACCCTTGATGTCCTCGACCGGGGCCGGTTCCATCGTCATGCCCTCGAAGTACGGGGCCTTGCGGACGTAGGTCGAGGACTCGTCCCAGGCGAAGGTGTCGCCCTGCGGGGTGTCCAGACCCTGCCAGCGCTGGTCACCGTCGAACACGGTCGCGTAGGACTTGGTGAACATGTCCCGGCTGATCGCGGACTTGATGGTGTCGTCGATCTCCTGCGCGGACGGCCAGATGTCCTTGAGGAAGACGTCGTTGCCGTCCTTGTCCTTGCCCAGGGCGTCGGTCTCGAAGTCGAAGTCCATGGTGCCCGCGAGCGCGTAGGCGATGACCAGCGGCGGGGAGGCCAGGTAGTTCATCTTCACGTCGGGGGAGATGCGACCCTCGAAGTTGCGGTTGCCCGAGAGCACCGCGGTGACCGACAGGTCATTGTCGTTGATGGCCTTGGAGATCTGCTCCGGCAGCGGACCGGTGTTGCCGATGCAGGTGGTGCAGCCGAAGCCACCCACGTAGAAGCCCAGCTTCTCCAGGTACGGCCACAGGCCGGCCTTCTCGTAGTAGTCGGCGACGACCTGCGAGCCCGGGGCCATGTTGGTCTTGACCCACGGCTTGGACGACAGGCCCTTCTCGACGGCATTGCGGGCCAGCAGGGCCGCGCCGATCATGACCGACGGGTTGGAGGTGTTGGTGCAGGAGGTGATGCCCGCGACCACGACCGCGCCGTGATCGAGCACGAAGTCACCGCGCTCGGGGTCCGACACCTTGACCGGCTTGGACGGACGGCCGGTGTGGCCGTTGGCCGCACTCGGGATGATGGCGTCGTCGTCGGCGAAGGACAGCTCGGCCGGATCGCTGGCCGGGAACGACTCCTCGATGGCCTCGTCCAGCTTGGAGTGCGGGGCCGCCTCGGGGTCGTTGGTGTAGTTGTGGATGTCCTTGCGGAAGGCGATCTTGGACTCCGACAGCAGGATTCGGTCCTGCGGGCGCTTCGGACCGGCGATGGACGGCACCACGGTGCTCAGGTCCAGCTCCAGGTACTCCGAGTAGGCGGGCTCGTTGTCGGCGTCGTGCCACAGGCCCTGCTCCTTGGCGTACGCCTCGACGAGCGCGAGCTGCTCGTCGCTGCGGCCGGTGAGGCGCAGGTAGTTGATGGTCTCCTCGTCGATCGGGAAGATCGCGGCGGTGGAACCGAATTCGGGCGACATGTTGCCCAGGGTGGCGCGGTTCGCGAGGGGCACCTCGGCGACGCCCTTGCCGTAGAACTCGACGAACTTGCCGACCACACCGTGCTTGCGCAGCATGTCGGTGACGGTGAGCACGACGTCGGTGGCGGTCACGCCGGGCTGGATCTCACCGGTCAGCTTGAAGCCGACGACGCGCGGGATCAGCATGGAGACCGGCTGGCCGAGCATGGCGGCCTCGGCCTCGATGCCGCCGACGCCCCAGCCCAGCACGCCCAGGCCGTTGACCATGGTGGTGTGCGAGTCGGTGCCGACGCAGGTGTCGGGGTAGGCCTGGCCGTTGCGGACCATGACGGTCGAGGCCAGGTACTCGATGTTGACCTGGTGCACGATGCCGACGCCCGGCGGGACGACCTTGAAGTCGTCGAAGGCGCCCTGGCCCCAGCGCAGGAACTGGTAGCGCTCGCCGTTGCGCTGGTACTCGAGGTCGACGTTGCGCTCGAGGGCGTCGGCGGTGCCGAACACGTCGAGGATGACCGAGTGGTCGATGACCATGTCGGCGGGGGACAGCGGGTTGACCTTGTTGGGGTCGCCGCCGAGGGTGGCGACGGCCTCGCGCATGGTGGCCAGGTCGACGATGCAGGGCACGCCGGTGAAGTCCTGCATGATCACGCGGGCCGGGGTGAACTGGATCTCGGTGTCCGGCTCGGCGGAGGGATCCCAGCTGGCGATGGCACGGATGTGGTCGGCGGTGATGTTGGCGCCGTCCTCGGTGCGAAGCAGGTTCTCCGCGAGGACCTTCAGGGCGTAGGGCAGCTTCTCGGTGCCGGGCACGGCCGAGAGACGGAAGATCTCATACGAGTTGCTTCCGACCTCGAGGGTGCCCTTGGCGCCGAAGGTATCGATACTCGTCACGTTCAGCTCCACTCGTCTGTGAATGGGAGGGCCAGCGGCGGGGCTGTGCCGTTGGCCTCGTCGAGGCGCAAGCCTCGTCCGTTTGCCGACTCTAACAGTACGCTTGTCCTGTGAGCACATCGGGGGAGGTTCTACGGGCGGACATGCCAGCCGCGGTGAGGTGATGTGACACGTCGTCCCGTACTCTGCGTTCGTGACCGTCTCGCAGACCTCGGTTTTCACGCCCATGAAGGCGGAGCTACCGCCGAACACCAACCTGGATGCCATCATCGCCGATCTCGCCGATGACCATGTCGCCGCCCCCTCCGGACGCGATCAGGAGGCCCTGGCGGCCATTGCCGCCGACGCGCGTGAGCACGGGATTCAGCTGGACATCGTTGTGGTGCAGGGTAATCCGGGCATCGAGGCGAACCTGCGCGATCTGGCCAACGAGGTGGGCAAGATCGAGCACGGGACCGTGGTGGTCTTCAGTGACGACTGGGTCGGCACCTACAGCGATCAGTTCACCCGCGGGCATCTGGAGTGGGCCGAGGACAAGGCCAAGTACCGCGGGCCCGAGCACACCACCGAGGCGGCGCGGATTTTCGTGGATCGGCTCGAGCAGCCGGAGACGATTTCGTGGACGGTGATCACGCTGGTGGCGTTGGGGGTGTTGATCGCGTCGATCGGCGGGCTGTATCTGGTGAAGCGGCGGCGGGCGCAGGGTGAAGCGGGCGTGTCGGAGCGGACGCCGGTCGCGTAGCGCTTTCCGCGATGTCTCCTCCTGAGGGGTTCGGGTTCTGACCCGAGCCCCTTTCTTATTGCCGACACGCCGGTGGGCGGCGCGCGTGTCGCGCTTTGTGTCGCAGGGCGTTTCGTCCGTTACCTGCAAATATGCGGCTACTTCTGAATTACATCGGTGTCATTGTGGCGAGCCTGATCGGCGTGGTCCTTGACGTGCCGTACGGTTTCGCGATGGCACGGTTGGGGTTGATGTGCCGGATGAGACTCCAGGGAGGTGCGATGCGACGACCGGCGACGTGGTGGGGACGCTCGGTGCGGGTCGCTACGGAGTTGCTCGTAGCGCTGATTGTGCTGGCCATGGGGATTGCCAGCGGGCACGCTGTGCCCCCGCCGCCCCCGAATCCGAGCGACAGCGACCTCAATGCCGCGGGCGCGCAGGTGGACGCGGGCGTGGGCGAGGTCGGCGCCTTGATCAACCAGGTGGCCTCGGCCGAACAGCAGCTCAAGCAGCTCGACGACGCGGTGGCGACGCGCCGCGAGGCGGTCAACAAGGCGCTGGTCGATCTGCAGATTGCCCGCGATGCCGCCGACGCCGCCGCCCGGACGGTTGCCCAGTGCCAGCAGAACCTGACCGACGCGGGCGCGAAAGTCGATACGGCACACCGGGAATTCGACAAGTACGTGGCCCAGGTCTACATGCGGCCCGGGTCGACCTCGCTGGTGAGCTATCTGGCCGCCCCGAGCCCCGAGGACGCGCTCAACCGCGCGCAGGTGCTGACGATCGCGTCCAAGAATCAGCAGGTGGTGGTCGAGGGTCTGCGTCACGCGCAGATCGATCAGGCCAACAAGACCTCCGACGCCAAGCAGGCCAAGCAGGCCGCCGATGCCGCCGCGGCCGACGCCGATGCCAAGAAGGTGGCGGCGCAGAACGCCGTCACCGCGGCGCAGGCCGAATTCGACCAGCAGAACTCGATCCGCAATGGCCTTGTGTCCCAGCGTGATTCGGCCCAGCAGCGGCTGGATGCGGCGCGCGCCAACGTCGCCGGTCTGCAGAGTCAACGAGATGCGTTCGTGGCGTGGGACAATCAGCGCAAGGCGGAGGAGGCCGCGGCCCGCGCCGCCGCTCGCTCCGCCGCGGCTCGGGTCGCCGCCGACAAGGACTCCGCCGACCGCGCCGACCAGGTGGGCCAGAGCCACCGCCCCCACGTCGTCCAGGACACCTCGCCGCCCCCGCGCCGCTCGACCCAGCCGGTCCGCCCCAGCGGCTCCAACAGTCAGCTGATCGAAACCGTCGTCGACCGAGCCATGTCCCAGCTGGGCGTCGAATACGCCTGGGGCGGAGGCGATGAGGACGGCCCCACCCTCGGCATCCGCGACGGCGGCACCGCCGACAGCTACGGCGACTACAACAAAACCGGCTTCGACTGCTCCGGCCTCATGATCTACGCCTTCGCCGGAATCGGCGTCTCCCTCCCGCACTACTCCGGCTACCAATACACCATGGGCACCCGAGTCCCCGTCGCCGACCGTGCCCGCGGCGACATGCTCTTCTGGGGCCCGGGCGGCAGCCAACACGTAGCCCTCTACATAGGCAACGGCAAAATGATCGAAGCCCCCCAATCCGGCGACGTGGTCCGAGTAGCCTCCGTCCGCGAAGACGGCATCATGCCCTACGCCATCCGAATAATCTCCTAACCCCGGTCGGCGGCAACCGGGGCGAGAGCATCCAGCTGAACGTCGAAGGTGAATGGCATGTCGGTGACGCGGCTGAACACCCAATGCACACTGACAGTTGCGATTTCGCCTTTGATGTCCTCGATCGTGCACCCGATGGCAGTGCGTCGGGGATAGGTCGAGGTCGGCAGCAGGTCGCCGCCGAAGTAGGCGCTCTTACCGACCAGTTGGTGCGGCCGACCGTACACGTCCGTGAACTCGACCAGCACCAAACCGGGTTGCGGGTCGTCGGTGAGCCATACGGAGGCGGTGGCGGGCAATTCGCATTCGTCTCCCTTGCCTACTTTCCATTTCATTGCGGCACCGTAGCGTGCCGACCCCACGGTGAACGATTGCTTTTGCGAGTGATTAACAGGTGTGCGCATGGGTCGGATAAGAGGGCAGCGGAAGGTTCCGGATGCGTGGGCGACGCGGATGGCGCGTCGACGGGGGAGGAGGGCGGGATGTCGATTCGTGCCATGACGATACTTCTGACGGCTGTGGCGTTGGTGGTGCTGGTGGGATGTGCTGTCTCACAAAGAGATTCGCCGCGTACCCCGGCCGCTACCGGTACGGTGAGCACTCCGCCGACCACCACGTCGTCGGACCCGGCGTTGGCGCCGGGTGCCGCGGACAGCGTGAGCACCTGGGAAGTGGCGTTGTGGGACTTCACGACACTCGCTTCGGTCGGCGGCCGCAATCGGTTCGCTGTGACGGCGCGTGTCCGCAATACCGCCGCGGCGGCCGGGGATTTGAGTGCGGTGCGTTGGTCGGCGTTCATCCAGAACCCGAACGATATCGGGCAGAAAGGGACTGATCTCATCGATTGCCCGTCCGACTTGGGTGCCGGTCTGCCACACACCGGTTCCCTCGCGGCGCACGGGATCGTCTCGGGCAAGCTGTGTTTCGACACCGCGGATGCGCTACGTGGTACGGCCGAGATCAGCTTTTTCGGACACTTCCCGCAGTACGTCACGGGAGGAAGCCGATTCGAGCCCCCGGACCACGCCGCGGGAGCCCAGAGCACGGGCCCGGATCTGAAGTTCACGATCCGAAGCATCCAGACCGAGGGCGACCACACCAATGCTCTTGTCACGCTCAGCTTCGGCGACGCACCCGGCCCCTTCTGGCGGTCGCGTTTACCGGCCGCATCCGCCCTGGACCCGACAACCTCCGCGGCTACCCAAGAGTGCCAACCAGGTTCCGGCATGGCGGTCACCACCCCCTACGACCCAACCGTGGACGCGGCCTACCAAACCGTGACCACCGTGGAACTCTGTGTCCTAGGGCCCCTCCGCTACCTGTCCATAGGCTTCCTACCCCGCCTCTACTGGAGGTTCCCGCTAACCGGACCCTGACCGCCACGCCCCGAGGGGACCCGGCCATGGGAACTGACACATCCGGCCGTCGATGACGCGCTTTCAGTCGACCGTCACAGCCAACTTCCGAGCGAGCGAATCCGCTTGGCGCACACCGTGGCCGAAGGCCTCCGGCCATCCGGCGAGGGTGTTGGCGGCGTAGGCGTTGAAGACGTCGATCGCGGCCGCATCGGGAGCGAACCGGACAACGGTTCCCGCCGTGGTGCGCGCGAGCTCGTCTTGCAGCTGCTCACCTGAAACCCGGTGCGCCAGTGGCTCGATGACCACGAGAATGTCCGAGTCCGCGGCGACGTCCGCATTGGTCGGCGACCACACCCCGCCGTCGATGTAGTAATGATCATCAACGACAACGGGTGGAAACGCGCCCGGCAGTGCACGGCTGGCTGTCACCGCGACCGGCAGTGGCACCCCACTGTGCCGATCCCACACCCGCCGCTCACCACTCTCGGCGTCGACGACAACAACCCGCAGCCGATCCGGCCACTCCTTCCCACCAACCAGCCACTCCATCGCCTCGAAATGCCTCGCCCCCGCCGCTTCCTCCGCCATCGCCAACTGCCCCACCTTCCGCCGCGCAGCCTCCCGATCCATCCCCGAACCGAACAGCAGCCCGAACACCGCCCCAAGCAACTCAGGCTTCACCGCGCCCCCAGCGTCCCCACCCGGCCGCCCCCGATGCTCAGCAAACGAATCAAGATCCACCCCCGTAGCCAGTGCAGCCCCGCCCCGCCGCCCCGCCGGCGGGCCCCCCCCCGCCGCCGACGTCCCCACAACCGACTCCGCCGCCCCCAAATCAATTCCCCGCCGCCGCAACCCAGCCCCCACCCCAGCCATCCACGCCGCCCCGATAACCCCACCCCCTCCCAGCACAACCCCCAGCCGACCAGGCTTCCCCAACCCCAGCTCATTTCCACTCCCCATGCGGCCCATGCTAACCACCCCTGTCACCTCCGTCCCCCGAAAGCCAATGCGCCGAGCCCCCACCTCCGCAGCGCCCTGCCGCCGACCGCTTTCGACGAACATGCATTCCGGCAGGCAAACGTCGAGAAGGGACCTGCTCCAGTGCATGCTGGTGGGATTGTTGGCTGGACTGCTCTGTATGCCTCTTGTGACGTCTTGGCCAAAGCCGTGGTCCGGGAGGCGATCGACATGATCGACCTCGGCCAGCCCGGCTCCGAGCGATCCGCTAGTGGACTGGGGAAGGTTGCGGGTGATGGATCAGCTGAAGAAGTCGCGGAGGGCGGCCGCCAGCGATTCTGGGTTGTCGGGGTTGTGGTGCTCCCCTGGGAGGGTGGTGGTTTGGGTGTTGGGGAGGGTCGTGTGGAGGAGGGCGATGCTCTTGGTGCCGTAGGTGTCGGTGAGTTCGCCGGAGAGGAGCAGGGTTGGGAGGGCGATGGTGGACCAGGGGGTGATGTCGGTGGCCATGGTGGTCAGGCATTCGAGGTCGACTACCAAGCCCGGGGCGCGGGAGGCGAGAGCCTCGCCGAGTGGGAGCAGCACCGACCGGGGTGGGGCGGAATCGAGGATGGCGGTGAAGAATTCGATGATTGCCTCGGCGGGTTGGTTGTCGTCCATCAGTTCTCGGATCGAGGCCAGGGTTGGTGCCAGCGGTGGTCCGGCGAGGACGACCGGGGGCTCGTAGAGGGCGAGGCGTCGCACCTTCGACGGGTCTCGGTGCATGGCGTGCAGGGCCACCAGACCGCCCATGGAGTGGCCGAAGACGAATGCGGGCTCGCCCACGGTGTCGAGCACCGCGGCCAGATCGGCGGCCTGGGCGGCGAATCCCGCCGGGCGAGGACCGTTTCCGCTGGGACCGTAGTCGCGCCGTTCGATGAGCACGACCCGATGGTGGGTGGACAGCAGGTCGGCCAAATGGCGATACATGTCCAATGTGACTAGTGCGCCGTGGACGATCACCAGTGGCGGACCGGACCCTTGCGTATGGAAGACGATGCGGGTGCCGTCCGCGGACTCGACACTCTCGGTGTTACGGGACATGACGCGATCTTGCCCGCATGCGCTTGCGTGAGTCTTGCGTCGACGGTGATCGTGGCATGGGAAGTCTTATGCTGCGGTGGCACTCCCGGTGCAGGAGGCGGGCCGATTGCCGTGAGGTGAGGCGGATGTGGCTGAAGCGGGGCTGGTGGGTGGCGGGGATGCTGGTGGTGGTTGGGTGCTCGTCGCCTGGGCCGAGTACGACCGGTGGGGTGTTGCCGTTGCGGAAGGTTGCCGAGATCGGGTTGGGTGGGGCGTCGTCGCGGTTCGATTACGCGAGCTTGGATTCTGGGCGGGGGTTGATGTTTGCCGCGCATATGGGGGCGGGGGAGATCGTTGAGGTGGATGTGCGGGGGCGGAGGGTGGTGCGGACTATTGCGGATGTGCCGGATGTGCATGGGGTGTTGGTGGTGCCGGAGAAGGGGAGGGTTTATGCGACGGTGACGGGGCGGGATCAGGTGGTGGGGTTGGACGAGGGGAGTGGGGCGGTGTTGTTCGGGGCTTCGACCGGGAGTTATCCCGATGGGCTTGCCTACGATCCGGTGCGGAATGCGGTGTGGGTCACCAATGAGCGGGGTGGGAGCGAGACCGTGGTGGACGCGGACAGTGGAATCGTCCGGGGCACAGTTGATTTGGGTGGGGAGGTGGGGAATGTGGTTTACGATGCGCCGGTCGATCGGATGGTCGTGGCGGTGCAGGGGCGTGGAGAGCTTGCGGTCATCGCGCCGGATTCATTGACGGTCACGGACCGGATTCCGACGCCGGGATGTAAGGGGCCGCATGGGCAGGCGCTCGATGCGGGCGGGCAGGTCATGTATGTCGGTTGTGAGGACAATGCCACGCTGCTCACCGTGGATCTCGCGAAACGTGTTGTCGCCGAGCACAACAGTGTTGGGGAGACGCCCGATGTGCTGGCTTACGACCCGGGGCCGCGGCGGCTGTATGTGGCGTGCGAGAGCGGTTGGGTGAGCGTGTTCGATCGGCGGGACGGACACACGACGCCCGCGGGAGCCGAGCACATGGCCGATGGCGCGCACGTCGTGGTCGTGGATCCCGCCGATCATCACAGTTACTTCCCGATCGCCAGCGGGCCCGCGCTCTGGGAGTTCGAGCCCACGTCGTAGCCGGGCGCGCGCAGGGCCGGTTCCCACTCTGAATACAGCTGCGGGAAGCAGCGATTCAGCAGGTCGAGCATGATGGCCGGGGCGGTCGAGGCTCCCGGGGATGCGCCCAGGAGACCGGCGATGGTGCCGTCCGCGCCGGTGACGAGTTCGGTGCCCATGGTGAGGACGCCGAGGCGTTTGGGGTCGGGCTTGACCAGCTGGGCGCGTTGGCCTGCCTGGACCAGGTACCAGTCGGCGGGATCGGCTTCGGGATAGAAGCGTTGGAGCTGGGCGAATTTGCGGCGCTTGGTGGCGAGGAGCTCGCGAATGAGATAGCCGACCAGGGGCAGGTTTTGGAGCCCGGCGGCCACGAGCGCGACGATATTCGTCAGGCGCAAAGTAGTGAACAGGTCGGTGAGTCTGCCGTGCTTCAGCAGTCGGGTGCTGAAGGTGGCGTACGGGCCGAACAGGAGTGAGGGCTCGCCATCGACGATCCGTTTGTCCAAGTGCGGCACAGACATTGGGGGAGCGCCGACGGGTGCTTGGCTGTAGACCTTCGCATTGTGACGGGCCGCGACATCCGGGTTGTCAGTGCGCAGGAATTGCGCGCCGACCGGGAAGACGCCGTAGCCGCGGACCTCGGGAATGCGGGCCTTCTGAAGCAGCTTCAACGCGTACCCACCCGCGCCGACGAACACGAACCGGGCGCGAAGGGTGAAGCGCTGCTTGGTATCTCGGTTCCGGCCGGTCACGGTCCACAACCCGTCGGCACCGCGGCGCAGGCCCGTGACCTCGTGGCCGGTGAGCAACCGGGCACCGGAGTCGGTCATAGTGTGAATCAATGACCGAGTGAGCGCTCCGAAGTCGACATCATTGCCCGCCTCGTACCGGGTGGCGGCCACCGCCTCGCCCGGATCGCGCCCTGCCATGAGTAGCGGAGCCCACTCCGCGATCGTGGCGTGATCCTCGCTGTACTCCATGGCCGAAAACTCCGGCAGCGCACGCAAAGTCTGATACCGCTGGCGCAGGTAAGCAATGTCCCGCTCGCCGAAGACGACATCCATGTGCGGGGTGGGATTCACGAACCCGGTCCCAGCGCCGCGATCCTCGAGCTCCGCCCAAAACCGCCGCGTCAGCCCGAACATCGAAGCGATCTCGGCCGCCTTCCCCGGATCGTTCGGATCGGGCATGTAGTTGAGCTCGCAGAACCCGGAGTGCCCGGTCCCCGCGTTGTTCCACGGATCGGAGCTCTCCGCGGCGACCCGGTCGAGCCGCTCGAGCAGCGCCATCGACCAATCCGGTTGCCGTGCCGCGATCATCGCGCCGAGCGTGGCCGACATGATGCCGCCGCCGATCAGCAGCACATCGAGAACCTCGGTCCGGGTGGCGAATTCGGCGTAGGTGACATTCGTGTCCATGGAAGCGACCTCCTTGGCTCGTAGTACCTGTCATCGTCACGCCGCACAGATTCATCCGTCCAATGTTCATTTCAAAGCTTTATGATCCATATATGGATGAATTGTCGTCGGTGCAGGTAGAGGCGCTGATTCCGCTGCTCGCCGCCTTCGAAGCGGCCGCCGATGAGGGCCACATCACCCGCGCGGCGCAACGGCTCGGCGTACCCCAGTCGTCCTTGAGCCGACGCCTGAAGGCGGTCGAGCAGGCGGTCGGGGTGCGGCTGTTCCAGCCGGTGGGCCGCCGTGTCGCCCTCACCGCGGCCGGGCAGGAGCTGTTCGAACGCACCCGCGGCCTGGTCCGCCAGCTCGGCGACGCGGTCGATGTCGTGCGCAGCAATGCCGATCCCGACAGCGGCCTGGTCAGGTTCGGCTTCCCATTCACGTTGGGGCCGGTCAGTATTCCGTCGCTGCTGGCCGACTTCCACACCGTCGCACCGCGTGTCCGATTGCACCTGGTGCAGGCGCACGGCACCGCCCTGGTCGACATGGTCCGCGACGGTCGCCTGGACCTGGCCGTCACCATCCCCGCACCTGATGATCTGCCGACCATCCTGCTGGGCTTGCAGCGCATCGACCTCTACGTTGCAAGCGATCACCCCCTCGCGACCCGCACCGAGGTCGATCTGGCCGAACTGGCCGACGAGCCGTTCATCGCCAACCCGCCCACCTACCATCTGCGCCGCCTGTTCGATTCCTGGTGTGCCGCAGCCGGATTCACCCCACAGGTCGGCTTCGAGATCACCGAATTCGAAACCCTGCGCGCCCTGGTCGCCCAAAACCTCGGCATCGCGGTACTGCCTGCCCCGGAACTCCCGCATCCCGGCCTGACCCGCGTCCCGCTCACCGGCGAGCGCGACCGCAGCATCGGCCTGGTCTCGGGCAACCACCGCCCGACCCCGGCCGTGCAGCGGTTACGCGATCACATTGCGACTTTTGGGGTAGGGCGAATTCCGGGGGTTACCGGATAGGCACGGGTGTCGCGGTTCCTTAGCGTCGTAGGCGTGGTCGAAGTGACCTTGGTCGACGTGGAGAAGGGGAGCGGTGTGGGTGTGAGCAGGTTTCGGCGTCGTAGCGGGTATGCCGTCGTCGCCGCCGCGGTGCTGGCCACGGCAGGCTGCAACGACGGCACGGCGGAGACCCGCTCCTCCACACCGACCGCGCAGGTCTCCGACGCGCTCACCCTCCTGGTCCGCTCCGGACTGCCGGGCGCGCAGGCGGTACTCAGCGGACCCGACGGCCAGCACACGGTCGCCGCGGGTTCCGGCAACCTCGCCACCGGAGCGCCCTATGCCGACAACGCGCACATTCGAATCGGCAGCGTCACCAAGACTTTCGTCGCCACGGTGGTCCTCCAACTGGTAGGGGAGGGAACCGTCGACCTCGAGGCCCCGATCGAGCGGTACCTCCCGGGCGTGGTGCAGGGCAACGGCAATGACGGCAATCGAATCACCGTCCACCACCTGCTCCAGCACACCAGCGGTCTGGCCGATTTCGCCCCGGAGGACGTCGCGCAGAAGCTCCCGCAACAGCTCGACCAGACGACCGACGGCAAGGCCTACCGCGACTACACACCGGCCGACGAGGTCCGCATCGCCCTGAGCATCCCGCCGCAGTTCGAACCGGGAGCCGAATTCCGTTACACCAACACCAATTACGTGCTGCTGGGCATGATGATCGAACGACTCACCGGCCATTCCCTGGCCGACGCGATCAGTACCCGCATCCTCGAACCTCTCGGAATGCGCGACACCTACATCCCGGTGGCCGGTGATACGACCCTGCGCGACCCGCACCCTCTCGGCTACCGCAAGGTCGGCGACACCTGGGTCGACGCCACCGACACCGAGGTGGCGTGGACGGGTGCCGCCGGTGCGATCGTCTCCACCGGCTCCGACGTGAATCGGTTCTTCACCGCCCTGGTGACCGGAAAGCTGCTCCCGGCAGCACAACTCGCGCAGATGCGACAGACCATCCCGATGCCGCCGGTCACCGAAATGAACTACGGACTCGGCCTGATCCGATTCCAGCTGCCGTGCGGCAGTGAGACGAAGCAGGTGTGGGGTCACTCCGGCGGAATCCCGGGCTTCAGCACCTTGGCGATCGCCACGGACAAGGGCACCGCGGTGACCGTCAGCATCAATACCGTCGATACGAACGATCAGTTCGCGACCGCGTTCACCACCATCGCCTGTGCGATCGCCTGAGCCGACCGGGAATCAACCGACTAGTCGGTCTCCAAGCTCACGGGTTCGACGTCGAGCACTTTGCCCGGATTGAACAACCCCTGCGGGTCCAGCGCCCGTTTGACCGCCGCCATGAGATCGACCCCCGACCCGTGTTCCTCCCGCAGATACTTCTTCTTGGTCAACCCGATCCCGTGCTCCCCGGTCGCGGTCCCACCGACCTCGAGCGCATGACGCACCACCAGATCCGAAAACACCTGCGCGCCAGGGTATTCGTCCTCGTTGTACGGCACGATCGTGTGCACGTTCCCATCACCGATGTGCCCGGCGACGGTGATGTTCAACCCCAGCTCGGTACCCAACCGGGCGGCCGTGTCGACCGCCCCGGCGATCTGCGAGTACGGCACGGCGGTATCGGTGATCAGGAATTGCCGTCCGGGATTGCTGGCCTTGACCGCGAAATACAGATTGTGCCGATCCTCCCAGAGCGCATGCCGGTCGCCGTGCGTGCGCGCCGTCGTCACATCGATCGCCCCGTGCGCGTGCGCGATCCGCTGAATGTCGCTCTCGTTGGCGGTGACCGCCGCGGCCGAACTGGATTCGATATCCACGAACAGCGCGGGTGTCTCGGCATACGCCGTGCCCCGAAACGCATTGATGGCCGCCATACTCGGCGCGTCGACCAGTTCGAGCCGACTCACCGGCAGCGCCAGCCCCAGCATCTCGACCGCGGTGTCCACCGCGTCCGCCACGGTCGGAAACGAAATCCGCAGCGAGTGAATCCATTCCGGAATCGGATGCAGCCGCACCGTGAGTTCGGTGATCAGCCCGAGCGTCCCCGCCGACCCGATGAGCAGATCCTTCAGGTCGTACCCGCTCGATGACTTGCGCACCGCCCGCCCGAGCCGGGTCACCGT
Organism: Nocardia sp. CDC160; assembly: GCF_035818795.1. Lineage (NCBI taxonomy): Bacteria > Bacillati > Actinomycetota > Actinomycetes > Mycobacteriales > Nocardiaceae > Nocardia > Nocardia sp. CDC160. The sequence goes on along the minus strand of NZ_JAYKYT010000004.1, from coordinate 663,868 downwards.
CGCGTCGGCGAAGACCGCCTGCAGGGCCAGCACATTCGCGCGCATCCCGCCGTAACGGACCGTGGTGGTGCCGCTGGCATTGGTCGCGGCCATCCCGCCCAGCGACGCGTCCGCCCCGGGATCCACGGTGAACTGGAGCCCGTATTCCGCGGCCGCCGCATTGAGCTGAGTGCGCGTGACCCCCGGCTGCACGGTGGCCGTGAAATCCTCCGGCGCGATGCCCAGAATCTTGTTCGCCTGCGACATATCCACGATCAGCTCGTCCCCGCGAGCCAGCAGATGCCCCTCCAGGCTGGTCCCGGCACCCCGTGCGATGAGCGGCGTCCCGGTGTCGCGGGCCCACTCGACCACGGTCACCACGTCGTCGACCCCGGTCGGGTACACCACGCCGCGTGGGCGCTGCCCGGCCCGGCCGGTCTCGTCGATCGTGTACTGATCGAGGACCACCGGACGAGTGTCGATCTCGAGCATGTGGCCCTCCCGGCTCGCGACTACTCCTGGTACGCCATGAGGATACGGCGAATCGACTTGGTGACGGGCAGCTCACCCGCCAGCGGAACCCACCGATAGTTCGCGTAATTGGTCAGGCGAACCGGTCCCGAGGCCGCCAGCTCGGCCGCGAAATGCTCTCTGCGCACCGGTTTTCCGGCGCTGGAGAGGTAGTCGAAGCTGCCGAGGTGGCGCACGATATCGACCACCGTGAGCCCCGTCTCCTCGCGGACCGCGCGCACCACCGCGTTGGCCAGCGACTCGCCGGGGCGCACCACCGTGCCGGGTAGGTGCAGCGGACTGCGCCCCTCGACGTGTTCCTCATGCTCGAGCATCAGCACGGCGTCGTTGTGTTCGACCACGACTCCGACCCGTAGCGCCACCCCGTCCGCGGCGGCCCGCTCCCTGAGTTCTTCCAACACCGTCTCGCCGATCGATTGCCGGGGCGAAACTTCGAAATCCCACACTGCACACCACATCCCGTATCACCGGACACCGTCGACCGATACCGACAACGCTACCGGTGCGGAATCGGTCCGCGGCAGAGACATTCGCAAGATTGCACGCACTTCCAGCCAACCGATCCGCGGCCCGGAAACTTTCTGGGGGTAGGTCGGTGAGAAGCTGAAGGCCGGTTCCAGCCTACGAGAGGAGTTGCCGTGAAGGTATTCCAAATCGGTGCCGCCGGTGGCGTCGGCCGCCCCCTCGCGAGCCTGCTCACCGCCCGCGGCGACCAGGTCACCGGCATGCACCGCAATCCGGCCCAGGCCGACGCCATCGCCGCCACCGGCGCCACCCCGATTCCGGGCGACCTCATCGCCGACACGGTCGACGAACTGGCCGCCAAGTTCCGCGGCCACGACGCCATCGTCTTCTCGGCCGGAGCCCACGGCACCGGCATCGACCAGACCACCCTCATCGACGGCAAGGGCCTCGAGAAGTCCGCCGCGGCCGCCCGCCAGGCCGGAGTCTCCCGGTTCCTGCTCGTCTCGGTCTTCCCCGACGCGGGCCGCGACCGCGAAACCTCACCCGGCTTCGAGCACTACATGCGCGTGAAGAAATCCGCCGACGTGCACCTGGTCAACACCGACCTCGACTGGCTCATCGTGCGCCCCGGCACCCTGCGCGACGAGCCCGGAAACGGTTCGGTCACAGCGGGTTTGGCCATCGAATACGGTGACGTCCACCGCGACAATGTCGCCGCCTTCCTCGCCGCCGCCCTGCACCGCCCCCAACTCAACCGCATGATCATCGAACTCACCGACGGACCGACACCCGTCGAGGAGGCCGTCGACCGGCTGCTGGGCTGAGCCACGCCCACCGCAAGGCGGCGGCGCGCAGGACGAACGCGGCCGCGACCGTCACGATCGTGGCGGTGGTGAGGCTCGTGTGTGGCTGACACAGCAGAAAGACGCCCGCTGCCCCCAAAGCCGCTGTGACATACCAGGATCCGATGCGCACCAGCGCGACCGGATCTCCGAGCAGCAGGTCTCGGACCACTCCACCGCCGGTGCATGCCACGATGCCCACGAGCACCGCCGCACCCGTCGACACCCCGGCCAGCTGGGCCTTGGTGATGCCGAGCACGAGATACAGGCCCAGGGCCCCGGCGTCGAGCAGTGCGATCAGCATCGACACGCGGATCAGCGCGTGCGCGAACGTCGTTCCGATGCCCGCCGCGAGCAGCGCGGTGAGTAGATAGCCGTCGCCGCGCAGTGCCGCCGGTGTCTGCCCGAGGACGCAATCGCGCAGGATGCTCCCGCCCAGCCCCGTCGCGATGGCGATGACGGCCACCCCGATCACATCGATGCGATCGGCCTGGGCGCGGCCGGTGGCGGTCAACGCACCCGCGAGCGCGCCGACCGCCACCGCCGCCAGGTCGAGCCCGACCGGTATGTGCAGCAACGCCGTCACGACTGCGCGGTCACGGTGCTGCCGACAATGCTGGTGCTGGCCACAATGCTGGATCGGGCGAGTTCGGTTCCGGTGGTGACGGATTCGATCCACGCCGCCGTGCTGGCCACCGCCGCGAAGCGAGACTGCAGGACGACCAGCACGGCCCGGTGCAGGTCCTCGGCAGTAATCGATCCGGCCTGATTGGCCAGCGTCAGCGTGCCGGTCGCGTCGGAGAGGAATTCGACGGCGAAGCCGCGGTGGACGGCGTCGCGGGCGGTGGATTCGTCGCAGTTCTGGGTCATGTAGCCGCAGATGGCGACGGTGTCGATGTCGTGCTCGGCCAGCCAGTCGGCCAGGCCGGTGCCGGTGAAGCTGGAGGGGAGCGTCTTCTCGATCAGAAGGTCGTGCGGGCGTTGCGTGACGGTGGGGTGGAGCGCGAAACCCGCACTGCCCCTGGCGAAGATCGGCGACTGCGCCGGTGCCGCCTGCTGGATCAGAATCACCGGGATTCCGGCCGCGTGTGCCGCGTCCATGGCCGCACCGATATTCGCCAGGCTGATATCCAGCGGGGGATAGGCGATGGGGAGGTTGCCGACCACGTACTCGTTCTGAACGTCGATCACGATCAAGGCTCGTTTCATGGGAATGAGCCTGCGCGGCGCCGAAACCGCGAGCCAGTGCCGCGGTCGTCATCGGATCGCCCGAACCGGGGTTTGCCAGAGCCCCCCTAGGATGTCCGGTCGTGGAAGAGACCTCGCAGATCGGCGCGTTTCTGCGCACCCGCCGCGCCCGGCTGCGGCCCGAGGACGTCGGGCTGACCGTGTACGGCACCCGGCGGCGCGTGCCGGGCCTGCGCCGCGAGGAACTCGCCCAGCTGGCCGGGATCAGCGCCGACTATTACATCCGCTTCGAGCGCGGTCGCCTCGACAATGTCTCCGACGCGGTCATCGACGCCGTCGCCAATGCCTTGCGCCTGGACCCCGACGAGCGACGGCACCTGCACAATCTCGCGCACCCGCCCGCACACGACACGCCCGAATCACCGCAACTGCGGCCCAAGTTGACGCAATTGGTCCGGGCCCTGGACCCGACACCCGCCTACGTGGTCGGCCACCACACCAACATCCTGGCCTGGAACCGCGCCGCCGCGGCGATCTTCGACATCGACTTCGGTGCCGTGCCCGAGGCCGAACGCACCTGGGCGCACCTGGTCTTCCTCGACGACAACGTCCGCCGCGTCACCGCCCCCAGCTGGCCCGAAATGGCCCGCCGCGTGGTCACCTATCTCCGCCTGCGCGTCAGCGCCCGCCCCGACGACACCGCCCTGCGCAACCTGATCACCACCATGACCGCCGCCAGCGACCAATTCCGGTACATGTGGCAGACACAGGACGTCGCCGACATCTCACACGGCCACTACCACCTCGATCACCCGCGTGTCGGCGAACTCCACCTCGACTTCGAATTCTTGAATCTGCCCGCCGATCCAGGTGTGCGCGCCCTCGTCCTCTACAGCGCAGAACCCGGCACGCCCTCGGAGAAGGCCCTACACGAACTCACTCACCCTGACACCGAGCCGACCGCGAGATAGCTCGACCACCTTCGTATCGGGAGGTTACCGTGTCGATTTCGAGCTCCGGCCTACATGCGAGGATCCGATGGATCAGCCCGACTGGATCGCGGAGATGTGTTGGTCGAGGACCAGCCGTCGGCAGAGGCTGGCTTTCAGACGCTGGGTCGGGCCTCCTGCTGGATGTACTGGTGCGCAACCGAAATCGGTGCTCCACCGACTGAACCTGCGAAATAAGAGCCAGACCATAGGCGCGCACCGTTCCAGTAGGCGAATCGCAGGTCTTCGAACTCTTTGCGCATCAGTCGGCTGGATACGCCCTTGAGGGAGTTGACCAGTTTGGAGACCGCGACTTTCGGTGGATAGGTCACCAGCAGGTGCACGTGGTTGGCGGCTCCGCTGAATTCGACCAGCTCGGCTTCGAAGTCCTTGCAGACCTCCCGCATGATCTCCTCCATCCGCGTCAGATGCAGTGCGGCGAACACCGGACGTTGATATTTGGTTATGAAAACCAAATGGACATGCATTATGTAAACCACGTGTCTACCTGCACGAAAGTCGATGGTCGTGTCCATGAAGCCAAGTGTAGATTGCACAGGATGAAGGCGAACATGGCACGCAGGTACCGCCTGTACCCGACCCGCGAACAGGCGGACCGATTGACCGGGTGGTCGGACACTTGCCGGGCCGTGTGGAACACCGCACTCGCGCAACGCATCTGGGCCTACCATTCCGCGCGGCGGGTCACGTTGCGGGCTGTGGATCAGGGCCCAGAGTTGACCCAGGCGCGGCGCGAATACGATTGGCTGGCTGACCTTCCCGCGCAATGCGCGCAACAAGTTCTGCGTCGCCTGGACGCCGCCTACGACAATTTCTGGAACCGTGATCATCCGGCCGGGTTTCCGCAGTTCAAGAAGAAGCGAGACTGGGGGAGTCTCTGCTTCCCCGGTCAAGCCATCGAGGTTCGGCAGGTGTCGCGGCGTAGCGCGCAGGTGAGGCTGCCGAAAATCGGGTGGGTTCGATTTCGGGTGTCCCGTCCGATCGACGGCACGGTTCGCAATGCGACAGTCAGCCGTGACGGGCTTGGCTGGCACATCTCCTTCGGTGTCCACCAACCGGAGCTGGCCACCCCGCCGGTCAACACCGGCCCGCCGATCGGTATAGATGTCGGGATCGCCTGCTCGGTGTTCTGCTCCGCCGACGACGCCGCGCGGCAGCGACCTGCCACTCTCAGCGTTGGCGAGCACCGTAGGTTGCGCAGATTGGAGAGGCGTCGAGCCCGCCAGCTCACCTACGCGAAAAAGTATGCGGGAGGGAAGTACTCGAACAGACTCCGCCGCACGAACGCGGCAATCGCCGCATTTAAGGCGCGGCAAGCCCGTCGCCGACTGGACTGGAACCACAAGCTCACGACCGATCTGGCCCAAAGCCACGGCCTGATCGGTATCGAGGACCTGAGCGTTTCCAGCATGATCCGGTCGGCGAAAGGCACTGTCACACAACCCGGCTCGAAGGTCCGCCAAAAGGCCGGGCTCAACCGGTCCATCGCCGATCAGGGGTGGTACGAGATCCGCCGTCAACTCGGGTACAAGACGAAACGCTATGGTGGACAGCTGATCGTGGTACCTGCACCGGGCAGCAGTCAGACGTGCTGCCGCTGCGGTGCCCGCGACCCCGAATCACGGCGGGGTTGCGGACGGCTGTTCGCGTGCACGCAGTGCGGGCACACCGAACACGCCGACAAGAACGCGTCCATCAACATCCGTGATCGAGCGATTCACACCGCCGGACGGGCGGGAACCGGTACCGGCGGTGGTGCTGGTTCACAGAGCACGCGCAGTCCGAAAGGGCGAGGCGGCCGCAGGGCCAGCCGGATGCGTGAACCGTCCTCCCCAGGAACCGCAGCATGATCGGGAGGAATCTCCAGCCTCGAGGCTGGAGAGGACGTCAATCCAGGTATCTCGCGCATCGGAATTTGCCGGACCTGGTTTCGATCCGCGCCCAAATTTCGGCCCTGAAATCGAGGATTCAGCTATTCCGCGACCGGATCGGTGTCGAGGCGGTTGAGTTCGCGCAGGCCGCCGCCTCCGAGTGTTCGGATGCGATGCGTATCGGGCTCGGCGCATATAGTTGGGGCGGAACGCACAGAGACCAAGGCGAAAGCGGGGATGTTGGTGACTTCGACTGACGGTGTGAGCGGGGTAAGCACGGTGAAGGATGCGCCGCCCTCGGCTTCGAACACCCTCGAGCGCGATGTCCAGACCCTGGAGAAGGCGATCTACGAAGTCAAACGCGTGATCGTCGGCCAGGATCGGCTGGTCGAGCGGCTGTTGGTCGGCGTACTCGCCAAGGGGCATGTGCTGCTGGAGGGTGTGCCGGGCATCGCCAAGACCCTGGCCGTGGAGACCTTCGCGAAGGTGGTGGGCGGCAGCTTCTCCCGCGTCCAGTTCACCCCCGACCTCGTGCCCACCGACCTGGTCGGTACCCGCATCTACCGCCAGGGCCGCGAGGAGTTCGACACCGAACTCGGCCCGGTGGTCGCGAACTTCGTGCTCGCCGACGAGATCAACCGCGCGCCCGCCAAGGTGCAGTCCGCGCTGCTCGAGGTGATGGCCGAACGGCATGTGTCCATCGGCGGCAAGACCTACCCGATGCCGAATCCGTTCCTGGTCATGGCGACCCAGAACCCGATCGAGTCCGAGGGCGTGTACCCGCTGCCCGAGGCCCAGCGCGACCGCTTCCTGTTCAAGGTCGTCGTCGACTACCCCTCGGTCGAGGAGGAGCGCGAGATCATCTACCGGATGGGTGTCACCCCGCCGGAGGCCAAGCGCGTGCTCGACCCGGAGGAGCTGGTGCGCCTGCAGGGCGTCGCCGCCAATACCTTCGTCCACCACGCCCTGGTCGACTACGTGGTCCGCGTGATCGCCGCGACCCGCAAGCCCGCCGACTTCGGCATGCAGGACGTGGCCGGGTGGATCTCCTACGGCGCGTCCCCGCGCGCCTCGCTGGGCATCATCGCCGCCGCCCGCGCGGTCGCCCTGATCCGCGGCCGCGACTACGTGGTCCCGCAGGACGTGGTCGAGGTGATCCCGGATGTGCTGCGCCACCGCCTGGTGCTGTCCTACGACGCCCTGGCCGACGAGGTCAGCCCCGACGATGTGATCAAGCGCGTGCTGCAGACCGTCGGCCTGCCGCAGGTCGCCGCCCAGGCCAATGCCCCGGCCGGTGCCGCCACCCCGATGCCTGCCCCGGCCCAGCCGCCGGTGATGGGCCCGCACGGCGGTCAGTCGCAGCCCGGCATGGCCCCGGTGGGCGGTGCCCCGCAGCCGGGTATTCCGCAGCCGCCCAACGGTCATGTGCCCGGCGTCCCCGGTCAGCCGCAGCCGAAGTAGGTGACCACGGAATCGATTGCGCCCGTGACGATCTCACCTCCCAGCGGCTCAACCCACGCCCCGCCCTCGTTCCGGCAGGGGCAGCTCACCGACCCGCGGCTGTCGGCGGCGTTGCGCACGCTCGAACTCACCGTGCGCCGACGCCTGGACGGCGTCCTGCACGGTGACCACCTGGGTCTGATCCCGGGCCCGGGCTCCGAACCCGGTGATGCCCGCATGTATCAGCCGGGCGACGATGTGCGGCAGATGGATTGGTCGGTCACCGCCCGCACCACCCACCCGCACGTGCGGCAGATGATCGCCGACCGCGAACTCGAGACCTGGCTGGTGATCGACCTGTCGGCCAGCCTCGACTTCGGTACCGCGCTGTGCGAGAAGCGGGATCTGGTGGTCGCCGCGGCGGCCGCGGTCACGCACCTGACCAGCGGCGGCGGCAATCGGATCGGCGCGGTGGTGGCCAATGGCCAGCAGCTGATCCGCATTCCGGCCCGCAGCGGCCGCGTGCACGAGCAGGCGCTGCTGCGCAAGATCGCGACCACCCCGCACGCGCCCGACGGCGTGCGCGGGGATCTGCGCGGGGCCATCGAGTCCCTGCGCCGCCCGCAGCGCAAACGCGGTCTGGCCGTGGTCATTTCCGATTTCCTCGGCGATATCGACTGGCAGCGTTCGCTGCGCGCCATTTCCGGCCGCCACGATCTGCTCGGCGTCGAGATCCTGGATCCGCGCGATCTCGAGCTGCCCGATGTCGGCGATGTGGTCCTGCACGACCCGGAGTCGGGCCGGACCCGGGAATTCAGTGTGACCCCCACGCTCCGCGCCGATTTCGCGCGTGCGGCGCAGCAGCATCGCGAACAGGTCGAGGGTGCGTTGCGCAGCTGCGGCGCGCCGGTGATGACCCTGCGCACCGATCGCGACTGGATCGCGGACGTGGTCCGATTCGTGTCCACCCGGCGCCACACCTTCGGCGCCCCGAATGCCGGACGGGTGCCGCGGCAGTGACTATTGGCGACTTGACTTTCAGTCTCTCGAATTTCAAATACGAAGCCTGGCTGGGCTTCCTGGCCATCATCGCCCTGGCGGCGCTGATCTACATTCTCATGCAGCAGCGTCGCCGCAAGCACGTGTTGCGCTTCTCCAATATGGAGATGCTGGAGAAGGTCGCGCCCAAGCAGCCGCGGGCGTGGCGGCATGTGCCGGTGGCGATCACACTGGTCGGTCTGGTCTTCCTGACCTTCGCGGCCGCCGGTCCGACCGCGGCCAAGAAGGTGCCGCGCAACCGGGCCACGGTGATCCTGGTGATCGACGTGTCGCTGTCCATGGAGGCGACCGACGTGCCGCCCAGTCGAATTCAGGTGGCCAAGAAGGCCGCCAAGGAATTCGCCGACAATCTGACCCCGGGCATCAACCTGGGTCTGGTGACCTTCGCCGGAACCGCCTCGGTGCAGGTGTCGCCGACCACGAACCGCGAAGCGGTGAAGGCGGCCATCGACAATATGAAGCTGGCCGAGCGCACCGCCACCGGTGAGGGCATTCTGACCGCGCTGCAATCCATCGACACCCTCGCCTCGGTCCTCGGCGGCGCGGAGAAGCCGCCACCGGCGCAGGTCGTGCTCATGTCCGACGGCAAGCAGACCGTTCCGGACGACAAGGACGTCGAGAATCCCCGCCACGGCTTCACCGCCGCGAGGCTGGCGAAGGAGAAAGGCGTTCCGGTGTCGACGATTTCGTTCGGCACCACCTGGGGCACCGTCGAGATCCCGGATCAGGACGGCAAGGGCTCGCAGCGCGTGCGCGTCCCCGTCGATGACGACTCGCTGCGCGAGATCGCGAAACTGTCCGGCGGCGAGTTCTTCACGGCCTCCACGCTGGAGGAACTCAAGAATGTGTACGGCCATCTGGAAGAGCAGATCGGCTACGAGAAGACCGTCGCCGACGCGAGCCGTCCGTGGGTCCTGGTGGGGTTGCTGGTGACCGCCGCCGGTTTGATCACGGCATTGCTCTATCGTCAGCGTCTGCCGTAAATCGGTACCGCGCGCCGAGTCCCGAACACGAACAGATAGGTTTGCCCTTATGTCGAACATCACATCCCGGTCGGTACTGGTGACCGGCGGTAACCGCGGCATCGGTCTCGCGGTCGCCCAGCGCCTGCTCGCCGACGGACACAAGGTCGCCGTGACCCATCGCGGGTCGGGCGTTCCCGAGGGGCTCTTCGGCGTGAAATGCGATGTGACCGATAGCGAATCGGTCGATCGCGCGTTCTCCGAGGTGGAGGCGCATCAGGGTCCGGTCGAGGTGGTCGTCGCCAACGCGGGCATCGTGGACAACACGCTGCTCATGCGCATGACCGAGGACTCGTTCTCCAAGGTCATCGACGCCAACCTGACCGGTGCGTGGCGAGTCGCCCAGCGCGCCAACCGCAATATGCTCAAGAACCGCTTTGGCCGCATCGTGTTCCTCGGTTCGGTCGTCGGCCAGATGGGCTCCCCGGCGCAGGTCAGCTACGCGGCCTCCAAGTCCGGCCTGATCGGTATGGCCCGCGCCATCACCCGCGAGGTCGGCAAGCGCAACATCACCGCGAATGTGGTGGCGCCCGGTCTGATCGACACCGACATGACCCGCGAGGACATGACCGAGGAGATGCGCAAGAACGTCCTCGAGTTCATCCCCGCGGGCCGCATCGGCCAGGCCGAGGATGTCGCGGCGGCCATCAGCTTCCTCGTGTCGGACGACGCGTCCTACATCTCCGGTGCGATCATTCCCGTCGACGGCGGTATGGGCATGGGCCACTAGGCCCGGTCGAATCCGTCCTTCCCCAGCACTTTCAACTCGAGGAGAACCCACCACCCCATGGCTGGATTGCTCGACGGCAAAACCGTCCTCATCACCGGCATCATCACCGACTCGTCCATCGCCTTCCACGCCGCCGCCAAGGCGCAGGAGCAGGGCGCGAAGGTGATCATCACCGGCATTCCGGAGCGCCTGCGGCTCATCGACCGCATCGCCAAGCGTCTGCCGCAGGAGGTCCCCCCGGCCATCGGCCTGGACGTGACCAGCGAAGAGGATCTGGCCAACCTTCCGGCGAAGCTGCGTGAGCTCGCGCCCGAGGGCATCGACGGCGTGCTGCACTCGATCGCCTTCGCCCCCAAGACCCTGATGGGTCCGGACGCGGTGGCCTTCCTCGACGGCCCCGGCCCGGACGCTGCCAAGGCGTTCGAGATCTCGGCCTGGTCCTACGCCTCGCTGGCGCGCGCCGTGCTGCCCGCCATGAACGAGGGCGGCTCCATCGTGGGCATGGACTTCGATCCGCGCACCGCCATGCCGTACTACAACTGGATGGGTGTGGCCAAGGCCGCGCTCGAGTCGGTGAACCGGTATGTGGCGCGAGAGGTGGGCGAGGCGAAGAAGATTCGCTCCAACCTGATCGCGGCCGGTCCGATCAAGACCCTCGCCGCCAAGGCCATCGCGGGCACCGCCACCGATGACGCCAAGCAGCTGAACATGCTCAACCAGTACTGGGACGGCGCGTCCCCGATCGGCTGGGACGTCGACGACCCGACCGTGGTGGCCAAGTCCATCGTGACGCTGCTGTCGGATTGGCTGCCGGGCACCACCGGTTCCATCATCTACGTCGACGGCGGCGCGAGCCACAACACCTGGTTCCCGGACCAGGGCTTCGGCGCCTGATCCGTTTCGTTTTCGAGTTCTGAAGGAGGAGAGCAGTGGCGGCGGAGCCGATGGCTCAGGAAGTGGACACAGAGCCCACGGCTCAGGAAGTGGACGCCCTGCTACTGCTGTCCTTCGGCGGCCCGGAGCGCCCCGAGGACGTGATGCCGTTCCTGGAGAACGTCACTCGCGGCCGGGGCATCCCGCCGGAGCGTCTCGCCGAAGTCGCGCAGCACTATCTGCACTTCGGCGGGGTGTCGCCCATCAATGCGCTCAATCTCGACATCATCAAGGCCATCGAGGCCGAATTCGCCGCGCGCGGTATCGATCTGCCGGTGTACTTCGGCAATCGCAACTGGCATCCGATGGTCGAGGACACTGTCGAGCGCATGCGCGCCGACGGGATCCGTTCCGCGCTGGTGTTCCCGACCTCGGCGTGGGGCGGGTACTCGGGTTGCCTGCAGTACCACGAGGACATCGCGCGAGCGCGTGGCGCGGTCGAGGGCGCGCCCGAATTGGTGAAGCTGCGCCAGTATTTCGACCATCCGCTGTTCGTCGCGGCCTTCGCCGACGCGATTCGCGCGGCGGTCGCGGAACTACCGCAGGACAAGCGCGCGAGCGCCCGCCTGGTCTTCACCGCGCACTCGGTGCCGGTCTCGGCCGATGTCGCCTCCGGCCCGCCCACCGAGGAGAACCTCTACAGCCGCCAGGTCGCCGAGGCGGCCCGCTTGTGCGCCGCCGCAACCGGATTCGACGACTACGACCTGGTCTGGCAGTCTCGCTCCGGCCCGCCGCAGATCCCGTGGCTGGACCCCGACATCGTCGACCACCTCGACGCCCTCGCCGAGCAGGGCGTGGATTCGGTCGTCGTCTGCCCCGTCGGCTTCGTCTCCGACCACCTCGAGGTCATCTGGGATCTCGACAACGAGGCGAAAGACCGTGCCGCCGAACTGGGTATGGCCTTCGCCCGCGCCGCCACCCCCGGCCCCGACCCGCGCTTCGCCCAGATGGTGGCAGAGCTCGTCGAGGAACACACCGCGAACGCCGCCCCCGCTCGCCTGAGCGATCTGACGGCCCTGGGCTGCACCGTCAATGGCGCTCCCTGCGTCGTAGGCTGCTGCGCCCTCCCACCACGCCGCCCCGCGGTCGCGCCAACCGCCAGCGAATTGTAGTCTCGCCCAGGTGACTACACCCGGACGCGCCACCCAACAACGCCGTCAGCCCGCGGCCACCCCCGCCGCCACCCGCAAACGCCGCACCTTCGGCCCCCCGGACATGTTCGTCTGGGCCCCCGTCCTCACCCTCTTCCTCGCAGCCGGAATCATCGGCACCATAGGCCAATCCCTCCTCTTCGCCGCCGCTTTCGTAGCAGTCGCCGTAGTCATGGTCGTAGCCGACATGTGGTTCAACCGCTGACCGTTTCGCACGAACCGCCTGTCATTTCAGGACATTCACCGCGCGGGCGATTACCAGGCTGACGGTGACGAGCGAAACCGCCGACTGCACCATCATCAGCGTCTTGGCCCAGCGGGACATGGGCATGACGTCGGTGGGGCTGAAGGCCGTTGCGTTGGTGAAGGATAGGTAGAGGTAATCCGGGAATTGCGGCTCCCATTCGGGGTCCGTGAGAGTCGGATTCTGCATTTGGACCCAGAGGAAGTCGGGGTAGGGCTTGCGGGCGTGGGCTCGGGCGGCGGGGCCGCCCCGGTCGAAATCCCAGTACCAGAGGGCGAATACGAGAACATTGCTCAGCCAGACCGCGCCGCCCGAGGTCAGCAGGCCCGCCGCGTTGTCGCTGACGGTGCCGTGGATCAGGCCCAGCACCAGGTGGTAGACCGACCACACCAACGCGAATCCGAGCACCGCCATCAGCAGGAGGCTGAGCCGCCGCAGCCAGATTTCCTCGCGGTCGAGTCGGATCGGATTCGCGACGGCGAGAATGACGAGCAGCGCCAGCCCGATCGACGGCACCAGCCAGCGCGGCCCGGCCTCGAATTCGCGCGGCAGAAAGAACTGCACCACCAGTATTCCGATGATCGCCGCCGTGGCCGCCCACCGCGATTCCCCCGCGGTCTTGCGCGCCCACGCGGGCACCGGATCGTCATCGGTCTCATTCCCAGGCGTGCTCACGCTGGTGAGTATGCCCGTCCCGGGCCGTTCCGCCGCTGAACGACGCCACCGCCGACCAAAGGTGACGGAAGTATGACGCGGGGTTGAGGCCGGACTTTCCAGCGGGCAGGGTGGGTTGTAGCTGAGGCCGAACGAAGGAGGTCATGTGACACGGGAGTACAACCGGAATCCGGCGGCCGTGGCCGCGTTGTCGCCTGAGCAGTATTACGTCACTCAGGAGAACGGGACCGAGCGGGCGTTCACGGGGGAGTACTGGGACAACCACGAGCCCGGGATCTATGTGGATGTGGTGTCGGGTGAGCCGTTGTTCGCCTCGGTGGACAAGTTCGAGAGCGGATCGGGGTGGCCGAGTTTCACCAAGCCGATCGAGGCGTCGAATGTGTTCGAGAAGCGGGATACCAGCCACTTCATGATTCGGACCGAGGTGCGCTCGGCGCACGGTGACAGCCATCTCGGGCACGTCTTCCCCGACGGGCCGAAGGATGCGGGCGGGCTGCGCTACTGCATCAATTCCGCGGCGCTGCGGTTCATTCACCTCGACGATCTCGAGGCCGAGGGTTACGGACAGTACAAGTCTCTGTTCATGAAGGAGGAAGCGTGACCGACACGCGGAAGGCGATTCTGGCCGGTGGATGTTTCTGGGGCATGCAGGATCTGATCCGGCGGCAGCCGGGTGTGGTCTCGACCCGGGTGGGCTACACGGGCGGTCGCAACGACCATCCGACCTACCGCAATCACCCCGGGCACGCGGAGGCCGTGGAGATCGAATACGACCCGGCGCAGACGGATTACCGTGCGCTGCTGGAGTTCTTCTTCCAGATCCACGATCCGAGCACCAAGGACCGGCAGGGCAATGACATCGGTACCAGCTACCGCTCGGCCATCTTCTACCTGGACGACGAGCAGAAGCGGATCGCCGAGGACACCATCGCCGACGTCGACGCCTCGGGCCTGTGGCCGGGCAAGGTGGTCACCGAGGTGACCCCGGCGAGCACGTTCTGGGATGCCGAGCCGGAGCACCAGGACTACCTGCTGCGCTACCCGAACGGGTACACCTGCCACTTCCCGCGGCCGGGCTGGAAGCTGCCGAAGCGGCAGGCCACGGCGTAAGTTCGACGGGCCTCATCGGGGTTTCCCCGGTGAGGCCTTCTTTTATCCTCAAAACTAGTTGCACAGAAACTAGTGTTGTGGATACTATTGCCGTAGTGATCGCGAGGGCGATCGAACGGGTTTCTCGGAAGGCGATAGTCATGAACGGCATCAAGAAGGCACTGATCATCGGGGGCGGCATCGCGGGACCGGTCGCGGCCCTCGCATTGCGGAAGGCGGGTATCGACGCGACCGTCTTCGAGGCGTACGAGAGCGCGGCCACCGACGCGGGAGCGATGCTGACCGTCGCGCCCAACGGCCTTGCGGCACTGAAGATCATCGGCGCGGACAAGCTGGTCGAATCGGCCGGGCACCCGCTGCACAGCATGGTGATGGAGACCGGGACCGGCAAGCAGCTCATGCGGGTCGACGCGCTGCCCGGCCTGCCGCCGAGCTGCACCATGTTGCGCGCGGAGCTGTTTCGCGTCCTGCACGAGCACGCGGTCGCCAATGGCATCAGCTTCGAATACGGCAAGCGGCTGGTCGACATCGAGCAGACCGATACCGGCGTGATCGCCCAGTTCGCCGACGGGACAACCGCGTCCGGTGACATCCTGATCGGCGCGGACGGCATCCACTCCACGGTGCGCACCCTCATCGACCCGCAGGCCCCCGGGCCGGAGTACACCGGGCTGATGAGCTTCGGCTTCGGCGAATTCACCTCGGACGGAAGACTTTCCGATGGCGGCGAGGGCGATATCGAGGCCATGCATTTCGCCTTCGGCAAGCGCGCCTTCTACGGCTACTGGCGTCAGCCCAATGGCAAGCACGTGTTCTTCAGCAACTACCCGCAGGCCGAACCCATGACCCTGGCCGAGGCCAAGGCCGTGCCCGCGCAGGACTGGCTGGACAAGCTGCGCGCCGCGCACATCGGCGACACCCCCGGCGAGCGGCTGTTCGCGCAGACCAGCGTGGACGAGATGATCATTACCGGTCCCATGGAGCGGATGCCGCACGTGCCCACCTGGTTCCGCGGCCGCGTCGTCCTGCTCGGCGATTCAGTGCATGCCCCGTCCTCCAGCTCGGGTCAGGGTGCATCGCTGGCCATCGAGTCCGCGATCGAACTGGCTCGCTGCCTGCGCGACATCCCCGAGCCCGAGGCGGCCTTCGCGGTCTACGAGCGCCTGCGCCGCCCGCGTGTGGAGGAGATCTCCGACAACGCCGCCAAAACCAACAACGGCAAGACCTCCGGCCCGGTCGCCAAGGCAATGTTCGGCCTGATCATGCCGATCGCCACCCGCACGTTCCTCAAGCCGGAGAAGATGTTCGGCCCCGTCCACCGCTTCGTCATCGATTGGGACCAGCGCGTAGATGCCTGATATACCGTTGGGGCCATGGGACTTTCGGCGGCCGAAGTGTTCGACCAGCTGGGCAAGGAGTACGAGCAGGCCTTCGAGGGACTGACCGCACAGCGGGAGGAACTCGAATGGCTGCTCACCCAACTGCCGCCCGCGGCACAGATTCTCGATGTCGGCTGCGGCACCGGTCGTCCCACCGCCGAGATGCTGGCGGCGGCCGGACATCGGGTCACCGGGTGCGATGTCTCGCCGAGAATGGTCGACATCGCCCGCGCCCAGGTCCCCGCGGCCCGCTTCGAGGTGGCCGACCTGCGGACACTGAGCTACCCGTCCGGAAGCTGGGACGCGGTGGTGGCCTTCTTTCCGCTACTGCAGTTGACCCGCGCCGAGATCGACGCCGCCCTGGCGAAATTCGCCGACTGGCTCACCCCGAACGGCGTCTTCCTCTTCGCCACCGTCCCCGCCGATATCGAGGGCCTGGACATCGAATTCATGGGCAAGCCGGTCACGGTCAGCAGCTACCCGCTGGCCGAGTACCACCGTCTTCTCCAGGCCGCGGGCCTGACCATCGTCCGCGAACGCGTGGTCGAGTTCCGCCCCGCCCACCCCGCGGCCATCCCGGAACACGACCTGTTTCTGGCCGCCCGCCGGTCAGCGTCGTAGCGTTCGGTAGCCGCTCCACACCAGCAGGCCAACACCCACCACGACGAGAACGCCACCGGCCCAACTCCATTCGGAATGTCCGGTCATCGGCGAACCGTGCAGGGAGCCCAGGCCCTGCACGATCCAGATCACGCCGACCAGGCACAGCACGATGCCGATTACGGCTGAGACGATCCGACCCATGAGAACTCCTCGGTTGTCCGACCTCAGCATAGGGGTCTCGAGCGCTTCATTCGCAGGGTGCGACGGGTCTAAACTGTTAGCCGGACCGAGCATTCGATCTTCCGCGAACCACCTGGTTCCGGATCACAGTGCACGGTCACGAATCCGCCAGTAGAGCGCAAGCGCGTGGTTGCCACGTTGTCGGTCGGGGTGCCCCTTCCGGACGCTTTTGTGGCCGTGCCCAACCGAGGTATGGCCATGACTATCTCAGAAAGCAAAATCGTACGACACCGACTGTCCCGGGCCCTCGTCGTGGGCTCGCTCGCCGTCCTCCCGATCGGCTTCGCCGCGCCCGCCCTGGCCGCACCGCTGATCGTGGTGGACAACGACCACGACTGGCGTGGGGACTGCGACCACGACGGCCGATACACCTGGCAGAACGACCGCGGCCGAATGCAGTGGAGCGACTGCGATCACGACCGCGGCCACTGGGAGTGGCGCGACAACGACTGGCGCTGGCATCACGACCGTGACGATGCCCCGGCCCCCGCACCCTGGAACCCCTTCGGCAGTCTGTGACCGCTCCTAGCCGAGAAACCCGCGTGTCATGCGCCGCGCGGGTCGGTCGGCCGGACCGGATCGCTCAGCCGTTGGCGAGCGACCGCGCGATGACCAGGCGCTGAATCTGGTTGGTGCCTTCGAAGATTTGGGTGATCTTGGCTTCCCGCATGTAGCGCTCCACCGGGAAGTCCTGGGTGTAGCCGTAGCCGCCGAAGACCTGGACGGCGTCGGTGGTGACCTTCATGGCGGCGTCGGTGGCGACGAGTTTGGCGACGCTGGCCTGGCGGGAGTAGGGGAGACCCGCGTCGCGGCGGCGGGCGGCGTCGAGGTAGGTGGCGCGGGCGGAGTCGACGGCCGCGGCCATGTCGGCGAGAACGAAACCGAGGCCCTGGTGGTCGATGATGGGGCGGCCGAAGGCCTCTCGGTCCTTGGCGTAGGCGACGGCGTCGTCGAGAGCGCGTTGCGCGATGCCGGTGGCCACGGCGGCAATGCCGAGGCGGCCGGAGTCCAAGGCGCTGAAGGCGATCGGGAGACCTTGGCCGGGCTCGCCGATCAAACGCTCGGCAGGTAGGAAGGCGGCGTCGTAGGCGGCCGTGGTGGTGGGTACCGCACGCAGGCCCATCTTCTCCTCGGGCTTGCCGAAGGATAGACCCCCGGTGTCGGCGGGGACCAGGAAGCAGGAGATGCCGCGGGAGCCTTCGCCGGTGCGGGCGAACAGGGTGTAGTAGTCGGCCTTGCCGCCGTTGGTGATCCACGCCTTGGTGCCGGTGATCCGGTAGCCGCCCTCGGCCTCCACCGCGCGACAGCGCAGCGCCGCCGCATCGGATCCGGCATGCGCTTCCGACAGGCTGTACGCGCCGATGAGGTTGCCGGACAACATCTCCGGCAGCCACCGCTGCTTCTGTTCCTCGGTGCCGTAGGCGAACAGCGGATGGCACGACAGGCTGTGCACACTCACCGCCACCGCGACCGCCGCCCACCGCGCGCCCAATTCCTCGAGCACCTGCAGGTACACCTCGTAGGGCTGCGCGCCGCCGCCGAACTCCTCCGGATACGGCAGGCTCAACAGCCCCGCCGCCCCGAGCGCGCGAAACGCCTCCTCCGGATACCGCTCCTGCTTCTCGTACTCCACGACATTCGGCTCGAGCACCTTGTCCGCGATATCGCGGGTGAGCTCGATGAGGTCGCGGGCTTCGGGCGTGGGCAGCAGACGATCGACGGGCATGCCGGTCACATTACGACCGACACCCAATTGCGTGCAAGGGTGCACGCAATTTCGGCAAACGGTTAGACTGACCAGGTGGTATCCGGTCTGCCCCCGAACAAGCATCAGGAGAAGAGCCTGCGCACCCGCGCACTCCTGCTGGATGCGGCCATCGACAGCCTGGCCGAGGTCGGGTACGCGAGCGCGTCCATCGCCGACATCACGGCCCGGGCCGGGGTGACCCGCGGCGCGCAGCTGCATCACTTCCACACCCGCCAGGAGCTGTTCGCGCAGACCATCGAGCATCTGACGCTGCGTCAGCGGGAGGCCTTGCAGCGGCGGGAGCGGACGCTGCCGCGCGAGTCGTCGGCGGGCGAGGTCCTGGTCGAACTGGTGACCGCGCCCTTCGCGGGCAAACTGGGCAAGGCGGCCGTCGAACTGTACGTCGGCATCGCCAACGATCCCGGTTTGCGCCGGAACATGCTTCGCGTGCAACACGATCTGACCGTCGAGCTGCTCGACGCCTGCGGCCGCCGCATCGAGGTCTCGCGCGAGCGCCTGGAGTCGGCATTCTGGCTCACCATCAACCTCGTTCGCGGCGCGACGCTCGACGAAATGGTCGGCCGAGACCGCCTGCGCCGCAAGCAAGTTCTCGCCGATTGGGCCCGCCTCGCCGACGGACTGCTCGCCTGAGTGAAACGCCCGCTTTCAAGGTCGCGATAACGGACCGTTGAATGGTTCGTGCGTGCCCGGCACTCTGGAGGAAGGCCGGGCACCACCTTGGGGGAGGGACGCCGGTATGGCGATCAATCGGCGAAATCTACTGCGGGCGGCCGGACTCGGCGTCGGGCTGGCGGCCCTGGGATCGGCGACGGGCTGTGTGCCGAGCGAGCCGGGGGCTGCGCAGACCGAGCCATCGGCAAAGCCACCCACGGACACGAGTGTGGTGCCGACGACGGAACCGCCTGCCGGACAGGTGGATTGGGAAGGGCTGCGCAAGCGACTCGGCGGAGTTTTGAATCTGCCGTCCGATTCCGGATATTCGACGGCCAAGCTGGCGTTCAACCCGGCGTTCGACACTCGCCAACCCGCGGCGATCGCGCAGTGCGCCAACGCCTCCGATGTGCAGGCCTGTATCACGGCCGCCGCGAACGCGAGGATCCCGGTGGCGGCGCGGAGCGGGGGACACAGTTACGCCGGGTACTCGACGCCCGACAACGGATTGGTGGTCGATCTGGGTCGGATGACCGGTGTGGAGGTGAACGCCGACGGGACGGCGGTGATCGGCGCGGGCACCCGGCTGATGGACGTGTACAACGGTCTGGCGCAGGCTGGTCGGTGTCTGCCCGCCGGGTCCTGCCCGACGGTCGGCATCTCCGGACTGACCCTCGGCGGCGGAGTCGGTGTCCTAGCCGGAAAATACGGGTTGACGTGCGACAACCTGGTTTCGGCGCAGGTCGTCACCGCCGACGGCACGCTGCGCACCGCCTCGGCGACCTCGGAACCGGATCTGTTCTGGGCACTGCGCGGCGGGGGTGGCGGCAACTTCGGCATTGTCACCTCGTTCACGTTCAAGACCGTCGCCGCACCTCAGTTGACCGTGTTCCAGGTCCAATTCCCGGCCGGATCGCTGACGGACGTGCTCGCGGGCTGGCAGACCTTCACCGCCTCGGCCCCGGACGAATTCTGGTCCACCTTGGGCATTTCCGCAGGAAGCCCGCCAACCTGCCGCATCAATGGCTGCTATGTCGGCTCGGAGAGCGCCATGAACGCTCTCCTGGACAAACTGGTCGCGGCCACCAAGACCCAACCAACGAATCGGTATTCCCTGTCCAAGGACTACCTGTCAGCGATGATGTATTTCGGCGGTTGCGCCAATTATTCGGTGGAGCAATGCCGCCCGAATTGGAATGGCGGGGGAGTGCTCGGCCGCGAATCCTTCACCGCCTCGTCGCGAGTATTGACCAAACCGCTCTCGGACCCGAGCCGATTGACGGCTTTGATGACCGGACGCGAAGGCATGGACATTCTCCTGGACAGCCTCTCCGGCGCTCCGTCGCGAATCGGTGCGAAGGACACGGCATTCCCCTATCGCGGCGCACTGGCGACCGCCCAGATCTATGTCGGTGCCGCCACTCCGGCAGCGCGCAATTCCGTGAACGAGGTGCGCGACGGTCTCGGCGACCTGACCGGAAACACGGCCTGCGTCAATTACATCGACCCCGGCCTCTCCAATTGGGCGAGCGCCTATTACGGCGATAACGCGTCTCGACTACGCGACGTCGCCAAGCGCTACGACCCGCACGGCGTCTTCGCCTTCGACCAGTCGGCGTCGAAAGTGTGACCGCTCAGAAGGGCGCGGGCAGGCGAGCGTAGACCCCCGGATACCCGGCCTCCGCCGTCCCGCGCGCCCACGAGGTGATGCCGACCAGCTTCCCGTTGACGAGCAGCGGCCCGCCACTATCGAATTCGCCGGTATCGGCGGTGGTGGATCCGGCGCACACCATCTCCGAGGCGTCGAAGGTGCCCGGGTAGGCCGCGGCGCAGTCGGCGTCGGAGACCAGCGGCACGGTGGCACGCCGCAAGACCGTGTTGAAGTAGTCGGTCTCGGCCGTCCCGCCCCAGCCGAGGACGGTGGCGCTGCTGCCCGACGGCGCGGCGACCTGCACGACCGCTCGGTTCTGCGGCTTGGCGAGGGTGAGGATGGCGAGGTCATGGTGGTGCACATCGACACCGTCGACCGTCTCGGTGCGGTAGTCCGGGTGCAGGCGAACGTTGGTGACGCTCACCGTCGTTCCGTCGTGGGATGCCAGGTCGCTGCGGTCGAAGGTCACCGTCAGCGCCTGCGGCAGGAGCTGGGCGAGTTCGACACAGTGCGCGGCCGTCAGCACCTGGTCGGGGGCGATGAGCGCGCCGCCGCAGAACTGCCCGGAGGCTCGGGGAAAGAACAGCGGGGTGCCGACCGAGACGAGCCACGGATAGTCGGCGGTCGTGATTTCGGTACCGCCGACCACCGCGTTCGCGGGGACGGCGGCCGGGAGGGCACAGCCGAGGAACGCCGCGGTGAGGACCGCGACCCGACGAGTGAACGACATTGGGCCATTGAAACAGAGACCACGGGAGTTCGAGGCTCGGATTGTGTCGGACCCCGCGCGTACGGTCGGGGATATGACGTCTTGGAACGAGTTCGCCGCCGCCGCACCACGTATCTCGACCATCTTCACCCGTCGTCACGCCGCCACCGGCAACCTGTGCATGCTCGCCACCCTGCGCAAGGACAGCTTCCCGCGCATCTCCCCGCTCGAGCCCCGCGTCTTCGAGGGCGAGCTATGGCTGGTCGGCATGCCCAACACCACGAAGTTCGCGGACCTGGCCCGCGACCCGCGCTTCTGCCTGCACACCGCCACCGTGGACACGCACGTCAGCGATGGGGACGTGAAGCTGTTCGGCACCGTGCACGATGTGCAGGACCCGGACCTGCACCGCCGCTTCGCAGACGCCCTGTTCGAGGAGACCGGCTTCGACCTGCGTGGTCGCAAGTTCGAACCCTTCTATGCCGCCGACATCACCGGTGCGTCGTCGGTCGAAATCGTGGACGGGCGTTTGGAAGTGACGATCTGGAAGCCCGGACAGGTGGAACGGGTGGTCGAGGTCTCCGATTCGGCAGAGCCCGCGACGACATAGCCTGCAATCTTGCAGCGAGTGCACACATGCACACCGTGCGTGTGTGCACGAACTGATGAACAGAGGTGTGTTTCAGCGCTTTTCGAGGTGACGTGAGGGAAATCCATCCGCCGCAAGGCTATCGGGCGTGGCGGTCGACGATCGATGGCGCGGTGCTGTGGACGCGCGACAGTGTGTCCGACCGCGACCTACCGGTGCTGCCGGACGGCTGCATGGATCTGCTCTGGATCGATGGCCGCCTCTCGGTTGCCGGGCCGGACACTCGCGCCTACCGCCCGCCCACCGGATACGCCGACCGAATCAGCGGAATCCGCTTCTTCCCGGGCACCGCCCCCGGACTCTTGGGCGTCCCCGCGTCGGAGTTGCGCGATGTGCGAGTCGATCTCGACGCGCTCTGGTCGGCGGCGAATGTCCGTCGTGCGACGGACGTCCTCGCGCACGCGAAGAATCCGGCGGCGGGTCTCGAGGCGGTGGCCAGGTGGCGCGCGGCGGACAGCGACCCCACCGATCCGATGCTGCGCTTCATTGTGACGTCGCTCGAATCCGGACACTCGGTGGCCGCGACCGCCGATGCCCTGGGGGTTGGACTGCGGCGACTGCATCGCCTGTCGCTCAATGCCTTCGGGTACGGTCCGAAAACCTTGGGACGCATTTTGCGCATGCAGCGAGCTCTGGCCTTGGCTCGCAAGGGAATGGCGCTCGCGGATGTCGCCGCCGTCGCGGGATATGCGGACCAAGCGCATTTGACGCGGGAGATTCGGGAATTGGCGGGATTGTCGCCGCGGGAATTGTTGGAGGGGTAGGGCGGCCTCGAAAAGCGCGGCCGCCCTTCGTCTCTATTCGGTCATCAGCCGGTCGTCATTCCAGGACTGCGGAGAGATCGACGCTGTTTCCGTCCGGGTCGAGCACGGTCGCATAGCGCTGTCCCCAGAAGGCATCGAACGGTTTCAACTCCGCCCGATATCCGGCCGCCACCAACTCCTCGAATTTCTCATCTACTGCCGCGGGTGAACCACAATCGCAGGCCAAGGCCATGCGACCCGGTCCCGGCGGCACCGACCATTCGGGCCGGAAGGACCGAATCGTCTCCTCGGTATCGAGCATGAGCTTGACGCCTCCGCCCAGATCGGTGTCCACGTGCGGCTCGCGCTCGGCACCTTCGGGGAACGTCAACCCCAACCGTCGGTAGAAGGCCAGCGAGGCGGCCATATCGGCCACCACGATTTCGATTACGTTCAGTCGAATACCCATGCCTCGAACCGTAGGCACCGATCCGCCGACCGTCTTGAAGAAATCGGACAGACCGCTACCGCGCGTGCACGGCCGCGAGCCGCGCCGCCCGAATCGCATTCCACAAGGGCCGCAACAGCGCCTCCTGTGCCGCGACCGCGGTGGCGGAGGTCGGCGCGGAGGCCGGTTCGCGCTCGGCGACGGTGAGAATCGCGGCCACCTGGTCCGCGGTGTCGAGAATCCGGCGCGCCCGCAGCGGCAGCGAATCCGGATACTTGTGGCGCGTGTGCCCGGCCAGTTCGGCCTCCACGAGCTCGCGCGGCCCGACACCGCCGGACCCGAGCCGGGTCGTCTGCAACTGCGCCAGGGCGTCGGCGGCGTCGCGCACGGCCTCCCGCATGGTGTATTCGGCCTCGCCCAATGGCATTTCGGGCGCGAGGGTCAGGGGGATGGGCGTGGAGTAGACCCGCCACTGCAGGGCGTCGTCCTCGGTCCAGAACGGCACCAGTCCGGTCCCGGTGCTCCCCGGCGTTCCGATCAACAGGCCTTCCCCGGCTTCGGTTGCGGCGGCGGCGAATTCGGTCCCGACCGGCATACCGCGCACATCGCCGGGAATCGGCAGCACCAGCCGCACCTGCGCCTCGGGGCCGTCCATGGCCTCGCGGATGAGCTTGAGCAGCACCATGATTCCCGCACCGGCCACCGCGTCCGGATCGCCGTCGGGAGCCCAGGGCAGGCCGGTGTGTCCACCCGTGACCGGGTCCCCGGCAGCCACGGTCTGCTGGGGAGCCCAGGTGCGCAACGCGTCCAACACGTCGTCGGGGGCGCTACTGCCAGCCAGCCAGGACCCGGCCCAGACCGTCAGCGACGCGCTCGGGGAAGAACTCATGCAATCGAGGATAACTGGAGGGCTACTCCTGCTCGGTGACGAAATCGATCAGTCGTTCGACGGCACCGATGAGCGGGGTTTCCAGATCCTTGTAGGAGTTCACGGCGTTGTAGACCCTTCGCCATCCGTCCTGCGGTGTACCCCACCGTAACCGCTGGCAGATGCCGGTTTTCCAATCCTCGCCGCGTGGCACCTCGGGCCAGGCGGCAATGCCGACGGCCTTGGGTCGAACCGCCTGCCACACGTCGATATAGGGATGGCCGGTGACGAGCACATGCGCCCCGAGTCCCTGGGTGAGCCCGGTCTCCTTGGAGCCGGTGACCAGGTGATCGACGAGCACGCCGACCCGACGGGTGGGTCCGGGTTGGAACTCCGCGAGTTTGGCCCCGAGATGATCCAAGCCCTCGAGTTGCTCGACGACCACACCCTCGACTCGAAGGTCGTGCCCCCACACCCGTTCGACCAGCGCCGCGTCGTGCACACCCTCCACCCAGATGCGGCTGGCCCGCGCGACCCGTGCCTTCAACCCCTCGACCCGGGTGGAACCCGACGCCGACCGTGTCTCCTGCTTGGGCGCGACCGCCGTCGGCTTCACCAGCGTCACCGGCTGCCCGTCGATCAGAAACGCGGCCTCCCGCAAGGCGAACAGCCGCACCCGCCCCTGACGATCCTCGAGTTTGACGAACTCCCCGTCGTAGCTGCGGTCGAATCCCACTACGGCACCGCAGAATCCGGTGGCCGCGTCCTCGGCAACCAGGTCGCGCTCGGCGACGACGCGCGGTATGTCCCTTTTGCGAGTCCTCGAATGGCCGGAAAAGATATCGCCGTAACTGTCACGCCCGCTCACCCGACCGAAGGTACCGCCGCCGCACCGGAATCCGGCGGCGCGACGCGGCGGACGGCGGAGTTTGCGGCGGAAGTCACCGCGACAAGAGCCCTCGGTCGGTGGTCACGACAGGGTGGACGGTTGGATTCGATGACCTTGGTCCGCGCCGGATATCGGGTGGACGAGCCGCGCAGCGACTACTGTTGATGCTGTGGCCGCAATAGTTTGGCTGGTCGCGGGCATTCTGCTCGCGGCGGCCGAGATGCTCACGGGCAGTCTCGTGCTGATCATGCTGGGCGTCGCCGCACTCGTCACGGCGGGCGTGAGTGCGGCGACCGGTTCCTCGGTGGTCGTGGACGCCGTGGTGTTCGGTGGAGTCTCGATCGCGCTCCTGGTGGGGGTACGTCCATTCCTGTTGCGGCGCTACGCGACTCCGCCCCCGCATCAGACCGGGGTCGACGCGCTGCCCGGCAGGACCGCCAAGGTGCTCGAACAGGTCGACGAGCACGGCGGCCGCGTGAAGCTGGGCGGCGAGGTATGGAGTGCGCGTCCCTATGACGCGTCGGAGACATACCCCGTCGGTTCGACCGTCTTCATCATGAGGATCGACGGCGCGCACGCCGTCGTCATGAAAGGGCCGTGATGGCTGTACTGATAGTCGCCATTGTCTTGGTGCTGTTGGTCGTGGTGGTGGTCTTCAAGTCGGTGGCCCTGGTGCCGCAGGCCGAGGCCGCGGTGATCGAGCGACTGGGCCGCTACTCGCGCACGGTGTCGGGGCAGCTGACCTTCCTGGTCCCGTTCGCCGACCGGGTGCGCGCCAAGGTGGATCTGCGCGAGCGGGTGGTGTCCTTCCCGCCGCAGCCGGTGATCACCCAGGACAACCTGACCGTGCAGATCGACTCGGTGGTGTATTTCCAGGTCACCAGTCCACAGGCCGCGGTCTACGAGATCTCCAATTACATTGCGGCCGTGGAGCAGTTGACGATCACCACGCTGCGCAATGTGGTCGGCGGCATGACCCTCGAGGAGACGCTGACCTCCCGCGACCAGATCAACTCTCAGCTGCGCGGGGTCCTCGACGAGGCCACCGGCCGCTGGGGTCTGCGGGTCTCGCGGGTCGAGCTCAAGGCCATCGATCCGCCGCCGTCGATTCAGGAGTCGATGGAAAAGCAGATGAAGGCCGACCGTGAGAAGCGGGCCATGATCCTCACCGCGGAGGGTCAGCGCGAGGCCTCCATCAAGACCGCCGAGGGTCAGAAGCAGGCGCAGATCCTCGCGGCCGAGGGCGGCAAGCAGTCCTCGATCCTGGCCGCCGAGGGTGAACGACAGTCCCGGATTCTGCGGGCCCAGGGTGAACGCGCCGCCGCGTACCTGCAGGCGCAGGGTCAGGCGAAGGCGATCGAAAAGGTCTTCGCCGCCATCAAGAACGGCAAGCCGACCCCGGAACTGCTGGCCTACCAATACATGCAGACCCTGCCGCAGGTGGCCAAGGGCGACGCCAACAAGGTGTGGCTGGTGCCCAGCGATTTCGGCAAGGCCCTGGAAGGTTTCGCTCGCGGGTTCGCCAAGCAGGGCGAGGACGGCGTGTTCCGATACGAGCCGTCCGAGGACGGCGCGCCCGCCGAAGCGCCCGAGGATGATTCGGACGAGGTGGCCGCCTGGTTCGACACCGCCACCGACCCGGCCACCCAGCGCGCGGTCCGCGCCGCCGAGGCCGATGCGCGCACCCCGGTCGAGCCGCCCGCGGCCATCCCGACGACCCCGACGCGGCCCCCGCACCTGGAACAGCGGCAGCGCCCGGAGCAGCAGCAGCCGGGTCGCCCGCAGTACCGGCCGGAGCCGCCGAACCAGGGTTGGCAGAACCCGCCGCCGCCCCGGCCGCTGGGGAACTGATCGAATCATGAACTGCGCGAGGCCCTCTCGATCCTGTCGAGAGGGCCTCGTGTCGTGTCGGTCAGGCGGTCGCCCGGGTGCGGGCGGGGGCGAATTGGCTTTCCACCGGTGCGAGGCCGTAGTGGCCGCGCAGGGTGGTGGCGGTGTAATCGGTGCGGAACAGGCCGCGCTCCTGGAGAATTGGGACGACGCGGTCGACGAAGTCCTCGAGCCCGCCGGGCAGGTAGGGCGGCATGATGTTGAAGCCGTCGGCCGCGCCGCCGTCGAACCAGCTCTGCAGTTCGTCGGCGATCTGCTCGGGTGTGCCCGCGAAGGTGCGGTGGCCGCGGCCGCCGCCGAGCTTGCCGATGAGCTGGCGCACGGTCAGCCGCTCCTTCTCGGCGAGCTCCTTGACGAGGGTGAATCGGCTCTTGCCGCCCTCGATTTCGCTCTCGGAGGGCAGCGGCGGCAGCGGGGCGTCCAAGGCGTGCTCGGTGAGGTCGACGCCGAGCAGCGAGGACAGTTGCCGCAGTGCGTAATCGGGGGAGATGAGGTCGGTGAACTCCTGTTCCAGGGCGCGGGCCTGCGCCTCGGTGTCGGCGATGAACGGCACCAGGCCGGGCAGCACCTTGAGATCGTCGGCCGAGCGGCCGTACTTGGGCAGGCGCGCCTTGAGATCGCGGTAGAACGCCTGGCCTTCCTCGAGGGTGCGCTGCGCGGTGAACACCGCCTCGGCGCGGCGGGCCGCGAATTCCTTTCCGCTCTCCGAGGATCCGGCCTGCACCAGCAGCGGCCGACCCTGCGGGCTGCGCGGGGAATTCAGGGGTCCGCGGACACGGAACCGCTCACCGCGGTAGTCCAGGGTGTGCACCTTGTCCGGGTCGGCGAAGATGCCGGTCTCCGGATCGAGCACGATGGCATCGGATTCCCAGCTGTCCCACAGCTGGACGGCCAGGTCCACGAACTCCTCGGCCCGCTCGTAGCGGCGCGCGTGTTCGGGGATGGCGTCGAAGCCGAAGTTGAACGCCTCCTCCTCGCTGCCGGAGGTGACGATGTTCCAGCCCGCCCGGCCGCCGCTGATGTGGTCGAGGGAGGCGAATTTGCGTGCCAGATTGAAGGGTTCGTTGTAGCTGGTGGAGGCGGTCGCGATCAGCCCGACATGCTCGGTGGCCGTGGCGATGGCCGCCAGCAGGGTGACCGGCTCGAACACCGCGAGCGCATTTCGCTTGATGCGCGGGCCCACCGCCAGCCCATCGGCGAAGAACACCGAATCCAGCTTGCCGCGTTCGGCGATGCGGCCCAGTTCCTGGAAGTGCTTCACATCGAGCACCCGGTGTTCTTCGGTGCGCGGATGCCGCCAGGCGGCCTCGTGGTGGCCGACGCCCATGAGAAAGGCGTTGAGGTGAAAGGTCTTGCGTGCGTTGGACATGGAGAGAAATTCCTTCGAAGAGTGCGGTTCGAGCGAGGTCAGTGCGCGCGCCAGCGGGACAGCCGCCGCTCGATGGCGACGAGGACGCCGTTGTAGGCGAGCCCGACCAGCGCGATGGCCACGATCCCGGCGTACATGTCCGGAATCTGGAAGTTCTGCTGCGCGGCGGTGATCAGATAGCCGAGTCCGGCCCGGGCCCCGAACATCTCGGCGGCAATGAGCACCAGAATCGACCCGGAGGCCGCCATTCGAATGCCGGTGAAAATCGAGGGCACGGCGGCGGGCAGGATCACCTTCTGGAACAGCCGCAGCGGTGAGAAGCCCAGCGACACCGCCGATTTGATCAGCAGCGGATCGACGGTCCGCACCCCGCTGATGGTATTGAGCAGAATCGGAAAGAACCCGGCGTACACCACCAGCGCGATCTTGGAGGTCTCGCCGATGCCGAGGATCAGAATGAACACCGGCAACAGCGCGAGCGCGGCGGTATTGCGGAACAGCTCCAGCACCGGACTGAGGAACTCCGCGATCGGCCGATACCAGGCAATGGCCACACCCACCGGAATCGCGGCGATCAGCGCGATGCCGAACCCGATCAGCGAACGGGTCACGCTGGTGGAGACGTTGTCCCACATCTGGCCATTGCGAACGAGTTCCAGCCCGGCCTGCACGACCGTCGAGAACGGCGGCAGGAAGACCTCATCCACCAGCCTCAGCCGTGGCGCGGCCTCCCAGAGGGCGAGGAACAACCCGATCACAATGGTGGGCTTGCCGATTCGCCAGGCGAGCCTGCCCAGCGCGAGTACGAGGACCCCCAGACCTCCACGGCGAGATGCGATGGGTTGCTCGGCCGCCCTCGCACTCTCGGATGTCGCTGCCACGGCCTTCGTCGGGATATCGGCGGCCGACGTGGTCTCGGTGGCCGACGTGGTCTCGGTGGTTGACACGGTCTCAGTGCTTCGCGCGCTGTCGGTGACGCTCGCGGTGCCACCGGCGACCGCTGTGTCGCTCGTGGTCGGGGTGCCGAAGGCTGTCGTGGTCTCGGTTGCCGACGTGATCTCGGCGGTTGACGCGCTCTCACTGGTTCGCGCGGTGTCGGTGGTGGGCGCGATTTCGGTGGTTCGCGCGATGTCGGTGACGCTCGCAGTGCCACCGGCGGTCGCTATGTCGCTCGTGGCCGGGGTGCCGGAGGCTGGCGTGGTCTCGGTTGCCGCGGTGACCCCGGCGGTCCGGGACGGCGGGGCGGCGGGGGCTTCGGTGAGTCGCAGTGCGCTAGACATGGGAGTTCCTCCTGTCGGCGAGGTCGGCCTGTTCCAGGTCCTGGGCTCGGGCGACCTCGTCGTGCAGTAGCGACCAGACCTCGTGGCGCAGTTCGCGGAATCGCTCGCTGGAGCGGATATCGCCGTTCCCGTCGCGATCGAGGTCGATATCGACCACGGCCTTGATTCGGCCCGGCCGAGATGTCAGCACCGCGACGCGTTGGCCCAGGTAGACCGCCTCGTCGATGCCGTGGGTGATGAACAGCACGGTCTTGCCGGTGGCCTGCCAGATTCGTAACAGCTCGTCCTGCAATGACTCTCGCGTCTGCGCGTCCAGGGCCGCGAAGGGCTCGTCCATGAGCAGCACCTCGGGGTCGAAGGCGAGGCTGCGGGCTATGGCCACGCGCTGCTTCATGCCGCCGGACAACTCGTGCGGATACCGGTCCCCGAATCCGGCCAGCCCGACGAGTTCCAAGTAATGCTCGGCGACCTTTCGGCGCTCGCGTCGCCGAATTCCTTTGGCCTCCAAGCCGAATTCGATATTGGCGCGGGCCGTGCGCCACGGCAGCAGCGCGTACTGCTGGAATACGATCCCGCGATCCAGCCCCGGCCCGCTGACGGGCGCGCCATCGAGGAGGATCTGCCCCGCGGTGGGTTTCCCGAGTCCGCCCAACAGATCCAGCAGCGTGGATTTGCCCGATCCGCTGGGCCCGACCAGCACGAGGAATTCCCCGTCCCGCACCTCGACGGTGATATCCGACAGTGCGGTGAAGGCCTCGCGCTCACCCCGCACCGGGAATTCCTTGCGCACCCCGGCAAGCGCGAGTTTGACGGTGTCCGTGCTCATTTCGCGATCGCCTCACCGCTCGGCCCGCTGGTGGCGGGGTAGGTGCCATTGGCGTAGGGGTTGTCCTTGTTGGTGTAGAGGTCCTTGGCCGCGAGCTTGCCCGCGGGCAGTTCGCCATTGCGGACCAGCCAGTCGATCCAGATCTGGAGTTCCTTCTCGGCGACCACACCGCCGGGCACCGGGATGCCCGAGCTCTTGTAGTACTGCAGTAGCGAGGTGTTCTCGTTGCGGCCGCGCTTCTGAATGATGTCGGCGAACTTGGCCACCACCTCGTCGCGCGGGGTCACCTGCAGCCAGCGGGTGGCCCGGGCGGTGCCCTGCACGAAGTCGGCCACCGCGTCGGCGTGGGATTTCAGATAGTCGTTGCGGAAAACATAAGTGCCGTAATCGAATTGCCCGAACAGATCCTTGTCGGTGTAGAGCGGATGCACACCGCCGCGCCCCACCGCGGTGTCGCGGAAGACACCCTGCAGGGCCGCCACATCGATCTGCCCGTTGCGCAGCGCGTCCTCGGTAGTGGCGGGCGGCAGCACCACCAACTGCACCTGCTTGATCTCGGCGTCGCTGAGCCCCTGATCGTGCAGCCACTGCCGGGTGATGAATTCGTGGTGCGCGCCGAGGGTATTGACGCCCACCTTCTTGCCGATGAGATCGCGCGCGGAGACGATGCCGGAATCGTCGCGTACGAAATATCCGGTGAAGCTCTGCTCATCGGCACCGTAGGAGCTGAGCACCGCGGTGACGGGCGCGCCGCCCGCGACGAGCTTGATGACCGCGCCATTGAAGGCGCTGCCGAATTCGACCTGCTTGGTGGCGGCGGCCTGAATATTGGCCGGGCCGCTGGTGGTATCGCCCTCCCAACGCAGGCCGATCTTCTTGAAGTACCCGAGGTTCTCGGCCAATTCGAAGGCGGACACCTGGCCGGTGCTGCCCTGGTAGCGGACGACGGTCCTACCGTCGGCGGTGGTGCCCGCGTCGGTCTTGGCGCAGCCCGTCAGGACCACGACCGCGCTGGTGACGGCGAACGCGGCGGCCAGGGCGCGCCGCACCCGGGGGCGGTGGAGAGGGAATGCCATGGGGGGCTCTTTCGGTGAATGTGTCTGTCGCACGGGGTGATTCGAGAGCGAGGCGACAACAGAGCATCATGGGATTCCTTCGCGGGGACTGGGAGCCGAGGGGATTCGGGAGTGGTCACATGCTGCGACGGCCGCGAGGGCGCGGCAATCGCCATTTCACGATGTGGAAATCAGCGTGAGCGCAATTCGGCCGTGGAAAGCGCTGGGCCGCCGCCGGTTTGGAGCAGCGGCGCGATGCGTCCGGCGGCAATGCGCATGGCGGGCACGACCGCGCGAATGAGCTCGCTGTCCAGCCGCGCCGAGCGGGCCTGCACCGCCAGCGCGCCGTGCACCTGCCTGCCGGGTCCGACGATCGGCACGGCCAGGGCGCGGATCGGGTCCTCGGTCTCGATGAGCTCCGAGGCGAACCCGGTGCGGCGCACCCGGTCCAGATCGAGGTCGGCGGCCGCGCGGGCGGGGGAGTAGGCCAGCAGCGCGTGCCCGGTGGCGCTGGTCCGCAGCGACTGGCGGGTTCGGGGCACCTGGTGATGGCAGAACGAGACCGGTGGTCGCGCCTGGAACACGGTCACCGCGTCGTGGTCCTCGAGCACGCTCACGCTGACCGTGATCCGAATGCCCGCGGCCAGCGCGTAGAGATGCGGTGCCACCGAGTCCAGGCCCAGGCGGGTGAGCGCGGGCCGGGCCAGGGTCGCCAGGCCGTGCCCGACCCGGTAGCGGTCGGTCCCCGGATCCTGCTCGAGCAGGCCGCCGCGGACCAGGGCCTGGGCGAGCCGGTGCGTGGTGCTGACGGGCAATCCGGCCAGCTGGGCGAGATCGCTGAGCGAGAGCTCGGGATCGTCGCCGTGGAAGCAATTGAGCACCGCTACCGCGCGGTCGACCGCGCGTGCTCCGGAACGTGGTTCTTCGGCCATGGACGCACTATTCCTAGGGCTTTGACCTGCGGCAACGGTTGCGCGCAGCGCGATTCGGGCCGGTCGGACCGCGATTTTCGGTGGGGATCGTTTTGTCTTGGGTTTGTATTACGCGATTGGCGTCACCATTTCTCCGTGACGTCCGTCACAAATTCGGGCGTAAATTCCAGAAATGTTATTCGGCGACACTCCGGCGCTATCTGCGCAAACTCTTCGAGTGCGGTAGATACCGTTTTGTCAACCGTCCGTGATTGGGACGTGATTCGGCGTGATTGTTCCGTTACCGTCGCTTCCGGCTCGGATTCCTCCGGGCCCCCGCTCGAATCGCCGAACACCGGAAACCCGTCCCGCGATTCGAGAGCAACCGAGAACCCTGGGGACGGGGCACCGCAGCTGAAAGCGCGGAACGGTGGGCGCAGGCAGGGAAATACTTTATGCATCGCAACCGGAAGCTCACCACCCGCATGCTCGCCGCCACCGCGGCCGTCGGCGCGTTCGTGTCCGTCCCGTTCGCGCTGTCGACGGCGACCGCCTCGGCCGCCGGACACGACTGGGACGCCGTCGCGCAGTGTGAGGCCAGCGGAAACTGGGCCGCCAACACCGGCAACGGCTTCTACGGCGGTCTGCAGTTCACCCAGAGCACCTGGAACGCCTACGGCGGCGAGGGCAATGCCGCCAACGCCAGCCGCGAGGAGCAGATCCGCGTCGCGGAGAACGTGCTCGCCGGTCAGGGCGCGGGCGCCTGGCCCGTGTGTGGCGCGTACCTGTAATCGGGATTCGCGTTCGTCGAAACATCACAATGGCCCTTGTCGCATAACAGCGACAAGGGCCATCGGTGTATTTGCGGAGTCAGGCGTGCGCTTCGTAGATCGCTGTCGCCAATTCGGTTTTCAGCGCCTGGAATTCCGGTGTGGCCGTGACGGCGAGGTCGCGCACGGCGGTGTCGTCATCACCCGGTAATTGGATGCGGCGATCCACGATGACGCGTCCCGGGCGAGCGCTCATGACCAGAACGCGGGTCGAGAGAAACACCGCCTCTTCGACCGAATGGGTCACGAACACAATGGTTTTACCGGCCTCCCGCCACAGCCGCAGCAACTCGACCTGCAGGCGTTCGCGGGTGAGCTGATCCAGCGCGCCGAATGGCTCGTCCATGAGGATGATGCGTGGATCGTTGACCAGCACCCGCGCGATCTGCGCCCGCTGCTGCATACCGCCCGACAGCTCGTAGGGCCGCTTGTCCCCGAACTCGGCGAGCCCCACCAACGCCAGCATCCGCTCGGCTGCCGCCCGCCGCGTCTTCTTGTCCACACCACGACATTTCGGACCGAACTCGATATTCCCACGCACCGACAGCCACGGATACAGCGTCGGGGCCTGAAACACCACACCCCGCTCCGGCCCGGGCCCCTCCACCCGGTCCGCACCCACCAGCAGACTCCCGGTGCTCGGCTCGAGAAACCCGCCGAGCAGTTGCAACAGCGTGGTCTTACCGCACCCGGACGGCCCGACAACACTCACGAACTCCCCGGGGTCGATAACCAGATCGGTGGGCGACAGAGCGACTGTCGGCCCCGTATCGCTCGCGTAGGTCTTGGAGACCCCCGCCAGCACCACCCGATCACGCGCCACCCCACAGTCGCTCGGCCCGGCCGGACCACTAGCGAACTCCGCCGGGCCGCTCAGCTCGGCCGGGCCATTCAGCTCCGCCGGGGCGGTCACTTCGCACTTACCTTCGTAGCGGCGTCAGGGTAGACCGCGGCAGTGTAGGCGTCCGGGGCGGCCAGCGCCTGAATCTCGCCTTGGCGCAACAGGAAATCGGCCGAGGACTTCAGGTCCGCGCCCAGCTGCTTGCCCAGGTAGGCGGGCCCGGCCTGGGTGGCGGCGTCGAGGTAGCCGTATTCGCCGAGTTGTTTGCGCACCTCGGTCACGGGGACGCCCAGCTGGGCCGAGATGCGGGTGGCGGCGGCGTCGGGGGCGGTGTTGATCTGGTTGACGGCCCAGTTCTGGGCCGCGGTCCACACCTCGAGGAACTTCGGGTTGGCCGAAACGAATTCGCTCCGTGCGCCTTCCAGGTCGTAGGTCGGCTTGCCCGCCTTCGCGGTGTCGGCGGCGGTGGTCACCACGTGGCCGTTCTTCACCAGCTCCGAGAGCGTCGGCTCCCAGATGAAGGCCGCGTCGATATCGCCGCCCTTCCAGGCCGCGGCAATGGCGTCGGGTTGCAGGTTCACCAGCGTCACGTCGCGTTCGATTCCGGCGGCGGTGAGCGCGGCGAGCAGGCTGTAGTGCGAGGTGCTCGCGAAGGGCACGCCGATCTTCTTACCGCGCAGGCCCGTCACGCTCGTGATGGCGGAGTCCTTCACCACCAGCGACTCGGCGGCCCCGATCACATCGTGCACCCACACGGCCTTCATGCCGATGTTCAGCGGCGCGGACAGCGCGCGTGCGGCCGCGGCACTCCCGAGCAGTCCCAGATCCAGTGAGTTCGATCCGAACGCCTGAATGACCGTGGCTCCGGAGGCGAACTTGCTCCACGTGATCTTGGCCTTGGGCAGGCAGGTCTCGAGCAGCCCGGCGTCCTTGACCACCAAGTCCCCATTGGGAATGTCCTGATATCCGAGTCGCACTGTCCCGGTGAAGCTTTCGTCCACCGCCACCGGGCAGGCCACCTTGTCCCCGGTGGCCCGGGACTGGTCGGTGCGCCCCGACTGAACGCATGCGGTCAGCGATCCCGTCAGCAGACCCGCCAATGCCACTGCCGCCAAAGCGCGCTTCATGATTTGCCTTTCCAGGGCACGACGAGCGTGCCGATCCAGCTGATGACCGCGTCGAGGGCGAGCGCGGTGAGACCGATGACGATGATGCAGGCCATGGTCAGCGGCGTATTGAGCTGCTGACCGGCCAGGAAGGCGAGCCCGCCGATACCGGGGATGCCATTGTTGAGCTCGGCGGCGACCACGGTCGTCCACGCGAAGCCGATGGCCACGCGAATGCCGCCGATCACCTCGGGGAGCGTGGCGGGCAGCAGGACTCGGGTGATGACGTGCAGCCGGTTCGCGCCGAGGGAGCGCGCCGCATTGATCCGATCGGCCGAAACCCCGTGCACGCCAGCGATGGTCGCGATGACGACGGGCGGGAAGGCGGCCAGGAACAGCAGCCAGATCTTCGAGGTGTCGCCGATACCGAACCACACGATGAGCAGACCGATATAGCCCAGCGGCGGCAGGGTCCGCAGGAAGTTCAGGTACGGGCCGACCAGCGCGCCCAGCGTTTTCGAGGTGCCGAGCACGAAACCCACGAGCGGACCGAGGATTACGGCCGCGCCGGCACCGACGACAATGCGTTGCAGGCTGGCCAGCAGATGCTCCCACAGGAAGTAGTTCTGCTCCCCGGGCACCTCGCGCGGCACGCCCGGAGCGAGCTGATGCCAGCTATTGGCCCGCACGAATGCCGACCAGACCGCGCCGGGTCCCGGAAGGAACTGCGGATCGACCAGTTTCGCGGCGGCGA
Source organism: Nocardia sp. CDC160 (assembly GCF_035818795.1). Lineage (NCBI taxonomy): Bacteria > Bacillati > Actinomycetota > Actinomycetes > Mycobacteriales > Nocardiaceae > Nocardia > Nocardia sp. CDC160. The sequence goes on along the minus strand of NZ_JAYKYT010000004.1, from coordinate 628,158 downwards.
TCGCCCACCACAGCGCGAGCAGTCCGGCCAGCGACAGCACCCGCACCGCGAGCCCGCGCAGGGGACCGATGGGCAGGGCGAGTCGGGCTCGACTCGTGGCGGCGGTGGCCGAGCGGGCCGCTCCGACGCTGATCATGTGATGGTTCCGAGCACGCGGTGGGGACTCACGCGAAGCGCCTTTCTCTCTCGACGGGTGGACCTGACCGTTCCGCTGCGAGACCCGGAACCGTCCGGGCAGATCCTGTCGTGCGCGCGTGCACGCGAACAGGGCCACGCTCAGCGTGATTTGAAGCCGTGGTCAGGCGGTCGGGAGCGGCTGGGTGGGCACGGTGGCGGTGAGCCGCGTGCCCCTGCCGGGCGCGGAGTCGATGGTGAGCGTCCCGCCGATCACCGACAGGCGGTCCCGCATATTCGTCAGCCCGGACCCGTCGGTCGCCCGGGCCGGATCGAAACCACCGCCGGTGTCGGCGATGGTCAGCAAGAGCACGGTGCCGGATTGATGCGCGGTAATGGTGACGGCGGTCCCCGGGCCGCCGTGCTTGGCACTGTTCTGGAGGGCTTCCAAACAGCAGTAGTACAGCGCGGTTTCCATATCGGGGTGGTACCGGCCGATGCTGTCGAGCCGGACGCGCACGGGGACGGTCGAGCGGGTCGCCGCGGCGGGCAGCGCGCCCTGCAGCCCGTCGCGAGCCAGCAACGGCGGATAGATGCCCTGCGCCAGCCGCCGAATCTCGGCTATCGCGGTCTGCAGGAGTTCGCCTGCCTCGCTGATCAATTCGAGACAGCCCTCCGGATTGTCGACGACGGTATGACGGGCCAGTTGCAGCGTGACCGCGACGGCGACGAGCTGCTGTTGCGCGCCATCGTGCAGATCCTGTTCCAGGCGACGGCGTTCGGCGTCGGTGGCCGCCACCAGCCGAGCCCGGGAGGCCGTCAGCTGTTCGGCGCGCTCGGCGAGCAGCCGCTGCGAGGAACGCAGCGCGTCGGCATTGCGGCGGGCGATGAGCGCCATCTCGCGCAGGGTGGCGGCGGTGTGCCAGACCACCAGCAGGATCGGCGCGGCCACGGCCGGGAACCCCAGCGTCGCAAGGTATTTCACGATCGGCGGCGCGGACACCGAGGTGACCAGGGGCATCGCCAGCGCGCCGCAGGCGAACGAGCTGACCAGGGTGCCGACGAAGTATTGCGGCAGATGCCGACGCCGCACGTAGGGCATGGCGCACAGCGCGGGAATGAACGCCGCCACCACGTGCAGCGGCAAGGTCAGCGGCGAAATCCACGACGCCGCAATCGCTCCCGTCCAGATCATGACCGAGATGGTCGCGACCGACCGCTCGAGCGCACCGCGCGTCGCCGACCGCAGCGCGACCAGCAGCACCAGCGCCGCCAGCATCAGCACGCCCAGCATGCTGAGCACCCAGAGGGTGGTCCGCCAGTAGAACACCAGGACATTGAGCACGATGAGCGCCGCATCGGCGATGAGCAGCGCGTAGATCAACTGGCGTAGCCGCCGCCGAGTCACCGCGGCGATGGCATCGACGCTCACGACGGTGTCAGCTGGCTCCAGATGCGCCGCAGCAGTTGCGGGCTCAACGTCTCCTTGTGTACGTAACCTGCTGCGCCACACTGTGATACCTCGCGCGGAAGATCGGATGTGTCATAGGTCGACATGAGCAGCACCGCCATGCCGGGATGCACGGCCCGAATGCGGCGGGTCGCCTCGATGCCGCCCATGCCGGGCATATTGATGTCCATGAGCACCAGCCCGACGGCCGCGTCGCGGGTGAGTTCGAGGGCCGCCTCGCCGCTGTCGGCCTCGCCCGCCACGACGAATCCGACACTGGCCGCGACCATGGCGGCGGCGGCACGCCGGAAGGCGGGCCGGTCGTCGACGATCCACACCTGCACCGCTGCCGTCATGATTGCCATGGTGCGGTCCGGCGGCGCATCCCGAAAGGGTGCACGCACCCCCTATCCGGGTTGGGCGGCCAGGAACATGAGCACGGCGGTGACCCGCTGATCCAAGGTCGGATCCGAGGTCAACCCGAACTTCGCGAAGATCGAGTTGATGTGCTTCTCCACCGCCCGCTGCGACAGGCAGAGTCGTTCGGCCACAATGCGATTGCTGCCGCCGCCCGCGATCTCGGCGAGCACCTGCCGCTCCCGGGCGGTCAGGCGGGCCACCATATCGTCCTCGCGTCGTCGCGACAGCAGCGTCTCCACGATCACCGGATCCAGCACCGACCCGCCGCCCGCCACCACGTGCACGGCGCTGAGCAACTGGTCGAACCGAGCGATGTGTTCCTTGAGCAGGTAGCCGCGCCCGGCCGAGCCACCGTCGAGAAGCCCGGTGGCGTACTGGGGTTCGGCGTAGTGCGACAGCGCGATCACCCCGGTGCGCGGTTGGGTGGCGCGCAATTGCCGGGCCAGGCGGATGCCCTCGTCGGTGCCGGTGGGCGGCATGCGGATATCGGTGATGAGCACGTCCGGCTCGTGCCGGTGTACCAGGTCGACGGTGGCGTCGTAATCGGTGGCAATCCCGACGACCTCGATGGTGTCGTCGGTCGCCAGCGCGCGCAGCAGGCTGTCGCGGATCAGCATCGAATCCTCGGCCACCACGACGGAGACCTCCGGTGTCGTCACACAGACAGGATGCGCCCGCCGCAGGCAGCGGTGCACGGGTACCGGACTACCTGAATCCCGATGTCCCGGATGCGCGCCGAGGGGGTGCACGCACCACGGTCATGAGTGGTATGCGCAGGCTGCCTCCGGAACCGGTCTTGTTCGACCATCGAATCGTCGGACGGTGAAATGGAGGGGATTTCACCGTCCGACGTTTCACATGTGGCGACGCGGGTACGGTGACTCGGAAGGAGACCGATTTCGGGGTAGTCACATCGGTTGGGGATGGGATGGCGAGTCGCAGAACGATTTTGCGCGCGGGGGCGCTGCTGCCCTTGGCCGCCGCCTGCACGCCGTTCGGGGCGGGCGAGAGCGCGGACGCGGTGAAGATAGCCGTGCCGTGGGGTGGTGCGGAACTTCAGGCATTCGAGGCGATCCTCACCAATCTCCGCAAGAGCGGCCAATTCTCGCATCGCACGGTGGTGACCACACTCGGCGACGATGTGGGCACTGTCTTCGCGGCGGGACGATTCGCGCCCGATATCGTGGTCGTGCCGCAAATCGGGCAGATACCACGGTTGGCGGCCGATAACCGTCTGCATGCGCTGGATGAAAAGCTGTGGAGCGACGACGCCAAGAAACCGCGCTACGCCGACGGCTGGTGGCCATTGGTGCACGTCGAGGCGAAAGGCAATCGGCTCTACGGGCTCCCGTTCAAGGCCACCTGCAAATCCCTGATCTGGTATGACCGCACACGCTTTACCCGGCTGAATCTGGCACCTCCGGACCGGTGGCCGCCATGGTTGTGGCCCGCGCTGATGACCAGACTCGCGCGCAGCGGCGTGCATCCCCTGGCGTTGGGTGGTGCGGACGGCTGGATGCTCACCGACTTCTTCGCGAATGTCCTGCTCGCCGAATCCCGGGATACGTATGAGAGCGTGGCGAATCCGAACGATTGGCGACCCGACCAGCGCCGCGCGGAGCTGACCCGCGCGTTGCGCACCCTGGCCAGCATCTGGGGGTTCGACGGCGCGTTCCCGGGCAATATCGGGCGCGCCCTGACCCAACAGTTTCCCGATGCCGTGCGTGCGGTTTTCGGCACCGGCAGCGCGGCCATGGTGGTGGCACCGGACTTCGCCGAGCCCATTGTGCGCGGTTGTTTCGGGGGTGATGACGTGAGAATGGCCGAGACTGTCGGGGTTTCGCTGTTTCCGAGCAATCTGCCGCCCTTCGGGAAAGGGCCGATGATCGGTGGCGGCGACGTCCTGGTCGCGACCCGATCGGCGAGCGCGAAGGCGCTCGAATTGATCGGACTGCTCTCGGGCCCGGAGCTTTTGACGGACTGGATCAGCGCGGGCGGCTTCATCGCGCCGGATCTGCGTGTCCAGCCGGGCTATTCGCCGCTGCTGGATACGACGCTCAATCTCTCGGGCCCCCGGATCCGGGCCTGGAGTGAATTCGACCTGGCCGACCGCATTGGTTCCCGCGGCGGCGACAACCCGCTGTGGCGGGTGATCACCGCGTTCCTGACCGACCTCGACGATCCCGCGAAACGCGAATCCGTGGCGGTCGCCCATGCCGTCGACGCCATCTACGAGCTGGAACACGGCCGACGTGGGTGATTCGACTATGTACACGGTGAAATCCAACGGCCTCGACCTGGAACTGGCCACGCGCCGATTATCGGGGCCGCTGATCGCTGGTCGGCATCCGCGGATCCAGGTGGTGCTGACCAATCTATTCCGCGCTCCGGCATTCGTTTTGATGGCGCTGCTGCTGGTCGTTCCCGCGTTGTACACCATCGGGCTCGGCGCGCGGACGAATCCGGGACTGGCCCTCGGATGCGGGTTGCAACTGGGCGGCGGCACGCTGCTATTGGTCCTCGACCGCAGTCGCGACCGTCGCGAAAGATCGCCGCTCGCAAGGGCATTGCTGATCGGTCTACGGGTGCTGGCGGCCGTGGTGGCGGTGGCCTGCCTGGGCATCGGCACGCGGCAGGTTTGGCGTGGACTCCCGGTCGGCAGCCGCGCCGCGTATCTGCACACCGCGGGCTGGGTCGTGCTCGCCGTGGTGCTGGTCCTGCTGGCGCTGCTGCTGGCTTGGCCCAGCAGGCACATCCCGTGGCTGTGGTGGCCGTTCATCGTCCCGTTCGGGGTCTCGGCGTTCACCGCGGGCATCGCCTTCCGCTTCATTCTCGAAACGACCACCGGTGGACGGTATTTCGATCACGTGGCAACGGATCGGCTGGCGTTCGAGGCGGTTCTGGTGGCCGCCTTCGCGTGGACCTGGCTGGGCCTGCTGATCGGCCTTTTCCGGGCCGCCATCCTGGCCATCGAGGCCGACCCGGTGCGCGCGGGGGAGCTGTATCACGGCCGGGAGCCGTTCCTGCTGTTTCGACTGTGGAAGCAGGTCCGGCCGGTCGCCTTCATCGCGTTTCTGGTCGTATCGGTCGCCGCGGCACGGGTTTTCGACGCGGTACTGGGTGCGGTGCCGCGCTCGCTGCAGCGTGACGTGGGCACCGCGACCGTCGAATGGTGGCGTCTGTCCACCGCCTGCGAGGCGGCCTCGTGCGGTGACGCGGCCGCCTACGCGCTACAGCTCACGGTTGCCTTGATCCTCGCCGCCCTGCTCTCCCAGGATCGGATCAATGCTCGCCGCCCGAGCGGACCCCCGCCGGTTGGCCGCCTGCGGCCGGGCGCTCGCACCCGGACCCGCCTGTGGCGAGCCGTGTTCGTGATCCCGGCCGTGGCCCTGGTGCTCTATCCGATCGGGGAGCTCGTGTACGTCGCCATGTACGGCACGGCTGGCTCGCCAGGCATTGGGGTGCGAGATCTGCTGTCCGATCCGGCACTGCGCCGCGCCCTGCTGACCACCGCCGAGGTGGCCGCCTCGGCGACGGTGATCGCGGTGACATTCGCACTGCCGGTGGCCTATTGGCTCGCGGCGTCGCGGATCCGCATGGTGGTGCCCGGGCTGGTGATCCTGACCGTGCTGCCCGCCCAGATGTATCTCGGCTCGCTGCAACAGGCGATCGGCTCCTTCGGCTGGTTCGGCACGCTGGTGCCGCTCATCTTCACCCATGCCGCCGCCGGTCTCCCGATCTCCATCCTGGTCCTGCGCGGCGCGCTGCTCGCGCCCGCGTACACCCCGGCCGCCGATGCGCTCTACGGATTGGCCTCCCTGCGAACGATTCTCGGGCGCACGCTGTCGGTGGTGGGTCCGGCGGTCGGTGCGGTGGCGGTGCTCGAACTCATCCAGGTGTGGAACGACTTCTTCCTCGGCCTGCTGATCAGCGGTACCGGCGGCAGCCCGTGGTCGCTGCTGCTGTGGGCCGACACGCGCCAATTCAGCTTGAGCTCGGCGCAACTCGCGGGCGAGGCCCTCGTCTCGGCGGTGGTGCCGCTGGCGCTGCTGCTGGTCAGTTGGCGGCGCTGGCTGGTGCCGGGATTGACCGGGGGAGCCAGGATATGACCACCGAACAATCCCAGAGCGGGAGTGCCGAATCGGCCGAGCTGGCCCGGGAGAGCCGCTCGCTCATGGCCACACCCAAATCGACGGTGTGGCAGATCCTGCTGAACGTGCCCGCGACCCTGGGCCTCGGTCTCGTCGGCGTCCTAGGCACCAACCTGCTCACCGACTCGTTCAAACAGAATCCCTTGGTTCAGTTCGTGATCGGCGGCGTCGGGTGGGTAGCCTTGCTGCTGTTCGTGGCCGGGCTGTCGGCGAGGGCGTATCTGTTCGTCCGGGAACATGTGGCACCGCCACGAGAGCCGGAACAGCTGCCCGAACTCGGCGGGCCCTGGGGACCGGCATCCGCGCCCGTGGAGCGAAACGACCTGGCCGACCGGAGCCGGTGGGCTGCGGCGGTACTGCGCGATATGCCCCTGCACACCCATGAACTCCCGGTACTGCTGGACGTGCTGTCGGCAAGTGCTGGCGCGCGGATGCCCGGCAGTGATGCGGGCGCGCCGGATGACGGCATGCCCTCGGCGCCAACACTGTTGGGTGACCTCGTGGCGGACGAGGTGCTCGGCCGATCGACCGGCAGCCGGTACCTGCTGGCCAAGGTCCCGCCCGTGTCGCAACAGCCCGCCACCGGAACACCCGAATGGCGCGCCGCCCTGGCCATGCTGCTGCGCCGCCACGCCGAGCAGGCGACCCGCTGGGCCCGGGCGCTCAACGTACCCGCCACCGCCGCCACGGCCCGAGCCTGGTTCACCGACGAGGAGCCGCGACTGTGCCTCCTGTTGTCGAACTGCGCGAGACTCGAGGGGCTCGTGCAGGTCCGGGCGGTGGCACCGGACCTCGTTGCGATCGCCGACGCGTTGGATATCTGGTTCGCGCGCTGCGGGGAAGCGGAGGACTTTTCGGGCCACGAAGTCCGGGAACCCGACCGGTTGAGTCCCGCCGCGGCGATGGTGAAGATCGGTGAGGAGACCAAGTCCGGGCTCGTTCGGGCGCTGGCGGCCACCCGCGCGGACGGCGGCCCGCAGGCGTCCCCGCGCTACGGCCCGCGCCCGCTGTCCCGCAGCCTGCGCGCCCGCGCCCTGCACCGCCAGGCCCTGAATACCCTGGGCCCCAGTGAAACTCAACGCGAGGACGCGATCAACCTACTGGAACAGGCGTGGTGGCTGCTACCCCGCGAGGACGTGGCGGGCGAAGTATGCGCCTTGGCGAACATGGCGATCGTGCACCTGCTGCAAGGCCGATACACCGCCGCGCGAGACCGATTGGAATTGGCCGACTCCATGGCCGCGGACGGCCGAGATCCCGTGGGCGCGGCCCACGTGCACGAGATCGCGGGGGCGCTCGACTGGGCCTCGGGCGAACTGCGGCACGCGGTCGGGCGCTGGCAACTCGCCCTCGCCGAATGGCGGGCTCTCGCCGACGATCTCGGCACCGGGCGCTGCCTGCAACACCTGGGCTCGGCCGTGGTCACCGAGCCGTCGCTCGCCGCCACCTTGATGGATGCCGAACACGTCAATGGCCGACCGCTGCATCAGGCGGCCGGATGGCTGGTCAAGGCCAAACAGCTGAATACGAAACTGACCGCCGATACTTGCGGGGCTGAGCTGCTTCGCAAACTCAGCCTCGAAAATGGATCCCCCGTGAATACTCTTCCCGAATTCGATCGGTGGCCATTACCGCCACCGGATCAGGCGGGAACGTCGGATTGAGCCTCGGGCTGCGGCAATTGGCGGCTGCGTCGCCACGCCGTCCCGAGCGTTACCGCCGCGGTAGCGAACATGCCGGTCACGACGAGGACGGCGAGAAAGAGGGAAAATGCCCAGCCGTCTCGCCCGCCGCCGCGATACCAGATCGCCACGGCGGCCACCACCGGACCGGCGGTCAGCAGTGCGGGGAGCAGCGAAATCAGGCCGATGCCCACGAGCATCGGGGTGGGCGGCGGCTGCCGAATCAAGGACAGCCAAGCGTTGAGTCTCTGGTTTTCGCCCGGTAGAAAAGCTGATTCGCCCACGACTTCCACACCTCCGGAGATGGATTATTTGCTACCGCCTGCGCAATTTCCGGAGGTTAGAATACTCAATATTTCAGTTTTCGACGGACATTCGCGCATCCACCACCAAACCGATTACTCCCACGCCGAGCAGAATCGCGGTGACGATCAGCTGAGCGGGAGAAGTTCGGTTGGTGAGAGCATCGCCCAGCAACACGGTGCCGACCGTGCCCGGAATAATGCCGAGGAATGTCGCGATCAGATAGGGCGTCAGCCGGATCGAAGACAGCGCAGCGCAATAATTCACGATCGAGAACGGCGCGATGGCGATGAGCCGCAGGGATCCAATGGCCAGCCAGCCGCGCCGCGCCAGGCGAGCGTCGACGGCCTGCACCGCCGGATGCGTCAAACGGGCCCGCACGCGTTCGTGATCGAGGGCCCGCACCAGCCAGAGTGCCAGCACCGCACTCAAAGTCGTGGCGGTGATCGCCAGCGTCAACCCCTCCGTAGTCCCGAACAGCATGCCCGCGCTGAGGGTGAAGATCGTGCGCGGGAACGGCGCGACACACACCAGCGTGTGCACCGCGAAGAACACCAGCGGCAGGGTCGGCCCGACCGAATCGGCCCACTGCCGGATCTGCTGCGGTGCCGGATGCGGCGCGAACGCGGCCACGGCGAACAGCAGTCCGCAAGCGATCAGCGCGATCAGCGTGCGCGGTTGACGGAGACGGTTGAGCAGCGCGGATACTCGCTCGATCGGCTCGCGGAGGGTTGTTGGCACCGCGCCAGGTTACCCGCTGGTAGTGAGACTCCAGAGGCGACAATCGAAACCGGGCCGCTAGCATCAGGGGAAAGACCATGAATGCTCGTTAACCAAAGTGGTTGTTGACCTGGGCGAATGCCGGGAAATCGACCATCCGGTCAGGGAGTGGAAGAAGGACAAAGCAGCTATGCCGATTGCTTCCGACTCGGATACCGATCCGGTGCCCGAGTATGCCGCCTGGCGCAAGGGTGTCGCCGGGGTGCTGGCCAAGGCCCGCAGGGTGGATGCGAGCGACTTGCCGGATGAGCCGGAGAAGCTGCTCGCGGTCACGACCTACGACGGTCTGACGGTCAACCCGCTCTACACGCGCCGCGATGAACTGCCCGAGCAGCCGCTGCCCGGGCAGTTCCCCTACGTGCGCGGTGGCGACGCCACGCGCGATGTGCATCGCGGTTGGTACGTCAGCCAGCGCTTCGGCAGAGCCGAAAATCAGCACCGTGGCGGAGCTGATGCCAAGGCCGTGAACGCCGACATTCTCTTCGCGCTCGACAATGGCGTGAGTGCCGTGTGGCTGGGCGTCGCCGAGCGCGGCGTGCCGGTCGAGAGCCTCGGCACCGCGCTGCAAGGCTTCCTCTACGAGCTGGCCCCGCTGACCCTGGACGCCGGTCCGGCCGCCAATGAGGCCGCCGCCCAGCTGTTCTCGCTGCTCGACGGCTACCAGGCCCCGAACCGCAAGGACATTCGCGTCTCCCTCGGCGCGACCCCGCTGACGAGCCTGTTCGCCGGTACGCAGGCCATCGACCTGGACGGCGCGGTCGCGCTGGCCCAGCAGGCGGTGGCACGCACCGAGACCGTGCGCGCGATCACCGTGTGCGGCGTGGCCTTCCACAACTCCGGTGCCTCCGACGCCCAGGAACTGGGCGCGGCCGTGGCCGCCGGTCTCGAATACCTGCGCGCCCTCACCGACGCGGGTGCCGATATCGCGGATGCGCTGGGCCAGTTGGAGTTCCGCTTCGCGGCCACCGACGACCAGTTCGAGACCATCGCCAAATTCCGTGCCGCCCGCAAGCTCTGGGCCCGGGTCGCGCACGTGTGCGGTGCCCCGGCCTTCGGCAACGCGCCGCAGCAGGCGATCACCTCGGCGGCCATGATGAGCCAGCGTGACCCGTGGGTGAACATGCTGCGCACCACGCTGGCCGCGTTCGGCGCGGGCGTCGGCGGCGCGGACATCGTCACCGTGCTGCCCTTCGACGACGCCCTGCCCGCCGGGGAACTCGACGTGTCCAAGGCGTTCTCCGAGCGCATGGCCCGCAACACCCAGCTGCTGCTGCTCGAGGAATCGCACCTCGGCCACGTGCAGGACCCGGGCGCGGGCTCCTGGTACGTGGAGTCGCTGACCGAGGAACTCGCCGCCAAGGCGTGGGAGTTCATGCAGGAAATCGAGGCCGCGGGCGGGTACCTGGCCGCACTGCAGCAGGGTCTGCTGGCCGAGCGGATCGCCGAGACCAAAGCCAAGCGCGATTCCGATGTGGCGCACCGCAAGACGGCCGTCACCGGCGTCAACGAATTCCCGAACCTGAGCGAGAAGCCGCTGTCGGAGGCGGCCCGCGCCACCAACGGCACCGCCCGCTACGGCACGGCCTTCGAAGCGCTGCGCAACCGGTCCGACGCCTACCTGGCCGCCAACGGGGTGCGTCCCCGGGTGCGGCTGGTACCGCTGGGTCCGGTGGCGGAGAACAATGTTCGTGTCACCTTCACCACCAACCTGCTGGCCTCCGGCGGTATCGAGGCGGTCACCGAGGCCGGTCCGTCGATCGCCGTGCTGTGCGGCTCCGACACCCGCTACGGCACCGATGCCGGTGCGGCGGTGCAGGAATTGCGTGCGGCGGGCGTGACCACCGTGCTGCTGGCCGGTCCGGAGAAGGCGGTCGCGGAGCTTTCCGGGGCGGATCGCCCGGATGGCTTCGTGACGGCGCGCATGGATGCGGTGGCGGCTCTGTCCGGCCTGCTCGAAAAGCTGGGAGCGTAGAGATGAGCGATATCAAGCATCGCATCGGCAGTTTCGCCGAGGTACCGCTGACCGACGGGGAGACCAAGCCCGCCGAGGTCAGCGCCGCGCAGGTCGAGGAGTTCGTCGCCGAGGCCGCGGCCGCGAATCACTATGCGCCCGAACAGCTCACCTGGTCGACGCCCGAGGGCATCGACGTGCCGCCGGTGTTCACCAAGGCCGACCGGGACGCCATCGTCGCCGAGGGCTACCCCCTCGACAGCGTGCCGGGTGTGGCCCCGTTCGTGCGCGGCCCGTACCCGACCATGTACGTGAACCAGCCGTGGACGATTCGACAGTACGCGGGCTTCTCCACCGCCGCAGACTCGAACGCCTTCTACCGCCGGAATCTGCAGGCGGGCCAGAAGGGCCTGTCGGTCGCCTTCGACCTGGCCACCCACCGCGGCTACGACTCGGATCACCCGCGCGTGACCGGTGACGTCGGCATGGCCGGTGTCGCCATCGACTCCATCCTGGACATGCGGGAGCTGTTCGATCACATTCCGCTGGACCAGGTTTCGGTGTCGATGACCATGAACGGCGCGGTGCTGCCGATCCTGGCCTTGTACGTCGTCGCCGCCGAGGAACAGGGCGTCAAGCCCGAACAGCTGGCCGGAACCATTCAGAACGACATTCTGAAGGAGTTCATGGTCCGCAACACCTACATCTACCCGCCCAAGCCCTCGATGCGGATCATCTCCGACATCTTCGCCTACACGTCGGCGAAGATGCCGAAGTTCAACTCGATCTCCATCTCCGGCTACCACATTCAGGAGGCCGGAGCCACGGCCGACCTGGAACTGGCCTACACCCTCGCCGACGGCGTGGAGTACATCAAGGCCGGTCTCGCCGCGGGGATGGAGGTCGACAAGTTCGCGCCGCGGCTGTCGTTCTTCTGGGCGATCGGCATGAACTTCTTCATGGAGGTCGCGAAACTCCGTGCGGGACGCCTGCTCTGGAACGAGCTGGTCGCCAAGTTCGAGCCCAAGAACTCCAAGTCCCTTGCGCTGCGCACACATTCGCAGACCTCGGGTTGGTCGCTGACCGCGCAGGACGTGTTCAACAATGTCGCGCGCACCTGCGTCGAGGCCATGGCCGCCACCCAGGGCCACACCCAGTCGCTGCACACCAACGCCCTCGACGAGGCCCTGGCCCTGCCGACCGACTTCTCCGCCCGCATCGCCCGCAACACTCAGCTGCTGATCCAGCAGGAGTCCAACACCACCCGTCCGGCCGACCCGTGGGGCGGCTCGTACTACGTGGAATGGCTGACCCACCAGCTGGCCGAGCGGGCCCGCGCCCACATCGCCGAGATCGAGGCGCACGGCGGAATGGCGCAGGCGATTTCGGAGGGCATCCCGAAGCTGCGCATCGAAGAGGCCGCGGCCCGCACCCAGGCGCGCATCGACACCGGGCAGCAGCCGGTGATCGGCGTGAACAAGTACCTGGTCGAGGAAGACACCCCGATCGAGGTGCTCAAGGTCGAGAACTCACGCGTGCGTGCCGAGCAGAACGCCAAGCTGCAAAAGCTGCGGGCGGAACGCGATTCGGCCGAGGTCGAGAAGGCGCTGGCCGAATTGACCCGTGCCGCAGCCTCGTCCGAAGGCGGCATGGAGAACAACCTTCTGGCCCTGGCCATCAACGCGGCCCGCGCCAAGGCCACCGTCGGTGAGATCTCCGACGCACTGGAAAAGGTCTACGGCCGCCACCAGGCCGAAATCCGTACGCTCTCCGGCGTTTACCGCGAGGAGGCTGGCAAGGTGACCAATATCAGTAGGGCGATCGAGCTGGTCGAGGCGTTCGCCGAGGCCGAGGGCCGTCGTCCCCGCATCCTCATCGCGAAGATGGGCCAAGACGGCCACGACCGCGGCCAGAAGGTGATCGCCACCGCGTTCGCCGACCTCGGCATGGATGTCGATGTGGGCCCGCTGTTCCAGACCCCCGAAGAGGTGGCGCAGCAGGCGGCCGACAACGACGTGCACGTCGTCGGCGTCTCGTCGCTGGCCGCAGGCCACCTCACGCTGGTGCCCGCCCTGCGGCAGGCACTGGCCGATGTCGGACGCCCCGACATCATGGTCACCGTCGGCGGCGTCATCCCGCCCGGTGACTACGACGAGCTGTACGCGGCCGGTGCCGCGGGCATCTTCGGCCCCGGCACCATCATCGCCGACGCCGCGATCGACCTGATCCAGAAGCTGGCCGCACAGCTGGGCCACGAGATCGGCACCGGCGCGGGCGAATGAGCGACGCCGCACGCGGAACCGAGGGTGGAGACCTCCACCCTCGGCTCGGCACCACCGCCGGGGTCGGCACCGCCCGCCCCGGCGCCCAGCCCGCCGTCGCGGGCGCCCGCCGAGTCATCGACGTGGATCAACTGGCCGCACAGGTGGCGGCGGGGGAGCGGGCCGGACTGGCCCGCGCCATCACCCTCGTCGAATCCACCCGCGCGGACCACCGGGACCTGGCCCAACAGCTGCTGCTGAAGCTGACACCCGAATCGGGGAAGGTGCTGTCGAATCGCGTTGGCATCACCGGTGTTCCAGGTGTCGGCAAGTCGACCTTCATCGACGCGCTCGGCATGTATCTCATCGGCCAGGGCCACCGAGTGGCGGTGCTCGCGGTCGACCCGTCCTCCACCAGGACCGGCGGCTCGATCCTCGGCGACAAGACCCGCATGGCCCGGCTGTCGGTGGAGCGGGATGCGTTCATTCGCCCCTCGCCGACCGCGGGAACCCTCGGCGGCGTGGCGAAAGCGACCCGGGAGACCATCGTCCTGCTGGAGGCGGCGGGCTACGACGTGATCCTCGTGGAGACCGTCGGCGTCGGCCAATCCGAGGTCACCGTCGCCAATATGGTCGACGTCTTCTGCTTCCTCACCCTGGCCCGCACCGGTGACCAGCTCCAGGGCATCAAGAAGGGTGTCCTGGAACTCGCCGACCTGGTCGCCGTGAACAAAGCGGACGGTCGGCACGAGCTGGAGGCCAAAGCGGCGGCGCGGGAACTCCAGGGCGCGATGCGCCTCATCCACCCGCGCGAATCGCTCTGGCGGCCACCCGTTCTCACCATGTCCGGCCTGAACGGCACCGGCCTCGACACATTCTGGGACACGGTCCTGACCCACCGCCGAGTCCTCACCGAGGCGGGCGAATTCGCCGAGAAACGCCGCCGCCAACAGGTCGACTGGACCTGGACCATGGTCCACGACAACCTGCTCCGCCGCCTCACCGACAACCCCGCGGTCAAGGGCATGCGCGCCCAAATCGAAAAACAGGTCCGCGACGGCTCCCTGACCCCCGCCCTGGCCGCCGAAGAAATCCTCCGAGCCTTCGACGAACGGCACTGAGCCCCATGGACATCCGAATCCGCCCAGGAACCGACGCCGACGCGAAAGCGGTCGCCGCCCTACACACCGCCAGCTGGCGCACCGCCTACGCGGGCATCATGCCCGAGGACTACCTCCACGGCCCCCTCGAACACGACCACCAGGTCGTCTGGCTCACCCGCCTCACCGTGGGCCTGGCCGAAGGCAACCTCTTCGTCGCCGAATCCGCCGGTGACGTGGTCGGTTTCATCTACCTGACCCCCACCCCAGACGGCCGAATCCTCATCGACAACCTCCACGTCGACCCAACCCTCAAACGCGGCGGCATCGGCAGCCGCCTCCTCCACTACGGATTTGACTGGGCCGCCACCGAATACCCCGGCCGCTCGGTCTACCTAGAAGTCCTACAAGCCAACAAACCCGCCATAGCCTTCTACGAACGCCACGGCGGCCGCCCAAGCGCCCCCCGAATCGCCCACTTCACCCAGGGCTTCGAACTTCCGGAACTAGAAATCACCTGGTAGCAGGGCAAGAAAGAAGAAAAGACAAAAAGAAGAAAAGACAAAAGACGCCAGGAGGAGGGAGAGAGGGTGGCCGAGCTTGCGAGGCCCCCTCACCTACCAGCGCCCTCCCGCAAGAACCGCACCTACCAGCCCCCTCACCTATAGCGCCTCACTCACGTCCCAGCCTGCTCACCGAAAGACAAAGACAAAGGACGCCTGGAGGGGGAGAGAGGGTGGCCGAGCTTGCGAGGCCCTCTCGCCTTCCAGCCCCAGTTGCGGCTCGGCCGCGTAGCGGCCCCAGTGTGGGCAGGGGATGGGGTGGGTTGTCTGGAGAAGGTGATGCGTGCAGTCCGTGGGCTGGGACGTGAGGTGGCGGCTCCCGACTTGGCGTCAGCCCAAGTGCGGTAGGGCAGGCGAGGTGACCACGCTTCCTCGTTGCTTTGCGCACGCCAGCGCGACATGAGCAGCCGGGGTGCAAGCAGCCCAAAGGGCCCCACCTTGGGTGAGGCTCGGGCTGGAGTTAGGGGCGGGACCACCATCGGACCGGTGGGCGTGGGCGCGCGCGGGTGCGGGTCTTGGCCAGGGAGGCGGCGAGGAGTTCTCCGGCGTGGTGGCGGTCGTTCACCCGTGGGGTGCCGGTTGGGTCGAGATGGTGTGGGGCGATCCAGCCGATGCGTCCGGCGTGTTCGGAGTCCGGGGGCATGACCACCGTCTTCCACTGCTTCGGCCCGTCGCCGACCAGTGCGTGGCAGGAATCGCATGCAAGGGTGAGATTTTCGATGTCGGTGAGGCCGCCCTTGGACCATTCGGTCACGTGGTGGACGGCGGTCAGGGTGGCGGGGGCGTTGCAGCCGGGGCGGGTGCAGCCGCGTTCGGCGGCGATCAACGCCATGCGCTGGTGAGAGCTGGCCATCCGCTTGGTGTCACCCAGATGCAGGGGGCGGCCGTGGTGGTCGAAGATCGCCAGGAACGGATGCGACTTCTCCGCCAACTGCAACGCTTCCTCGATAGGCACGGTGCCTCCGGAGGCGGTGGTCGCCACTCCGGCGGCGGCCTCGACCTCGGCCAGGCTCATGGTGATGATGGTGGAGACGGGCAACCCGCGATGCGACCCCGGGGTGGGGGCCAGCTCGGGGCGCAGGAATGCCAGCAGTGCGTCGTGGTTGCGCTGCGCGGTAGAACGGTTGTCGCGCCGCGCGGCTTCCTTCAAGGCGTCGGTGTCGAGTCCGTCGGTGTGCCAAGGGCTTTGGGGGTCGTCGGCGTTGCACATGCCGGGCCGTCCCAGGCTGGCGAAGATCGGATCCAACACCGCGCGCAGTTGCGGGGTGAGTTCGGCTGTCAGGGTGGACATGCCGTCGACGCCCTGCTTGCCGAGGGTCAACCCTCGGCGGGCTTGGCGGTCGGTTTCGTCGGTGAGGGTGCCGTCGGGGTCGAGGTAGGCCAAGATCCGATCGCCGACCTTGGGCAGGTCATCCGGTGTCGACCGAGTCGCGAAGTGCGCCAACTGGTATTCGGCTTCGTCGCGCAGGGCGGGGTCGACCTTGGTCGGGATGCGGCGCATGATCTTGCCGATGGCGCGGGCGTGGTCGGGCGAGATCATGCCCTGTTCCTGCACGGCGGCCGTCCACGCCAGCCACGGCTCGACCAGCTGCCCACCTTCCTGGCGCACCCCCAACAACTGGGCGGCATTGACGCGTGCGCGCGCGTCGCCATTGCTCAAATGCAGCAGGGCCTGCAGGTAGGTGGCGGTGTGGTTTTTGTATCCAGCCTTCTCCGGCAGGGCCCGCGCAATGACTTGGTCGATGAACCGGTGTTCGACCGCGGCCATGCGCCGCTTGCTGGTCTCGTAATCGCGCATCACCGCAATGAATTCGTCATCGCCGATCGCGTCCAGCGAATCCCCGAGCAGGGTATCGGTCGCGCCCGACATCATGGCGACCGCTTGCGCGATCGTGATGTCTTCGGAAACCGCTCCACCCCTGGTCATGCCACTATTCTACCGCAATTCGAACGCCATTTCGATCGAATTATAAAGTGATACAAGGATTTTCAATTACACCCCCAGTGCCGCCGCGAATAGTGGCCAAGAATCATGCAAATCATCTTGCCAATATGGCCAGGCGTGAGTCCCATTGCGATAAGCAACCTGTGCTGGAATCCCCAATGAATTCAACCGCCCGACAAGCGAATCCGTACATTCCCTAACTACCGACTCCATAACCCCACCAACCGCCATCCGATCCGCCAACCTCCCCACATCCCCAGCGATCGAGGGATCGAAGAGCCCTTCATGCACTCCCGGACTCCCGTTCCCCGCGGAAACATAGAGCGCCACGCCCCGCAGCCGCTCCGCATTGAGCACCGGATCGTGCGCGGCCCAGGCCGGATTGTCGTCCGCGCCCCACATATTGGTGGCATTCGCGCCGAACGTTCCCAGCTCGGAGCGGACGTAGGTGCGGGCAAGCGCGTCGCTCGTCCGTGGGCAGCCGCTGTAGGAGCCGACCGCTTGGTACATGCCCGGTGCGTCGAGCGCGAGATCCAACGCGGACGTGGCCGACATCGACGCACCCGCCACGGCATTGCGTCCCGTCATCTGGAAGCGCGATTCCAACAGCGCCGGAAGTTCGTGAATCAGGAAGGTGGACCACATGTTCCGGCCCAGGGTGGGATCGTCGGCGATCCAATCGGTGTAGAAGCTGGCTCGGCCGCCGACCGGTGTGATCACATTGACCGGTTTGTCCGCGAAGAACTGTGCGACGTCCGTACGGTTGGACCACGGGCCGCCACTCTCGCCGCCGTCCACCGCATTGAGCAGGTAGAGGGCCGGGGCGGGGAAGTCGGGGTGGGAAACCCACACGGGGATGGCCCGGTTCATGGCCGGGGAGTAGACGGTCACCTCGTACAGGCGGCCGCCCAGCGGACGCACATCGAGAATGGCGGCACCGTCGCCCGGGGCCGACAAAGCGGTGCCGACGGTAACGGGCATTAGTGCAGCAAATGCAGCGATCAGGGCAACGAGGGAACGCGACAGCCGATGCATGAATCGAGTATCTCGCCGCTAACGCGCTTTTTCCGTCATCACCGCGCGTGTTCATCGGCGGAATGTGCCCGCAGTGCGGTGATCTCACCCGCCTCTGACTCGGATACTCGCATCCTTTCAGCTATCGACCGGCGGAGGTTGCGGGGGAGGTCGGGGGCAAGCTGAGTGAAATAGGCGTAGAGCCAGTCCGAGCGGGACGCCAGGAACGGGAAGTCGGTGCTCATCATCGCTCGCAGCACCAGCATCGGGAGCGGGGCGTCGAGGGGATGGAAGTCGCGGTCCCACAAGCCGGGTACCGCGCAGCCGGGATAGAACTGGCCGAGCATCATGCCCTGGGACACCACTTCGGTCTTGCGACGCTGATGGACGGCATCGATCAGGTCGTAGCGGGTGAGCCCGGGGAACGCCGTGACGAGCGTCAAACCGCGAGCATCGGCCGGATTCGCCTGCCGCAGCGCACGATACAGCTCGAACGCGTCCTCGATGATGAGGTTCATGCGCTCGAGGGGCAGCTCGTCACCGCCATCGACGAGCCCGGCCCAGAACAGGTGCCGTCCCACACTGCTCCGCACGAACGGGCAAACCGGCCCCGGACGGCCGAGGTCGGGATGCGGGCGCATGAGGTGGTCGGTCACCCACCGGGTGAGGATTCCGGCCGCGACACCCTGGCGATCCCACTGCTCCGGGTCCTCGTAGACGTTGAACCAGCGCACGTCCGTGCGGGATCCGGCCCTCACGCGCGGCCCTCGAGGTGGGCGGCCAGGATCGGCCCGATGATCGCGACGACATCGGCATTGGTGAGCTGGGCGTGGGTGGCGGCGACCGGGTGCTCGGTCAGAGTTCCGGTGACGTAGGGACGCCAGATGCTGGAGTCGATGGACTCGGTCATGCCGCGGGTCGCGGAGAAGTAGAGCAGGTCGCCGTCGAAGACGGCCGGTCGGTATCGAGCCGACAGTTGGACGCCGTCGACGTAGCCGCGATGCAGGCGGGTCAGCTGCTCGGCGGTCAAGCCGGAACCGAAAGATGCTCCGGAGGTGGCCAATTCGGCGGCCGCCTGCTCGGCGGTCACTTCGGGGAGCTCGTCGCCGTCCTCGGGCTCGTCACCGAGCAGGTGCGTGAGCAGGTCACGCATGCGCGGCACAGGTGGGGGCGGCATGTCGTCGGGGAAGACGATGCTGTCGAGCATGGCCAGGGTGGCGACTTCCGCACCCCGGGCGCGCAATCGGACGGCGATGGCGTGCGCGATCTGCCCACCCAGCGACCAGCCGAGCAGGTGGTACGGCCCCTCCGGCTGGACCCGCACGATCTCCTCGACATAGCCACCGGCGAGCTCATCGATGGAGGCGGCGGGCTGCGGATCGCCACTCGAATTCAGGGCTTGGAGGCCGAATACCGGCCTGTCGCGGACATATTGGGCCAGGCCCGCGTAGCACCAGGCCAGCGGGACGGCCGAATGCACACAGAACAGGGGAGCGCCGGAGCCATTGCGGCGCAGGGTGAGTACCGGGCCCAGGGCATCATCAGAGGCGGTGGTGCCGTCGTAGGCGGCCATCCGTTCGGCGAGCTCGAGGACGGTGGGGGCGGTGTAGAGCCAGCGCACCGTGACCGGCAGGTCGGTCGCCGCCGACAGTTCGGCCGAAACCGCCACGCCCAGCAGCGAGTTGCCGCCGAGTTCGAAGAAATCGTCGTCGAGCCCGACGCGCTCGGTCTCGGTGGCCGAGGCGAAATGGTCGGCGACCAATCGCTGCAACTCGGTTTCGGGAGCACGGTACTCGCGGTGGGCGATCGGCGGCGGAGGCAGTGCGGCACGGTCGACCTTGCCGTGCGCGGTGACCGGGAGACGGTCCAGTTCCACCAGTTGCGCGGGCACGAGGGCGGCGGGCAGCAGGGTGCGCAGGCGGCGAATCAACGCCTTGGTGTCCAAGCGAACATCTTGTGCGGCAACGACGTAGCCGATCAGTCGTGCCCCGGTCGGTGCGTCGTCCACGGTCACCACCGCCTGCGAAATCTCCGGCAGGGTCATGAGCGCCGCCGCGACCTCACCCGCCTCGACCCGCCGCCCGCGCACCGCCAGCTGATCGTCCGCGCGGCCCAGGAACACCAGGCTGCCATCCACTTCGGTGCTGACGAGATCGCCCGTCCGATACAGCCTTTCGCCGACCCCGAACGGATCGGCAAGGAATCGCTCGGCGGTCGCACCAGGCCGCCGCAAATACCCCTGCGCCACACCCGGACCGCCCAAGTAGAGCTCGCCGTGGCCGCCGGGCGGAACCGGGCGCAGCTGGGAGTCGAGGACAAGCGCCCGCACACCGGGCAGTGCCGGGCCGATGGTGACCGATCGTTCCGGGCTCAATGCCGCCGATTGCGTTGCCATGATGGTGGTTTCGGTCGGTCCGTAGCCATTGAAGAGACTCACGGCGGGTGCCCACCGCCGAACCAGCTCGGCGGGGCAGGCCTCACCGCCGACCACGACGGTCCGCAGTGTCGGCACATCCGAGGGATTCAGCGTCGCCAGCACCGCCGGGGTGGTCAGGAAATGGGTGATGCGCGCGGCATTGAGCAATCGCATCAGCTCGATCCCGGCGACCACACCCGTGGGCTCGACGATCAGCCGTGCCCCCGCCGCGAAAGCGGCGAGCAACTCCAGCAGGTGCGCGTCGAACGACGGCGCGTGGGCATGCAGCACATGCGAATTCGCATCTACCGCATAGTGGTCGACGATGTAGTCGGTGAGCGATCCGAGCCCCCGATGATCGACCACAACCCCCTTGGGCGTTCCGGTGGTCCCGGAGGTATAGATCAGATACGCCGGATGCTCCGCGTGCAGCGGCCGGGTCCGATCACCGTCGCTCAGGGGTGAACCGGACCGCTGTGCGACGCGCGCACCGAGTTCCGGGTCATCGAGTTCCAGCCAGATCGGTTCCTCCGGCAGATCGGCGTGCACCGAGGACACGGTGATACCCACCCGCGCACCCGAATCCGCCGCGACCGTCTGCAAACGCCGTGCCGGATCGGTGGGATCGATCGGCACGAAGGCCGCCCCGGTCTTCGCGACCGCCCAGACCGCCAGCACCGATTCGGCCGAGCGCGGCACGGCAACGAGCACGAATTCGCCAGGGCCGACACCGTATTCGATCAAAGCGCGAGCCCAGCGCGAGGACAGCTCGTCGAATTCGCGGTACGTCCAGGTGCGCGTGCCGTCCTGGAGTGCGACCGCCTCCGAACCGGGGCAGCTGACGAGGGCCGACCGCAGCAGGTCCGGCAGTAGCCGATACGTGCGATCCGGCGCGGCAACCGGCGTGGCCCCCGGCAGTTCGATGCCCGGCACCGGCTGCCCCAGGTCCGCCAGGAACCGCTCGAGGTACTCCAGAAACCGCCCGTGATGCCAAGCCAGCGTCTCCCGGCTGTACAGCTCCGGATTCGCCTGCATATCAAGCGTGATCGTCCGCTCGTCGGGCCCCAGCTGATACCCGTTGACCAGCAGATCCTCCACCGGCCCCAGCGACAACAACCGCACCTCGGCGCTCAACGGCCCGACCCGCGGCTGCTCGACGAACCGCAGCATGTTCACCACCGGCCCGAAACTGCCCCGCACCGTATGGTTTTCCCCGCGGTCGCGCAGCATGTCCTCGTATCGATACCGCTGATGCCGCAGCGCCCCGACCACCTTGGCCCGCACCTGCTCGATAACATCGCTGCCGGTCGCGGTACGAATCCCGGTCAGCCGCAACGGCACCACATTCGATACCGTCCCGGCCGAGCGCCGCAGGGCCGCCGTCGGCCGCGCGGGTACGGGCAGCGACAGCACGATCTCGTCGGAGCCGGTCATCCCGGCCAGATAGCAGGCGAAGGCCGCGATGGTGAGCTCGGGAAACGCGATTCCCGCGTCCTGACGCAACTCTCGCAGCCGGGTCGCGGTCGCCTCCGGCACCTCCGCGGCCACCCGATGCGGCCGGGGAGCCGGGGCGGCGGAGGACGAGACCAGGCGCGCGGGCTCACCCATTCCGGCCAGTTCCGCCGACCAGTACTCACGGTCGGTGCGAGCCCGCGCGGAGGTGAGATATTCGCGCTCGTCGTCGAGGATCTCGGCGACCGTCAAGAAGGACGGTTCGCTTTTGACTATCGGATCGGATTCGAGTGTGGCACTGTACAACTCGGTTGTCCGACGCAGCAGCGCGGCCGCGCCCAATCCGTCCAGGACGATGTGGTGACTGCGCAGGTACAGCAGATGCCGCTGCGGCCCGAGCCGGAACACCCTGGCCACGGTCGGCGGATCCGCGAGCAGATCCAGGGGCGAGCCGTAGTCCCGCTCCATCCATTCCTGCGCGGCCGCCAGCGGATCCGGCCGATCGGTCAGATCCACGAAGGGCGCGGGCTCGAACGCATCCGGGTCCGCGTACTGCCGCGGGTACCCCTCGACCAGTCGGAACCGCAGCAGCGGCGATTCCAGCTCCCGAGCCGCCCGCGCCCCGCACTCCTGAAGCAACTCCCGCTCCAGGGCCCCGGTCAGGTCCATGTACATGGCCACGGTGTTCGGCACCGCCGGGAACAGCTGTTGGGCCACCCACCAGCGCAATTGGGCCGCCGACAACGGCAGGTCAGTGCAGAGCGCCGTCCCGCCCGCACCACCGTCGGCCCGCGCCACCCTGCCTCCTCGCCTCCCGAAACGCCTACCAGGACTCGTTCGGTGGCAAACCTACGGCATCAACCACACCGACGGCCCGTAAGCAGGGCCGTCGGGCGTGGTTCGGACGCCGGGACGCGGAAGCGGCTGAACCGATTGGTTTTCAGATCATGGTGCGCTGCAGGCCCTCGGGTTCGACGCCCATGATGGTCAATGCCGCTGAGTGATACAGCGATCCGGGCACGTGAATCGCGTGCTGCAATCCCACGTGCGCGTCCCGCCAGAACCGCTGCATGACATTCTGCCGCCGCACCGCATTGCCGCCCGATCGCGCGAAGATCTCGTCCACCGCCGACACGGCCCGCCAGGCGCAGCGAACTTGATTGCGGCGCACCAGGGAACGATCGGCGAAGGTGATCTCCTCGCCCGCCTCGGCCTTGTCGTAGAGGCGGCTGACGCCGTCGATCAACTGGGTGCGCGACGCCGCGATATCGGCGGCGGCCTCCGAAATGGCCGACAACACGTACGGGTCGTCCTTGATCCGGACGCCCATGGCGGTGACTCGATCGCGCTGGTAATCGAGATGCGCGGCGAGTGCCCCCTCGGCGATCCCGATCACCGCCGCGGTGATCCCGAGCGGGAACATGGCCCAGAACGGCAGCTTATAGACGGTGTCGGTGCGCCCGGCCCGCTCGGCGGCGATCTCGCCCTCGGCGACCGCGTCGAATTCGATGGTCCGATACGAGGGGATGAACGCCCCGTCGACGATGATGTCTTTGCTGCCTGTGCCCTGCAGCCCGATCACATCCCACGAGTCGTCCACGATCGTGTAGTCCCTGCGTGGCAGCACTACGTGCATCACCTTCGGCGGCATGAGCGGATTGCCCTCGGCGTCACCGGTCAACGCGCCCAGGAAGATCCAGTCGCAATGGTCGGTGCCCGAGGAGAACTGCCACCGCCCGCGCAGGGTGAACCCGCCGTCGACGGGTGTCGCGACACCCTGTGCCGCGTACGGCGAGGCGATCCAGGTGTCCGGATTCTCGCCCCACACCTCGTTTTGCAACCGCCGGTCCATGAGGGCCATCTCCCACGGGTGCACCCCGCCCACGCCGCACACCCACCCGGTCGAACCGCAGTGCTGGGACACGGCCATGACCGCCTCGGCGAAGTCGCGCGGATGCGCGGCGTACCCGCCGAAATCGGTGGGCTGCAGCAGTCGCATGACCCCGGCCTGCCGGACCAGCTTCACGCTCTCGTCGGAGAGCTTGCCCAGCCGCTCGGTCTCGTCGGCGGTCGCCGCCAGCTGCCCCGACAGCTTCTCGACCCGGCTCACTACCTCGTGCGTCATCGCCACTCCTGACTCCGCTATTGGAACGGGTTCTAGTGGAAGGTAGCGCCAATTCGACCGTTGGCGAGGGGGATTCCCGCTGATCGGTACCGGTCCTTGTCCCGGTCGTCGCGGGGTGTGACGGACGAGACGGCCAGATACATTGTGCACAATCTAATTGTTGGCTACTTTGTTGGACATGGCAGAAGAGCAGGCGCTGGAGAACCAGCTGTGCTTCGCGCTCTACGCGGCATCGCGAGCGATGACGGCCATGTATCGACCCAAGCTCGACTCGCTCGGCATCACCTATCCGCAGTACCTGGTCCTGCTCGCGCTCTGGCAGCGCGACGGCCGAACCGTGGGCGATCTGTGCGCGGCGTTGGAATTGGACTCCGGCACCCTCTCGCCCTTGCTGAAACGGCTCGAATCGGCCGGTTTCGTCGAGCGGCGTCGTTCGACGGCCGACGAGCGCCGGGTCGAGATCACCCTGACCGACCGCGGCCGCGAATTGCGCTCGGCCGCATGCCATATCCCCGGGCAGTCCGAGGAGATCACCGGCATGTCCCTGGACGAACTGTCCGACCTCCGTACCACCCTGCGCCGACTCACCGAGGCGCTGACCAGCCACACCCGACAGAAGGAGAACGACCGATGAGCGTGCTCTACACCGCAGAGGCCCTGGCGACCGGTGACGGCCGCAACGGGCACGTCCGCACCGATGACGGCAAGGTCGACTTCGACCTGTCGATCCCGAAGGAGATGGGCGGCAACGGCATCGGCACCAATCCCGAACAGCTCTTCGCCGCCGGATACGCGGCCTGCTTCCACTCCGCGCTGCGCACCGTCGCGCGTGCCACCAAGGAGAATGTCGACGATTCGGCCGTCGGCGCGAAGGTCGGCATCGGCCCCAACGAGACCGGCGGCTTCGGCCTGACCGTCACCCTCGAGGTGTCGCTGCCGCATCTGCCGCTCGACGAGGCGCGGGTGCTGGCGGACAAGGCGCACCAGGTGTGCCCGTACTCCAATGCCACCCGCGGGAACATCGACGTCGACGTCATCGTGGTCGAGGACTGAGGAGGATGAGCATGCGCGCGGTAGTCATCGAACAGTTCGGCGAGCCCAAGGATGTGCTGACGGCCGGTGAGCGGCCCGTGCCCGAGCCCGGCCCGGGCGAGGTGCGCATCGCCACCACGCTGGCCCCGATCCACAATCACGACCTGGCCATTATTCGCGGCATCTACGGCTATCGGCCGGAACTGCCCGCCGTGCCGGGCACCGAGGCCGTCGGCCGCGTCGATGCCCTCGGCGAGGGTGTCACGGGCCTGGAAGTCGGTCAGCGCGTGACGGTTTCGGGTGTGCAGGGCGCGTGGGCGGAATACTTCGTGGCCAAGGCGGGCGGCGTGGTGCCGGTGCCGGACTCGGTATCCGACGCGACCGCCAGCCAGCTGCTGGCCATGCCCTTGAGCGCGCTGATGCTGCTCGAGGATCTGAATGTCGAAGCCGGGCAGTGGATTGCGATCAATGCCGCCAATGGCGCGGTCGGTCGTCTGCTGAACCTGCTCGCGCGGGCTCGCGGGGTGAAGGTGCTGAACCTCGTGCGCAGCGCCGCGTCCGCGAAGTCCTTGCAGGAGTTGGGTTTCGAACCGGTGCTCGACACCGAGTCCGACGGCTGGCAGGAGCGCGCGGCGGAACTAACCGGCGGTGAACCCATCGTTCGCGGCGTCGACCAGGTCAGCGGCAAGGCGGCCAATGATCTGCTCTCTTTGCTCGGCCCGCGCGGTGAACTCATCACCTTCGGCGCGCTCTCGGGCCAGCCGATGGTGCTCAACCCGGGCCCGCTGATCTTCAAACAGGCCGTGGTCAAGGGCTTCTGGGGTTCCAAGCGCGCCGAGGAGATCGGCGGCGACGAGCGCCGCCGCCTCATCACCGAGCTCGTCACCCTGGCCGCCCAGGGCGTCCTGGACCTGCCCGTCGAGGGCACCTACCCGCTCGAGGAAGCGGCCGAGGCCGCCGCCGCGAGCGAGCGCCCCGGCCGCAACGCCAAGATCGCCCTCAGCGCCGAACGCTAACCGCCGCGCTAACCGGCAATCAACACGGCAATCAAGGTAATCGCCCCCGGCAGCGCCTGGACGAACAGAATCCGACGATTGGCGGTCGCCGCGCCATAGAGCCCGGCCACCACCACGCAGGCCGCGAAGAAGATCTTCGCGGCCTGCCCCGTCGGATCCGACGCGATCAACCCCCAGATCAGCCCCGCCGCCAAAAACCCGTTGTACAACCCCTGATTCGCGGCCAACGCCTTGGTCTCCTCGGCGAACTGCGCCGTGGTCCCGAACGCCGCCCGCCCCCGCGGCGTGGTCCACAAGAACATCTCCAACACCAAGATGTACACATGCAACGCGGCTAGCAATCCAACCAGGATCTCCGCGACCAACCGCATGACCGACCCGCCTTTCGTGAGGGTTCGCGCCGAATTCGGTCCATCGTGACAGACCTCGCGCGCGCCGACCCGGATCCCGCAGCCCGCGAGGGAGTGTCGTGGGCGCTACCCGAGGCCGAACAGCTCGGCGGCGTTGTCGTGGCAGACCTGGCGCAGCCAGTCGTCGCCGAGATCCAGGCGTTCCAGGGCGAACAGGGCGTGGCCGTACGGGTAGGGGATGTTCGGGAAGTCGCTGCCGAAGAGGATGCGGTCGGCCAGGGCCCGGAGGCGGGGGAGTTCGGTTTTGGGGAAGGCGGCGGCGTCGAAGAAGTCGGTGAAGTTCATGGTGGTGTCCAGGAGGACGCCGTCGTAGGACTCGGCCAGGTCCAGGAAGTCGCTGTATTCGGGGGCGCCCATGTGGGCGATGATGGGGCGTAGTCGGGGGAAGCGGTGCAGCAGTTGGGACATCGGCCCCGGGCCGGTGAATTCGCCTGGGGCGGGTCCGGATCCGCAGTGCATGACCACCGGGATGGCGGCGTCCTGGATCATGGACCAGACCTCGTCCAGGAGTGGGTCGGCCGGGTGGTAGTGGCCTACCTGGATGTGCAGCTTGAAGATTCGGGTGCCGCCCTCGATGGCGGCGCGCACATACTCGGCCGCGCCGGGTTCGGGGTAGAAGGTCGAGGTGTGCAGGCAATCCGGGGTGCGGGAGGCGAAATCGGCCGACCACTCGTTGAGCCAGGCCGCCATGTCCGGTTTGTGCGGGTAGACCATCGAGGTGAACGCGCGAACCCCGAAGCCGCGCAGGGTCTTCAGCCGCACCTGCTCTTCGTCGCGGTAGGTGATCGGCCACTCGCGGCGGCCGATCAGCGGCCCGGCCGCATCGAAATAGCCCCACACCTTGCGCAGCACCTGTTCGGGCATGAAATGGGTGTGGACGTCGATGATTCCGGGCAGCCCGAGTCGGGTCCGGAAACCGGTGACGTAATCCAGATCGTGCCCGTCGGTCACGCGCGCGGATCCTGGTCGGCGAACACCGTCCGCGCGTAATCGCCGACCCGAGTGATGAGCCGGTCGAAGAACGCCTCCGGATCGGTCGCGACCACGATGTCCGCGTTGGGTTCCCGACCCCACATGCCCGCCCAGTCGGCGACCGTGGTGGCGCGGGTAATGGTCCCGGCCAGCTCCACATCCACGGTCGCGGGCTTGGTGACGGCCAGGCTCGGATCCAGCGCGACGGCCGCCGCGAACGGATCGTGCATGTGCGCCAGATAGCCCTGGTCGTAGAGCTTGTGGAAGTCGAAGTAGAACCGGACCGCATCGGTCAGATACCGGACCAGCGGATTGCTCGCCGCCGACCGCTGTTCGGGCGGGTCGTTCTCGGTGACGAGCTCCACCGGTGTGCTCCCGGCTCGTTCGGCCAACAGCGCCAGGTGTTTCGGCCGCATCTCGATGGTCTCGGTGATGTCGAGCGCGCACACGATGGGCCGCCGATCCGCCGGTGCCGCGGAGAAGGCGTCGAAGACCTCCTTGGCCGCCTCCGGATCGACGTGCACATTCCACTCGTTGGTGGGGGTGGTGTTGCCGGGATGGTTGAACGCGCCGCCCATGATCACCAGCCGCCGCAACAGTTGCGGCAGTTGCGGTTCCATTCGCAGCGCCAGCGCGAGATTGGTGAGCGGGCCGGTGCACAGGCCCACGATCTCGCCGGGATGCTCGCGCACCAGGTCCACCCACAGCTGCGCCGCCGACCGATCGGACAGGGTCCGGGTGGTCGGCGGCAGCTCCGCGTAGCCCACGCCCTGCGGACCGTGGGTGTCCTCGGTGGTCCGCAGCGGCACCGCGAGCGGGGTCAGCGCCCCCTGGGCCACTTCCAGCTCCGGGGCTCGCACCAGGTCGAGCAGGGCGAGATTGTTCGCGGCCACCTGCGGCGCGGGCACATTGCCCGCGCTCGAGGCGATTCCGACGATCTCGGCCTCGGGGGAGGCGAGTAGGTAGAGCAGGCCCAGGGAATCATCGATGCCGGTGTCGTTGTCCATGAGGATCTTCTGCCGCACGGTGTCGAGGGTAGCGGGCACGCTGCTGGCGGCGTTGACAGCACCGGATTCTCAGTACGTCGGCAGGACGTAGTCGGAGGTGGCGGGGGCGAAGAGCTTCTTGGTGAGCGGCAGCATCGCCTTGGAGGTCATGAGCCGCCAGTTCATCCGCGCCATCGCCGCCCCGAACCGCGTGGTCGGCAGCATCATCTTGATCCCGCCGCCCGGCAGCTCCTTGGCCTTGTCCAGGAACGGCGTGATCAGCTCCTGGTAGCGGGCCTGCGCGCGACCCAGATCGCCGGGGGTGGCGGCGATTTCACCCGCGAGCAGGTATGCGCCGACCATCGCCATGGCGGTGCCCATCCCGGTCAGCGGCGACCCGCAGTATCCGGCGTCGCCGAGCAGGGTGACCCGGCCCGAGGACAGTTCCGGCACATCGATCCGCGCCAGCTGATCGAAGTAGAAGTCCGGCGTGGTGGCCATGGCCTCGAGAATGGTCGAGGCCTTCCAGCCCGCCCCCGTGAGCATTTCGCGAATCCGGGCCTGCTGCGCGGCCGGATCCCGGCGCAGCGCCGGGTCGTAGTCCTGGCGCAGGGTGATGATCGCCTTCGAGGTGGCCGGGTCGCGGTCGGGGCGAATCGCGAAGGAGGCGCTGGGAATCGAGCATCCGGTCAGCCAGCCCTCCTCGGCGTCGTCGGGGGTGGGCATGGTGAAGAAGGCCATGTAGCCGCCGAGGTGGGCGGCGAACTGCTCCTCGGGGCCGAAGACCATGCGCCGGGTGGCCGAGTGCACGCCGTCCGCGGCCACGACCAGATCGAAGCGTTCGGTGCCGCCGGAGGCGAAGCTGACATCGACTCCGGTGGCGTCCTGAGCGATGTGCTCGACCCAGTCGCCGTAGCGGTAGTCCAGCGGCCCGCCGACCTCCGTGATCCGGTCGAGCAGCACCTGGTTGAGGTCGCCGCGCGAGATCTCGATCTCGGCCGCGGGTCCCTCGCCGTCGAAGGTGGCCACGTCGACGCGGGCGTAGGTCCTGCCGCTCTCGTCGACGAACGCCCAGCCGCGCTCGTCGACCTGCAGCTTGCGGATGCCGGGCATGAGACCCAGGCGCTCGGCGACCTCGCGGCTGGCGGTGCGCAGGTCGACGGCCTGGCCGCCCGGTCGGGGAGCGGTGGCCCGTTCGACGACGGTGGTGGCGATTCCGGCCTGAAGCAGTTGCAGGGCAAGGGTATTGCCCGCGATGCCGCCGCCGACGACGAGGATGCGGGGGGTGGGGTTGCCGGTCATGTCGATCTCCAAGGTGTGGCGTGTACGTCCGTCTAAGACATATGTCTAACAGACGCTGACACGCTTGTCTAGAACAAATGTCTAAGACGCTGGTAGGGTGGGGTTATGGGAAATCGAGAAGACCTCCTGGAAGGCGCTCGCCAAGCGGTCCTGGCTCGCGGGCTGGCCAAGGTGACCGCCCGCGATATCGCCACCGCCGCCGGGGTGAGCCTGGCCGCCATCGGCTATCACTTCGGGTCCAAGGATCAGTTGGTCACCGAGGCCATCACCATCGGTATCGGCACCCGGATCGGTGACGACATGGAGGCGGCCATCCGCGAGGCGGGGGAGGGCACGTCCCTGTGGGAGTCGCTGGCCGGTATCTGGAACGGTTTCGTCGAGGTCGCGCAGCGCAATCGCGATGGCTTGCTGCTGAGCACCGAGAACGGCATTCAGATCGCCCGTGATCCGGAACGCCAGGCCTTCATGGTGCAGGCGAGCGCGGTGGCGCACCGCGATATCGCCACCAGCCTGCGCGCGGCGCACCCGGAATTGAGCGAGGAACAGGCGTCGGCGGTGGCCCAGCTGTTGTTCCTGCTCTTTCAGGGACTGGCTATACAGAAGCTGGTCGCCCCCGATGCCGAACTGCTGGACGGTGATTCCCTGCGCACCGCCGTCGAGGCGATGCGCGGCAAGTAGTCGCCACCTAGCCCGGCGGCACATGCCGCAGTCGGGTCATGGCGATGACCGCCAGCAGCAGCGCGGCCCCGGCGGCAATGGCCGCGGTCAAATGCATGCCGGTGAGAAACGCGTGCTTGGCCGCGAGGGCCACCGCATTGCCCACCTTGTCCGGCAGGGTCCGCGCGACTTCCATTGCCGCGCCGAGAGTGTCGCGCGCCGCGTTCGCGTCGTTGCCCTCCAGCCCGTAGGGCAGCGTGGCATTGAGCTGGCTGCGGTAGATCGCGATGCTGATGCTGCCGAGGATCGAGATCCCCAGCGCGCCACCGAATTCGGCCCCCGTCTCGGAGAGCCCCGAGGCCGCCCCGGCCTGCTCCGGGGGCGCGGTGCCCACGATGAGTTCGGTGGTGATCCCGAAAACCGGTGCGAGACCGAAGGACACCAGCAGCGAGGCCGCGATGGTGAGTTCTACACCTCCGGTCGCCGTGATCCGGGTGAGCAGCAGCAGGCCCGCCGCCGCCATGGCCATGCCGATGCCGATCATGTACGCGGGTCGGACGAATTTCATGATGCGCGGGCCCACCTGGGAGCCGATCATGAATCCGAGCCCGGCGGGGATGGTGGCGATTCCGGCGCGCAGCGGCGACATGCCCAGCACCAGTTGGAAATACTGCCCCACGAACAGCGCGTACCCGAAGGCCACGAAGATCGCGACCATATTGATGGTGAGCGCGGTCCGGAAGCTGCCCAGCCGGAACAACCGCAGATCCAGCATGGGCTCGTCGGTATTGAGCTGGCGCTTGACGAAGACCGCGCCGATCGCGATACCCACCATCAGGGCCGACATGGCGGCCGGTCCGGGCCCGTCCTGAGCCGCCTTCTTCATGCCGAAGACCACCAGCAGCACCGCGCAGGTGCACAGCGCCGCGCTGATCAGATCCAGTCGCCCCGCGTCCGGATCGCGGTATTCGGGCAGCACTTTCGGGGCGAGCACGATCAGCAGCAGCATGACCGGCACGGCCAGCAGGAAAACCGAACCCCACCAGAAGTGTTCGAGCATGATGCCGCCCGCCAGCGGGCCGATCGAGCCGCCGACCGAGTAGGCGCCGACCCACACCCCGACCGCGACCGATCGCTGATTCGCGTTACGAAACATGGTGAAGATCAACGAGAGTGTCGAGGGCGCGAGGGTGGCCCCGGCCACGCCCAGCAGTGCGCGGCAGCCGATCAGCACGGGGGCCGAGGGCGCGAAGGCCGCGATCACCGAGACCGCGGCGAAGGCGGCGGCCCCGACCATCAAGAGTCGTCGGCGTCCGATGCGGTCACCGATGGTCCCCATGGTCAGCAGCAGACCCGCCACCAGAAACCCGTAAACGTCGATGATCCAGAGCAATTGGGAGCTGGTGGGGCGCAGGATCTCGCTGATCTGGGGTACCGCCAGGTGCAGGACGGTGAGGTCCATCGAATACACCAGGCAGGCCAGCGCCAGCACCGCCAAACCGGCCCATTCCCTTCTCCCTACCGCCGTACCGGCGCCATCGGCAGCGGTGAGCAAGGGAGTAGGTGTGTCCACGGTGACGTCCTCCATCCACATGTCGACATAGGGGTCGACAATATAGGTGTCGGTTTCAGGGTCTCATTTATTAACGTCACGCGGGGGACAAGTACGGCGTGTCGAAAGGCTTCAATTGCAAGGGAATTCGCCTAATTCGCGAATGCAATTGCGGGTGTACGTGCATCAGGTTGTATACATACGGTCGAGCTATGAACCGTACGGTCGGTCTTTCCACTCGGTTGTGTCCATTCCGTAATCCCGAGCGGGCCAAGGGTAGTCCGGATACTCGGTCAGTGCGGGCCCCGCGGTGGTCACCGCGCCATGCCTGACGCCATACCGGGGATCGGGATCCGCCGCGGGATCGTGTTCTGGGGTTCGACCCGACGCCGCGAGCAGCCAGGATGCCGTACGGGCCAGGGCGACTCGGACATCGCGGCCGCGTCCGTCGGCTCGCCGGGCGCGCAGCGCGTCGAGCACGCCCGCGGCGAGCAGGTAGCCGCTGGCATGGTCGAGCGCCTGCGCGGGCAGCGCGCCAACAGATGGTTCGCCAGGCGAATTACCTTGTGTGCCTTCGATGAGCGAAATTCCCGAAGCTGCTTGCACGATGCTGTCGAAACCGCGCCGATCGCCCCAAGGACCCGTTTCGCCCCACGCCGAAACTCGGCCGTAGACAATTCCCGGCCGCATTTCCCCGGGCCGCACGCCGAGCCGTTCCAATCTGCCCGGTCGGTAACCAGAGATGATTATGTCCGCATTGCTGATCAATTCGCGAAAAACGGGAAGCTCGGTACGCAAATCGGCTACAGTGCTCCGCTTCCCCTGGCAGGTGTCCAGGAACTGCCATCCGATCTCGGGCAGGAACGGCGGGTCGATGCGCAGCACATCGGCTCCGAGCAGGGCCAATGCCCGCGTCGCCACGGGTCCGGCGATCACCCGCGTCAGATCCAGCACGCGCAGACCGCGCAACGGCAGCAGCCGTGTTGCCGCCGTGGGGGATTCGACTGCGCCCCGATCCGCGCGCGGTTCGAGGGCGACGAGGGGACCCGACGCCGCCGCCTTGCCCTGCGGGCTGTCGGCCCACTCCCGCTCCGAACGGACCCGCACCGCGAGGGCCCCGTGCTCGGCCGCGCGCTGTTCGATATCGGTGGCGCTCAATGTCGCGACGCGGCGGACGAAATCCGCCCGGCTCGCGGTGGCGGGCAGCGCGAGGGCCATCAGCAGGCGGTCGCGGTGGTGCGAATAGTTGGCGTGCGTGCGCACCCATGCGTCCGCAGCGCGAAAGAATCCGGACAACTCTGCGAAGATATGCGGCCGCTCACCGTCGATTCGGAACAGGCGCTCGCTGGAAAACGCGGCGGCGACGCGGCCCGGATCGATGACGCTGTGCAGCGGTTCGAGCCCGATCGTCTCGCGCCAGCGGTCGGCGGCGGTGGCGAAGGCCGCGACCGCCCCGCCCGCCAAGGCCCAAACCGGCAGTGTCGCAGCCAGATTCGTGCCCGGATCGACCGGCGGCAACGGTGTCCCGTCGACCCCGACACCGGCTTCGTACGCGCGGACCAGCTCGTCATAGGTAGCCACCGTCCGACTGTATCGCCGGGACCGGGCGGCACCGCCGTGGCGATTCTCACGGCATACTCGTTCGGGTGACTGTCACCGATCCCACCGGAACCACCTGGCTGCGAGAACTGAAGTCCGATCCGAACCCGCGCACCGTGCTGGTGTGCTTCCCGCCCGGCGGCGGCTCGGTCACCGCCTATCGAGCCCTGGCCCAACGATTCGGCTCGGGCACAGCGGTATTCGGGGTCCAGTACCCGGGGCGGCAGGACCGCCTCGGCGACGCCCTCGTCCCGGAGCTCACCGAACTGGCCGACCGCATCGCCGCGGACCTGCTGGCCTGGCCGAAGGATGTGCGCCCGGCCATCTTCGGGCACAGCATGGGCGCGATCGTCGCCTACGAGACGGCACGGCGGGTGGAGGCGGGCGGGCGCGCGGTGTCGCATCTGTTCGTGTCGGGGCGTCCCGCACCGGATTTCGAGGAGACCGGTCGCCTGCACGCGGGCCCCGACGAGGGCCTCATCGCCCAGCTCGAACTGTTGTCCAACGACCCGGAATCCGTGCGCATCCTGCGCGACGAACCGAGCCTGGCCGAATTGGTCCTGCCCGCCCTGCGCAACGACTACCGCGCCGTCGAGACGTACCGGCATCGACCCGGCGAGCCCTTACACACCTCGATCACCGCGCTGGTGAGCAATGCCGACCCGACCACGACCGCCGAACAGGCCGAGCGGTGGCGTGCCTACACCGCCGCGGATTTCGAGCTGGCCACCTTCGACGGCGGTCACTTCTACCTCGACCTGCCCGAAAACCAGCCCGCCCTGGTCGATTTGATCACGCGGACCCTGTCGGCGGTGCCGGGCCGCTCGAGCTGACGCCCGGACGCCCCGGGTCGATCAGCTCGGATGCTCCGAGGCGCGATCAGCGGGAAGGATGACGGTGCGCAGGAGCCGCAGCGTGCGCCCCGGGGCGGGGCCGTTGTCGAGGAACGGCGCGACCGCTTGCCCCAGCTTTCCCACGAAGTCGGCGAATTCGGCGTCGTCGAGCCACAATCCGATCATCCGGTAGCCGACGCCGTCGCGGACATAGTCGATATCGTCGCGCGTGAGGTAGCGGTCGAAATCGCCCACGAGTCCGGCCACATAGGCCATGAAGGCGCGGCGCTGCTCCTCGGTGCTCATGGCGGCCAGGGCCTCGTGATCGACCCGCGCCGCGGCCTGGCGCAGCCGATAGGTCCGTTCGACCGTGCCGCGCACGCGACGCTCGGCGACGACCTCGAGCACCTCGGCATTCACCAACCGGGCGATATGCCGGTAGAGGCTGCCCGGTGGGACGTCGTCGAGTTCGGCATTGAGCTCGGCGGTCGTCAGGGTCCGTTCGCCCAGGAAGGCCTGCACGATCCGGAGCCGAACCGGGTGCAGCAGCAGTTCGACGGAATCCACGGTGTCGACCGTAGCAGCTTTGATCTCACTATTGATAATGTTCACGATAGTGAGAACAATGGAATGGGGGTGGGACGAGGAGAGGAACCGCAGTGTCGAACATTCCCGTCGCCGCGCTGATACCGCTGATCGTGGTGGGGCTGGCTTTCGTCGGGTTCTGCTGGTACGACCTGAGTCGCGCCCGCGTCAAATACCTGCCGAAGTGGGTGTGGGCGATCATCTGCCTGATCAGCATTCCGCTCGGCGGGATCATCTACCTGGTGGTCGGCCGGGACGGTGTCGCCGACCGTGGCTGAGCACTACCTAGAAGTCCACGATGTCTCGGTGCGTTTCGGCGACTTCACGGCGCTGGACGGCGTCGGCTGGAGCGTCGATGGACCCGGGGTCATCGGACTGATCGGGCTCAATGGCGCGGGCAAGACCACCCTGATCCGAACCGTGCTGGGCTTGCAACCGGTCAGCGCGGGCAGCGTGCGCGTACCCATCGGGCTGGATGCCCTCGGATATTGTCCGGACACACCGGGTTTCGAGCCCTGGCTCACGGCGCGGGAGGTGCTCGAACAGTCGCGGGCCATCGGACCGGCCCGGCCGACGAGCGCGTGGTCTGTTGACGCCACGCTCGAGGCAGTGGATCTCCAGCGGCACGCCCATCGCCGCACCGGGGGATTCTCCCGGGGCATGTTGCAGCGCTTGGGCATCGCGGCCGCACTGGTGCGCGCACCCGAGGTGCTCATACTCGACGAACCCACCAGCGCCCTGGATCCCGAAGGCCGGGCCGCCGTGCTGGCGCTGATCCGGGACCTGGGCGGCCGGATGACCGTCGTGTTCTCCAGTCACCTGCTCGCCGATGTCGAGGATCTCGCCGACCGGCTGCTGGTCCTCCATCGCGGGCGCACGGTATTCGCCGGTCCGACAGCCGAATTCCTGGACCTGCACGCCGGTGCGCCGACCCTGCGGATCGCCATGAACGGCGGTCGGATCGTCGAGGCCGAACCGGCCGCGTGGGGCCCGGCCCTCGCCGACGCCGCCGCGCACAGTGGCGAGATCGCCGATATCCGGCTGACCCGGCCGAGTCTGACCGACGCGTTCTTCACCGCGATAGGGGAGAAGGCATGAACCGCACCGTGTTCCGCGTCGAATGGTATCGGTGGCTGCGTACCCGGCGTCTGATCGCGCTGGTGGCCGCCTTCGCGCTGTTCGGCTTCGTCTCGCTGCTGGGCGCGAAGTACCTGCCGGAGCTCATCGGGCGGTCCGGCGATATCCAACTGCTTCGACAGCCCGACTGGCGAGATGGATTGCAACAGTACGTGAAGAACACGGGCCTGCTGGCGGCAGCCGTGGCCATGGTGCTCGCCGCGCAAACGTGCGCACTGCGCAATACCGAGCCGATCGGCATCTACTACCTCAGCCGGGAAGTCTCGCCCGTACGCCTGTTCCTGCCGCGAATTCTGGTCGCGGCCGGTCTGATAGCCGTGGCGGCACTGGTCGGGGCCGCGGTCTCACTCTACGAATGCTGGGCCCTGTTCGGATCGTTCCCGTTGGCGTCCGGAGCGGGTTCGCTTGCGGTGCAGGCACTCGCGGTGGTCCTGTTCGCCGTGTTCGCGGCGGCCCTGGCCGCCCGACTCGGCTCGGCGGGCGCGGCGGCTGGCGTCACCGCCGGGATCTACGTGCTCTGCCTGCTGATCTCGACGGTTCCCAAGATCCAGCCGTACCTGCCCACCACCGCCCTGCAACCGACCATCGACGCCTCCGGCTTCGCATTCGGCGACGCGGCGAAATCGCTTCTGGTACTGCTGATCCTGACCGTGGCCGCGCTCACGACGGCGTTGACCACGCCGATCCGCGCGATCAAGACCGCTGCGTGACCGCCCGCCGCCGGGACAACATGTAGAGACCCACCCACGACACGACGACACAGATCACAACGAGCACCCGGACTTCCTCCAGCGCACTGCGCGGATACAGCACCCCCGTGATGTAGTGATCGATGAACCCGCTCGACGGCAGCCCCGCCTCACCCGCGCGATGCCGTGCCCAGTTCTCCAGATCGGTCAGCGGGCACTCGAATTTGAACAGGACCGTGCTGAAGCCCCAGGCGAAGGCCAGCACGTGCAGCCAGATGGTCCGCGGCCACCGCCACGCGATGAACCCGCCCAGCACGACATAGGCCACGAACAGAAAGTGCACGACCGCGGTCGCATCGGCGAGAAGCCGGTAGCCCATGCACCCAGAATAGGAGCGATCAGCCCAGGTATTCCGATTCCAGGACAAGATCCTTCAGCAGCGATTGGTACTCGGTGTGGGTGTGGTGCTCGACGGTGCGCCAGCTCGTGCCCTCGGACTCCCTCATATAGCGCCGGTAGTCGGGCGCGCCGGGAATCCCGACATTATCGGCGACCACCACGCTGCCCGGATGCAGCCAGCCCGCCTCCAGAATGGTCTTCAAGTCGGGCAGATACGCGCTCTTGTCGTGGTCCAAGAACACGAAATCCACTGCGCCGGGCCCGAATCCATGCTCCTCGATCAGCCGCTTGACGGTATCCCCGCCATCGCCGATGGTCCCGACGACCACGCTGACCCGATCGGCCAACCCGGCGTGGGCCAGCAGCGTGCGGGCGATCTCGGCATTCTCGGGATTCATCTCCACCGACACCAGCCGGGCGTCCGCGCCCAACAACCGCGCCGTGCGGATCGCGCTGTACCCGCAGTAGCCGCCGAGCTCGAGCAGCAGCCCGGGTGCCGCCTTCCGCAGTGCCGCATCGAGAATCAGCCCCTTCTCGTCCCCGACATTGACCAGCAGGCTGTGATTGCGCGCGAAGTCGTCCAAGGCCGCGAGCACGGCGTCCGGGTCGCCGGTGGGGGAGAGGGCCAGCACGAAATCGCGGGCCACCCGCTCCCGACCGTCGCCCACCTGCCCCGTCTTCACGAAAGTCCGCCCGCCCAGCGCGAATCGGAGCACCGACCAGCGCAGGAAGGGGAGCCGCTCACGCAGCGTCGAGGCGAAGGATCGTCCACTCATGAGATTCCGCCGGGTTCTCGTCGAGGCAGGGTGGGTCGATTATGGCCCTGAGCAGTGGGTCCGGGGTAGATAGCTGAAACAAACATACCGTTACGGAAATATGCGCATCTAAACATTAATCACCTTTTTCAGACATCATTACGACCCGACCCCCTCACCTCAAAAGCAGCTCAGAGAGGAGGGGGCCGGTCTCGTTGGGATGGTTACCAATTGGAGGGTTCGTAGTCCTTGAGGAAGCAGCCGAAGAGGTCTTCGCCCGCTTCGCCGCGGACGATCGGGTCGTACACCCGGGCCGCGCCGTCGACCAGGTCGAGGGGCGCGTGGAAGCCTTCCTCGGCGAGGCGGATCTTGGTGTAGTGCGGGCGTTCGTCGGTGATCCAGCCGGTGTCCACGGCGGTCATGAGGATGTTGTCGGTCTCGAACATTTCGCGGGCGCTGGTGCGGGTCAACATGTTCAGCGCGGCCTTGGCCATATTGGTGTGGGGGTGGCCGGGGCCCTTGTAGCCGCGGGCGAAGACGCCTTCCATGGCCGAGACGTTCACGACGTATTTGCGGCGGGCGGGTGCGGCGGCCATGGCCGGGCGCAGGCGCGAGATGAGGATGAATGGCGCGACCGAGTTGCACAGCTGCACTTCGAGGAGTTCGGTGGCGTCGACCTCGCCGACGTTCTGCACCCAGCTGTTGGTGTGGGCGAGGTCGGGGACCAGGCCGCCCGCGTCGATGGCGACGCCCTGCGAAATGCGTTCGGGGGTGGCCGATCCGGCGACCAGGGCCAGGTCGGTGATGTCGGCCGCGGTGAGGCCCGGGGTGAGCGAGGCGGTGAGCGCGGTCGGGTGGGCCTGCATGGTCTTGCCGAAGGTGACCACGTCGGGTAGTTCGCCCGCGGGCAGCGGTCCGTTCTCGGCCTCGACGAGGGCGCTGTAGGCCCCGGCGCTGCGGCGTACGGTTTGGGCGGCGTTGTTGATGAGGATGTCGAGGGTGCCTTGTGCGGCAACGTCATCGGCGAGGGCGACGACCTGGGCCGGGTCGCGCAGGTCGATACCGACGATGCGGAGGCGGTGGAGCCAGTCGGCGCTGTCGGGTTGGGCGGTGAAGCGGCGGATGGCGTCGTTGGGGAAGCGGGTGGTGATGGTCAGGTGTGCCCCGTCGCGTAGCAGGCGTAGGGCGATGTACATGCCGATCTTGGCGCGGCCGCCGGTGAGTAGGGCGCGGCGGCCGGTGAGGTCGGTGGCGGCGTCGCGTTTGGCGTGGCTCTTGGCGGCGCAGTCGGGGCAGAGCTGGTGGTAGAAGGCGTCGACGCGGGTATAGCGCTGTTTGCATATGTAGCAGGGGCGCGGTTTGAGCAGGGTTCCGGCGCTGGCCCCGGTGGTGGGCGAGCTGATCAGGATTCCGGCGGTTTCGTCGTCGATCCGGTTGGGTGAGCCGGTGGCGGTGGCCGCCACCACCTGCTTGTCGGCGGTGGCGACGGCGTCGCGGGCGGCAATGCGCTTGTTGCGCTTGAACTTCTTGAACATGTGGCCGACGGCGCGTTGCACGGTGACCGAGTCCGGGTGCTCCTTGTCGAGCTGTCCGGCCTGTTCGAGGACGCGCAGGCAGATGGCCAGCTCGTCGGGGTCGATGGCCGGTGCGTCGGTGGGTGCTGCCTGGGTGGTCTGCTCGGCCATCGGAAGCTGGGGTGATCCTTCGTGCGGGGGTGGTGGACGAGCAATTGTCTCAAAGTGCCGCGAGGAGCTCGAGTTCGCCCGCGTCGTCGTCGAGTCCGAGTTCGCGGGCGCGCTCGGCGACGCGGGCGCGGGCCTGGGGTTCCAGGGCCTGGGCGAGGGGGATCAGGGCGGACCAGAGTCCGGCGGTGTGGGCCTGGTCGATGAGTTCGCGCAGCCGTTCGTCGGTCTGGTCGGCGACGCGGGTGGCGATGAAGGCGAGTTGTTCGGTGGGCAGGTGGGAGGCGAGGGGTAGCAGGTTGACCCATTGGCCGCCGTCGAGGGCGGCGTCCATGATGGCGGCGAGGATGGTTTCGTCGTGGACGACGGGTCGTTCGGCGAACAGGCGCAGGTTGTGTTCGCTCATGGCGCTGGTGATGGGCAGCAGGGTGGCCCAGGCGTCGAGTTCGGCGACGGCGGTGATGAGGGCGTCGAGGACGTCGCCGCCGAGTCCGGCGGTGATGTCGCCGATCCAGGCGCGGTTGTGGGGTGCGATGGAGTCGAGCAGGTCGATGCCTTCGGCCCACATGTTCTGGTCGTAGGCGGAGCGGATGATTCCGGCGACGCGGTCGGCGACGATGTGCAGGACGTTGTCGATGGCGGATTTGTCCTCGAGTAGGAAGCCGATGCGCAGCAGGTCGGGGTCGCTCATGACGGGTGCGGCCGCGCGCAGGGCGGGTTCGGGGACGACGTGGACGAAGCGGCCCATGGTGATGTGGTCGCCGCGGGAAAGCAGTTCGCGCGCAACGTCGGTGACCATGGTGGGTGGGACGGCGGCGATGATGTCGGCGGTGCGGCGCGGGTCGAGTTGGACGGCGCATTCGGCCAGGAAGGCGGGGGAGAGGTTCTTGGCGATCTCGACGGCGCGTTGGGGTTCGACGGCGCTGGCGACGGCGGCGCACAGAACCGGTCCGAAGGCGCGTTCGGCCATTTTGGCGCTGAGGGCGACGGGCACGATTTTGCTGGCGGCCGCGATTCCCTTGAGTCGCTTGGTGTCTCGGTCGAAGAGTCGGTCGGTGACGCGTTCGCGGTATGCGCGAATGGCGGCGGGTGGCAGGTCGACGAGGAAGTCCAACTCGGTGGGGTCGGTAATGCCCAGGACGCGTGCGAGTTTGGTGGTTTCGGCGACGGCGGTGAGGTGGTCGCTCATAGTCCGAGTGCTTTCTTGATGGCGGGGCGCATGAGGCGCGGGACGATGTCGAGGGAGTTGGTGATGGCGGCGTCGAGGTGGTGGCCGCGGCGGGTGAGGGCTTCGCGCAGGAGGCGGTCGAGGTCGGCCAGGTCGGTGTCGGTGAGCTGGTCGAAGGCCTCGGGTAGGGGTGCGCGCAGGGTGTCGCGGAGTTGGTCTGCTGCGTGGGACATCGTCGTCTTTCCGGTTGTGCGTACTGCCGGTACAGTCATCGATACTGGCAGTACGTTATGTCGGAAATCAAGCCCGGAATACAGCAACCTACCTGCCGTACCGAAGGTACGTGTATGCTGCGCAGGTGGTTCGGAGCAGTGCCGGTGCGGCGGCGGTGACCCGCGAGGACATCGTGGACGCGGCGATTCGGGTGATCGATCGTGCGGGTCCGCGTCCGAGCATGGAGGACATCGCGCGGGAGGCGCGGATCACCAAGCCGCGGTTGTATCGGCAGTTCGCGGACAAGGGGGATCTGTTCACCGAGATCGCGGCGCGGATGTCTCGGCAGGCGTTCGCGGCGGCGGGCGCGGATATGACGTTGCTGTTGCAGCCGCCGCGAACGGCGTTGCGGCGCATCTTCTCCGAGTACGCGGCCGGGATTCTGGAGCATCCTAATGTGTTCCGGTATCTGGGGCAGGCGCCGGTGGTGCAGCAGTCGGGTGCCGGTGTGCTGCAACTGGATCTGGGTCGGGAGGCGGCGCGGCGGTTGGAGAAGTTGGCGCGGTCGGTGGCCGAGGCGGTGCCCCTGGAGACGGCGGGGTTGGATTATCTGTCGCGGGCGTTGATCGGGTCGGTGGTGTCGATGACCGATCTGTGGCTCGCGGATTCCGATACCCCGTCGGCGGAGCAGACCGCGGAGTTCGTGGGGCAGGCCACGGAGTTGGTGTGGGGTCTGATCGATGGGTTCCTGCGGCGTCAGGGCATCGAGGCGGATGCGGACACGCCGATCTTCACGGCGTTCGCCGAGGTGGGTCGGTCCCGGTCGACCGACCATTGACGCATTGTTGACACTTCGCCAATAGCCGTGCACGCTGAGGGGCGAGGCGCTGCGGCGCACCCCGAAGGCAAGCGAAGGAACACACCATGGCACGCCCCGCATGGAGCGACGACGAGGTCGAGGCGGTACGAGGACTGGCCACCACCTTCTTCGAGAAGGAGGTGATCCCGCACACCGAGAAGTTCATCGCCCAGGGCCACCCGGACCGCAAGCTCTACAACCGCGCCGGGGAACTGGGCCTGCTGTGCGCGGCCATCCCCACCGAATACGGCGGTGGCGGCGGCACTTTCGCCCACGAGGCGGCCATTATCGAGGCCCAGACCCACGCCGGGGACGGCTCACTGGGCATGTCGGTGCACTCCTCGATCATCGCGCCCTACATTCACCACTTCGGCTCCGAGGAGCTCAAGCAGCGGGTGCTGCCCAAGGCGGCCTCGGGTGAGATGGTGCTCTCGATCGGCATGACCGAGCCGGGCACCGGATCGGATCTGCAAAACATCAAGACCCGCGCGGTGCGCGAGGGCGACGAGTACGTCATCACCGGCTCGAAGATCTTCATCTCCAACGGCTGGCTGTGCGACGGCATCATCATCGCCGCCAAGACCGACCCCACCCAGGGCGCGGCCGGTGTGTCGCTGATCTTCGCCGAGGTCGGCGACGACGTGCCCGGGTTCAAGCGCGGC
This sequence comes from Nocardia sp. CDC160, assembly GCF_035818795.1. Classification (NCBI taxonomy): domain Bacteria; kingdom Bacillati; phylum Actinomycetota; class Actinomycetes; order Mycobacteriales; family Nocardiaceae; genus Nocardia; species Nocardia sp. CDC160. The sequence goes on along the minus strand of NZ_JAYKYT010000004.1, from coordinate 585,923 downwards.
CGCATCCTGTCCAAGATCGGCGGCAAGGCCCAGGACACCGCGGAGCTGTTCTTCGACGGACTGCGGGTGCCCGCGGCCAACCTGTTGGGCGGGGTCGAGGGCCAGGGCTTCTATCAGATGATGCAGATGCTGGCCCAGGAACGCCTGGTGACCGCGATTCTGGCGGTCGCCATGACCGAGAAGGCCGTGCAGTTGACCATCGACTACACCAAGGGCCGCGAAGCGTTCGGCAAACCGCTGTTCGCCATGCAGAACACGCGCTTCGAGCTGGCCGAGTGCGCGACCGTCGCCAAGGTCGGGCGGGTGTTCCTCGACGACTGCATCACCAAACACCTGCGCGGGGAGCTCGATATCCCCACCGCGGCCATGTCGAAATACTGGTTGACCGATCAGCTCGGTAATGTGGTGGATCGCTGCCTGCAGTTCTTCGGCGGCTATGGATACATGACCGAATACCCGATCTCCCAGCTGTACACCGGCGCTCGGGTCCTGCGAATCCTCGCGGGAGCCAACGAGGTGATGAAGGATCTCATTGCCCGCTCACTCTGATATCGAGACCACCATCGAGCCGAGCGTGTCCGAGGACACCGCGGACGCCCCGTCGCGTCGGCGTCGGCTCGAACCCGACGAACGTCGCGCGCAGATCCTGTCCTGCGCGATCGACATGTTCGGCGAACGCCCCTACGCGGCGGTGTCGACCGCCGAGCTCGCCCAGCGGGCCGGGGTGGCGCGCGGGTTGATCAACCACTACTTCGGCAACAAGCGCGACCTGTATCTGGCGGTGGTACGCCGCATGGTGACCCTGCCGCGGCCGGAGAAGATGGTCGTGCCCGACGGATCGACCCGGGATCGGGTGGACGCCAGCGTGTCCTGGCTGCTGGACACCATCTCCGAACACGGGTCGACCTGGGTCAAGGTCACCGGGCACGAGGGTGTGGGCGACGATCCGGAAGTGCAGCGCATCCTCGACGAGGCCGATTACGCCGCCGCCGACCGCATGGTCACCATGATGGGGCTGTCGGATTCGCTGCACTCGGGCGAATTGCGGGCGCTGGTGCGCTGCTACGGCGGACTGGTCAAGGCCGCCGGGCGCGAATGGATCGTGCGCGGCAGCCTGACCCGCGAGCAGGTGCACCACCTGCTCGCCGACGCTCTGCTGACGCTGGTGACCGACACCTTCCCGAAGGTCGACGCGGGCCACTAGTTTCGTGCGGGGAGCTCCTCGACCTGCCATTTCACGCCGGTGGTGGCGAGGTGGTCGAGGAAGCTGGCCGGGTCGAAAGCCTGTGCCGGGGCCAAGGTTCCGGCGGGGGCGCCGTCGGTGGCGAGGCGGCGGGCGGCCTCTACGGCGATGACCGCGGTCGAGCCGTAGGGGTCGAAACCGGTGACCCAGCCGCGGGCGCGGCGACCGTCGACGGCGGTGGCCTCGGCCAGCATCAACCACTTCGATGCCGCCAGTACGTCGGAATCCGGGATTTCCGGCAGGGTTTCGGCCACTTCGGCGGTCAGCGAGGCGAACAGGGCCGCGGCCTCACCGCGGATCACCCCGCGCACGTGCGGGGTTTCCACGTGGCGGGGGATCGTGTACACCCCCGGCAGGGCCAGGGCGCTCACCGGCACCGGGTCGGGTTCGCCGGGCTCGGTGAGTGTGGTGTCCGGCAACCGCACCGATTGCCATGCGCGGTCGCGGTATTCGACCTGGTCGAGGACCATGATGGCGGCCATCGAACGACCGGTGCCGCGCGAGGCCGCGCCCGGGCGGCGCAGGTCGGCGATCACCACCTCCTGGATCGGGGCGTGCAGGTGGGCGGCGGTGAGCGCGGCGATCAGATCCCCGGGCACGCCGTCATCGGTGACGGCCGGAACCACCGCGACACCAGCCCTTTTCGCCGGTTCGTCGTAGGTGGACAGGATCTTGTGCAGATAGGCGGGCTCACCGGTGGTGTCGAGGTAGGGGCGACCGGCGGTGATGGCGGCGCGCACGACCGGCTCGCCCCACAGGGTGAACGGTCCGGCGGCATTGATGACCACGTCGGTGTCGGCGAAAGCGGTTGCGAGGGCGTCGATATCGTCGAGGGCGGCCACCCGCACCTCGGCGTCGGGGCGGCCCGCCCGCTCGGCGACCCGGTGCAGGCGGTCGGCGTCGCGGCCGACGAGCACCGGAGTCAGGCCGCGACGCACGAGTTCGGTGACGATGAGGGAGCCGGTGAAACCGCTCGCGCCGTGAACGGCAATACGCATGGGAGACAACTCCACTGGGTAGGTAGTCGGCCGGGAATCGGCCCGTGTCTCACGCTATGAGCGGCTCCCAGGACGATCCATGCTCGATACTCCGGTCCCGATGTCCGATCGTCCGGGCCGGTGGGCGGCGAGGGTACGGTGAGGTGGTGGATGTTCTCAGCGACGCGGTCGCGGCCATGCGCACCGGTGTCCCGCACTCCAATCGCACCGTCGCCCGCGCGCCCTGGCGCACGCACTTCCCCGCGGCGGGCAACAGTGCCGGTTTCCATGTGGTGCTGCAGGGTTCGTGCTGGCTGCTGCCCGATGCGGGCGAACCAGTGCACCTGCAGGTCGGTGATGTGACGTTCCTGCCGCGCAGTCGCGGACACGCCATCGCCGACAGCCCGGGCGGCGCACACGCGACCGGCGAGATCGGGGCCGAGACGGTGTTGCTGTGCGGCGCATACTCTTTGGACTCCGCCCGCGAGCATCCCGCGGTGGCCGAGCTGCCCGATGTGATCCATCTGCCCGCTCGCGTCGGACAGTATTCGCCGCTGCGTGCCGCGATCGATCTGCTGGGCCACGAGGTCGACACCCGGGACGGGTCCGGGGCGATCGCGCCGCTGCTGGAGGTGTTGTTGCTGTTCATGTTGCGCGCCTGGCACGAGGCGCATCCGGCCGACTCTGGATGGGTTGCCGCGCTGCGGGATCCGGCCATTCATGCCGCGCTAGCGGCCATGCACGCCGAACCGGGCGCACCGTGGACGGTGGGGTCGCTGGCCGCGCGGGCTGGACTGTCGCGGTCGGTGTTCGCGCAGCGGTTCACCGCCACCCTGGGTACCGGGCCGCTGACCTACCTGACCTGGTGGCGCATGACGTGCGCGGCGCGGCTGCTGCGCGACACCGACGTGCTGCTGCGGGTGGTCGCCGAAAAGGCCGGGTACACCTCCGAATACGCGTTCGCCAAGGCGTTCAAACGCGAATTCGGGGTGGCACCGGGACGATTCCGCAGCCAAGGGCGCACCGAGGCGGCCTGAGAGTGATTACTCGGCCTGCGGAAGCGATTGCGGCAGACCGAATGCGGGCAGAACCGTGCTGTCGAAGCGCGTCATGGCGGCTATCCCCTCACTGGTGACGGCCAGGACGAACAGGCCCGATCCGTGGCTGCCGAGGCTGGGGTAGCGGTAGATCCCGAAGGCCGGTTGGCCATTCGCGCGGGTCGGTATCAGCTCGAATCGGCGTGCCGAGTCGAAAACCATGGTGAAGAACCGGGCCACGGCGTCGCGGCCCCGGTATTCCAGGGGGATCGGTGGCATCGACATGAACACGTCATCGGTGAACAAGGCCACCAGTGCGTCGATATCGGCGGATTCGTAGGCGCTGACGAACTTCGCCACGATCGCCTCTTCGGCCGTCGAGTCACCCGGCTGGTCGCGCTCAGCGCGCATCGGTAGCCGCTGAGCCATGCCCGCCCGCGCCCGTTTGAGCGCGCTCTTCACCGATTCGACCGTCGTGTCGAGCATTTCGGCCACTTCGTTGGCGTGAAAGCCGAGCACGTCACGCAGGATCAGCACGGCGAGCTGGCGCGGCGGCAGGATCTGCAGGGCGGTCACGAAGGCCAGGGAAATCGATTCGGTTTGCTCATAGCGCGCCTCCGGCCCCAACGGCACACTGATCGCCCCGTCCAACAGCGCGTCGGGATAGGGCTCGAGCCATGGGATTTCCCCGAGCCCGCTGGGTTCGGGCAGGTCGACACCCGCGACATCCCACGCCTTGGCGGGTCGGCGGCGCGCGGCCCGCAACACATCCAGACACCGATTGGTGGCGATGCGATACAGCCAGGTGCGCACCGAGGCACGCCCGTCGAATCCGTCCAGGCCCCGCCACGCGGCCACCATCGTGTCCTGCAGCGCGTCCTCGGCATCCTGAAACGACCCGAGCATCCGATAACAGTGCACCTGCAACTCGCGTCGATGCGGCTCGGTCAAGGCCCGAAACGCCTCGCCGTCACCGTCTCGCGCCCGCGAGATCAGGTCCGTGCGCGCCACTGTCACTCCCGCCACCCCGTTCCTCGTGTCCCATTCCATCCTGTATGGACGTCGACTCGGGCGCGAAGGGGGCGCGCCCCCTTTCCCGATGCCGCGACGTCTATCTCGGTGCTGACCGACAACCTCGTCGAAGGAGCACGAAAAATGGGAAAGATCGTCATCACCTCGAACACCACCGTCGATGGCGTGGTCCAAGACCCCGACGGCGCGGAAGGATTCGAGCACGGCGGCTGGTTCCACCAAGCCGCCACACCCGCCGACCTCGCGGCCTGGGCCGCCCGCGAAACCCAGGAAGCACTCGCCGCCGAGGCACTGCTGCTGGGCCGACGCAGCAGCGAGTGGTTCGAATCCCGCACCCCGCAATTCGGAGCCCGCGTCAGCCACGACTGGGCCGAACGCATGAACAGCCTGCCCAAATACGTCGTGTCCTCGACTCTCCAACAGCCGCGCTGGCACAACACCACCGTCCTCAACGGTGATGCGGCCAAAGAGATCTCGGAGCTGAAGCGCAGAATCGACGGGGAAATCCTCGTCTACGGCAGCTACCAGCTCGCACGCACCCTGATCGCAGAGAATCTGGCCGATGAACTGCGCCTGGTCGTGTTCCCGATCGCGGTCGGGACCGGGCTGCGCCTGTTCGACCAGAGCAGCGAGCGCACGCCGCTGCATCTGGTCGACACCCGACAGTTGAGTGCGGGCTTGGTGTTTCACACCTACGAATTCGCCCACGACCACAGGTCGTAGCCGAACCTAGGGGATCAGCACGAGTCGGCCGCGCAGACCACCGCGCTCGAAGCGAGCGTGCGCGTCGGCGGCCTTCTCCAACGGGTAGGTCTCGGCCACCCGCAGGCTCAACGTGCCCGCCTCGACCAGGTCGACCAGTTCGGCCAGCCGCGCACCATCGGGAGCCTGCTGCACGGTGGTCACCGTGATCCCGCGCTGCGGTGGCGGCGCGACCGGCGGCAACAGCGCCACGAACGCGCCACCCTCGCGCACGACCGGCAGCAGCGCCGCCCCGATCAACGCCGCATCGATGACCGCATCGACCCGGCCCGCGCCCAGACGCTGCGTCAGATCGTCTCCGCGCGTGAGGAATTCGCTCGCACCCAGCGATCGGATCAGCTCGTCGTCGCCGGGTCCGGCCACCGCGATCACCCGCGCGCCCCGCGCGGTCGCCAGCTGCACCGCATACCCGCCCACACCGCCGGCGGCCCCGGTGATGAGCACCGTGCGCCCGGGCGCGGCCCCGGCCTGGGAGACGGCCAGATCCGCGGTGATGCCATTGAGCGGCAACGTCGCCGCCGCGGTCAGATCCACGCCGCTCGGGGCCGCGGCCACCAGATCGGCCGGGACCCGCACATATTCGGCATAGGAGCCCTCGAAGGTCTCGAGCCAGGGCAGCAGCCCGATCACCGGCTGCCCGATCTCACGACGCGAAGTGTGCTTGCCGACCTCTTCGATATAGCCCGCGAACTCCACCCCGGGCACATAGTGCTCACGCTGCGGCAGCAGCGCCGCGAACGCCCCGGCCCGAGCCCCGATATCGACCGGATTGACCGGCGCGGCAACGATTTTCACCAACACCTCATCGGCTTCGGGCTCGGGCACAGTCACCTCGAACACCTCGAGGACCTCCGGCCCGCCGAAACGGGAGAAACCAACAGCACGCATGACAAATGCTCCTGTGAAAGGGGAGAGAAGGAAGGTCCACCGGTGGGTGATTTCACCGTAGAACCGGGCAATGGCCCCGACCAGTAGGCACCCGAAAGTGCCCTGGTCACTCCCGCGCGCGCCCGCGGGCCGAAATCGATGCCCGCGAACGGGAATGCCCGGCCCGCCCGCCATCGCTGTAGAGACCGTGACGACCACCACCGCCGCACAACGCCGCGAACAGGCCAAACACGAATACAACGCCTTCCTCGCGGCCTGCCCCACCCATCAGATGCTCGACACCATCAGCGACAAATGGGTGTGTTTGATCCTGGCCGCGCTCGGTCCGGGTCCGCTGCGCTACGGCGAGATCCGCACGATCGTCGCCGCGGTCAGCAACAAGATGCTCACCCAAACCCTGCGCATCCTCGAACGCGACGGCCTGGTCACCCGCGCCATGACCGCGCAAGTGCCGGTGCGCGTGGACTATTCGCTCACCCCGCTCGGACAGACCCTGCTGCCGGTACTGTCCCAACTACAGCAGTGGGCCGAGGGTCACATGGACGATGTGCTGGCCGCCCGCGCCGAATTCGACACCGCCGCCGGGGAATGACTCGCGATCGTGAACTGTTGGTGGCCGGTATGGCATTCGACCACCTGGGAAAGTTCGGTGCATGGCAGTTCTACACGCAGTTCACCCCCGAAGCGGTGCGTGAACTCGAAGAACTCGGATACGGCGCGGTGTGGCTGGGCGGTTCGCCACCGGCGGACTGGGAAGGCTACGAGCAGTTGCTCGCGGGCAGCGAGTCGATCACCGTGGCCACCAGCATCGTCAACGTCTGGGGATCCAAGCCGGAGACGGCCGCCGACACCTGGCTGTGGCTCGAGGACAAGTTCCCCGGCCGGTTCCTGCTCGGCATCGGGGTCGGGCACCGCGAACACACCGACGTCTACACCAAACCCTATGACGCACTGACCAATTACCTCGACGTCCTCGACGCGCACGGTGTGCCCCAGCACGGGCGCGCGCTGGCCGCGCTGGGCCCGCGGGTGACGAAACTGGCGCGCGACCGCAGCGCCGGTGCACTGCCGTACCTGACGGTGCCCGAGCACACCGCCGAAGTGCGTGGCATCCTCGGCCCGGACCCGCTGCTGGCCGTCGAACACAAGGTGGCACTCGACGAGGACGCCGACCGCGCCCGAGCGGCCGGACGGGAGAAGGCCGGGTTCTATCTGGGCCTGATCAACTACGTGAACAACCTGCGCCGCTTCGGCTTCGACGAGACCGACCTGACCCAACCCGGCAGTGACCACTTCGTCGACGCCGTGGTCGCCCACGGCAGCGCCGAACAGATCGCCGACCGGCTGGCCGAGCATGTGCGCGCGGGCGCGAACCACGTCGCACCCCAGATCCTCGGCGAGGACTATCTCTCGGCGCTGCGCACCTTGGCACCGCTGCTGGCCGAACGACTCAACTGAGCGTCTTCGCCGCGGGTTTCGAGGCCGTCGAGGGCCTTGCGTAGGCGGGAAGCCCGGGTTTTCGGGCTTCCCGCCCGATACAGCTCGAGCACGATCGCGTACTGGCGAGTCCGGTCCAACGCCTCGAACGCCACCCGCGCACCGGGTTTCGCGCCGAGTGCGGCCGCCAGATCCGGGGGCACGGTGAACGAGGATTGCGGGGGATAGGCCGCGGCCCAACGCCCGTCGGCCTGGGCGGCGGCGACCTCGGCCAATCCCGGTGCGCGCATACGGCCCTCAGCGCTCAGGCGCGCGACCTTGTCCACATTGACCTGCGACCAGGCGCTGCGCGGGCGGCGCGGCACATACTTCTGCAGGTAGTGATCGGCGTCGAAGCCCTTGCGCTGCCCGGAGATCCAGCCCCAGCACAATCCGACGTCGACGGCTTCGTCCTCGGTGAGCGAGGCAATCCCCGACCCTTTCTTCGCCATGCGGATCCACACCCCTTCCGGGCGTGCGTGATTGACGGCCAACCAGGCATCGAAGGCCGCCGCATCGGCGAAGCTCACCGCATCCATACCCCTCACTGTGACAGAGGGCACCGACAAACAGACCAAACATCACCCACCAGAATTGTCTCAGACACATCTTGTGGTGGGTGTGCAGGCGCGGCTACCGTTGGTCGATGACGACCTCGCACTCCGCCGCCGCAGCCGGACTGCCCACCGGGGTACACGGCACCGCCGACCCCCGATTCGCTTCCGCGGTCACCACATTCGCCCGATTCTTCGCCCACCGCACCACCAACGGTGCGGCCTTGGCGGTCTACCAGCACGGCGAACCCGTCGTCGACATCTGGGCGGGCAGCGCCGACGCCCACGGCACGCCCTGGACCGCCGAGACCGGCGCGATGATCTACTCGGCGTCCAAAGGTGTCTCGGCCACCGTGCTGGCGCGCCTGGCCGACCGCGGCCTGCTCGACTACTCCGCACCGGTCGCCGAATACTGGCCCGCATTCGGCGCGAACGGCAAGTCCCGCATCACCGTCACCGAACTGCTCAGCCACCGCGCGGGTCTGTCGGCCCTGCCCGCCACCACCCCCGCCGAAGTCCTCGATCACGAACTCATGGAAGAACGCCTGGCCGCCGCGAAACCCGATCACCTGCTGGGCATCCCGATCTACCACGCCTTGACCATCGGTTGGCTCATGACCGGGCTGGCCCGTGCCATCACCGGCCACGACATGGCCCGGCTCTATCGCACCGAAATCGCCGAACCTCTCGGCATCGACGGCATCCACCTGGGCACCCCGCCCGCGGGATCACCCACCCACGCCGCTGACCTGGTCGGATCGCTGAAAACCCTTGCCGAACGCACTATTCCGACCCCGGTCGCCACCCTCGTCCCGCGCCTGCCACACCTGCTGCGCGACCCGCTGGCCGCGCTGTATGTGCCCGGGTTGGAATCGGTCTTCCGTGGCGAGCATCCCGCGATCCTGGCCACCTCGCTGCCCGCGGGCAATGCCGTGTGCACCGCGCGTGCCCTGGCGCTGATGTACAGCGCTCTGGCCTGCGACGGTTTCGTCGACGGCCGCCGCTTCCTGTCGGCGAACACCGTACGCGAACTCGAACGCATCCGCACCCGCCAACTCGACCACACCCTCCTGATCCCCATGTGGCACTTGGGCTTCCACAGCCTGCCCCTGCCGCGCGCCCCGCGCGGTTACGGCCATATGGGCGCGTTCGGATCCACCGGGTGGACCGACCCGGACTCTGGTCTCTCCGTCGGTTTCGTCCACAACCGCATGTCCCTGGGTTGGAGCGCGATCGACCAAATCTTCGTCGTTCCGCTGCTACACCTGATCCTGCGCGCCGCCCGCCACCCCGCCGCCGAGTTCGCCCAACCCGCCGCCGGGGCAGCCTGAGCAAACACCCACGGCCACCGGCCAACTCACTGCCGCACGGTCGAAGCCACGGCGGGGCAGCCGATCCGGGGATCAGACGAGGTTGGCCTCGATGAGCAGCGGCCAGATCTCGGACTGGTCGACGACCTGCACACCGAGCTTCTCGGCCTTGGCGAGCTTGGCATCACCGACGCCCGCGCCGGTGATGAGCATGTCGGTATTGGCCGACACCGACGACGCCGCCGTGGCACCGGCGCGTTCGCACAGCCGCTGGAAGGTGGGACGGGCGACCTTCTCCCCGGAGCGCGGATCGCTGATCGCGCCGGTGATGACGACCGTCTTGCCTTCCAGGGGCGCTCCCGCCGCCACGACCGGAGGCAGATCTTCTTCTCGCACATCCAGATTCACCCCCGCCTTGCGCAGGCGTTCGAGTTCGGGGCGCAGCCGGGTCAGATGTGCGGCCAGCGACGCGGCGACCTTCGGTCCGATGTCGTCGACGGCCACCAAACGTTCCTCGCCCGCGTCGGCGACCTCCTCGAGACTGGTGAACCCGGCCCGCGCCAGGCGCGCGGCGGTGCCGTCGGAGGCCATGGGGATCGCCAACCCGATCAAGGCGCGCCGCAGCCCGACCGCGCGGCTGGCGTCGATCGAGTCGATCATGCGCTGCGCCGACACCTCACCGATGCGGTCGAACTCGAGCAGGCGCTCCTTGGTCAAACCGTAGAAATCCGAAGGATTTTCCAGAATGCCCGCCTCGGCCAACCGTTCGATCCACACCCCGCCGATGGCATCGATATCGGCCGCCGCACGCGAGGCCCAGTGAATGAGCCGACGCACCGTCTGCGCCGGACACGACACATTGGTGCAGAACAGTTCTCGACTGTTGCCCTGTTCGGTCACCGGCTGCCCGCACGAGGGACACACCGTCGGCGGAACGATCTCGCGTTCGGCTCCGGTGCGCCGCGAAGCATCCAAAACCCCGGCCACGAAGGGGATCACATCCCCGGCGCGGCGCACCAACACCGTGTCGCCGATCTTGATGTCGCGGGCGCGGATCACCTCCTGATTGGCCAGGGTGGCGCGGGTGACGGTGGTGCCGCCCACGAACACCGGCTCGAGCCAGGCCACCGGCACGATCTTGCCGGTCTTGCCGACATCCCACACCACATCGGCGAGCAGCGTGGTCTTCTCCTCGGCGGCGAACTTGAACGCCAGCGCCCCGCGCGGAGAATTGGAGCGAGTTCCCGCCGCCGCGTAGGCTTCTCGATCGGCCAGCCGCAACACCGCGCCGTCGAGGTCGTAGTCCAGATCATTGCGGCCCGCCTCGATCGCGGTGATCGCCGCCTGAGCCTCGGCCGCATCGGCGCAGTGGCGCATGGCCGCGCCCGCGAATCCCAACCCCGCCAACGCCTCTTCCAGATCGTGGGTGGCGTGCTCGGGGGAGGAGTCCAGGTCGAAGCCGAAGAACTGCAGCCGCCGCTCGGCGACGGTGGCCGGATCCTTGGCGCGCAGCGTGCCCGCCGCGGCATTGCGCGGATTGATCAACGGCTTGTCCGGGTGGGCGAGGTTGTAGGCGGCGAAGGTCGAGCGCAGCATCACCGCCTCCCCGCGCACCTCCACCCGCCCCGGCGCGTCGATGCGCTCGGGCACCCCGTCGACCAGCGCGCGCACCAGCATCGTGACGTCGTCACCGGTGGTGCCGTCCCCTCGGGTGATCGCCCGCGCCAGCCGCCCGTCCTCGTACACCAACGCCAGCGACAGCCCGTCGAGTTTGGGCATCACCACCACCGACTGGCCCGGGAACCGCGCGAAGAACGCCTCGACCTGTTCGGGTTTGGTGGCCTTCTCGAGGGAGAGCATGGGACGCGAATGCCGTATCGGCGCGTGCAGCACGCCCGGCGCACCGACCTGATCGAGCGGATTCGGGTCCGGCGTCAACTCCGGATGCGCGTCGATCAACGCCCGCAGTTCGTCCTCGATCGCGTCATACTCGGCGTCGGCGACCAGCGGCGAGCCCTGATAGTAGGCCTCGCGCAGTGTCACGATCCGGTCGGCGAGCTCTTGGATGCGTTCCCCAGTGTCCACACCCGAAGACGCTACCCACCCGCACCGACACCCGAGGCACTAGTCGGCGCTGTCCTTGCGGGCCTTGGACGGCTGCACCCGCGGCGGCTCATTGGGCATCTTCGGATACACCGGCGGCCAGGGCGCGTCCATCAACCCCGCGGCCATGTCCTTGTCCGACATCTCCAACAGCGGCGCGATCGACTGCGGCACCCGATCCGCCCACGGGTCACCCAACTCCGCGACCCGCGCGGGCACCGTGGCGATGGTCAGCTCATCGGGCACGATCGACGCCAACGCCTCCCACGACACCGGGGTCGAGACCTGCGCACCCACCTTCGGGCGCACACACCACGCCCCGAAAACCGTTTTGTGCGGGGCATTCTGGTTGAAATCCACGAACACCCGCGACCCGCGCTCTTCCTTCCACCAGGCGGCGGTGATCTCGCTCGGGTGGCGGCGCTCGAGCTCGCGCGCCAGCGCGACCGCGGCGGCCCGCACCTGATAGCCGTCCCACTTCGGTTGCAGCAGCGCATACAAATGCAGGCCCCGCGAACCCGAGGTCTTCACCCGCACGTCGATGCCCAACTCGGTGCACAACTCCCGCACCGCGAACGCCGCGCGACGCAGATCCTCGAAACCGATGCCGGGGGAGGGATCCAGATCGATGCGCAACTCGTCGGTGACCCCGGTGGGCGGAAGCACGTTCCCGGCCGCGTCGAGCACCGGCGGAAACGTGCTGGCCGCCTCCGCGCCCGCATGGGTGGGCCACACGTGAAATCCCAAGCAGCCCAGGTTGACCGCCCACAACAGGTGCGCCATATCGACCGCGACCAGCGCGTCGCTTTCGGTGCCGTTGGGGGTGGAGACCACCGTGGTCTGCAGCCAGTCCGGCACCGACTTCGGGACTCGCTTCTGAAACCAGGATTTGCCCGAGGCCCCATCCGGGTAGCGCTCCAACAACACCGGCCGCCCGCCGATGGTCCGCATGATCGGATCCGCCACCGCCAGATAGTAATTCACCAGATCGAGCTTGGTTTCCCCGCGTCTGCTGAAGTAGACCTTGCCCGGATTGGAGATGGTGACACTGTGCCCGGCCACCTCGAGCTGCAGCGAATCGCTCACCGCGCCGACCCTTTCCCCGCTCTGGCCTCGGCGAAGATATCGGCCAGCTCCGCCGGGGCCACCTCGTCGAGCTGGGCGTAGGTGCACGATTCGGGGGTGCGGTCGGAGCGGAAACGCACCAGCCGCCCGCCGTGGCGCAGTCGCCCGGCCATGACGTGCTCGTAGCGGACCTCGGCCACCAACTCCGGGCGCAGCGCCTCCCACGACAGATCCTTGCCGCCGGTCCAGCGGCTCACCCCGCCGGGCATCTTCCCCTCGGCCTTGGCTTGCGCGGCCGCATCGGCCCACGAGCGCCACGGATGATTCTCGAGGGCGTTCTCCCGCAACGGGGCCAGCTCGTCGACGAGCTCCTTGCGCCGGGCCGCGGTGAAACTCGACGCCACCCCCACATGATGCAGATTGCCCTCGTCGTCGAACAGCCCCAACAGCAGCGACCCGACGCCTTGCCCGTCCTTGTGCCAGCGGAATCCGGCGATCACGCAGTCGGCGGTGCGCTCGTGCTTGATCTTGAGCATCACCCGTTTGTCCTGCAGATACGGCAGATCCGCGGCCTTGGCCATCACCCCGTCGAATCCCGCACCCTCGAAGCGGGTGAACCAGTCGGCGGCGGTGTCGGCGTCGGCGGTGATCGGGGTCAGGTGGGTGCGCGAGAACTGGCCGTCGAGCACGGTTTCCAGCAGCGCCCGCCGTTCGGCGAAGGGCCGCTCGGTCAAATCCTCGTCGCCGAGCGCGAGCAGGTCGAAGCCGACGAAGCTGGCCGGTGTCTCCACCGCCAGCTTGTTGACCCGCGAGGCGGCCGGATGCAGGCGCTGCTGCAGGGTGTCGAAGTCCAGGCCGTTCTCGGTGACGACCACGATCTCCCCGTCCACCACGCACTTGGGCGGCAGCGCCTGACCCAGTAGTTCCACCAGTTCGGGGAAGTACCGGGTCAGGGGCCGGTCGTTGCGCGAACCCAGCTCGATCTCGTCGCCGTCGCGAAACACGATGCAGCGGAACCCATCCCACTTCGGCTCATACAGCAGTCCGGGTTCGCGGGGCAGTTCGGAGACCGATTTGGCCAGCATCGGTTTCACCGGTGGCATGACGGGCAGTTGCACACGACCTCCTCGGTTCGCGGTGGCACCGCACCCGATCGTAATGCGAACCGGTCAGTTTTCGAGCCACCCGTGCTGATCCGCGAAGGCGGTGAGCCGATCCCGGATCGTGATGATCTCCCCGGCCGTCAACTGCGGCGACGCGTCCAGCAACAACTCCGTGATCAGCCGTCGATGCTCCGAGGCCGTGAGCTGCCCGCTCCCGCGATGATCCTTGTTCTTGTGCCGGGCGGTGGACGCGGCGTTCTGCCCCGGCACCACCGCCAGGTTGATCGCCTTGGGTCCGCGATCGCCCTCGGTCACATCGAATTCGAAAACCCGCCCCTGGCGCAGTTCGTCCTCGTCCAGCCCGATGTCGTTGACGTGCACGAACACGTCCGGCCCCCCGTCTTCTGGACGAATGAACCCGAAACCCCGAGAGCTGTCGAACGACACCAATTTCCCGATGGACACCTAAACACCCGCTCCTCGTCGCCGCGTCCCTCTCGCGGTCACTCTAGTCCGCGGGCTGATCATTGTTGGAAGAAAGTGCCTTTTGCAACGAATTGAAGACGGTCAGGCCTTGGCCCACCATCCCGTTGACGATCTCGGAGACCCCGTCGGGGCCGTTGAGCACGGTCAGATTGGCCTTCGACAGCCCCACCGAGGCCTGCTTGACGATCTCGGGCAACTGCTCGATCAGCAACTGGTCCAACGCGATCCGATTGTTCGACGCCGCCGCCTCGGCCTGGATGCGGGTGCGGTCGGCCTCGGCCTCGGCCAGAATGCGCACCCGTTCCGCCTCTGCCAGAGCCGGTTTGACGACCTCGGCCTGCAACTGCTGCTCGCGCAGCTCGGCCTGCTTGCGCGCCTGCTCGGCCTGGGCGGTGAGCACCTCCTGCAAGGCGTTGGCCTGGGCAAGCGGACCGGCCTGCGCGGCTTCGGCATTGGCCTTGTCGATATCGCGCTGGTACTGCGCGCGCAGAATCGCGGTCTCACGCTGGTATTCGGCCTGCTTGCGCTGGGACTCCTGCTCGGCCTGGGCCGCGAGCTGCGCGGCGGCGGCCTGGGCGATCTGAGCGTCGCGCTGCACCGCGGCATTGTGCGGGGCGGCCAGGGCGGCGATGTAGCCGAGGTTGCCGTCGTCGATGTGCTGGATCTGGAACGAGTCCACCCACAGCCCGATATTGCTCATCTCCACCTTGGAGGCCACCAGCACCTCGTCGGCGAGCTTCTGGCGTTCGCGAATGATCTCCTCCACCGTCATCGAGCCCACGATCGAGCGCAGATGACCGGAGAAGATGCGCCCGGTCAGCACGCTCATCTCGCGTTCCTGCTCGGACAGGAACCGTTGGGCGGCATTGACGATCGACTGGGTGTCATTGGCGACCTTGAACGCGATCACCGCCCGCACATCGAGCTGGATGGCCTGCTTGGTCACGCAGCGCTCACCGATCTCGGCCTCGAACATGGCCAGCGACAGATACCGCACCTTGCGGAAGAACGGCATCACCCAGGTGCCGTGCCCGATGATCACCTTGAACGGCGCGCCGCCGTCCTTGACGCCGTGGCGGCCACCGCTGACCAGCATCGCCTCGTCCGGATCCGGTACGTGGTAACCCAACATCGCTGTCTCCCTCTGTGGGTGGAAAAGGACCTTGTCGATCTATCGATCGCCCGGAAGGGGAATCCACGCAACAACATCGACCACGCGCCCCGGATGGGCGGCCACCACGAGCACGGTGACACCGGCCGCCAACGGCTCCTCGGCGCGCGCGATATAGAGCTCGGTTCCCCCTCGGATGGCGATGCGCACCTCCCCGAGAGATCCCTTGCCCCGGATCGGCGAGGTCAGCGTACCGGTCAAGCCCACCACCGGGTCGGTCATCGCAGGTGAACTCCTCGCATCGATCGCTGAGAAAGCCCAGCGTACGCGGGCGAGGCGGATCGGCCTGCGCCGCCGATACATTGCTGAGAGATTGCTAGCGCTCGGTATGATCGGTGGCGGCCTCGAGGCGGTAATCCAATCCTATTGAGAGGACCAACGCATGGACGGCGAGCGTATCCCGGTGGATCCCACCGATTCCAAGGGCAGAAGCGATGTGCGCGAACCGAATCCGGGAGATCCTTCCGAATTCGATCTGCGCGCCGAAGCCGCGGCCGACGCGGGTGCGGAGGAATTGCACACCGAGGGCGGCGCGTGGGGGATGCCCGATGAATAGGTCGCGCGCAACGCTGCGGCGTCGCTGTCTCACGCCGATGCGAAAATGTGCTGGTTTCGTCACCGACCGGCTGGCAGGCTGAAGCGGTGACCACTCCTCCGGATACCGCGGCGGCCGCTTCCGCCGACGACAAGCTGGACATCGGCGTACTGAAAATCGCCGGTGTCGTGGTGCTCGGCGCGATCATGTCGATCCTCGACGTGACCGTCGTGACCGTCGCCATCCCCACCTTCCAGGACAAATTCCACACCACCACCGCCATCGCGGCGTGGTCGATGACCGGCTACACCCTCGCCCTGGCCACGGTCATCCCGCTGACCGGCTGGGCCGCCGACCGGTTCGGCACCAAACGCCTCTACATGATGGCGCTGGTGTTCTTCGTCATCGGCTCGGTGCTGTGCTCAACGGCCTGGAACATTCAGTCGCTCATCGCCTTCCGCGTCATCCAGGGCCTCGGTGGCGGCATGCTCATGCCGCTGGGCATGACGATCATGACCCACGCCGCGGGACCGCAGCGCATCGGCCGTGTCATGGCGGTGCTGGGCGTGCCCATGCTGCTGGGCCCGATCATGGGCCCCATCCTCGGCGGCTGGCTCATCGACTCGTTCTCCTGGCACTGGATCTTCCTGATCAACCTGCCCATCGGCATCATCGCGCTGGCGCTGGCGTTCATCGTCTTCCCGCGCGACAACCCCGAACCGTCGCAGACCTTCGACTTCGTCGGCATGCTGCTGGCCTCGCCGGGCCTGGCCGCGTTCCTCTACGGTGTGTCCTCGATTCCCGGTGAGGGCACGGTGGCCTCGGCCAAGGTGCTCATCCCGGCGGTGATCGGGCTGATCCTGTTGGTGGCGTTCGTGTTCCACGCGTTGCGCACCGAGCATCCGCTCATCGATCTGCATCTGTTCCAGAACAAGTCGTTGCGCTTCGCGGTGCTGACCATGACGTGTTTCGCCATGGCGTTCTTCGGATCCGGTCTGCTGTTGCCGACCTATCTGCAGCAGGTGCGCGGGGAGTCCACGCTCATGGCCGGTCTGCTCATCGCCCCGCAGGGCCTGGGCGCGATGCTGACCATGCCGATCGCGGGCCGACTGGTCGACAAGATCGGTCCGGGCAAGATCGTGCTCACCGGTATCGCCGTCATGTCCATTGGCATGGCCTTCCTGACCCAGGTCAGTGCCAGCACCCCGTATCCGATGCTGTGCGCGGTGCTGTTCGTGATGGGTCTGGGCATGGGCTGCACCATGATGCCGACCATGACCGCGGCCATCCAAACCCTCACCCACGCGCAGGTGGCGCGCGGTTCGACGCTGATGAACATCGTCAACCAGACCGCCGGATCCATTGGCACGGCCACCATTTCGGTGGTGCTGACCACCCTGCTCAACCGGGGCGACACCCTCGGCTCGCGCGGGGTTGCGCTGCCGCCGGGGGTCGCGGATCCGTCGCTGGCCAACGCGGCCATCGGCTCGCGCCACAGCGAGCAGCTCGCGCATCTGCCGCAGTCGCTGCTCAGCGAGGGTTTCGATCTGGCGGCGCGGGCGTTCGCCCACACCTTCGTGGTGTCGCTGTGCATCCTGGTGGCCACGCTGATTCCGGCGTTCTTCCTGCCGCGCAGCAAACCCGCCGTGCCCGCGGACGCGACCGACGCGGCCGTGGTCGTGCACTGAGCGCGCACTCGAGGAATTCGTGTGGCCCATCCGGAAGGCGTTTCCGGGTGGGCCACACGGTGTTTCAGGGCAGCTGTGAGCCGGTGGTGGACAGGTGCTCGCCGTAGAAGGCGATCAGGCCGGTGGCCGAGGCGATCGCGGCCAGCAGCCAGAATCGAATGGTGACGGTGGTTTCGGGCCAGCCGGTCAGTTCGAAATGGTGATGGAACGGAGCCATCTTGAACAACCGGGTGCGTGTGGTGCGGAACATGACGATCTGCACCAGCACCGAGAGGATCTCGGCCACGAACAACGCGCCCACGGCCACCATCAACAACTCGGTGCGGCTGGTGATCGACAATCCGGCCAGCAGCCCACCCAACCCCAGCGCGCCGGTGTCACCCATGATGATTTTCGCCGGAGCCGCGTTCCACCACAGGAATCCCACACACGCCGTCGCCCCGGCCGCGCACACGATCGACAAATCCAGGGGATCACGCACCGTATAGCAGCCCGGCACCGCTTTGAGCGCGCACGAATGGCTGTACTGCCAGAACGTGATCAACACATACGCGCCCAGCGTCAACCCCATCGAGCCCGCCGCCAAACCATCGAGACCGTCGGTGATATTGACCGCGTTCGACCACGCCGCCACCAGAATGCACGCCGCGGCCAGGAATCCGATCAACCCCAGTGACACCGTGGAGATGTCGCGCACGATCGAAATCTGCCTGCTGCCCGGCGTCAACCCGCCCCCGCCGCGGAACTGCAACGCCAACACCCCGAATACGACCGCGGCACACAGCTGTCCGACCCACTTGCCCGACGCGGTCAACCCCAGACTGCGCTGCTTGGACAGTTTGATGTAGTCGTCGAGAAACCCCACCGCACCCAACGCGGTCGCCAACCCCAACACCAGCAGCCCCGAAGCCGTCGGCCCGGTCTCACCGCCCCGATGCCCGATCACATGCGCGGCCAAATACCCACACCACATCCCCAACAAAATCGCCAACCCACCCATGGTCGGCGTCCCCCGCTTGGCCAAATGACTCCGCGGCCCATCCTCCCGAATCGGCTGCCCCACCCGTCGGCGAGTGAACACCCGAATAAGCAACGGCGTCACCGAAATCGACACCGCCAACGCCACCATCGCCGCCACCAAAATCTGCCGCATCCGCCCCCCTCGAGACCCAATCCCGACACATGCTAACCGCCCCACCCGCCCCCCGTGCCCCACGAGTGCTCGCGTGAGACATCCCCAACCCGCCCGCACAACGTGATCAGCCGCGAGAGCCTCAGTCTGTGCGGCCGGTCGCGGCGACGGTAACACCGAGACCGATCATCGTGAGTCCGCCGACACCGCCCACGACCGACAACCGACGCGGCGAGCGACCGAACCACACCCGCGCCCTCGAGGCAGCCAATCCCCACACACTGTCGGTAAAGACACCAAGAACAGTGAAAACCACACCGAGAACCAGCATCTGACCGGCCGCAAACCCTCGGTCACGGTCGACGAACTGCGGCAGCACCGCCACGAAGAACACGATCGTCTTCGGATTGCTCACCTCGACAACAAAGCCCTCCCACAACGAACGCGCCACCGACCGCGAGACCCCCTCCACCGCAACGGTCTCCCGCAGCGACCGGCCCTGCCACAACGCCCGGACCCCCAGATAGATCAGATACCCCGCACCGGCCAGCTTGAGCACCGTGAACACGAATGCAGACCGTTCCACGACGACCCCCACACCAAAGGCCACCGCCGTCACCAGGGCATACGCGCCGATCGCGCTACCCGCCACAGTCGCCAACGCCACCCGTCGCCCGTGCGCCAACGCCCGACCAACGAGAAACAACACACTCGGCCCCGGAATCACAAGCAGCACAAACGACATCGCTGCGAATGCAACCAGCCGGTCAATCGACACCATAGGAGAAGGTTAGAGATACGAAACGCTTATGGCCGGTCCGATCCCGCCCAAACCGGGAGATATACGGAAACCGCAATGCACTATCGGCTGCATCCCGCACTGACCAAATCGGCCTCGCCGCCGAACGCAGGAGATTACGGCGCAACCGGGCGGTTCGAAGGCATCGACTCGGCGCAGCCGAAGATCAAGGGACTGGGGTCTTCTCGACCTCTCGCACGCCCGCCAAGAGCTAAGTGTCCAGCCAATCCGGCCAACGACTCACCCGCCGATGCCAGGACGAGTTCGTCATCGTCGGTACTTGCGATCCTCGACAAGGCCGCCAGGACCTCAGGAGCGTCATAGCCTTCGAGATCGCTGGCTGAATCGTCTCGTTCGAGGAAGCACGGCCCTCAGTATCCTCGTGGGTGTGGGCGGCACCGTTACCGTGGAGGCTCTCCGGGACGCGCTCGAGCTGTCTTGGGCGGCAGATACGAGCAGATCTCGAGTGTGGAGTGCGAGCAATCGCGCGAAGGGGCAGTGCGCGGTGACGGCGTGCGTGGTTCAGGACTACCTCGGTGGCGAGATCTACCACTCGGTGGCTACCCTGCCCGGCGGTGAGACCTTCTCGCACTATTTCAATGTGATCGACGGTCGAAGCGTCGACCTCACGAAGCAGCAATTCCCCTCCGGCACAACATTTACCGAGCCAGCGCCGAAGACCAAGGGCTACCCGTCGACCCGCGAATACTGCCTGTCGTACGAGGACATGGTGCGGCGATATCGCACGCTCGCAGAGCGCACCGCGCGCTACCTGGGCACCGGGAGATAGACCGCTCAAAGCGCGGTCCAACGTTCCAGGAACTCGCACACCTCGGGTACGGCGGGATGGGACCGTACCTCCGACACGAATTCGGCGATCGCGGTCTGTAGACGTTCCGATTCCACGGTGCTGATCTCGTCGAGATTGTCGATCAGCACTGCGCACCCGTCGGCCACGTCGCCAGCGCGTACGTAGTTCTGCGCCAACCGGATTTGCCAGGCTGTCCGCTCCCGGGGGTAGGCGCTGGTGCCTTTGATCGCCGATTTCAGGTAGTTCGCCGCCTCCGCGTAGTCGCCGATCCTCATGAAGGCCAGCCCGGTCAGGCCGCTCAGTTGTGCCGCGGACAGGAATTCGAGGTATCCCGGATCGAGGCCGCGCGTCGAATCGAATGCCCGATGAGCGCGGCGGACCGCGGCCGCCATGGCAGAGCGGTCGCCGATCACGCTGTACGCCTCCGCTTCGCGGATTGCGGCCAGTGCACGCAACTTCGGGCCGCCCTCACGTCTAGCGGCGAGCTGGGCGGCCTCTGCCAGTTTCACCCCTTCCTTCGGACGCGCCCCTTCGCGATACGACAGCAGGCACGCATTGATCCAAGCGTGCGCGGCGGCGATGCCGTCACCCGCGGCCGTCGCTGCCTTGGCGGCATCGGCGTAGTAGCGATTGGCGTCGCTCGATCTGCCCGCGTCGTAGTGGATCCAGCCCGCGGCCGTCATCATTTCCGCGCTTGCGCTGGTCAGCGCTTTCCCGACCTTGTCGGTATAGGTGCCATGGTCGAGAAGGTGCTCGACATATCGCGCTTCGTTGACGGCCAGTTCGCAGAGCTGGTCACCGCCGACCATCAACTGTGTCTTGTGAATTTGGTTTATGCCCTTGGTGATTCGCTCGACGTCGGTGATCCCGACCGCCACCCGGCCACCCGGAGCGACCGGAGTCGTCGGCCGGTGCCCTGTGGCAGCACCCGCGCCTGCACCGCCCGGGCCCGCTGTGACGAACGTGCGGTGGGTGGCCTCGACTTCCTCGTCTTCCGCAACGAGCATGGACAGCGGTACCTGCAACGCCTTCGCCACCCGACGCAGAACACGGAGATCGTGCACCGCGGGCCCATCGTGCTCGAGTTGGGAGACGCCCGGCTGTGTGAAGTGGATGAGCGCGCCGAGTTCGGCCTGAGTCATTCCATTCGACAGCCGTATCCGTCGAATGGTCGTCCCGGTCGTCGTCGGCATTCGGTACTCCGCTACGTCAGCGTTGCTTTGGCGGTCGATCCGAGATTGGCTGTTGGGCCCCAGCGAGTTTCGCTGTAGCACGCACTCTATACCGGTTTCCGTATATCGCCTCTGGTTCTCAGTATGACGGAATGAAGCGGCCCCCGTGTCGGCCATACGGTCGGCATCACACCCGCTGCCAGGCGGTTCGTACCCCGTGCCGGTTCGCCATCGTGGGGCCGATCTGCCTACAGCGGTGGCAATTGCACAACGGGCGACGCCGCTGGATTGGCTACAGGTCCTTCCGGCAGCGGAACCCTCACGCCGAAGGGGTAAAGATGTCGAAAAGGCGGGCAATCGGATATCTGCGATCGGACATTTCAGGCTCACGTCAAGATCGGGACGAGACCCAACTCCGCAGTCTCTCAGCACGATTCGGATACGACCTGTGCAAGACGCTGGTACTCGGCCCCTACACGGACCGTCCGATGTACCGCTTGCGAATCGCCATAAGCCGCGCTGAAGCTCAGGCCGTGTTCGTTCCGAGCGTCAGCCACTTCGACAATGGCGAAGTGCCGCCCGAACTCGCGCGCCTGGTCGCCGTTGTCGCGGTCGACACCGAGCAGACGTTCCCGCGCATTGACGTCCCTGCCGTAGAAGGTGAGGCGCAGTGATGACCGCACAGCCGCGGCGGCCCACACGCACGCCAGATAAGAATCCGGGCCGCGAGGGCGGACCCATCGCATTCCAGCACACCGCCGACGGCATCGTCGCGATCGGCGAGGACGGTTTCCCACTGATCGACGACGGTCTCGAACTCGGATCGGCCGCCGAACCTGCTGTGCTGCAGCGGTATTCGGTATTAGATGCCACGCCGGGTTGAGGACGCTGAACACGACCAGTGATGACTGTCGATCCCAGAGGCATAGTTCGAATTGGCCCCTGCGGGCGCGCTGCTCGATTGCTCGGCCGAAGCGATGAACCTCGACACCGGGCCCTACCGAGCGGGCCGTACGCACTGCACTGCCGATGACACGGTGGTGACGGTACCGCTCTACCAGCGAATACTATGATCTTGGGATGTCCCTCGATGCTCGATACCGAGCAATTCCCTACGAACCGCTGCTGGAGCGCGCGATGCGGGATCGCGAGGCGGCCGAGGACGCCATTCAGAGTTTCGGTCGCTTGGCCACCGACGATGTCGCGAACTCGCCGTACTGGGACGACCCGATCTGGCTAGAGCTGGCACCGGTCGCTCGCCAGATCGTGACCGAACGGCCTGGCATTCTGGACCGGACCTTCTCCACCCGCGCTTGGGATGCGGTGTACTGGTTGCTCGCGCCCAACCGCCGGAACCAGGAGGGGCGCAATCCGAGCGGATTGGCCGAGATTGCAGTGTTCGGAGCTGAGCCCTTTGCTTCGGGCGCGACTGCAACGCAAGGGATTCCGCTCCGATTTGTCCGGCCGCCGATTGCTCGGACTGCGGCGGAGTTCGTTGAGAACAGCCTTGGGAGCGCTGCCCAGCTGTTCGATGCTGAAGCAATGGAGGCGTCCGGCGTTTACAAGGGTCCGTGGGAGCTCGATTACCTCCTTGAACTGCTGACTCAGTACGCACAGTTGTATCGACTCGCAGCTGATCTGGACGAGTGTGTGCTGGTAAAACTCGACTGAAAAGGGAGGCTCAGGCATCCGGTCACGCCGCGTGGCAGACGGTTCGAAGCCGTCGACCCGGCGCAGCCGAGGATCATCGAACCGAGGTCATCTGTACCTCGCCGAACGCACTGAACTGCCGAATGTCGAGCACTCAACTTGCGGAGAACAGTGGCTCAGTAGTGATAGGTGAAGTAGCCCGAGGTCCACTCGTCTTTGTCGACCACGCTCCTCGCGATTTGGAAGCAGTCGGGTTCGTCTCGAAAGCCTGGGAGGCTTCGCGCCGTGCGAATCCGTTCCTCTGCGAGCTGCTCAGTCGAGTAGACACCCAAAAGTTTGATCTGATCGCCCTCCTGCTCATCCCACTCAAGATCTCCATCCTCGTCGACATGACGTACCGGAGACCCGTCCGACGGGCGCGCATGATGGATGTGCCATAGCAGGTAGACGTCCATGCTGCTGGAGCCTATCGGCAGCATTGGATATCGGATTCCCTGAGCTAGCGGTCAGTGGCACTTAGTTGAAACGTCCGCTCTTGCCGCTTACGGGTCGGTCGACAGCACGAGTGCCATTGCGGCACAGGATGTTCGCGTAAGCAGAGGGAGCTTCGGATGTCGCCTCATCTAGATCGTAAGGCGGCCAAAACCGAAAACCTCTTTGGACCGATACCTGCGGGTGTGATTCAGTGGCCTCCGTGAGCCTGACCGTGCACGTCTTCGTTCGCCAGGACGGCGAGACGTTGTTGCTCGACGCGCCGGAGGGTTGGATGGACCTGGCCGGGTTCGAGCGCTGGCGCACCGAGGTGTGGGGTAATGCGGCCGTCCGCGAGCTGGGCGCGCGGTTCTTTCCGATCCTGGCCGAGGACAATCTGTGGGTCGAGCCTGAGGAGGTACTGCAGTTCGCGGGTGAATGTGCCAGGCTCAGCGACAACCTCAGCGTGATCGCCCCGTTCCCGTATCCGCCGTGGCCAGATGCGACACATCTGATGGTGATGGATGCGGTCGCGTCCCGTCTAGCGCACATCCAGATTGCGGTAGGGCGTGCTCTCGGCGTGAACGGTGGGATCGTCATCTGGTGATCGCCAGCGCCGACCAACGCGCAGACCTCTGCACCCTGAATGGCCGCCGCACTCTCTCAATCCGCCGAACTCGGCCGATGTGGACTGCTCGACTTCGCGTCCCGTCACGCCGGTGACCGTGCTGAGCGAACTAGAGTCAGGGTTGCTCGGCGGAAGACCAATCGGCAGTGTCGATCTGGGAGTGGCTGAAGGGGCGAGATTGTTGGTGGGTAGGTGGTAGGGGTTTTGAATGGCCATCAGTGCAAGCCTTTTCGCCGTCACTATCGACTGTCCCGATCCCGTTCGACTCGCTCGGTTCTATCAGGGATTGCTCGGCGGTCAATTGCGGTCTGCCAGCGCGGACTTCGTGGTGCTTGCCACCGGCCACGGCACTCGCTTGGACTTTCAACGTGTTGCCAATCATCGGCCGAGTCCGTGGCCGGATCCCGCCGCTCCGCGTCGGCTCCACCTCGATTTCAGCGTCGACGATCTCGACCGGGCCGAACGACACCTCCTTGGGCTCGGCGCGGTACTCGCGTCCTACCAACCTGGCGGCCAACGCTTCCGTGTTCTTTTGGACCCAGCGGGTCATCCGTTCTGTATTGCCACCGCGGCAGCAGCAGGCGTACCCGACCAAGAACTAGCAGCAGACCCGCCAATGACGTCCAGTGAGCCGCGATAATGCCGAGAAGCGGGTGTCTTCGGATGGTCGGTCCAGCCTACGATTTTGGAGGTGCGGGACGCCTCTGATGCTCACGGCATCTCGGCGGCGAAGGAACTCCGGTGGCGGGAGATGGCGGTCATCGATGCCGCCTACGCCGAAGGTCGGATCGCCCGGGAGGCTTGGCATGAGGCCGTGTTGGAGCTGATCGAGTCGGCGTATCTGGGGACCGACGATCCACGGGCGCAGTCGGGGTACTGCGGGGATGCGGCGCAATGGGAAACGGCTCGCCGTCCACTGGTGCGGGCATTGCCGTCCAGCCGGGACCGGGTGCTGAGTTTTCTCGACATCGGGTGCGCCAATGGGCATCTGATGGAGACGCTTGCGCAGTGGGCGGCACAGGATGGGATTCGGGTCGAACCGCACGGGGTGGATATCTCTGCCGCTCTGGTCGACTTGGCGCGCAAGCGCTGCCCCCAGTGGGCAGAACGGATCTGGGTCGGCAACGCTTACGACTGGTGTCCGCCACAGCGTTTCGACGTGGTACGGACCGGGCTCGAGTACGTGCCCGAGCGTGAGCGCCCACCGTTCCTGGCGCACCTGTTCGAGTGCGTGGTCGCACCTTCGGGGCGACTGGTGGTCGGCATGTTCAACGAAGAAGCCGACCGGGATGTCCGGCAAAGGCAGGTGCTCGAACTCGGGTACGTCGTGACCGGTTCTCTGGCCGAACCGCACCGCCACCCGGCTGTGCACCGCAAAGCATTCTGGATCGACGCGCGGTAACGCCAGCCCATTCTTTGGCGCACGCAAGGCGGGTGCAAGATCGGCGCAAGCGTCGACAGTGCCGGGGTGGGTACCGTCGATGGGGTGAATGATGATCGAAATGATGTGACACCACGGCCGTTTCGGTTTTCTGTCGGCATTGGCGGCGGTGATTCGCGGGCCGAGTGGCGGAAGAAGGCGCGGCAGGCCGAAGACCTGGGGTACGACGTGATCACGGTGCCCGACCATTTGGGCATGATCTCGCCGTTTCCCGCGCTGATCACGATGGCGGAGGCGACCAATCGCGTGCATGTCGGAACCATGGTGCTGGATGGGGCCTTCTACCGGTCGGCTTGGCTGGCCCGCGATGTCGCGAGCGTGGCGCAATTGACCGACGGGCGGTTCGAGTTGGGGCTCGGTGCCGGACCGGATTTCGCGAAACCTGAGTTCGAAGCACTGGGGCTGCCGTTCCCGAGCGGGCGGCAGCGCATCGAGCATCTGCGCGAGCTGATCGTCGAGACCAAGGCGCTGTTCGCGGGCGATCACCAACCGCCTGTGCACCACCACATTCCGCTCCTGGTGGCCGGGGGCGGCGACCGCCTGCTGCGGGTGGCCGCCGAACACGCCGACACCGTTTCGCTGGCCGGGATATCCGTCGATGCCGATATCGACTCCGATGAGATCGGCGACGCCGCGCTCGGCCGCCGCTCCCAATTCGTCCGTGAAGCCGCTGGAACACGCTTCGCCGCTATCGAATTGGGGCTGACGGTGCAGGCGGTGGAGGTCGAGGGGCACGGCGAGGTCGATCTGACACTCCCGCGCATGTTCCAACCCCACCTGTCCGATACTCAGCTGCGGCACCTGCCCGGGTTCCTCCACGGGTCGGCACGCACCATCGCCGACACCCTGCGCCGTTACCGTGACGAATACTCCGTCACCCATTTCTCGGTCAACGAGGCGCAGATGACCGCGCTGGCAAAGGTGATCGAAGACCTTCGCTAAACCCTCGGGGCGCTCCAAGACGCATCGCGCCGACCGAACCGGTCGGCGCGATGCGACGGGCTAGTTTTCGACAGCTGTCGGTTCGGGTGAGCGGGTGCGGAGCGAGGCGAGGAGGTTGGGCCCTCCGCGCAGGCACCACAGGGCGATCACTGGGTCGCAGATCGCGCAGCCTAGCGAAGAATTGTGGGCGAAGGGGATGATCGGGTGGCCTTTGAGGTGGTGGAGTACGTCGCTGACGGTGTGCAGTAGCCAGGCGATTCCAATGAAAGTCCATGAATTCAGGCCACGGAACGCGCAATAGGTGATGGCGGCGGCGAAGGCGTACTCCCAGAGGCCGAGTCCGCCGCCACTGAGGTAGGCGGCTCCGGCTCCGGCGACCATGATCGCGTTGAAAGTGCGGCGATGTGGTTCGCGGATGAGTGACATGAGCAGGGCGTAGAGGCCGCCGATCAACAGTGGCACAACGACAGTGGCGACAGCGGCAATCATGGCCGGGGACTCCTCGCGGCAGGCTCGGGGAATGAATCGGACACGAAGCTATCGCTCGTACGAGGCGTGTCCCAGTGGCGTTTTCGCCAGATATCCACGGAAAAACGCCATCCTTGATCGTCCGGTCGGATCATCGTCTCCGAAGCCCTACCAGCCTGTTCACGTCCATGACGCGAATCCGGCGATGAGGTAGCTTCACGCCATGCACACGGTCGCGGTTCTGGCCATGGACGGGGTCATACCCTTCGACTTGTCCACCCCCGTAGAGGTTTTCGACCGCACCCCGCCTGCCCGACGGCCGCCGCGCGTATCGAGTCCGCATCTGCGCCGAGCGGCCGGAGGTGGACGCGGGTGCGTTCACGCTGCGCGCACCCTGGGACCTGACCGCGGTGACCGAGGCCGACACCGCGATCATTCCGGGAGTCGCCGATCCGACCACCCCGCCCTCGCAAGCCGTGCGCGACACGATCCGAGCCGCCGCCGCGGCGGGCACTCGGATCGCCTCCATCTGCACCGGGACCTTCCCCCTCGCGGCCACCGGCCTCCTGGATGGCCTGCGGGCAACCACGCATTGGGTCGTGGCCGACCTGCTCGCGGCCACCTATCCACGCATCGAGGTCGATCCGGACGTGCTGTATGTCGACAACGGCCACATCCTCACCTCCGCGGGCGCCTCGGCCGGACTGGATCTGTGCCTGCACCTGATCCGCCGCGACTACGGCTCGGCCGTGGCCGCCGATGCGGCCCGGCTCTCGGTCATGCCACTGGAACGCGAGGGCGGGCAGTCCCAGTTCATCGTCGAACAGCTCCCACCCGCCTCGCACGGCGCCGAGCTCGAGCCCCTGCTGCTGTGGTTGCAGGACAACATGTCCCGCGACCTCACCATCAGCGACATCGCCGCCGAAGCAGGCACCAGCACCCGAACCCTGTTGCGCCACTTCCGCACTCACACCGGCACCACCCCGCTGCGTTGGCTACACCGCGCCCGAATCCGACGCGCCCAGCACCTGCTGGAAACCACCGACCACACGATCGAACGCGTCGCCGCCCAAGTGGGTTTCGGCTCCCCGACCGCGTTCCGTGACAATTTCAAACGCACCGTCGGCATCGCCCCGAACGCCTACCGCCGCGCCTTCCGATGACCGTGTTCCGAAGCGCCCAACGCCGCCCATCGGGTACGCGGACACCCGACCGGTCCTGTTGCGGCACTGCGTGATTGGTTGCGCGCCTGGGCGCGCGACTCTCCCGGCAAGAGAAAACTGCCATGCGTCAACTAGTAGTTGACGACGAGCTTCTGGTCAACTATTAGTTGACGCTATGGCGAGCTTCGCAGAGGGCTTTCGCCGACAACTCATCGACCCAGGAGTCGCAATGGAAGATTTCGAAAGCGCCGCAGACCAAGACGCCAGATCGGGCAGGCGAGCGCTGGTCGTCGGCGCCGGAATCGCCGGGTTGGCTGCGGCGTTGCGGCTGCATCAACAGGGCTGGGACGTGGTCATCGTCGAACGTGCATCGACCCGCCGCAGCAGCGGTTACCTGCTCAACCTGCACGGACCGGGATACGACGCCGCCGAGCGGCTCGGGCTGGTACCGGCGCTGACTCGCCGCGATATCGGGTTCTTCACCTCGATCTTGGTTCACGCGGATGGCCGCGAGAAGCTGAGGATCCCCGCCGCTGTCACCGAGGCCGCTGTCGGGGACCGCGCGCTGAGCCTGTTCCGCGGCGACTTGGAGTCCGCACTGTACGACGCTGTCGCCGAGTTCGCCGATATCCGTTTCGGCACCACACCGCAGGCAATCGTCCAAACCCCCGGGGAAGTCACCGTCACCCTGAGCGATGGCACCCGCCTGCAGGGTGACCTCCTCGTCGGCGCCGACGGCGTGCACTCCCGAGTCCGCGAACTCGTATTCGGCATCGAGTCGGACTATTTCGTCGACCTCGGCCACATGGTCGGCGCGTTTCCGCTTCACACCGTGCCCGAACACATCTCCGAAGGCTTCGGCACCACCTTCATCGGCCCGGGCCGCACCGCCGCGGTGATGAACCTTGGGCCGCAACGGTCTTCGGCGTTCTTCACCTACCGCTGCCCCGACCCGAACGCCGAACTGAGTCTCGGCGCCCAGCCCGCCCTCACCCAGGCATTCGGAGATCTCGGAGGCGGTGTCGCCGAAGCTCTCCACCAGCTCGACCCTGCCACCGCCTATTTCGACACGGTCGGCCAAATCGTGACCGACCGCTGGAGTCGCGACCGAGTCGTCCTGCTCGGCGACGCGGCCTGGTGTGTCACGGTATTCGCCGGTTACGGCGCCGCCCTCGCCCTCGACGGCGCCGACCGGCTCGGCAGCGCGCTGGCGGCACACGAGGAAGACATTCCCGCCGCCCTCGCGGCCTGGGAGGCGTCGCTGCGCCCGGAAGTGCGCAAACGACAAGCATTGGCCCGCAAAGGAATCAGCCGCTTCGCCCCGCCGTCACGGACACACGTGTGGGCCGGTGAACTCATGCTCCGCGCCATCCAACTCCCCGGCATCCGCACCTTGGTCCGGCGTTCCATTCAACGCGCCAACAATTGATCGGGTGCGCGGCCCGCCCGGTCACATGCGGGCCGCCATCCGAAAGGAACGGACAGCCGTGATTGTTAGCGTGAGGTATGAACACCGAGGCCGTACGCCGCGACCAGCTGCGAGAATTTCTGCGAGACAGGCGCTCCCGGGTCACCCCCGACCAGGTCGGACTGCCCGCCGCCGGACGCCGCCGCACCCCGGGGCTGCGGCGGGAAGAAGTCGCGGTGCTCGCCGGAGTCGGCGTGTCGTGGTACACGTGGCTCGAACAGGGGCGCGACATCACCGTCTCCGGTGAGGTTCTCGACGCGGTCGCCGGTGCCTTGCGTCTCGATGCCGCCGAACGCGCCCACCTCTACGTGCTCGCCGGACTCAACCCGCCGTGTCACGCCGTCGACAGCGGCCCCGATATCGCCCCGGCGTTGCGCAATCTGCTCGACGCGTGGGATCCGCGTCCGGCGGTGCTGCGCGACCGCTACTGGAATGTGCTGGCCTTCAACGACAGTGCCCGCGCCGTATTCGGCTACACCGGGCCGGGGCACAACTGTTTGATCACCTATTTCACCAGCCCGCGCTACCTGGCGATGCGTCAGGTGTGGGCCGAGGCCGCCCCCGCGGTCGTGGCCGCCTACCGCGCCGACTCCGCCCGCTGCCCCGGCGACCCCGGATTCGAGGCGGTCCTGACCGAACTGTCCAGTCACAGTGCCGAATTCGCGGCCCTGTGGGCGCGCCACGATGTCGGCACCCCCACCCAATCGGTCAATGCCCTGCACCACCCCGAGGTCGGCGACCTCTTCTTCGACACCACCACCGTGACCATCACCGACCAACCCGACCGCCACATCGTCCTCTACAACCCGCGCCCCGACAGCGGTACCGCCGAAGCCCTCGATCGGCTTCGGCGGCTACGGCTGGCTTCCCGGCCTGAACCCGGCGGTCTAACCCTTCACGACCTGGGTGCCGTCGGCGAAATTGTCGTGCCAGCCCTGCTTGGTCGGGCTCGCGCTCACCGTCACCGCGATGGCGATGGCCGCGCAGAACCACAGCAGGCCACCGACCCACGGGATCAGGTTGAGCAGCATGTAGGCGTTGCGCTTGGCCGACTCGGCCAGACTCGGCCGGGGCGCGCCACCGGAACCGTTGACGTGCAGGCCCAGCAGCTTCTTACCCGGCGTCGCACCGGTGAGCACCTCGAAGGCCACGAAGTACAGGAATCCGAAGCCCGCCCCGGGGATGATGGAGGCCCAGCCGGGCAGGCCCGACGCGTGGTCGAGCGCCCAGAACACGATGCCGCCAACGATTCCGGCGATGATCCAGTCGATGAACCGCGCCACCGCGCGAGTGCCCAGGCCCGCCGGAGTAACCCCGACGATCGGACCCGCGTACGGCTGTCCTGTGTAGGGCTCGTACCCGTATCCACCCGTGGTCATGATTTCTCCTTGCCTCGACCACACGAAAAGCTCTCTCACCATCGTGCGCGGCGCGGCCGCCCGGGCGCATCAGGGAATCCCCTGGCACCGACCCTGAACTTGCAGGTCACCCGAGAATGACGCAGGTCACGCGCCAGTGAGGTGGAAGGTGGTGGTGACACACCCACGATAACCGCGCACTGTTTACCCGCGATGCGTACCGGCAGGGTGAAAGCCATGACGCACAACGGATTCCGATTCCAGAACAAGATCGCACTCATCACCGGTGGCAGCAGCGGCATGGGCCTGGCCACCGCTCACCGGCTCATCGCCGAGGGCGCACAGGTGATCATCACCGGGCGCGACAAGACCCGCTTGGACACGGCGGCGGAAAACCTGGGGGAGCGCGCGGTCGCGATCGCCGGGGATGCCACCGACGCCGAGGACCTCGCGGCGCTCACGCGCACGATCGGCGAACGATTCGGTCGTCTCGATGTGGTGTTCGCCAACGCCGGAATCGGTGCCTTCCAACCGATTTGGGCCGTCACCACCGACGAGTTCGACCGGGTGGTGGCGATCAACTTCAAGTCCGTGTTCTTCACCGTGCAACACACCCTGCCGCTGCTGGTCGACGGGGGAGCGATCGTCATCAACGCCTCGTTCGCGCTGTATCGAGGAGCGCCCGGCACCGCCCTGTACTCGGCGACCAAGGCCGCGGTGCACAATCTGACCCGCGCGCTCACCGCGGAGTTGGCGCCCAGGGGAATTCGCGTGAACTCGGTCAGCCCCGGCTACATCGACACTCCCGCCTATCGGGCCGAGACCTCGCCCGAGGCACAGGCGGCCGCGGCGTCGATGGTGGCGGCCGGGCGCATCGGCTCCAGCGACGAGGTCGCCGCCGCCGTCGCGTTCCTGGCCTCCGACGACGCCTCCTACGTGACCGGACAGGACCTGATCATCGACGGCGGTTTGACCACCGTCCTACCGATCGCCATGGCCTGAGCACCGCTCAGGAGGCGCGCAGGTCGGCGGCCGGGTCGGCGGTGATCCGGCCCGAATCGGTGTCGTAGTCATACAACTCGGCATAGCGGCCCCAGTCGATGGCCAACTCCAACTGCCTCCGCGCATCCTCATCGGAGAACCCGCGCTTCAACAAATCCAGAATGAAATCCGCGCGCACGGTCTCGTCGCTGCTGCCCACCAACGCCGAACAGATCGTGCGAACCAGGGGAGCGCGGCGGCGGGCCTGCGCGGCGAAAATCGCCTTACTGGCCTGAATATCGGCATTGGTGAAGTTCGCCCCGACATTGGTCAAGATCACGTCACCGGATTCCACCAGCAGAAAACCCAGCAGCGCGGCGGCATCGACCAAAGGCATCAGATCGTCGAGCTCGAAATTGAGTTCATCGGCGACCACCGGCAGATCCGCGCGCCCGCTATTGCCGTAGACCAGTTCGAGCAGACCCGCGATCCCGCCGACCGAGGCATCGGGCAGCGGCACCGCGAACGGGGTCGAGGTATCGGCCGGAGCCACCGCGATATCGGTGTCACGCCCGGTCAACAACCCGTAGATCTGATCGACCAGCGCGACGAAACCCGGCGCGCGGCGATTGCGCGGACGCGGCTGATCGACGGTGATCTCGGCGATGATGCGCCCGGGATTGGACCCCAACACCACCACCCGGTCGGCCAACTGCACCGCCTCCTCGATGTTGTGGGTGACGATGCAGATGCATTTGGTGGGAAAGTCCTTGGCCGACCACAGATTCACCAGTTCGGTGCGCAGGTTCTCCGCGGTCAGCACATCCAGCGCCGAGAACGGCTCGTCCATCAGCAACAGGTCCGGCTCCAGCACCAGGGCGCGCGCGAACCCGACGCGCTGGCGCATCCCGCCCGACAGCTCCTTGGGATAGGCGGTCTCGAAACCGTCGAGACCGATGCGGTCGATCGCGTCGAGGGCACGCTGGCGGCGCCGGGCGGGGCTGATGCCGCGCGCGGCCAAACCCAACTCCACATTGTCCTGCACGCTCAGCCACGGCATCAGCGCGAAGGACTGAAACACCAGCGCCGCACCGGGATTGGAGCCGCGCAACGGCTCATTCCGATAGCGCACCTCGCCCTTGGTGGGTGCGAGCAGGCCCGCGATCAGCCGCAACAGCGTGGACTTGCCCGAGCCCGACCGGCCCAGCAACGCCACGATCTCGCCCTCGCGCAGTTGCAGATTCACCCCGTCGAGCACATTCAGCGGCTCCCCGGACGCGCCGGTGAACGACATGTCGATGTGCTCGAGGTCGATGAGGACCTCGCCGGCGGCAACGGTATTGGTCATGGTGGCCTCCTTGGTTACAGCGAGTAGCGGCGCTGGGCCAGGGCGTAGAGTCGCCGCCAGAACAGCCGGTTGATGCCCACCACGAACGTGCTCATGACCAGCACTCCGATGAGGATCTGCGGGCCGTCACCGACGCGGGTGGCCTCGGCGATGTAGGCGCCCAGACCCGTCGCGGTCAAGGTGGTGTCACCGGAGGAGACGATCTCGGCGACGATCGAGGCATTCCACGCCCCGCCCGCCGCGGTGATCGCGCCGGTGACGAAACTGGGGAAGATCGCGGGCAGAATCAGCTTGCGCCACCACAGGTTTCGCGGCAGCCGCAGATTCGCCGCCGCCTCGCGCAGATCATTGGGCACCGCCGAGGCTCCGGCGATCACATTGAACAGGATGTACCACTGCGCGCCCAACGCCATCAGCAGGATCGACGCCCACTGCAGGCTCGCGCCCGTGGCCACCAGCACGCCGGTCACCAGCGGGAACAAGAAGTTGGCGGGAAAGCTCGCCAACACCTGCACGATCGGCTGTGCCAGGCGAGACACCTTGGGGTTCAACCCGATCCACACCCCGATCGGCACCCAGACGATCGTCGCGAAGATCAGCAGCACGATCACGCGCAGCAGGGTCAGCAGCCCCAGCCACGCGGCATGGCCGACCTCCCCGAATCCGGCGGTCGTGGCGATGTAGCGGGCCATGGCGAACACACCGGCGACCAGCGCCCCACCCACCACGACCGTGAACACGATATCGGCGGCGCGCCGCCGCGTGGCGGGGACATACAGCGGATACTCGGCCAGCCCGAAAATGCGCATGAACCGGTCCACCGGATACACCAACGGCCCGAAGATCCGCCCGAGCAGTCCGGGAATATGGCTGCGGCGCAACAGATCCAGCATCAGGCTGCGCGGAGCGTCGGCGGATTCGGTGTCCTCGACCCGGAATCGCTCGGCCCACACCGTCAGCGGCCGCCAGAACAGCACATTGAGCCCGACCACCATGACGATCATGACGACGATCGCCAGCACCATCCGTCCGGTCTGGGACTGCGCGTTGGCGCTGGCCACATACGAGCCGATGCCCGGCAGCGCGAACGAGCGATTGTTGACGCTGATCGCCTCCGACGCGGTCAGGAAGAACCAGCCGCCACCGAAACTCATCATCCCGTTCCACACCAGCGGAAACATCCCCGAGGGCACATCCACCCGCCAGAACCGCTGCCAGCGCGACAACCGCAGATTGCGGGAGGCCTCATCGAGCTCACGCGGCTGCGACACCAGCGAATGATGGAACGCGAAGGCCATGTTCCAGGCCTGCGAGGTGAAGATCGCGAAAATCGACGCGCACTCCAAACCCAATGACGAACCCGGGAACAGGGCAATGAATCCGGCCACGGTCACCGACAAGAAACCCAGCACCGGCACCGACTGCAGAATATCGAGCGCGGGCAACAACACCTTCTCCGCGCGCGGCAGCCGCGCGGCCGCGGTCGCGTAGACGAAGGTGAACACGATCGAGAGCCCCAACGCGGCGAACATGCGCAGCAGCGAGCGCGCCGCATAGTAGGGCAGCTCGCTCGGATCGGTGGAAATCGTTGTGGGCGCGGTGTTCTCGTCGAAGGGCACATGCATGCCCGCCGACACCTTCACCACGATCCAGATCAGCACCGCCGCGCCCGCGAACACCGCGATATCGGCCCACCGCGAGCGCGGCCGATCCAACACCCCGCGCGAGGGATAGGACCGCAGCGTCGCGTTCACTGCTCGGTCTCCACCGGCGGGGCCACCGTGCGCCAGCCGACACTGGTCACCGACGGCTCGAGGCTCAACCGGCTCACCGCGGCCTCCATCTGCCGGTCGTCGCGCCGGTCACCGGTCAACTCCGCGCGCACCTGCACCCGGCCCGCGGTGGTGTCATGACTCGAGATCGAGTTCAACCGGAAATCGGTGCGCGTCAACGACTGCACCAGCAGCGCCCGCACATGCGCCTCGTGCGCGTCATCGGTGTCGGCGGTGAACGCGTAGAGCGCCTCGTGGGCCTCGGGGCCGTCGCTGAGCGGGCGATCCACCGACCGCGCCACCGTGCGCAGCGCGGTGTTCACCACGACCACCGCCACCGTGCCCGCCGCCGCGGTCGAATACATGCCCGCACCGGCGAGTGAACCCACCGCCGCCGAGCACCACAGCGTCGCGGCGGTATTGAGGCCGCGAATATTGAACCCGTCGCGCAGGATCACACCCGCGCCCAAGAAGCCGATACCGGAAACGATCTGTGCCGCAACGCGAGTCGGGTCGGCGTCACTGCCATGGAAGCCGTGCGCGGACAGCAGCACGAACAGGGTCGCACCGGCGGCGACGAGCGCGTTGGTGCGCAGCCCGGCCATGCGGGCGCGCCACTGGCGCTCGAACCCGATCACCGCACCCAGCCCGACACCGGTGCCGAGTCGCAGCAGCATTTCCCACGTGGTCATTGCGATCTCCGAAAAGGGGATGACGGCGCACTCCGACCTCGGACGCTACAGGGATGCCGGTAGCGAACGGCAGATTGCGGAGGTGTCGCCTAGTGAACGATTGGCTAACGGAACACGATCCGGACCATCGGGCACGACCACCACCTCCTCGACGCACAACACACGCGTGCCAACAGGGTGGGACCAGCGCGAATTCGCTGGAAACGGGCACCACCCCTCGTAAGACCTTCAGCACTCCACGGCGTGAACCCGCCAGGGCGGGAGCCGGTCGGGGCGGCCCCTTAACTCGGGGCAACCTGTCCTGATCCGGGGCGTCTCTCGACGTTCGGGATCGCCGGCCTATATCCGTGAAGGAGCCTCGGCTAACGACGGCACCTTGCGCCGACGAGTTAACACCCCGATTGGCGAGAAGGCAACCTGATGTGAGCGTGGTCGCCGCTGCCAGGACACCGCGGACAGATTGCTGGCGGAGATGCAGGCTGGGGCTAGCTCGACCGGACCAGGGTCGGTCGCAGGGCGAGGCGGAGCAGGCACGCCACCGCGACGGCGGCGGCGAACAGTTGCACCGCGTGCAAGGTGCCGGTGGTTCCGGCGAGCAGGCCGACGCCGATGACCGGGCCGCCGGTGCCGCAGTAGCCCATGACGTAGTAGGTCGAGAGGACATCGGCGTGGCGGTCGGCGGGGGCGGCGGCGTTGACGGCGGTCAGGCCCGATAGGAACGCCAGGCCGTGACCGGCTCCGGCCAGGAGCGTGGCCGCCAGCAGCAGTGTCAGCGAGGAGACCGCGCCTGCCAATGCGAGCAAGGCCAGTCCCGCGGCCAGTAGTGGGAGGCCCGTATGTTCCAGGGCCCGTTCGGATTTCCCGTACCCGATCAGTTGGGCCACCGACCAGGCCACCGGGAGGACGGCTGCGGCGGCACTGCCGACCACCAGATTCGAACTGCCCGACAGGGTCGCGGCGTAGGTGGGGACCAGGGTCAGGAACACTCCGACCACCGCGAAACCCAGAAACGCCGCCGACCCGGCCGCGGCGAAGGTGCGGCCCATGCCGGAGGGAATGCTGGGCCGTCGCGGCCGCCACCGACCGCCGGTGCGCACCGAGGGCAGCATGGCCAGGAACACCCCCGCGGGGATCAGCAGCACCAGATGCACGACGAACGGGGTCACATAAGGCTGCGGAAAATATTGCGCCACAACAGCACCCAGCATCGGGCCCACGCCCATGCCGCCCGCCGTCGCCATGGCCGACACCAGCGCGGCCCGGCGTCGATCACCGCGCGGTTCCACCTCGCTGATCGCGGCGGTCAGCGCTCCCGAGGCCGCGCCCATCGCCACCCCCTGTAGGATCCGCGCCGCGAACAACCACACCAGACCGGTGGCCAGCGCGAAGGCCAGCGTGCCCAATGCCGCCACCGCCAGCGCGGGCAGCAGAATCGTGCGGCGGCCCAACGCATCCGAGGCCGGACCCGCCACCAGCAGCGACGGAATCAACGCGCCGACATACGCGGCGAAGACCAGGGTCAGCATCAGCGGGGAGAACCCGAAACGCTGCGCATAGCCGTGATACAGCGGCGTCGCGAGATTGGTGCCGGTGAACAGGATCAGCAGCGCGTAGGCCGCACCCCAGAATCTCAGTCGGCTCCCGACCGGTGAATCCTGCTGTGCCACCGGTACTCCGGTGTCGGCGGCAGGGGATTGCTCGATCGCCACGGTTCCTCCCAACCTCGTTATGTTCGACGATTCCGAACATAACAGGATGTTCGGATTTTGTGAACATGTGGATTATCATTGCCCCCATGGCAAGCCGAACCGCCACCGAACTGGTGCACCCCGCCCGCGCCGACCTGCGGTTCACCACCGTCCTGGCCGCCCTCGCCGACCCCGTCCGCCTCACCATCGTCACCCGCCTGGCCGCCGCCGGGGGCGAGGAACTGGCCTGCTCGACCTTCGACCTCCCGGTCAGCAAATCCACCCAGAGCGGCCACTTCAAAACCCTCCGCGAAGCCGGAATCATCGCCCAACGCGACGAAGGCACCCGCCGCCTCAACCGCCTCCGCACCGAAGACCTCGAAGCCCGCTTCCCCGGCCTGCTCGCCATGGCAATCACCCACGGCCCCACCGCAATTGTGCGCGGCTAACGGGGGAGAAGTCACTTACCGTCCGACACTCGTGCTCGACCACGGTCATCCAGCCGAGGTGAGGCCGCACGCGGTGTCACCGTGTGCCAGAGCCGAAGTCGCACCAGATCGTCGATGTCGGGTATGGGACCTACGGTCCACCCAGCGGCATCGCCGCGAGGCGGGCACGGGCAGGCCGATAGTGTCGATATCGCGTCTCGAATGATCCTTACCCTGCACGCAGCGCGAAGCTACCGTCACCGCCATGGTGCCTGAGACAGAACAGGTTGCGCTGGGGTGGCCGCGCCCGCGGGTGACCAGGATCGAGCCGCGGGGGAAGCTGCTGCGACTTGTGCCCGGAGCCATCCAAGTTCGATACGCGCTGGCGGTGCATCCCCGGCTGATCTCCACGTTGTTCGCGCTCGAGGGTCCGCTGGAGTTCGGGCAGTGGGCGCTGGTGTCCTTGCGCCATCGCGATCTGGAACTGGCTGTGCTGCGGGCGAATTGGAACTGCGGGCATTTCTATCATTGGTCTGCGCACGGGGCCTGGGCGTACGTGCGGGGCTTGGCGAGCGGTCACCGGCCGCGCTGGGCCGCGCAACTCAATGAGGCGATCAAGATTGGGCCGACGGCGGAGTTCTGGGACCCGCGACAGGCCGCCTTGCTGACCGCGTACGACGAACTGCACCGGGATCGGGCCATGAGCCGCGAGAGCGTGCGGGCACTGCGCGAATTCGGGTTCTCGGACAAGCAGTTGACCGAGATCGCGTTCGTGACAGGTCATTACCAATTGCTCGGCATGATGTTGGAAAGTGCCGGTGCGCCCGGCGAACCCCTCATGCGCCCACTGATGGGCTCGCCCGACGACACCTGGTCGCCCGTGCCACGTATTCGCCGCACACCCGACCGGCTGCCGGGCACCGCCGCGATGTGGCTGCCCGGCGATACCGTCGAGATCGCCACCCATCCGATGTTGGCGTGGGCCTTGCGCGTTTTCGACCGCGCGCTCGGCCGGATTTGCAGCATCGACCGCGACGAATTGGCCGCGGCCCTGCGTGGCGAGCTCGGCACCGGCTCACGGCAGGCGGTGCTGACGCGTGCGGTGGGTGAACTCGACACCGAATACTTCCTCAGCGACGACACCTGGATCGCGCTGCGCGAGCACTACACCGAAGCGCAGCTGCTCGAGCTGTGCTTGTTCGTCGGGCACTCCCTCACCCACGTCATGCTCGCGAACACCGTTCGGGCCCTGCGTAACTGAGGCGCAAGACCCTCAGCCGCGATACATCCCGCGATAGGCGTCGACACCGTACGTCGACTGACCCACCCGTCGCCTACCCGAGATACGGACCTGTCCGGCGCTCGGCATGGTGCTGGAGACGAAGCCGGACCGTGTCGTGCACCGGCAAGTCCGCGAGCTCATCCAAGCTGAGGAACCGGACCGAGGTTGATTCGTTGCTGACTTCGATTCGGCCGCCGACGACACGGCCGTAGTAGGTGATGTTGAACTCTTGGCGGATCTCCCCGTCCTGGTACGCGATGACGTGCTCGGGATCGGTGTAGATGCCGAGCAGCCCGGTGATTTCGATGTCCAGACCCGTCTCTTCCTTGGTCTCCCGAATGACGCACTGCTCCAACGTCTCTCCGATGTCCATGACACCGCCGGGAAAGCTCCAATTACCGGAGTCACTGCGGCGCTGCATGAGAATCTTGCCGTCCGCGCCTATCACCAACGCGGAACCGCCAGGGACCAAGCTGTTCGCCTTCGGGGCGTTCGGGTCTCGGTAGTAGTCACGCCGTGAGCCCATGGGCCCTCCTTGTGGGTTCGCGGTAAGGATCGCAAGGGGCGAGGGGGTGATCTTGCTGATCATGAGGGGTGGGGTGGGTGGGTTGTGGGGTGGGCGAAGCTGCTGAGTCGGCGTTGGGTGGGGGGACGCGATAAGGTGCGCTGGGTCGAGTTCAGTAGTCGGGCAGGGAGTTTCACCATCAGCATCGAGCGAACTGCGGGTTTGCCTGTGGGCCTGCATGTTACGAGGACCGTGTGTAATGCCGCTACGGGCGTGCTGTTCGGGGCGGGGGTGGTCGCCATATTGGCGGGGACCTATAGCGGTGTCGGGGTGGATTTGAAGTTGGTGGGGGTCGGGTTGTGGGTGTTGGCGCTCATTGCTCGGATCGGGGTGTTCGCGATTACGCGGTCGCGGACCGGGCACGCCGAATAGGGGCACGTATCGCGGCCGTGTAGGGCCGGAGGTCGTGCGGTGAGGGCGGGGTTGTTCGCCCGTGGCGAGCCGGTGCCGGGATCGGGGGTCGCGGCTGGCACGATGTTGCTGTGGAGTGGGCGTTCGGTCTGGTTGTGCTGGTGTCGGGGGCGGTGGCGCTGGCCGCCGGTGCGCGTCGGCTGGGGTTGGGCGAGCCGTTCGTGCTCACCGTGGCCGGGGTGATCGCCTCGTATCTGCCGTTCGTGCCCGAGTTCGACATCGAGCCCGAGCTGGTGTTGCTGGGTCTGCTGCCGCCGCTGCTCTACACCACCGCGATCCGCACCTCGCTCATCGATTTCCGTCCCAAGAAGGTCTCGATCACCCTGCTGTCGGTGGGGTTGGTGCTGTTCACCGCGTTCGCGGTGGGCGGTGTGGTGTATTGGCTGCTGCCGGTGCCGTTCTCGGCGGCGGTCGCCATCGGCGCGATCGTGGCCCCGCCCGATGCGGTCGCGGCCACCGCCGTCGCGCGGCGAGTCGGGATGCCGCGCCGAATCGTGACCCTGCTCGAGGGCGAATCGCTGTTCAACGACGCCACCGCACTGGTCACCCTGCGCACCGCGGTGGCGGCCATGGCGGGCAGCATCACCCTGTGGGAGGCGGGCGCGGATTTCCTCGGCGCGGCCGGGGGCGGTGCCCTCATCGGTGTCATCGCGGCGATGATGCTGGCGTTCCTGCGCCGCCGCATCACCGATCCTGTGCTCGACACCAGCGTCTCGCTGCTGGCCCCCTGGATCGCGTATCTGCCCGCCGAAGCCGTGCACGCCTCCGGTGTCATCGCCGTGGTCACCTGCGGTCTCATCCTGGGTCACGGTGCGCCGCAATGGCAGAGCGCGGCCTCGCGCATCGCCGAGCACACCAACTGGCGCACCATCCAGTTCCTGCTCGAGAGCGCGGTTTTCCTGCTCATCGGCCTGCAGGTGCGTCATCTGGTCGAGGCCGCCTGGCACAGCGGACTCCCGCATTCGACGCTGCTGGCGACCTGTGTGGCCGTGTTGGTGACCGTGATCGTGGTGCGCCCGATCTGGGTGTACCCCGCGACCTACCTGGCCTGGCAGGTCGAGGGCAGGCGACAGGGCAAACCCAAGCCGCACTGGACCGGTCCGGCTGTGGTGGCGTGGGCGGGCATGCGCGGTGTGGTGACCCTGGCCGCGGCCCTGCTGCTGCCCGCCGATACCCCCGAACTGGCGATCCTGCAGCTGCTGGCGGTCGTGGTGGTGGGCGGAACGTTGCTGCTGCAAGGACTTTCGCTGCCCGCCCTGGTGCGAGTGCTCAAACTGCGCGGCCCCAGCCAGGCCGAAGACCTACTGCAGGAAGCGAATCTGCTGCAGCAGGCCACCGCCGCGGGACTGAAGGCCCTCGAGGAGAACATCGCCCCCGAAACCCCACCCGATGTGGTCGACGCCCTGCGCAACCGAGTCGTGGTGCGCGCCCAGGCGGCGTGGGAATTGCTGGGCCGCTCCGAATCCCAGCGCGTGACCCCCAGCGGTGAATACCGCCGCCTGCGCCTGGCCATGCTGGCCGCCGAACGCGAGACGGTACTGCGCATCCGCGATGCCGGTCAGGTCGATCAGGAAGTGCTGCAGGCGGTGATGGCCACCCTCGATATCGAGGAATCCACCATCGACCGCATTTCCGAGGCCGAGGACGACGACGGTCTGCCCCTGAGCTCCCCGCTCACCGCCGGTGCCTGCGAGCATCTGCGCGAGGCTCCCTGCGTGCGCGTGCCCGACACCCCCGACGCCTGCGGCGAATGCCTCGACGAGGGCCTGGTTTGGGTCCATCTGCGCATGTGCCTGGACTGCGGCCACGTCGCCTGCTGTGACTCCTCGCCCGGCAATCACGCCACCAAGCACTTCAACAACACCGGACACCCGGTCATGCGCAGCGTCGAGCCAGGTGAGTCTTGGCGCTGGTGCTACCTGGACGAATTGCTCGGCTAGACGCCGGTTTCCATACCGTGACCTGCACCCCTTGACTTTCCCATCGGGAAAGTGGACTCTTACTTTCCAAGTAGGAAAGTCAAGGGAGGAATGATGGACGGCATCGCTCCGGACCAGGCTCGCGCCGCACTCGAGGCAGCGCGACGCGCCCAACGGCAGGTCGCCGACGAGGTCGGCCTGCCCCGCTGGTACTGGTGGGGAATGGCTTGCGGCTGGGTCGTTTTGGGGGTGATCGGAGACTTCGGACCCGCGTGGCTGACCGCGGCGGCGACGCTGATCTTCGGCGCCGGACACTCGACGATCGCCTCACGACTGCTCGACGGCCGACGCCGCACCGATCAAGTGCAGGTCAGCGCCGCCGTCGCCGGGCGGCGCACGCCACTGGTGGTCATCGGCATGCTGCTGGGCCTGGTCGCACTGACCGTCGTGGCCGCGGTGGCGCTCGACGCCGACGGTGTCGCCCATCCCCGCACCTGGTCGGCGATCCTCATCGCCGCGGTCATCGGCTTCGGCGGCCCGGAGATCCTGCGGGTGCTGCGCGGGTGGGCACGCGCATGAGCGAGGCTCGCTTCGATGAGCTGATCCACCCCAGTACCCGACTGAGTCTGGTCGCGACCCTGGCCGCCGCGGACTGGGCGGAATTCGCCTTCCTCAAGGAACGACTGAACCTGTCCGACTCGGCCCTGTCCAAACAACTCGCGACCCTCGAGGAGGCCGGGTACGTGGCCACCGAGCGGCGGCTGGACGGCAGCCGACGCAAGGTGCGCGCCCGCCTGACCCCCACGGGCCGAACCGCTTTCGACGGCCACATCGCGGCCTTGCAGGAGATCGTGGCCGCCGCGACACCGGCGCAGCAGCCCGAACGCTAGCGCTCAGTTGCGCTCGGCCATGGCCTTGGCCGACCAGCGCACCGCGTAGCCGACCACGAAGCACGGTAGCGACAGCAGCACGAAAACGGCGAGGGCGACGACGAATCCGCTGGCGACGCCGAGGATCC
The DNA here is from genome assembly GCF_035818795.1 of Nocardia sp. CDC160. Taxonomy (NCBI): domain Bacteria; kingdom Bacillati; phylum Actinomycetota; class Actinomycetes; order Mycobacteriales; family Nocardiaceae; genus Nocardia; species Nocardia sp. CDC160. The sequence goes on along the minus strand of NZ_JAYKYT010000004.1, from coordinate 542,886 downwards.
AGGAGGCCAGGGCCGGGTCGCAGCCCGCGCTCAGACCGGGGACCGAGGTGCAGTCGTGGAAGCTGCGGGGGCCGGAATAGCGGCCCCACAGTGCGATTCCCGCCCACACCAGCAGGGCGACGACGGTGTTGAACAGGTAGCCGCAGCGCACCAATTTGCGCACGAAGATCAATGCGCCGAGTTGGTCGGAGTAGAGGCCGTCGGCGACCTCCTCGCTGACGCCCAGATGCCGTCCCCACAGCGAGGGTTCGGGAACGTCGTGGGTGGCCGGGGAATTGGCGTACTGGCTTTTGGCCATGGTGCTCGCGGTGCCTTCGTGCATTGACTGAAACGATCGACCGTGATCATTCCAGCGCCGCCGGTTTCGCGAAGACTTTGCGGACGAATCGGCCCACATGCGCCGCCGGGCCGGGCGGGCGGCGTCGCCGAGCCGGGGATCGGATCCGACTCGGCGACGCCGGGTTTCGCCACACCCGCAACGGTGCGGGACGCGGGTGCGAGCCTCGGGGAAGCGGGCTCGCGGGGTGTCCACCGACCGGGGCGTCTGCGCAATTGCGCCCCTCACGGATTCGGACAATCGGTACGGTAGCGAGGCGTTAGCTGTTTCGCGACTCGAGCGCGGAAATTAGGGGATCCATAGGGGCTGGGGAGTTTTCGCTTCAACCAGCGAAAGCCTCACGGTTGCCAGTGATCATCAGAGGTGCCGTCGCCGTGACGACGTGCGGGCCGAGTAGTCCGATCCGCGCGTGTCGCGGACCCTGAACGCAGACACTGCCTATATGCGCCAATGGCGTCGCAGGTCCCTCATTCATCTGTTCATCTGGGGAGATGATCGACGATGATCCGGTCACGGAAGTCGGCCCTCACCGCATTCACCACCTTCGCCGCCATCCCGGCGGCCCTCGTCCTCGCCGCGCCCGACGCGTCCGCCTACGTCAGTAGCGTGAATGTGTCCAGCGGGTCGAGTATCAGCCTCGGCGGCGGCAATTACGGCACCAACTGCTCCTACACGGTCACCGTGAACGGCAGTCCCAACGAATATGTCTGGCTCTACGACAGCGGCGCGGGCAGTTTCAACCCGCAGCAGTTCAGCCTCGGCAGCGGCGGCACCGCCACCTCGAGCTGGACGCCGACCTCGACCGGTCAGCACTTCGTGCAGGCCTGGTCCTACAACGGCTCGCAGTGGACCTGGGTCACGGTCGGGCAGGGCATCAATCTGGGCAGTGCCTGCGTGGTCACGAGCTGAGTCACGCCGTCGGCGAACCCGCCGATACCGATCGGTCCGGTGCCGGGTGTGCGTACCCGCCCGGCACCGGGCATTACTCTTGACCCGGTGCAGACCGAGCAACCGTCCCCCGACGCCGAACCCCGCATCTGGGGTGGCACGACCCTCACCGAACGCCGTGAGGCGCGCCGCGCCGCGCTGCTCGAGGCCGCACTGGACCTGATCGGCGAATCCGGGGCGGGCGCGGTCACCATGCGCGCGGTGTGCCGGCGCGCCAATCTGACCGACCGCTACTTCTACGAATCCTTCGCCAGCCGAGACGAACTGCTCGACGTGCTCTACCGCCAGATCGCCGACGAATTCCTCGAGCCCATGACCGCCTTCGCCGTCGCCGACGACCCCGACCGCGATCGCGCGCTCTCGGAAGTGCTGGTGGACAAGGTGCTCCAGGATCCGCGCAAGTCCCGGCTGTTCCTGGTGGAACCGTATTCGTCGACCGGGCTGGGGCAGACCACCATCGCGGTCATGCCCGCCTTCACGCGTCTGATCCAGGACCACCTGTTCGTCCACATCGACGACCCGGTGCGGCGGCGGCTGGCGGCGGTGACCATGGCCTCGGGCAACGCGGGCATGTTCTCGGCCTGGCTGAATGGCACCCTGCGCGCGACGCGTGAGCAGATCGTCGATCACCTGGTGCAGACGATCGACGCCTACCGCGGGATGTATCGCGGCTGAGCGCGTCGAAGCTGTCCCCTGGAATTGCCGTGATTGAGGCTGGCCTCGGTCTCGATGTACTGGCCGTCGTCGTCCTCGCAATCGTCTTCCATGCTCTGGTTGAACTGCACCGCGCTCGCCGAGACTACTCGGGGGCGAGGGCCGGATGCGCCCTGGGCGGCTCGCACCGGCTGTGTCCGTTGATATTTCGATGAGCCGACTCCCAACCTTGCAGATTCCAGAACGTCTGATGGGACGGCGGAGCAGAATCATTCGTGCGGGCTGGCTGAGGATGGCATGTGTTGGCGAACAATCGGTCAGCCCCTCGGATCTCCCAGCTGCACCAGAAGGTGATCGACGAGTCCCAGAAGTGGGATTCTCGGTCGGCTCGGCTACCAGAAGGACGCCATCTATGAAGCGCAGCCTTACTCTCACCGCCGCCTCCGTGATCAGCATCGTCGCCGGAGTGCTGTGGACTGCACCCGCTCAGGCAGGGGCTGTCGACGGCAGTCTCCAAAACCTTTCCGCCATCAGCAATTCCGAGCTCCTGGGTGCTGTGATCAACTCGAGCATGACGGACAATGCCAGCAACGACGAGAACGTCAGGGTCACCGGAACGGTGACCGGTTTGGGAATCGACGTCGGCGAGGGGTCGGAGCAAATCACCCTTCACCCCGGTGCGCAGCAGGTGGCAGACCCGATCACGACGAATGTCGGCACTGTCAGCAACGGCGAAAATGTCGTGGTGACCGTGAACGTTGTCGACGTCAATACCGGGGTTTCACTGCTTGCTCTGACCAAAACCATGACCTGCCATCTGGACTCCTCCGGCAACGGCTCCTGCAGCTAGTCACCGTCTGTTGGGTTCCGGTGCGGTGCCCGCTCGGGACCGGTTGGGTTGGGGGTGATTTCGAGCAGGGTGCGATGGTCGGCAATCTCCGAGACGGACTTCAGGTGCAGGTCGTGCGCACTGATGAGGGTGATGAATTCGGCGAGGGTGCGGTTGCGGCCGCCGAAGAACACGAGCATGGACAGGTCGATCGCGGTGTGGGAGTCGTGGTCGTGGATGGCTTCGATGATGAGGATGGTTCCGGTGGGGCCCGCGGCTTCGGCGCAGCGGGAGAGGATTTCGTGGGCGTGGGCGTCGTCCCAGTCGTGCAGGATGTCGCTCAGCAGGTAGGCGTCGGCCCCGCCGGGCAGGGGATCGAAGAAGCTGCCCGCCACGACGCTCGCGCGGTCGCTCAGACCTGCCGCGGCGAACTCCTCGACGGCGTGGGCCGCGGTGGCCGGTAGGTCCACGAGTTGTCCGCGCACCGTCGGGTGCGTGCGCAGAATGGCGCTCAGCACCGTGCCCTGCCCGCCGCCGACGTCGACGATGGTGGCGAAGCGGCTCCAGTCGTAGCGCTGGGCGATCTGCGGGGCGATGGTCTGGAATCGGCGAGTCATCTTGGCGTCGAACGATTTCCGCAGTGCGGGTGTGTCGGCGAGGTCGGACCAGAAGTCGCGGCCGTAGTGGCGTGGATAGGCCGCATGGCCGGTGCGGACCGCGTATTCGAGTTCCACGTAGGCCAGCTCGGCGCGGCCGACCGCGGAGTCGATGTCGAGTTCGAGGAGCAGTTCGTTGTCCGCGTCCGAGCGCAGTTGTCGGCCCAGCTCGGTGAGGAAGTAGGTGTCCTCGGTGCGGCTGAGCACCTCGAGGGTCACCAGGTGGGCGAGTAGCCGGGTCAGCGCCGGTGGTGAGGTGTCGGTGAGCTTGGCCAATTCTCCGGCGGTGGACCCACTGTCGTCGATGTGGTCGGCCAGTCGCAGTGTGGCCGCGACCCGCAGGGCCATCGGGGTGGCCAGCCAGGCCATGTCCCGCAATGTTTGAACCAACGCCTGGTCAGCTCCCATTGGCCTCACTTTAGCGACCACACCAACCGGCTTCCCGAACGCCGCCCCCAACCCTGCGAATGCACACCGGGCGGGGTCACTCGGGCCGCGGTGTCGACTCCATGGGTTTGCCCGCATCACGCCAGGCGGTGATGCCGCCGGAGAGGCTGTAGGCGTCGTATCCGGCGCGGCGGGATAGGGCGGCGAAGCGGCGGGAGAGGTCGCCGACGGGGCAGATGAAAACCAGTGGGCGGGAACGGGAGAAAGGGATGCCCTGGGTGAGCATGTCGTCGAGTTGGTCGTCGCGGATGTTGAGGGAGCCGGGGATGTGGGCGATGCGGTAGGCCATCGCGCCTCGGGTGTCGACCAGGGTGGGGCGGGCGGTGCGGTCGAGGGATTCGAGGTCGTCGGGGGACAGCGACGGGGTCGCCGACAGTTCCGCGGTGTTGGGGGCGGGGGCGCGGCCGGGTTTGCCGAATAGTTCGGGGCGGCGTTTGCGGATGTAGGACAGGTACGGTTCGAGGCGGTCGCAGACGATGAAGACCGCGGTGATCGGATCCGGCTGGGGCTCCAGGGTTTTCAGGAAATCCACGGCGGCCGCGTAGGTCGCGCCGCTGGTGGGTCCGGCCAGTACGCCGTGGGCGGTGGCCAACGACACCGTGGCATCGACCGCGCGCACGGCCTCGATCGCCACGATGCGGTCGTAGAACTCGGGCTGGAACAGGCCCACATCCCACATCTCGGTTTCCGAGCGGATGCCGGGGATGAAATCGCTGCGCTCGGAGACCACGGCGATGGTCTTCAACTCCGGATTGTGTTTGCGCAGAAAGGTGGCCGTGCCGCGGGTGGAACCGGTGGTGCCCAGCCCGCCGATCAGATAGTCGACGCGGGTGATGCCGTCGCGGGCCAGGTCCTCGTGGATTTCCCGGCCGGTGCCCTGATAGTGGGCCTCGATATTCTTCTCGCTGGTGTACTGCGAGGGGTGATACCAGGCCCCCGGCGTGCGGGCCATGGTGGACTCGATCACCGAGTACACGTCGTTCGGCGCGGTCGGGTCCGGACATTCCGAGAGCCCGGGTAGTTCCTCGATGTCGGTGCCCAACAGCTGCAACAGCTCTCGCACCTCGGCGACCTTGATGCGATTGGTGACCGCGCGCAACCCGATCCCGTGCATGGCCGCCAGAATCCGCAACGCCTTGGCGGTATTGCCGCTCGAGGCCTCGATCAGCGTCTTCTTGCCCGCCACGATGTCGTCGAGATCATCGCGGATCATGCCCCACGCCACCCGATCCTTGACCGAGCCGAACGGGTTGTAGAACTCGAGTTTGGCGTAGAGTTCCACGTGCGCGAGCCCGTGCACGGCCGGATCCAGCCGCAGCAGGGGAGTATTGCCGATCAGTTCGGTGATGTGGTCGTAGCGCATCAAGCCACCTCGTGCCGGTAGTCAACGTCGGGGCACACCGCGAACGTCCCGGATCGTTGCACCACAGCCAGTTTCGGCGGCATCGAATGCATCGATGCACGCGCTGCCGACAAATCCATGTGGTAGGCGGCGGTATTCGGGAACACCAGGTAGTCCCCAGATTGTGGACACCGCGGTAGCCACACCTTGTGATTGGCGATCAGATCCCGCTCCAGACACAGCCGCCCGGCCAGAAACACACCCGTGACACCGGAATTCGCGGCCGCATTCGCACGCGCGGGCACCAGGATCGGATCCACCATCACCTCCTGATCGGCCGGGGTGACGGTGTCGCGGCTCAAATCCAAGTTCACCAGGGTGCTGCCGTCGGCGGTCTCCTTCACGAATTCCACCCGCGCCACGGTGATTCCGGCATGATCGACCAACGCCTTGCCGGGCTCGAGCCAGACCTCCAGGAGGTTCTCCGCGGCGATCTGGGCGATCGTCCGCCCCGCGTGCGTCTCCAGTTCAGTGTCGAGAAGATCACTGAGCATCCTTTCGGCATCCACAGTGTTAGCGTATTTGTGAAAAACCGGTGTCCCGTGGACCGCGCCATCCTCGAGGTGGAAGCCGAAAGTGTTTCCCGCCCAGGTCATCTGCTCTCCGCGACCCAGGAGCGACTCACGCAGCGCGTGCACGTATGCATCGAATGCCTGTGCGTCAGCGGTGAATACCTGCCGGAAACCACCCCCGATATTGAGCACCGAAGGGGTCAAACCAGACGCGTACGCACGCTCGGTCAACACCAGGCAACTCTCCACCGCCCGTACCCGCTCGGCGGGTTCACCCGAATCGAGGTGAAAAGCGAACCCGCGGAACTCGATCCGCTCCCGCTCGGCCGCCAGCACCTTGATGACGGCGTCGACCCGATGCAACGGCACTCCAAACCGACTGACCGGTGTGCCCGCGAATCCGCTGACCCGCACCAGCACCGGCACCCGCGTCCCCGGCCGCGCCAGCGCGGCAATGCGTTCGAGCTCCCACAGGTTATCCACATTGATCACCACCCCGGCCCCCACCAATTCCCGCACGAACCCCTCACCCTTGGGCCCGGTCACCTCGATCCGCTCCGGACCGAATCCGGCCGCCAACGCACCGTCCAGTTCGGCCGCCGAGGCGACATCGATCCCCACCCCCGCCGCCTGCGCGGTCACCACGAACGCCCGCGATTGATTCACCTTGTGCGCATAGCAGATCCGATACCCGGGCACCCGCGCGGCCAACCGCGCCCGCAGCCGCTCCAGGTTCTCGGCGAACACCTGCGGAAACACCAGATGCGCCGGTGTCCCGAATCCGGCCACGGTTTCCTCGACCAGCCCCGGCGTCGACACGAACGCCCGCACCAGCGCATGCATCTTCGCCGGGAGTCCCGGCGGCGCGGCAGCGGTCATACCGCGGTTTCGGCCGCGGGCGCGGGCGTGATCAGGGTCGGGTTGTAGCCGCTGTCGCGCAGCGCCTCGAAGGCGCGATGGCGGTTGCGGGGGCTGCGGAACTCGGCGATCACCCTTTTGCTGATCAGATCGATGTCCTGGACCCCGATGCTCATCGACTCGAGCACACCGGTGACGGTCTTGATGCAGTGCTTGCACGTCATGTCGGGGACATAGAAGACGCGGTCCTCGGCGGCCAGTTCCCCGGTCTCCGAACCGGTTTCGGCGGGCACCTCGGCGACTCTGATCCGGTCGACGATTCTGGTGAACACGTCGGTGAACTTGTCGATGACCACCGGCAGAATGCTGTAATGCTCCCCGTCGAGCTGATGCGGCATGGCCGCCAGGCACGCCGGGCGCGTTCCCGGCGGCAGCAGCGCGTACTGGCGCGAGATCAAATCCAGCTCATCGTGATACTTCGCGATCGCCTCGGCCACACTCAACCCCTCCACGTGGGTGGCGCGGCGCATGACCCGATGCGCGTCCTCGATGGTCATGTCCTTCATCGCCCGCAGCGTGGCCACGGTCTCGGCCGAATACCGCACCGTCCCATCGGGTTGGGTGGCCAGGGTGACCGCGATCATGCCGCGCCGGTAACTCGAGGCTTGCAGTTCCCAATACCAGCGGGTCGCCACCGCCGCGTAGATCCCCGAATCGCGCATGCCGATCGCGAATTCGGCCGGGCTGCGATACGGGGTCCAGCGTGCCAGCAGCGCGTGTTGGGCCAGCGCCCGGCCCGCCGCCTCGATGCCGACCCGGAAGATCTCGAACGGTTCGTGGTCGGTGGTGGTGCCCTCGAGCACCGCCTCCTCGCGCGGGCTCAACTCCGACATGCGTTGGGCCAGCGCGGTATCGGCCTGCAGCGCGTGCCACAGCGTCAGCACGGTCTCGCGCATGGCGATGGGCACGATCGGACCCAGGCCGCCGGAGTGGAAGTGTCCGGTATTGGGGATGCCGTCGCTGTCGGTCCAGGCGATGCGGTGCGTGGCGCTGACCACCTGATCGGCGCGGCACGGGCGCATGAACCGCTCGAGATACAGCCGCTGCGACAAGGTCAGATGTGAGCCGGGTTCGGGTTGCAGTGCCGCGCAGGTGTATTCGATGCGTCGCGGTGGGGGCAGCACCGGCGGCGCGCCCAGTCCGGGGCGGGCCAGCGCGGCCAGCACCCGGGAGGCGGCGCGCCGGTCGTAGCGGGGTTCGGGGCCGGTGGTAGTCAAGAGACCTCCTCGGCAATCGTGGCGACGCACTCGGTGAATCGGTCGATCTCGTCGAAGGTGTTGTAGACGTGGGTCGAAACCCGCACCGAGTCCTCGTCCATCGGCACATCATCGGCGGGGACGCAGTGCGCGCCGGTGCGCACCAGGAACCCCAATTCGCTGAGCACGAAGCCCAGGTCGGTGGCGCTGATCCCGTCCAGGGTGAACGACAGGATCCCGTAGCCGGTCTCGCACGGCGCGTAGGCCGGACCGGGCAGGAACTCCACTCCCGGGATGGCGCGCAGGGAGGTGATCAGCCGTTGGGTCAGCGCGCGATTGTGGTCGGCGATGGTGCCCAGACCCACCTCGGTGAGTACCTCGAGGGCCGCGCCCAGGGCCAGGATGCCCGGGATATTGTGGGTGCCGCCCTCGAGTAGCTGCGGCATCGACCCGGCCAGCAGGCCCGAATCGGTCAGTGACACCGCTGAATTACCGCCCGGCAGAAACGGTGTCAGTTCACTGTGGCGTCGGCGGCGGCAGTACAGCACCCCGGTGCCGGGCGCGCCGAACATCTTGTGCGCGGAGAATACCGCGAAATCGGCGTCGAGCTCGTCGACGCGCACCGGCAGATGCCCGCCGGACTGGCTGCAGTCGAAACACAGCGCGATGTCCGGATCGATGCGCCCGCGCAGCTCTTCGAGGGTGGTCAGGGTGCCGAACACGTGATGCAGATGTCCGACGGTGATCAGCCGGGTGCGCGGGGTGATGCGCGCGGCCACATCCTCGATATCGGCCTCGCCGAGCTGAGTGAGCCGATAGGGGACCAGCGTGATCCTGCGCCCGAACCCTTCGAGCAGTCGCCGCAGGTGATGCCAGGGGTAGACGTTGGAGGCGTGATCGCGTGGGCTGTAGAGGATTTCGTCGCCGTCGCGCAGATTCGTCAGCGCCCACGACAATGCCACCGCGTTCATTCCGGCGGTGGATCCGCCGGTGAACACCACCTCGTCCGGTGCGGCCCCGATGAATGCGGCCATCGCCTCGCGCACCTCCTCGATGCGCCGGGTCAGGCTCGACGCCCACGGGTAGGTGCCCCGCCCGGCATTGGCGGTGCGCTCACTGTGGTAGAGGTGCACCGCGCGAATCACCGGCACCGGCTTCTGCGTGGTGGACGCCGAATCCAAATAGATATCGGACGTTTCGCCCAAGGCGGGAAAGAGTCGGCGCACCGGCGGACGCGCCGGTTCCCGGGCGGCGGGCCGCGGCGTGGGTGTAGAGGTCGCGGGTGCGGAGGCGCGCACCGTGCCCTCCTCCCAGGAGTTCGCGCTGGACCCTCCCCAACGCTGAGTCATTTCAACGATACGCAGGTTTACCGGCCCGCTCGAAGCTTCTCGCGGGCAAGACCTTTCGTCGGTACGCCTTCGTTACCCCATCGAACAATCACCCGTGCCGCGGCACCCCCATGCCGCGACTCCCCACCCGAACAAGTCGGCGCGGCGAGCCAATGCCCCAGCGCAGCACCCGGAACGCCTCGACGCGGTGCTTGGTCTGCCGCTGGGACCTCGGGCATCGACGCCACCATCTCGGCAACCCGGTGACTCAACGCGGGCGCTGGATCAGCACCCCGCAGTCCCCGCGTTGTTGGCACTGGGCTGGCCGCTGGGCGGTTCGCCCGAATGTCCCGGTGCGGGTCAGCGTTCGGGGCCGCCCGGGTTGCACAGGGCGGCGACGGTTGCGTCGTAGCCGACGGCGGGGCGCCAGGGTTCGAGGTTCCAGCTGGGTTTGTCGGGGGCCACGACGCGGGCCCATTCCCAGTGGCAGCGGAACTGGTCGTACATGCCGGGGGTGTCGGCGTCGGGGGCGTCGGTGAGGACTTCCTGCCAGGCGCGGTCGAGGGCGGCGGGGAAGAGGTCCTTGCGTCCGGCCTGGGTGGGATACACGTGCAGGCGGCGGCCGTCGATCTCGTCGGTCCACTCGGTGTGATCGATGAGTGGCTGATCCGGGTAGGGATCCGCCGTCGGGAGCCCGGCCACGGCCGAGGCGGTCGGTGCGGGGGCGGGGATGGGTGCGGCCGACCCGGCGGGGGTGGGCGTGGTCTCGGTGGGGCGCGGGGCCAGGGTCAGCGAACTCACCACCACCGGCGCGGACTCCTCGGCCGCACCGCAACCGGTCAGTACCAGTGCCAGTGCGAGCGCGGGCGGGCCACCCGCGAGTATCCAGCGCCGCCGCATGGGCCATCGCCCCTTTCCATCCGATCCATCCGTCCGGATCCGACGCTACCAGCGGCGATCATCCGTGCACCGAACCCGCAGGCTACAAGGAACTTCCGCGTTCCGGGTTTGCTCACGCTGGTCAATTGGCCCAGACAGCACCTACGATGGCACGCGCAGGGCGGTTGGTGAAAGAGGTGACCGTCCGGCACCCTTGGTACCGGATGATTGCTGACTGGTAGGGGCTCGATGAACGCCGCGACTGTGAAACTGCTTGTGTGGGAGTGCGATAACACCCTGTGGGACGGGGTGGTCTGCGACTCCACCGCCGGAGCGCTGCGTGCCGAGGCCGCGCGCTCGCTGCGCATCCTCAGCGAACGCGGTGTCATGCACGCCGTGGCCTCCCGCGGCGAATGGGCCTGGACGGTAGAACAATTGCGCCGCCACGGCGTGGCCGAACGTTTCGCCGCCGCCGAAGTCGGCTGGGGCCGCAAGTCCGCCGCCATTGCCCGCATCGCCGAAACCCTCGGCGTGGATTTGGACCAGGTCGGCTACATCGACGCCGAACCCCTCGAGCGCAGCGAGGTCGCCCACGCCCTACCGCAGGTCCGCTGCTACGCCGCCCGCCACGTGGATGTCCTTGCCGCCCTCCAGGAATTCCGCGCCCCCGCCGGAGACGTCCCGCCCCCCACTTCCCCCATGGCCCATATCCACGCCCGCTGACCGACATCCACGTCGGCTGGCCCACGCGCCTCTTCGTGGCCGGTCGTCGAGGCGCAAGGTCCGCGACCCGGCCGAAGCGGAGGAGCCACATCGCCGCCGCCGTGCGAGAAGCTTCGCGGCCACATCGCCCGCACGCCATGCCAATTCGCACACTCGGCGACCACAACGCTCGGCGGCACCGAAAGGAGCAGGCCCGCCGGGCGATCGGCGGGCCTGCTCCGTGTGTTGTTCTCGGTGTCGCGGCTCAGGCGGGTGTGGATTCGGTGTCGCCGCCTCGGATTTCGACGATCGGCAGCACCAGCGCCGCGGGTGCGCTCGCGGGGACCATCGGGTGCACCGGTGCAACGGGTGCAATTCGGACATAGCCCTGGTCCTGGGGCGGGCGGGTGTCGAGCTCACCCTTGTTGGGCCACATGGCCGCTGCGCGTTCGGCCTGCGCGGTGATGGTCAGCGACGGGTTCACGCCCAGGTTCGCCGAGACCGCCGCTCCGTCGACCACGCTCAGCGTCGGGTAGCCGTAGACGCGGTGATACGGGTCGATGACACCGTGCTCGGCGTCCGCGCCGATCACCGCACCGCCGAGGAAGTGCGCGGTCAGCGGGATATTGAACACCTCGCCCCAGGAGCCGCCCGCGACACCGCCGATCTTGTCGGCCACCGCGCGGGTGACCTGGTTGCCGACCGGGATCCAGGTCGGATTCGGTTCGCCGTGGCCCTGTTTGGAGGTCAGCTTGCGCCCGAACAGGCCGCGCTTGGTGTAGGTGGTGATCGAATTGTCCAGATGCTGCATGACCAGCGAGATGATGGTGCGCTCGCTCCAGTTCTTCACCGACATGAACTGCACCAGGGTCAGCGGGTGCAGCAGCACCGTCCACAGGAATCGCAGCCAGCGCGGAATCTTGCCGCCGCCGTCGACCATGAGGGTCTGCAGCAGGCCCATCGCGTTGGACCCCTTGCCGTAGCGGACCGGTTCGATGTGGGTGTCGGGAGTCGGGTGAATCGAACTGGTGATGGCGACACCGCGAGTGAAGTCGATGTCCGGGTTCACCTTGCGGGTGGCCGCACCCACGATCGATTCGGAATTGGTGCGGGTCAGCACACCCAGGCGCGGCGACAGCTTCGGAAGAACGCCCTTGTCGCGCATGGCGAACAGCAGCTTCTGGGTGCCGCGGGTGCCCGCGGCGAGGATCACGTGCTTGGCGGTGTAGGTCTTGGGCTGCTTGCGCACCCACGCGCCGGTGCGCTCGGTCTCCACGTCCCAGGTGCCGTCGGGCAGTGGACGCAGGATGGTGACCGTGGTCATCGGGAACACTTGCGCGCCACCGGATTCGGCCAGATACAGGTAGTTCTTGACCAGGGTGTTCTTGGCATTGTGACGGCAGCCGGTCATGCACTCACCGCATTCGATGCAGCCGGTGCGCCGCGGCCCCGCGCCCCCGAAGTACGGGTCGGCCACGGTCCTGCCGGGTTCGCCGAAGAACACCCCGACCGGAGTCTGTACGAAGGTGTCGCCGACACCCATATCCTCGGCGACCTGCTTGAACACCTCGTCGGCCGGGGTCATGTGCGGGTTGGTGACCACACCCAGCATCTTGCGGGCCTGTGTGTAATACGGCATGAGTTCGTCGTGCCAGTCGGTGATGTCACGCCACTGCGCGTCCTGGAAGAACGGCGCGGGCGGGACATAGAGGGTATTGGCGTAGTTGAGCGACCCGCCGCCCACGCCCGCGCCCGCCAGAATCAACACATCGCGCAGCGGGTGGATGCGCTGAATTCCATAGCAGCCCAGCTTCGGTGCCCACAGGAACTTCTTCAGATCCCAGCTGGTGTCGGGCAGCTGATCGTCCTCGTAGCGCTGCCCGGCCTCGAGGACGCCGACCTTGTACCCCTTCTCGGTCAGGCGCAGCGCGCTCACACTGCCGCCGAATCCGGACCCGACGATGAGCACGTCGAAATCGGTGTCGCGTTGGGTCATGGAATCTCCCTATGTCGTCGTCGACAGTGTGGCGGCGGTTACGCTAACGCGGACAGTTACAACTGTCAACGTCGCTCGATCGCGCTATCTATGCTGTTCGCGTGGACCGATACAGCCGACTCCAACTCGCCGAACTCAGTGGTGTCGCCGCCCGCACCATCCGCTACTACCACTCGGTCGGCGTGCTGCCCAAGCCCGGTCGCGCGGGCAAGGAAGCCGTCTACGGTCCCGAACACCTCGACCGCCTGCGCGCCATTACCGCCATGCAGTCGCGCGGCCTACGCCTCGACGCCATCCGCGAGGTCTTCGCCGCGGAGGTTCCGGCGGACGGCGATTGGCGTGAGCTCTTCGATCCACGCTACAGCGGCGAACCCGAAACCGGCGCGCTGCTCGACGACGACGCCCTCACCGAACTGCTCGGCGACCGCCGCCCCGAAATCCTCGACGACCTGCTCGCCGCGGGCTACCTCGAATGCCGCGGCGACGCTTGGCATATCCCCGAACCCGCCATGCTCTCCGGCGCCCTGGTCCTCTACGACGTCGGCACCGACATCGCCCTCTCCGGCGTCCTGCGCAAACTCATCCGCACCCACATCGCCGCCCTCGCCGACGACATGGTCCGCACCATCCGCGACGCCGCGGGCGCCGAGTACTCCGGCGAGGGCGTCCGCCCCGACCTCGACCGCTTCCGCGACCGCTTCCGAGCCGCCGCCCACGAGGTAGGCGGCGCAACCCTGGTCGAAGAAATCGAACGCGCAGTCCGCCAACAGGACATCTGAGCGACGAGCATGCAAATCGGCAGGCAAACATCGAGAAGACGGCTGCTGAATTGCATGCTCGTGGGTCAGGGGGCCGGGGTGGGGATGGTGACGGGGGAGTCGCAGCTGGCGGGGGGATCGACGAGTTTGCAGTCGGAGGGGAAGCGGACCGGCTCGTAGGCGGAGGGGACGCCATTCGAGGTGATGATCTGGCGGTAGGTGCCGACGGCGTCGGTGGGTTTGCGGGTCAGGCTCGGGTCAGTCAGGACGTCGACGGTGTAGAGGCCGAAACGAGGGGTGTAGGAACCCCATTCGTAGTTGTCGGTCAGGCTCCAGTAGTTGTAGCCGACAATGTTCATGCCGTCGGCCTTCGCGCGTTGTAGCCAGTAGACGGTGTCGCGCAAATGGTCGGAGCGGGTGTAGCCGTCGGCGCGGGGCTTGCCGTTCTCGGTGGGCATGCCGTTCTCGACGACCCACAGCGGCTTGCCCGGGAACAGGCGCGAATAGTGTTGCAGCGCATAGTAGATGCCCTCGGGGCGGATCGGCAGGTCCCACATTCCGGTCGGGGGCGCGGCCGAGCCGTCGGGGAGATTGACCGTATTGCCGTGCGGTGGTTCGTAACCGAAGTAGTAGTCGACGCCGATGAAGTCGAGCTTGTCGCCGATACGGTCCATGAGTGGCCCGTTGACCTGCGATTCCGCCCCTGCCACATAGCCGACATTGCTGGTGACCAGCGCCTTGGGCTGCACCTTGTGGATGTAGTCGTAGATCTCGTTGTGCACCTGGGCGACCTTGTCGAGCATGTCGTCGGCCACGGTGTCGTTCTGGCGCACCTCGTGCATGATGTAGGCGACCGGCTCGTTCACGGTGACCCACACCGGATTTCGCGAGGTGTAGCGGTCGACGACCTTGCGGGCATTGGTCAGCCAGTCCGCCACCATGTCCGGATTGCGCCAGCCGCCGCGGTCGGCCTCCCAGCCGGGATAGACCCAATGGTCCAGGGTCAGCATGGGTTCCATGCCGTTCGCGACGATATCGTCGACGACCTGGTCGTAGAAGGCGAAGCCCTGCTCGTCCCACACCCCGGGTTCGGGTTGCAGCCGCGCCCATTCGATGCCGATGCGGAACACCTTTACCCCCAGACTCGCGGCCAGGGCGATGTCGTTCTGATAGCGGGAGCGGAAGTCGATGGAGTTGCGGTAGCGGTCCCAGTCGGAGTTGGCGTCGATGTAGTGCATCCAGTTGCTGTCGGGCGCGTGGCCCTCGGACTGGAATCCCGACGCGGCCACGCCCCACAGGAAGTCCGATCCCAGCCCGCCGCGCGCGGAGTTCGACGGGGGCGTCGCGGGGGTGGCGTGGGCGGCACCGGCGACCGGCAGCAGGGTCGCGGCGGTGGCGAGCCCGGTCAGCGCGAGGGCGTGCAGGCGTCTTCGCATCGGGGCTCCTCCTCCGGGACGAGTAGTCGGAATGTCCCGATTCGGAGCGTAGCTGTCGGTTAGCTGAATTCCGGGGCAGCGGCGGGCGTGTCGCGCTGTCCGGTTCGTCCGGACTCCCGCCGGTCGGGGCTCGCTTTTCCGGTCCGGAAAACCTGTGCGAAGCCGTTACCAGCGGCTTCGCGCGGTGGTGCGCGACAGACGATGTCGTCGCCCGCCACGCCGCGGCTACCTTTCGAGTCGTACCGGCCTGTGGCCCAAGCAGTTTCAGGAGGGGGAGCCACAGTCCGGTGCAACCAGCCAGGGAAGGAACACCAATGTCCAGCATCTACGACCGCATCGGCGGCACCGCCGCCCTCACCGCGGTGGTCGACGACTTCTACCGCCGCGTCTGCGCCGACCCCAACCTGGCGGGCTTCTTCGCCCGCGTCGACCTCGACCACCTCAAAAAGCGCCAGGTCGACTACTTCTCGACGATGCTCGGCGGACCCGCGGTCTACACCGGCCCGTCGCTGCGGCGGGTGCATCAGGGCCTGGGCATCACCCGCCGCCACTTCGACCGGGTGCTGCGGCATCTGACCGCGGCCCTCATCGTGGCCGAGGTACCCGATGAGATCGTCGATCAGATCGTCGAGGCCATGAGCCCGCTCGCCGACGATATCGTCGGACCGGGCTTACGCCGCAATGGAACGCGGCGCAGTGGATCACGAATCTGGGTGTGGACGAGCACCTTCGGGTCTAGTGCGGGACGGTGACCGGATCGACGCAGCTGTCGAGGGCGTCGACCAGCGAGCAGGTTGTCGGCGGCCGGGTGGGCACGTATCCGGCCCCGACACCGCCGTCGTGGGTGAGGGCGCGGTAGGCGGCCACGGCGTCGGTGGGGTGGCGGGTCAGGCTCGGATCGGTCAGGACGTTGACCGTGTAGAGGCCGAAACGCGGTGAGTAGGAACCCCATTCGTAGTTGTCGGTGAGGCTCCAGTAGTTGTAGCCGATGACGTTCATGCCGTCGGCCTTGGCGCGTTGCAGCCAGTAGACGGTGTCGCGTAGGTCGTCGGCGCGGGTGTAGCCGTCGGCGCGGGGCTGGCCGTTGTCGGTGGGCATGCCGTTCTCGACGATGTAGAGCGGCTTGCCGGGGAAGCGATCGGCGAAGTGGCGCAGCGTGTAATACAGGCCGTCGGCCTGCAGGGGCAGCTTCCACAGTTCCGAGGCGGCGAAGGCGCTGTACTGGGCGGCGACCTCGGGCGAGAGGCCGTAGTAGTAGTCGATGCCCACGTAATCGAGCTTGGCGGCGATCAGATCGAGCATGCCGCCGTTGACGAGCGGGTCCGCGGCGGGCACGTAGGCGACATTGCTGGTCACCATGGCATCGGGCTGGCGGGCGTGGATGTAGTCGTAGATGCTGTTGTGCGCCTGCGCCAGCCGCGACTGCATGGTGAGCACGTCGGCGGCGGGCAGCCCGCCATTGCGGACCTCGTTCATGATGTAGGCGAAGGGCTCGTTGATGGTGACCCACATAGGGTCGGCCGAGGCGTAGCGATCGACCACCGTGCGCATGGTGGTGAGCCAGTCTTCGACCATGCCCGGGCTGGCCCAGCCGCCGCGATCGGCCTCCCAACCCGGATACACCCAGTGATCCAGGGTGATCATCGGCCGCATCCCCGCCGCGACGATGGCCGCGATCACCTTGTCGTAGAAGGCGAATCCGTTCTCGTCCCACACTCCCGGTTGCGGCTGCACCCGCGCCCATTCGATGCCGAGGCGGTAGGTGTTCACGCCCAGATCCTTGGCCAGGGCGATGTCGGAGGCGTAGCGGTCGTAGAAGTCGACGCTGTCGCCGTAGCGGTCGTAATCCGGGTGGGTGGCGACGTACCGTGACCAATTGCTGTCGGGCGCATGGCCTTCGCTCTGGAAGCCGGAGGCGGCCACACCCCAGTGGAAGTCCGCGCCGAGGGCGGGCAGTTGCGCCGGGGCGGGTGTCGCGGTGGCCGGGGTCGCGCTCGCGAGCAGCGCGGTCGCGGCGGCGGCCAGGGCGGCGACGGCATGGCGGCGGGGGTACGCGCGCATGGGGCTCCTCATCCGGCGAACAGTCAATTGGGCAGGCGTCCAGCATTATTGCCGACGCGCGCCCACACCAGCCGAGGTTCGGTCGAATCGGTCGGGCCGGGCGCGTCGTCGAGATAGCGGCAGGCTAGCCCGGCCGGATCCAACACCTCCAGCACCGCCCACCCCGTGTCGCACAGCAGCCCGATGACGCAGGTCGCCCGCTCGGCCGCGACATCGAAGACGATCTCCACCCCGCCCGAGCAACGTTGCAGCACCTGCAATCCCGCATCCAGTGCCCGGTCCGCGCCGCCGAGATGGACGGCGAAGGTTGGCAGGCGGCGATCGAATCCCGCTGCGGCGTCAATGGTCTCGATATCGGAGTCCGCCAGCCGAAAGACCGGAACATCCCGGTAGGGATTGTGCGAGGCGAAAGTGTCCAGCGCACCGCCGAACACCACCACCTGCCGCGCCCCCGCCGACACCGCCTCCGCCAGCCGATCCTCCGCATACCGCTGCCGCGCAGCACTCAACAGCCGCCGCCGCGCCCGCTCACACCGCACCCCGATCCCCGCCACTCCGCTCGCCCGACTCGCCGACATGGCATCCGCCGACCGATCTTCGACATACCGCTGCCGCGCAGCACTCAACTGCCGCTGGCGGACCTGCGGCACCTCGGGAGTCGCCACCGCCGCCACGCTCACTCGCCCGGCGTGCCGAAATCACCCTCCGGCCCGGAATCCGGTGCGCCGGAGGGCCCGTGCGGACCGCCGCCCGGACCGGCATGGCCGTGCCGTGCCGGACCGCCCTCTGGTGCGCCGGGGACGAATGGTCCACCGCCCGAACCTGGATGACCCTGGGATGCCGGTCCGCTCTCGGGTGCGCCGAGACCGGTGGGGCCGTGTGGACCGCTCGGGCTCGGAAATCCCTGCGGGCCATGACCGCCCGGACCTGGATAACCCCGGGATTCCGGTCCGGTACCGGGGGGACCGTAGTGCGGTCCCGCGCCCGGTTCGGGGTGGGGCTGCGAACCGGTAGGGCCGTGGTGCGGACCTTCTGGGTGGTGGTGGCCGCCGAAGGGCCAGCCTGGAATCTTGGGCAGGCCGGGGATTTTCGCCCATTCGGCAACCTTGGACCAGTCGGGCATTTCCGGCATGGGTGGCATCTCGGGCGTAGGTGGCACCGGGGGGAGGGGGAAGCCGGGGGCGGTCTGGCCGCCGAAGCGTTGGAAGGCGGCTTGGCGTGAGGTGCCGAAGATTTCGCCGATTTCGGCCCAGGTGCGGCCTTCTTCGCGGGCTTGGCGGACCAGGGAGCGCAGGACGTCGTCGACGACACCGTCGAGGCTGCGGGCCGCGCGCAGGGCCGCCATGACCGAGGGGGCGGGTCTGCCTTCGGCGGGGCGGAGGACTTCGGAGACGAATTCGGCGTTGGTGGACAACAGTTTTGCCAGAACCGCGCGCTCGTCGGCGGGGTCTCTGTGCTGGGGATCACTCATGTGTAAATGCTGCCTTTACGCGAAACCGCCTGTCAAGGAACGATTTACACGATCGCGGATACTGGCCATTAACTGAAAGAGGGGCGGTGCGTTTGCCACCGCTATAACGTGTTCGTCAGCGATCAGGAGGTGCAGGTGAGGACGCCGTCGACATGACCGATCCCGACAGATACACCGTCGACCACGAGCTGTTCGACCTCGTCCGCAAGGCCGGATTCGAGGGCCCGGCGTGGAAACTACTGGCGGACAGGTTGGTTCGCCACGGGTTGGCGGTCCTGGGTCCCTGGATCCGCAGCGGCTGGATATTCAGTGTGGCCGAACAGAAACGAATGCCCCTACGCCCCACCCCGCAGGAACGCGTCCTGGTCGAGACCCGCTTCGCCGAGGACTTCGTCCAGGAGAGCGTCACCCGCGCCCTGGAACGCTTCCGCCACCACGCCCTCGACGGCGACGGCTGGGATCCCTACCTCGGTGCCAGCCTGGCCAGCTATTTCATCGGCGCGTGCGTGCTCGCCTTCGTCGAACAGTTCCGCCGCAGCCGCCGCACCGGCGACCTCTACCAGTTCCAGGCCGTCGCCGCGGTCGCCATCGTCACCGAGGACGGCCCGGATCTGATGGATGTGCTGGCCTCCACGGAGGACGTGGCTGGTTCGGTCGTCGACCGCCTAGCCTTCCGCAGCCGCCTGGCGGGCCTCGGCGACCGCGACCGCGGACTGGTGTGGGGCAAGGCAATGGGCCTGCGCGGCAGCGAAATCCAGCATCTATTCGACTTCCCCTCGGTCAAGGCGGTCGAACAGCGCTGGGCCCGACTCAAACGAGACCACGGCTGGATGACCGGCCTCGACGGCAAGGAAGGCGACGCATGAGCCCGCACGACGCCCCCGACCTGCTGGCGCGCATCACCGAACTGCTCGACCAGTCCTCGCTCAACGAGCCCGCCCTGCACCGCCTCTACGCCCGCATCCCGCGCCGCGCCGCGCAACTGCACCGCCCGCGCGGCACCGCCTCGGCCGTCCTCCCCGATGTCGCCGCCCGCCTCAACGCGTTGTTCGCGACCGTCCACGCCCCTGGCGAGCGCCCGTTCACCAACGGCGAGGTGGCCGCACAGCTCACCGCGTGGGGCCACCCCATCTCCAAGCCCTACCTCAGCCAGCTGCGCTCGGGCCAGCGCACCGACCCCTCGCCCGAGACCATCGCCGCCCTGGCCCGCTTTTTCCGGGTACGCCCCGGCTATTTCGCCGACGACGCCTACACTGCGGCCATCGAAAACGACTACGCCCTCCTGACCCGGCTTCAGTTCCAGGGCCTACGCGACCTGTCCACCCGCGCCTTCGACCTGAGTGAGGAGTCGCAGAACCTGCTCACGATCATGGCCGACCGCCTGCGCATCACCGAGGGCCTACCCGATATCGGCGCGGGCGGTCACGAATGAGGCCGCGTCATCGCCGCCCGCGCAGACGGCAAGCGGCCGAACATATCTGATATATTCTGCCGCCGCCAGGTCCGGGAAAAGCACTGGTCTGTCACCCTGACCGGGTGCCCAATCACGAACTTCCGGTCATCGATTCCGTCCCCGCGAAAACCCTGCCCGCACGGGCCGGGACAGCGCTGGGTCGGCGACTGGTCGCGGAGTTCGCGGGCACGGCCGCGCTGGCCGCGGTGGTGATCGGCTCCGGGATCGCGGCCGAGCAGCTCTCGCCCGGCGATATCGGCCTGCAACTGCTCGAGAACTCGACCGCGAGCGCCTTCGGGCTGGCCGTGCTGATCCTGGCCTTCGGCCCGATTTCGGGCGCGCACCTGAATCCGGTGGTGTCGCTGGCGGATTGGCTGGCCGGGCGACGCGGACGCGGCGGGCTCACCACCGGCGACCTGGGAGCCTACGTGGCCGCCCAGTGCGGGGGAGCGGTGTTCGGTGCGCTGCTGGCCAATGCCATGTTCGATCGCGCGGTCGTGCAGATCGCGAGCCATCATCGGGTGACCGGCGGTCATCTGATCGGTGAGATGCTCGCGGCGGCCGGACTCATCGTGGTCGGCTTCGCCGCGGCCCGGCATGGCCGCGGGGTGAGCGCGCTCGCCGTGGCCACCTACATCGGCTCGGCCATCTGGTTCACCAGCTCGGGCTCGTTCGCCAATCCGGCGCTGACCCTGGGCCGCATGTTCTCCGACTCGTTCACCGGCATCGCCCCCGCCTCGGTACCCGCCTTCGTGGTGGCGCAGATCGTGGGCGGCCTGGCCGGTTTGAGCCTGATGACCCTGCTCTACCGGCCGAGCGCCGAACGCTAGTTCCCGCCCCGCGTCGTCGAGGGCACCGCGAAGGAGGTCCGGTCACCCGACCAGCCCTCGGCCGGAACCAGCTTCTCCAACTCCGCCAGATCCTCGGCACCGAGCTCGATCGCGCCCGCCGCCGCGTTCTCCAGAATCCGCGCCGCCCGGCGACTGCCCGGAATCGGCACCACATCCGAGCCCTGGGCCAGCAGCCACGCCAGCGCCAGCTGTCCGGCCGAAATGCCCAGGCGCGCGGCCAGATCCCGCAGGGCGGCGACCTGGGCCAGATTCTCGTCGAGATGCTCGCCCTGGAAGCGCGGGTCATTGCGCCGGAAATCGCTGGTCGCCACGGTGCTGGCATCGAGTGTGGCGGTGAGCAATCCGCGACCGAGCGGGCTGTAGGGCACGATGCCCACGCCGAGTTCCCGCGCCACCGGGACGATGTCGCGCTCGGGCTCGCGCCACAGCATCGACCATTCGAACTGCACCGCCGCGATCGGATGTACGGCCACCGCTTCGCGCAGCTGTTGCGGCGTCGCCTCCGAAATCCCCAGGTGACGCACCTTCCCGGCGGCCACCAATTCGGCCATGGCCCCGATGGTTTCGCCCACCGCCACCTCCGGATCGATCCGGTGCAGGTAGTACAGGTCGATCACCTCGCGCCCCAACCGCTCCAGCGAGGCATCGCAATACCCGGCCACATGCTCGGGTTTGCCGTCCAGCCCCACCCCGGTCTCGGTGCGGACGATCCCGAACTTGGTGGCCACCACGACCTCGCTGTCGCCCAGCGCCTGCCCCACCAGCCGCTCGTTGTGCCCGCGCCCATAACTCATCGCGGTGTCGAACAGCGTGATCCCGGCTTCCACCGCCGTCCGAATCGCCGCCGTCGACTCCGCGTCATCGGCCGCCCCATACCCCTGGGAGAACCCCATGCACCCCAGCCCCACCGCCGAAACCGTCAAACCATCCCCGAGCCGCTGTTCACGCATGCCGCCATGCTGTCAGCCGCGGTCCGCGCCGACCAATCGGATTCCCGATGAAATTCATTGGTTCGCAGATGGATCGAGTACTGCCCAGCGAGGGCTCGCCCTGCAAGTTCGCGATCAAATGCGGTGAGCTGCACGGTCTCCGGGTTGCGGTTTGCTCGGAGATACCGAAAGGTAAGGGGAGACATTGGATTCTGCTATGGTGGCTCCGCCGATTTCAGGATCGGCCGGACGACAAGAGAATTGATGAATCAAGACAACGCCGTGCTGCTTTCCTGGGTTCTCGCCACCGCGCTCGTGCTAGCCGTGGTCGGTTTGCTGCTGCTGTGGCGCGCGGTGCGCGCCGAACGCGGGCGGGTTGCCGCCCTGCGCGCGGAACAGACCGATCGGGATGCCGCGGTCGAGGAGATGATCGCCAATCTCACCGACAACGTCCTGCCCGCCATCGGCGCGGCCGTGCGCCGCTCGGATCCCGACAATCCGACCGTCGACCTGCCCATCGTGCTCGAGCGCACCCGCATAGCGGAACTGGTGTGGCAGTGGACCGCCCGCTGCGGCGAGGAGCTGCTCAAGGTCGCCACCGAGACCCGCGACCGGGTCCGGCGCGAAGCCGAGACCGAGACCCAATTGGCGCTCGCGCAGGTCGAATCCGAACGCCAGACCGCCGTCGCCCAGGCCGAGGAGATGGCGCAGCTGGCCATCGCCCAGGCCGAGGAGGCCGCCCGCGTCGCGGTCGCGCAGGCCAACGAGGCCGCGCGCACCGCCGCCGACGAGGCCGCCGCCGCGGCCCGCGCACAGGTCGAGAGCACCGCCCGCGATGCCACCTCGGCCGCGGTGCGCGCCTTCGGCGCGTCGGTGGTGAGCCTGGGTGCGGACGTGAGCCAGGTGCTCAGCGCCGCGCTGCGCAAGCACCGCAATGACGAGACCTTCGAAACCCTCACCCGCATCGACCATTCCGTGCAGCAGATGATCCGTCAGGCGCAGTCCTACGTGATCGTCTGCGGTGGTCTGCCCGGGCGGCGCTGGCCGCAGCAGACGCTGACCGATGTGGTCGGCGGTGCGACCGGCCGCGTGCGCGACTACACCCGCGTGCGCGCCACCGAACTCGACCGTCCGGTCATCAGCCGCGTGGTGGAACCGCTGGTCCACACCCTGGCGACCCTGCTCGACAACGCGCTGCGCTATTCGCCGCCGACCTCGTTCGTGGACATCGGTTTCCAAGAGGGTCACCACGGCGTCACCGTCATCATCGACGACGCCGGTGTGCGCATGAATCCCGAACAGCTCGAGGAGACCCGCCGGGTGCTCGCGGGCGATCAGGTCGTCGACATCCACGCGCTCGGACCGACCCCGCGCGTCGGCTTCCCCGGTGTGGCCGCGCTGGCCCGCCGCTACGGCTTCTCCATCTACATCGACGGTCCCAATATGTATGGCGGCATGCGCGCCATGGTCTTCATCCCCGAGACCCTGCTGGCCGCACCGGCCCCCGCCGTGGTGGCCGCCCCGACGCCCGTGCCCGCACCCGCTCCGGCCCCCGCGCCGGACCCGGAACCCACGGTGGTGGCCATGGATTCGGCTCCGACAGACCTCACCCCCGGCGGCCTGCCCAAGCGGCGCCGCCGCTCCGCGACGGTGTCCGTAGCGGCCACCGTGCGCGCGGTCGAAGCGGATTCCGGTTCCGCGCGACCCGAAATCGCCGCTGCCTGGTACAGCGGCTCCCGACGCGGTCGAGCGGCCGCGTTCGAGCACTCCGAAGGGATGACATCGTGACCGGTACACCCGCGACGGCAGTGAGTGAAACCAACCGTCTCGCCTGGTTGCTCGACGATCTGGAGGTCCCCGGGGTCCGGTTCGGGGTCCTACTGTCCGAGGACGGCCTACGCATCGCCCACACCGGCGGGGTCAGCATCGACGACGCCGAACGCTTCGCCGCCGCGGCCTCCGGCCTGCGCGCCCTGGGCAAGGCGCTGGCCGAATTCTGCGGCGGCACCACCGATAACCCGGTGCGTCAGAACATGACCGAGTACGCCGACGGCATGATCTTCATCACCGCCGCGGGAGCCGGTGCGCTGCTGGGTGTTTCGACCACCCAGGACGTGGACGTGAGTCTGGTCGCGCACCGCATGAACGAGCTGGCTTTACGGGTCGGACGCGAGCTCGGCAGTATGTCGCGGACGAGAGCGGATTCGCACCGGTCATGAGCCGACCGCGGCGCGATCCCGATCTGGTTCGGGCGTATGTGCGCACCGGCGGCCGGTCGCGCCCCACGCGGGCGCTGGATCTGGTGAGTCTGGTTGTCGCGGTGGCCGATCCGGCCCCCGGTACGAGCCCCGATGCCCGCCGCATCCTGCAACTCGCCCGGCGCGGCGTGCTGACCCTGGCCGAACTGGCCGCCCACCTGGACATGCCGCCGTCGGTCGTGAAGATCCTCGTCGCGGATCTCCTCGACGGCGGCCAGCTGGCCATCCCGACACCGGTGCAAGAACTACCGGGCAAAGCCCTCTTGGAGGAGGTACTCGATGGACTCCGCGCTCTCTCCGCATGAGCGCGTCGTCGACTATGTGCCGCAGACCGTCACCCGCACCGTCAAACTGCTGGTGGCCGGAAACTTCGGCGTCGGGAAGACCACGTTCGTAGGCAGCGTGTCGGAAATCCGGCCGCTGCGCACCGAGGAGACGATCACCGAGGCCAGCGTCGGCGTCGACGATATGGCCGGTCTCCCCGGGAAGACCACCACCACGGTGGCCATGGATTTCGGCCGTATCACCCTCAATCCGCGCCTGGCGCTGTACCTCTTCGGCACTCCGGGGCAGCGGCGGTTCGTGCCGATTTGGGAAGACCTGGCCGTCGGTGCGCTGGGTGCGCTGGTTCTCGTCGATACTCGCCGCCTGGAACGCGCCGACGAGTCGCTGTCGATTCTCGAGGAGCGGGGCGTGCGGTATGCGGTGGCGGTCAACGATTTCGAGGGCGCGCCCAGGTACCCACTCGACGAGGTCCGCGAGGCACTCGATCTCGATCCGGGGACGCCTTTGATGCGCCTGGACGCGCGCGACCGCAACCCCTGCCTACAGTCGCTCATCACATTGGTCGAGTACCTGCTGACGCCCGACGTCTAGGCCAGGGTCGAGGGCCACGCCCGGTCGTCGACCGTCAGCCAGGGCTCGGTGGCGGCGGATGTCGGTGGCGCGCCCGTGAATTCGCGGACCTCGCGGGTGAGATGGGATTGATCGGCATAGCCGGTCTCGGCGGCGACGCGGGCCGGTGCGTGGCCCTGGACCAGGCGGTGCACGGCGTGGTCGAAGCGGACCAGTTTGGCGGCGCGCTTGGGCGTGAGGCCGATCTGCGTGCCGAAGCGCGACCACAGGCGTTGGCGGCTCCAGCCCAGTTCGTCGGCGAGGTCCTCGACGCGGAAACGGCCGCGGCCGACCATGATTCGCGACCAGGCGTGGGCGACTTCCGGATCGATCGGGAAGGTGGCGGCCGAGCGGCGGGCCAGCAGGGCTTCGACGAGAGCGAATCGGTGTGGCCAGTCGGGCGCGTCGTGCAATTGTTCCCGCAGGCGGGCGGCCTCGCGGCCCCAGACGTCCTCGAGCGCGATGATGTCCGCGCCCAGCTCGGCGGGCGGGAATCCGAGAATGGCGGGCGCGACCAGCGGTGAGAGGCGGACCTGCACGCAGTCGAGCGCTTCGACGCGGGCCGGGACGGCGGTTGCGGCCAGACCGCGAATCAGGCTGGCCGAATGGGTGCGTCCGGCCGCGTCGCGAACCTCGAAACCGCGGTCACCGAATTCGATGACGACCGTGATCGCCGGGTGGGGGATGGCGTGCACGATCTCGGGTGCGTCGCCGCGAATCCGGAACCCCGCCATATCGACACCGCTCACCGCGGGCATGTGCGACGGTCGCGCGATCTCCCAGGCCACGTCCCGATTGTAGGAGCGCCGTACCAGCGGGGGCGCTGGCGGTCGAGCGGTGACATTTCTTCAAGACGAATCCTGTTGTGCGGCAGGAGGGTAGGGGCATCACTCGAATCTCGAAGGAGTTCTCATGCGTCTACACCGCATGGCCCACATCGGTGCCATCCTGCTGGCTCTGCTCGGAGGCAATGGTGTGCTCGCGGCGACCGCCGATGCCGACTCGTCTCAGGATCAGCTGATCGATCTTCCCGGCGGGGCCATCCACGTTGTCACCAGCGGTGTTCCCGACTCCCACGCGGTGGTGCTGATCCACGGACTCGGCGCGTCCACCTCGTGGTGGGACCCGGTGATGCCCGCCTTGGACGGCAAGTACATCGTCCGCGTCGACCTCTTGGGGCACGGCAAATCGGCCAAACCCGAGAGCGGCTACAGCATTCGGGAACAGGCGGCACGGGTCGGCACGATTCTCGACCACCTCGGCGTCACCCGCGCCACGGTGATCGGGCACTCCTCGGGCGGCTATGTCGCCACCTCCCTGGCCGAGCAACGACGCCCGCTCGTCTCGGCTCTCGGTCTGATCGATTCCGGACCGCGCCTCGACGCCTTCACCGACAACGGACCGGTCGGTGAATTGCTGTTGAATCCCGCCATCGGGCAACCCCTCTGGCCGCTACTGCCCGACGCAGCCATCCGAATGGCCATGAGCAGCGCCTTCACCCGCGACGTCCAGATCCCCGACCAATGGGTCTCGGACCTCCACGGCATGACCTACCGCAGCGTCACCGCAACCTCCGCCGCCTCCGACGACTACCTCACCCAACGCACCGAACCCGCCCGCCTGACCGACCTGGCCATCCCCACCATGGTCATCTACGGCACCCGAGACCGCCGCTGGCAACCCAGCTCCTTCGACGACTACCGCCAAATCCCTTCCGCCCGAATCGAACCCCTCGACTGCGGCCACACACCCATGGCGGAAGACCCCGACCACACCGGCCCACTCCTCCGCGACTTCGTCGACGCCCACTAGCCACGTTCAGTAAGGGCGAGGCCGCCACTAGCCACGCTCAGTAAGGGCGCGGCCGCCAGCCGGGCGGCGGATCTTCCCCAACCCGCCCATCCACCGCTTCGCGCAGCAAATCCGCATGCCCGGTATGGCGGCCATACTCCTCGATGAGGTCGCACAACAGACGCCGCAAATTCGCGTGGCGCCCATCCGGCCAAGCGACGTGGACGAACTGATCGACCCCACCGGTCGCCAAGGCGGCATCGAGTTTCGCACGCGACCGGGCGACCGTGGTGTCCCACAACGCGTAAAGCTCTTTCGGAGAGTCCGCCGCGGCCGAAGTGAAATCCCAATCCGGGTCCGCCCGCCAATCGACGGTGTCCCAAGGCGCACTGGGCCGTTCACCCGACAGTTTCGCGGTGAACATCTCATCCTCGGCGCGTGAGAGATGCTTGAGCAGCCCGCCCAACGTCAAGGCGGACGCCCCGATCCGGGTATTCAACCCGGCCTCATCGAGGTCATCGGTCTTCCACCGAAACGTGGCGCGCAGCCGCTCCAACGCACCGATCAGATGCTCGGCCTCGCTGCCCGCCAGCGGCGGCTCCCACGGCGTATCGCTCTCGGTCGTCCCCATCGCCCCACCCTGCCATACTCGGCGGATTTGATTAGGGTGGGCCGGTGGGGATTTCCAATTACGGTCCGGGCGATATCGTGTACTTCGCGGAGGGACCGTTCAGCGGCATCTGCGCCGTCGTACATTCGGTCGATTCGCGCCGCGAAGAACTCCGAATCGACTTCGGTGAGGGGTTGGTACATCGAGAGGGGAATGTCCTGCGGGAACAGCGGCACAGCCTCACCGTCGGATTCCACGAAGTCGAACTGCTCTAACCCCCGGAGCTTCGTGCCGATCTTGGTGAGCGAGGACCCCTCCGGCGATCTAGGCTTCCGCGCGTGTCAGATTCTGTGCGACTCCTCATCATGATCACGACCCAGCCCGGCCGCGGCCACGAACAGGTGGCAGCCTTCGAACGTCTCGCCCCGCTCGTGCGCGCCGAAACGGGCTGCCTCCGCTACGACCTCCACCGCGTCACAGGAGACCCGGATCGCTTTGTCCTGCTAGAGGAATGGACCTCCCGCGAGGCCCTGGCCGCCCACGACACCACCCCCCACATGATCGAAGCCGACGCCACAAACCCAACCTTCCGCGCCGGCCCCGCCCAAGTCCTCGAACTCTCCGCGCAACCGGTGGCCTGACGCGGCGCTCGCGGCATCGAGGCTACAGGCCGAGTTTGGTTACGGCGTTGTCTTCCAAGGGGTTTGCGGTGCGGATGTAGGTGTGGACGGTGCGGGGGTTGGACCAGCGGCCTTGGCGCATTATTTCGCGGTCGCTGGCGCCGCCCAGGGCGGCTTGGGTGGCGAAGCCGGAGCGGAGGGAGTGGCCGGAGAAGAGGGTGGGGTCCAGGCCTGCTCGGGCGGCGTAGCGTTTGACCAGTTCGGCGACGGCGCGGCCGGACATTGCCGTGGGGGAGATGGTGCCGTGGCGGGAGATCGACGGGAACAGGGGGAGATTGGGGGTGGGGAGGGTGGGGCCGGTGAAGCCGTGGCAGCGGTGGATGTGGGGGTCGGGGGGTGGGGTGGTGGTGAGCCAGGTGCGGAGGTCGGTGTGGGTGTGGGCCTCGCGCAGGCGGGTCCAGTCGGCGAAGGCGCAGACCGGGCAGGTGTGGGGGTGTTGGCCGCGCGGGAGGGCCACGCGTTGTTCGGTGATGCCGGTGGGGTCGGTTTTGGTGGTGGGGAGTTGGATCAGCAGGAGAGGTTCGCCGGTGGAGTGGTCGGTGGTGACGGTGACGTCGGTGACCAGCAGGGCGGCAATCTCGCTGCGGCGCAAGGCACCTGCGAAACCGACCAGCAGCAGCAGGGTGTCGCGGCGGCGGGCCGGTTCGGTGGGCCAGCCGGGGGCGGGGAGCTCGGCGAGCAGTTGGTCGAGGGTGTGCAGGAGTACCGGGCGTTTGCGCTTGGGTTGGCTGCGGCGGGTGCGCCGGATACCGCGCAGGGTCAATCGCACCACATCGGCGCGGGTGGGTGAGGGCAGACCGTTGGCGGCGTGCACGGCGGCCAACGCGGCGGCCTTGCGCTCCAAAGTGGCCGCGCTGAACGCCCATTCGCCGTTCTCGCGGCGCGCATCGGCCGCCGCGGCCAGGTACACCGCCACATCTAGGGCGTCCGCGGGCAGCGCCTGGCGGGACTCGCCCGCGCACCACGCCGCCCACGCGATCCAGTCGGTCCGATAGGCGCGCAGCGTATTCGCCGACTGCGACGCCTCCAGATACCGCCGCAGCGACCCGGCCTGCACCTCGTCGAACCGATCACGCACCAGTTTCAGCGCGGCGGCGTCGACGAGCACACTGCGCACCCCGCGCCGCAGTTCGCCGCGCACCTCCTCGGGCACCGCGATGACCGCGCCCTGTTCCACCGGAGACTCCGCAGCCCGCTGAGGCAGTGATTCCGCGCCATGCCGAGCCCGCGACTCGACCTCACGCTGAACCTGCGACTCCGCGTCGTGCTCCACCGGCGACCCCGGGCTGACCTCAGTCGGCTCTGGCATGAGATCGACCCTAGATTGAACTCGTGTTCCCGTTGCAGCAGACCCCGATTCACGTGTCGAACGAGACACTCGACGATCTTCGCCAGCGACTCGCCCTGACTCGCTGGTACGCCGACGACGGCAATACCGACGGCTTCTACGGCGTCCCGACCGCGTACCTGCGCGAGCTGGTCGAGTATTGGCGCACCGACTTCGATTGGCGCGCACAGGAAAAGGCCATCAACGCCTACGAGCACTACCGCGTCGAGGTGGACGGCGTGCCGATTCACTTCCTGCGGAAGCCCGGCGTCGGCGACAATCCGATCCCGCTGATCCTCACCCACGGCTGGCCCTGGACCTTCTGGCACTGGTCCAAGGTCATCGACGCCCTCGCCGACCCGGCCGCCCACGGCGGTGATGCCGCCGACGCCTTCGAGGTGATCGTCCCGTCGCTACCCGGATTCGGCTTCTCCACCCCGATCCCGCAACGCCCGGACCTGAACTTCTGGAAGATCGCCGACCTGTGGCACACCCTCATGACCGAGGTCCTCGGCCACCGCCGCTACGCCGCCGCCGGTTGCGATGTCGGCGCGATGGTCACCGGCCAACTCGGCCACAAGTACGCCGAGGAGCTCTACGGCATCCACATCGGCTCCGGCCAACGACTCGACCTGTTCACTGGCGAGCGCGCCTGGGACATCACCGGCGGCCGCCCGATCCCCGAGGGCCTGCCCGCCGACGTACACGCGCGAATCATCGAGCTGGAGAAGCGATTCGCCGTCCACCTCACCGCCCAGATGCTCGCCCCCGCCACCCTGGCCCACGGCCTGACCGATTCCCCCGCGGGCATGCTGGCCTGGATCCTGGAACGCTGGATGCACTGGAGCGCACTCCCCGACGGCGACCTCGAGGCCGTCTACACCAAGGACGACCTGCTGACCCACGCCACGATCTACTGGGCCACCAACTCCATCGGCACCTCGATTCGCCTGTACGCCAACCACAATCGCTACCCGTGGACCCCCTCCCACGACCGCTGGCCGGTGATCGAGGCACCCACCGGCCTCACCCTCGTCGCGCACGAGAACCCGCCCGGCGTCACCACCGCCCAACGCGCCCAGCACTTTCGCGACAGCGACCGCGGCCGCTGGTACAACCTTGTGAATGTCACCGCCCACAATCGCGGCGGCCATTTCATTCCCTGGGAGGTCCCGGTCGAATGGACCGACGATCTCCGCCGCACCTTCCGCGGCCGCCGTTAGCCACTCGTCCGTCGGGCTTGCCGAGCGATGGCTCGCGGCCCGACGGACGATTCCGGAAAACATGTCAGGGGGCTTTCCCGGATCGGTGGCGAAAGCGCATTTTCAGACCGCGCCCGGGAACTCGGCCGCTAACGCGGAGAGGCGGGCGTGAGCGCGAATACCGGGATTTCCCAGGACAATTTCGCTTGAAAATCGGCGAGGAACGGCGAAACCTCGAGCTGCCGTTCCCACAGCCGGGCGCGATCCTCCCCGGTCACAATGCTCGCGGTAACGGGCCAGGACTCGGTGCCGACCTCGATGGTCGCGGCCGGATTTGCCAGCAGGTTGTAATACCAACCGGGCCGATTCCCGCGGCCGCCATTGGCGGCGAAAACCACCAGCCGCTCCCCATCGCGCCCGTAACCCAACGGCCAGGTGCGCGATTCCCCCGTCCGCGCGCCGGTGGTGGTGAGCAGGAGCAGTGGCGTGTTCTCGAACTGGCCGCCCACATGTCCGCCTCCGGAGCGGAATTGCTGGATGATGTCCTCGTGCAGCCGCTGACGTGCGATATCGGTCACGCGCGCTGCAACCGCATTGCCGCACAGACTATTCCGCGCCGCCGTGCCGGTTTTGCTCAGTGCTGCAGCCGCCACGCCGCATCCGGTTTCGGAAGCGGCCAGGTCCAGCCGTATTTCGCGCGCAAGTCCAGCAATTGCTGCCGTCGCGCGCAGGACTGCTCGGTATCGCCGTCGCCCTCGATGCAATTGCGGTGGATCCACAGCATGGCCTCCACGGTGCCCGACAGACGCATGGCGTCGTGCTCAGGCATACGATGATGCTTGAGCACAGACGGCGTGTCCGACATGGCCCAATCATCCCTCAGAAGAGTCCTGCTGTCGTGCAGTCCGAGTAGCTTCGCCTCTTGCGTGAGGAGTCGCACATGTGCCGACTGTTCGGATTATCGGCCGCGCCGCACCGGGTGCGCGCCACCTTCTGGCTGTTGGACGCACCCGACAGCCTCGCTCAGCAAAGTCACCGCGAACCCGATGGTGTGGGTTTGGGGACCTTTACCGCCGCGGGCACGCCGCTGGTGGAGAAACAACCCATCGCCGCGTACGAGGATCGGCTCTTCGCGCGGGAAGCACGGGAACGCGAATCGGAAACCTTCATCGCCCATGTGCGCTTCGCGTCGACCGGCGGGCTGGTGCCGCGCAATACCCACCCGTTCGAGCAACGCGGGCGATTGTTCGCCCACAATGGCGTACTGCACGGACTCGAAGAACTCGAGCGGGAACTCGGCGACTATCGCGGACTTGTCCACGGCGACACCGACTCCGAACGCTTCTTCGCCCTGATCACACAGCGGATCGACCAGCACGGCGGCGATGTCACCGCGGGCATCGCCGATGCGGTCGCCTGGATCGCCGACCGGCTGCCGGTGTACGCCCTCAATCTGATTCTCACCACCGCGAGCGAGCTGTGGGCGCTGCGCTACCCCGAGACCCACGAGCTGTACGTCCTCGAACGCGCCGCCGGTGGCGTGCGAGGCGATCAACGCCTCGACCACGGCAGCGGCACCGGAATCCGGACGCGCAGCGGCCACCTCGCCGATCACCCCGCCGTGGTGATCGCCAGCGAACGCATGGACAACGACCCCGGATGGCGCGCGCTGGCCTCGGGCGAACTGCTCCACGTGACGGGCCGCCTTGACGTGCGATCGAGCATCATCGCGGATTCGCCACCGCGACACCGGCTTTCACTCGCCGATTTGGGCACCCACGCGGCGGCCTCGCAGACCGCGCGCTAACCGCCGCGCAATGCTCACCCCGCGCGTGAGACCTTCGCCAACTCGACTGTCGCGGCACGCAATTCACCGATCGAGTCGATCGGCGTGAGGTACCCGATCCGAGTCACGGCAATGCCGCGCGGCGTGGTGACGCGCAGATCCAGGCCGTACCGGTCGGCCCGCTCACAGACCGCGGCCGTCGCGTCCGGGTATCCGCCGCGCGCGTGCGCCATATCCAGCAGCGCGTCGGCGTGATCGTCATTGAGGTGCGCGATGGCGCGCGCGGCGTGCGGCATAATGGGATCGGCTGTGGCGGCGGCATATTCGTCGGCACTCGCCGAATCCATCCTCCCGTATCCACCCACCCAGCGGGCCCGCTGCACCCGGAGCACCCATACGGTGAAGTCGCTGAAATCGATATAGGTCTTAGCGGAGGGCACCGCGGCCAGATGCGCCTCCCGCGCCGCCGCGGCCTCCTCGCCCACGGGCCGTTCGGCAATGCCCGCCAAGGTCAATCGGGTTCCCGCCAACGGGTCCGACGGCAGATCCGGTGCCACGATGGACACGCTCGCGCGCGGATCGCCCGCGAGATTGCGGCCGTGTTCGGCCAGCCGGGAGACACAGAGCACCGGTTGGCCGTCCAACAATCCGTACGTGACGAAACTGGCCCAGGGTCCGCCGTCGGCCGAGAGCGTCGCGAGCGTGGCCGTATTCGTCGCGGCGGCAACGGTTCTGGCCTCATCGGCGGGCGTCGGGCGGGTGGTGATCGCGATCGGGGTCAGCGGCGGCGGAGTCGAGGGCGCATCGCCCGGGTCGCCGTGGTCGAGTGCCATAGCGCACAGGCTACCCCGGGCGGGATTTCGCGAGCCGCGACGTCTGACCTCGCAGGTCTTTCAGTCGGGAAGGATTGGGACGGAAAGCCCCTCGCCGCGTCGCAGCAGGGCGGCCCGGGTGACCGTGCCCGCGCCGAAGCGATCGCGCAGCGCGTCCAGCGTCGAATCGAGGGTCGACTCCGCGCGCGGCTCGAACGGCAGCCGCAGCTGCATGGTGTCGGCATTGTCGAGATTGGTCAGCGAGAGCCCGATCAGGGTGAGGCCACCGCGCTCGTGAATCAATGGCCGCGCGGTGTCGAGCAGAGTGCGCGACGCCCGCAGAATGACCTCACCGCGATCGGTCGCCTCCGGCAGCGTATGCGAGCGCGTCGCGCGGCTGAAATCGTCGAAACGCATGCGCAACACCACCGTTCGACAGACGCGGCGGGCGGTGCGCAGCCGATGCCCGAGCCGATCGGCCAGGCCATGCAGATACGCCTCGATCTCCTCGTCACTGCGATGGCGGCGGCCGAGCGCGCGCTGCGCGCCGATCGAGCGTCGCCGCCGCCCGGTATCCACGCGGCGCGGATCCCGCGCCCACGACAGCGCGTGCAGATGTCGACCGACGGCCGGTCCGAGCACCGCCGCCAGCGGCCCCTCACCCATCTCCGCCAACTGCCCGACCCGGGTGATACCGCGTTCCCGCAGTTCCCGCGCGGTCACCTCGCCAACGCCCCACAGCCGCTCGACCGGTAGCGGATGCAGGAATTCCAACTCCTTGTCCGGTGGCACCTCCAGCAGCCCATCGGGTTTGGACACCGCGCTGGCGACCTTGGCCAGGAACTTCGTTCGCGCCACCCCGACCGAGATCGGCAGCCCCACCTCCGCCCGCACCCGCGCTCGCAGCGCCCGGGCGATATCCACCGGCGCGCCCGCGATCCGCCACAGCCCGGCCACATCGAGGAAGGCCTCATCGATCGAGATGCCCTCCACCTCCGGCGTGGTATCCCGGAAGATCTCGAAAACCCGCTTGCTGGCCTGCGAATAGGCCGACATGCGCGGCGGCACCACGATCGCGTGCGGGCACAGGCTCAAGGCCTGCCGCACGTTCATCGGCGTCCGCACCCCAAACGCCTTCGCCTCATAGCTCGCGGCCAGAACAACCCCGCCACCCACCAGAACCGGTCGCCCGCGCAGCCGCGGACTGTCCCGCTGTTCCACCGACGCGTAGAAGGAGTCCAGGTCAGCATGCAGAATCGCCGCCCGCTCGGGGCGCCCCGCGGCATCGACAGCAGAACCAGACACGAACATATGTTCGCATACCCATCGGTCTCGTGCGTCAACCTTCCTGACAGAGCCATCCGGCGGTCGACGGGTCGGGCATCAACAACGCGGTGGTGTGAATACCGGTGACTATCGGTGTTTCCGGTACACCGATGGTGCCGCCTAGCGTCGATCTCGATGGAAGGAGAACGATGAAAACGGCTGACGTTGTACGTTTCCACCGATTAGGTGGTCCAGATGTGTTGCAGATCGATCGGATTCCGATTGCCGAACCGGTCGGCAACGAAGTGAGAGTCCGGGTCGAAGCGGTGGCGCTCAATCGCGCGGATACGTTGTGGCGGGCGGGAAAATACATCGAGGAACCGGAATTGCCAGCGCGGATCGGCTACGACTTCGCCGGGACCGTCGAAGCCGTAGGGCCCGAGGTCGAGCGTCTGCGGGTGGGCGCGAAGGTCAGTTCGTTTCCCATCGAAAGCCTGCGTAAGTACGGTAACCATGCCGACGTCACCATCTATCCCGAGGATGGGCTGATCGAATACCCGAACCGATTCAGTCCGGAGGAGGCTGCCGCCGTCAACACTGGATTGTTCACCGCCTATTTCCCGATCGTGGAGGTAGCTCGGGTGTCAGCCGGTCAGCATGTGCTGCTGACCGCGGGTAGTTCGACCACGGCACAGGCGGCGGCGCAGATAGCGAAAAGCATTGGTGCGACCACGATCGCGACCACCAGAACTGGAACGAAAGTGGAGCGTTTGCTGCATTCGGGATTCGACCACGTCATTGTCACCGAGCAGGAGAACGTCACCGAACGGGTACTCGAACTGACCGGCGGTGTCGGGGCGCGGCTGGTGTACGACGCGGTCGCGGGACCTGGCCTGGAAGACCTGGCATGGGCCACCGCACCCCAAGGGCACCTGGTGGTTTACGGAGCGCTCGGCATTGGTGAGCGGATGACGCCGCTTCCGCTCATGGCGTGTTTCGCGCGGACGATCAAGTTGTACGCCGGTTACAAGATTTACGATTTCACAGGTCATCCGGGGCTCGGCATCGCGCGGGATCGCGATGCGACCGAACGGGCCAAGAGGTTCGTGCTCGGCGGGTTGGCGGCGGGGACGTTGCGGCCCTCGATCGACCGCATCTTCCACGGGCTCGACGCTTACCGCCAAGCACATGAGTACATGGAGGCCGACCGGCACGCGGGCAAGATCGTCATATCACTTCGCTAGTCGGTTAGGAGGCGAACTCCCACCGGTTCTCCTCGGCCACCGACTGGATCGAACGAATGACTGTGTGGTACTCGACCGTGTGACGGAACTTCGGCGCGATCATCATCGACCAGGGGAATATCGGAGTGGGCTCGACCAGCGGGCGGAAAACAATATCCGCGGGCGGTTGCGTCCACTCGAGTGTGGGAACCACACACGACGACTCGCGCAGCAATTCGGCGACCGCGACCGGGCCGTGGACCGTCCCTGGCCAGCGTTCGGGAATGACCCCCGCTGCCGTACAGAAATCGGTGACGAATTCGGTCCATTCGCCCGCCGCTGTATCGGAGGGGAGCAGTAACTGGGTGTCGCGGAGTGCCGCCACCGGCACGGCAGGCAACCGGGCAAGGTGGTGCCCAGGCGCCATCCCCACCAGAACACGCTCGTACCGAAGCAACCGGGCCGGGAGGTCGGCGCGGCGATGCGAAGCCAGTCCGAACAAGATGTCCAATCGCCCGTCGGCCAGGGCCGCTAACCCAAGCGAAACACCTTCTTCCACTTGATGAATCGGCCTATCGGGGCATTCTCGCCGCAATGTTCTCAGAATTTGCGCGCCTGTGCGCAACCCCGCCGAGCAGATATCCACTCGCAACGGTCCCGCCCGTCCGTCGGCCCGGAGCGCGGATTCCACCGCGGCATCGACCTGGGCCAGGGCCGGGGGAACCGCGGCCAGTAAGGCCTCGCCCGCCGCCGTCAAGGTGACCGTCCGGGTGGTCCGCTCGAACAGCCGTACACCGAGCTCGTGTTCCAGCTGGCGGATGATCCGGCTCAATGCCTGCTGCGAAATGAACAGCCGACGGCCGGCCTCGGAGAAACTGAGCTGTTCGGCAACAGCCACAAAGTAGCGCAGCTGTTTCAACTCCACGCCCATGACTACAACGACCTATCGGCAGGTGTCCGATATTCCCGTGCTGTGGGGCGATAGGGTTCGGGCCGTGGGAGATTCGATCACTGATACCCGAGCGTTGAGCGAGGGAACTCGACCGGTGACGTGCGCGACGGCTTCGGACGGTACGCGCATCGCCTACCAGCTGCGCGGTGTTGGAGCGCCGCTTGTGCTCCTGGCTGGGCAGGCCAACAACCACCATTGGTGGGATGCGGTTCGAGACGACTTCCATCCCGCCCGCAGCACGCTGACTCTCGACTACCGTGGCACCGGCGACAGCGACAAGCCCGACAGTCCGTACAGCACTGAACAATTCGCGCAGGATGTCATTGCTGTTCTCGATGAACTCGGCATCGACCGCGCCGATGTCTACGGCACCTCCATGGGTGGCCGAGTAGCGCAGCAACTGGCGGCTCGCTACCCGCACCGGGTCGGCGCCTTGGTCCTCGGCTGTACTTCACCCGGCGGCCCGCACAGTGTCGAACGCGGCAACGACGTCCGCCGCGCGCTGGCCCAATCCGATCCCGCGGCCGCACGGCAAGCCCTGCTCGAGCTGATGTACACACCCCGCTGGCTCGCCGACCATCCCGGCCCACACCACACGCTCGGCGATCCCGGCATGCCCGCCCATTCCCGCCGCCACCACCTCAGGGCCAGCAACCGACACAATGCCTGGGATCTGTTGCCGAGCATCGGTTCCCCCACACTCGTCCTGCATGGCACCGACGACCTGCTCAACCCCACCGCCAACGCGGCCTTGCTCGCCGATCGGATCCCCGGCGCCCGGCTCCACCTGATCCCGGAGGGTCGGCACGCGTACTTCGAAGAATTCCGACAGCTTGCCAGCCCGGCTGTGCTGGAATTCCTGCACCAAACCTCAACCCTGTAGGCATCGGCCGTTAGCCCAGGGACAGCGTCCAGCCGGAACCTTCCTCGCAGAGCAGGATGCAGCCGGGGAGTCCTTGATCGGGGAGGACGGTCGAGGCCGGTGGCGCGTCGCAGAGCATGACGCAGCCGCCCTGGAGACCATTGCCCGGTTGCGGATAGCTCGGATTCAGGTTTCCCGGCTGCGGATAGTTCGGGTTCAGGTACGGGCCCAAGGCGATTGCCGGGAGCAGTGCTGCCGCTCCGAGCAGAGTGATGACAGCCATGGCGGACCTTTGCCCCGCGACGGGCGCGATAAACGCGGGGGTCGGTAGCGCGTGCAGCGAAAGACCAGTACGGCGGCGACCACCCGGATTGACGGACTTACAGTGCCGTTGGTCCAGGTGGTCGCCGCCGCGGGAGCGGGTCAGTGCGGTTGAACGGTCAGGTCGTAGACGGCCAGATCACCGAACTTCTGGGTGCGGTCGTAGTGCGAGGTGACCCAGTCGAGGATCTGCTTGTTCCCGGCGGGACGCCAAATGCCTTGCTGGGGATCGGATTGCGCGGGAGCGGCAGGATCGGCGGGCTTGCTGTCCACTCGCCACGAATCGGGAAGCTTCACCTCGGGAACCAGGTAGTAGGTGATCTCGTGGTCGCGGACCATGTCCTCGAACTGCGGCAGGGTCGGGACCGGGTCGGCCGAGGTGAACCCACCGATGGCCAGGACCGGTGTGCGGCTGGCCAATTCGAGGCTGGCGGCGGGGGAGGAGCGGTCGATGGCCGCCGACCAGCGGGTATGGGTGGTTTGTAGCAGTGCGACCAGGTCCGGATCGGTGTGACCGCCGAAGAGCAATTCCAACTGCTTGCGGAACTGGTCGGTCGGCCCGGCCTTCTTCGGGCGCGGCGGACCCACCACCGGACTGCCTCCCGTGTGCGACTGGGGCAGGGTGGCGGCGGCGTAGGCGGTCGAAGCGGCCAGGCCCGCAAGCACTCCGGCCACCAGCAGCACCGTTGTCGCACGGCCGCGGACCCGCTCCCAGCGTGCGGTCGGCGGCAAGGCCAACACCAGCAGCCCGATGGCCGCGAGCACCGCGATCGCCAGAATCGTCCAGTGCAGCCACGGCTGCCACTCGGAATTGCGTTGCAGCAGCACGAAACCCCACACGCCCGCGGCCACGATCAACGCCGCACCGCCGACGCGACCGAACGCCTCGGCACGTCGACGCCAGATCTCGTGCACGCCGAGCGCGAAGCATCCGGCAATGGCCGGAGCGATGGCCAGCGTGTAATACGCGTGCATGCCCGACTTCATTGCCGCGAACAGCACCCCGTCGATCACCAGCCACAGCCCGAACACCAGTCCCGCACCACGAATCAGATCGGTCCGCGGCCGCCGTCCCCGCGCCACCAGAATCAGCACGAACGCCAGCAGCGCCGCGGGCAGCAGCCACGAGATCTCGAATCCGATCTCACCGGTGAACAATCGATCGGGACCGTTGCCGAAGCCGCCGGGACCGAAACCGCCCTGCCGCACCGCCTCGGGAATCTGATAGCCCTGCGGCAGATCGAGCGGATTCTTCGCATTGCCACCCATATGGTTCTTGCCCAGATAGCGGGCGAACCCGTTGTAGCCCAACACCAGATCCATGAACGTGTTGTCCTTGGATCCGGCCAGATACGGGCGCGAGTCGGCGGGCCACAGAATCGTCAGCACCACGAACCACCCGGAGGACACGATCAGCGCCGCGAGCGCGGCCAGCGAATGCAGCAACCGATTCCGCAGCGTCGTCGGTGCCACGATCAGATAGGCCAACCCGAGAGCGGGCAGCACCATCAGACCCTCGAGCATCTTGGCCAGGAACGCGAATCCCAGTGCGACACCGGCCAGCACGATCCAGCGCAGGCTTGCGCGCGGCAACGCCCGCACGGTGCAATAGGCGGCCGCGGTCATGAGCAACACCATTACCGCGTCCGGATTGTTGAACCGGAACATCAACGCCACCACGGGCGTCACCGCGAGCACGAGCCCCGCCAGCAGTCCCGCACCCCGGCTGAGCGTGACCCGCGTGACCGCGCCGTACATGAGAGCGACCGCACCCACCGCCATGATTGCCTGCGGTGCAAGCATGCTCGCGCTGCTGAACCCGAAGATCTGACCCGACAAACCCATCACCCATTGCGACACGGGCGGTTTGTCGACGGTGATGAAGTTGCCCGGATCCAGCGACCCGAACAACAGCGCCTTCCAGTTCTGCGCCCCCGACCAGGCGGCGGCCGCATAGAAGCTGTTGCCCATCGCATTGACGGTGATGTTCCACAAATAGGCGACACCGGTGCCGAGCAGCAGCACGACCAGCGCGAGCCGCTCCCAGCGGCGGGCCGGTCGGAGCTCTGCGGCGGTGTCGGTCGTAGGGACGATCGGTTCGGACGGGGCCAACTCGGCAGTGGTCACGCTCACCGCGGGAGTGTGTCCGATCAGACGGTGAGAACCCTGACTCCTCGCTGGGAGCTTGCTGTGAACGGACAATCCAAGATCGACCTATCCTGGTCGAATGAGCTCGGGGACGATGGCGCTGGTGCGGATCGATCCGGATCTGGATGCGGTGACCACCGTCGGATCCGAATCCGATCCTGCCGATGCGGGTCTCGCGTCGCGCGATATCGAGGCGATCTGGCGGTCGGTGCAGGACTGGTATCGCATGGGCACGACACCGGCGATCCAGGTCTGTCTGCGCCGCCACGGGCACGTCGTGCTGAACCGAGCCATCGGCTACGGCTGGGGCAACGCGCCCAAAGACGCACCCGATGCCGAGAAGCGCCTGGTCACCCCCGAGACGCCCTTCTGCGGCTTCTCCACGGCCAAAGGTGTTGCCGCCGCGCTGATGTTCATGCTCATCGAACAGAACGCCTTTGCCCTGACCGATCCTGTCTGCGCCTACATTCCCGAATTCGCGAGCCACGGCAAGGACCGCATCACCATCGGCGATGTGCTGTCGCATTCCGCCGGAATCCCTTTCATCACTCCGCCGCATCGCGGCACCGACCTCGTCTTGGACGAGGAACTCGCGGTGCAAGGGCTGGCCGACCTGGTGCCCAGTTGGTCGCCGGGTCGTTTCCGCGTCTATCACGCGATGACGGGCGGTCTGATTCAACGCCTGCTGGTTCAGCGTGCGACCGGTCGGTCCATGCGGGAGCACCTGCGGGAGCAGGTCCTCGACCCGCTCGGCTTCCGCTGGACCAATTTCGGCGTGCGCCCCGAGGATGTCGACGAGGTCGTCCCGAGCGTCAAGGTCGGTCCCAACCCTCCGAAGATCTGGCAGTTCCTGGCGGGCCGCGCCCTCGGCGGCGGCTTGTCCGGGCCCACCGACGCGTCCGCCGCCCGCGCCTTCCTCACCGCCGAACTCCCCTCCGGCAATCTGGTCACCACCGCCTTCGAGCTGTCCCGCTTCTACGAGATCCTCACTCGAGGCGGCGAATTGGATGGCGTCCGCATCATGCGCCCCGAAACCCTGGCCGCCGCAACCCAACCGGCCCCCTGGCTTCCCGGCATCGCGGGCCGTGTCTCGGTCGCGGGCTACGAACTCGGTGCCCGCCGCTCGAAATTCGGCCGCCACACCGAATCTCACTTCGGCCGCAGCGGCCTGACCACCCAATACGGCTGGTCCGACCCCGCCCGTGCCCTCTCCGGCGCCATCCTCACCAGCGGCAAGGCCCGCGCCGACCTCGCCCGCCCCACCCGTCTGGTCGCC
The DNA here is from genome assembly GCF_035818795.1 of Nocardia sp. CDC160. Lineage (NCBI taxonomy): Bacteria > Bacillati > Actinomycetota > Actinomycetes > Mycobacteriales > Nocardiaceae > Nocardia > Nocardia sp. CDC160. The sequence goes on along the minus strand of NZ_JAYKYT010000004.1, from coordinate 501,715 downwards.
CAAATCTCCGACGTCATGCGCTGATTCAGGGTGATGGCGGGTGACCCGGGTCCGCCCAGATCTCCATCGGGATCGTCTCCACGCTGCGGCCCGACGAATCCAAGAGGCGGCCCATGCGTTTGAGGAAACGCAGCACCATCGACGTGCCCAGCACGGTGAGCCGCGGCGCCTGCGCGGACAGCCGCGATTCGACCACCGGCACCTCGTGCACCGACGGCAGCGAGAAGCCCACGGCGAGATTGGGTTCACCGCCGGACACTCGCATGCAGACCCGCGCACCGGGCACCCGCAGCACCGCCTCGACCGTCGCCCGGTCGTTCGGATCGGCGCGGCCCCACACCCACATGCCCACCGGCCAACTCGACAGCGACAACGCCAGATCGCAGCGCAACACCAGTCGGCCGCCCGCGATCATGCCGTCGAGACGGCGGCGCACCGTGGTGAGACTCAATCCGGTTTCGCTCGCGAGATCCGATAGCGGGGTCCGCCCGTCCTCGCCCAACCGCAGCGCCAGCGCGCGGTCGGTCGCGTCGAGTGGCCGTGGTTTCGGCGGGCGTGCGGGCCAGGGCCGCACGCTGTCGAGCAGCCGGGTGCGCTGTTCGGCGTCGAGGACCTGCAGCTGCCACTGGTCGCCCATGCGGTAGACCCGGGTCACCAGCATGGTGCTGGTCGCGGCGACCCCGGGCACGGCCGACAGCGATTCCAGCAGCAGCCGGGACAGCTCGACCACCCCACCCACTGAAATCAGCAGGGACAGATCGTGTCTGCCGCTGATGTGCTCGACGCTGAGCACGTGCGGCCAGCGCGCCAGCTGCCGCGCGGTGTCGTTGACGGTCCCGTTGGCGCAGTCCACCAGCACGATGGCCAGACACGAGTCGGGCGCGCCGGTGGCACGGCCGCTGACCCAGGCCACTCCGGCCGCGTGCAGCCGCTGCCAGCGCCGGGCCACGGTCACGGGATCGACCTCGAGGGCCGCGCCCAGCCGCTGCCAGGTGGCGCGCGGTGCGATCTCCAAGCAGTTGATGAGCGCCAGATCCAGTTCGTCCAGAGTCGGGACAGAATCCTGCATATCTACCCCGGTTCGTCGAATTTCCTGCGAGTTCACGGTCTTTTTCGCCGACCTCGACATCCTGTCACGATCACGCACGACAGGAAGGGTCGAGAATGCCCACATCCCCGGAAAGGCATGCGCTGCAACAGGATCTGGTGCGGCTGCGCCGAGAGATCCACGCGGACCCCGAGATCGGCCTGCGGCTGCCGCGCACCCGGCGGCGGGTGCTCGACGCGCTGGCGGGACTGCCGCTCGAGATCACCGTCGGCCGCGAACTCGATTCGATCACCGCCGTCCTGCGCGGCGGGCGGTCCGGCCGCGCCGTGCTGCTGCGCGGTGATATGGACGCGCTGCCCCTGACCGAGCGCACCGGACTCGACTTCGCAGCCCGCAATGGCGCGATGCACGCCTGCGGCCACGACCTGCACACCGCCATGCTCGTGGGCGCGGCTCGGATACTGTGCGCGCGGCGGGAGGAACTGGCCGGGGACGTGATCTTCATGTTCCAGCCGGGGGAGGAGGGCGCGGACGGCGCGGCCAAAATGATCGAGGCGGGCGTGCTGTCCGCGGCTGGCTCGAAACCCGTTGCCGCCTACGCGATTCACGTGATGTCGGCGCGGTTTCCGCACGGGGTGTTCACCACCCGGCGCGGACCCCTGATGGCCGGAGCGGATCTGCTGACGGTGACCGTGCGGGGCACCGGCGGGCACGGCTCGGCACCGCATCTCGCGCACGACCCCATCCCCGCGGCCGCGGCCATGGTCGGTGCGCTGCCCGGTATGGTGTCGCGCACCGCCGATCCCGCCGACATGGCGGTGTTGACCATCGGGGCGATCCACGCGGGTTCCGCGGGCAACATCCTCGCGGCGCGCGCCGAACTGCACGGCACGCTGCGCTGGCACCATGCGCCCACCCGCGACGCGCTGCGCAAGGGCTTCGAACGCGTCTGTCACTCGATCGCCGACGCGCACGGCGTGACCGCGGACCCGCAGGTGACCGAGTACCTAGACGTCACGGCCAACGATCCGGGCGAAGCCGACTTCGCGGCGACCGTCATCGCCGAATTGCACGGGCCGCACCGATATCTCGGCTTGGCCGGGCCGCTGTACACCGGCGAAGACTTCTGCCGGGTGCTGGACCGGGTGCCCGGTGCCATGGTCCTGCTCGGGGCCTGTCCACCCGACGCCGATCCGGCGCACGCCTTCGACAATCACTCGCCCTATGCGGTCTTCGACGACGCGGTGCTCACCGACGGCGCACTGGTGTACGCCGAACTCGCCGCTCGCCGACTCGCCGCCCCCGACATCGCGTGAGGTCGCACATGTCCACCACCGCATCCACCGAAAACACCTCCACCGCGGTCACTTCCGCCGCGCATCGGCCCCACCCTTGGCGGACGTTGCTGTCGACCGGCGCCGGGAATGCCCTGGAGTGGTACGACTGGGCCATCTTCGGCACCTTCTCGCCGTTCTTCGCCCACGCGTTCTTCCCCGGCAAGACCGGCATGCTGGCCCTGCTCTCGGCGCTGATCGTCTTCGCCGTCGGATTCGTCGTGCGGCCCATCGGCAGCCTGCTGTTCGGCTGGTACGCCGACCACCGCGGCCGCCGAGTCGCGCTCATCGCCGCCATCGCGCTGGCCGCGGGCGGCAGTCTGCTGATCGGCGTCACACCCACGCACGCGGCCATCGGCCTCGGCGCACCGCTGCTGCTCGTGTGCGCCCGCCTTGCCCAGGGGCTCGGCCACGGCGGCGAAATGCCCGCCGTGCAAACCTATCTCGCCGAATCGGCACCGCCCGGCCGCCGGGGCCGCTGGGCCTGCTTCATCTATGTCTCGGGTACGGCCGGTATCGTCGCCGCCACCGTGCTGGGCGCGGTGCTGAGCGGCGCGTTGAGCAAGGCGGAGATGAACACCTGGGGCTGGCGGGTACCGTTCGTGCTCGGCGGTGTCGTCGGCCTCTACACGGTGGTCATGCGCGTGCGACTGCCGGAAAGCACCGCCTTCGCTCCCGGCGCGCGCTCGCCGCTATGGCGGGACCTGTGGACCCACCGCGCCGCGTGCGCCCGCTCCTTCGGCCTGACCGTCGGCGGCACCGTCGCGTTCTACCTCTGGGTGATCGGAACACCGGCGCATGTCGTTGCCGACCACCGGATTCCGGCCTCGGAGGTGCTGTGGATCAGTGTGCTGGCGTCCGTCTTCATGATCGCCCTGCTACCCGGGTACGGCATCGTCTCCGACCGCATCGGGCGACGCCCCGTCCTGCTGGTCTCCAGCCTGGGCACCGCCCTCGTGGTCTATCCCGCCACCGCTCTACTCGACCGCGGCCCTTGGCAGTTGGGCATCGCGCTGCTGCTCGCCATGGTCTTCCTCGCCGCCTTCGCCGCCGTCATTCCCGCGGTGTACGCGGAACTGTTCCCGACCGGAATCCGGGCCACCGGAAGCGGTCTCGGTGCCGCCCTGGCCACCGCCGCCTTCGGCGGCACCGCCCCCTACCTCCAAACCTGGCTCACCAGTACCGGCCACACCCGCCTCTTCGCCGCCTACGTCCTGATCCTGATGCTGCTCAGCGCCGCGGTCGCCTGGTTCACGCCGGAAACCCGCGACACCGTCGTCGCGGCGACGTAGGCGCTGGTTCACGCCGTGATGAGGAGTGGGGTCATGGAGAGCCCGACGGTCAAGCGGCCGTTGGCGACCCGCACGGGGACCGGGTCGCCGAAGGCGTTGCGGGCTCGGGCGTCGGGGGCGGACCACGGGTGGTCGTAGTCGACCGGGGATGCGGACTCGTCGGCGGTGCGCGACCACGCCACGAGCAAAGGGCCACGGTCGCGGGCGATTTCGAAGACGTAGAGCTCGGGTCGGTCCGGGACCTCGTAGCGTGTCACCTCGTGCGCGTCGTGGAGCGCCTCGGCGGTCAGGGCGAGGGCATCGCCGGATGGGTAGCGGTGTGCGATACGCCCGTCGGCATAGTCCATGAGTTTGAACTTGTCGAACAGCAGGTGCATGATCGCGTAGCGGTCGCCGGGGCCGGGTGCCTCCGGAGCGAGGTTCCAGCACAGGGTGCGGCGGACTCCCGAGGCAAGGGCGAGGACATTGCGCATCACGATCTCCCGGGCGTTCTGCCGGTGGCGCAGCTGCTCGTATTCCGGCGGGCAGTCGGCGAGGAACATCTGCAGGTGCGCAGGAAGCTCCGGCATACGGTCATAGAGCGCGACCATGGCGTCGTGTTCGGGGGTGGGCTTGTCGATGTCGTCGGTGGTCGCCGTCCAGGTGTCGTCGGGCGCGTTGATGGACCCGCCGAATCCCTGCATGATGGGCCCGATTTCGGGGAAGACCTCCGGATACTGCACCAGCAAGGGGCCGTTGTATTCGCCTGCGACAACCGGCTTCTGGTATCCGTGCGTGGCCATCAGCGCCCGCGCACCGGCGATGCGATCCGGGATCGCGTACGGGTCGCCGTACAGGTGGACGTCGAAGACATCGAAATCGTCGCGGCAATGCTCGGCGAGGTAGTCGAAGACCTCCGGCGGCGGGCCCTCGGGCGGTTGACCGCCGAGCACGACGAGTGCGTCGGGATCGGACTCACGCACGGCGGCCGCGAAGACCTTCAGCTGAGCGGCGTATTCCTCGGCGGTCCCCGCCCACAGGATCGGAATCGAGGGCTCGTTGTCGCACTGCCAGTAGGTGACTCGGCCCCGGCCGCGCGCCACCAGCCTGCGCACGAACTCGCCGAACACCTCCAGATCGAGGGCGGGCGAGGGGGGAAGAAAATCGGTGACCCGGCGCGTGCCCCAGCGCGAGGCCGAGGACACGGTGATCCAAATCTCTTCGCCCCCATCGAATTCCGCCAGCAGCGTATCGAGTGCATCCCAGACATAACGGCCGGGCTCGGGTTCGAGCTGCGACCAGTACAGATAGCACCGAATCACGCCCGCGCCGAGTGCGCGCACCGGCTCGGCGATCGGGTCCGGCGGTCCGAACAGCCCGTAGGTAATGCCGCGCACCACACCGAGCCGAATACCTGCGGGAATCTCTCTGTTACTCATAAGCACCCCTCCACTAGACAGTGTTCAGTGAACACTGTCTAGTACGCTAGCTGAACACTGTCTAGTTGAGAAGGGGGTGCCGGTGCCCGCAGCCGGACTCGACCGCGACGCCATCGCGCGCGTCGCACTGGCACAGCTCGACGAGGTCGGGTTGGAGGCGTTGTCGCTACGCCGGGTGGCCAAGGATCTCGGCGTGCATCCCTCGGCGCTGTACTACCACTTCGCGAACAAGCAGGAACTGCTCGACGAGATGGCGCGCGTCATCGTCCTGGACACCATCGGCGATCGACCCGGTCCGGCCGGAAACCATTGGGACGATTGGCTGATCCACCTCGCGCGCACCCAACGCCACGCCGCCCGCACCCACCGCGACGGCGCGATCCTCATGCTCCGGGGCCGCCCGAACGCCGACTACCAGTACGCCTACCTCGACACCCTGATCGCGCTGCTCGTCGCGGAAGGCTTCACCCCGGAGGCCGCGGGCCGCGCCTTCGCCGCCGTCTCCAGCTACGCCATCGGGGTCGCCGCCGCCGAACAGCAGCGCGTCTACATCGCCCAGGACGCGGCGACGACCCTGGCATCGTTCGCCGACCACCCCGGATTCACCGCCATCGCCAACGCGAGCTCGGCCGAGGAAGCCTCCTTCGAGGACGGATTGCGGTGGCTGATCGACGGCCTGCGCGCCGAATTGAACGCTGCCTCAGAGCAATTACGGTCGTGATGCCAGTTGGGCGCGGGCGGCGGCGAACCAGGCCTGGGTGTCGACCAGCCCGGCGGCGATCTCTTTGCGCGCCCCCTGGAATCCGTAGAGCTCTCCCGCGAACCGCGTGAGGATCGAGCCTTCGTGTTCCTCGAGTTCCTCGAGTACCGCGGTGTCCTCCAATAGGTATGCGACAGCCGCGCATTCACCGGGCGTCCAAGCGTCCCGATAGGCATCCCAACCATCCCGTGCGACCGCGCGCCCGCGCTCGACCAACTGCGCTTGGAGGGCATCACGCTCGGCGGCGGTGGGTTGGCGCGATTTCAGGTGGTCCCAGCTGACGGGTGTCGTGTCGGACATGCGCATCAGTATCCGCCACGCAGACGAGCGAGGTTCTGCGGCCCTGCGGCGACCATCAGAGCGAAGTGGTACGAGCGTGCAGGGGTGCACAGTTTTTGAAGAGTTCCGTTGACGTTGCGTTGCGTTGGGTGCGACCAAACGGAAACGGAAAGATCTCAACGTCTTTCAGGGGAAGTGGGGAGTCTGACCCCCGATAAGGTTCACTTATCGGAGGTCAGAGCGAGATCGGTTGATTTGGGGCTCTTGGGGTTTCGTTTCGTGTTGTTCCGTTGGATTTGACGAAACCAACGCTACGATTCTCGGGTGTCGAGCATCTGCAATTACCCGGGCTGCACCAAACCGATTACTCGGGCCGGAGGGCCGGGGCGGCCGTCGGAATACTGTGATCATCCGGAGCACACGCGGTGGCGGGCGTGGAGAGAAAGGCAGCGGCGGCAGCAGGCGGAGGGGGAAACCTCGGTCTCGAACGTCACTGTGACGCAACAGGGTCCGGTGACCGTCGCTCGATTGCGGGCCGATGAGTTGCTCGGACAGTTTCGGACGCTGGCCGATCAGTTGGGGAACACCCTGACCGCGGCGGTGGCGGAGTTGTCGACGTTGGCGGATCCGGCGGTGGCCGAGGCGCAGGTGCAGGCCGTGCAGGCGGATGCGGCGCGGCGGATTGCCGAGGCGGAGATGGCGACCGTTGGGGCCGAGCAGGCGCGGCGGGAAGCGGAAGAAGCACGCGAGGCGGCCGAGTCGGCCGCCGAGGACGCGGCGTTGGCGGCGGAGGAGGCCGAGGCGCGCATCGCCGAGGCGCTCGCGGCGCGCGATGACGCGCTGAAAGAGGTTGAGCGGGTTGCCAAGCAGGCCGCCGATGAGGTGTTCGCCGCGCGTGCCGAGGCGGAGGCGGAGATCCGCACGATTCGTCGTGAAGCGGCCGAGGACATCGAACGAGCCCGGCAGCAGGCCAATGAGGACATCGAGTTGGCGCGGTCCAAGGCGAGCGCGGAGATCGAGCAGGTGCGCCGCGATTCCGCCCAGCGCATCACCGCTGCCGGTGCCGAGCGCGACCTCGCGGTCCAGCGTGCCGCCGACGCCGAGCGCACCATCGAGCGTGCCGAAGCCGCGGTCGCCGAACGCAATCAGGTGGTCGTCGAGACGCGGGAGGAACTCAAGCAGGCACGCCACGATCTGGACCGCATGCGGGCCGAACTGACCGAGGTGCGTCGCCAGGCCGCCGAGGACATTGCCGCCGTGCGCAAGGAATCGGCGGCCGCGGTCGAGAAGGGTCGCCAGGAGGCCACCGAACGCCTTGCCGCACTCGACGATGCGCGCACCCAGACCCTGGCCCGCGCCGAGCGCGCCGAGCAACAACTGGACGCGCTCCTCGCCCGAAGGGGTGCGGCCGACAAGGAGAAGGGCTGACTATCGATAAGTCTTCGGCATCGATCGATAAGTGCCCCACAGAAATAGGGGCACATGCCCGATGGCGTACCGGATGGTCGAATCTCTAAGGTCGATCGAGGGCTTTCGACGCCCTCGATCGAGTCGGCCGATTCGCGGTGAATCGGTGAGAGATGTTGTGGCGCAGCGGATGAGTCGGGGCTGGGGCTGCCCATTCGGGAGGAAAGAATGTCCGCTCTGGCGGAACGGCGCGGTCGCTCGCGCCTGCAGGTGGCCACGCGCATCGCGCTCCTGGCCATGACCCCGGTCATCGCACTGGTGGCCGGATGCTCCAGCGATTCGGGAAAGTCGACCGCGAGCCCTACGACGGTGAAACCGTCGGTCAGCGTATCGAGTACGGTGGCGGCCTCGACGAGTTCCGGTGCGCCCGTGGCAGTTCCGGGCGCGGGCCAACCGGGCGGGGGCGTCCCCGCCGCCGGGCGACCCGGTGGCGGGGCGCCGCAACAGCAGCCCCCGGGCGAGTCGCCCGACACCCCGCCGGTGTCCGACGCGACTCCCGGCGGTACCCCCGCGCCCGACGGCTACGTCAAATGCACCGACCAGATCAACTATGCCGGTGACCCGCGCAGCAACGCCGAAATCAACCGTCTCGGTGAGATTCTCGGTCACTGCCCCGATCCGGTCTCCGCGTCCATAATCCCGACGCCGACCACCACGGCCGCCCCGACCACCACCACGGCAGTGCCTCCGGTCACCACGACCGTGGCCCCCACCACGGTGCCCGCCGCGACGACGACCGTCGCACCGACCACCACCGCCCAGGCCTCGGTGACACCGGCCGCCGCGCAAGCCACGAATTAGGCCCGATTCGTCACCTCGGACACCTGGCGGCGATCCCGTCGATGCCGGAGGATTTCCTGGTGGATAGCGGTATCGTCGGTGGGGGAAAGAGGGGTGTGAAGGTTGAACATCAATGCCATGCGAGCGCGGCAATCTCGGCCGAGCGTGGCACGCGTATACAGCTACGTGCTCGGTGGGCGCGACAACTACGGTGTCGACAAGGATGTCGGTGACTACTTCATCGAAGATCTGCCGGGATCCGAGCTCCTGGCCATCACCAACCGGCAGGCCGTCCTGCGGGCCGCGAAGGTGATGGCGCAGGCGGGAATTCGCCAGTTCATCGACATGGGTTGCGGGCTACCGGCCAGTGTCAATGTGCACCAGGTGGTGCGGGAGATCCAGCCCGAGGCCCGCCTCGTCTATATCGACGATGATCCGTTCGTCGTCGCCCACGGGCGGGCGCTGTTGGCCGTGGATGAGGGAATCGCGGTGGTGGAGGCCGATATTCGCGATCCCGGTGGCATCGAGAAGCACGCCGATGTGCAACGGCTCATCACCTTCGACGAGCCGGTCGGGCTGCTGTTCGGCATCACCCTCAGCTTCGTCAATGACGAAGAGGATCCGGCCGGGGTGGTGCAGTACTGGACCGATCGGATGCCCTCCGGCAGCCAGGTCTTCCTGACGCACTTCCAATCCGGCACCACCCGCCAGGCCATCGCCACCGCGAACAAGATCCTGGAAGCCTTCGGGCGCGGCCGTTTCCGCACCGACGACGAGATCCGGGCCTGCTTCGGCACCCTCGCTCTCGACGAGGACGGTCTGCGTCCCTGCGCCCGGTGGCGACCCGATCCGACCGAGGCGGAATCGATTCAGCCCGAACTCACCGTCTGGGAGGAACTGGTCGTCGGCGGCCTGGCCCGCAAACCCTAGAATCCACGAGAATGCGCTGGGGCAGACGTTCGCCGAGAGGCCGTCTGCCCCAGCGCATGCTCGTCACCGGGGTGCGCGCACCAGGGACAGGTGCTGCGCCGCATCGTGGTCATGGGTGGGGATAACTCGCAGCACCTTCTGGGCCAGATGCAGTCGATGCAGCGTCTTGAAGGTCAGCTCGCGGTCCGCATCGACGAAAACGCCTGGGAAGCTGGACTTCTGGCGAATCTTCTCCACCTGCAGGGCGTGCCAGGCCGCATCGCCTGCCAGCAGCACCCAGCCGCGGTCGGTGTGGGCGAGCACGCCGACGCTGCCGGGCGTGTGCCCCGCGAGGTCGACCAGCACGACGCTGCCGTCGCCGAAGAGATCATGGCTGTGGGTGAAGGTGAGCACCGGCGGGCCGTCGAGTTCGTATTCCACGATCGGCCGGTCCACCAGCGCATCGCGCACCCCACCCGCCGGAGCGACGGGACCGGCACTGATCCACTGCCGTTCGGTGCGATGCAGATGGACCGGCAGCCCCGGCATGTCCAGCAGCCCGCAGACGTGATCCCAGTGCGTGTGCGTCGGCAAGGCGAAATCGAGTGCGGGCAGCCCGGTCTCGGCACCGAGCGCGGTGATGGTCGGAATGGTGTCCGCGGGTGGACGCACGGCCCAGCGGAATACTCCCGGCAGCTGGGCGATGGCACGGTGCTCGGCGTCGATGCACACGCTCGGGTCGACAATGAAGGTGGCGTCGGGATGCTGGATGACGAACGACGCCAGCGAACTGCCGATGCGCGGCGGCGTGAACACCCCCTCCACAACGACGGCCGTCGACACCGTGCGCGGCACCTGCGCCAGCGCGGTCACGGTGACGGTGCGCGTGGGCATCGGCAGCCCGGCATCCTCGATCGACCGCAGAAACCGCTGGTCGACGGGCCGCGGCCGGATCATGCCGCGCACGGAACCGGCTGCGGCGGCACAGCATTGAAACAGACTCGGATTACGTACTGGATCGGACATGCTGGCACGCTAATACTTAAGGTCGACATGAAGTAAAGGGGTGAATCGTGGCCACGGTCCAGGACATGAGAATCGGTGATGCCGCCGCCGCACTCGGCGTGGAGACGCATGTGCTGCGGCATTGGGAATCGGTCGGTCTGCTCGCGCCGCCGCGCAGCCCGTCGGGGCACCGCAGTTACAACGAACACATCCTCGACTACGCGCGGGTCATCCAGACGCTGCAGCGAACCGGGCTGTCGCTGAACCAGATCCGGCAGCTGGGTATCAGTGGCTGCGACGATCGCGTGGCCATGATCGCCGAACGCCGTGCCGAGATCCGCGAACGCATCGCCTTGCTCGAGGCCACCGACGCGTTCCTCGCGCATCTCACCGAATGCAGCCACCCGATCATCAGCGAATGCCCCGAATGCAAGGAGTTCGCCGAACGGGGACTGCCGCGCCGGACCGCCGAGTTCGCCGAACGCCCGTAAGAACATGGCGACCGGTCACATTCTCGCCGTTCACGGCGATATACCGGTGCGGACGCCGGGGGTCCGCTCGAGTTTCCGAACCGGGAGGAGTGGGGAAATGCGCCTTCGCAGCGGGATTTTCGTCATCGGCGCGGCCACTCTGGCGATCGCCGCCACAGGCTGCTCGGGCACGAACAACGCGACGACCACCACCTCGCCCCCGGCTAGTACAGCCCCGGTCGCCGGTCGGTCCGGGCCACCGACCAGCCAGCCCGACCAGTCCCCGATTCCGGCCTCCACCTCTCAGAACACCTCGACCACCGAACCGGGGGTCCCGGCCTGTGCCTCCGGACAGGTCGATGTCACCGGGGAAGTGATGTCCCCGGCCACCGGCCACCGCGGTGTGAAACTCACCTTCAGCCTGGCCGCGGGCGCGTCCCCCTGCACCCTGTCCGGCTATCCGGGTGTGGATGCCGGTGCCGGTGGGGCATTGATCCACGCCGACCGCACACCCCGCGGCTTCATGGGCGGCCTCCCCCAGGGCAGCGACACTCCACCGGTGGTGGAGGTCCGATCCGGCCACCCCGCGACCGCCGTCGTGGAGGGCGTGGCCTTCGACGCCTCCGGCAACGGCTGCCCCCTCTACACGAATCTCCTGGTAACACCGCCCAATTCGACCGACACCCGCACCGTCACAGTGACGATCGACACCTGCGCCCTGCAAGTGCACCCGGTGACAGCGCAATCCTGAAACCGCACTCGATCACATCGGCGCGTCAGCCGGGCACGGTCGTAGGCTGCTGGAACTCAGCGATATGGTCGGCTACCCACCGCTCGTAGTCGCGGGGCAATTCGCCCGCGGACTCCCGTGAGATCGGCGTCGGCTCGATGGGATGGGATAGCGCTCGTTCGAAGTAGCGCAGCAGCGAACCGGCAATGGCCGGTGGAACCTGTTGCGCCACCATCGATTCGTGTGCGGTGCGGGGCGACAGCTCCTCGAATTGGAGTGATACGCCGAGCGCGTGGCCGATCGTTTTCACCTGTTCGGCCTGGCTGGTCAGTCCCGGGCCGGTCAGCACCGGGGCGGTACCGATCAGACTGTCGGACAACAGCGCCCGCACGGCGGCGGCCGCGAGATCCTGCTCGTGGATCGGTGCGAAGCGGACATCCCCGTACGTCACGCGAACCGGCCCGCCCTGACGAATGGACTCCGCCCACCGCGAGGTATTGGACGCGAACATCCCGGCGCGTAGGAACGTCCATTCCAGATCGGTCCGCGTGACCCGCTGTTCGAGCTCGCGGTGGAGGCGACCGGTGAAGTTGGCCGGATGATCGTCGAGCACGGACGACGACGACAGCAGCACAATGCGCCGGACACCCGCCGATATCGCCTGCGCGAGCAGTGCGTCCGCGGTGTCGTGCACGGCGGCGGGATTGAAGAATACCGCCTTCACCCCGGCCATCGAGAGCGAATCCCACTGCGGTGCAACGATGTCGACCTCGGTGGGCAGGCCGGAGGTAGCTGGATTGCGGCTGGTGGCACGCACCGGCACTCCCGCGGTGACCAATCGCCGCACGATTTCCCGGCCCACGTTTCCGGTCGCCCCGGTGACGAGATACATGGTCACGCTCCCACGTGCTGATCGGTTCGCTTCTCCAAGCGGGTGTGGTGACGAACGGTGATCGCCATCAGATGGCTGGGTTCATCCAGTTCGATGCGATGCCAACGGCCGCGCGGCACGACGAAGGCATTGCCCGCCGGTACCGTGACCGAATCCTGTTGTCCTCCTGCTGTTTCCGGGCGCAAATACATGCGCAGACCCCCGGACAGCACGGCAACCAGTTCCTCCGCATCGGGGTGCATCTCCCAATGGTCGCCGTGCACGTCGGCCGTGGTCGCCGCACGGAAGGCCGCCACGGTCCAGCCGGGGGCGGCAGCCCCCATGGGGTGCTGCGCGGCGACGACACTCCCGTCCGGGCACAGCCGCACGCCATGGCTGGACAGGTCGATCGGTTCGAATTGCATGGGCATTTCCTCTCTTTCGCACAGGTGGATGCCACGGACCGAACCGAGCACGCACTATCTGTACATGTATAAAAAGTAGTGGACGCCGTCCCGCCTGTCGAGACATTCGTGCCAAGATGACCCGGTGACCACTCGAACCGGACGACCACCGCGCCTGTCTCGCGAGCAGATCGTCGCAGCGGCGCGCGCGTTGGTCGAGGCGCGCGGCGTCGACGCCTTGACCATGCGGCGATTGGCGACCGACCTGGGCGCGACACCGATGGCGATTTATCACCACGTCCGCGACCGGGAGCAACTGCTGCTCCTGCTGCTCGACGATGTGGCCGCCGGAATGCAACGCCCACACCTGCCCGCGGATCCCCGGGAACGGCTGGTGACAACCGCTCGGGCCATGCACGACACGCTCGCCCAAGTACCTTGGATCGTCGAGATACTCACCGCCGACGATCTGCTCTCACCGGCAGCACTCTGGTACACCGAGACGATCATCGACTCCGCGGTGAACTGCGGACTCACCCTCGACGACGCCGTGCACACCTACCGCAGTATCTGGTACTACACCGCAGGCGAGATCCTGGTACACGCGGCCGCAGCGCATCGCCGTGCCACCGACGAGCGCCCGACCTTCCGCGATCAGCTCATCGCGGGCGTGGACCCGCAAGCGATGCCTCGGCTGGCCGCCGTGGCCGACCGCTGGCAAGAACTCACCGTCACCGACACCTACGAGCAGGGACTGCGGGCACTTGTCGACGGATTGCTCACCAAAGGGGTGCGGCCGACCGGGTAATCACCGGCTGGCCTCGTTGGCGGCCGCGGTCACGACCACGCGCGCCCCGCGTCCTGGGACATGGGTGATGTTGCGAATGCTGTCCGGTTCCGGCCCGGCACCGGGCGGCAGTGAAAGGTGGTGGCGGGTAAGGATTTCCCGGAGGACCGCGGTGCCCTCCATGAGGGAGAAGCCCGCGCCGATGCAGCGGCGCACGCCGCCGCCGAACGGGAGCCAGGTGTTGGCGGCGACCGAGCCGTCGAGGAAGCGGTCGGGGCGGAAGGTCAGGGCGTCGGGGAAGGCTTCGTCGCGGTGATGCGCGAGCAGGATCGAGGTCGAGACCACGGTTCCCTTTGGCAGGTCGATCCCGCCGATGGTGTAGTCGCGGGTCAACTTTCGACCGGTCGCGGCGATGACGGTATGCAGCCGCATCGCTTCCTTGAGCACCGCCTCCAGATACTTCTCGTCCCCGTCGTGCGCGGCTCGCCGCGCCTGGTCCTGAATATCGGGATGGGCGGCGAGTTCATGGCATGCCCATGACAGGGCCGAGGCGGTGGTTTCGTGCCCGGCCAACAGCAGCGTCACCAATTGATCGCGCAACTCCGCATCCGACAGCGGTGCGTCGGCGGGATTCTCACCGGAGCCCACCGCCAATAGTCGCGACAGCACATCGGAACGCCCATCCAGGTCCGGATGCGCCCGTCGCTCCACGATCTCGTTGTAGAGCAGTTCGTCGATGGCGTTCTGGTTCTCGTCGAACCGCTTCCACGGTCCGAATCGCCGCAGCCCCGGGTACTTCCAGCCGAAGAAGATGATCGGATTGATGTTCACGATCCGCCGCAACCTCGGCGCGAGTTCGGCCCGCCGGTGTTCGTCGGTCAGGCCGAACACCACCTGCATGATGACATCGAGTGTCAGATCGTTCATTCGATCCAGCATGTGCACCGTCGACCCCGACTCCCACCGGTCCACATGCGTTTTGGCGATGGCGTCCACCAGCGTCCGATACCCGCGCAGCGACGATCCCACGAAGGCGGGCATGAGCAGCCGCCGTGCCCGTGCGTGCTCGTCCTCGTCGGTGAGCAGCAGCGAATGCTCGCCCATGATGTGGATCAGCAGCCGATTGCCCTCCCCGGCATGCAGATCCGCCGGATCGGCCGCGAAGATCTCCCGAATGTGTTCCGGCCGCGAGAACACCACCAGGTTCTCCGCGTACGGCGGGACCAGACGCAGGCTGAACACATCGCCATACCGACGCGCGGAGGCTCGCAACAGCAGGCCGCGCCACTTGGCATACAGTGCCGACTGCAGGGCACTCGGGAGCGGTGGTCCGGGCGGATATGCGGTGGTCACCATGGTGTTCCCTTCGCGCGTACCGCCTCGTCGCGGTTGAATCGCTTGTCCAACAGCGTAGATCGCGCAGGGACGAGAGCGGAATGGTCCGCGGTATAGGACGCGATCCGACCTACTTCGTTCCTACCGTGAAGACATGACGGTTTTCGAGCCCTTCCGCATCGCCATCGCCGACACCGACATCGAGGATCTGCGCACCCGCCTGGCCCGCACCCGCTGGCCGTCCGACCTGCCCGAGGTGGGCTGGAGCTACGGCATTCCCACCGCGTACGCGCGCGAGCTGTGCGAGTACTGGGGGAGTGACTACGACTGGAAGACCCACGAGGCCGAACTGAATCGCCATCCCCAGTTCCTCACCGACATCGACGGGCAGCGCCTACATTTCACCCATGTCCGATCCCCGGAGGCCCACGCGCTACCGCTGGTATTGATCCACGGCTGGCCCTTCGAGGACTTCACCGACCTGATCGGCCCGCTCACCGACCCCCGCGCGCACGGCGGAAACCCGGACGACGCCTTCCACCTGGTGATCCCGACCCTGCCCGGCTTCGGTTTCTCCGGCCCGACCCGGCGCGCGGGCGACGCCGCCACCGAGCGCGGCGCCGCACTCATCGCCAAGCTCATGGCGGAGCTGGGTTATGAGCACTACGGCGCGCAGGGCGGCGACGCCGGATCGTTCATCGCTCCTAATCTCGGCCGCATCGACACCGAGCATGTGGTCGGCGTCCACGTCAACGACCCCATCACCATTCCGACCTGGAACGACGACGGATCCGATTACAGCGCGGCAGATCAAGAGAAGCTGGCCAAGATGAAGGACTGGAGCAGCCGCGACACCTCGGGTTACGCGGGCATGCACTCCACCCGTCCGCAGACCCTCGCCCCGGCCATGTCCGACTCCCCGGCCGCCCTGCTCTCGTGGGTATTGGACGTGGTCAATACGTTCAAGGATCCGGCCAAGGCGACCCCCACCGACGCCATCGACCGCGACAAGCTGCTCACCAATCTCTCGGTGCTCTGGTTCACCGACACCGGCGGCTCCTCCATGCGCCTGTACAAGGAATCCCAGCAGTGGGGCGCGGAACTTCCCAATTCGGGCGTGCCGACCGGTGTCGCGGTCTTCCCGGGCAACAACACCATCCGCGGCATCGCCGAGAAGCAGAACACCGTGACCCACTGGTCGGAGTTCGACCGCGGCGGCCACTTCGCACCCATGGAGGTTCCCGACCTGATGATCGCCGACGTGCGGGACTTCTTCCAAAAACTACGCTGAACCCGCCAATCTCACACCGCCGCAGCGGCTTCCGTCGCCATTCGCCCGGCTCTGGCAGGATGGCGGCATGGCCGAGATCCATGAGACGACCGTCGAGCCCGGAAAACTGGAACTGCTGACACGCTGGCTACCGACCCGCCCCTGGTACACCGGTGCCGGATCACCCGCACTGACCAAGTCCGGCGGTTTCCGGCTCGACGACCCGGACGGTGAGGTCGGCATCGAACTCATGGTCGTCACCGATACCGAGCCCGGCGCGCCCGGCGATGAGCCCGTCGTCTACCTCGTGCCTATGACCTACCGCGGCGCGCCGGTCGAGGGCCTCGACCACGCCCTCATCGGCACCGCCGAACACGGTGTCCTGGGCCCGCGCTGGTTCTACGACGCCGCCTACGACACCGTCTTCATCGAACAGGCCGCCCAGCTGCTGACCGGCAAGGCCATCGCGCAGGACCAGAACACCAGCGACACCCCCGACCTCACCGTGCACGTCGTCCCCGGCGATATCTTCACGCCCGCACCGGGATTCCGCCCCACCGTGATCGACACCGAGGCCCACACCGATATCGCCTTCGACTCCGACCGTTCCACCAACGCGGGCGCGGAACTGATCCGGCTGCACCGACACCTGCGCGTCGGCGCGGGCCTGGAACGCGACCGCAGCCATGTGGACGCCCCATGGTCGGCCCCCGACGGTTCCCTGCGCCGCGCCGTCTTCCTCAGCGCTCCCTAGTAATCCCGCGACGCGGTAACCCGGCGGGCGACGCGCCGAGCGTGGTCGGACCATGCAAACGTCCGATTAGCTGGGCATATCGGCCATATCATTACAGAGTGCCCGCGAATCGGATCGAAGGGCGAACCGACGTTTTCGCCGACTGGGCTTGGCAGTCGCTGGTGGTGACCGGCGGCTGTTCCGTGATTGTGGGTGTGGTCCTGGCGGTTTGGCCGGACAAATCGGTGACGGTGGCCGGAATCCTGTACGGGCTGGTGCTGCTGGCCTCGGCGGCGGTCCAGTTCATCGTCGCCTTCGGTGCCCACATCAGCACGCCGCTCAAATGGCTCGAGGCCGCGAGCGGTCTCATCGCGCTGGGGCTGGCGGCCTGGTCGTTCAGCAGCGGCGAGTGGGTCGCGTTGCTGTCCTTGTGGATTGGCATGGGCTGGCTGGTGCGCGGCATCGCGCAGGCCATTGTCGGGGTGTGGTCGGAGCGCTTCCAAGGCGCGGGCCGACTCGAGGTGGTCGGGTTGGCGACCATGGTCGCGGGCGCGGGCGTGGTGGTCGCTCCGTTCGACACCCTCGGGGCGATGTCGGTCCTGGTGGGGTTGTTGACCGTCGCCCTGGGTGTCTCCGAGGTCCTGCTGGGCGCGCGCGTCGAGCGCGGGGCCGTCGAAGCCGCTTGAATCACACGCTCGAAAACCGGATTGCTCTCACATAACTAACGGCTCCGAAATCTGCCAATTGCCAAAAATTTGCCGGTAGGTTCGGTTTGTTCGTGTGCTCGGCTTGGATCGCGCGACCGAGAGGTAGGGGTTGATGGGGCGAAACAATGGCAGCCGTGTGGTCGACGGGGAGTTGACCGAGGCGCTCATCCGTTCCCGGCGGTTCTTCACTCGCGCCGAGATGTCACCGGACCTGCGCAGCGAATACCTGCGCGGCGGACGACAGGCCGACGACTTCTATCGCGATCGCTGGTCCCACGACAAGGTGGTGCGTTCCACGCACGGCGTGAACTGCACCGGCTCGTGCTCGTGGAAGGTCTACGTCAAGGACGGCATCATCACCTGGGAGACCCAGGCCACCGACTACCCGAGCACCGGACCCGACCGACCCGAGTACGAACCCCGCGGCTGCCCGCGCGGCGCGGCCTTCTCCTGGTACACCTATTCGCCCACCCGGGTGCGCTACCCGTACATCCGCGGCGTGCTGCTCGAAATGTACCGAGAAGCCAAGGCGCGCACCGGAGATCCGGTGCAGGCGTGGGAATCGATCGTCACCGATCCGGAGAAGTCGCGCCGCTACAAGAGCGTGCGCGGACGCGGCGGACTGGTGCGGGCGAGCTGGGACGAGGCGGTGGAACTCATCGCCGCCGCCCACGTCTACACCGTGAAGACCTTCGGCCCGGACCGAATTGCCGGATTCTCCCCGATTCCGGCCATGTCCATGGCCTCCTTCGCCGCCGGATCGCGCTTCATGTCCCTGGTGGGCGGGGCCATGCTGTCGTTCTACGACTTCTACGCCGACCTTCCGGTCGCCTCGCCGCAGGTCTTCGGCGACCAGACCGACGTCCCCGAGTCCGGAGACTGGTGGGACGCGGGCTATCTCATCATGTGGGGCTCCAATATCCCCGTCACCCGCACCCCCGATGCGCACTGGATGGCCGAGGCGCGCTACCGCGGCCAGAAGGTCGTCTCCATCGCCCCCGACTATGCCGACAATGTGAAGTTCGCCGACGAGTGGGTGTCCCCGCATCCGGGCACCGACGGCGCGCTGGGCATGGCCATGGGCCACGTCATCCTGCGCGAGTTCTTCGTCGACCGGCAGGTGCCCTACTTCCAGGACTACGTGCGCCGCTACACCGATCTGCCCTTCCTGGTGCGGCTGGAGAAGTCCGGCGAGGGCTACCGGCCCGGCAAGTTCCTCACCGCCGCCGATCTGCCCGAGTACTCGGGCGAGGCGAACGCCGCGTTCAAGACGGTCCTGCTGGACCAGAGCGGAAAACCGGTGGTGCCCAATGGTTCTCTGGGCTTCCGCTACGGCGAGGACGGCGCGGGCAAGTGGAACCTGAACCTCGGTGACATCAAGCCGCTGCTGTCGGTGGACGGGCAGGGCGCGGTCACGGTGACACTGCCGCGCTTCGACACCGACGACGGCGCGCCCGGTGAGGTGCTGCGCGGCGTACCGGCCCGCACCATCGGCGGGCACCTGGTCACCACCGTGTTCGATCTGCTGCTGGCCCGCTACGGCGTGCACCGCCCGGGCCTGCCGGGCGACTGGCCCGAGGGCTACGACGACGCCACCCAGCCCGGCACCCCCGCCTGGCAGGAGACCATCACCGGCGTCCCCGCCGAGCAGGCCGCTCGCATCGCGCGTGAATTCGCGGCCAACGCAGAGGAATCGCGCGGCCGGTCCATGATCCTGCTCGGCGCGGGCACCAACCACTGGTTCCACTCCGACACCATCTACCGGACCTTCCTGGCGCTCACGACGCTGACCGGTTGCCAGGGCGTGAACGGCGGCGGCTGGGCGCATTATGTCGGCCAGGAGAAGCTGCGCCCGCAAACCGGGTGGGCGCAGGTGGCCATGGCGCTGGACTGGACGCGCCCACCACGGCAGATGATCCAGACCGCCTACTGGTACCTGCACACCGACCAGTTCCGCTACGACCCGTTCAATGCCAACGACCTCACCACCACGCGGGGCACCGGGCACATCGCGGGCAAGACCACCGCGGACCTGCTCGCCCAGACCGCGCGCATGGGCTGGATGCCCTCGTTCCCGACCTTCGACCGCAACCCCCTCGACATTGTCGACGAGGCCGAGGCGGCGGGTATTCCGGTCACGGATCATGTTGTCTCGCAGCTGAAGTCGGGCACTCTCGGCTTCGCCTGCGAGGATCCCGACAACCCGGCCAACTTCCCGCGCCTGCTCACCATCTGGCGCTCCAACCTGCTCGGCTCCTCGGCCAAGGGCAACGAGTACTTTCTCAAACATCTACTGGGCGCGGACAATTCGCTGCGTGCCTCCGAAGCGCCGCCCGACAATCGGCCCACCGACGTGAAATGGCACGAGGAGGCGCCGACCGGGAAGCTGGATCTGCTGCTCACGCTGGACTTCCGCATGACCAGCACCACCGTCTTCTCCGATGTGGTGCTGCCCGCGGCCACCTGGTACGAGAAGCACGACCTGTCCTCCACGGACATGCACCCCTACGTGCACTCGTTCAGCCCGGCCATCGCGCCGCCGTGGCAGACCCGCACCGACTGGGATGCCTTCATGACCATCGCCGCGGAGTTCAGCAGGCACGCGCGCACCCACCTCGGCGTCCGCAAGGATCTGGTCGCGACCCCGCTGCTGCACGACACCCCCGACCAGATGGCCAACCCGCACGGTGTGGTGCGGGACTGGAAAAAGGGTGAGTGCGAACCGATTCCGGGCGTCACCATGCCGCGCCTGACCGTGGTCGAACGCGACTACGGCGCGGTGTACGCGAAGATGCGGGCGCTGGGTCCGCTCATGGAGAAGCTCGGCGCGACCACCAAGGGCATTACCTACAACGTCGAGCGCGAGGTCGAATACCTGGCCCACATCAATGGCACCGTGCGCGGCGGCCCGGCCGACGGGCGGCCGTCGCTGGAACGCGATATCGACGCCTGCGAGGCGATTCTCGCCATGTCGGGAACCACCAACGGGCACTTGGCGACCCAGGGCTTCAGGACCCTGGAGCAGCGCACCGGCACCCAATTGGCCGATCTGGCCGCCGAACACGAGGGCAAGCAGATCACCTTCGCCGACACCCAGGTCGCGCCGGTGCCCGTGATCACTTCACCGGAGTGGTCGGGTTCGGAGACCGGCGGCCGCCGCTACTCGCCGTTCACGGTCAATGTCGAGCGAAACAAGCCCTGGCACACCCTGACCGGACGTCAGCACTTCTTTATCGACCACGACTGGATGGACGAGGTCGGCGAACAACTGCCGGTCTACCGGCCACCGCTCAATATGACCGCGCTGTTCTCCGAGCCGCCGCTGGGGGAGAAGGGCGAGGCCGGGCTCACGCTGCGCTATCTGACCCCGCACTCGAAGTGGTCGATTCACTCCGAGTACCAGGACAACCTGTTCATGCTCAGCCTCTCCCGCGGCGGACCCACCATCTGGATGTCGAACCTGGATGCCGCGAAACTGGGCATCCACGACAACGATTGGATCGAGGCGGTCAACCGCAATGGCGTGGTCGCCGCGCGCGCCATCGTCTCGCACCGCATGCCCGAGGGCACGGTCTACATGAACCACGCCCAGGACCGCCTCATCGACGTCCCCCTCGCCGAGACCTCCGGCAAACGCGGCGGCATCCACAACTCCCTGACCCGCCTGCTCATCAAGCCGACCCACCTCATCGGCGGCTACGCCCAATTGTCCTTCGCCTTCAACTATCTCGGCCCCACCGGCAACCAGCGTGACGAGGTGACGGTCATCCGCCGCCGCACCGACCAGGAGGTTCGTTACCGATGAAACCCATGGCGCAGCTGGCGATGGTGATGAATCTCGACAAGTGCATCGGCTGTCACACCTGCTCGGTGACCTGCAAGCAGACGTGGACCAATCGGGCCGGGGTCGAGTACGTGTGGTTCAACAATGTGGAAACCCGTCCGGGACAAGGGTATCCGCGCACGTACGAGGATCAGGACAGGTGGCGGGGTGGGTGGAAGCTGGACCGCAAGGGCCGGTTGAAGCTTCGCGGGGGCGGGCGCATGCGCAAGCTGTTCACGATCTTCGACAATCCGATCCTGCCGGAGCTCAAGGACTACTACGAGCCCTGGACCTATGACTACGAGACGCTGACCACCGCGCCCGTGCAGCAGCACACACCGGTGGCACGGCCCAAGTCGCTGATCACCGGCAAGGACACCAAGATCACCTGGTCGGCCAACTGGGACGACAACCTCGGCGGCGCACCCGAACTCGCGACCGAGGACCCCATTGCCCGCAAGCTCGGCGACAAGGTGAAGTTCGAGTTCGAGCGCACCTTCATGTTCTATCTGCCACGCATCTGCGAACACTGCCTGAATCCGGCGTGCGCGGCCTCCTGCCCGTCGGGCGCGATCTACAAGCGCGCCGAGGACGGCATCGTGCTGGTGGATCAGGACCGCTGCCGCGGCTGGCGCATGTGCGTATCGGGCTGCCCGTACAAGAAGGTGTTCTTCAACCACCGCACCGGCAAGGCCGAGAAATGCACGTTCTGCTTCCCGCGCATGGAAGTCGGGCTGCCGACGGTGTGCGCGGAGACCTGCGTCGGGCGGCTGCGCTACATCGGCGTGATGCTCTACGACGCGGACACCGTCTCGCAGGTCGCGGCCACGCCGGAGGAGAAGGATCTGTATGCCGCGCAGCGGGATGCGTTCCTCGACCCGTTCGATCCGGAGGTCATCGCGGCGTGTGAGCGGGCGGGCATTCCGCGCGACTGGGTGCAGGCGGCGCAGAACTCGCCGGTTTACGCGCTGATCCGCAAGTACAAGGTGGCGCTGCCGCTGCATCCGGAATACCGCACGGTGCCGATGGTCTGGTACATCCCGCCGCTGTCGCCGGTGGTCGACGCGCTCAAGGACACCGGCCACGACGCCGAGGATCACGGCAATCTGTTCGCCGCCATCGAGGCGCTGCGCATCCCGGTGGAGTACCTGGCCGAACTGTTCACCGCGGGCGACACCGAGGTCGTCAATGGCGTGCTGCGCAAGCTGGCCGCCATGCGCAGCTACATGCGTGATGTGAACCTGGGCCGTGAGACCCGCCCGGAGATCGCGGCCAAGGTGGGCATGACCGAGGCCGAGATCTACGACATGTACCGGCTGCTCGCGGTCGCCAAATACGCCGAGCGCTATGTCATTCCGGCCGCCCACGCCGAACAGGCGCACGGGCTCGAGGAGCTCGCCACCGAATGCAGTCTCGACTACGACGGCGGGCCCGGCATGAACGGCTGGGGTCCCTTCGGCGAGAGTTCCGGACATCCGACGCCCGTGGCGGTGGAGAACTTCCGGATGCTGCAGGAGCGGCAGACCGCCGACGAGCCGGTGTCGGTCGCGGGCGCCGGACGGGTCAACCTGCTCAACTGGGACGGTCGCGGCACACCCGACGGGCTCATGCCCAAGGAGTCCGGGAGGCATCGCAAATGAGGCGCAGGAGCGCACACCTCGACCTGGGTGAGGCCCAGCGGAGCACGGCCTGGCAGGTGCAGTCGCTGCTGCTGGGCTATCCCGATGAGGCGCTGCTGACTTCGCTGCCCATGCTGGCGCGGGCGGCCAACGCGCTGCCCGAGGCGGTCGGTGCACCGTTGCAGCGAGTGCTGAATTATCTGGAAACCAGCCAACAGCTCACCGCGGCAACCGAATACGTCGACACCTTCGACCACCGCAAGCGCTTCAGCCCGTACCTGACCTGGTTCCTCTACGGCGACACCCGCAAACGCGGCATGGCG
This sequence comes from Nocardia sp. CDC160, assembly GCF_035818795.1. NCBI lineage: Bacteria > Bacillati > Actinomycetota > Actinomycetes > Mycobacteriales > Nocardiaceae > Nocardia > Nocardia sp. CDC160. Next base: position 478,351 of record NZ_JAYKYT010000004.1, on the reverse strand, counting down.
CTGCTGAAGATCAAACAGGTCTACCGCGCCGCCGGGCTCGTGCTCGGCGACGACGAGCTGTCCGACCACTTGGCGGTCGTGCTCGAATTCGCCTCCGCGCATCCGGAACCCGGGCAGCAGCTACTGATCGATCACCGCGCGGGCATCGAGGTCATGCGGATGGCCCTGCGGGAGGCGAACTCCCCGTGGACCGGCGTCCTGGACTCGGTCTCGGCCACCCTGCCCGCCCTCGGCGGCGACGAGCGCGCGGCCGTCGCGAAACTCATTGCCGCCGGACCCCCGGGTGAGGATGTCGGCCTCGAACCCTTCGCCCCACCCACCTACATGCCCGAATTCATCGGAGGTCGACGATGACCCTCACCGCCAAGGACTATCTACTCTGGGTCGCCGTACCGTATGCGGCGCTGGCGATCTGCGTTGTCGGGCTGATCTGGCGGTATCGCTACGACAAGTTCGGATGGACCACCCGCTCGTCGCAGATCTACGAGAACCGGCTGCTGCGACTGGGCTCGCCGCTGTTCCACTACGGCATCGTCTTCGTATTCCTGGGCCATGTGATCGGGCTGGTGATTCCGGAATCGTGGACCGACGCCGTGGGCGTCAGCGAAAGCGTCTATCACGCGGCCTCGTTCAGCCTCGGCGCGGTCGCGGGCGTGGCGACGGTGCTCGGGCTGCTCATCCTGATCTATCGCCGCCGCACGGTCGGCCCGGTCTTCTCGGCCACCACTCGCAACGACAAGATCATGTACGTGCTGCTGGGCCTGACCCTGGTGCTGGGCTTGGGCGCGACCCTGTACGGCAATCTGACCGGGAACCCGCACAACTATCGCGAGGACATCTCGCCGTGGTTCCGCTCGATCTTCTACTTCCAGCCCAAGCCGGAACTTATGGTCGACGCGCCCGTGGGATTCCAGCTGCACGTCCTCTCCGCGTGCGCGCTGTTCGCGTTCTGGCCCTTCAGTCGCCTGGTGCACGTGTTTTCCGCCCCGGTCGGCTACCTGACCCGGCCGTATGTGGTCTACCGCAGTCGCGACACCAAGGTGCTCGGTGAGCACGCGCCCCGGCGCGGCTGGGAACGCGTCGGGCAATAGGCGATCAACCCCGGGGCTCGCCCTGCGCGGTGAGCCAGTCGGCGACGCTGGCGCAGACCCAGTCGGCGTCGTCGAGGGGCAGATCGTGGCCCGCCTTCTCGTGCAGCCGCAGCGGTGCCGCGAACCGTTGCGCCAGGCGCTCGGACATGGTGTACGGGGCGAGCCGATCGGCCTTGGAGGCCAGGATCAACAACGGGATCGGAATGTGTTGGGGGAGGCGGAAAGTGGCGGCGGCCATGACCTGACCGAGAATGCTGGCGGGCAGCGGGCGGGCCTCGGTCTGATACCGCGCCCAGGTTCGGGCCAGCGTCGCGACATCGAGGGCCGGGTTGTTGGCCGTGAGGGCAAGGACCGCTGATTCGTGCGCGAGATCGGTGCGCAGGGTGCGGCCTGCGAAGACCGGCAGTACACCCCAGTTGAAGCCACGGAGCCGAAAGACCGCGGGGCCACCGGTATTCACGAGCACACAGCGCTGGAACTCCCTCGGATAGCGGGCGCACCAGTTCATCGCCATCATGCCGCCCAGGGAAATGCCGAGCACCGACCATTTCTCGTCGCCAGGTTCGAAGCGGGCGCGGATATCGTCCACGATCTCGGGGATCGAGCGCGGCGACGGCCGGGCATTCTGGGTGCCGAAGCCCGGCGGATCGATGGTCACCACGCGGGAACCCAGCGCGGCCGACAGCCGTTTGGGAAACTCGCCCCAATGTCTTTGGTCGCGTGTCAATCCGCGCAGCAGTAGCCAATTCGTCATCGCACCCCCAACCCTCAAGGTGGGAAGCCTAACCCGGAATTCGGTTGGCCGGGGGCGATCCGTACTCGGTAGGGTGCTGCCCGTGGCGAGAATTGCGTTCCTGGGTTTGGGTCGGATGGGTGGGGGGATGGCGGCGCGCCTGGTGGCCGCCGGGCATCAGGTGACCGTCTACAACCGGTCGCCGGAGAAGGCCGCCGGATTGGTCGCGGCGGGAGCGACTCTCGCCGCCACACCGCGCGAGGCGGCGCAGGGGGCCGAGGCGATCTTCGCGATGGTCGCCGACGACGACGCGTCGCGCGCGGCATGGCTGGGTGCCGACGGTGCGCTGGCGGGGGAGTACGCGCCGAACGCCTTCGCGGTCGAGTTCTCCACGTTGTCCCGCCCGTGGGTGTTGGAGTTGGCCAAGCACGCGGCCGCGCACGGTCTGCGCTATCTCGATTCGCCGGTGACCGGACTGCCCGATGCGGCCGCAGCCGGAGCCCTGGTGCTCTTCCTCGGCGGTGACGGCGCGGATATCGATGCCGCCCGTCCGCTGCTGGAACCGTTGTGCATCAGCATCGTTCGCTTCGGCGAGGTCGGTGCGGGCACCAGCTACAAGCTCATCCAGAACCTGCTCGGCTCGATCCAGATCGCCGCGACCGCCGAGGCCCTGCGCACCGCCGAGCTCGCCGGACTGGACCTGGCGACCGTCACCGCCACCCTGTCCCAGGGCGGCGCGGCCAGCCCCACCGTCATCCGCATGTGCCGGGAGATGCTCGCGGGCAGCCACGATCGCGACATCGCCTTCACCGCCAACCTGCGCCTGAAGGACACCCGCATCGGTGTCGAACTCGCCGACGCGGTCGGCACTCCCGCGGCACTGGGCCACACCGCGCAGGACATCTTCGAGCGTCTGGTGGCCGCGGGCTACGGCGAGCTCTCCGAAACAAAGGTTATCGATCTGCTGCGCGACTGAATGGGATGAACCGGACACGACCGGAGTACGTTCGTGAGATGTGCGGGCACTCCGGTCCATTCCCGTCCCGGCCGCGCTGAGCGCACTGCTCGGCAGTGTGATGCTGGCCGTCTCCTTCTCCATCAACAACGGTCCACCCGAGAACGCCACCGGTCGGCAGCTGACCGAATTCATCGATCAGAACCGGGATTCGATTGCGTGGGGTGCGTGGCTGCAGGCGGTCGGGCCGGTGTTCATCGTGTATTTCACGGTCACCATCGTCGTGCTGGCGGGTGCGACCGGTCGCCCGGCGGGTTGGATGACGCTGTTCGGTGCCGCCACGCTGATGACGGTGAACCTGATCGAGGTCGTCTGCTATTTGACGCAACTGCAGACGCATTCGGCGACCATGCCGAGGCTGAGCACCGATCTCATTCGCGGCGTGCAGCACCTGTATTTCTTTGTCGCCGCCCCGCTGCTGTTCGTGTCGCTCGGCGTTGTCATCCTCGGGTCATCGGTATTGCCGCGTCTGCTCGGATATCTCGCCATCCTGTTGGGTGCGGCATTCGCGGTGGCGGGCATCGCGACCGTGCCGGATATCACGGTCCCGGTCGCGGTGCAGCTGTCGGCGAGCATTCAGGTGCTGTGGTGGGTCGCGGCCGCGTCGGTGCTGCTGGTTCGGGCCTGGCGGGAGCGTGGCCGAAATACCGATGCGCCCAATCGGATTCGGATACGCTGACATGGTGTCGGAAATAGAACGACTGGTCGATATCAGTCGCGTTCCGCGCGCGCATATCGAAGCGCTGGGGGAGCTCGACGAGGGGCAATACGCCGTATTACGCGCGGCATTCGAACGCGCGCGGGATCGACGTGAGCGGGAATTGAACGCGGCCATCGACAACGGTCTCACCCTGGTGGCCGCCCTGTTGCGGCCGGTCGCCCGCCGCATGCTCTTTACCTGAGGTGAGCTCATGACCAGTCTGGCCGCCCGCGCCGAGGTGGTGAAGCTGGCACGCGAATTGCAGGTCGCGCCCGAGGATCTGGCGTTCCTGCTCGACAGTGACCCGGTCGCGGTCCGCCGCGTTCGCCGCGGCATCTATCACGCCCTCGACGCGCCCTATCGACCGATGTTCGACCGGCTGGCCCGGGTGAGCGGACTGCTGCCGAACGGAGTGGTCGTCGCCATCGCGACCCGGTTCTTCGGGCCGATGCTGTGCGGCATGGTGGCCAGCTCGCTCAGCCCGGACCGCGCGGTGGCGTTGATCGGGCACGTGCCGGTGGAATTCCTCGCCGACGTCGCACCGTATGTCGATCCGGAAGCGGCCGCGCCCATTGTCCAGCGATTCGACACCGACGTGCTGGTCCCGGTGCTGCGGGAAATGCTGCGCCGCAAGGACTATGTGACCCTGGCTCGCTTCCTGGTCGCGACATCGGATGCGCAATTGCTCGCCGTGCTGCCCTATGTCGAATCGGGGGAGGACCTGCTCATGGTGGCGTTCAATGCCGAACTCGACCGGGTCGCGGACCGATTCGAACCGGTCATGGCCGAGCTGCCCGAGGATCGCATTCGCGATGTCCTGCAGGTCGGATATGACAAGGACCTGTTCGCCGAGGCATCGACCTTCCTGGTGCTGCTCAGCGACAAGACTCTGGCCCGGGTCGCCGATGTCGCGGCGGGCATGGACACCGAGGTGCTCGTGCACATGGTGAACGCCACCCATCGCGAGAACTCCTGGGCCGAACTGGTTCCCATCGCCGGAGCCATGTCCTCGGAGAGTCTGGCGCGGTTCCTGGAACTCGACGTGTGGAACGAGGAGAACCTCGGTGCAATAGCGGCCGCCGCCGAACGCGACGGCCGCTTCGAGGAACTCCTGCAGCGCGTCACCGAGGCGACCGAGCGACGCGACTGACCCCCTCCAGCACGCACGCCAGCCCGAACTCGAAACTTTCTGCGGCAGTGGGGTCGTCGGCCTCGTGCAGTCGACGCGACAGTGCCGGGTACGCGCCGGTGGCGAGGGCGGACCGCAGATACGGTCCGACACTGGCCCGCCACTGATCCTCGGTGAGCCCGGTGCGCTGCTGCAGTCGGTATTCGGCGACCTCTCCGTTCACCGCCCCGGAGACATACGACGACACGGTGTCGACGATTCGCGCGGCCACATTGATGTCGTCGGTGAGTTGCAGGGCCGCGGCCATGCCGGTGTCGAAGCGGCGCAGCGCATTCGGGCCGAGTGCCGGGCGGCCGGAGAGTTCCGCGCCCAGCCAACGATGCCGCAATAACGTCTCCCGCTGCCGTCGCGCGAGCGCGGCGAGATCCGCGCACCCGTCCCCGGTCAGGGGCGGCAGATCGATATCGCCTTGAGCCGCATCGATCATCAGATCGAGCAGCTCGTCGCGATTGGCGACATACCGGTACATCGACGCGGTTCCGGAGGACAGCTCACCGGCCACGCGGCGCATGGACACCGCCTCGAGTCCCTCGGCGTCGGCGATGGCGAGCGCGGTCGCGACGATCCGATCGACGCTCGGGGCGCGGCGGGCCGGGTCGCGCCGCTGCTTGCTCCACACCACCGGCGGGGTGCCCTCGGTCATTTCCTCACTCCCTTCCATTGCGCTCACCATAGCACTGTGGTTACGGTGTATCCGTAACGGCTACGGTGTATCCATAAGGGGATTGTGATGACAGAAACCAAGATTCCGGTGCTGATCGCGGGAGGTGGTTCGGTCGGTCTGGCCACCGCCCTGTTCCTCGCGGGCAAGGGCGTGCCGACCCTGGTCGTGGATCGGCAGGACGGTCCGTCGCCGCATCCGCGGGCCACCGGCGTCGGGTGGCGGACCGTGGAGATGTTTCGCGCGGAGGGTTTGCAGGAGGCGGTGAACGCGGTGAGCGTGGACCTGGCCGGAATGCGGGCCAAGGTCGCCGCGACCACGCTCGTCGAGACCGATTTCACGAAGCTGGCGACGCCCGAGCCCGTACGGGTTCCGGCCGCGACGCAGGACGAGCCCGTGAGTCCGGGGATCCTGCGCGGCACCTGCCCGCAGAACTATCTCGACAGCGTGACGCTGCCCGCGGCGCGGGAACGCGGTGCGGTGGTGCGGTATTCGACCCGGCTCAAGTCGTTCACCCAGGACGAGTCCGGCGTGCGGGCGGTGCTCTCGGGCGGGGACATCGTGCACGCGGACTACCTGATCGCCGCCGACGGGCTGCGCAGCGACGTCCGCGCCGCACTTGGCATCGGGGTGACCGGACCGGGTCCGATCGGAAAAACCAATATGAGCCTGCTCTTTCGCGCCGATCTGACGCCGTATCTGCAAGGGCGGCGCTTCGTGAGCTGCAATATCGACAATCCCGCCGTGGGCGGACTGCTGGTGACCGTCGACGGGGCCAAGGAATGGATCCTGCATGTCAATGGCGACGCCGGGATCGACGCCTTCACCGAGGCCCGCTGCCTCGAGCTGATTCGCGCGGCTGTGGGCGACCCGGCCCTGGAGGCGGAGGTCGTGAGCGTGTTGCCGTGGCGGCCACAGGCTTTCGTGGCCGATCGTTTCCGGGACGGACGGGTGTTCCTGGTCGGTGATGCCGCGCACGCGGTGTCGCCCCTGGGTGCCTTCGGTCTGAATACCGGGATCGCCGACGGCCACAATCTGGCGTGGAAAATCGCCGCCGTGCACCAGGGTTGGGCGGGCGCGGGACTGTTGGACACCTACCAGGTCGAACGCCACGCGGTCGCGACCATGACGCTCGATCAGGCCGTGCGCCGCTGGCCGGATCCGCGCCTGCACTGGGAGAACACTCCCGAGATCGCCGCCGCGCGCCGGGCCGCGGGCGTGCTCAACGCACCGCTGGTGCACCTGGGCTACCGATACGACTCCGCCGCCGTGGTCGACCCGCAGCCGGAACTGCCCGATACCGAGGATGTTTCGCTCGTCCTCGACGGCACGCCGGGCTCACGGCTGCCGCATCGATGGTTGGAGCAGCACGGGAAGCGAATCTCCACGCTGGATCTCGTGTCCGGTGTGACGCTGTTGACCGCCGACGAAACCTGGACGCGCACCGCGCACCAGGTGGGTGCGGCGCTGTCGCTCGATCTGACGGTGCACCGAATTCCCGCCTCGGAGACCGAATGGCTGCGCACCGTCGGCATCGATGCATCGGGTGCCATTCTGGTACGCCCCGATCAGTTCATCGCCTGGCGAACGACCGAGGTCCCCGCCGATCCCGGTGCCGTGTTGACCGAGGTCATCGAACGAATTCTGGCGCGACGCAGTCCCGCCAGGGGATGACTGTGGACGGCTGTCAATACCGCTGAGGTCGCACTGGAATCAGGGTCTGCGATGGATGTGGCCTCGACCTGCCCGGACATAGCGTGGGGGGCATGTCCGAGCAGGTCGAAACGCAGGTAACCGGTGCGATCCAGGGACAGCGCATCGGCGTGGTCGACAGCCTGCGCGGCTATGCGCTGTTCGGCATCCTCGTGACCAATACGGTGGTGGCGACCATGCTCTGGTCGTCGGCCAGCGTGGGCGGCGAGCTACGGCCGATGTTCGACGGCACGGCGGATCGATTCGTCTACGGCCTGATCGACGGGCTGTTCCTGGGAAAGTTCTATCTGCTCTTCGCCTTCCTGTTCGGCTATTCGTTCACCCTGCAGATCGCCGCCGCACAGCGCGCGGGAGCCGCGCCGGTGCCGCGACTGCTGCGCCGCTGCCTGGCACTTTTCCTGGTCGGGCTGGCGCACGTGATGCTGCTCTGGATCGGCGACATCCTCACCCTCTACGCCGGGCTGTGCCTGATTCTGGTGCTGCTGCGCGGAATTCGCCCCAGAACCGCGGTCATCACCGGCCTGGTGCTCTATGTCGCGTTCTCTTTGCTGGCCTTCGTGCCCGGCAATGGCGGAATCTCCGGTCTGGGTGAGGTTTTCGATGTGCAGCGCATGCATGATGGCTTCACCGGCACTTTCGGCGACACCTTCGCCGCCCAGCTCACCTTCGGGCCGCAGTTCATGCTGTTCACCTGGTTGGGGCAGGGCATTCCGGCGTTGGGCATGTTCTTGATCGGACTGGCAGCGGGCAAGCGGCGGATCTTTGAGGATCCCGACTGGATCAGCCGCTGGCTGCCGCGCGCCCTGGCGCTGGGTTTCGGTGTGGGACTGCCGGTTTCCGCCGTCACGGTGACGTTGTCGACCCTGGATGCGATGCCGTCGTATTGGTTCGGCGTGCAAGAACTGGCCAATCCGTTCCTGACCGTCGGCTACGCGGCCGCCATTGTCTGGTTGACCCGCTACCGCTGGGCGGGCCCGGTCGGGTGGCTCGCGCCCGCCGGGCGCATGGCGGCGACGAACTATATCGGCCAGTCGGTGGTCATGATGCTCCTCTACACCGGATATGGCCTGGCCCTGGCCGATCGGGTGCATCCCGTGGTGGTGGTTCTGCTCGCTCTCGCCACGTATGCCGCACAACTGCGAATGAGCGCTTGGTGGCTGCGGACGCATCGGTACGGTCCCGTCGAATGGCTGCTGCGCGCGGCGACCTACTGGTCGGTCCCGTCCTGGCGGAAGGCGTCGGCGTGAATTTCGGCCCACTGTCGGAAGGTTCGCGGGGCGCGGCCGGTGATCTGTTCCACGGTGGGCCGAACGATGGATTCGTCGATGACACCGTCGACATAGAACTCGAAGAAGGCGTCGACGTATTCGACGGGCGTGGTCCGCAGCATGTCCGCGCGCGCCTCCTCGTCGCTGAGCCCGATGCACGTCAGCTCGCGGCCCAGTACCTCGCCGAGGATCGCGATCTGGTCGGCGGGCAGCAAGGATTCGGGTCCGGTGGGCCAGAGGATTTCACCGCGCAGCAGCGGGTCGGCGAAGGCCTGGACCGCCACGGCCGCCAGGTCGAAGGCATCCAGAATCGCCGTCCGAACCGTCGGGAACGGCACCCGCACCGCGTCTCCGGCTCGCAGCTGCGGTAGCCAGCGCAGGGCATTGGAGGCAAAGGCGCAGGGGCGCAGGATGGTCCAGGCCGCGCTGTAATCGGTGACCTCCTGTTCGGAGGCCATCATGTAGCGGGTGACGGCGTTGCGGGCATTGCGGGTCGCGGCCGAGACGCCCGAGAGCTGCACGATGTGCTCCACACCCGCCTTGGCTGCGGCCTGTGCGACGCCGGGATAGCCAGGTAGCAGGAACACCGCTCGCACTCCGTCGAGGGCCGGTGCCAAGGATTCCGGCGCGGTCAGATTGCCGGACACCGCCTCGACCCCGGCGGGCAGCGTCACCTTGGCCGGATCGCGCACCAAGGCCCGCACCGGCTCGGTGCCGCCCGCCAGCGCCTGCACGAGTTCGGCGCCGACATTGCCGGTCGCGCCCGTCACCAGAATCATGTGAGCCCTCTCCCTACCGCCCCGCAGGTCGGGGCCTCGCTCCAGGCTGTCACGGAAGGCTCACGGCCGGAACGAGTTCGGCCTCAGGTCACGGAAGATCGTAGGCCGTAGCGTGCCTGGGCTGGTACAGCCCGATCTCCCCGGCCCCGGGCACTCGCAGTCGGGTGAGCAGACCCCAGCCCGCATCTGTCACCTCGGAGGTGAATTCGACGCCCTTCGAGCGCAATTCGTCCATGGTGGCGGTGAGGTCGTCGCACATGAGGTAGAGCTCGGCCCGCCCGGTGTCGGCGGGCTCGGCGGGGTGGACGGCGAGTTCGGCGGGCGGGGACTTGAAGATCAGCCACCCGTTATTGGCATCGACGTGGGCCAGGCCGAGGACGTCGCGGAAGAAGGCCCGCGCGGCCTCGGCGTCTTCGGCGTAGAGGATGGTGTGCGCGCCAGTGATCATGGCCTGACGCTAACAGGGCTCGCCTTCTCGAACCCGCAGGTGAGCGGTGAAGATCTCGGCCAGTTGCTCGGCGATCTCCGGCGCTTCGGTGCGCATGCCATTGTGCGCGCCCGGAAACTCGGTGACCTCGAGGCCGAGCCGCCGCGCGATCTCCACGGCCGGTCGGGACGGCAGCAGCCCGCGGGTCTCGCGGCCGACGGCCAGGACCAGCTTGTCCGCGACCGCGCTCAGGGCCGCGAAATCCGGTCTGTGCGAGGTGAACTCGCGGAATTCGTACTCCATCATGAGCGGGCCGTTCTTCATGAGCCGCGCCCACATGTCGGCGGTGCGCTGCGGCAGGTCGTCGACGGCGGGCGAGGGCTTCATCGCATTTCCGATCGCGGTCAGGAATCGTGCGTTGGCGGCCGCCAATCCCTCGGTGCGCAGGAGGGTATCGACCTCCTCCACCATGGCGAGCTGCTCGTCCGCATCGGGCAGTACGGCGAACAGGGGCGGTTCGTGCACCACGAGTCGGGCCACCCGCTCCGGGTGCCGGGCCAGCAGATCGAGTCCGACAATGCCACCCGAACTGCCGCCGACGACGAAGACCGGTTCCTCTCCGAGGTGGCAGAGCAGGCGATACACGTCGTCGCTCTGCACCTCGACCCGCTGCGTCACCTGCGGCCCGTCGAGCACGCTGCGCGAATAGCCGCGCGGGTCGAGGCTGGCGACGGTGAACCGGTCCTCGAGCAGTTCGGCAATGGGATCGACGGTTCCCGCGTCGCCGCCACCGCCGGGGATGAACAAGACCAGCGGCCCGTCCCCGCGGACCTCGTAGTAGAGGGTCGCGCCGGGGACGCGCAGCGTGTCGGACCTGATCATGACGTTCCTTCCTATCTAGCTTAGGTAGTTACCTAATCTACATAGGATTGGAGAGATCGCCAAGCGGATATCGAGGTCTCGAAGTGGTCAGAGCGCGGCGAGGCAGGCCTCGGCCACCTGAACGTCCTGGTCGGCAATGCCGCCGGAGACGCCGACCGCTCCGATGACGCGGCCTTCGGCATCGGTGATGGGCAGACCGCCGCCGAAAGAGATCAGGCCGCCATTGCTCGACTCGATCCCGTAGATCGGGCCGTCCGGACGCGAGAGTTCACCGAGTGCGGCGGTGGGCATGCGAAACAGCACGGAGGTCTTGGCCTTCCGGTGCGCCAGGTCGATGCAACCCAGCAGGGCGCCCTCCTTGCGGCTCGAGTGCAGGAGATAGCCCGCGGCGTCGACGATGGTGATGATCATGGGGACGTTCATGGCGTCGGCGGCCTTGTGTCCGGCGTCGGCGAGGCGGGCTGCGGTTTCCATCGAAAGCGTTGTCATGCCATTGAGATTCGCGGGAATCGTCGGGGTCAACCAGGAGGCGTTGTACCGGGGGATGACGTTCCTGGGGATGGCACCACCAGGAACCGGTCGGTCGGCAATGCGACACTGGGTGCGTGAGTGAGCTCGGCGAATTTCTGAAGGCCAAGCGGGCGGCCGTGTCTCCCGAGGAGGTCGGACTGCCCGCGGTGGGGAATCCCCGCCGGGTGCCCGGTCTGCGGCGGGAGGAGGTCGCCATGCTGGCCGCGGTGAGCGTCGATCACTACACGCGGCTCGAACAGGGGCGGGTGTCGGCGGCCTCGGAGAACCTGCTGGCCGGGATTGCGCGGGCGCTGCGGCTCACCCAGGAAGAACACGAATATCTGCGGATGCTCGTGCAGGTGCGCCCGCGTTCCGGACGGACCGAGGAGCCGGAAGTCGGTGCGCCACTGCGGGATCTGCTCGCCGCGCTGACGGCACCGGCCCTGGTGCTCGGCCCACGCACCGACATCCTGGCCTGGAATGCCGGGGCGGCGGCGCTGTTCCTGGACTTCGCCGAGATTCCGGTGGCCCAGCGCGCATTGGTGCGCATGGTCTTCCTCGAACCGCGCATTCGCGGGCTCTTCGCGCACTGGGATCAGGTTGCCGCCGAGGCCGTCGACCGGCTGCGCATGGCCGCCGCCCGCACGCCCGGGGATCCACGGCTGGCGCAATTGGTGGGGGAGCTGTCGGTGCAGGACAAGGACTTTCGGCGCTGGTGGGCTGGACATGGCGTCCGCACGCTCGCCGGTGGTCGCAAGCTCCTGCGCCATCCGGTCGTCGGTGATCTGGAACTGGATTGGCAAGTGCTGCAGGTGCTCACGGCCGAGGATCAGACGCTCGTCACCTACACCGCGCCGGAGGGATCGCCCAGCCACGAGGCGCTGCGCATACTGTGCTCCTGGCAGGCCGATGCTCCGGTGCGTCGCCCGAGCGCGATCGACCTGGACCGCTGATCCGAATTTCTACTACGCCCCGTCGTTTTCGCCCTAGGATGGATCCATTGGGAGCATCCGCGAACGCGAAGGGGACACAGCGCATGCGAGCCATTACCCGAATCTGGCACTACCTCAAGGCATTCGGCCGCGCCCGGCAGAATAGGACCGATCTGGTCGGCTGGCTCATCCGCCGCCCGTTCCTACTGCTGAGCACCGGCTTCTACGAAACCGCCCTGCTGTTGTCGAACCGGCTGGATCCGCATCTGAAGGAACTGGCCGAGCTCAAGGCCGCGGCGCTGGTCAATTGCCAGTTCTGCCTCGATATCGGTTCGACCCTCGCGCACTACGGCGGAATCACCGAGGCACAGGTCACCGAGCTGCCGAAGTACAAGGACAGCGACGCCTACAACGATCTCGAGAAATTGGTCATCGCCTACGCGGAGGCCATTACCGTCACCCCGGCCGCACCGGATCTCGAGGACATCCGCACCGAATTGCTGACGCATTTGAGCAAGGGACAGCTGGCCGAACTCGCCGCGGCGGTGGCCTGGGAGAACCAGCGCGCGCGAGTGAACCAGGCGCTCGGCGTGCGGCCGACCGGTATGGCCGAGGGCATGGCCTGCGCGTTGCCGGAACCGCGTCGAGACTGAGGGTTTCCGCCGCGTATTCCCGTTCCGGCAGCGGTGAATTGGGGGCGGTCGTACCGTCTGAATTGGTGTTCGCGTCGTTCAACGCTGGGAGCAACCATGACCTCGACCGCACCCGTCACCTCCGGAACCGTCGCGGTGCCGGACGGCACCATCTACTACGAGTACCGCGGCAGCGGCCCACTTCTCTCGCTGATCGGGTCCCCGATGGATTCGGGCCCGTTCGCCCCGGTGGCCGAGCTGCTGGCCTCGGATTACACCGTCCTGGGCAGTGACCCGCGCGGCCACGGTCGCAGTGTCACCCCTACGGACAAGGATTCGACGCCCGAATTGCGCGCCGACGATCTGGCTCGCGTCCTCGAACATGTCGGGATGGGCCCGGCCATCGTGCTCGGTTCCAGCGGCGGTGCGATCACCGGCTTGGCCCTGGCCATCGCCCGCCCCGACCTGGTGTCCACCCTCATCGCCCACGAGCCCCCGCTGGCCGAGCTGCTCGACAATCGCGACGAGATCCGCGCGGAGACCGAGGACATCATCGCGACCTACGACACCGGCGACGTCCTCGGCGCGGTCCGCAAATTCTTCACCATGACCGGCATGTCCATGCCCGAGGAGGTCTTGCAGCAGATGTTCGGCGGCGAACGCGCCCCGAGCTCCATAGCCTCGGACGACTACTTCTACCACCACGAACTCCGCCCGACTTCCGGCTGGCAGCCTTCCCTGGACGCACTCCGCGCCACCCCCACGAAAATCATCATCGGCATCGGCGACGAGTCCACCAACCAGTTCTGCGACCGCACCTCGCGCGCCCTGAGCCGCGAACTCGCCATCGAACCGACCATGTTCCCCGGCGGCCACGGCGGGTTCATGGAACAACCCGACGCCTTCGCCAAGCGAGTTCGAGAAATACTCGACTAGCGAATTCGTCTACCTGTCCGGCGGAATCACCCAGCGGGCGTAGGTGTTTTCGGGGCTGACGGTGATGATGTCGGCCACCTGGACGATGTCGTCGGGGATGTGGCCGCCGAAATGGGCGAGGCTCGGGATGATGACCGCGTCCGCCTCGAGGCGGGAGAGAGCGGTGCGGACGCGGACGTAGGGTCGATCGGTTTCGGGACCGAAGATCAGTGTTTTGCAGAGGTCATAGCCGAGTCGGCGAGCCAGATGTTGAATCTGGGCCTCGTCCCACTGCTGTTGCGCCCCCGACACGTCATGCCGGAGGTACCCGATCGCTGCCGGTTGTGGCCGCATCACGCCGCTCTCTTGACTGATCCGATTCGCGCCGATGTCAACGCTACGGCTAACCGGCCGCGTCCATGGCTCGATCCGCCGAGAAAATCCTTGTCGCAAACGCGTCGCGACCGCCGTGACCCGGCTCACCCGGCTTCATATGGATACGAAATACCTTGGTATGCAATGCATTACCTAATTTCGGTGAGCCTTTCTTTGCTGGCGGGAAACCGTCTGAAGCATTACCGTTCCCCTGGTGAGGGACGATTTCGAAGGCTCGGTGGCGGTCGCGCATCAGGCCGAACCGCATGCGATGGGATTGGCGACGCGGCTGAACTGGCTGCGCGCGGGCGTCTTGGGCGCCAATGACGGAATCGTCTCGGTGGCAGGCATTGTCGTGGGTGTGGCGGCGGCCACCAGCAATAGCACGGCGATCCTCACCGCGGGCGTGGCCGGGCTCGCCGCGGGCGCGGTATCGATGGCATTGGGCGAATATGTGTCGGTGAGTACGCAGCGCGACAGCGAGCGCGCGCTGCTGGAGACCGAACGACGAGAACTGGCCGAGCAGCCGGAGGCCGAATTGGCCGAGCTGGCTGCCATTTATCGCGCGAAGGGCCTATCCGCGGCCACTGCGCAGACGGTCGCGGAGGAACTCACCGCACGCGATGCCTTCCTCGCCCACGCCGAGGCCGAATTGGGCATCGATCCGGAGGAGCTCACCAATCCGGTGCACGCCGCGTTCTCCTCGGCGCTGTCGTTCACCCTGGGCGCGCTGTTGCCATTGCTGGCGATTCTGACGCCGCACGCGATTCGCGTGCCGCTGACCATGATCGCGGTGCTCGCGGCGCTGGCCTTGACCGGAGCCGTGGGTGCGCATCTGGGTCAGGCGCCGGTGGCACGCGCGACGGTGCGGGTATTGGCGGGCGGTGCGCTGGCGATGATCACCACGTATGTGATCGGTCACCTTGTCGGTGTAGCACTGTGATCGGGAATCGCTGCCGCCGACCGGATTTCACGCGATAGGCGCGGGGGAGTCACCGGCGATCAGCATTTGCGGCACCTGGGTGAAGGTCCACCCGGTGCCGTTGCGGGTCAGGACGTAGACGATGTCGAAGCGATCGTCGGGCCACGACTTGGGCGGCGCGGGAGCGATACCGCTCAACTGGGCGAGGATCGCTCCGATGTTCTCGTGCTGCCAACTGATGAGGACCGGCCCCGCGACACCCGACAACGCGGCGACCAGCTGAGCCTCCTGCCCCTTCGGAAACCGCGCGTCGATCTTCACGTTCAGTGCGGCCGCCAGTGGAGTCACTGTCTGCTCGGGCCGCTTGCTCCCGTGGCTGCCCGGATCCGAGGCGTAAATCGCTGCGGGTCGGAGCAATCCGGGCCGCAGCGAGGCGGGTGAGCCGTCGGAGTTCCAGGGATCGAACAACTCGACCAGCGCACCCGCCCGCGTCCATCCGCGCACGGTCAGCGACTCTTCGTCCTGCTCACCGTCCGCGGTGATGCCGTAGGGCTTCCCCGATCCGGTCGGCTTCTCCGCGTGGCGAATGATCATGATGGTGTCGGGAAGCGAGCCCGTCGCTGGTGGAGGACTCGCCGGAGTGGCCGACGTGGCGGGTTTGTCATGCTTCTTCTTGCCACCACCGCACGCGGTCAGCACCGTCCCCAGCACCGCCGCCGAACCCAGCCCCAACACTGACCGACGCCTCAGTTGCCCATCCATAGCTCCCGAACATACCCATCACGGATTCAGGGGTGGGTTTGCTGGACCCCCGGTTCCGGCGACCTGGGCAACACAGGCACTGGCACATGTGCGATCCATCGACAACGCTGGCTTTCGATCCCGAGTGAGAAAAGAGATGCCATGAATGATGCTTCGTCCGTTTCCAACAGCCGCTACGACCGTGGATTCGAGGTATTGCGGACCGTTGGCGGCGCTGCGGCCGATGCGGTCATCGCGCGCATCGCCGAGACGGCTCCGGACCTCGCCCGACTGACGGTGGAATTCGGCTACGGCGACATCTACAGCCGCCCGGGTCTGACCTTGCGGCAACGGCAGCTGATCAATGTCGCCGCGCTCTCGGCCATGGGAACGGCGGCCCCGCAACTCCGATTCCACATCGACGGCGCATTGAATGTGGGTGTCACTCCGGCGGAAGTCGTGGAGACCATCATCCACATCAGCGTCTACGCAGGAATCCCGGCCTCCCTCAACGGTCTTGCCGTAGCGAAGGCGGCCTTCACCGACCGCCCGGATCTCGCGAGCCCGATCGTCCTCGCCCCGAACCCCGGCGAAGAAACCGCGAAGGAACGATACGAACGCGGCTTGGAGGCCCTCAACCGCATCGACGGGGAAGCCGGACACCAGGTCATCGCCGCCCTCGCCGACATCGCCCCGGATATGGCTCGCTACGTCATCGAATTCGCCTTCGCCGACGTCTACTCCCGCCCGGTTCTCGACCTGGCCACCCGCGAGCTCGCGACAATCGCGGCCTGCACCGCCCTGGGCACGGCCGCACCGCAGCTCCGGGTCCACATTCACGGGCTGCTCAATGTTGGTGGAACGCGGGAAGAAGTCATCGAAGCGATTACCCAGATGGCTGGGTATGCGGGATTTCCGGCGGCGCTGAATGGGATTGCTGCCGCTCGGGAGGTATTCGAAATTAGAGATGCTGAAGAAGAAAAGCATTAGGGTGGCGACCGTCTGGTATTACTGAAAATCCTTATATCACAACGCAATTCGCCTTCTATTGCGATCGAATTCGCGGTAGAATTAGAGCATGAATTCGAAGGGGGAATCACTCGACACCACCGGCATCAGCGCCCTGATGACCGCGGTCACCGACGTCACCGACACTGTCGTGCACGGCGGACTCAACCGCCTCACCGACACCGATGTCGTGGAATTCGTGCGCCGCCTGGAAATTTGCAAGCGCCAACTCTCGGCATTGGATTCGGCTCTCGTCATCGAAATCTCGGAGCGGGATCTGCCGCGCAAGGCCGGAGTCAAGGACGCGGTCCCGTTCCTGCGCCAAACCCTGGGCCTGTCGCGCTACGACGCGTCGATGCGGGTGAAGATCGCCGCAGCGTGTGGGGAGTTCCTCGGAGCCGACGGCAAGCCGCGCCCGATCACCCTGGCGGCGACCGCGAACGCCTTTGAGACGGGCGTGATTTCCCGCGATCATGTGCGCGGCATCGTGGACATCATGACGCATCTGCCCGCCGACGTCCCTGCTCCGGCACGGGTCGAGACCGAGGCGTTGCTGGTCGAGCACTGCGTGACCGGCATGCCCGATGACCTGCCCAAGATCGGACGCGAGATCCTCGCTCACCTGGATCCTGAGGGCACGGTCATTTCTGATGCCGATCGTCGTCGCCGTCGTGGGATCACGATCAGCCGTCCGGGAGTGGATGGGATGTCGAAGATCGAGGGCTGGCTCACCCCGGAGCTGCGGGCGTTGCTGGACGCGATCTTCGCCAAGCTGGCACGGCCGGGCATGTGCAACCTCGACGACGCCGACACCGAGATCCTCGCGGCCACCGCCAAGGTCGAGTCGAAGGTGCTGGAGGCGGCCGCGCGTCGCGATCGTCGCGATGCCGCCCAGCGCACCCACGACGCGTTGTTCGCACTCGTCACCGCCCTGCAGCCGGTCACCGACACCCCCGCCGATACTGCTGCCGCTACGGGTGTCGCTGGCGCTGCGGCGGAGCCGGGCAAGCCGGTGAAGCTGGGCAAGCACCGTGGCCTGCCCGTCGAGGTCGTGGTCACGATGAGCCTGGCCGACCTCGAACGCGGCGCGGGCGTGGCGACCACCGCCTCCGGTGGGCACCTGTCGATCAGCCAAGCCCTCAAGCTGGCCAAGAACTCTCGCCCGGTGTTGGCAGTGCTCGACAAGGACGAGATCCCGCTCTACCTCGCTCACGGTGAACGCCTCGCCAGCTCCGGGCAGCGCCTGGCGTTGATCGCCCGCGATCGTGGCTGCACCCACCCCGGCTGCGACGTGCCCGCGAGCATGTGCGCGGCCCATCACGTGATCGATTGGGCCAAGGGCGGACCCCACCGACCTGACCAACCTCGCCCTGGTGTGCGATCACCACCACGCCATGGTCAACGACAGCGAACACGGTTGGAAGACGGTGATGTTGGGCAAGGACTCCCCGACACCGGGCCGGGTCGGTTGGATTGCTCCGGCGGCGTTGGACCCCTCCCACACCCCGCACGTCAACGACAAACATCACCTCGGGGAACGGGTCGCCACGGCAGTCGATTCCAGTTGCCGGAAGTGGGGTTCACGGGCAGCGTGACACCCGGCTGCTCGTGTCGGGCTGGCGTGCGCAAAACCACGGGAAGTGTGGTCGCCTCGCCTGCCCTACCGGACTTGGGCTGACGCCGAGTTGGGAGCCGCCACCTCGCCTCCCAGCCCACGGACTGCACGCATCACCTTCTCGAGACAACCCAAGAACGACCCTCTCGAATCGTTCGACAGCTCCACAGCTTTCAGGTTCTTTGACAATTCCACAGAGACGATGAACGGCCGAGCGGTGAGCGGGCTGGAACGTAAGTGAGGTTCGGTAGGCGAGGCGGCTGGTAGGTGCGGTTTTTGCGGGAGGGGGCTGGTGGGTGAGGGGGCCTCGCAAGCTCGGCCACCCTCTCTCCCTCCTCCTGGCGTCTTTTATCTTTTCTTCTTTTGTCTTTTGTTCTTTCCGCTTTTCAGTGCGTGAAAGTTGATGCGTTCTTCGCCAGATCGAGAAGCGGCTGCGGGAAGATGCCCAGCACCAATGTCGCTGCGGCGGTGAGCGCGATGATCGTGCTAGTCATGGTCGGGTAGACGACCGTGGGCGCTGTTGCCGGAGCGTCGGTGAAGAACATCAGGACGATTACGCGAATGTAGAAGAACGCGGCGATCGCACTGGAGATGACACCGACAATCACTAGCACCGATGCTTCTCCGCCCGTAGCCGCAGCGAACACACCGAACTTGGCGATGAATCCGCTGGTGAGCGGGATACCGGCGAAGGACAGCAGGAACAGCGAGAAGATCGTGGCGAGCCAGGGGGAGCGGCGGCCCATTCCGGCCCAGGCGGGCAGATCGGTTGCCTCGTTGCCATTCTGGTCCCGGACCAGGCTGACCACGGCGAATGCGCCAATCGTGCCGAGGCCGTAAACGGCGAGGTAGAACAGAATCGACGAGACGCCTGCGGTGTTCGCCGCCACCAAGGCGGTGAGAATGAATCCGGCATGTGCGACAGAGGAATACGCGAGCATCCGCTTCATATCGGTCTGAGTCACGGCCAGAATCGCACCCACGACCATTGTCGCGATCGCAACGGCCGCGAGCACCGGACGCCAGTCGTTACGCAACCCGGGGACCGCAACGTACAGCACGCGCAGCATTGCACCAACTGCCGCAATCTTCGTGGCAGCGGCCATGAAAGCGGTAATAGCCGTCGGCGCACCCTGGTACACATCGGGAATCCAGGACTGGAACGGCACCGCGCCAATCTTGAACAGCAGCCCGACCGCCAACATTGCCACTCCGAGAATGGCCAGCGTGTGTGAGTTCCCAGCATCCCGAGTTACCGCCTCGGCAATGCCTTCCAACCGAACAGTTCCGGCATACCCGTACAGCAGGGCCATCCCATAGAGGAAGAAGGCCGACGAGAACGCACCCAGGAGGAAGTACTTGAGCGCCGCCTCCTGGGAGAGCAGCCGACGCCGGCGCGCCAACCCACACAGCAGATACAACGGCAGCGAAAGCACTTCCAGCGCCACGAACATGGTCAACAAGTCGTTCGAGGCCGGGAACAGCATGAGACCGGCGATGGCGATCAAGGTGAGCGGAAAGACTTCGGTGGTAGCGACTCCCGCCTTGGTCGCCGCGATCTCATCCGAACTCCCCGGTGTCGAGGCGGCCTGCGGGGTGAAGGCATCCACCCCGCCCCGGGACGCGGTCAGGCTCCAGGTTCCGGGCCCCTCCCGCTTCACCGGCATCCGGTCGGCTCGCCGCTCGGCGATGAACACCAGCCCGAGAATCCCGACCACGAGAATGGTCCCCTGCAGGAACAGCGAAACCCCGTCGATGGCAACCGAACCCACGACCGCGGTCTCCCGCACATCCCGCAACCCGATCACCGCGCCAAGCGCCACGGCCAACCCGCCGAGCCCGAGCACCATATGCGTCACATACCGAGACCGCCTGGGCGCGAACGCCTCCACCAGGACTCCGGCCACCGCGACGCCGAACACGATGAGCATCGGCGAGAGCGCCCGATATTCGATGCTCGGTGCCGGAACCGTCGCGGCGGCGAGCAACAGACCACCACTCATTTCTGCGCACCTCCGGTGTTCGTCTGGGCGGCTTCCGGCTGCACCGCGGGCGCCGGATTGTGCTGGCCGATGGTCGTGAGGGTCTTGGCGACGGCCGGATCGATCCGATCCAACGCCGGTTTCGGGTATGCGCCGAGGAACAGCAGGGCCGCCAGCAGCGGGACCACGACGACCATTTCGCGGGGGAGCAGGTCGTAGAGGCGCTCGTTGCCCTGCTTCACGGGCCCGGTCATCATCCGCTGGTACATCCACAGCACGTACAGCGCGGCGAGCACCAATGCAGTGGATGCAAAGATGGCCGCCACCGGGTACCGGGTGAATGTGCCGATCAGCACCAGGAATTCACTGATGAACGGTGCCAGCCCCGGCAGCGACAGCGTCGCCAAGCCGGAGATCAGGAAAGTGCCTGCCAGAATCGGCGCGACCTTCTGCACCCCACCGAATTCGGCGATGAGTCGAGATCCCCGCCGCGACACCAGGAATCCGGCGATGAGGAACAGCGCCGCCGTCGAGATCCCGTGATTCACCATGTACAGCGTCGCCCCGGTCCCACCCTGGGTGGTGAGCGCGAAGATGCCGAGGATGATGAAACCGAAGTGCGAGATCGACGTGTAGGCGATCAACCGCATCACATCGGTCTGCCCGATGGCGAGCAGCGCCCCGTAGATGATCCCGATGACGGCGAGCACACTGATCAACGGCGCGTAAGTCGATGTGGCATGGGGGAACAGCAGCAGGCAGTAGCGCAGCATGCCGAAGGTCCCGACCTTGTCGACCACCGCCATCATGAGCACCGCGCTCGCTGGTGTGGCCGACACCGCGGCATCCGGCAGCCAGGTGTGCAACGGCCACAGCGGAGCCTTGACCGCGAACGCGAACATGAATCCGAGGAACAGCGCGTTCAATACCGCCGGTGTCGCCCCGAGGTGCCCGGAGTTGGCGGCCTCCATGACGGTCCGGAAATCGAAGGTCCCACCGCCATTGCTGCCCAGCTTGTCCCGCGCGGTGATGACGTACAGCCCGATCACGGCCGCCAGCATGATGAGCCCGCCGAACAGGTTGTACAGCAGGAACTTCACCGCCGCCCGCGACCGCTGCTGCCGCACCGCGAGATCCCCGGTCCGCGGCCCGAAGCCGCCGATGAGGAAGTACATCGGGATGAGCATGACCTCGAAGAACACGTAGAACAGCAGAATGTCCAACGCGGTGAACGAGATCAGCACCATGGATTCCACGACCAGCGTGAGCGCCACGTAGTAGTGCGCCACCCGCGGCCCGGACCCGACCTCCCGCTCGTCCTGCCATCCGGCGATCAGCAGCAGCGGCACCAGCCCGGCCGTCAGCAGGATCAGCACCAGTGCGATGCCGTCCATTCCGAGCGTGTAGCCCGCCCCGAAAGCGGGGATCCACTGGTGCTTCTCGACGAACTGGTACTGCTCGCCACCGGTCTTGAACTGTGTCGCCAACCAGATTCCGATACCGAGCGTGCCGACCGACACCAGCAGCGCGAAACTCCGCACCCCGGTACGCCAGCTCGCCGGGAAGAACAGCGCGAGAGCCGCACCCACCAAGGGAACCGCCCACAGCGTGGTGAGCCAAGGGAATTCGCTCAAAGCAACCTCACCGCCAGCAGGGCGGCGACCACCAGGGCCGCGCCGGTGAACATGGACAGGGCGTAGGAGCGGACGAATCCGGTTTGCACGCGCCGGATTCGCGCGGACAGGCCGCCGATCACCGCGGCCGTCGTATTGACCAGCCCGTCGATGCCGCGGTTGTCGACGAACACCAGCGACCGGGTCAGGTGCTCGCCGGGCCGCATGAACGCGGCCTCGTTGGCGGCGTCGCCGTAGAGATCGCGGCGCGCGGCCTCCACGAGCGGTGTTGCGGCCGGGGCGGTTTCGGGGATCGGGCTGCCCGCGTACTGGTCGTAGGCGACCCAGATGCCCGCCGCCACCACCGCGAGGGCGAAGAAGGTGATCGCCCAGGCCGGAATGAACGGTTCACCGTGGTGTTCGCCGACGACCGGGGCCAGCCAGTTGGTCAGCGACGACCCGTAGGCGAAGAGCATGCCGGAGAACACCGATCCGAACGCCAGCAGAATCATCGGCCCGGTCATGGAGGCGGGTGCCTCGTGCGGGTGCGTGCCTTCCTTCCACCGGCGTTCGCCGAAGAAGGTGAAGATCATGACGCGAGTCATGTAGAAGGCCGTGATGCCCGCACCGCACAGCGCCGCGATACCGGTGACGATGCCGCCGAACCCGCCGTGCGTGAACGCCGCCTCGATGATCCGGTCCTTGGACCAGAATCCGGCGAACGGCGGAACACCCAGGATGGCAAGGTATCCGAGCCCGAAGGTGACGTAGGTGACCGGCAGCAGCTTGCGCAGTCCGCCGTAGCGCCGCATATCGACCTCGTCGTCCATGGCGTGCATGATCGACCCCGCGCCGAGGAACAGTCCGGCCTTGAAGAAGCCGTGGGTCAGCAGGTGCATGATGGCGGCCGCGTAGCCGACCGGCCCGAGTCCCGCCGCGAGGATCATGTACCCGATCTGGCTCATGGTGGACGCGGCGAGCGCCTTCTTGATGTCGTCCTTGGCGCAGCCGATGATCGCACCGAACAGCAAAGTCACCGCACCGACCGCCATCACGGCGGCCCGGGCACCGGGTGCGAGGTCGAAGATCGGGTTAGAGCGCGCGATCAGGTAGACACCGGCGGTGACCATGGTGGCCGCGTGGATCAGCGCCGACACCGGGGTCGGGCCCTCCATTGCGTCCCCGAGCCAGGACTGCAGCGGCACCTGCGCGGACTTACCGCAGGCACCCAACAGCAGCAGAAGCCCGATGGCCGTGAGGGTTCCGGTCCCAGCCTTTCCGGCCGCACCGAATACGGTCCCGAAGTCGACGCTGCCGAAGGTCGCGAACATGACCATCAACGCGATGGCCAGGCCCATGTCGCCGACCCGGTTGACGATGAACGCCTTCTTGGCCGCCGTTGCCGCCGAGGGCTTGTGGTACCAGAACCCAATCAGCAGATAGGACGCCAGACCGACGCCTTCCCAGCCCAGATACAGCACCAGGTAGTTGCCCGCCAGCACCAGCGTCAGCATGGCCGCCAGGAACAGGTTGAGGTAGGCGAAGAAGCGCCGCCGTCCCGGATCGTGCGCCATGTACCCGACCGAGTAGATGTGGATCAGCGAGCCGACTCCGGTGATCAGCAGCGCGAAGCACATCGACAGCTGATCCAGTTGCAGCGCGAAGTCCACCTTCAGCCCGGCGACCGGCACCCACTCGAACAGGCTGTAGTGCACGGCCCGTTGCGCATTGGACCGATCCAGCATGTCGTTGAACGCCCACGCCGCCACCCCGAAGGAGGCCAGCGCCATCAGCGTCCCGACCAGGTGTCCGAACTTGTCGCTGATCTTGCCCATCAGCAGCAGGGACACGGCCCCGGCCAGCGGCAGCGCCGGGAGCAGCCACAGCATCATCTGTGCGGTATCCATGTCAGTACCGCAGCAGGTTGGCGTCGTCGACCGAGGTCGAGCGGCGGGCACGGAAGATGCTCATGATGATGGCCAGGCCCACAACGACTTCGGCGGCCGCCACCACCATGGTGAAGAACGCGAACACCTGCCCGTCGAGATTGCCGTGCTCACGGGCGAAGGTGACGAAGGCCAGGTTCACCGCGTTCAGCATGAGCTCGATGCACATGAACACCACGATGGCGTTGCGCCGCACCAAGACCCCGGCCGCGCCGATGGTGAAGAGCAGGGCCGAGAGATACAGATAGTTGTCCGGGTTCACCGCAAGCCTTCCTCGGGGGAGTCGTTGCCGTTCTTGCCGTTCGCGCCATTCCCGTTGTCGCCGTTGCCCCCATTGCCATTGCCGACGGTGAGCACCACGGCCTCGGTGTGAGCGCGATTGCGGCGGTGCCGCAGGATGGTGCTGACCGACAGCTCCTCGAAGGAGCCGTCCGGCAGTCGCGCGGGCGCGTCGACGGCATTGTGGCGGGCGTACACGCCGGGCGTCGGCAGCGGCGTGACCCGGCTGCCGTCGCGGAAGCGTTCCTTCGACAGCGTGCGCTGATCGGTTCGGGGCCCGAACTTCTCGCGGTGCGCGAGCACCATCGCGCCGATGGTCGCGGTGATGAGCAGCGCACCGGTCAGCTCGAACGCCCACACGTAGCGCACGAAGATGAGTTCGCCCAGCGCCCCGATGGCGTTGTTGCCGCCCAGCCCGGGCCCGGTCTCGGCGACGCTCTTGCCCCCGGTGACCCCGCGCGCGATGCCGCCGATGAGCAGCATGCCGAAGCCGATGCCCACCACGATGACCGCCAGCCGCTGCCCGCGCAGCGTCTCCCGCAGCGACTCCGCGGAATCCACGCCGACGAGCATGATGACGAACAGGAACAGCATCATGACCGCGCCGGTGTAGACCACGATCTGCACGATGCCCAGGAACAGCGCGCTCTCGGCGATGTAGAACGCCGACAGCGTGATCATGGTGGCGGCCAGGCACAGTGCCGAGTGCACGGCCTTGCGCGCGCAGACCATGCCGAGCGCGCCGAGCACCGCGACCACGGCGAGGACCCAGAACTGCACGGCCTCGCCGGTGGAGGTGTGGGTGACGATCTGCTGGGCCGGTTGGGCCAGGGTGATCGTCGCTGTGTCGATCATTTCGTCGTCCCTTCGGCTCCGGCGAGTTCGCTTGCCGCACCGGGGACTTCACCGCGGTAGTAGGAGCCCTCGTCCGCGCCCGGGTACATGGCGTGCGGCGGGGCGACCATGCCCGGCTGCAGCGGCGCGAGCAGGTCCTGCTTCTCGTAGATGAGGTCGGCCCGGTTGTCGTCGGCCATCTCGTAGTCGTTGGTCATGGTCAGCGCCCGCGTCGGGCACGCCTCGATGCACAGGCCGCAGCCGATGCAGCGCAGGTAATTGATCTGATAGACGCGGCCGTAGCGCTCACCGGGCGACATGCGCTCGTCCTCGGTGTTGTCCGCGCCCTCGACATAGATGGCGTCGGCGGGGCAGGCCCAGGCGCAGAGCTCACAGCCGATGCACTTCTCGAGGCCGTCCGGGTGCCGATTGAGCTGGTGGCGACCGTGATAGCGCGGCGCGGTCGGGGTTTTGACCTCGGGGTAGAGCTCGGTATTGGGCTTCTTGAACATGGTGGCCGCGGTGACCATGAACCCGCCGAGCGGTTCCAGCAGACCGGGTTTCGCCGTGGCCGCCGGGGTTTCGGCGGGCATGGGCGGCACCGGGAAGTCGGAGTACGCCCGGGTCGAATCCGGATCCGGCGAGGCCTTGGTGCGGTCGTCGCCCGCGTGTCCGGCCCGCAGCACCAACGCCAGCAGCACGAGCGCGACGACAATGCCGCCGATCACCATGCCCGCGGTCTGGATGTGAGTCCCGTTGTCCTGCAGCACCTTCAGCGTGGCCACGAACATGACCCAGGCCAGCGACACCGGGATCAGCAGCTTCCAGCCCAGATTCATGAACTGGTCGTAGCGCAGTCGCGGCAGGGTGCCGCGCAGCCAGATGAACACGAACAGGAACGTCCACACCTTGGCGGTGAACCACAGCATGGGCCACCAGCCGGAGTTCGCGCCCGACCACAGCGAGATCGGGAACGGCGCATGCCAGCCGCCGAAGAACAGCGTGGTGGCCAGCGCGGAAACCGTTGCCATGTTGATGTACTCGGCCATCATGAACATGGCGAATTTCAGCGAGGAGTACTCGGTGTGGAAGCCGCCGACCAGCTCACCCTCGGCCTCGGGGAGGTCGAAGGGCGCGCGGTTGGTCTCGCCGACCATAGACACCGCGTAGATCAGGAACGAGGGCAGCAGCAGGAAGACGTACCAGGTTCCGTTCTGCGCCTTCACGATTCCCGAGGTGGACATGGTGCCCGAGAGCAGGAACACCGCCGCGAAGCACAGCGCCATGGCGATCTCGTAGGAGATGACCTGCGCGGTCGACCGCAGCCCGCCCAGCAGCGGGTAGATGGAGCCCGACGCCCAACCCGCGAGCACGATGCCGTACACGCCGACCGAGGCCATGGCCAGGATGTAGAGCACACCCACCGGCATATCGGTCAGCTGCAGCGGCGTGCGGTGCCCGAACATGGACACCTGCGGCCCGAACGGGATCACCGCGAACGCCATCACGGCCGGGATCAGCGAAATGACCGGCGCGAGAATGAAGATCGGCTTGTCCACGATGGCCGGGACGATGTCCTCCTTGAGGAGCATCTTCACGCCGTCGGCAATGGACTGCAGGGTGCCGCGCGGCCCGACCCGGTTGGGGCCGACGCGCATCTGCATGAACGCCACGATCTTGCGTTCGGCGTACACCGCCAGCATCGGGGTGAGCAGCAGGAAGACGAAGATGCCAAGGGATTTGACGAGGACCAGCCACCACGGATCGTGGCCGAACATACTCAGGTCGTAACTCACAGGTGGTCCTCCCGTCGAATACGCACAATGTGTCCGGGTGTGGTGCCGAGCTGCACCAGCACGTCGGAGCCGGGGGAATTCATGGGCAGCCACACCACCCGGTCGGGCATCTCGGTGACCACCAGCGGCAGGGTGATGAGACCGTGGTCATTGCTCACGGTCACCGGATCGCCCGTGGTGACACCGATTTCGGCGGCGGTGTGCGGAGACAGCCGCACCACCGGTGGGCGGGCGGTACCGGCCAGATTGGGCTCGCCGTCCTGGAGACGGCCGCGGTCGATGAGCATGCGCCAGGACGAGAGCACCGCGGTGCCCGGGTTGGGCTGGATGATCGGGTGCGGATGCTGCACGGGGGTGGGATAGAGCGTGCCGTCCCACGTGCCCAGGTCGGCCAATTCGGCACGGGCACTGGCCGCGTCGGGCAGGCCGAGGCGAATACCCATCTCCGCCGCGATGGCGTCGAGGACCCGGTATTCGGCCATCGGCGCGGCCTCGCGGCGCACGGTCGAATCGCGCAGCGCGGCATCGAATTGGCGGTGTCGGCCCTCCCAGGTGAGGAAGGTTCCGGCCTTCTCCATGGCCGAGGCCACCGGGAACACGACATCGGCGCGGTCGCTGATGTCGCTGCGCCGCAACTCCATCGACACCACGAAGCTCGCGGCGTCGATGGCCCGCAGCGCGGCGTGCGGATCGGGCATATCGCCGACCTCGACCCCGCCGATGAGCAGTGCGCCCAGCGTCGGCGCGGCGGCGAGGATGGCGGAGGTGTCGCGGCCCGGGTTCATCGGCAGCTCGTCGCAGTTCCACGCCTGCTGAACCTGTTGGCGCGCACTGGGATCGGCGACGGGTCGCCCTCCTGGGAGGAGAACCGGGAGGGCGCCCGCCTCCAGCGCGCCGCGCTCACCGGCGCGGCGCGGAATCCAGGCCAGGGCCGCCCCGGTCTCGTCGGCCAGGCGGGCGGCGGCGGACAGTCCGCCGGGGATGCCGCCGAGGCGTTCGCCGACCAGGATGAGGGCCCCGGGCTCCCGCAGCAGCGAGCCGACCTCGCCCAGCCGGGTGTAACCGGCTGTGGTCTCATCGGTTTCGCCGGTGCGGATGGATTCGAGCACGTGCGGTTCGGCACCGGGCGCGGTGAGCAGCAGGGTGCCGGACATGCGCTGCAAGCCCCGGGTGACGTACGGGGCGAGCGAGTAGATCGGGGTGCCGTTCTTGCGGGCCGCCTTGCGCAGCCGCAGGTACACGATCGGCGATTCCTCTTCGGCCTCGAAGCCGACCAGGAGCACGAACGGGGCGCGTTCGAGCGCCGCGTAGTCGACCGTTATGCCCCGTCCCGCGATGCGGGCCGCCAGGAAATCGGCCTCCTCGCCCGAGTGATCGCGGGCCCGGAAGTCGATGTCATTGGTGCTCAACGCGACTCGCGCGAACTTCGAGTAGGCGTAGGCGTCCTCGAGGGTGACCCGGCCGCCCAGCAGTACACCGGCATTGCCGCGCGCCGAGGCCAGTCCGCGTGCCGCCGCGCCAATGGCCTCCGACCACGACGCGGGCTGCAGACTCCCGTCCCAGCTTCGCACCAAGGGCGTGGTCAGCCGGTCCTGTTCGGTGGCGTACTGGAACGCGAAACGGCCCTTGTCGCAGTTCCATTCCTCATTGACCTGCGGGTCGTCACCGGCCAGCCGCCGCATGACCTTGCCGCGCCGGTGATCGGTGCGCTGCGCGCATCCCGACGCGCAGTGCTCGCACACCGCCGGGCTCGACACCAGATCGAACGGCCGCGCCCGGAACCGGTAGGTGCTGCCGGTGAGCGCGCCCACCGGGCAGATTTGCACCGTATTGCCGGAGAAGTAGGAGTCCATCGGCTCCCCGGCCGCGATGCCGACCTGTTGCAGCGCACCGCGATCCATCAATTCGATGAACGGGTCACCGGCCACCTGCTGGGAGAACCGGGTGCAGCGTGCGCACAGCACGCAGCGTTCCCGGTCCAGCAGAATGGCCGAGGACAGCGGAATCGGCTTGGGGAAGGTGCGCTTCTCACCGTCGAAGCGGGATTCGGCGCGCCCATTGGACATGGCCTGGTTCTGCAGCGGGCACTCGCCGCCCTTGTCGCACACCGGGCAGTCGAGGGGGTGATTGATGAGCAGCAGCTCCATCACACCCTCCTGCGCCTTGGCGGCGACGGGGGAGGACAGCTGGGTGCGAATCACCATGCCATCGGCCACGGTCTGGGTGCAGGACGCGACGGGCTTGCGCTGCCCCTCCACTTCGACCAGGCACTGACGGCACGCGCCCACCGGGTCCAGCAGCGGGTGATCGCAGAACCGCGGAATCTGGGTGCCGATGAGTTCGGCGGCCCGGATCACCAGCGTGCCCGCGGGCACGGAAACCGTGGTGCCGTCGATGGTGACGGTCACCATGTCGGCGGGTGTCACCCCGCCGCCGGTCGTGGAGCTCACTGTCGAGGTCATCGCGCTCCTTCAGCCCAGACGGTGGACCGGGCCGGGTCGAACGGGCAGGCGCCGAGGCGGATGTGCTCGGCGTACTCGTCGCGGAAGTACTTGAGGGAGGAGAAGATCGGGCTGGCCGCGCCGTCACCGAGGGCGCAGAACGATTTGCCGTTGATGTTGTCGGCGATATCGGCCAGCTTGTCCAGGTCGGTCTCGTGGCCGGTGCCGTTCTCCAGACGCTCGAGCAGCTGGACCAGCCAGTAGGTGCCCTCACGGCAGGGGGTGCATTTGCCGCAGGATTCGTGGGCGTAGAACTCGGTCCAGCGCAGCACCGCGCGCACGACACAGGTGGTGTCGTCGAAGATCTGCAGGGCCTTGGTGCCGAGCATGGAGCCCGCCGCGGCGACACCCTCGTAGTCGAGGGCGATGTCGAGGTGCTCGTCGGTGAAGATCGGGGTGGACGAGCCGCCCGGGGTCCAGAACTTGAGGGTGTGGCCCTTGCGGATGCCGCCCGCGTATTTCAGCAACTCTCGCAACGTGATTCCGAGGGGCGCTTCATATTGGCCCGGTCGCGTCACGTGACCCGAGAGCGAGTACAGCGTGAAGCCCGGCGACTTCTCGGTGCCGAAGGACCGGAACCAGTCCACGCCGTTCGCGATGATGGACGGCACGGACGCAATGGATTCCACATTGTTGACCACGGTCGGGCAGGCGTACAGACCCGCCACGGCCGGGAACGGGGGACGCAGGCGCGGCTGGCCGCGGCGGCCCTCGAGCGAATCCAGCAGCGCGGTCTCCTCGCCGCAGATGTACGCGCCCGCACCGGCGTGCACGACGACCTCCAGGTCGAAGCCGGAGCCCTGGATGTTCTTGCCCAGATACCCTGCGGCATAAGCCTGTTGAACCGCCGCCTGCAAACGCCGCAGCACCGGCACGACTTCGCCTCGCACGTAGATGAAGGCGTGCGAGGCGCGAATGGCGTAGGCGGCGATGATGACGCCCTCGATGAGGGTGTGCGGTGTCGCCAGCATGAGCGGAATGTCTTTACACGTACCTGGTTCCGACTCGTCGGCATTGACCACCAGGTAGTGCGGCTTGACCGGCGCACCGGCCGGTCCGGGCCCCTGCGGGATGAAGCCCCACTTCATGCCCGTCGGGAAGCCCGCACCGCCGCGGCCGCGCAGGCCGGAATCCTTGACCGTGGCGATGACCTCGTCGGGCTGCATGCGCAGCGCCTTCGGCAGTGCACGGTAGCCGCCCTGCCGCCGGTAGGCGGCCAGCGTCCAGCCTTCGGGGTCCGCCCAGTGCTTGGAGAGGACGGGTGTCAGAGCGGTCGTCACTGCGCGCCTCCCTCGGTCTTCTCTTGTTCGGCGGCGGCATACAGACCGGCGAGGGTGGCCGATCCGGGCGCGCCGTCGGTGGCTCCGGGCCGCTGGTCCTCGTATCCGGCGAGAATGCGGGCGGTTTCGCGGAAGGTGCACAGTGGGATGCCGCTGCGCGATCCGGTCATCTGCTCGCCGCGGCGCAGCGCGTCCACCAGCTGCTTGGACGATTCCGGGGTCTGGTTGTCGAAGAACTCCCAGTTGACCATCACCACGGGCGCGTAGTCACAGGCCGCGTTGCACTCGATGTGCTCGAGGGTGATCGCGCCGTCGGCGGTCGTCTCACCGTGCTTGATGCCCAAGTGCTGCTTGAGTTCCGCGAGGATCTGATCGCCGCCCATCACCGCACACAGTGTGTTCGTGCAGACACCGACGTGATAGTCGCCGGTCGGGGTGCGCCGGTACATGGAGTAGAAGGTCGCCACCGCGGTGACCTCGGCATCGGTCAATCCCAGCTGCTCGGCACAAAATTCGATGCCGGTGCCCGAGACGTACCCCTCCACCGATTGCACCAGGTGCAAAAGGGGAAGCAGTGCGGAACGCGAGTTCGGGTACCGCTCGATGATCTCCTGGGCCTCGAGCTGCAGCCGATCGCGCACCTTCTCCGGGTACGGGATCGGCCGCGTGGTCAGGTTGAGCAGGATCTCTGTCATCGGTCCACACCACCCATCACCGGGTCGATGGAGGCGACCGAGGCGATGACATCGGCCACCAGGCCGCCCTCGCACATGGCCGCCACCGCTTGCAGATTCGTGAACGAGGGGTCGCGGTAGTGGACCCGGTACGGGCGGGTGCCGCCGTCGCTGACCATGTGCACGCCCAGCTCACCGCGCGGGGATTCCACCGCCACATACACCTGTCCCGCCGGGACGCGCAGGCCCTCGGTCACCAGTTTGAAGTGGTGGATGAGCGCCTCCATGGAGGTGCCCATGATGTTGCCGATGTGCCTGGGCGAATTGCCCAGCCCATCCGGCCCCAGCTGCAAGTCGGCAGGCCATGCAATCTTCTTGTCTTCCACCATGACCGGGCCCGGCCGCAGTTTGTCGAGGCACTGCTCGACGATCTTCACCGACTCCTTCATCTCGTTGACGCGAATGAGGTAGCGGCCGTAGCAGTCACAGCCCGTGTCGACCTGCACGTCGAACTCGTAGTTCTCATAACCGCAGTACGGCTGGGACTTTCGCAGATCGTGCGGCAGGCCGGTGGAGCGCAGCACCGGGCCGGTGACGCCCAAGGCCATGCAGCCGGTGAGGTCCAGGTACCCGACATTGCGGGTGCGGGCCTTCCAGATGGGGTTCTCATTGAGCAGCAACTCCATGTCCCGCAGCCGCTTCGGCAGCAGGTCGAGGAGTTCGCGCACCCTCTGCACGCCGTCATCGGGCAGGTCCTGGGCCACGCCGCCGGGACGGATGTAGGCGTGGTTCATGCGCAGACCGGTAATGGCCTCGAACACGTCCAGGATCAACTCGCGCTCGCGGAAACCGAACAGCATCGGGGTGAGCGCGCCCAGCTCCATGCCGCCGGTCGCCAGCGCGACCAGGTGCGAGGAGATGCGGTTGAGTTCCATGAGCATGACGCGAATGACATTGGCGCGCTCGGGAATCGCGTCGGTGATGTCCAGGAGCTTCTCGACCGCCAGGCAGTACGCCGTCTCGTTGAAGAACGGCGACAGGTAATCCATGCGGGTGACGAAGGTGGTGCCCTGCATCCAGTTGCGGTACTCGAGGTTCTTCTCGATGCCGGTGTGCAGGTAGCCGATGCCGCAGCGGGCCTCGGTGACGGTCTCACCTTCGATTTCGAGAATGAGCCGCAGCACCCCGTGGGTGGAGGGGTGCTGCGGGCCCATGTTCACGACAATGCGTTCCTCGGCGACGCCATCGAGGGCAGCGGAGATCTCGTCCCAGTCATTGCCGACCACGGTGACCGATCGTTCGGGCCGTTCCTCGGTGGCGGGCTGGGACTTGGTGTCGATGTCGTTCATTACGAGTAAGACCTCCGCTCGTCGGGCGGCGGGATGCGCGCGCCCTTGTATTCGACCGGGATTCCGCCGAGCGGATAGTCCTTGCGCTGCGGGTGGCCACGCCAGTCGTCGGGCATGGCGATCCGGGTCAGCGAGGGATGGCCGTCGAAGAGGATCCCGAAGAAGTCGTAGGTCTCCCGCTCGTGCCAGTCATTGGTGGGGTAGACCGAGTACAGCGACGGAATGTGCGGATCACTGTCGGGCACCGAGACTTCCAGGCGCACCCGCCGGTTGTGGGTGATGGAGTTCAGGTGGTAGACCGCGTGCAGTTCCCGCCCGGTGTCCTCCGGATAGTGCGCGCCGCTCACGCCCAGGCACAGCTCGAAGCGCAGGCCGTCGCGCAGCGCCTTCGCCACCCGCACCAGGTGCTCGCGGCGGATGTGCAGGGTCAGTTCGCCGCGGAAGACGACGATCTTCTCGATCGACTCCTCGAACGTCTTGGCCAGGGCCAGGCGCAGATTCGCGATGATCTCGTCGAAGACCGG
This sequence comes from Nocardia sp. CDC160, assembly GCF_035818795.1. NCBI lineage: Bacteria > Bacillati > Actinomycetota > Actinomycetes > Mycobacteriales > Nocardiaceae > Nocardia > Nocardia sp. CDC160. The sequence continues at coordinate 445,465 of NZ_JAYKYT010000004.1, read as the reverse complement.
GCCGTAGGGCGGCGGGGTGCTGCCGGGCATATTGATGGTGCGAACCAGACGGCCGTAGCCGGAGGTGTCGCCGGTGCCGGAGACCCCGAACATGCCCTTGCGCACGCCGATCACTTCCTCGGCGGGCGCGGTGGGTTCGGGTTCTGTTGTCTCCGAGTTGTTTTCGTCAGGTTCCACGGCCGCCTTCGGGGGGCTCTCCGTGCCGGAAGGTGCATCGAACGTCATCGCAGCAGCCCCTTCAGCTGAATGGTCGGGGTGCTGGCGAGCGCGGCCCGCTCGGCCTCGCGCACGGCTTCCTCGCGATTCACGCCCAGCGGCATCTCCTGAATCTTCTCGTGCAGCTTCAGGATCGCGTTCAACAGCATCTCCGGCCGCGGCGGGCAGCCGGGCAGGTAGATGTCGACCGGCACGATGTGGTCGACGCCCTGCACGATGGCGTAGTTGTTGAACATGCCGCCCGAGGATGCGCAGACGCCCATGGCCAGCACCCATTTCGGTTCGGTCATCTGGTCGTAGACCTGGCGCAGCACCGGGGCCATCTTCTGGCTCACCCGGCCCGCCACGATCATGAGATCGGCCTGGCGCGGCGAGGCGCGGAACGCCTCCATGCCGAAGCGGGCGATATCGAATCGCCCGCCGCCGGTGGCCATCATCTCGATCGCGCAGCACGCCAAGCCGAACGTGGCCGGCCACAGCGAACTCTTGCGCAGGTAACCGGCCAAATCTTCCACCGTGCTCAGCAGGAACCCGCTGGGCAGTTTCTCCTCGAGACCCATGTCGGACTACATCTCCCGTGGCTCATCCCCGCACGTGCGGGGATTGATGATTCGAATACCCCTGTGCGCCAGTCGATCCGGCTGCGCGTCAGTCCCAGCTGAGTCCGCCGCGCCGCCACTCGTAGGCGTAGGCGACCGAGACGTTGAAGATGAACAACGCCATCGCCGCCAGTCCGAACACTCCGAGCGCATCGAAGTGGACGGCCCACGGGTAGAGGAACACGATCTCGATGTCGAAGATGATGAACAGCATGGCGGTGAGGTAGTACTTCACCGGAAAGCGTTGGCCCGCAGCATTTCCCGGCCCGCCCGCGACGGCGTGCGGGGTCGGTTCGATACCGCATTCGTAGGCTTCGAGCTTCGCCCGGTTGTAGCGCTTGGGGCCGATGAGGGCCGCCAGGAAGATCGAGAACACCCCGAACGCGGCCGCGACCGCGCCAAGTACAAGGGTCGGCACTTCTATATTCACAACAGAACTACCCCTCCTGCGAGCTGGACAACGCACTTCGGATGGCAGCAGCGAGTGAGGCGGCGGCGTCATTGATCAGTGATACCGATGCCCGCGCTCGTGTGAGCTACGGCACAGATTACAACCCGGACCAGAAGATACATGACGATTCGCGATCGCGTTTGATCGAATTCGGAACGGTCTTTTATGACCGATTGGACGCAATCGCGAATGTCACGTGACGTGGATATGCCCTGATCACGGGGCAGTGGAAGATCGGCCGAAGATCAGGCCGCGAAGCTATCGCCGAGCACACCGAGCACGGCGTCGGTGAGACGGATCGGGTCGATGGGATGCGACACCGCCGCCTCGGCACGCGACCAGTTCGCCAGCCAGGCATCATCCGGGCGGCCGGTCAGCACGACTATCGGTGGGCAGTCGGCGATTTCGTCCTTGAGCTGCTTGGCCAGGCCCATGCCGCCGGTCGGGGCGGACTCGCCATCGAGGATCAGCAGATCCAGATCGCCCTTGTCCATGCGCTCGATGACAACCGGCCCGGTCGCCACCTCGACGTACTCGATGGGTGGCAACTCCGGGTGCGGCCGTCTGCCCAGGGCCAGCATCACCTGGCTCCGGGTATCGGCGTCATTGCTGTAGACGAGGACCCGCACCGCGGCGGGACGTTTCGCATCGGCCACGTCCCGCATGCTACGTGCCTGGTGGCGGACCGCGGAGCAGCTTCGCCAGAACTCGCGGTCGCGTCGCGGATTCGCCTGTCGCGCAATACGTCGATGCCGGGCTGTCGAGGAGACGCGACCGGTACCATCCGGCAAATGAGGGGAGACATCCCGCAACGCTGCATCGAAACCGACGGCCGGATCGATGAATCAGTATGAGCGGCGGGAGGTCGTGACGTGGGACGGGTAGAGGTGGTGGCCGGGTCGCATCTGGTGGCCAGTGTCGACGGCGTGGTCGTCGTTGTCGCGCATCGGGATTCGACCGAAGTGACCGCTACGTCCGAGTCCGTGGCGGTGCTCGACAAGCTGCTGGAGTTGGTGGCCGACGCCTCCTCGCGGGAGACCAGACGCACGGGGCGCACGTTCGCACGGCTGGTGAGCACGTGGCTCATGGCCCGCGAAGATGAGGAGCGGGTGGAGTTCGGGGTGCTCACGCCAGGTGTGCGGGGGCTGGCGGTGTTCTTGCACGGGCGGGTCACCGCGGTGTTGGAGGGGGATGATCACCGGGAGGTATTGCACGGGCGCGATGCGGCTTTCACCGTGGATCGGGTGGTGAGCCCTGGCCCGGCGCGGGCGGCGGCGGTGTTCGTGGACGAGGACGAGCCGCGTGCGGACCTGCCGCAGCCGGGAATCTGGACGTTGCGGGATGGGCGGGTGCCGGGGTCGGGTGCGGTGATGTGGTTGGGGGAGGAGGACGAATCGCAGTCTCGGCGTGGCAGTTCGGCGGTGCGCAGGGCTCGGGCGCGAGTCGATTCCGGCCGGAAGGTGCGGCCCTTCGAACGGCGGAACGGGCGCGGGGAGGCGGAATCTGGCATAACGCGCAAGCCCGCAGCGAATGCCAGTTCGGCCTCCAGCGCGGTCGGCGTGAACGCGCCGACCGCGCAGCCGGGCGCACGCGCGGTGACCGGGGTGGTCGTGAGCGGGTTCACCTGTGCGCGTGGGCATCTCAACGATCCCCGCGCGGCTTTTTGCACTGCGTGCGGGATTTCGATGGATCAGGCGACCCGGGTGCTCACCGAAGGCATTCGACCGCCGCTGGGTGTGCTGAAGCTCGACGACGGCACCTCCTACGTGCTCGATTCCGATCTGGTGATCGGCCGCGAACCGGAACGCTCCGAGCAGGTGCGCCGGGGCGCGCAAGCCATCCGCATCCCCGACGCGTCGGGCGGTATGTCGCGGGTACACGCGGAAATACGGCTGGTGGACTGGGAGGTCGTGGTGATGGATCGCGGCTCGGCCAATGGCACCCACATTCGGCTGCCCGGTCGGCCGGACTGGGTGCGGGCGGTGCCGGGGCAACTGACCGTGCTCGAACCGGGGAGCCAGTTACTGCTGGGCGGGCGGGTCTTCACCTTCGACTCCCCGCACGGACGCTAGCGTCGAGGCGGTTGTCGAGCGAAGGAGTGCGTGTGCCTGCCGAATCGGTGGATGTCGTCGTCATTGGAATGGGACCGGGCGGTGAGGATGCCGGTGCGCGGCTGGCGCGAGGCGGGCTTTCGGTGGTGGGTGTCGAGGGGCGGCTCGTCGGTGGGGAGTGCCCTTACTACGCCTGCGTTCCCACCAAGATGATGGTGCGGGCGGCGGGGGTGCTCGCCGAGGCGCGGCGGGTGGATCGGCTCGCGGGATCGGCCACGGTGCGGGCGGATTGGGGGCCGGTGGCGGCACGGATCCGCGACGAGGCCACCGATGACTGGAATGACGCGGCCGCCGTCGAGCGGTTCGAGAAGGCGGGCGGGACCTTCGTGCGCGGGTGGGGCAAGATCACCGCCCCCGGCGAGGTGACGGTGACGACCGAGAACGGTGATCGGGTGTTCCGCGCCCGGCGGGGGATCCTGTTGAATCCGGGCACGGCCCCGGCGGTTCCACCGCTGGACGGTCTCGCGGGGACGCCCTACTGGACCAACCGGGACGCGGTGCCGACGACCCAGGTGCCGGAGTCGCTCATCGTGCTGGGCGGCGGGCCCGTCGGTGTCGAGTTCGCGCAGATTTTCGCGCGGTTCGGTACCCGGGTGACCGTGGTGGTGCCGCGGCGACTGCTGCCGAAGGACGAGCCGGAGGCGGGGGAGTTGCTGGCGCGGGTGTTCGCGGACGAGGGGATCGAGGTGCGCACCGGGGTGCGGGGGACCGCGGTGCGGCACGACGGGCGGGAGTTCACCCTCGAACTCGACAATGGTGAATCGGTGCGGGCCGAGCGGCTGCTGGTGGCGGCGGGGCGGCGAACCGATCTGGCGGCGTTGGGAATCGGGGCGGTCGGGCTGGACGAGGACGCGAAGTCAATCCTGGTGGACAACCGGTTGCGTGCGGCCGACGGGGTGTGGGCGATCGGCGATGTCACCGGGGCGGGTGCCTTCACCCATGTGTCCATGTATCAGGCACGGATCGCGGCCAATGACATTCTCGGGGAAGGTTCGGAGGTCGCGCAGTATCGTGCGGTGCCGCGCGTGACCTTCACCGATCCGGAAGTCGGGGCGGTCGGTATGACCGAGGAGCAGGCCCGGGCGGCCGGACTGCACGTGCGCACCGGATGCACGGAAGTGCCTGCCTCCACACGGGGTTGGATCCACAAGGTCGGCAATGAGGGGTTCATCAAGCTGGTGGAGGACGCGGATCGGGGCGTGCTCGTCGGCGCGACGTCGGTGGGCCCGCAGGGCGGAGAAGTGCTGAGCGCGTTGGCGGTCGCCGTCCACGCCGAGGTGCCCACCGCGACGCTGCGCGAGATGATCCTGGCCTATCCGACCTTCCACCGGGCCATCGAATCCGCCCTCGATGCTCTTGCTTCAGGTTAGGCATCGGTTCGTAATCTTTGCTGTTCACGCTCCGGCTTCGGCGTCATCCTGGTATCCATCGATAGTCCCGAGCGTTGGGCGGTGGACACATGCGAATCTCGGAAATTCTTCGCCGTAAGGGCAGCGGCGTCGTCACGATCGCACCGGATGCAACAGTGCGCGAACTGCTCAGAGTCCTGTCGGCACACAATGTGGGCGCGGTGGTGGTCTCGCCGGACGGGGCCGCCATCTCCGGCATCGTCTCCGAACGAGATGTGGTGCGCCGCCTATACAGTCACGGCGCGGACCTGCTCGACGCCCCGGTCTCCTCGATCATGACCGCCGCCGTGCACACCTGCGCGCCCGACGATCGCGTCGCGACCTTGAACGCGACCATGACCCAGCACCGCATCCGCCATCTACCGGTCGTGCAGGACGGGCGCATGATCGGGATTGTCAGCATCGGCGATGTGGTCAAGAGCCAGATCTCCGAACTGGAAACCGAGCGAGAGGCGCTGGTCCGCTACCTCCACGGTTAACATCCCACTGTGGAGTCCGAAACCTCAACGCCCAATGACGCTCTCGCCGATTTCACCAAGCGAGCGATCACCCTTGAGGGCGAAGAAAAGAATGTCTACGTCGCGGGCACCGGCCCCGCGGTCATCATCATGCCCGAAATGCCCGGCATCAGCCCCGACGTCCTGCGCTTCGCCCGCTGGGTCCGAGACTCCGGCTTCACCGTCTACGTCCCGTCCCTGTTCGGCGTCGACGGCGCGTACCCCACCCTAGAATTGGGCACCTCCATCCCCCGAAAAGCCTGCGTCAGCAAGGAATTCCGAGCCTTCGCGGGCGGCGGCACCAGCCCCATCGCCACCTGGCTCCGCGCCCTGGCCCGCCTGGCCCACACCGAATCCGGCGGCCCCGGCGTCGGCGCGGTCGGCATGTGCTTCACCGGCAACTTCGCCCTCACCATGACCCTCGAACCCGCCGTCATCGCCCCGGTCATCAACCACCCCTCCCTCCCACTCGACGACCCCGCAGGCCTGGAACTCTCCCCGGAGGACGCGACAGCGATAGCCGAGCGCTTCGAACGCGACGACCTCCGCGCCCTGGCCTACCGCTTCGACAACGACAAGTGGTGCACCGGCCAACGTTTCGCCGCCTACACCCAACTCCTGGGCGACCGCTTCGACGGCCGCGTCCTCTCCGGCGCAGACGCCAACCCCACCCCACCTCCCTTCTTCGCCGAAATCGTCCAAACCCCCCACAGCGTCGTCACCGCCCACCTGGTCGACGAGGAAGGCCACCCCACCATCAAGGCCCGAGACGAAATCCTCGCCTACCTCCACGACCGCCTCGATACGGCTGCTTAATGTCTCGGTTGCCCCACCCGGTTATCCATACGCGCGGATGATCTGACCGGTGCCTTCGCCTTCGACGCAGTGCAGGTAGTGATCGACGAGTTCGTTCATAGGCACCGGTCGCATCCCGGGAAAGTACTCGGCGAAGGCATCGACAGAGTCGCCAACCATCGTCGGGCTGACCACATTGATCCGCATCTTGCGACGAAGCTCGATCGCCGCCGACAGAACGAAGCTGTGCAAAGCGCCGCTGATAACCCCACCCCCGGTCACATGCGGCCACGGCTCGTCCGCGAAGATCCCGGATGTCAGCGTGAATGACGCACCGTCGGCACAGTGATGCTGCCCGGTGAGCACCAGATCAACCTGCCCAAAGAATTTGGCACGCATGTTGTCGTACAACGCATCCGAGGTCAGCGTCTCGAATTCATCCATCGCCCCGTGCGCCGCAATACACACCACCCCATCCACCGCCCCCACCTCCCGATACATGTTCTCGATGCTGTCATGCGAACTCAAGTCCACCCGAACCTCCCCCGAATTCCGCCCCGCCACAACAACTTCATGCCCCCGCCCCCGCAACGCAGGCACCAACCTCCGCCCGATCGTCCCCGCCCCACCCACAACGACAATCCTCACGGCAACGCTCCTTCCCTCCGCCCCGCCCACTCCCGATGTAACCCGAACCCCAACCCCCCAACAAGATCAAGGAGCTCTCACGTCAGATTTCCGCCCAATCCCCAACCCCGACAGCTCCCTGATCTTGTTGCCGGGCCTACTGATCAGGGCTGGGGGTAGAGGTGTCCGATCGGCGCGGTGAGGGACGGGCGGATCTAGGCTGGGATTATGAGCGGCGATTTGGGGCAGCGGCTGCAATCGGTGCGGAAAAGGCGCGGGCTCACGCAGCGGGAACTTGCTGCGGGGTCCGGCGTTTCGGTGTCGTTCATACGGAAGATCGAGCAGGGGGAGCGGGACGACGCGCGGATCGAGACGTTGCGGCGGCTTGCGGTGGGGTTGGGGTGTCCACTGACGGCGCTCATCGGGTCCGAACCCGAAGCGCCGGAGAGCCGGAATGGGGAGATCTGGGCCGAGACTCGGCGTGCGATCGACACGCCGCGCGCGCCATTGTTGGACGAACCGGTCGCGGACGGTGATGTGGCGCAATCCCTCACGGCGGCCGTACGGCTGTATCACGACAACAGCTATGAGGAGCTCGCGCTCGTGCTGCCCGAGCTCGTCGCAGACAGCGATAGCGTTTCGCCTCGGCTGCGGGCGCGCATTCTGCAACTGACCGGTTCGGTAATGGTGCAGACGCGGCAATTACGCACCGCGCGCACGGTTCTCGAACGGGCACTCGCCTCGGCCGAATCGACCGACAACGCACTCGATGCCGCCTCGGTGGTCGTCACGATGTGCTGGCTCTTGCTGGTGGAGAGACGATTTCAACAGGTGGACCAGCTCGCGATCGGCTGGGCCGACCAGATCGAGCCGCGAATGTCCACCGCCTCCGAACGAGAACTCTCCACCTGGGGATGGCTGTTGATGCGTGGCTCGGCCGCCGCCGTCCGCGACAACCGCCCCGACGACGCGGACGGCATGATGCGCTTGGCCCAAGCCGCCGCGGTGGCTGTCACCCGGGAACAGGCGGAGTGCCAGGATTATTGGACCCTCTTCGGCCCGGCCACCGTGGCCATGAAGCGGGTCGAGAATGCCGTCATCGACGACCGCCCCGACCTCGCCCTGCACCTGGCCCGCGAAGTGCCGACCGGCCTGCGCCCCACCTCGGACAACCGCAACCGCCACTTGCTCGATGTCGCACAGGCCCGCCTCGACCTCCACCACCCCGATCCCGCGCTGGACATCCTCCTCCAACTCTCCCGAGAAGCCCGCCCCTGGCTGATCGAACAACGCCTCGCCAAGGACCTCCTCGCCCGCCTCATCGGCAAACGCCGCACCCTCACTCCAGACATGCGCTCTCTAGCAGACCTCATCCACCTCGAATACTGACCCGATCTGTGGCACTTCTCGCCCGACCCCCGCAAAAGTGCCATTGCCGCCGAATTCCTGTGGGCCGAAGCTGAACCCACCATTTCCATTCCGGCGAGCACCACCCACCACTGAGAGGGCAGACCCATGAACCCGGGGGCAATCGGTTATATCCGGCAGGATGTGTCGGGAGCGCGGCGGCAGTGGGATGAGGTGCGGATTCGGACGTTGGCGGGGCGGCTGGGGTATGACCTGCGGAAGATTGCTGTGTTCCGCCCACACACCGATCGCCCGGTGCATCGGTTGCGGGTGTTGGTGGCGAACTTGGGGGTGGACGCGGTGATCGTGCCGAGTCTCGATCACTTCGAGAACGCCACGGTCCCAAAGGCTCTCGTGGAGCGAGCCGACATCATCACCGTCGACCCAGAACAAACCTTCGCCCGCTGGCTCATCCCGCCCGATTCCCCTGCCGATATGGGATCACGGTGACTCGGGCGTTCGGCGGGCCACGGACGGAGCTGTCTACTCGCCGACGTAGTCGACAAGCGCAGCGAATACCTGCCGCATCGTCGCTTTGCTAACCATTCCAATCGGTTCGGTGAACCACGAAATCGGAATTGTCTTCGGCCAGTAGGTGAGTATCGCACCACCTGGGATGGGATCGAGGTCACCCAACGGAATCACCAGACTCAAAGCCGCAGGGGCCAATTCGGGATCGATTTGATCCTCCACCGGCAGCACCACCGCTGTCTGCAATGTCCGGTTCGCGCCATCATTGGAGATCACGAGCACCTTCTCCCCGGACAATGAGCTCGCTTTGTCGCGCCCGGAGATCCCCGGCAGATATGAACGGATCTCGCCGCGCAAGACCGCCACTACCGCGCCTCACGGGACTGTGCGGCCTCGGCGGCGGCGAGGTCTGCCAACGCCTTTGCCTCGATATCGATACCGCGCCGCCGCTGTGAGTCCGTCACGGCCTGACCGGCCTGGTACATCAATTCCCGACGAGCGGCGCGCTCCATGAACGCGCTGATCCCTTCACCTTCAGCGGCGGCAACCGCCCGAACCTTGTCGAGGACCTTGTCATCGATGGAAATCGACGTATTGGCTTTCATACCAGGAATCCTACCGGCCCTTGGTTTGCGCCGTCCCGAAGATGCCGATGACCGCCGCGGCCGGGCCGTCAGCGCTGCTGGTCGAGGGCCTCGATGAGGGTGGTCAGGCCGGACTTGACTGCGTCACGCTGGTCCGGGGTCAGGTGGTCGAGGGCTGCGGCGAAGCGTTGGATGCGGGCTGAGGTGAGGCCGGTGACCAGGTTGTGGGCGGCGTCGGTCGCGGATAGGAGTTGGGCGCGACCGTCCTCTGGATCTGCTTCCCGGGTCAGGTAACCCGACTTCTCCAGGCCCGTGACGATGCGGGACATGGTTGGGGCGCTTACTCGTTCGATGTTGGCCAGGTCGCCGAGGCGGAGGGGGCCGGAGCGGGCGACGGTGGCCAGGGCGGAGGCGGCGCCGGGGCTGAGGGACCCGAGGTCGCCCGAGTGACGCAGCAGTCGGATGACGCGGCCGATGGTGTGGTACAGCTCAGCTGCTTCGGTGAGCTGGTCGGGGTCGGCGACGCTGGTCGGCTCGGGCAGGGTCCTCTCCTCCGTGTCAGATTCCCTCGCGGGCGGCTTCGCGAAGTTCGGCGGCCTCGTCCGCAACTTTCGGGCTACCGGCGAACCAGGAGGCCGCCGCGCCGATCAGCATCATAATCGCGGCGCCGAGGAACACCACGACCAGACCCGAGTGGAACGGTCCGGAGATCAAGTGCGGGAAGAACTCCTGACCGGTGAGCACGTCCTTGTGCACGCCGGGGTGGTCGAGAATGCCGGTCGGACCGAGCAGCGCCTGGATCGGATTCACGCCGAGGAAGGCCGCGAACAGGCTGCCGACCGGAGGCAGACCCGAGATCTCCGCCGCCACATTCGCGGGCACACCCTGCTCCTGCAGACCCGAATTCATCGCCCCCGGCAACGTATTGGACAAGCCGATGATCATGAGCGAGAAGAACACCCCGATCGACAGCGCCATACCGCCATTGAGCAGCGTGCCGCGCATACCGGAGGCGACACCGCGCTGCGAGGCGGGCACCGCCGACATGACCTCGGCGGTATTGGGGGAGGCGAACATTCCCGAACCCAGACCGTTGAGCGCGATGATCACCGCGAACGCCCAGTAGGAGAAGTCGACCGGCAACACCACCAGCAGCACGAACGTCACCGCGGTGATCGCCATGCCCAGCGTCGCGAACAACCGCGGCCCGTACTGGTCGGACAGCCTGCCCGAAACCGGCCCCGCCACAAGGAATCCCACGGTCAGCGGCAAAAGGTAGATACCCGCCCACAGCGGCGTCGACTCGTAGTCGAACCCGTGCAGCGGCAGCCAGATCCCCTGCAACCAGATGATCAGCATGAACTGCAGACCGCCACGACCCAGCGAGGACATCAACCCGGCCAGATTGCCGAGCCCGAACGCGCGAATCTTGAGCAGCGACAGATGGAACATCGGCTGCGCGACCTTGGTCTCGATCCAGCAGAACAACGCCAGCACCGCGAGCCCACCGAACACCGCGAGCAACACCCACGGGTTGGACCAGCCGGTATTCGAATCCCCGTACGGCTGAATGCCATAGGTGATGCCGGTCAGCAACGCGGTCAAACCAACCGCGAAGGTGACGGTCCCCGGAATATCGAGCGATCCGGCATTGCGCTGACCATTGTCGTGCAGCGACCGGTACGACCACACCGTCCCGAGAATGCCGAATGGCACGCTCACCCAGAACACGGCCTTCCAATCCCACTGCGCGAGCAGACCCCCCAGCAGCAGACCCAGGAACGAACCGGCCACGGCCGCAACCTGATTGATGCCGAGCGCGAACCCGCGCTGCGCGGCCGGGAAGGCGTCGGTGAGAATCGCGGCCGCGTTCGCCATGAGCATCGCACCGCCGATGCCTTGGAACACGCGCCACCCGATCAACCACACCGCGCCTCCGCCGTGCGTGAACGGATCGAACGACAACGCTACCGCCGCGATCGTGAAGATCACGAACCCGTAGTTGTAGATCTTCACGCGCCCGACCATGTCGCCGAGCCGCCCGAACATGACCACCAGCACCGCCGACGCGAGCAGGAAGCCCATCATCATCCACAGCAGATAGCTGACATTGCCCGCCGCCAGCGGGTTCAGATCGATCCCGCGGAAGATGTCGGGCAGCGAGATGATCACGATCGAGGAGTTGATGGTGACCATGAGCATGCCCAGCGTCGTATTCGACAGGGCGACCCACTTGTAATGCGGGTGATCGTGCTCGATCCGGAGTCGCCTCCGAATGGTCTGGACATCACCGGCATCCACATCGGTGGTTGGGGCCGCAGCCATCAGAGCCTCCCACAAGTCAACGTACGAACAGCGTCCCAATATAGTTGCATGAGGCTAACTAACGAAATGGTGTGATGGCTCACTCACCGGTCACACCGGCCTATTCGCGGGAATCAACCCAGGTCAGCGAGCTTTTTCGCGAGCAGGATGCGCTCGGGTTCGCTTCCGCAGAGTGAGATCGCGCGTTCGAGTTCGGCGCGCGCCTCGTCGCGGCGGCCCAGGCGGAGGAGCAGCTCGCCGCGCACGGTCGGGAGCAGGTGTGAATTGGCCAGGACGGCGGACGTTTTCAGGTCGTCGACGATGGGCAGAGCCGCGTCCGGGCCCTGCGCCATGGAGACCGCGACCGCGCGATTGAGGTCGACGACGGGGGAGGGCGCGAGGCGGCCCAACGCCTCGTAGAGGACCACGATGCGGTCCCAATCGGTGGTGTCGACCGAGGTGGCGACGGCATGACACTCGGCGATCGCGGCCTGCAGTCCGTACGCGCCGAGCCCGCGGCCGACCCGGGAGGCCTGTTCCAAGGCGGCCCGGCCGCGGCGAATCGCCGCCCGATCCCAGTGGCGGCGATTCTGATGCGCCAGCAGAATCGGGTTGCCGTCGGCGTCGGTGCGGGCCGGGAAGCGCGCGGCGGTCAGTTCCAGCAATGCCAGCAGCCCGTGCACCTCGGGTTCGCCGGGAACCAGCCGGGTCAGCACCCGGGCCAGCCGCCGCGCCTCACCGGCGAGGTCGAATCGGATCAAATCGTCGCCGGAGGTGGCGGAGGAGCCCTCGGTGAAGATCACGTACACCACGCTGAGCACCGAACCCAGGCGTTCGCGCCGCTCCTCCACCGAGGGCACGGCGAACGGAACACGCGCTGCCGCAAGGGTTTTCTTCGCCCGGGTGATTCGAGCCTGCACGGTCGCGGTCGGTGTGAGGAACGCCTTGGCGATCTCGTCGCTGGACAGACCGCCCACCACGCGCAGTGTGAGCGCGATCCGTGCCTCCCGCGACAGCACGGGATGGCAGGCGATGAAGATGAGCGCGAGCACATCATCGTCGATCTGGTCGGGATCCCAGGGTGTTTCGGCCGCTTCCGCGGGCGGGCCACCGGCGGCGACCCCGCCCTCGCCCAGCTCCCGGGCGAGGGCGGCGTACCGATCGTCGAGCGCGGCCCGGCGGCGAAAACCATCGATGGCCCGCCGCCGCCCGACCGTGAGCAGCCATCCGGCGGGATTGCGCGGCACGCCTTCCCGCGGCCAGGTCACCAGCGCCTCGGCCAAGGCCTCCTGCGCGAGGTCCTCGGCCAGCGTGAAGTCGCCGGTGTAGCGCGCGAGCGCACCGACGATCCGCGCGGACTCGATGCGCCACACGGCGGCGACGGCCTCACGGCCGGTGGGATCAGCCATGGGAACAACTCACAGCTGCCCGGTGGCCTCGCGCCACGCTCGTTCCCGCTGAATCCACTCGTTGTCCTGCGGGTATTCGTCGATGGTCGTGACCCGCCGGATCTCGGTCTTGAATCCCGCCCCGAACGACGGTGCCCGCCGAGCCCATTCGATTGCCTCTTCCTTGGAGGCCACATTCAGGATGTAGAACCCGCCGAAGAGCTCCTTGGTCTCCCCGTACGGCCCGTCGGTGACCACCGGCGGCTCCGAGGAGTAGTCCACGACCACGCCCTCCTCCGGCGGGGCCAGTCCTTCGGCCGCGACGAGCACTCCGGCTCGGATCATCTCGTCGTTGTACCGCCCCATGATTTCGAGCATCTTCTCGAAGTCGTATCCCGCCATCGCGGCACTGCCCTCGTCGGTGGCCCGCCAGATCAGCATGTACTTCACGATCGTCCTCCTGATTCCGGGTCGCCTTCCGACCCTCTCACCACAAGGTCGAACGGAGGTCACGACGGATCGACACGGGCGCGAAAATTTCGACTAGGGCATCAGAAGAGTTTTGATCGCGCGGCGTTCATCCATGGCCGCGTAGCCCTCCGCGACACGTTCCAGCGGAAGGGTGAGGTCGAAGACCTTGCCGGGGTTGATGTCTCCGTCCAGGACGCGGCCGATGAGGTCGGGGAGGAATCGACGCACCGGGGCGGGACCGCCGCGCAAACCCACGTGGGTACGGAACAGTTCGTCGCCGGAGATCTCCACCCCGTGCGGAACGCCGACGAATCCGACGGTGCCGCCGACCCGGGTGGAGCGGCGGGCCTGGATCATGGATTCGGCCGTGCCCACACATTCGAGCACCGCGTCCGCTCCGACTCCGGAGGTGAGCTCCTTGATTCGGGCGACGCCCTCGTCACCGCGGTCGGTCACGATATCGGTGGCCCCGAAATCGAGCGCCAGCTTCTGCCGGTTCTCATGCCGACTCATGGCGATAATCCGTTCGGCCCCTAGCTCTTTCGCGGCCAGCACCCCGCACAGCCCGACCGCGCCGTCACCCACCACGGCCACCGTCGACCCCGCCCGCACCTCCGCGGCCACCGCCGCATACCACCCGGTTCCCATGACATCCGACAGGGTCAGCAGGCTGGGCACCAGCCCGGCGTCCGGCTGCTCGGGCAGCCCGACCAGTGTGCCGCCCGCCTGGGGAATCCGAATCAGCTCGGCCTGACAGGTGCTCATGAATCCGCCGTGCAGACAAGCGGATTGGATACCGTGTCGACAGTTCGGGCAGGTGTTGTCGCTGTACGCGAACCCGCCCACCACGAACTGCCCGGCCCGCAGCGAGGTGACCGCCGCCCCGACCTCCTCGACGATCCCGACGTACTCGTGCCCGATCGGCCGGGGCTCGGTCACCGGATTGATCCCGCGGTAGTTCCACAGGTCGGACCCGCACACGCAGGTCGCCACGGTGCGAATGATCGCATCGGTCGGCGCCTCGATCCGTGGATCGGGCCGTTCCTCGAAGCGAATATCGAAGGGGGCATGTAAAACAGTGCCTCGCATGAGATCTCCTGTTCGCCGACGAGCGTAAGAAGACACGCCGACCCATGGTAGCCACCGGTTAGCTACGGCAGGGTCACGGGAAAGCGGCGCAACCACTCCAGTACTTGATGGGCGTGGCGATCGGGCGGGAACACGGGATAGAAGACGTGCTCGATCACTCCGTCGCGCACGATCAGGGTCAAGCGTTTGTAGAGGGTCTCACCGACTGCCTCGAACGTCGGGAGTGTGAGGGCGGCCGCCAGGGTCCGATCCGGATCAGAGAGCATCGCGAAGGGGAGGCGGAGTCGCTCGACGACCTCCTGCTGGTAGGCGGTCTCCTGGGAGGACAGGCCAAAGACCGCCGCGGCACCGGCTGCCAGGAGCTCGGTGTGGTGGTCGCGGAAACCGCAGGCTTCGGGGGTGCAGCCGCGAGCGCCGGGGATCTCGTTCCAGCCGGTGGGGATGTCGGCGTCGGGGCGGCCGGTCAACGGGTAGAGGTAAACGACCGTGCGGCCTGCGGGTAGCGCACCGAGATCGACCATGGCACCCGTGGTTGATCGCAGGCGAAGCGGCGGCATGGGCATACCGGGGAGGTGCGCGGCCGCGCCGTCGTCGACCGGGATCGGTAGGTCCGGTGGCAATGTCATCAGCTCTGCGGGCGGGGTGGCGACTCGACTGTTCCGGTAGGCGGCTTCGCGGAGGCGAGTGGTGAGGGCTTGTCGCCGTTCGGTCAAAGCCGCTATGCGGGAGTCGATTTCGTCGATTGCCCGCTGGTACTCCGCCAGCGCGGCCGGGCAGTCGTCGACGTGATCGCTCCCCGTGGCCAGGCAGTCGAGGAACGGCCGGGTTTCCTCGACCGGTATCCCGAGGCGGCTCAGCGTCCTGATCTCGCGGATCAGGCGGACATCGGCGTCGGAGTACTCGCGATAGTTGTTGCCCGAACGCTCGGGCGCGACCAGGCCCATGGCCTCGTAGCGGCGAATCGCCTTCGGGGTGACCCCGGCCAGTTGGGCGACCTGTCCAATCCTCACGCCCAGACGGTAAACCTTGCCCTCGGGGGCAAGGTCAAGTCAGTGGAAGGGGTATTCGGCGAGGATGCCGTTGATATTGCTGAGTGTGCGGGTGCCCCAGTCGGGGTGGACGGCGTGGACCAGCCGGTGCCATTCGGGGAACCAGATGCGGCGCGCGTCGAGGGTGGGTGGGCGGGATTTGTGGCGGTGGACGGTGTCCAGGGCGATTTGTTTCGCCAGGTGGTCGACGATCCAGTAGGCCAGCTCGGCGGGCGAGGTGGTGGGCCAATTGAGGATCTGCTTATTGCGCTCCCACGCCTCGAAGGTCAGGCGTTCGGGGGTGACGCGGAAGAAGGGTTCCGCGAAGTCCAGGTGGCCCATTTCGTCGGCGATCATGGTCGGGACCTGGGCGGCTGGGTGGGGCGCGACCCGGTGGAGGCGGTCGACCCACAGCATGACTTCCTGCTGGATTCGCTCGGGGTCGAATGGCACTGGTCAAGTGTGCCTGAAGATGATCTTGTTCTGTTTCAGACCCCCCGAAATGCGACATTTCCGACACGATCGGGGTCGGTGATGTGGGACAGAAACAGGCGCGCGGCAGGCGTCGGGGTGCGGGTGGTGACGACGTGCCAGGGACGGTTGAGGGGCGTGCCCTCGACGGTCAGCACCTCCAGATGCCCGGCCGCGAGGTCGGCGGCAATGGCGTCGGAGTGGATCAGCGTAATGCCGAGCCCCTCCCGGGCCGCGGCCAAGGCCGCGCCGTGGGTGCCGAGAGTCAGTGTGGGAGGCCGGATTTGGAGCCGATCGAAGAGCGCGAGGGTGGTGTCGCGGGTGCCCGAGCCCTTGCCGCGCAGCAGCCAGGTGGCCTCGCACGGGTCCGGCCACGCCTTGGGCGCACCCACCACGACCAGCTGGCAGGGTCGGCGCGCCCGGGTGACCAGCCCGGTATCGCGCGGCGGCCGCCCCGCCACCACGAGATCGGTTTCGTGATGGGTCAATTCGAGATACAGCACATCCCGCGGCTGGATCGAGAGCCCGAGCTCGATATCGGGAAACCGCTGCCGGAACGAGGCCAGCAGCCGCAGCAGCACGTACTCGCCCGCCGTCGCCACCACCCCGATACGCAACCGACCGGTCTCCGCCTCCCGCACCGCCGCATGCGCCTCCTTCATCAATCCGAGGATGCTGCGGCAGTAGTCGGCATACACCCGCCCCGCCTCGGTGAGTGCGATACCCCGCCCGGATTTGGCGACGAGTTTGGCCCCGAGTTGTTTCTCGATGTGTGCCACCGCCGCCGACGCCGCGGCCTCGGTGATGTGCAACTGCGCGGCGGCACGGCGAATGCTGGAGTGCTTGGCAACGGCGAGAAAGGTTTCCATGCGCACCGCGCTCACCGTACCCATACTCAACGGTAGCAAAACCCGACGAAAAGGTTGAGCGAGAACAGAAACAATCGAATTGTTTGTCGTTAACGGCCCCGTCATCCTGGGAATCGCAAGTGGTCCAACCCGGTTCGCAGGAGGAATGATGGCCGGATCTGACGATGATCAGCGCAGCCGGTGGGATCCGGGTGTCCAGTCGTATGCGTCGATGGGATACTACGCGCCCGACTATCAACCCAAGGACACCGATGTGCTGGCGGTGTTCCGGGTGACGCCCCAGAAAGGCGTGGACCCGGTGGAGGCGTCGGCCGCGGTGGCCGGTGAATCCTCCACCGCGACATGGACGGTCGTCTGGACCGACCGGCTCACCGCGCACAACCGCTACCAGGGCAAGTGCTACCGGGTCGAGGAGGTGCCGGGTCGGCCGGGGGAGTACTTCGCCTATGTCGCCTACGATCTGGATCTGTTCGAGGAGGGCTCGATCACCAATCTCACCTCCTCGGTCATCGGAAATGTCTTCGGCTTCAAGCCATTGCAGGCTTTGCGACTGGAGGACATGCGGATTCCCGTCGCATATGTCAAGACCTTTCAGGGTCCTGCGCACGGAATCGTTATGGAGCGCGAATATCTCAACAAATACGGCCGCCCGCTGCTCGGCGCGACCGTGAAACCCAAATTGGGGCTTTCCGCCCGCAACTACGGTCGCGTGGTGTACGAGGCCTGCAAGGGCGGTCTCGATTTCACCAAGGACGACGAGAACATCAACTCGCAGCCGTTCATGCGCTGGCGTGATCGTTTTCTGTTCGCCATGGAGGGTGTGAACCGCGCGATTGCCGAAACCGGTGAATTGAAGGGCCATTACCTCAATGTCACCGCCGCCGACATGGAGGACATGTACGAGCGTGCCGAGTTCGCCAAGTCGCTGGGCAGCGTGATCATCATGATGGACCTCACGGTCGGCTACACGGCCATGCAGTCCATGGCCAAGTGGGCGCGCCGCAATGGCATGTTGCTGCACCTGCACCGGGCCGGGCATTCCACCTATACGAGGCAGAAGACCCACGGTGTGAGTTTCCGGGTGCTGGCCAAGTGGTGCCGATTGATCGGCGTCGATCACGTGCACGCGGGCACCGTCGTCGGAAAGCTGGAAGGCGACCCGCACACCGTGCGCGGCTTCTACGACACCCTGCGCGACGGTCATGTGCCGATGAATCCGGCGAACGGCATCTTCTTCGACCAGGATTGGGCCAGCCTGCCCGGTGTCATGCCGGTGGCCTCCGGCGGTATTCACGCCGGGCAGATGCATCAGCTCCTCGACCTGTTCGGCGATGACGTGATCCTGCAATTCGGCGGCGGCACCATCGGACATCCCATGGGCATCGCCGCGGGCGCGGAGGCCAACCGCGTCGCGCTCGAGGCGGTCGTGAAGGCGCGCAATGAGGGTCGCGATCTGCTCAAGGAAGGCCCCGACGTACTGCGCAAGGCCGCCGAGATCTGCCGCCCGCTCGATGTCGCGCTCGCGACCTGGGGTGATGTCACCTTCGACTACACCTCCACCGACGCCCCCGACGCCGTCCCCACCGCCACGCGCTGACCGCCCGAGCGAAAGACAGGGAATACCAATGCATTTGCGCCAGGGCACCTTCTCGCACCTGCCCGACCTCGACGACACCGAAATCGCCGCCCAGGTCCGCTACGCACTGCTCAACAACTGGCCGGTGTCCATCGAGTACACCGACGACCCGCACCCGCGCAACAACTACTGGGAGATGTGGGGTCTGCCGCTGTTCGATCTGGATGAACCCGACGGCGTGCTCGCCGAGATCAATGCCTGCCGGGCCACGTTCCCGCGCCACTACATTCGCGTCAACGCCTACGACGCCTCCTACGGGCGTCAGACCACGGCCTTGAGCTTCCTGGTCCAGCGCCCCGAGCACGAGCCCGGCTTCCGACTCGATCGCACCGAATCCTCCGATCGCCGCCAGCGTTACGGCTTCCACGCCTACGCCACCGACGATCGGCCGGGCGAAAGGTATGGCAGCTGAACGCGTTTCGGAACGGGAGGATATCGTGAGCACGGAACGCCCCGCGGTTCCGGGCGACCGGCAGCCTGCAGCCGGTCGCCCGGCGGGCGGGTTCCAGATGCATCGACCCGGGGTCACGAGCCCCGCACCGGTGCGTGGTACGGCCGTCGATGGTCCTCCCCGACCGGAGGATTCGGCGGCCGACCACCTCGGTCCGCTACCCGACGACGCGCTGTTGGATCTGTCGACCGATATCGCGGGCAAGGACGTCGAGGACACTCTCGCCCGTCTGGACGCCGAACTAGTCGGCCTAGCGAATGTCAAACGGCGTGTCCGGGAAATCGCGGCCCTGCTGTTGATCGATCGCGCCCGTCAGCGCTTCGGGCTCCAGGCTACCCGCCCGACCATGCATATGAGCTTCACCGGCGGTCCGGGAACCGGAAAGACCACGGTCGCGCTGCGCATGGCCGAGATGCTGCACGCGCTCGGCTATATCCGTAAACCCAAGGTGCACACCGTCACCCGCGATGATCTGGTCGGTCAGTTCATCGGTCACACCGCGCCCAAAACCAAGGAAGCACTCGCCAAGGCCGCCGGGGGAGTGCTGTTCATCGACGAGGCCTACTACCTGTTCCGCCCCGAGAACGAGCGCGATTACGGGCAGGAGGTCATCGAAATCCTCCTCCAGGAAATGGAGAACGAGCGCACCAGCCTCGTGGTGATCTTCGCCGGGTATCCGGATCGGATGGAGACGTTCTTCTCCGCCAATCCGGGCCTGTCCTCCCGTGTCGCGCACCATATCGAGTTCCCCGACTACACCCACGAGGAACTCATGGCCATTGCCGAACTGATGGTGCGCCAGGAGAATTTCCGTTTCGATCCCGCTGCCGCCGAGGCGTTTTCGCGCTATCTCGCGCTGCGCATGGCGCGGCCGCGCTTCGCCAATGCGCGCAGTGTGCGCAATGCCCTCGACCGGTGTCGGTTGCGTCAGGCCAAGCGCCTGGTCGAACTGCACCGACCGGTCGGTCGTGAGGATCTGATCACCCTGACGGACAGCGATGTCCTCGGCAGCAGTGTGTTCGCGGACGCCCCCAACGGCTCTGCGGACTCGAACGGGTCCGCCGACGAGGGGGCCTCTCCATGACCGATTGAGAGTGATTGTGCCCGAAGGACTGAAGACCCTCACCCGCTACACCATCGAGTCCGAGCACCGGCATCCCGGCTCCTCCGGTGAGTTCTCGGCGCTGCTGAACGTGGTCGCCACCGCGACCAAAATCATCGGCAATCAAGTGACCCGGGGAGCGATCGTCGGCTCCCTGGGCGCTTCCGATGCCGAGAATCTGCCGGTCACCGTGCACCGCAAGATGGATGCCATCGCCAATGACATCATGGTGGCCGAATCGCAGTGGACCGGGCCGCTCTCGGCGCTGGTCTCCGAGCAGATGCGCGAATGCCATCCGGTGCCCAGTGAATATCGGCGCGGGAAGTATCTGCTGGCCTTCGATCCGCTCGACGGGTCCAGCAATATCGATGTGAATCTGCCCGTCGGAACGATTTTCAGTGTGTTGCGGGCCCCGGAGGACGGGCGCGAAGCCACCGGGGAGGACTTCCTCCAACCGGGCGTGCGGCAGGTGTGCGCGGGCTTCACGCTGTACGGGCCCGCCACCATGCTGGTGCTGACCGTCGGCGATGGCGTGGACGGGTTCACCCTCGATCGCGAGGTCGGCGCGTTCGTGCTCACCCATCCGCGCATGCGAATCCCGGACGACACTTCGGGTTTCGCCATCAATGCCGCCAATGAGCGGTTCTGGGAGCGGCCGGTGCGGCGCTATGTCCACGAGTGCCTCGAGGGCGTGGACGGGCCGCGCGGGCGGGATTTCAATATGCGCTGGGTCGCCTCGCTGGTGGCCGACACCTTCCACATCCTCACTCGCGGCGGGCTGTACATGTACCCGCGCGACACCCGGAATCCGGATCGCCCGGGCCGGGTGTCGTTGCTGTACGGGGCCAATCCGATCGCGTTCATCGTCGAGCAGGCCGGGGGTGCGGCCACCACCGGGCACGAGCGGGTGCTGGACGTGGTGCCCGAGGAGCTGCATCAGCGGATCCCGTTCATCTTCGGGTCCCGCAATGAGGTCGAGCGGATCGAGCGGTATCACCGCGAGCCGGAGGAGGGGCCGAGTTTCGATGCCTCCCTGTTCGGCTCGCGCTCGCTGTTCCGGTCGTCCCGCCACTGAGTGTCCGGCAATCGAGGAGGTGCCATGTCGGTCAAACATCCCGTGGTCGCGATCACCGGGTCGTCCGGTGCGGGGACGACCAGCGTCACGCGAACCTTCCAGGAGATCTTCCGCCGCGAGGGAATCAATGCGGCCATTGTGGAAGGGGATTCGTTCCACCGCTTCGATCGCAACGAGATGAAACTGGCCATGGTCGAAGCCGAACAGCAGCGCAATCTCACCTTCTCGCATTTCGGGCCGGAGGCGAATCTGCTCGGCGAGTTGGAGACGCTGTTCCGCGAGTACGGGGAGACGGGCGTGGGCGCGGTGCGGCGTTATCTGCACGATGACGACGAGGCCAAACCGTTCGGGCAGCCCGCGGGCACGTTCACGCCGTGGGAGGAGCTCGCGCCGGGCAGCGATCTACTGTTCTACGAGGGGCTGCACGGTGCGGCGGTGCACGAGGACATCGATGTGGCCCGGTATGCCGATCTACTGGTGGGCGTGGTGCCGATCATCAATCTGGAGTGGATTCAGAAGGTCCACCGCGACAAGACCGAACGCGGGTACTCCAGCGAGGCGATCATCGATACGATTCTGCGGCGCATGCCCGACTATGTGAAGCACATCTGCCCGCAGTTCTCTCGGACCTATGTGAATTTCCAGCGGGTGCCGACGGTGGATACGTCCAATCCCTTTACCGCCCGGACCATTCCGACCGCCGACGAGAGTTTCGTGGTGATCCGCTTCGCGGATCCGAAGGTCATCGACTTCCCGTATCTGCTGTCCATGCTGCACGATTCGTTCATGTCGCGGCCCAACAGCATTGTGGTGCCGGGCGGGAAGATGGACCTGGCCATGCAGTTGATCTTCACGCCGTTGATCCTGCGGCTGATGGACAAGCGGCCTAAGCGGTTACGCTGAAAGAGACTGTCGCACAATAGGAAACGGCGGCCGCCCGGGTAGGGCGACCGCCGTACGGTGCTGGGTCAGAGGCCCGCGGGCACATCCTTGGCGCGACTCTTCACCTGGAAGGCCGTGATCACCTCGAACAGGCCGATGGCGATCAGCCAGCAGCCGACCACCAGGACCAGCGCGGTGATGGAGCGGAAGGGCTCCACGATCAGCAGACCGCCGCCGACGATGAGCAGCACACCGAACAGGACCTGCCAACCCCGGCCCGGCAGCGCGAGATCGGACATCGCGGCCACCAGGGTCGCGGTGCCGCGGAAGATCCAGGTGATGCCGATCCACAGGGCCAACAGGCCGATGGCCTGGAACTCATTGCGGAAGCAGAAGAAACCCAGAATGAAGGACAGGATCGCGGTAATGAACGACAGCACCCGCATCCAGGTGCTGATGTGCAGACCGAAGGCCGCGATCAGCTGGAACAGACCCGACACGACCAGGTAGATGCCGAACAGGACACCGGCGACGACCAGGGTGGGTCCGGGCCACACCAGCACCAGGATGCCCAGCACCACCGAGAGCAGACCGGTGACCAGGATCGACTGCCACGCACTGCGGGCCAGTGCTTGGACCGGCCCCTCGTAAACTCCCTCTTTGCTGGTTGTCATGGTCGTCAGAATATGACCAGATAGGACGAATTTCGCTCAATTAGCTATGTGTTGCGCGGCTGTGACATATCTCAGTCCTCGTCGGCGGAGATTCGCATATTCCGCCGCACCCAGCGAATATCGGCGCGCCAGGTGTAGGTGGCCACGATCAGCGAGCCGAGGAAGGCCGCGTTGAGCATGTAATAGCCGTCGATCACCAGGGATACGAGACCGCCGATGAGCGCGCCGAGCGCGAACGAAAAATATTGCGTCGCATAGCCGAGCCAGTTGCGGGCATCGCCGTCACCGGCAATGTGCCGTTCCAGGCCCTGCGCGAATTTCACCAGTGTGCCGGTCACGTAACTGACCGGGATGGACACCTCGCCGTTCTTCACGAACGAGGTGTTCAGCGCGCCCATGCCGAAGGCCACGAAAAGGATCGGGGCCAGGCCGATTCCGCGCTCGTCCATGAAGGTGTCGACCACGGCGGCGGCCAGCAGCGCGCCCGTGGTGAGCATGGTCGCGCCGTGCGGATGGTTGGTCCACCAGTGGCGGCGGCAGATCGAGGCCACGAAGACCCCGGCCACGAAGCAAACAATGATGGCTGCCGCACCGGCGGCGAGAACGTGATCGCCGGAGAAATTGCCCAGGACCGCGCGTTCGGTATTGCCGGTCATGAAGGTGACGAAGTAGCCCGCGGAATGGGTGTACGCGGCCGCGCCGATGAATCCCGCCAAGGCCGACAGCACCGCGGACAACCGCATGTCGAGGTCCCAGAAGGGTTCGGGGTCGCGCTTGCGTGTCGAAGTCACAGTTAAAGGCTAGCAACCCAATCACGCCGTCCGGGAGGCGAAAAACCGCGTGGCTGTTGGCGCGCCCGGCGGTGCGGTACAGTGCATATGTTAACCGGAATTCACATCCGGCTTGTCCAGTGGGAACAAGGAGAAGTCATGACCTCCGCCGTCATCGTCGACGCCGTCCGCACCCCCTCCGGAAAGGGGAAAATCGGTGGCGGCCTGTCGGAAGTCCATCCGGCGACACTGCTCTCGGGCGTGCTGGGGAGCCTGATCGAGCGGACCGGAATCGATCCCGCGCTCGTCGATGATGTGATCGGCGGTTGCGTCACGCAGAGCGGCGAGCAGGCGTTCAATATCTCGCGCACGGCGGTGCTGGCGGCCGGATTTCCGGAGGCGGTACCCGCCACGACCGTGGATCGACAGTGCGGATCCTCACAGCAGGCCGCGCATTTCGCCGCGCAGGGCGTGATCGCCGGGGCCTACGACATCGCCATCGCGTGCGGTGTGGAGTCCATGTCACGGGTGCCGATGTTCTCCAACGCTCAGGGCAAGGACGCCAATCGTGGGCCGATCGCGCACCGGTACCCGGACGGGCTTGTGCAGCAGGGCATTTCGGCCGAGGTGATCGCGGCGCGGTGGAAGTTCGACCGCGCGGCCCTGGACGAATTCGCGGCCCGCTCGCACCAATTGGCCGCCGCCACGGCCGCATCCGGCGGCTTCGACAACGAACTCGTCGCCGCGGGCACCCTGACCGCCGATGAGACGATTCGCCCCAGCACCACCGTCGAGGGGCTGGCCGGACTGAAGCCCGCGTTCGTGGATGCCGAATTCAAGGCCCGGTTCCCGGAAATCGAATGGTCCATCACCCCGGGCAACTCCTCCCCGCTGACCGACGGTGCGTCCGCGGCCCTGATCATGAGTGAGGAGAAGGCCTCCCAACTCGGCCTGAAGCCCCGCGCCCACTTCCACTCCTTCGCGGTCACCGGCGACGACCCGCTGCTCATGCTGACCGCGGTCATCCCCGCCACCCGCAAGGTCCTGGCCCGGGCGGGACTGTCCATCAACGACATCGACGTCTACGAGGTGAACGAGGCCTTCGCCCCCGTGCCCCTGGTCTGGGCCCACGAACTCGGCGCCGACCCCGCCAAACTCAACCCCCGCGGCGGCGCGATCGCCCTCGGCCACCCCCTCGGCGCCTCCGGCACCCGCATCCTCACGACCATGCTCAACCACCTCGAACAAACCGGCGGCCGCTACGGCCTCATGACCATGTGCGAGGCAGGCGGCCTCGCCAACGCCACCCTCATCGAACGCCTCTGAGGGTTTGCCGCGCGCGGGCCAATTCCTGCACGAACCAGCTCCAAACGACGGTTCCCGTCGGTTCCGCTGCCCAGTCCAGGGATTCGCTCGACGCACGGCTTGGCTGGCGGCTGGCTCGGACTGCGCCACGCAGGGTGCGGCGCAGTCCGAGCCCGTCCAGCCGTATTCAGGGCCTATAGGCGACCGCATCCTGACCACCACGGGTGGAGGGGGTCGGATGCCGTCCGCTATCGCCGAGCGATTGTGCGGAGTGCAGGTGACCTCGGCGACCTGCGGGAGCTCCTCGCGGGCTGACCGGGGCGGTGTCGGGGCTCGGCCGTAGGCTGTGGCCAGCGGTTATTGCAAGGGCAGGAGGCGTGGTGCGGGTTTCGTGGGATCAGGTGTTCGGCTGGCGGGTGCGGCGGCAGTTCGTGGATCCGCGGACCAGGTTGGATGCCGTTGGTGTCGCCGAGCGGTTGTGTGGGGTGCAGGCGCAGGTGACCTCGGCGGCGGAAACCGCTGTGGCGCTACGGCGTTCGGTGGGGAAGCCCGGGGCGGTGGTCGAGGCGCTGGGTACGGGTGCGTTGATCAAGACGTGGGCCATGCGGGGGACGCTGCATGCGCTGCCGCCGGAGTTGGGGGCGGCGGCGCTGTCGCTGATGGGGTCGGCGCGGACGTGGGAGAAACCGGCGTGGACCAAGGCTTCCGGGGCGACGCCGGAGGATGTGGCCGCACTGGTGAAGGCGGTCGGGGAAATTCTCGACGGTCGGGTGCTGACGCGGGATGAACTGGTGGGGGAGTTGGTCTCCGAACCGCGCTTTCAGCCGTTGGAGACACATCTGCGTTCCGGGTGGGGTTCCATGCTCAAGCCGCTGGCCTGGCAAGGTGCCCTCTGCTACGGCGAGAGCCGCGGCACCGCAGTCACATTCGGCAACCCCGCCCACCTGATCCCCGATTGGCAGGGCATCCCGGACCCTGACCTCGCCGCCCCGCTCGTGATCCGCGCCTACCTCGGCGCATACGGCCCCTCCACACCGGAGACCTTCAACAACTGGCTGACCCGCGGTTTCCTCAGCAAACCGACTGTGCGCCGCTGGTTCTCCGAATTGAGTTCGGAGCTCACCGAAATCGAGGTGGAAGGCCGAACCGGCTATTTCCTCACCGAACACCTCGACGAATTGGCCGCCACCAAGCCCAATTCCGAGGTTCATCTGCTCGGCCAATTCGATCAGTACGTCCTCGGCCCAGGCACCGCCGACCCGATCCTCCTCCCCGCCGACCACCGCGCCAAGGTCAGCCGCACCGCCGGGTGGATCTCGCCCCTGGTTCTGGTCGGCGGCCGCATCGCCGGAACCTGGGACATCGACAAGACCGACCTGGTCGTCTCCATGTTCGACGGCGCCCGCGTGCCGACCGCAGAAATCACCGCCGAACTCCCACGCATCGCCAAGGCCACCGCCCAACCGATCACCGGAGTGCGCCCGGCCGAAGGCCAATAAATCACTCGGCGTCACAACACTTTTGGTGGATCATCATCGCGTGAAAGCAAACCGGGGGGCGGTTGGCGCGCGGCGTCGGCCGAATCGAATCACATCGCTACGTCAACCGAATACGAGTCGCACGCGACTGCGCCGAATCACACACGCCTGGGTCAGCTGGGGAGGCTGGACCAGGCTGGCGTCGATCACCACGACCATCGCGGCTGTCACTGCACTGTGGTTCACAAGCCAATCACTGCACGCCACCAATGACCAGTACAGCCTCGCCAGGCAGACCGCCCTCACCGAACGCTTCTCGAAGGCCGTTGAGCAACTGGGTAATCCAGGACTGGACATCCGGCTGGGCGGCATCTATTCACTGGAGCGCCTGACGAAAGATTCGCCGCAGGATCGAGCGTCGATCTTCGAGGTGCTCAGCGCCTTCGTCCGGACCCATTCTCCGGACAATGCGGACTGCGGCAAGGTCGACGGCCCCGACCTTCCGGTCGACATCCAATCGGTGCTGACCGTGATCGGGCGACGCACCGCAGGCGGCCCGGAATCCATCGACCTGAGGCACGCGTGTCTGTCGAAAGCCGACCTGTCCCATGCAAATTTGCAGCGGACCAACCTTACCGGCGCGAATCTCACGCGGGCGCAACTCGACAAGGCGAACCTCAACCACGCGGAGCTATCCGAGGCAATGCTGCCCTTTGCCTCGTTGTGCGATGCGGATTTGACACAGGCATTGCTCAGCTCCGCGCATCTGAAGGACGCCGACTTCTCCGGCGCAACAATGGTCGACACCCAGCTACCGTTCGCGGACCTTCAGGGAGCACACTTCATGGGTGCCGATCTGACGGACGCCATGCTCCACAGCGCTGATCTGCGAGATGCTCACTTCGCGGCCACGCCTGGCACCGTGGCCACCGCCGGGGCCGATATGAAGCCGCACATGGCCAGTGCGACCGAGTTGCGCGTGTTCGATGCGAAACTGACGCGGACCGATGTTGGGGACGCGAAGGTCGATGCTGGTACTCGGTGGCCAGACGGATACGTGCCGCGGCTTCAAGAGATCAATAGTGACGGGCCATAAGCACCGGCGGTGATATCCGGGTGGATTCTCAGGGACGGTCTCAGGGGTTGTCCGGATGTCCGGGGCAGTGGCCGTCCCTACCGTCTAGATATGCGAATCGTGCCGACGGTGACAGTGCTGGCGCTTCTGGGCGCGGCGGGGTGTGCGAGCGTGTCGACGGAGGGGCCGCGGACGGTGTCGACGACGCCAATGGCGGTGTCGGCCAAGCGGGTTGACAAGGTTCGGGCCGATATCGATGGGATGGTGCGAGACGGGATGCCCGGTGTGGTCGCCACTCTCACCGAGAATGGGCAGACGGTGACGCTGACGGCCGGGGTTGCCGACCGCGCGAAGGGGACACCGATTCCCATGGCCCCGCCGCAGCAGGTTCGGGTCGGCAGTATCTCCAAAACCTTTGCGGCGACGATCATTATGCAACTGGTCTCGGAGGGGAAGATCCGACTCGATGAATCTGTCGACACTTATCTGCCGGGGTTGCTGACCGGCGATGGCGTGGACGGCCGGGCAATCACGGTGCGCCAGATTCTCGAACACCGCAGCGGACTACCCGAAATGTCGAACGAACCCGAGGTCGACGAGGTCCAAGCCGTCGCGAACGGCCGCACCTTCACCCCGGCCCAGGAGATCGCCCTCGCACTCCGCAAGCCCGCCCAGTTCGCGCCGGGGCAGCGGTTCAAGTACACCAACACCAACTTCATAGTCGCCGGAATGCTGGTCGAGAAGGTCACCGGCAGAACCTATTCCGACGAACTGACCGGCCGAATCACCACCCCGAATCACCTCACCGACACCTACCTCCCCGGCCCGGGCGAGACCGGATTCCGGGGCCCGCACCTGCAGGGCTATATGACGGTAGACGGCGCACCCACCGACGTCACCCGCTCCGAGCCATCGATCGCCTGGTCCGCGGGCGGCCTCATCTCCACCGGCAACGATCTCAACAATTTCTACCTGACCCTCCTCGCCGGAAAGATCCTCGCCGACGCACAGTTACGCGACATGCTCGCGACACAGCCCCGCGCGGACGGCACAGGACTCGACTACGGTCTCGGCATCGGCGCGGCCCAACTCTCCTGCGGCACAGAGTTCTTCGGCCACTCCGGAGAAATCACCGGTTACATCACCATCTCCGGTGCGACCCGAGACTCCCGGGGGGGTAACCATCGCCATGAACGACTCCTCGTCGAAGGAACCCAACTGGCTCGCCCTGCTGAGCGACGCTCTCTGCCCGTAGTCGATTCCCCTTGCGCAGAACCGTCCGGATTGATTACTACTTATTGTAGTAGTCAATCCGGACGGTGGGAATGGAGTGGGCGCAATGGAATTCACGCAGTGCTGTGTGGTCGGCGGCGGACCGGCGGGCATGATGGCCGGGCTGCTGCTCGCCCGCGCCGGGGTCAAGGTCACGGTGCTCGAGAAGCACAAGGACTTCCTGCGCGACTTCCGCGGCGACACCGTCCATCCCTCGACGCTGCGCCTGCTGGACCGGCTCGGCCTGGGGGAGCGGTTCGCCCGGCTCCCGCACCGCAAGCTCGAGCGGATGCGCATGCATGTCGCCGACCGCACCGTCGTGGCAGCCGATTTCAGCCGCATCCCCGGCCCGCACCGCTACATCGCCATGGTCCCGCAGTGGGACTTCCTCGACCTGCTCGCCGCCGCGGCGTCCGCCGAACCGACCTTCACCCTGCGCATGGCGACCGAATTCACCGGCCTGCGCACCGAATCCGGCCGCGTCACCGGCGTCGAACTGCGAAATCCGGACGGCACCGTCGAAACCCTCGCCACCGATCTCGTCCTGGCCTGCGACGGCCGCGATTCCGCCGCCCGCGCGGCGGCCGGACTCCATCAGCGCATGTTCGAGGTCCCCATGGACGTCTGGTGGCTGCGCATCCCTGCCGAGGCGGGCGCTCACCACGATTCCCAGGTCTTCGCCCGATTCGCCAACGGTCGCGCCGCCGTCACCATGGACCGCGGCGACTACTACCAAACCTCCTACCTCATCCCAAAGGGCGCCGACGCCCGCCTACGCGCCAAGGGAATCCCCTGGCTACGAAACGAACTGGCCCAACTCTTCGGCTGGTCCCCCGACCTCCTCGCCACGATCACTTCCTGGGACGACGTCAAACTCCTGAACGTCACCATGGGCCGCCTCCCCACCTGGCACCGCCCCGGCCTGCTCTGCCTCGGCGACGCCGCCCACACCATGTCCCCGGTAGGCGGCGTCGGCGTCAACCTCGCCATCCAAGACGCGGTAGCCGCCGCCCGCCTCCTAGCCGAACCCCTCCGCACCGGCACCCTGACGGACTCCGATCTCGCGAAAGTCCAACGCCGCCGCCACCTCCCCACCGCCTTCACCCAAAAATCCCAACTCTCCGAACACGCCATGCTCCTAGAACCCGCCCTGTCCGCCACCCTGACCACCGTCCCCACCCCCCTACGCCTAATCGACCGCTTCCCCCTCCTCTCCGCCCTCACCGCCTACCTCGGCGGCATAGGCCTACGCCCCGAAACCATCTGACCACCCGCCAGCAAGCCGCCCGAGCCTCACGAGCATGCAATCCAGCAGGTAAACATCGAGAAGACTCCTGCCGGATTGCATGCTCGTGGGAAGGGGGTGCGAAGTTGGGGAGTCGCGGGTGGCGTAGGGAGGCGGGCGGGAGAATTCGGGGATGGGGGTTGAGGGGCTGATTCGGCGAGAGCATGCGCTGCGGGAGGGGATCGTCACCCGGCATGCGCTGGATAAGGACTACCGGCTGGTGCATCCGGGCATCTATATGCCGAAGGGGGTCGAGTTGGATGCGCGGGGGCGAATGCTGGCCGCGGCGTTCTGGGGCGGGGATAAGGCTGTGCTGGTGGGGTTTTCGGCGCTCGTCATGCATGGGGTGAAGTGGTTCGCCGAAGAACCCGCCGAGTTGTCGGGACCCAACATCACTCGCGCCCCGGTTGGAGTTGTTGCCAGGCAGTATGAGCTGCTGCCGCAGGAGGTCGTATCGATCGACGGTGTGCGCGTAACCTCCGCCGAGCGGACCGGATACGACCTCGGTCGTCGGCTGCGTTTCGAAAAGGCTGTGGCGGTGCTGGATTCGCTCTGTCATGTGACGGGACTCGTACCTGGTCGAATTCTCGATATCTGTCTCGATCATCCGCGCGCCCGCGGGAACGCCAGGCTGCGAGAGGTAATCGGCTACGTCGATGCCGGGGCCGAATCACCCCAGGAGACCAGAACGCGACTTCTCTTGCTGGCAGCCGGGTTTCCGCGACCCACCACCCAGATCGAGGTATACGACGAGGACGGACGCTTCGTAGCCCGGCTGGACATGGGTTGGCCCGAATGGAAGGTGGCAGTCGAGTACGACGGTGCCCAGCATTGGACCGACAAGCGCCAGTACGCCCACGACATCGACCGCCTGGCCCGCCTGACCGCCCTCGGCTGGACCATAATCCGAGTCTCCTCCACCCACCTCCACACCCACCCCCGCACCATCCTCACCCGCGCAGCCGCCGCCCTCCGCGCCGCCGGTGCCCCCATTCCCGACGAGCATGCAATTCGGCAGGTAAACGTCGAGAAGGTGGCTGCTGGATTGCATGGTCGTCGGGTTAGTGGAGGGAGGCGGCGAGGGTGAGGAGGTCGGGGAGGTGGGGGCCGTCGGACTCGGCTCGGGAGAGGGCTTCGGGGAGAGGGAAGAGGGCTACTTCGAGGATGTGTTCGGCGTCATCGGGATTCGTGGGGGTGCCCGTCAGATGGACGTCGGCTGTGCACCAGAGCCATGCCTTATGGGGATGGGGCTGCCAAGGGCGGTAGGGGGTGGGGCGGTCGGTGGTTGCGTAGTGGGCGCCGAAAGGGCGCAGGGGGCCTGCCAATTCGGCACCGGCCTCCTCGGCCAGCTCGCGAATCACGCAGGATTCGACGGATTCTCCGGCTTCGCGGGTGCCGCCGGGGAGGATCCAGATGTCGCGATCGTCGCGGCAGAGAAGTACGCGGTCGCCGACGAAGCAGACGACGTGAATATTCGTCACGAGCTCGTCGGGTGGGAGGTCGGTGGAGAATTGGACGTCGAGGCCGCCCCACTCCCAGCGGGCGGGGGCGTAGAGGAGGGGGTAGCGGTCGGCGAGGGTCATGGCTCGACCGTAGCGGGAGGGCATGGGCGACGTTCTGGAACTGGTTTCAGTATTGTTCCCCCATGGCCTTCGTCATCGATAAGACCGTGGAGATCGACGCGCCCGCCGAGCTGGTGTGGCAGGTGCTCACCGATGTGGACAAGTACGGGGAGTGGAACCCCTTCTGCATGGAGTGCAAGACCACCCTCGAACCGGGGTCGCCGATCGATATGAAGGTGCGGCTGGTCGGGCCGAAGCCGAAGCAGCAGCGGGAGTTCATCCGGACCCATACGCCGGGTAAGGAATTCAGCTACAACATGAAGCCCATGCCGTTGGGCTTGCTCAGCAGCGAGCGCTCGCACACCGTGACCGCGCTCGAGGATGGCCGGACCCGCTACTTCTCTCACTTCCAGCTGAACGGCCCACTCGCACCGGTGGTCTCCGGGCTGCTGGGCCGCGCCCTGACCACCGGATTCACCGACATGACCGACGCGGTCAAAGCGCGAGCCGAGGTCCTGAAGACCGTGCACGACTAGGAAGGCCGTGCGCGACTAGCGATCAACGTTCACGCCTCGAACGGCACCACATTGCCCGCGGCGTCGCGGCCACCGCTCTCGTTCTCGATGGCGGTGGCCAGTTCCTCGACGCTGTCCCAGCTGCGCGGTTCCTCGTCCTCCAGATTGCCGATCGTGTACCAAGTGGCGGTGCCGCGATAGCGCACCAGCCCATGGCCCGCATAATCCAGCGTCACATCGAGATCCCCGGAGACCGTTCCCTCTTCCCGGGTCATGACGGCTGCCTCGCTACGGATTTCGACGATGGCGACTATGTGAACTCTCCCTTGCTGGCGCAGTCCGCCACCGCGGTCTGCAGCGCGGACTGTTCTTTGGCATCGACGTTCAATCCGTACTTTACTTTCACCTGGATGTAGCGGCCGATATAGGCGCACCGGAAATTCCCGGGCGGCAGATAGCTCGACGGATCCTGATCGCCCTTGGAGCGGTTGGCGGTGGGGTCGGAAATCACCAGGTTCAGTGCGTCATTGGCGATGTGGCGGCGGGTGTCGTCGTCGAACTTCGCCGCGCCCGAACGCCAGGCCTCGGCCAGCGCCACGATGTGGTCGATGTCCAGGCCCGACGAATCGGTGGTCCACTTATAGGGTTTGAGGGCATTGGTCTTCTTGTCCATGACCCCGTATTGATCGCGCCAGCCGCCATTGGTGCCGACGGTCAATTTGCAGCTGCTCGGATCCAGCTTCACCGGCCCGGTCGCATCGCGCAGCAGGACGACGTCGCGGGTGGTGCAGAGGCTGTATTGCGCGAAGGTGTCGCCGAAGCCGTGCTCGGGTTTCTCGGTGTCCCAGTGCGGGAATCGCTCCCGGGCGTATCCGGTCATCGGCATTTCGTCGGCGACCTTCAGCTTTCCCAGCAGGGCGCTGATCTCCTTCGCCGACCCCACCGGACCGCCGCGGTCGGGAGCCGGTGGCCCGCTCGAATCCGGTTTGCCGGAGCCACCGTGGTTTTCGAGAACGGCGATCACAATGGCCAACGCGACAGCGAACAGCAGCGACAGGGCCGCCTTCAGCGCGCGGCGCAGGGCTGGGGAAGAGATCTTCTTCTGCAACATATCCCGACCACCGTGGCAATCCACCACCCGAAACGGCAAGCCACACGCGCGTTTCCGAGACCGGTCTCACACCTGCCCCGGATTCTCGTGTCCCCGAAAGCTGGGCTGTCGACGGTGTCGACGCTGCTTCCATACTGGGCCCCGTCAAGATCGAGAACAATGGAGGCCCAATGAATTCCAGGAAGTTCCTCGGCGCGTTGACCGTGTCGGCCGCACTGCTGACACCGGCGGCGGCACTCGCCGCACCTGCGCAGGCGGAGGTTGTGCTGACTCCGGCCCAAGACGTCGACGGCAGCGGATCCGCCAGTGGCTCGGCCACTTACGGCAAGGAAGGCCTGGAGTTTCTGGTCTGCCTGCTCAAGGGCAGCTACACGGGGTCCAAGTACCCGCTGTGCTGATTCACACCTGATGCAGCCAGGCTATGAAAAACGCTGTCCCGCCCAGGAACAGCAGCACTGAGATCGGGACGGGCCACCACGGCCCGACCCGACCCAGCAAACGTCGAGTCAACTGCAGCTGAATCCAGCCGAGACCCGCGATCAGCAGAATCCACAGCGGAAACGGCAGCGCGCCCCCGGCGAAATGCACCGCCCACGCACCCGCCAATGTCGGCCCGCCCCAGGAATGTTCGTAATCGTGCGCCGCGATGAGCGGATAGAAGATCCCCCGCACCGCGGCGATGACCATAAGAAACGCCGCGAACCAGGCGACCAGTCCGACCGCCAACGCGAGCACCGAATGCACCAGGGCGCGCCCCACCCCCGGGTCCCGCAGCTCGAACGGCGACCGAAACACCCGCCGCACCACCCGAGCCCGAACCCCCGTGGGCGCGAACACAACCGGCACCCCCACCAGCGCGAAGTACGCCGCCCGCCACACCCGCTCCACCTTCCCCATGCCGACCACCCTAATGCGGGTCCGATCCTGCGGTCGGTAAGCCGCTGTGCCGCGCCGGGCTTGCCGCCGCGGCCAGACATCTGGGGACCACGGCAACCCTCAACCCATGCCAACAGGTCCGACGAATCGGGAAAGTTCGTAATGCGGTGCGCCGATGGCCATCGCGATCTCAACCTGCCGGCCTGGCCCGCGCTGGTGACGATGACCGGCGCGAGTGATCATCCACTCGCCGAGCGGAGCCGTGGTGCGGGTCGGCACGCCGGGTAGCCCTTCCGGCGTGCCGAATCCCGTTGGGGTCAGGCGTTGTTGAGCTTGTTGAGGCGCTCGCAGGCTTCCAGGTATTCGGCGATGAGGCGCTGGACGACGTCGGCGGAGCGCTCCATTTTGTTCATCATGCCGACGACCTGGCCGACGGGGTTGAAGTTCACGTCCTTGGCCTGCTCGGGGTAGCGATGGCCGCGCTTGACGCCGTCGAGGGCGACCATCATCTGCAGCGGCATGCCCAGGGGCTTGGGGTTTTCGGGGGCTTCCCAGGCCTCGGTCCAGTCGTTCTTGAGCATGCGGCAGGGCTTGCCGGTCCACGAGCGCGAGCGGACGGTGTCGGAGCTGGTGGCGTCGAGGTAGGTCTGCATCTGCGCGGGCGGCACATTGGCCTCCTCGACGGTCAGCCACAGCGAGCCGGTCCATGCACCGGCCGCACCCATGGCCAGCGCGGCCGCGATCTGACGGCCATTGCCGATACCACCGGCGGCCAGCGCGGGCATATCGCCGATCGCGTCGATGACCTGCGGCCACAGCACCATCGAGGCGATCTCGCCGCAGTGGCCGCCGCCCTCGGTGCCCTGCATGACCACGAAGTCCAGTCCGGCGTTCTTGTGGTTGAGCGCGTGCTTGACCGAACCACAGAGCGCGCCGATGAGACGGCCGGAGTCCTGGATCTGCTTGATGACGTCGTCGGGCGGGGTGCCCAGGGCGTTCGCGACCAGTTTGGCCTTGGGGTGCTTGAGAATCACCTCGATCTGCGGGGCGACCGTGGTGGCGGTCCAGCCCAGCAGCTGGTTGTGCTTCTCCTCCGGCGGCAGGTGCGGAACGCCGTGGTCGTTGAGGATCTTCTCGGCGAAGTCGCGGTGGCCCTGCGGAACCAGCTTGGCCAGTTGGGCTTCCAGCTCCTCGGGGGTCAGGCCCTCGACGCCCTTGCCCTCGTACTTGGAGGGGATGACCAGGTCCACGCCGTAGACGCCGTGCACGTGCTCGTCGAGCCACTGCAGCTCCACCTCGAGTTGTTCGGCGGTGAACCCGACCGCGCCGAGCACACCCAGGCCGCCCGCATTGCTGACCGCGGCGGCCACGTCCCGGCAGTGGGTGAAGGCGAAAATGGGCACGTCGATGCCGAGGCGATCACAGATCTCGGTACGCATTGGTGGTGGGCTCCTCTGAACTTTCCGGCACTGGAAACGTTGTGCCCACAACACTAGAACATGTTCTACATTGTGACCAGACTGTGTATGATTACCGGCAAGTACATGTCCGGTACATGTTCCAGTTTCCGGACGTCAGGCCGCGAGTAGGCCCTCGGCCACCAGGTCGTCGAACAACAGTTGATCCACCGGCGGCACATGCGGGCGGTCGGCGTAGGTGAACCAGGAGATCTCTTCGATCTCGCTACTGACCGCGAGGGTGCCGGAGTAGTCGGCGGTGTAGCAGGCCATGCGCACGACGGCGTCGGGAATCAGTGCCTCGTAGGTGCCGACGTGGGCGACGGTTTCCGGTGCGATCTCGACGGTCAGCTCCTCGCGAATCTCCCGCACCAGGGTTTGCAGATCCGTCTCCGCGCCTTCGCGTTTGCCGCCCGGGATGTAGAAGACGTCCTTGCCGCGCGGCCGCGCGCACAGGATTCGGCCGTCCTCGATGCGCACCCATGCCACGGTGTCGATCAGTCGCTGTTCCCGGTCGGTCTGCATTCGCGCAGCCTAGCGGGCGGCTACTCCGCGGGCTGCCAGGCGGCGACGAGGGCGAGTAGGCCCGGGAAGCGGGTTTCGAGATCGTCGATGCGGACCTGACTGCGGCGCTCCAGGCCGTACTGACGCTGTCGGGTGATTCCGGCTTCGCGCAATGCCTTGAAGTGGTGCGTCAGTGAGGATTTGGGGCGATCGATGCCGAACCAGCCGCAGGGGTGGTCGTAGGCCTCGGACTCGAGCAGCAGCTTCTGGACGATGAAGATCCGCAACGGGTCGCTCAGCGCGCCCATGACGGTCTCGAGTCGCAGTTCGTCGATTGCCGGTTCGGGCAGCGGGTCGGGCACGGCGTCCGGCTCGGGCGGGAGCGCGAACTTCAGCGCCGGGCGCACCTTCGTCGACATCGGCGAACTCCTCACTGTCATCGTTAGTACGACTTTGATCGTACAGCATGCTATGTTCGACTCCATTCGTACTAGTTCGAGTCGATTCGAACTATGAGTTGGAGGTAGTGGAAGTGGTTGCGACACACGCGCGCTTGGCGGACCCCAAGGCATCGACGGACCTCGAGACCCCGCCCGGCCTCGCACCGACATGGTGGATCTGGCTCGCCGCCTGGCCAGTCACGGCGATCTTCGTGCTCTCGAACGCGGCGACACCGCTGTATGTCCTGTGGCAGCGCGACTTCGGATTCTCCAAGGGCACGATGACCGTGGTCTTCGCGTTCTACATCGTCGGCCTGCTCGGATCGCTGCTGATCTCCGGCGTCGCCTCGGACCGGCTGGGCCGCCGGGCCGTCCTGCTCCCGGCCCTGGCCCTCGCGGCGACCGCCTGCCTGATCTTCGCGACCGCCCCGAATGTGATCGCCTTGATGATCGCGCGCCTGCTGACCGGAATCGCCGTCGGCGCAGCGGTTTCGGCGGGCATGGCTGCGGTTTCCGACGTGGCCGGACCGGGCCGCAAGCCGCTCGGCGCCTTGCTCGCCTCGTGCGCCATGGTCCTCGGCGCGGGCGTCGGGCCACTGCTCGCCGGTGTGCTGTCCGAAACGGCACCCGCGCCGACCGTGACCGTCTTCCTGGTCGAAATCGCCCTGCTGGCCACGGCTTTCGTGACCGTCCTGCGGATGCCGGTGGCCCGACCGACATCAACCGGCACCGGGTCGTGGATCCGGATCCCGGGCGTCCCGCGCGGCAACGCCCGTCAACTGGCCCTCGGCATCGCGGTCTTCGCCCCCGGAATCACCGCGACGTCCTTCGTCTTGTCCCTGGGTCCGTCCCTGCTGTCCGGCCTGCTGGGCACGACCAGCCGAATCATCGCCGGTGCCATGGCCTTCGCCATGTTCCTGACGGCGACCGCGGTCCAATTCGCCGTCCGCTCCCTGCCGCGCCCGGCGATCATGACCGCCTCGGCTGTCGGCACCGCCCTCGCCATGGCCACCCTCATCCTGGCCGTACATGCCCACTCCGCACCCGCCCTCATCGCCGCTGCCCTCCTCGCGGGCACCGGCCAGGGCCTCGGCCAACTGGGCGGCCTCTCCCTCCTGAACCACGCCATCCAGCCAACCCGCCTCGCCGAGGCGAACGCCGCCTTCAACGTCGGCGGCTACATCCCCGCCGGACTCCTCCCCGTCTCTGTCGGCTACCTGAGCGACGCAGTCGGCCTCTCCACCGCCACAACAACTTTCGCCCTCACCCTGATAGCCCTGGCCGCAGCAGCCACCACCCTCATCCTCCGCAACCGCCCCTCCCTCCACCCCTAACGCCCACGAGCATGCAATCCAGCAGGAGTCTTCTCGGCGTTTTTCTGCTGGATTGCATGCTCGTCGGGGGTCATCTCAGGGCTTGGGTGACGAGGAGGTTGACGGCGCGGTCGATGCGGTCGGTGTGGCCGGTTATCCAGTAGTCCTGGATCAGGCCGCGCATTCCGGAGACCAGAAGGGTTGCTGAGGCTTCTGGGTCGGGGATGGTGGGGTCGATGCGGTGGAGGGATTCGGCCAAGGGGGTGATGACGGCCTTGATGGCGGCGGTTGCGTAGGGGAGGAGAGGGCTGTTCGGAACGGTTGCGGCGCCGAGGACTTGGAGGAGTACACGGAGACTCGTGCCGCTGTCTCCGGTGGTGTTCCGCTCGAATGAACCACGTAGGCGGGCGCGGAGGGTTTCCGGGTCGTCGATATCGGCGAACATGGCGCCGATATCGGGGCGATGAGTTTCCAAGGCGGCGACCAGCATTGCTTCCTTGGTGCCGAAGTAGTGGATGAGCATGCGGGAGCTGGTGCCGAGGTAGTCCGCAAGGGGGCGCAGGGAGAGTTCGGACAGGCCGTGGTCGGCGATGTAGGCGATCACGCCTTCGAGGAGTTCGGCGCGGCGGGCGTGGTCGAGTGGGCGGGGCACGGGTTGACTGTAGCGGGTGGTACAGGTATCCATGTCGGCATGGGTGTAACAAGTGGTACAGAAACTCGGCGGGGTGCGGTGGTCACGGCTATGGCGGCTACCACCTGCTTGGGGGCCGATCTGGAGTCGACGTGGGTGCGGCTGTTGGCGGGGGAGAGTGGAATCGGCAGGCTCGCAGATGATTTCGTGACCGAGTACGAGCTGCCGGTGCGGATCGGCGGGCGGTTGGTGGCGCAGCCGGGGGAGCAGCTGACGCGGGTCGAGCAGCGGCGCATGTCGTTCGTGCAGCAGTTGGCGTTGGTGCTCGCGCGGCAGGTGTGGAGCGAGGCGGGGACGCCGGAGGTCGAGGCGGAGCGGCTCGCGGTCGCAGTCGGGACCGGGCTCGGGGGCGGTGAGTCGCTGGTGAACGCGGTGGATCTGATGCGGAGTGGTGGGTACCGGAAGGTGCCGCCGATGACCGTGCCCATGGTGATGCCGAACGGGTCCGCCGCCACCGTCGGACTGGAGATCGGCGCGAAAGGCGGTGTGTACGCGCCGGTTTCGGCGTGCGCGTCGGGCGCGGAGGCGATCGCGCACGCGTGGCGGCTGATCACCACCGGTGAGGCCGATGTCGTGGTCGCGGGCGGCGTCGAGGGTCATATCGATGCGGTGCCGATCGCCAGTTTCGCCATGATGCGGGCGATGAGCACGCGCAACGACGAACCCGAGCGTGCCTCACGGCCTTTCGACAAGGATCGGGACGGCTTCGTCTTCGGCGAAGCGGGCGCGCTGCTGGTCCTGGAGTCCGAGGAGCACGCGCGAGCGCGCGGCGCGCAGATCCTCGGGCGGGTGCTGGGCGCGGGCATCACCTCCGACGGCTATCACATCACCGGCACCGCCCCCGACGGCGACGGAGCCGCCCGCGCAATGCGCAAGGCCCTCGCGACAGCCGGATTGACCGGCGAGGATATCGACCACGTGAATGCGCACGCGACCGGAACCCAGGTGGGCGATGCCTCCGAGGCGAAGGCGATCATGGCGGTCACACCGAAAGCCTCGGTGTACGCGCCCAAATCGGCCCTCGGCCATTCCATCGGCGCGGTCGGCGCATTGGAGGCCATGCTCACGCTGCGGGCGCTCGAGGAGCAGATCATCCCGCCCACACTGAATTTCGAGACCCCGGACCCGGACACCGAGCTCGATGTGGTGGCGGACAAACCCCGCTACCAGGAGCTGCGCTACGCATTGAGCAACTCGTTCGGCTTCGGTGGCCACAATGTCACCCTCGCGCTCGGCCGGGCCTGAGCGATAGACCGGGCCTGAGCGAAAACCAGTGCGCCGGAGGCCGATCAGGGCAGCTTGTCGGTCTGGACGCGGGGATCCAGCTTCCGCAGCGTGTCCGGTCGGTCGGTGAGGCAGGGCCAATCCCGGCTCACCGCTTCGAGAGTGGCGTGCCCCGCCGGGATCAACGCGTCGGCGTCGGGCCGGTCGGCGAGGGTGTCGCCGAGGTGGTCGCTGGCGGGTCGGTCCAGGGGCTGGATGACGGTGTTCGGCAGATCCAGCAGCACCGAGAGGATGTCCAGCCGCCCGGGCGGAATGAGCGCGCGGGCCGCGGCCAGCGCGGTGGCGGGGACGATGATCGTGTGCCCGGCGTCCGCGGTCGCCCAGACCACCGATTGCACGTAGGCCACGCGGTGCGCCCAGGCGGTGAGCGCGGCGGTGTCGAAGACGACCCCGCCCAGGGTGGGGGCGGCGGGGGTCATGCCGCGCCGCGGTCGCCGCTGGCGTTCTCCTCATCCGATAAGGGGGGCAGGCCTTGGACGGCGCGGGCGCGATTGATCAGGTCCAGGGGCGGGCGGCCGCCGAGGGCGTTCTCGAGACGGGCCAGGGATTCGGCGCGGTCGACGCGGGCCTTCACGGACTCGGCGACGAAACCCGAAATCGAGGCAATGCGGCCGGAGTTGCGCCAGTCGTCGAGGGTGGCGGCGATCTCCTCCGGCATCGTCACGGTGATCTTGCGGGTGCGACGCTGTCTTGCCATACCGGGAGGGTACTGCGGTATGTGCGGGGGACGCGAGCTGACAACGCCGGGGCCGTAATACACGTCCTTCGGGGCATCCGGCGCGAAAACCGCGAATTCGGATTGTCGTGATCCGAAACCTGCCGGTCAGGGATGGATCCGGGTTCGATACGGTGGAGTGTGTCCACGGCCGTGGGCGCTGCCGCAATTCTCCAGTCAAGAGGACATAACTAGATGGATCAGAGTTCGATCGCGTGGGCCGACGGTGCGCTCGTCACCATCGACCAGCGGGCGCTGCCGCACGAATTGCGGGAGCTTCGAATCACGACGGTCGACGAGGTCATCGATGCCATCAAGACCCTAGCCGTGCGCGGCGCACCGGCGATCGGCGTGTGCGGCGCGTTCGGCGTGGTGATCGCGGCGCAGGCCGCGACCGCCGACGGTGTGGTCGACACCACGCGAGTCGAGGCCGAGGCCGCCCGGATCGCGGATGCCCGACCGACCGCGGTGAATCTGGCCTGGGGCGTGCAGCGGACACTGGCCAAACTTTCCGAAGGCGTCGCAGCCATGGAAGCCGAGGCCCTCGAACTGCTCGCCGAGGACGGCCGCGTAAATCTGGCCGCCGCCACCGAGGCCGCCGATCTGATTCAGCGCCTGTGCGCCGACCGTCCGCTGCGCCTGCTGACCCATTGCAATACCGGCCGCCTCGCCACCACCGCCTGGGGTACCGCGATCGGCGCGCTGCGCGTGCTGCATCAGCGCGGCGCGCTGGCCGAGGTGATCGTGGACGAGACGCGTCCGCTGCTGCAGGGCGCGCGCCTGACCGCGTGGGAGATGGCCGAAGCCGGTATCCCGCACCGCCTCACCATCGATTCCGCCGCCGCCTGGGCCATGGCCACCGAGCAGGTGGACGCCGTGGTGGTGGGCGCGGACCGCATTACCGCCGACGGTGCCGTCGCCAACAAGATCGGCACCTACATGCTGGCCATTGCCGCCAAGCACCACGGCATTCCGTTCATCGTGGTCGCGCCCGAATCGACCCGCGATATCTCCACTGCGCGCGGATCCGACATCGTGGTCGAGCAGCGGGCCGCGGCCGAGGTCACCGGATTCGGCGGCGTCGCAACGGCTCCCGAGGGCACCAAGACCTTCAATCCCGCCTTCGATGTCACCCCGGCCGAGCTCGTCACCGCGGTGGTGACCGAGTACGGCGTGCTGGGCGACCCGAGCGTGGCGCGGACTTCTTCCTCCGACGAGACCCCCACCGCCTCCGGCTCGACCGTCACCTCCGCGGGTGCCGAGATCGCCGAGATCGCGCGCGGCCTCTACGCCAGCGGCTGGATGCCCGGCACGGCGGGCAATATCTCTGTGCGACAGGGTGATACGGCCGTCATCACCGCCAGCGGCCTGTCGAAGGGCGAGCTCACGGCCACCGACATGGTGACCGTCGCGGTCGTGGACTCCAAGCCGGTCGACACGTCCGGCCGCAAGCCCTCCGCCGAGACCACCATTCACACCGCCGTCTACCGCACCCGCGGTGCCGCCGCGGTCGTGCACGTGCACCCGCCGCACGCCACCGCCGTGTCCATCAAAACGGCCGGATCCAGTGTCACCACAACGCGTTTCGCGGGCTACGAGCTGATCAAGGGCCTGGGTTCGGCCCGCCCGGATCTCATCGACATCCCGGTCTTCCCGAATCACGCCGACGTCCCGCAGATCGGCGCGGACATCGAGAAGTACCTGACCGAGCACCCGGATGCCCCGCCCGTGCTGTTCATCGCCGGGCACGGCATCACCGCCTGGGGCGCCAGCCTGGCGCAGGCACGGGATCGGGCCGAATGCCTCGAGGCCATGTGTGAGCTGACCACATTGACCGGTCACCGTGAGATCCCGGTGGGCCAGAATTAGTTCCGAGAAAGGAACCCCTTATGACTCTGTTGCAGATCATGTCCGACAAGGACGCCGGTGATGTCATCCTGCGCACCTCCGACGACACGGTGATCGCCGCCGAACTCGGCAAGCGCGGCATCACCTTCGAGCGCTGGCCGCTGCTCGAGGGCTTCAGCGCCGACACCACGACCGAGGAGCTGCTGGCCGAATACCAGCCGCGCATCGACGCTTTGAATGCCGACGGCCGCTACAAGTTCATCGACGTGGCCCGCATCCACCCCGATGAC
Source organism: Nocardia sp. CDC160 (assembly GCF_035818795.1). Taxonomy (NCBI): domain Bacteria; kingdom Bacillati; phylum Actinomycetota; class Actinomycetes; order Mycobacteriales; family Nocardiaceae; genus Nocardia; species Nocardia sp. CDC160. The sequence goes on along the minus strand of NZ_JAYKYT010000004.1, from coordinate 403,067 downwards.
GCCGACCCGGAGTGGCCCGCCAAGGCGGTCGCCGCGCGCACCAAGTTCCTCGACGAGCACCGCCACGCCGAGGACGAGGTCCGCTTCTTCGCCGCGGGCGCGGGCTGCTTCTACCTGCACCTGGGCGACGAGGTCCTCGCGACCGTTTGCACCGCGGGCGATCTGGTGTCGGTCCCGGCGGGCACGCTGCACTGGTTCGATATGGGCTCCCGTCCCGAATTCGTGGCGGTGCGCTTCTTCGAGGAAGAGGACGGCTGGATCGGCGATTTCACCGGCGACAAGATCTCCGGCGGCTTCCCGACCCTCGACGAGCTGCTGGCCCCGGCATGATCAAGGTGGTCGTGCTCGATATCGAGGGCACTACCAGCCCGACCAGTTCGGTGCGGGAGGACCTCTACGGGTACACCCGTGACCGGCTGCCGGGCTGGCTGGCCGAAAACACCGGCGGCGCGGCCGATCCCATTATCGAGGCGACCCGCGCCCAGGCCGGTCGGCCCGACGCGGATGCCGCCGAGGTGGCGGAGATCCTCATCAACTGGCTCAACACCGATGTGAAGTCCGAGCCATTGAAGGCCGCCCAGGGCGTCATCTGCGCCGGGGGCTTCCGCAGCGGCGCGCTGCACGGCGAGTTCTTCCCCGACGTGCCGCCGGTGCTGCGCGCCTGGCGGGACGCCGGACTCGAGCTCTACATCTATTCCTCGGGTTCGGTTCGCAATCAAAAGGATTGGTTCGCCTTCGCCCGCGGCGGCGACCTGTCCCCACTGATCAGCGGCCATTTCGATCTGTCGACGGCGGGCCCCAAGCGCGAGGCCTCCTCCTACGAGAAGATCGCCAGCGCCATCGGCGTCCCGCCGGAACAGATCCTGTTCCTCTCCGATCATCCGGACGAGGTCGACGCGGCCGTCGCGGCGGGCTGGCAGGCCATCGGCGTCACCCGCCCGGGCGAGCCCAACAGCCCCCGCGGCGATCACCGCTGGATCAGCGACTTCGCCGACGTCGAACCCAACTGATCACCGCGGCAAGCACTTCCGGCCGACTCCCACATCGCCCCGTCGAATCTCGCATTCGACGGGGCGATGTCTATTTCCACACCCAGCGCGTATAGTCGATTTCAACTAGCCGAGTTCGACTATTGGAGCGATATGGCACCGCGGTTACTGCGCACTCCCGTCACACTGGCCGTGCTGGGTCTGTTGGCGGAGAAACCCCGCCACGGATACGAAATGCGGACAGTCATGCGCGAGCGCGGTCACGACGCGGTGCTCAAGCTGAAGAACGCCTCGATGTACGACGCCGTCCGCCGCCTCACCGCCGCCGGGCTCATCGAGGCGGGCGAGGCTGCGCGGGAAGGGAATCGGCCCGAGCGCACGGTGTATCGGATCACCGAGTCGGGGCTGCGGACGCTGGCGCAGTGGCTGCGCGAGCTCTTGGGCGACCCGGCGCACGATCAGGCGGCGTTCACCACCGCGCTGCTGTTCATGTTCGCCTTGCCCGAATCCGAGGTCATCGACCTGGTGACGCAGCGCGCGCAGCGGATTGCCGAGCAGATCGACGCGGTCGACGCGGCGGTGGCGGCCGTGGGCGAGGTTCCGGCGATCTTCCTCACCGACCAGACCTACGGGCAGACCCTGCGCCGCGCCGAGCACGAGTGGCTGGTCACCTTTGCGGACGACCTGCGAACGGGTCGTTTGGTATGGCCGAAAGGATTTGAGTGACATGGGTATTCACGACACCAACCGGTTGCTGGCCCGGACGATCAATATCGGACTGGATCTGGGTGCCGATATCGAGCAGGGCTGGACGCTCCCGGTGGGGGAGCACGAATTGGATCTGTGCCGGGAGGCGGGATTCACCGCTGTCCGCTTGGGTGTCTGTTGGGCGGCCCATACCGGGCCCGGATTCCAGATCGACGCCACAGCCCTCGAGCGGGTGGCCACGCTGGCCGAGCAGGCCACCGAACGCGGACTCGCCTTGGTGCTGACCAACTTTCTGGATCCGGAGCTGATGGCGGATCCGCCGAAGTACCTGGATCGGCTGTTGTCCATCACTGAGCAGGTCACCACCAGATTCGCGGCCCACCCGGAATCGATTCTGCTCGAGCCGTTGGCCGAACCGCGCGAGGCATTGGACGCGCTGTGGAACGACTACATCGCGCGCCTGCTGACCGTGCTGCGCAAGGTCGATCCGCACCGCGCTGTCATTGTCGGTCCCGGTGCCTACAACAATGCGCGGACCCTGCCGCAACTCGAATTGCCCACGGCGGACCGCGATCTCATTGTCACCGTGCACCAGTACTGGCCGATCACCTTCACCATGCAGGGCGAGGAATGGCTGGGCACGACACCCTTCGGCGACCCGAAGTCCTGGCTGGGCAATACCTGGGACGGCACCCCGGACCAGCGGGCCGAACTCACCGCGGGCTTCGACGGGATCGCCGCCTGGGCCGCCGCCGCGGACCGCCCGATCTTCCTGGGCGAGTTCGGCACCTCGGTGCACGCCGACAATGCCTCGCGCGCCCGCTGGACCGCGTTCAACCGGCTGCTCGCCGAGGAGCGCGGATTCTCCTGGGGCGCATGGTCGTTCGGCCCGACCTTCGCCCTCTACAACGCGCAATCCGGCGGCTGGAATAAGCCGCTGCTCACCGCATTGACCGGTGACGCGCAAGCGGTGTTGGGCTAAGCATCACCCCGAAACGCGAATCGCGTCCTACCGGGGTCGCCGGTCGGACGCGATTGTCGTTGGGGGAGAGGGAATTCAGACGTGCGCCCCGGTCGAGGCGGCTCGCTCGATGAGGTACTCGACCAGGGTCATGAGCACGTTCTTGCACGACCCGCGATCGCGGGCGTCGCAGAGCAGTACCGGAATGCGCTCGTCGAGATCCAGCGCCTCGCGGACCTCGGCGGGCGTGTAGAGCGGCGCGCCCTCGAAGCAGTTGACGGCCACCGTGAACGCGACGCCCCGACGCTCGAAGAAGTCGATCGCGGCGAAGGACCCCTCCAACCGGCGGGTGTCGGCCAGCACGACCGCGCCCAGCGCGCCGCGCGCCAATTCGTCCCACAGGAACCAGAATCGGTCCTGTCCGGGGGTGCCGAACAGGTAGAGCACCAGGTTCTGGTCGATGGTGATGCGGCCGAAGTCCAGCGCCACCGTGGTGGTGGTCTTGCCCTCCACGCCGCGCAGATCGTCCACGCCCGCGGACAGCTCGGTAATGAGCTCTTCGGTGCGCAGCGGGGTGATCTCCGAGATCGCCCCCACCATCGTTGTCTTGCCCACGCCGAAGCCGCCCGCGATGAGGATCTTCACCGAGGCGGCCATGGGCTGGGCGGTATCAGAGTTTTCGAATGCCATCGAGTACCGCTCGCAGAATGTTGAGGTCACCGGGCGCGGTCTCGGGGGAGGCCGGGGCCCGGAAATTGAGGATATTGTCCGATATCAGGTCCCCCACCAGGATTTTCGTTACCGCCAATGGCAGCCGCAGCGCGGCCGACACCTCGGCCACCGACAGCGGCAGCCGACACAACCGCACGATGTCCCCGTATTCGGGTTCGACCCGCCGCAGCGGTGGGGCGGCATTGGGTACCACCACCACCGTCAGCATGTCCAAATCGTGCGCAGCGCCCATGGTTCGGCCACCGGTCCGTGCGTAGGGGCGCACGAGCGGACCGGCCGCGTCATCGAACCACTGTTCCCCCGGCCCCGGCCTCATGACAGTCGGGGGTTGCCTTGTCCGGCCAGGTTGTGGCGCGGGGTGGTGGACAGGTAGTTGCCGACACGCTGCACGGTCAGGTTCATCTCGTAGGCGACCATGCCGAGGTTGGCCGACTCGGTGGCCTGCAACGCCAGGCAGGCGTGGCTGCCAGCGGCGGTCACGAACAGCACCGCGCGCTCGAGTTCGATCACCGCCTGGCGGACGCCGCCGCCGTCGAATCTGCCGCCCGCACTGCGGGCCAGACCATAGAGGGTGGAGGACATGGCACCGAAGTGCTCCGCGTCCTCGCGGCTCATGGCCGAGGAGCGGCCCAGCAGCAGCCCGTCGGTGGAGTGCACCACCGCGTGACGGACGCCTGCGAGCCGGTCGACCAGATCATCGAGTAGCCAGTTGAGATCACCAGCGTTTGAGGTGGTCACCGTCGCCTTCCTGTCGTTCCGACTGTGTTGGCCCAAAGAGCGCCTGCGACTCAGGCCCGAACGAACCGGGGTCGGCCTTGCGGCCCTGCCTGGTTCCGTTTTCGATGGCGGAGAAAAGGTCTCGGGCCTGCTCGGCCGTGCGGGTGGCCTGGACAGTCGGCTCGGGGGCCGCCTGCTCCTGCGCCAATTCCGGTGCGAGACTTGCCTGCCGACGCCTACGCGGGAGCGCGGGTCGGACGTCGGAGCCAGTGTAATGGGAACGTCCGAATTCGCGAGCCCGGAAACCGTTTTCCGACTGCGGCGCGGTCGGCGGCTGCGGGGCGGCCGGGGGTTCCGGCGCGGGCCGCGGGTTGGTCGGCGGGTCGAATGGTGTTGCCGCGCCGAAGGACAGCGGGGGCAGGTGGTTGCCCGTCGGGGGATCGGCCGGTTCGGGTTGCTTGGCGAAGGAGCCGGTGGCCGGACCGAACGGCTCGAACTTCGAGGCGACCGGCGGACTGTAAGGCGCGGACGGTGCGGGCGTTTCGGCCGCCGGGGGCTCGTAGCCGACGATCGGCAGATCGTAGTTGGAGATCATCGACGGCGGGGCTGCGGGCAGCTGCGGCAGCGCGGCGACGGCCAGTGCGGCCGCGGACGGCTCGGCGGTATCCAATTGCCGTGGCACGGCAGGGATTTCACCGGTCCGACCCGAGGGCTGCACGGTGAGGTTGTTCGGCACCAGCACGATGGCCCGCACACCGCCGTAATCGGATTCGGTGAGCCGCACCGAGATACCGTTGCGGGAGGCCAGCTGCGCGATGACGAAGCGGCCCAGACGGAAGTCGTCGGGAACCATGCTCACACCGAAATCGGGTGCATCGCGCAGGATCTCGTTGACCCGCGCCATCTCCTCCTCGGGCATACCCATGCCCTGGTCGATGACCTCGATGGCCACGCCCTTGCCGACAATGCCGCCGCGCACCTCGACCTGCGACTGCGGCGGGGAGAAGGCGGCGGCGTTGTCGACCAGCTCGGCCAAAAGGTGCACGAGGTCGGCGACCGCGCTGCCCGCGATGGACACCTCCGGCAGCCGGGCGATCTTCACGCGGGTGTAGTCGAGGGTTTCGCCGACACTCGAGCGCACGATCTCGAGCAGCTGCACCGGGTTTCGCCACTGCCGCCCGGGCTGACCGCCCGCGAGGATGATCAGGTTCTCGGCATTGCGGCGTTCGCGGGTGGCCAGGTGGTCCAGGCGGAAGTAGATGTCCAGCAGCGCCGGGTCTTCCTGCTTCGACTCGGCGGCATCGAGAATCTCGAGCTGCCGGTGCACGATGACCTGGCTGCGGTGGGCGATATTGAGGAACATCGCCTTGACGCCCTCACGGGTGCGGGCCTCGGTGACGGCGGCGGCCAAGGCGGCGGCGTGGGCGTGGTTGAACGCCTTTGCCACCTGGCCGATTTCGTCGTGTCCGAAGTCGAGCACGGCGGCCTCGGCGGCCGGATCGACCGGCGCGCCCTCACGCAGCTTGGCCATGATCTCCGGCAGCCGCTCGTCGGCGAGCACGAGTGTCTCGTTGCGCAGGCCCTTGAGGCGGCGAATGATCCGGTTGGCCAGGATCAGGGAGACCAGGAAGGCCAGCGCGGAGACCGCCAGCATGCCGCCACCGGCGAGTGCGGAGTTGCGGGCATTGCGGTCGCCGACCGCCGCCGCGGCGGCCTCGTTGTGCCGACTCGAGGTGTCCCACAGATGCAGGATCTGGGTATTGAGTTTGGCGACGGTGTCGCGCCATTCCTGCGGGGTGAAGGTCAGCGGGGCGACCTGCGGGGCCGCGCCGGGCTTGCTGGGCGGCACCGTGATCGGATCCAGTGCGCGCGAGAGCAGCACGTTCTCCATCATGACGATCTTCGTCCAGTCCGGATCGTTCATGAGGGCCTGCATGTCCTTGTCGCCCGCCCCGCCGTCGCCACCGGCGAGCACGCCGAGGTTCACGCGGTAGGTGCCTGCCACGCGGGAGAATTCGATGGCCAGCTCGGGCGGCACGCTGCCGCCGCCGAACAGCACCTCGGCGACCGAGGCTTCCCGCGAGAGCATCTCCGAGGCCTGCGCGATCTGCAGCCCGTTCGCGACCTCCAGGGCCACCTCGGAACTGGGCGCGGTGTCGGCGACCATGCGGGTGCCGATCCACACGACCTCGAGCAGCTTGCCGTAGAAGTAGTAGGCATCCGAGATCGGGATGGCGTTGGTGTCGATCTGGGTGCGCACGCTGGCCAGCTGACCGCTGAGGGTGGTCAGGCCGCCGACATTGTCACCAATACCCTTGGGGCCGAGCTTCTGCATGGTCGGGGTGATCGCGGCCAAGCCCTGCAACGCTTTGTCGAGGCGAGAGCGCGCCTGCGCCAAGGCCTTCGGATTGGCGTCGTCGCCACCGCCCATCTGGGCCAGGGACAGCTGCCGTTCCTGCTGCACCGCGACGATCAACTCATTGGTGGTCGGGGCCGCGGACGTCAAGGCCTCCGCCCACTCCCGTGCGTGCTTGCCCTCGACCACCAGATAACCCGCGCCACCCACACCGATCGCGAGCAGCGCCAGGCTCGGGACGAGTGCGATGGCGAGCACGCGGGTCCGGACCCCGAGCCTCGCTCTGAACATCGGGCAAAGGTAACGGGACGTATGTCACATTCGCCGCTTCGGTCCCGGTGAGCGGGAACAAGATTGACATCCGAAGTTATGTATGTTGGTGAATCGCAGGATGTGCCGCCGCTGAATCGCAGTTCTGGAGCGCGAATCGGCGGCGGCACAGTGGAATTCACCGCAATCAAGCGCGATGCCGGGGCGCGGCGGACAGGAACGAACCGACACGCTGCACTGTCAGATTCATCTCGTAGGCGACCATGCCCAGATTCGCGTCCGCATCCGACTGCAACGCCAGGCACGCGTTCGGCCCCGCGGCGGTCACGAACAGCACCGCGCGCTCGAGCTCGATCACCGCCTGCCGCACCGCGCCGCCGTCGAAACGGTGTCCGGCACTGCGCGACAGCCCGAACAGGGTCGACGACATGGCACAGAAGTGCTCGGCATCCTCGCGGCTCATACTCTTCGACCGCCCCAGCAGCAGCCCGTCGGTGGAATGCACCACCGCGCACCGCACACCCGCGAGTTTGTCGACCAGATCGTCGATGAGCCAGTCCAGATCACCAGCGTGGGAGGTATTCACCGTCGCCTTCCTGTAGATGGGAGGGCGACAAACCGTCATCGGCCTGCCGCCCCTGTCGGGTCCCGTTCTCGATGGCCGAGAACAGCTCTCGCGCCTGCCCGGCACTGCGCTGATCGGGCGCGGGGATTTCGCCTTCGATGACCGAGGACGGGATGAGGACGATGGCGCGGATGCCGCCGTAGTCGGAGTCGGAGAGGCGGACCGAGATGTCGTGGCGGGCGGCCAGGCGGGAGACGACGAACAGGCCCAGGCGGGAATCCTCGGACAGGCTGGTGACCGCGAAATCCGGTGGGGCGCCGAGCAGGGCGTTGAGGCGGTCGAGGTGGTCGGCGGGGATGCCCATGCCCTGGTCGCTGATCTCGACCGCCACGCCGCGGCCGACGGACGCGCCGGAGATGTCCACGCGGGATTGGGGCGGGGAGTAGGTGGCCGCGTTGTCGATGAGTTCGGCGAGCAGGTGAATGAGGTCGGCGACGGCCCGTCCGGCGATGAAAGCCTGTGGCAGGCGGCCGGTTCGGACCCGGGTGTAATCGGCGGTCTCGCCGACCGCACTGCGGACCAGTTCGAGCAGCGGGACCGGGTTGCGCCATTGGCGGCCGGGACGTCCGCCCGCGAGGATGATCAGGTTCTCGGCATTGCGGCGTTCGCGGGTCGCCAGGTGGTCCAGGCGGAAGTAGATGTCCAGCAGCGCTGGGTCTTCCTGCTGCGATTCGGCCGCGTCGAGAATCTCCAGCTGACGGTGGACCACCACCTGGCTGCGGTGGGCGATATTGAGGAACACCGATTTCACGCCCTCGCGGGTGCGGGCCTCGGTGACCGCGGCCGCGACGGCGGCCGCGTGGGCGTGGCCGAAAGCCGCTGCCACCTGGCCGATCTCGTCCCGCCCGAAATCCAGGGTCGGCTTCGCGATCTCGGCGTCCAGACCCTCACCCGCGGCCAGTCGCCGCATGGTCTCGGGCAGCTCCTCGTCGGCCAGCGCAAAGGTGCGGTCGCGCAACCGGGTCAGCCTGCGGATGATGCGATTGGCCAGCGCCAGAGCGACCAGGATGGCGACGATCGCCACAACGATCATGCCCGCACCGGCCCACAGCGAGGTGCGCGTCGTCTCCGAGGCGGCTTCGCTGGCCAGCTGTTGCGCGTCGGTGTTCTCCGCTTGCCACAGGTCGGCCAGGCCGTGCGTCACCTCGTCAGAGCTGCGCTGCCAATCCGCCATCGAGATCGGAAGCGGTTGCGCGGGCACCCGTTTCGCCGAGCCGTCGGTCGGCACCAGGGTGCGCTGGGCCAGCACGGGTTCGACGACGCCGAGCCGCTGCCAGGCGGTCGTGGCGACCAGCGCCTTCGCGGCGGCGGCCTGCCGCTCGTCCGGCTGGGTGACAATGCCGTCGATGCGGGTGCGGTAATAGCCGACCAGACTGAGGTATTCCGCGCCCAGCTCGGGCGAGAGATCATTGCCGTCGATCAGTGACGCGCCCAGCGCGTAGGCGCGACTCATCGCCTCGAGGCAGTGCAGCACATCCGCGGCCTGTGTGAGCTCCACGGCGGTGGCCGCGTCGGGTGCGGTCTTCTCCGCGATCTGCACGCCCGCCATCACGCTCTGCGGAATGCGGTTGTACAGCGCGTAGGCGTCGGCCAGCGCGACGGTGCCCGCGTCGACACCCGAGCGCAGACTGACCAGTCGTTTGCTGACCTCGGCAATGGCGTCGGTGGCCTGCCCCATGGATTCCGGACCCATGTGGGTCAGCGCGGACTGCGTGGGCGCGAGCGCCCGCAGGGCATTATCGAGCCGCTGCCGCGCCGTGGTCAGCCGCCGAACATCGTTGTCCACTCCCGCGATCCGCCACAGCGTGAGCTGCCGCTCGACCTGCACCGCCTCGATCAGCTCACGCGTCGGCGCGATGCCCGCCTGCATTTCGTCGGCCCAGCTGCGGGCGCGGTGGGAGCGATCCACCAGGGTGCCGGTCGCGCTGACACCGATGACCACCAGCGCCAAGCTCGGGACCAGCGCGATGGCCAGGATCCGGGATCGGACCCCGAGCTTCGGAAAGCGCATCGCTGCAACGTAACCGCGTCACCACCGTGGTGGTGACGCGAGTCTTTTTGTGCGGGACGGGATTTGACACCGTCTCGAGCGCCCCGTAAGCCTGGGTCGAGGCCGATCAGCGACCGGGCAGGAAGCGAATGCTACGCGCGATCGTCATCAGGAACGGCTGCCACTTGTCCTGAGGGATGAAGGCCGGAGCATCCAGGTTGAGGAAGCGCGTCACCACGATCGACTGGGGTTCGGTGAACTTCAGCAGACCGTCGGGACCGTGACGGCGGCCGACGCCGGAGATTCCCATGCCGCCCATGGGAGCACCGGTCGTGCCCCACGCGGGCGCGTAACCCTCGTCGACATTGACCGTGCCCGCGTGCAATTGCTCGGCGATGCGCTCGCCCTCGGCCTTGCTGGCCGCCCACACACTGGCATTGAGGCCGTACTCGGTGTCATTGGCGCGGGCAATGGCCTCCTGCACCGAATCGACCGGGTAGATCGACACCAGCGGGCCGAAGGTCTCGTTGCGGCCGCATTCCATGGCGTCGGTGACGTCGGCCAGAACCGTCGGCTCATAGAACAGCGGGCCCAGGTCGGGCCGCGCATTGCCACCGGCGAGCACCTTCGCCCCCTTGGACACCGCGTCGGCGACGTGCTTGGTGACCGTCTCCAACTGCGACTCGGAGATGAGGCTGCCGATATCGGTCGAGAAATCATAGGCGGCACCGAGTTTGGCGGCCTTCACCGCGGCGACGAACTTCTCGGTGAACTGGTCGACGACCGCGCGCTCGACGTACATGCGCTCGATGGAGATGCAGAGCTGACCCGCGTTGGAGAAGCAGGCCCGCACCGCGGCCTTGGCGGCCTTGTCGAGATCGGCTCCCCGCGTGACGATCATGGGGTTCTTGCCGCCGAGCTCGGCGGAGAAGCCGATGAGGCGGCGGCCGCACTGCTCGGCCAGGGTGCGGCCGGTGGCCGAGGAGCCGGTGAACATGAGGTAGTCGCAGCTGTCGACAATGGCCGTGCCGACCACCGTGCCCGGCCCCGGCACCACCGCGAACAGGTCACGCGGCAGACCCGCACGGAGGAAGAGCTCCGCATTGGCCAGCGAGGAGTACGGGGTCTGGCTGTCGGGCTTGACCACCACGGCGTTTCCGGCCAGCAGCGCCGGAATCGAATCGCCCACCGAGAGCAGCATCGGATAGTTCCACGGCGCGATCACGCCGACCACGCCCTTGGGTACCGCACGCACCGAGGCCCGGTTGAGCACCGGAAACGCGCCCGCCGCCTTGTGCGGCGCGAGCAGCTGCGGGGCCACCCGGGAGAAGTAGCGAGCCGCGAACATCAGCCCCATGATCTCTTCCTGCGCCGCCCACCGCGCCTTGCCGGTCTCGGCCTGCACGATGTCCATGAGGAATTCGCGGTTCTCGACGACCAGCGCCCGGTAGCGATCCAGTACCTCGGCCCGCTGCTTGGGCGTCCGCGCGGCCCATTCGGCCTGGGCGGCACGGGCTTTGGTCACGGCGGCGGCGACATCGGCCGCGGTGCCCACCGGCACCGCCCCCAGGCTCCGACCGGTGAACACCTCGGTGATCGCGCGGTCCGCGTGCTCCTGGGTGGTATCCACGGCCGCGAACGACCGCAACCGCTCGAACACCGCCGCATCCGGCACCGGCATCATCGCCTCCTACTTACGAGTAACTTTCAGATACACACAATCTACCCCCCACCCCGCCCTCGAGCCCGCGACTGCGCAATCCAGGCCACTCGAATCGGTCTTCCGACCGGAAATGTCGCCGTCCCAAAATGTCTCATTTGCCCCAATTCGGGCCGCTACCTGCGAATTCTGTAACCGATCCCGCGCCCCGAACGAAGAACCACCCAGTAGTACCCCGGGTAAGGGATTCGGCGGCGACGGCAGCGTCGACCGATCCGGCAAGGATCCCGCATCTGCACGAGGGGCGTGGATGCGGGATCACCGGACTCCCGTTGTGGCCGTGGGTTATTCGTTCACCAGCACCGGAATCGACAGCACGGCGGCCGTGGCCGTCGTGGCGGCCGGGGTGGCGGTGATGGTGAAGGGAATGCCGTCGTTGCTGGAAATGTGCGGACCACCCGCGACGGGTTCCTCGTCGGCGTGCTCGAAGGTTCCGGTGCCGACCAGGTGGCCCGTGGCGTCGTAGAAGGCGGCGTGGACCTCGAGAGCCAGAATGTCACTGACATCGGTCGTGATCGCGAGCGTGCCGTGCACGCTGGGGCCGTCGAGGCGAGTTCCGGTCAGCCGCACCCGGTCCGTGAAGGGACCGGGTGAGAGTCGCACTTCTCCCGGAGCAACCGAGATGGTGGTGGCGGGCGGTTCGGTCGTACGCGGCGCGGCCATCGGAGCTGCCGCGGGTGCGGGGGTCGCGGGATGCGAGGTGGACGAGCACCCCGCGACCAGCACCGCGAGCAGACCTCCGATCAGGACAACGGCTCGCTTACTCACGGCAGCAACGCCTTGTGCATCTTGGTGTACAGCGAGGTGTTGTCCTGGCTCGCCGCGAAGACCTGCGCGCCCGGGCCGTAGGCGTAGATCTGGACATCCGCGCCGGTGTGGTTGCCCGACAGGTAGGTCAGCCACAGGCTGGCCTCCGGGGAACCGTCCTTGACCTCGGCCGGGTCGTCGGGAGTCCGGAAGGTCGCGGGGGCGAAGTTGCGCGGATCCGCCTGCCCCGCACCATTGATGAAGCCGGTCGAGCACGCCGGATCCTTCACGTTCTCCTTGCCATCGCGGCCGGGCTTGCTGTTGTTGGCCGGGTTGGTGGCATCGACATTGGCCGGGGGCGCGACGGCCTCGGCATTGACGAAGGTGTTCTTCTCGATGATGTTGAAGCCCGCGCACTCGTGATCGGCGGTCACCACCACCATGGTGTGCCCGTCCTTCTTGGCGAAGTCCACGGCCGCGGCCACCGCGTCGTCGAAGGCCTTGACCTCGTCGAGGGTCTGGGCGGCATCATTGGCGTGCGAGCGCTTGTCGATCAGCGCGCCCTCCACCTGCAACAGAAACCCCTTGTCGCCCTTTCGGTTCGACAGCAGATCGATGGCCTTGCTGGTCATCTCCGCCAGCGTCGGCTCCTTCTTCTCCGGCGCGGAGTCCGGGAGCGCGTCGCGGGCATTGGTGACGGTCATGTTCCCGCGATTGAACAGCCCGATCACCTTCGACGCCGTCACCGACTTCAGGTCGGCCGCGGTGGCCACCTTTTGACTCTCCGCGGTCTGTGCCTTCAGCGCCGGATCGCCCATGCTCCCCAACACCTGATACCCGTTGTCCTGCATGGCCTTCTGATCGTCGGGCTCGAACCGCGCCAGACCGCCGCCGAAGATGACATCCGCGGTACCGTTGCGGGCGATCTGCTCGGCAATCGGGGTGACCAGCGTCTTGTCCGCGGGCTGCGCCTCAAAGCCACCATCGGACTTCTTGGGCAAGCAGGTCGATTCACTGAAAGTCGGCCCCTGGCAACCACGCAGCAGCGCATGGCTGAACATAGCGGCCGGAGTGGCATCGGTGATCTCCGCGGTGCTGACATTCCCGGTCGCGAAACCCGCAGCCTTGGCCTGCTCCATGAGCGTCGGCACCGACTTGCCGAAAGCATCCACGCCAATCGCCGCGTTGTAGGTCTTCACGCCCGAGGCCCATGCGGTCGCGGCGGACGCCGAGTCCGTCACCAAAGACGGCTTGGCCGAATTGGGTTCGACCGCATACGTCGCAACCGCGCCAACATACGGCAGCTGCTCCAGATTGAGATGCCCATTGGCCCCCATGAACCGCTGCCGCGCCGCCGTCACATGAGTCCGCCCCATCCCGTCACCGAGCAAATAAATGACGTTCCGAACCTCGTTGTCGGCCTTCGTCTCCGACCCACACCCCGCGACCAGCGACGCCCCGGCCACGACGGCCGTCACGGTCACGATCGCCCCAACCCACGCGCGTTGTCTGTCCTGCACTGCATCTCCTCCGTCGTCGCGCCCGAATCACCGCCCGGGCGCGGCCGAAGGTACTGCTGAATGTTTGCCCATTCGCAACTCACAGAAAACTCACAGCTGGCTCGCAGGTAAACGATTCCAACCGATGGTCGTTGGGAGATCGAAGAGCTCGAAGATCGAGGGCTGTAGGAACACGACTATTTGGGCGATACCGCCCGGTGCGATTGCTAGCACCTGGAGCGCGTCGGCATGGTAGGACCCGTCGGCGTGCCGCTCGTACATGGCCACGGCGGGTTGGGCGTTGGCCGAGGTGGCGAGCACGCGGTAGCGGCCCGGCTCGGTGAGGATGCGTGACGTCCAGAAGGCGATGATGGCGGCACGGCCGGAGAACCAGGTCGACAGCGGGGGCATCTCCAGGGACGCGTCGGCCAGCAACATTCGCTGCAAACTGGGAATGTCGGCGCGCTCGAACGCGGCCATGTATTCCTCGAGCAGGCGCTGTTGATCGGATTCGAGTGTGTCGCTGACGGTGTGCTCCGAGGGGGCGGCTGCTGCGAGTTTCTCCCTGGCGCGCTGTAGCAGGGCGTTGGCCGCCGCGGGGCTGATGTCTAGCAGGCGGGCGACCTCCGAGGCTCGAAACGCCAGCACGTCGCGCAGCAGCAAGACGGCTCGTTGCCGGGGCGGCAGATACTGCAGTGACGCAACGAAAGCCAGCCTGATGCTCTGCCGATTCTGAACCAGGTCCGCAGGATCCGACGCCTCCGAGGTGGGATCGAACAGAGCGGTCGGGATCGGTTCCAACCACGGGATATCGTGACGTTCGAGCGTGTAGTCGGTGGTGGAGTCCTGGATCGGATTGCCCAGACCGGAGGGCAGCGAGCGGCGGTGACCCTTCTCGAGCTCCCGCAACGCGGCGTTCGTCGCGATTCGGTAGAGCCAGTGCCGAAGTTTCGAGCGGCCTTCGAAGTCGTCGAACGAGCGCCAGGCGCGCAGGTAGGTCTCCTGAACCGCATCCTCCGCGTCGTGCACCGAGCCGAGCATGCGGTAGCAGTGCACCAGCAGCTCCCGACGGTACGGCGCGAACAGGTTCGCGAACTCGTCGCTATCGATCGGCATGGCTGCGCTCGCTTCCGGACGGGACTCCCCGGCGGCTCGAGTTCGGCGTGGCGGTGAGTTTTCGGGATCGCTCGGATCACTACTGCGACAACAGTATCGAGCTACACCGACAAGGAGACATCATGCGTAAGGTCATCGCGGCCTTCAAGATCTCGGCCGATGGAAAATACGGCGGGCCGGACGGATACGCGGACTGGGTCGAGAGCTGGCCCGAGGACTTCGGTTCGCGGCTGACGACCCAGATCGATGCGTGTGTGCTCGGCGCAACGTTCTATCCGCTGTACCAACAGTATTGGTCGCGGGTCGAGGCCGCGCCCGACGAGATTCACCCGTTCAGCGGAAGGGTACCGACGGCGGCTGATGTCGCATGGGCCGAGTTCGCGGCGCAGACCCCGCACTATGTGGTGTCGAGCACGCTGAAGTCCGTGGCATGGCCGAACAACACCCGGATACTCGCGGATGTGGACGCGATCGCGGCATTGAAGCGGGAACAGGGCAAGGACATCTACCTGATCGGCGGCCCGTCGATCGCGGGTGCCGCCATCGACGCGGGGCTGGTGGACGAGCTGCACTTGATCGTCTATCCGCTGCTCGTCGGGGAGGGCAAGGCATTGTTCTCGTCCTCGACGCGGCGCACGATGCAGCTGCACAAGGTCGAGCAGTTGGCGGAGGGTCGATTGAGCCTGGTGTACGGAATCGGCGACTGACGAGTTCGACCGCAGCTGGTCTGCCCGTCCATCGACGGGCAGACCAGCACCGAATTACCCTCTGCCACTTCTCATTGCGAACTGATACCGGCTGGATGACCAGCCCTTTCCCATGCGCGTACGCTGTACCCGTCGGAAGGGTGTTCTATGTCGGAGAATCCGCTTGCTGCGCCGGGGGCGTGGGATGAGATTGCTGAGGACTATGACGATGTCATGTCGGAGTTGATGCGGCCGTTTGCTGTTCATGTGGTGGAGTCGGCGCCGTTGACCGGGCGGTCTCGGGTGATCGATGTGGCCACGGGGCCCGGGGTGCTGGCGTTGTTGGCGGCGCCGCGAGTCGGGGAAGTGGTGGCGGTGGATTTTTCCGAGGCGATGATTCGGCGGTTGCGGCGGGCGGTCATGCAGCGGGGGATCGGGAATGTGCTGACGGGGGTGGGGGATGGGCAGGATTTGCGGTATGCCGCCAATACTTTCGATGCGGCGTTCTCGATGTTCGGGCTGATGTTCTTCCCGGATCGGGGGAAGGGGTTCGCGGAACTGTTTCGGGTGGTGCGACCGGGCGGGACCGTGGTGGCGTCGAGTTGGGCTCCGGTCGCGGACTCGCCGTTGATGACGCTGCTGTTCGAGGCGTATCAGGCCGGGATTCCGGGATTTCCTGCGCCGCAGGCGAATCCGAACAGCCTGGAGAATCCGGACGTGTTCGAGCTGGAGCTGATCGCGGCGGGCTTCGAGAGCGTGAGCGTGACTCCGCGCGCGGAGTCGTTCAGCTACGACAGCGCCGAGCAGATGTGGGAGAAGCTGACCCGCGGCAGCGCGCCCTTGCAGAACATGCGCCGCAAGACCGACGCGGCGGAGTGGGCCGCGCAGGAGAAGGTCATGATCGACTATTTGCGCGAGCACTATGTGCCGGGTACCGAGCTGTCCACGACCGCCTGGATCGGCACCGGTCGCGTTCCGCGCTAACGCTTTTCGCGCACTCGCACAGTTTTACGATGGCGCGGCCGACCCGGAGAAACCGGCCGCGCCACCCTCCTTCATCCGGCCAATTCGTTGCCGCGCAGCGGAGCGGGAGCCGCTTCCAGCGCCGCTGCCTCGGCATCGGTGAACAGGCGTGACCGGATGACGAATCGGACTCCCTCGGGCGCTTCGAGGGAGAAACCACCGCCGCGGCCGGGCACCACGTCGACGGTCAAATGGGTGTGGCGCCAGTATTCGAACTGGTCGGCGCTCATCCAGAACGCCGTATCCGGGAAGACGCGGCCGAGCAGCACATCGGCCGCGCCCACCCGGAACTCGCCGAGGGGGTAACACATCGGGGAGCTGCCGTCGCAGCAGCCACCCGACTGGTGGAACATCACCGGACCGTGGTGGTCGATCAGCCGTTGCAGCATGTCGGCCGCGGCCTCGGTAATGGTCACCCGGGATACGGAACCCGCTTTCATCACGCTCCTCGCAGACTGTGCAGCCCGTCTGTATGGAAGTGGTCGGTTCGGAAGTCGTTGGGGTTCAGAAGAATCCGAGCTTCTGCGCCGAGTAGGAGACGAGCAGGTTCTTGGTCTGCTGGTAGTGGTCCAACATCATGCGATGGTTCTCGCGGCCGATGCCGGACTTCTTGTAGCCGCCGAACGCCGCGTGCGCGGGATAGGCGTGGAAGCAGTTGGTCCACACCCGACCGGCCTTGATGGCCCGGCCCACGCGGTACGCGGTGTTCCCATCGCGACTCCAGACGCCCGCGCCCAGTCCGTACAGCGTGTCATTGGCAATGGTGACCGCCTCGACCTCATTGTCGAAGCGGGTCACCGCCACCACCGGGCCGAAGATCTCTTCCTGGAAGATCCGCATGTCATTGCGGCCCTCGAAGATGGTCGGCTCGATGTAGTACCCATTGGGATAGCCCTCCACCTTGCGCATCTCGCCGCCGGTGAGCACCTTCGCGCCCTCTTTGCGGCCGATATCGATGTAGGAGAGGATCTTTTCGTACTGGTCGTTACTGGCCTGCGCGCCGATCATGGTCGAATCGTCGAGCGGATTGCCGCCCTTGATCGCCTTGGTGCGCTCGATGGCACGGGCCATGAAGTCGTCGTAGATGGACGAGTGGATCAGCGCCCGGGACGGACAGGTACACACCTCACCCTGGTTGAGCGCGAACATCACGAAGCCCTCGACCGCCTTGTCGAGGAAGTCGTCATCGGCGGCCATGACATCCGGGAAGAAGATGTTCGGGCTCTTGCCGCCCAGTTCGAGGGTCACCGGAATGATGTTCTCGCTGGCGTACTGCATGATCAGGCGACCGGTGGTGGTCTCGCCGGTGAAGGCGACCTTGGCCACGCGCGGGCTGGATGCGAGGGGCTTGCCCGCCTCCACACCGAATCCATTGACCACGTTGACGACTCCGGGCGGCAGCAGGTCGGCGATGAGCTCGATCACCAGCAGCAGCGAGGCCGGGGTCTGCTCGGCGGGCTTGATGACCACGCAGTTGCCCGCGGCGAGCGCGGGTGCCAGCTTCCAGGCGGCCATGAGGATCGGGAAGTTCCACGGAATGATCTGTCCGACAACGCCGAGCGGCTCGTGGAAGTGATAGGCCACGGTGTCGGCGTCGATTTCGGAGATGAAGCCCTCCTGCGCGCGCACCGCCCCGGCGAAGTACCGGAAGTGGTCGACCGCCAAAGGCAGGTCGGCGGCGAGGGTTTCGCGAACGGGTTTGCCGTTCTCCCAGGTCTCGGCGACGGCGAGCTTCTCCAGATTCGCCTCGATCCGATCGGCGATCTTGTTCAGGATGTTGGCACGATCCGTCACCGAGGTGGCACCCCAGGCGTCCGCCGCCCGGTGCGCTGCCTCGAGGGCCATATCGATGTCGGCGGCTCCGGAACGCGCGACCTCGCAGAAGGTTTCACCGTCGATCGGGGAGGGATTCTCGAAATATCTGCCCTCGATCGGGGCTTTCCAGTCACCGCCGATGAAGTTGTCGTAGCGGCGGTTGTAGCTGACGATGCTGCCGTCGGTGCCGGGTTTGGCGTAGATCATGGCGCGGCTCCTGATCGCATATCTGCGGTGACGGGGGTCACTATGAACCGCGAAGGTTGGCGTGCGGTTGGCGAAACGTTGCTGAGTCAGTGCCCGCGGTCAGCGCCCGGTGAGGGCGGTGTGCAGGCGGGCGGTGGCCAGGCCGCGGCGCGAATCACCATGGGGGAGAAGGCGAAGCGCGTGCTCGTGGATCTCGATATCGTCGGGGCAGCGCTGTCCGAAACGCAGGGCGTGCTCGGGATTGTGGTCGGCGAGCACGGCCGTGCGCAGGCAGACGTCGAGGTGCTCGCGCCACTGGACAATGCCCGGCACATCCGAATCCGGCAGCAGCGGGCCGCGATACAGGCGCACGGCGGTGGTCAGGTCCCCGGCCTCGAGGGCGGCGAGCAGTTCGACGGCGTCGCAGGCGAGGGGTGCGGTGAGCATGTAGCGGCGGTCGGCGATCTGGCCGTCGGTGGCGGCGCGTAGGCGGGAGACGTCGGCCTTGAGAGTGCTCGAGGAGACCGACCGGTCGCCATAGACGGCCTCGTGCAGGCGTTCCGGCGTGAAGCCCTCGGGTTCGAGGGCCAGCAGCGTCAGAATCTCGAGCTGTCGCGGACGCATCGGTAGCTGCTTGCCGGACTTGTACAGCCGCGGCACCCCCAGGCATTCCAGCCGAGTCCGGCTCTCGGGACGGGACTGTTCGGCGTGCACTCGCGCTTCGATGGCTGTCACCAGGGCTCGGACCGTCGTCAGGATGAGGGGGTGGGAGCGATCCCAATACGTCGATAGATCCAGCACGCCCAGCTGGCGGCCGTCGGCGGCGCGAATGGGCGCGCAGTAGCAGACCCAGCCGTGCAGCGCCTCGACCAAATGCTCTGCGGCCCAGACCGATTCGGGTCGTCCGCTGTGCAGCGAGAGGGCGACACCGCTGGTGCCCATGTACGGCTCGTCCCAAATCCCGCCGGGCGCGAGATTGACCGTCTCGGCGCGGCGGCGAACCGAGCGGTCGCCACAGCTGAAGAGCACCGTCCCCGCCTCGTCGGTCACCACCGCGACCATGCCCGAATCCTCGGTCAGGGCCCGCAGTTCGCTGGCCATCTCGGTGATCGGGGTGCGCAGCGGCGATTCGGCCCAGCGCGAACCCAATTCGTCGCGATCGGTGGCGGGGGCGACGGCGCGGGCCGGATCGACCGTGCGCAGCGACCGCTCCCACGATTCGACGACCTCGGTGCGCAGTGCGACCTCGGTGCCGGGCGGTCGGCCCGCACCCGAAGTCCATCGCGCCCACGCCTTCTCCAACTCCGCACGCTGAAGCGCGGGGGCGGGCAGCTGTGTCATGGCGCAAACTCCTCGCGGTGCGTCCGGACCGAGCGATAACCCATGATGGCGCGCTGTTCCGCCGCGCGGGCCGCATTCGCGGCAGTCCGTGCAGTAATTCATCCCGTGCGGCTTCGCAGCCTTCGCCGCACGCCGGTCCCGCGCCCTCTTCAGTGCCCTCGGACGGACTTGTGTGCCCTCGGACGGATCCGGATTCAACTGGTAGACAAGACTTCATGGTCCTCCCCTTCAGATTCGGCGTAAACCTGACGGCACCGACTTCCCGCACCGAGTGGATCCAGACCTGTCGCCGGGCCGAGGCCCTCGGCTACGACGTGATCGGCGTGCCCGACCATCTGGGCATGCCCGCGCCGTTTCCGGCGCTCGCCATCGCGGCCGAGGCGACCGAGCGGCCGCGGCTGAACACCTTCGTGTTGAACACGCCCTTCTACAACCCGGTGCTGCTGGCTCGGGATGTGGCGGGCCTGGATCAGCTCACCGGCGGGCGGTTCGAGCTGGGTCTCGGATCGGGTTATGTGGAAGCCGAATTCGAGGCGGCGGGGATCCGGTTCCCGTCTGCGGGTCAGCGCGTGAAGCATCTGGAGGAAACGGTCGTCACGCTGCGCCGGTTGTTCCGCGATCCGGAGTACAAGCCACAGCCCGCGCAGACCGACGGCCCGCCGCTGCTGATCGCCGGATGGGGTGAGCGCGGACTGCGGGTCGCGGCCGAGCACGGCCAGATCGTGGCCTTCACCGGCGCGGGCACCTCCGACACCGGCAAGCTGACCCTCGCCGACGTGGAAACGACGCAGAAGAAGACCGACTACGTGCGCGAACTGCTCGGAAACCGGGCCGAGAGTGTCGAATTCAATCTGCTGATCCAGGGCATCGCCGCACCCGAGGAGCGCGAGGCCGCCCTCGCCTATCTCACCGAATATCTGCCGTTCGGTTTCGGCGGCGAGCCCGAGGAGCTGCCGACCATTCTGTTGGGCACGCCCGACCGGATGGCGGACACGTTGCGCGAGCGCCGGGAACGCTTCGGGTTCAACTACATCACCGTGCTCGGCCACAATCTCGACAAGTTCGCCCCGCTCATCGAGCGCCTGAAGGGGGAGTGACACACCTGGTTTGAGGCTCCGGTGTCGAGGCATTACGTCCCCGGGGGACGGACTCGACCAGGAGGAGCGAATGTCGAGCACAGGATGGGTCGTGCTCATCATCGTCGTGGTGGTGTGCATCGTGATAGCGCTATTGATCGCGGTGGGACTGCGACCACGGATGCGCAGCCGTCAACTACGCGAGCGGTTCGGGCCGGAATACGACCGGGCCGTTCAGGAGTCGCCGGACCGCAAGACGGCCGAGCAGGAGCTCACCGAGCGCGAGAAGCGCCACGACCAGCTGCAGCTGCGGGAGCTATCCGATGAGGAGAAGCGCCGCTACGAGGCGACCTGGTCGCGCATCCAGGAGCAGTTCATCGACGATCCGGCCGGGGCACTGGATTCGGCCGACCGGCTGGTCACCCAGGCGATGACCGACCGCGGCTACCCGAGCCAGAGCTATGACCAGCAGCTGGCCGACCTGTCGGTGGAACACGCGCGCCCCCTGGGCCAGTACCGCACCGCGCACGATATTGCCGCCCGCGCCGAACGCGGCTCGGTGTCCACCGAGGACATGCGCACGGCCATCGTCCATTACCGGGAACTGTTCGCCGACCTCGTCGACGGCGGTAACTCGGACAGCCATCGATCCCACCACTGAGGCATCGCCATGACACCGGAACAGAACCAGCGCAACGACATTCCCCCGACCCCGGTCCACCCCGACGGCGGCCAGCACCGCGGCCAACAGCCCGGGACCTTCGCCGACCAGCCCGGAGTCCAATTCGGCGAGCAGCCGACCCAACGCACCGGCGAACAGCAGGCCGGGCAATTCGGTGACAGTCCGGCCCAGCAGTACGGCGAGCAGCCGCCCGGGCAATTCGGAAGCCAGGAGGATCAGCGCTACGACCAACGAGCCGAGCAATTCGATGTTGGGCAGCTGCGCGATCAATGGCGTGAGGTGCAAACCCGTTTCGTCGACGACCCCAAGGACGCGGTGACCCGGGCCGACGGCCTGGTGTCCGATGCCCTCCAGCAGCTCACCGACCGGTGCTCGCGTCGCCGCGAGGAGCTCGAAAGCCGCTGGCAGCGCGGCGATGCCGCCGATACCGAGGAGATGCGCCAGGCGCTGCGCGGCTACCGCGAGCTGTTCGATCAGCTCTTGGGCACCGCGTCCGGCGCGACGAACATGTAGCTCTTCTCCTCGATCCGCTGCTGGATCCGCCACTCGCCGTTCACTCGGAGAAAGGTGTCGTGGTACCAGAGACCGCAGAGCATGAGTTGGCGGGTGCCATCACCGGAGGTGACCAGCATGGGGTTGTGGCACATCGTCCGCGCTGTGGCGTGGTCACCCTCGACCCGGATGGAGGAGTTGGCGATCAAGTGTTGGAACGCGGAGAAGTTGGGCATGACGGTGGCGAGGAATTTCTTGGTGGATTCCACGTCACCGGCAGGCCCGCCCATGGCCGTGTAGTCGATATGGGCGTCGGTGGTGAAGATTTCGTCCAGCAGCTCCCACTGATGGGTATCCACGGCGTGGGAATAGCGGACCATGAGGTCCTCGATTTCCAGGCGGTCCGAAATCTCCTGCAGGGACAGCATGGTGCCTCCGGGTGGTGTCGAAGCAATTCAGCGTCGTGCCGAAAACTGTTCAGGGACGGTGGGCCAGCGTACGGCGAGGCGGGCAATGATCTTGCCGTTTCCGAAAGATATGGGCGTGCAATAGATCTCGTTCAGACCGGTCCGTCACCGAAGAGCCGGAAATCCGACCCGAATCAGGCGGTGTGCTGGGAGACCCGGTAATCCTTGATCGCGATGGTCCGGGCCACCTTCTGGGGAGCGCCACCGATGAGCCCGCGCCACGGCAGGTAGGGCAGCAGTTTCACATTCAGATTGCGAAAAGCGATCATGGCCTTGCTGTTCGGGGCGTACCAGCCGCCCACGCCCTCGGCGAACTGCTGGCAGGCCTCGACCATGGGCCGCATCTCCTGCTCGTAGCGGGCGAAGGCCACGGTGTGATCGCCCGCGGCGGCCGCCAATTCTCCGGCCAGCATGTACGCGCCGACGAGTGAGAGGTCCGCGCCCTGCCCCGACAGCGGGGACGCGCAGTATCCAGCGTCGCCGACCAGGGCGACTCGGCCCTTGGACCAGCTGTCCATGCGCACCTGGGCCATGGCGTCGAAATAGAAGTCCGGTGCGCCCGCCAGCGCCTCGAGCAGTCGCGGCACCTCCCAGCCTTCCCCGGCGAAGGTGTCGATGAGAATGCGTCGCTGCGCGTCGATATCGCGGTAGTCGTAGTCCAACTGATCCGATGCCCACGCGAAAATGGCCTTGGCCTCGGTGTTCTGGCGGGCGCTGTAGCTACCGGCGATCTTGCCCGGGGTGTTGTAGTCCAACTCCCAGTGGTCCAGATTCAGCAGATTCGGCGTCGTGAAAATCGAGATGTAGTAGCCCATGTGGTGCACGAAATCCGATTCGGGCCCGAAAACCAGCTTGCGCGTGTGGGAGTGGACGCCGTCCGCGCCGATCACCAGATCGAAGGTGCGCGCGGGCGCGTTCTCGAAGGTGACGTGCACGCCGTTCTCATCCTCGCGCAACTCCGCGATGAAATCGCCGAAGAGGTATTCGACGTCGGCCCGGGTCGCCTCGTAGAGCACCTCGGCCAGGTCGCCGCGCTGAATCTCGGTGTCGCCATTGGCCCCGACGCCATTGAACTCCTCGCTGGAGATGGTGGCGCGGGCCTTGCCGTTCGCGTCGACGTAGGAGGTGCCGCGCTTGCCGGTGCTGCGGGCGTGCACCTGGTCGAGCAGGCCCATGCGGCGCACCACCTGGGTGGCGCTGCCCAGCACATCGATGGCCTGACCGCCGGACCGCAGGGTGGGGGACTTCTCGACGATGGTCGGCCGGAAACCGTAGCGCTTCAGCCAGAAGGCGAGGGCGGGACCCGCGATGCTCGCGCCGGAGATCAGGACGTTCTTGGAGCTCATCTGCTGCATGACTTCACGGTAGAACGATGTTGGGCAAATGCGCAAGACGTTTGTATCAGGCGGATGCGCTAGACTCTGGCGCATGGGAAATCGCGAGGATCTACTTGCCGGGGCACGGCAGTGCCTGTTCGACAAGGGCTACGCCCGCACCACCGTGCGCGATATCGCCACCGCGTCGGGGGTGAGCATGGCGGCCATCGGCTACCACTTCGGCTCCAAGGAAGCCCTGCTCACCGCGGCCCTCGGCGAGGCGACGCGGGAGTGGGGCGACGAGCTCGCCAGCACGCTGGCGGGTGCCCCGGAAGACCCGGAGACCTCGGACCCCTTGCGGCGCTTCGCGTCCCGCTGGGACGCCGTCCGCGAATCCGTCGGCACCCACCGCGGCCTGTGGGCGGCCACCTTCGACGCACTCTCGCACCCGGAGACCCGCGCCCAACTCGCCGCGCAAACCGATGAGTCCCGCGCGGGACTGGCCCGGCTCCTGGAAGGGGCCGCCGAGGACGACACCGAGGCCGCGCGGACGATCGGCGCGCTCTATCAAGCCCTGCTCATCGGCATCGCCGCCCAATCGCTGATCGACCCCGAAACCGCGCCCACCGGAGCCGATCTCGCGGAGGGACTGCGTCGAATCACCGGCGAACCGGCATCCACCGAATAGGCGTAATCGCGACCCCAGATCGGAGCTTCGAGAGACAGGCGGCCTGCTCTATCTCGGCGATGACGCCGCCGGGTTGTCCGGGGTCATCGGCCCCCGGGGCAGCTCGGCATAAGGTGGGCGGGTGCCCAGCATCGTCTTGGAGCAGGTGACCCTCGGACACGGGGCGACGTGTGTGCTGACGGGTGTCGATGCGACCTTCGCGGCCGGTCGGTGCACGGCGGTGGTCGGGCCGAGCGGGGCCGGGAAGACGACACTGCTGCGGCTGCTGAATCGGTTCGGTGAGCCCGACAGCGGGCGGGTGCTGTTCGATGGGACGCCCGTCGTCGAGATGGATGTGTTGGACTTGCGGCGGCGGGTGGGTCTGGTCCCGCAGCGGCCGGTGCTGTTGACCGACACCGTCGCGGACGAGGTTCAGGTCGGGCGACCGGTCAGTGCCGAACGGGTCGCGGGACTGCTCGCCACGGTCGGGTTGCCCGAGGGATTCGCGGGGCGGCGGTGTGTGGAGCTGTCCGGGGGTGAGGCGCAACGGGTTTGCCTCGCCCGGGCACTGGCCGTCGAACCCGAGGTGCTGCTGTTGGACGAGCCGACCTCCGCCCTGGACGGTGCCTCGGCTGTGGCCATCGGGGAATTGATTCGGGCGCATGTGGGGACGGGCGGGAGCGTGGTGCTCGTCAGCCATGATCCGGGCTTCGTGGCGGAGGTGTCCGACGAGGTGTGGACGCTGGCCGGTGGACGACTCACACGCGGCGCGGAAGCGGGAAAGTAGCTATGACACAGATGCTTTCAGCGGCCCACACCCAGCGGCTGTCAGCGGGGGGAGCACAGTGGCTTTCGGCGGCGGAGACGCAGGGCCTGTCGGTGCCGGATTGGACCGGTGTGTCCGCGTCGCTGTTGTTGGTTGCGCTCGCGGCACTCATTGCCTATCGGCAGCATCTGCATCTGACGCGCGAGCTGCTGATCGCGGCCGCGCGGGCCGGGGTCCAGCTCGTCGCGGTCGGCGCGATTCTGCTGATCCTGTTCCGCCACACCGGATTACCGGGCGCGCTCGGCTGGGTGATCCTCATGATCGTAATCGCCGGACAGGTGGCTGGCCGACGCGGGGCGGGGCTCCCGCACGCCATGCGCTCGGCGACCATCGGGGTCGCGTTCGGATCGTCCATCACCCTGGGCTCATTGATCGTGCTGGGCATCATCTCCACCCAGGCCCGCGTGGTTGTTCCGGTGGGCGGAATGATCGTGTCCTCGGCCATGCAGGCGACCGGAATCGCCCTGCGCCGCCTGGTGGAGGACGCGCGCCGGGCCCGCGATGCGGTGGAAGCCCGGCTGGCACTGGGACTTTCGGGACATCAGGCATTTCTGCCGAATCAGCGCTCGGCCTTGCGGACCGCCCTGATCCCTGCCATAGACTCGACGAAGGTGGTCGGACTGATCAGCCTGCCGGGGGCGATGACGGGTTTGATTCTGGCGGGCGTGGATCCGCTCACGGCCATCCGCTATCAGATCGTGGTGATGTACATGCTGCTCGCGGCAACCACTTTGGCGGCACTGGCCGCCACGCGGGTGGCGGAGCGGACCCTGTTCGATAGCGCGCAACGTCTCGTGTCGCTGCCCGATTGACGACCGCCCAGCCCGCAGAATCCTAATGAGTGGGATTTCACATGCGAGCTAGAGCGCCCGAAATGCCGCTATCGTTACGATGTCTCGATAAAATGCTTGGGGGATAGGTAGTTTCGTATGGAAGCAATCGAATTCTTCATGCCGTTCGACGCCGCGGGCGTCAACCCGGCCGAGCCGGAGGCGGAGTCGGGCATGTGGTCCTGGCTGGAAGCCTACGACCTGGTGCCGACCGAGCCGACCCGGCGTCGCATGGAGCGTACCCGACCGGCCCGCATGTACGCGCTGTGGTGCCCGCGCGCCGACGTCGAGGAGCTCACGCTGCTGAGTCGGTATACCGCCTGGGCTTTCATAGTGGATGACCAGTTCGATATCGAAATCCCCGATCCCCGCCGCTGTTTGGAGGCGATCACGGCCATCGAGGCCGTACTGGACGGTACCCCAACACCTTCCGGTGTGCTGGCGGTCGCGTTTGCCGATCTGTGGGCCGAGCTGTGCCGCGGCCGGTCGACGGCGTGGCGCGAGAGTGTGCGCGCGGAAATCCGCGCTTGGCTGTGGACGTACTACACCGAGAGCGTGGGACGGATCTCGGGCAATCTGCCCGATCTCGACACCTACCGCGCGCATCGGCGAGATGGGGTGGCGCTGTTCGTCTTTCTCGATATCAGTGAACGCGCCGAGGGAGTCGACCTGTCCCCGGCGGTCCGGCACCTGCCCGCCATGCGGACCCTGCGTGAGGCCGCGGTCGAGCACATGGGTCTGTTCAACGATATGTTGTCCGTCGCGTCCGACGAAGCCTCCGGGTACCTTTACAACTCGGTCCTGCTGGCGCAATATCACTACGGGCACAGTCGAGTTCAGGCCCAGCAACTGGTCAACGGCATGCTCTCCGAATGTGTGCAGCGCATGCTCGACGCGGTCGAACGACTACCGACCGAGTTGAACGATGCAGGCATCACGGGCGGCGAGCGTGCGGACACCCTGGTCACCGCTCGCAACTACACCGTCTACGTGCGTGCCAACCATGACTACCACTATCAGGCGGCCCGCTATATGAGCGCACCCGTGGAAGCGCTCGAGCATGGCCTGCCGCTGACCTGAAGGACTGGAACCTCTCGCCGTTGCCGAACTGGAATCCGCAGGCAACCCCCAGGTTTCAGGTTGTGATGGGACTATGAGCTTCTTCTAAGCATGGCTGCCCAGCTGCCTGCGGGTGGCAATGGTATCCGTGTCCGAGAGAGCGGGGCCGATAATGCGAGCGTCGAAACCGATCAGATTCACCGTCGGACAACACCTCGAGGGCAGACGCCGGTGGGGCTTGTCCCGCCCGGCCGCGACGGCCCTCGCCGGTCACGACGAAACCCGCGTACGCGCAGCCGAATCCATATCGCGCCCGCTCGACGCGACGATCGAACGAAGAGCCCGGCGGAGATTGAGCGAGGCCCGCGGGGCCATCGAGCCGGTGTTGCGGTCGGCGGTCGGCTCCTTGGCCGAACCCCTGGATCTCATGGCCGGGTACCACTTCGGATGGTGTGACCCGGAGGGAGTGGAGGTAGTGGGCGCGCAGGGTAAGGCGCTGCGACCGGCCTTGACCTTCGCGGCGGCCATCGCCTGCGGTGGCGGTGTCGAGGAGTCGGTGCATGCGGCGGCCGCGGTCGAACTGCTGCACAACTTCTCGCTCGTGCACGACGACGTGATGGACACCGATCCGTTCCGGCACGGTCGCCCGACGGTCTGGCGGGTGTGGGGCGAGACCAATGCGACGCTGCTCGGCGATGCGCTGCAAGCGCTGGCCTTGGCGGTGCTGTGCGATGGCGCGCCGGAGACGGTGGCGTCGGAGGCGGTCATTCGGTTGGCGCGCGCCACGGTCACGCTGTGCCGGGGCCAGTACGAGGATTGCGCCTTCGAGACTCGACCGAGTGTCACCGTGGAGGAGTACCTAGCCATGGCCGCCGGGAAGACCGGTGCGTTACTCGGCTGCGCGTGCGCGCTCGGCGCACTCTGCGCCGGGGCCGATCATCGGGTCGTCTCGGCCATGCACAGCTTCGGCACCGAACTGGGTCTGGTCTTCCAGCTCGTCGATGACTTCATCGACATTTGGGGCGATCCGGAAATCACCGGGAAACCGGCGCATAGCGACCTGATTCACCGCAAGCAGTCGTTCCCGGTGGTGTGCGCGCTGGAATCGGAGACCACGGCGGGCCGGGAACTGGCTCGCCTCTATCAATCCCGCCATCCCATGACCGCGGCCCGCGCGGCCCGGGCGGCGGACATGATCGAGGAGGCGGGTGGCCGCCAGCGCACCCTGCGTCGCGCGTCGGCGGCCTTGGACGCGGCCTTCGCGGCTCTGCCCGACGATCTCGCCACCGAGGATCTCGCCGCCCTGGCCCAGCTCGTCGCCCACCGCGATCGCTGAGGCGCACAACGGGTTTCGCCACCGCGCCGGGACCTCAGCCGGAGGTCACCGGCGCGGTGGTGGCACTGTCGGCGGTGCCGAATCGAATCCCCCTGGCCTCCTTGCCTATCGCGGTGAGGATGGCCACAGCGAGGAAGACGGGTACGGCGGTGACGGCCAGGGCGAACGGGTAACCGTGCGACTCGGCCAGCCGCTCCTGAATCGGAAGGTTCAGGGAGGCAAGCAGATTGCCGAGCTGATAGGTGACGCCGGGATAGAAGCCCCGGATGGCGTCGGGGGACATCTCGGTCAGATGCGCGGGGATGACGCCCCACGCGCCCTGCACCGCGACCTGGATCAGGAACGAGCCCAGGCAGAGCATGGCGGCGGTCTTGGAGTACGCGAACAGCGGCACGATCGGCAGGCCCAGCAGGGCACAGAAGATGATCGTGTAACGGCGGCCGTACTTTTGGGACAGCGTGCCGAAGATCAGCCCGCCGAGGATCGCGCCGATGTTGTAGATCACGGCAATCCATTTGGCCGCGACCGTGGACAGGCCCGCGCCGCCGTGCTGGGTGGCGGACAGGAAGGTCGGGTAGACGTCCTGGGTGCCGTGGCTCATCCAGTTGAACGCCGTCATCAGCAGGATCAAGTAGATGAACCGGCGCACGATCGCCGGGTTCGTGATGATGTCCTGGAACGAGGTCCGGGTGGACTTCAGCCGCTGTTGGGTGGACTCCCACACCTCCGATTCCCGTACGCGCGCACGCAGAATCAGAATGATGAGGGCGGGAATGATCGACAGCCCGAACAGCCAGCGCCAGGACAGGCCGAGCCAGTTGGTCACCAGCAGGGACGCGAGCGAGGCCAGCAGGTAGCCGAACGAGTAGCCCTCCTGAAGTAGACCCGAGAAGAAGCCGCGGCGCTCGACCGGAATCTTCTCCATGGCCAGCGCCGCCCCCAAACCCCATTCACCGCCCATGCCTATGCCGTAGAGCATGCGAAGCACGACCAGGACGGTGAAGTTCGGCGCGAACGCGCACGCGAAGCCGACCACCGAATACATGGCGACGTCGACCATGAGGGGGATGCGACGGCCGATGCGGTCGGCCCACAGCCCGAATATCAGCGCACCGACCGGCCGCATGATCAGTGTCGCGGTGGTGATGAACGCGACCTCGCTCTTCTGCATGTGGAAGCTCTTGGCGATGTCCGCGTAGACGAAGACGACGAGAAAATAATCGAACGCGTCCATGGTCCAGCCGAGTTGGGCCGCGATGAACGAGTTGCGCTGGTCTGATGTGAGCCGGGTGCGTATCGCCATGGCACTGCGATCCTCTTGAAAGCAAAGGTACCTGTAACCGACGGTTACAGGTACCTTTGTTTTTGGAAATATCTGATGAGGTACAAGGACTGTATCAGAGCCTGCGGATGCGGGCCATCCAAGCGGCAACATCCACCAGACCGGTGGGGGAGACGTCGAGGTCGGTGGCTTGGTCGGCTACCGCGGCGGTGACTCGGCCGCGGTATCGGGTGGGGTCGAGGCGTTCGAGTTCCCAACCGGTGGTGAAGGATTCGCGGATCACGGTGTCGCTGATTCGGGGGCCGAAGCCGGGTTCGGCGTCGGAGAGGGCCAGGAGGTGGACGACGCCGCCGGGCTTGCAGACTGCATGCAGGCTGCGGACGTAGGCGGCGCGGGCGTCGGGGTCGGTGCCGAAGACGTGGAAGAGGGCGCTGTCGACAATGGTGTCGTAGGCGGCGCGGTAGTCGGGGCGGTCGGCGAGGGTCAGGGCGTCGGCCACTTCGAAACGGACGTTGGGGACGTGGTGGGACTCGGCGTTGGCGCGGGCGTATTCGATTGCGCTGGGGGAGAAGTCGATGCCGAGGATGTCGTAGCCGAGGCGGGTCAGCAGGATGGTGTGCTCGCCTGCGCCGCAGCCCGGCTCGAGGACTCGGCCTTGGATTTCGCCCGCCTGTTCCAGCGCCACGATCGCGGGTTGAGGTTCGCCGATCACCCACGGGGCCGTGTCTTCGTCGTAGACGGTGTTCCAGAATTCTGCCGGTCTTGTCATGGTTCCAGCCTGCAACCTCGAGTCCGGTCGAGGTCAATCCCTCGATAGCGATCAACCTGGGCAGGTGGAGCATTGACAATGTGGGGATGTCCAAGCCTTGTCTGCTGTTGCAGCTGCGACCCGAGCAAGCGGCCTCGGATCAGGAGTACCAGGCGATCCTGGACGCGGGCGGGCTCGCGGCCGCGGACGTGGTCCGTGTGGAGATGAACCGTGGGATGCCGGATGTGGACCTCGACGACTACTGGGGTGTGATCGTCGGCGGCGGGCCCAGCAATATCAGCTATCCGGAGGCCAAGAAGTACGAGTACCAGAAGGCGTTCGAGCCGAAGCTGAAGAAGGTGCTGATCGAGGTGGTGCGGCGGGACTTCCCGTACCTCGGGGCGTGCTACGGGCTGAGCATGCTGGCCGATGCCTTGGGCGGGGTGGTCAGTACCGAGCGTTACGCGGAGACCGCCGGGGCAACAACCATCGAGCTCACCGGGGACGCTGCGAAAGATCCTCTGCTGCAGGGGCTTCCCGACACATTCCGGGCCTTCGTGGGGCACAAGGAATCCTGCCAAGACGTGCCGCCCGGAGCGATCCTCCTGGCTCGGTCGGCTGGTTGTCCGGTTCAGGCCGTGCGGGTCGGGGAGAATGTCTACGCCACCCAGTTCCATCCGGAACTTGACGGGCACGGCTTGGCGT
Organism: Nocardia sp. CDC160; assembly: GCF_035818795.1. Taxonomy (NCBI): domain Bacteria; kingdom Bacillati; phylum Actinomycetota; class Actinomycetes; order Mycobacteriales; family Nocardiaceae; genus Nocardia; species Nocardia sp. CDC160. Next base: position 372,100 of record NZ_JAYKYT010000004.1, on the reverse strand, counting down.
TGCGGATCGAAATCTACCGGCATGAAGGCTATTTCGATCCGAACGAAGCCGACTATCTCACTGAACTCGGGCATCGGGAGAAGATCACTATCCCGCAAGAGATACTGCGCCGCTTCGTCCTCCGGTATCAGACAAAAGATTAAAGAACAAAAGACAAAAGAAGAAAAGATAAAAGAAGCCAGGAGGAGGGAGAGAGGCGGGTCGAGCTTGCGAGGCCCCCTCACCTACCAGCCTCCTCACGGAAAACAACCGCACCTCCCAGCCCCCCTCACCTATGGCACCTCACTCACGTCCCAGCTCACTCACCGCTCGGCCGTTCATCGTCTCTGTGAAATTGTCAAAGAGCTGACCAGCTGTGGTTGGGCTCGGGAAGCGTTGAGCCTTGGGGTCTTTGGGTTTAGGGCCTTCCGGTGGGGTCTCGGTCGGTGGGCTGTCGGTCGGCTGGGTTTCGGTGGGCGGGGCGATCGGTGGGCGGGGCAGTTGGAGGGCGGAGGGTTTTGAGTCTTTTGGTTTTTGGGTTTTGTCTTTAAAGGTGATGCGTGCAGTCCGTGGGCTGGGAGGCGAGGTGACGGCTCCCAACCCGGCGTCAGCCCAAGTGCGGTAGGGCAGGCGAGGTGACCACACTTCCCGTTGTTTTGCGCACGCCAGCCGTGCACGAGCAGCCGGGTTTCACGCTGCCCGTGAACCCCACCTCCGGCAACTCGAATCGACCGCCGTGGCGACCCGCCGACCCACGTGATGTGTGTCGTTGACTTGCGGGGTGTGGGAGGGGTCCAACGCCTTCGGGGCGATCCAACCGACCCGGCCCGGGTGGGCCGAATCCTTGCCCAACATCACCGTCTGCCACCCGTTGTCGCTGTCGTTGACCATGGCGTGGTGGTGATCGCACACCAAGGCCAGATTGTTGAGGTCGGTGGGTCCGCCCTTGGCCCAATCGATCACGTGGTGGGCGGCGCACATGCTCGCGGGCACATCACAGCCCGGGTGGGTGCAGCCGCGATCGCGGGCGATCAACGCCAACCGCTGCCCCGAGCTGGCGAGGCGTTCCCCGTGAGCGAGATACAAGGGGATCTCGTCCTTGTCGAGCACCGCCAACACCGGGCGGAAGTTCTTGGCCAGCTTGAGGGCTTGGCTGATCGACAGGTGCCCGCCCGAGGCGGTGGTCGCCACGCCTGCGCCGCGTTCGAGATCGGCCAGGCTCATGGTGACTACGACCTCGACGGGCAGGCCACGGTGCTTGCCCAGCTTCACCGGCTTGCCCGGCTTCGCCGCAGCGGCAGCGGCAGCGACACCCGTAGCGGCAGCATCGGCAGAGGCACCAGCACTGGCAGCGGCGGTTACGTCGATATCCGCAGCGGCGGCAGCGGTATCGGCAGCAGCGCCGGTGGCGGTGGTGGGCTGCAGGGCGGTGACCAACGCGAACAACGCGTCATGGGTGCGCTGGCCCGCGTCGCGACGGTCGCGACGTGCGGCCGCCTCCAATCGCTTGGAGTTGATTGTTGCGGTGGCGGTGAGGATCTCGGTATCGGTGTCGTCGAGGTTGCACATGCCCGGGCGCGCGAGCTTGGCGAAGATCGCATCCAGCAGGGCGCGGAGTTCGGGGGTGAGCCAGCCTTCGATCTTCGACATTCCGTCCACACCAGGGCGGCTGATGGTGATGCCGCGACGGCGACGCCGGTCGGCATCGGAGATCACCGTGCCCTCCGGGTCCAGGCGGGCGAGGATCTCGCGGCCGATCTTGGGCAGGTCATCGGGCATACCGGTCACGCAGTGCTCGACCAGCAACGCCTCGGTCTCGACCCGCGCCGGAGTAGGAACGTCGGCGGGCAGATGCGTCATGATGTCCACGATGCCGCGCACATGATCCCGCGAAATCACGCCCGCCTCAAAGGCATTCGCGGTGGCGGCCAGGGTGATCGGGCGCGGCTTGCCGTCGGCCCCGAGGAACTCCCCACACGCCCCGGCGATCTTCACCCGCATCGCCGCGTCATAGCGGGACAGGCCCAGGGATTGGCGCAGGAACGGGACCGCGTCCTTGACTCCGGCCTTGCGGGGCAGGTCTCGCTCCGACGCCTCGATCACCAGAGTCGAATCCAGTGCGGCCAGTTGGCGTTTGCAAATTTCGAGGCGTCGCATGAATTCCACTGCATCACCATCGGTGAGGCGGTTGAGTCCGCCGTGCAGGACGGTGTCGGCGACGTTGGTGACCGCGGTCATCAGGGCGCTGATGCCGGTGGTGTCGAGTGCTTCCCCCTTCGAATCCATGCACTAATTCTATCGCGAATTCGATCACAATAGAAGTCGAATTCCGCTGTGATATAAGGCGTTTCAGTAATACCACGCGGTCGCCATTTTCTGTTCCTTCTCATCCGAGCCTATTGGAAATGGTTGCGGCAGCCTCGGAAACAGCTGTACCGAAAGCGGGTTGAGAATCAGGGGTTAGACGACCGATGGGGAGATTTACGCTGAGGCTTGCGATCGGGTGGCCGGAGGGATCGAGGATTGCGGCGGCGACTGCGCCTACGTCTGTGCGCCATTCGCCGTTGTTTACCGCGAAGCCTTGAGTGCGAATCAGCTCGAGCTCGGCGCGGAGGGCTTCCGGGTCGGTGATGGTGGTGTCGGTGTAGCGGGGGAGTTCGTCGCGGAAAAAGGGGCGGAGGTCTTCGACCGGGGTGAAGGCTAGGACCGCTTTGCCGTTCGCGGAGGCGTGCATTGGGAGGGCGTGGCCCAAAGCCATGCTGGTCCGGACCGGCTTGTCGGTTTCGAGGCGTTCGATGAGGACCATCTTGCCGTTTTCGGGGATTGTCAGGTGGATCGTCTCGCCGGTGGAGCGGCGCAGGTCCTCGAGGATCGGGAGGGCTATGCCGCGCAGGCCGAGGTCGCCGCCTGCGCTGCCGCCCACGGCAAGGGCTTTCGTCGTGATTACCCAGCGGGTGACTTCCCCGGCGGCCGGGCGAATCCAGCCCGCGGTGTCGAGGGTGACCAGGGCGCGTTGGACCGTGCTCTTCGGGAGGTCGAGGACGCGGGCCAGTTCGCCCACCCCGATGGGCTGGCGCGCGGCTACTTCCTCGAGAACTCGCAAGGTGTTCAAGACATTTCGCAAGGTATTGACTCCTCCATCGCGCATCCCTACCCTTGCTGCACCTTTTCACGGCACAGTGTGCCATATCACGGCACAGGACGGAAGTTCCCGCTATGACAGCCCGCAGTGGACGCCATTTCCTGCAGATTCCCGGACCCACCAATGTTCCCGATCGCGTCCTGCGCGCCATCGCGCGACCGACCATTGATCACCGCGGACCCGAATTCGCTGAACTGACAAAGGATTTGCTGCAGCGGCTCGAGCCGGTGTTCGGGACCAGTGGGCCGGTTGTCATATATCCCTCGTCCGGCACGGCGGCGTGGGAGGCCGCGTTGGTGAATACGCTGTCCCCGGGCGATCACGTACTCGCCTTCGAGACCGGCCATTTCGCGACCCTGTGGCGGGAGATGGCCGAACGACTAGGTCTCACAGTCGAATTCGTGCCCGGGGATTGGCGGCACGGTGCGGATCCGGCGATGGTGGCCGAGAAACTGGCCGCGGACACCGCGCATCGCATCTCCGCGGTGATGGTCGTGCACAACGAGACCTCGACCGGTGTCACCAGCCGCGTTCCCGAAATCCGAGCCGCCATCGATGAAGCCGATCACCCCGCGCTACTGCTGGTCGACACCATTTCCTCGCTCGGTTCCATTGACTATCGGCACGAGGAGTGGGGTGTCGATGTGACGGTCGGCTGTTCGCAGAAGGGATTGATGCTGCCACCCGGCCTCGGGTTCAACGCCGTCAGCGAGAAAGCACTCACTGCCTCCCGCACGGCCCGGCTGCCGCGCTCCTACTTCGAGTGGTCGGCCATTCTCGACGCCAACGAACACGGCTTCTACCCCTACACCCCGGCCACCAACCTGCTCTACGGCCTACGCGAAGCGTGCCTGATGCTCGAAGAAGAAGGTCTGGCAAATGTTTTCGCGCGCCACGACCGCCACGCCGCGGCCACCCGGGCCGCCGTGCGCGGCTGGGGTTTGGAGGTGCTGTGCGCCGACGAGCGCGAGTACTCCAGTTCCCTCACCGCCGTCCTGGCGGGCGGCGCGCACGATGCCGACAAGGTGCGGCGCATCATCCTCGACCGCTTCGACATGTCCCTCGGCACGGGGCTGGGCAAGCTCGCCGGGCGCGTGTTCCGGATCGGGCACCTGGGCGATCTCAATGACCTGACCTTGGCCGGGACCCTGTCCGGCGTGCAGATGGGCCTCGAGTTGGCGGGCGTCACCATCGATCCGCGTGGCCTCCAGGACGCCCTCGAGGTCCTGCGCGGCGAGTGATCGCGCGCGGACATTCTTCTCTCGCTTTACTTTTCATCGCTCACCGCTGGGCGGCCGCAACGAAACGGCCCGCGATCTACCGGATGCTCCGCTCCGAGCGATTACCCACGAGGAGGTAGGTCGTGATCGAGCGGACTTCCCCTGTCCGGCGACTGTCCCATATGAAACGGTGGACCTATATTCTGCCGGTCGTCGTCTTCATCTACGTCATCTGTTATATCGACCGTACGAATATCAGTTTCGCGCTGCCGCACCTGAAAACCGATATGCACCTCACCGGGGCGCAACAGGGTTTGGCGAGCGGCATCTTCTTCTGGGGTTATCTGCTGCTGCAGATTCCCGGCGGATACATGGCCGAGCGTTGGAGTGCCCGGCAGTGGATCGCCATTCTCATGGTGCTGTGGAGCGTGGCCGCCATGGCCTCGGGGTTGACGCATTCGGTCGGACAGCTGCTACTGGCGCGATTCCTGCTCGGGGTGGCCGAGGGCGGGGTGCAACCGGCGCTGATGACCACCATTCGCGCCTGGTTCCCCTTCGCCGAAAGAAGCCGGGCCTTCGCGATTTTCAAGCTCTACACCCCGATCGCGGCGATTGTGGCGGCACCGTTCTCCGGCGTCATCCTCACCTATCTGGACTGGCGGTGGATGTTCCTCATCCAGGGCGGGGCTCCGCTGATCGTCGGTCTCATAGCGTGGCTGGCGATCGTGCGCGATACCCCGGCCAAGGCGGGATGGCTCTCGCAGACCGAGCGTGACTACATCGAGAACGCTCGACTACAGGAAGGCGAGCAACTCCAGTCGCGCGGAACGTTCAAGGCGGCGTTCACTTCTCGGATCGTGTGGCAGTTCGCGCTCATCTACACCCTCACCCAGATGGGCCTGCTCGGGCTGACGCTGTGGATGCCGAGTGTGCTCAAGAAGGCCTTCCACACCGATATGAAGGTCGGGCTGGTGGCGATTCTGCCGCAGCTCGCGGCGGGGGCGGCGATCATTCTGGTCGGGCGGTCCGCGGACCGGCGGGGCGGACACATCGCCCACATGTCGGTGGTGCTGGGCTCCGCGGCCTTGATCCTCGCGGGCGCGAGTTTCGTTTCGGCGCAACAGAAATGGATCGTGCTGTTGGCCATGATCCTGGGCACGGCGGCATCCATCGCCTGGTACGGGCCCTTCTGGGCGACGGTCACCAAGCTCACGCCGGTGGCAGCGGCCGGAGCCGGAATGGGGCTGATCAATGGGGTCGGCAATCTCGGGAGCTTTTTCGGAACGTACATCGGCGGCTGGCTCAGTGACCTCAGTGGCGGCGGCTACGCGCTGACGCAGGTGTTCTTCGGGATCGTGTTCGGCGTCGCGGCACTGCTGATGTTGACGCTGCGCACCCAGCTGCGGGCCGCCACCCAGGCCGAACCTCTGCCCGCGCAACCGCCCAGGCAGCCGATGATTCTGGACAACAAGGACTTTCAATGACACCACTCGAACAGGCGTTGCGCGCGGTCATGGACGGCGAACTCGCCTTCGACGACTACAGCCGACACCTCTTCTCCCGCGACGCCAGCATGTACGCCATCACCCCGCTGGGCGTGGCATTTCCCGAACACGCCGAGGATGTCGCCGCCGCGGTGCGGGTGGCCGCCGAGTTCGGGGTGCCGATCGTGGCGCGCGGCGCGGGGACCAGCCTCGCAGGGCAGACCGTGGGACCCGGGCTCGTGCTGGACATGTCGCGGCACTTGACTCGGATCGTCATCGACGCCGAGAGCCGTACGGCCCTGGTCGAAGTCGGCGTCGTCCAGGATCAGCTCAATCGAGCCGCGGCCGAATACGGGCTGATGTTCGGGCCGGACACCTCCACGAGCAACCGGGCCACGATCGGCGGGATGATCGGAAACAATTCCGCCGGAAGCGGTTCCCTGACCTACGGCATGACCATCGACCATGTGCAGGCATTGGATGTCGTGCTGGCGGATGGGTCGCGAGCCCGGTTGGAACCCGTCGACGAGGCCGAGCGGCAGCGGCGAGCCACCGCCAACACTCTGGAGGGCCGGATCTATCGGGAACTCCCGCAGTTGGTCTCGGACAACGAGCAGGCCATCCGATCCGGCATGCCGCTGTTCTGGCGACGTGCCGGTGGCTACCGGCTCGACCGGTTGGTCGGCTTCGGCAAGGGCACGGCGTTCGATCTGGCCAAGTTCGTGGTCGGTGCGGAGGGCACGCTGGTCATCGCGACCCATGCGCTGGTCGATCTGGTCCCCAAGCCCGCGCATACCGTCTATGCCGTAGGCCATTTCGACGACACCCACAGCGCCATTGCCGCCACCACCGATGCCCTCGCCTGCGACCCCCATCAGGTCGAGCTGATGGATCGCACGATCCTCGAACTCTCGCGCCAGAAGATCGAATACGCCGAGCTGGGAAACATCCTCGTCGGCGATCCGGGCGCACTGCTGTTCGTCTCGTTCAGCGGTGACGACGAAGCGGCACTGGTCACGAAACTCGATGAGCTCCAAGCGCTCTGGAGGCGGAACGGCCACGGCTATCACACCTTGCGCGCGGTGACTCCCGCCGATCAGAAGGCCCTGCTGAAGGTCCGCAAGTCCAGTCTCGGGCTGCTCATGGCCGCAGGCGAGGGCACCCGCCGTCCGCTGGCCTTCGTGGAGGACACCGCGGTCGACCCGATCCATCTGGCCGAATACACCAAGCGACTCGCGAAGGTTCTCGACGAGCACCAGATGGAAGCCGGGTTCTACGGTCACTGTTCGGTGGGCTGTCTGCATATTCGGCCGTTCGTGGATGTGACCGATCCCAGGCAGGTGGAGAGCATGCGCACGGTGGCCGAGGCGGTCAAGGATTTGGTCGCCGAGTACGGCGGGGTGAATTCCAGCGAGCACGGGGATGGGCTGGCGCGCAGCGAGTTCAACCGGGAGATCTTCGGCGACGAGCTCTACGAGGCCATGCGGAAGGTCAAGCGGCTCTTCGATCCGCTCGGAATCCTGAATCCGGGCAAGATCGTGGACGCCCCGCCCATGACCGAGAACCTGCGCGACCGTGACGCGCTGCCACCCGCGCCGCCGCTGACCACCAAGCTGGCGTTCGAGGTCGTCGGAGGTATGCGCGGCGCGGCGGATCGATGCATGAATATCGGGCTGTGCCGCAAGGCCGGACCGGGGGTGATGTGCCCGTCCTACATCGCGACCAAGAACGAGGAGCACGCCACTCGTGGCCGAGCCAACGCCCTGGTCAAAGCTCTGTCCGAGCCCGATCCGCACGTGGCGCTCGGCGATGAGCGGCTGCACGAGATTCTCGACCTGTGCCTGATGTGCAAGGCCTGCAAGAGCGAATGCCCGATGAGTGTGGATATGGCGTCGTTGAAGGCCGAGACGCTCGCGCATCACCACGAGATTCACGGAACCCCTTTGCGTTCACGGCTTTTCGGCTCGATTCGGACCTTGAATCGAATCGGATCGGCCACCGCCCCGCTGTCGAATGTGCCCGGCCGGATCTGGCTGCTGCGTCGACTCCTGGACCGGACCCTTGGCATCGCAGCACCTCGACAACTCCCAATCTTCCAGCGGACCAACCTGATTCGCTGGTTCGGCCGACGCGACGTGGTCGGCACCCCCGCGCCGTTGGGGACGGTGAACTGGCTGGCCGACTCCTTCACCACGTACACCGAACCGCATATCGGGCAAGCGGGCATCGAACTGCTGGAGCGGGCGGGATGGCAGGTCGAGCTTGCCACCGGGGGCTGCTGCGGGCGGTCCAGCATGTCCAAGGGGCTACTCGACGACGCGAAGAAGAAGGCTGCGGCACTGGTCGATTCGCTGACCCGCACGACGGTCCCGGGTTCACCGATTGTTGGGTGCGAACCGTCGTGCGTCTTCATGCTGTGTGACGAGTACAAGGCGCTCGTGCCCTACACCCAGGCGGTGCACCAGGTGGCAGACCGGGTGCGGCAGGTGGAGGAGCTGCTCGTCGAGGCCATCGACGCCGGAAGGCTACGGCTGCGCGAGGATTCCCGATTCGCCGGGCAGCGGATCGTCTTCCACGGCCACTGCCACCAGAAGGCCGAGGTCGGCACCGCCGCCACCATGGCGCTGCTGCGCCGCATTCCGGGCGCGGTGGTCGAGGAGATCGACTCGGGATGCTGCGGCATGGCCGGATCGTTCGGCTTCGAATCCGAGCACTACGACCTGTCTCTCGCGATCGGCGAGGACCGCCTGTTCCCGGCCTTGGCCGCCGAACCGGCCGACACGATCGTGGCGGCGACCGGTGTCTCGTGTCGGCAGCAAATCTTCCACGGTGCCGGTCGGACAGCGTGGCATCCGCTGGAGCTGGTGCGGGAAGCATTGGCGGAGAACGGACCTGATCCTAGGTCAGCGCCTTGAGGTGGTGGAGAACGGCGAGCACGCGACGGTGGTCGTCGGGTTCTGGAGGCAGGGCGAGCTTGGCGAAGATCGAACTGACATGGGTTTCGATGGTCCGCTCGGTCAGGCGCAGGGCCGTGGCGATGCCCCGGTTCGACCGGCCCTCCGCCATGGCCGACAGCACCTGATGCTCACGCGGAGAAAGGGATTCGACCGTCGCACCGGACGCGGCCGGGCGTGCCAGCATGCGGGTGATGAGCGTCGGGTCGATGGCGGTGCCGCCCGCCGCGACCCGCCGCACCGCATCGAGAAATTCGTCGATATGGGAGATGCGGTCCTTGAGCAGATACCCGATCCCGGTCGCGTCGGTGGCGAGCAGCTCCCGGGCGTACTCGCTCTCGACGTGCTGCGACAGCAGCAGCACCGCCGTCCGGGGATAGCGCAGCCGGATCTCGGAGGCGACCTCGAGCCCCTCGGTGGTGTGGGTGGGCGGCATGCGGATATCGATGATGGCGACATCCGGATCGCAGGTGGCGACCACCCGCAGCAGGGCCTCGGGATCGCGGGCCTGGCCCACGACGTCGAAGCCCTCGGCTCGCAACAATTGGGCGATTCCGGCGCGCAGCAGGGCGCAGTCGTCGGCGAGGGCAATGGTGAGAGGCATGGGGTTTCGGCCTCCAATCCTGGTACGCGGCAATGGATTGTGGGGGCGTGCCTATGAATCGGTCGCGCCGACCGAATGGTTTCAACGGTGATCGGGTTGGTGCGCGAAGACGGCAATCGGCGCCTGAGCGGCTGTCAACGGGACTACCATCTATTGGTGGTGCCGAAAGTCCGAACTATCCGGAATGTGCTGCGCACAGGCTTGGCCACGGTTCTGATCTCGTTGACTCCCACCCTGATTCCCGTGGCGCATGCGGAGTCCGCGCATCTCGATCGCATCGAGCGGGTCAGTGATCATGAACTGACGATCTACGTCTACTCGGCCGCCATGGATCGGGTCATTCCGCAGGATGTCCTCATCCCCGATGGCGGCAGCGCCGGACGACCGATCGCGTATCTCTTGTTCGGCGCGACACTCGACGATGAGGACACCGTCTGGCAGACAAAGACCGATCTGCTCACCTTCGCACCCGGCACGGGAATCACCATCGTCATTCCGCACGGCGGCGGGTCGACCTATTACACCGATTGGCAGCAGGACGACCCGGTTCTCGGGCGCAATAAGTGGAAGACATTTCTGACCGCCGAACTGCCTCCCATCATCGACGCCGTGCTCCACCCGTCAGGGAGCAATGCCCTTGTCGGACTGTCGATGTCGGGGACATCGGCGCTGGCACTCACCGAGGCGGCCCCCGACCTGTACGAGGCGGTGGGCGCGTTCAGCAGCTGCCCGGAGACCAGCACCCCGCTCGGCCGGTCCTACGTCTATCTCACCACCCACGTGCACGGCGGCGGGAATGTCGAGAACATGTGGGGCCCGATCGGCAGTTCCGCATGGACCGACAATGATCCGTATCTGCATGCCGAACTCCTGCGCGGCCACACCATTTACCTGTCGAGCGGGAACGGCCTGCCCGGCCGCCACGACAATCTCGCCGAGGCGGGCAGTGCCGACGTCCTGCAGAATCAGATCATCGAGGGCGGCGCGATCGAGGCCGCCACCGGTCAGTGCACCCTGCGCCTGGCAACGCGATTGGCGGAGCTCGGAATCCCGGCGACCTATCGACCCCACCAGGGGACTCACTCCTGGGGCTACTGGCAGGACGACCTGCACGACTTCTGGCCAATCATGGCCGCCGCGATCGGGGCGTGAGGCTCAGGCAAGCGTGCTCAGCGCCGCGCGAACCTGGACGGCGTCGACGAAAGTGTCCTTGCGAACCACGAGTCCGTCCGCGTCCACGGTCACGATATCCACGCAGTCGAAACGGATCGGATGCGGCTGCCCGTCGGAGCCGGTCGGTTCGGCGGTGAGGGCCCAGTCCAGGACCCAGTGCTGCTCGCCGAGGAGCAGTCGATAGACCTCGAAGCCGAATCCCGGCCACTGCCGGAACATTTCGGCGAAGGCCTCCCGTACGGCGGGGCGGCCCTGGACCGGCTGCGATCCGGAGTGCAGCCAGAATTGGGTGTCGGGGGAGTGCAGGGCGATGATGGCGTCGGGGTCGTGGGCGGACCACGCCTTGGCGTAGGTGTCGAAGGCGGCGGCCAAATCGAGTGTGGTGGGCATGGGAAATCCGTTCCGCCGGAGAACTATTCGATGGTGTAGACGCGGTAGGTGATGTGGGTGAGGGAGAGTTCGGCGAAGCCGACGTTCACGGTGCGATTGAGCCACGCGTAGCGGTCGGCCCCGGTTTCGAAGACCGGTAGGGTGCGCGCGTGCATGTCCGCGGCGCGCAGGGTCTCCCCGGCCAGATACCGTTGCATCGCAGCCGAATCCGTGAGTGCGACGCGGCCACCCGAGGTCAGGTAAATGTATTCCGCGTCGTCGGTGTGCAGGGTCGCGCGGACGTCCAGTCGGCAGATCAGATCCTTGCCCATGGTCAGCCAATCGCCGCCGCCGGGCTGGATGGTGCCGCGCAGGCGCGGCCCCTCGAAGGTTCCCGTCCCCGCGACGGCGATCAGTCGGAACGCGGCCGGGGTTCGGAATATTTGTGTCTCTTGGAATTTCAGTTCGATGTCCATCAGGTGTTCGACGTCCAGAGTCGACCGCACCGGCCCCTCGAGCACTCCCGGACCATCCCGTGTAGCACTAGCTGACATGAGTTCACTATAGCCAGATGGGGCAAAGAACCCAAGGGGCGCGGCCCGATTCGATATCAGTCCTGGGGGACGCGCAGGTGCAGGGTCAGCAGGATGTGGTCGAAGGCGGCCACGATCGACGGGGACGGGGGCGGGATGTCCGACAGTTCGGCAATGAGCTGGGCGGCCAGTACCCGCAGCTTGACATTCGTCTCCTGGGAGCGCCACACCAGGATTTTGAAGGCCTGATCGGCGCTGATGCGGTACATGCGCATGAGGATGGCCTTGGCCTGCTCGATGACGGCGCGGGCCTCGATGACCTCGGGCAGCTTCTGATCCAGCGCCATGCGTTCGACCTCGGACAGGTCGATGTAGAAGCCCGCGGTCCCCACCGGGTTGCCGTCGCTGTCGAGAATGCGGTCCGCGACCACCATGACGTGGTGCTCGGCGCCGTGGGCGTCGATGAAACGGTGGCGGCTGGAGAAGGGTTTGCCCTCCTCGAGCGAACGGTTGATGGTCTCGGCGACATGTTGGCGGTCGTCGGGATGCTTGTGCGCGAGGAGCAGTTCGGTGGTGGGTTCGATCTCGCCGGGCTGATAGCCGTGCATCTGGTAGAGCTCCGGCGACCACTCCCAGCGCTCGTTGGTGAACCAGAACCGGAAGCTCCCGGCCGCGTTCGGGGGCACCGAGGCCTCCTCAGTCGATGGGAGCGATTCCGCGGCTGGGTACCCGTCAGGCGACACCATGCCGAACATTATGACCCGGCGGTTCGTCGACAGGCCGCATACTCCGAAGCCACAGTGCCGTCGCCGCGAACAGCGCGAGGGTCAACCAGATGTAGGCATTGTGATCGAGGACCGCGAACGTCCCGTGGCTCGGGACGTCGAAAATGCTGCCGTAATGCAGGTGGACCAGGTCCATCACGCCACCGGAGGTAATGGCGAAGGTGACGAACAGGGCCGCGACGGTGGGCAGCGTGCGGTGTCGGATGGCCAAGTGGGTCAGGTAGATCAGCAGCGGGGCCAGCCAAACCCAGTGGTGAATCCAGCTGTACGGGGAGACGACCGTACTGGTCAGTCCGACCAGGGTGACGGCGGGGAGTTCTCGGCCGGTCATCGACAGCCGACGGGCAAGCAGCAGGCAGACCACGGCGATCGCGATCGCGGCCGCCAACCACAGCAGTTGCGGTCCGGAGGCCGCGCCCAGGGAGCGGGCGATCATGCCGCGCAGCGATTCGTTCTGCGGGTTCTCGGGTACGCCGACGCGGGCGGGGTCGGCGAACGCGCCCCTCCAGAAGGTCAGCGAATCCTTGGGCAGGACGGCCAGACCCACGACCATGGTGGCACCGAGTGCTCCGATCGCGGTGGCGGCGGCCCGGAATCGACGGGTGACCAGCAGATAGGCCACGAAAAATATCGGGGTCAGCTTGATTCCGGCGGCGATACCGGTGAGTGCGCCCTTCCAACGGGACGAATCGGGCAGCGCCATATCGGCGAGGACCAGTAGAAGCAGCAGAATGTTGATCTGACCGAAGCCCACGGTTTCGCGAATCGGCTCGCACAACAGCAGGATTGCGGCCACGGCCGGGCCGACGACGAGGGTGTGTCGGTCCCAGCGGTAGCGCAGCACCAGCAGCGTCGCCCAGACCGAGCCGGTGAGCAGTGCGAAGTTGGTGAGCCCGCCCACCCAGGTGAAGACCGTTCCGTGCAGGAACGCCAAGGGCACGAACATGGTTGCCGCGAACGGCGTGTACACGAATTCGAAAACCCCGCGCGTGTGGCCGCGCAGTGGGCTGTCGTAGACCGAAACCCCGTGCACCACCCGGTCTCCGGCGACCTGATACGCGCCGAGATCGACCAGGTGCATCATCATGCGTGGCGCGGCGGCCACCTGGCCGAGGTAGTACCAACCGGCCAGCGCTCCCAGGATCGCCACGACCCACGTCACCGCGGGCGGTATCGAGCGCCGCTGCGGCGCGGCCTCCGTCGTGACTGCCACCTGGTCGAACGCCGAAACCGGCATGCTCACCCCCATCGATTGGGCTTCCCGATTGCCCGCCCCACCGTAGTAACCGTGCCGCGGGATCGCCACTCGGTGCCGGACACCGGCCGAATACCCACCGCGGCGGCGCAATCACAGTCACGGCACCATGACGAGTTTGCCGGTGGCGCGGTTGTCCTCCATGTAGTGGTGGGCGGCGACGATGTCGTCGAGGGCGAAGACGCGGTCCACGTTGGGGCGGTAGGCACCGGACTCGACCTCGTGGACGACGCGCTGCAAGAGGGTCGTCGCGCCCTTGTAGGTGTCGCTGTGGAAGGCGGTGAGTTTCGTGCCGGGCGGGATCAACGCGATTGGTTCGAAGTTCGGGATCAGCCAGCCGCTCAGGGAGCCGGAGATGCAGACGGTGCCGCCGCGGCGGACCAGTCGCAGCGAGTCCGCGGCGGTGTTCGCGCCGACCAGATCGAGGATGTAATCCGGTCCCTCGGGCCAGAATTCGTGGATCTCGTCCGCGAGTGAGCCGCCGGTGTCGAGGATGGTGTGATCGACACCGGCGGCGGTCAGGGCGGCGGCCTTGCCCGGCTGCCGGGTGGTGGCCGCGGTGTCGAGGCCGTAGCCGGAGGCGATCGAGAGCGCGGCCATGCCCACCGAGGACGTGCCGCCTCGGATCAGGAGTCGACTGTGATCGCCCGGGGTGATGCCCAGCGCGTCCAGAGCGCCCTGGGCGGTCAGATAGGTTTCGGGCAGGGCGGCCAGGACCTCCCAGGGCAGGGTGGTGTCGATCGGCATCAGCAGCGAGTTCGGCAGCAGGGCGTATTCGGCGTAGCCGCCGTCGAATTGGCGGCCCATCTCGCCCATGACCGCAGCGACGGTCGCGCCCTCCCGCAGACGGGGATCGGTCGAGGCGACGACGGTGCCCACGCATTCGATGCCGAGCACGCGCGGGAATCGCACGGTCGGCGAATGTCCCTGGCGGGTACGCAATTCCGATCGGTTCAGACCGGCGCCGTGCACCTAGACCAGACTCCAGCCCGCCCGCACCCGCGGCACGGGCAGCTCCCGAATCTCCAGTACCTCCGGGCCGCCCGCCGCGACGCAGACGGCGGCTCGCATTGTCCTGCTCGTGTTTTCGCTCATGACCCAACTTTTGTCGAGTGGCGGGATGGCGAGCTACTGATAGAATGCCAAACTATGCCCGCTCGCCGCCAAAACCCCGCGGCCGGTCCGTCCTCGCGGCTGTGGTCATCGGGTGGGGCTCATCTGTGGCCGTCCGGGGGCACGAGCTCGGGGCACTCGCATACGCGGGGGCATCTGGTGTACGCGGCCCGCGGTGTGCTGTCGGTGCACACCGAGACCGGGACATCGATCGTACCCGCCAATCGAATCGCCTGGACACCAGCGGGATTCGCGCACTACCACCGGGCACACGGCGAGACGGATATGCGGATCCTGTTCCTGCCACCCGCACAGGCCCGGCTCGCCCCGCCGCGTCCAGCGGTTTTCGAGGTCTCCAACCTCGCACGCGAACTGCTGCTGGTGCTGACCGGGCCGGGCAATTACGACGACACCGCCCGCAAATACGACCGCGCGGCGCAGGCGCGGTTGCGTCGCGTCCTGCTCGACGAGCTGCACGAATCACCCGAGCAGCGCCTGCATCTCCCCGAACCCCGCGACGATCGCCTGCGCGCCATCGCCGCCCGACTCTACGAGGACCCCGCCGACAACACCTCACTGCCGGATCTCGGCCGTGCGATCGGTGCCAGTGCCCGCACCCTGAGCCGCCTGTTCCAGGCCGAGCTGGGAATGACCTTCTACGAGTGGCGAACTCAGCTCCGCGTCTACCGCGCCCTCATCCTCCTCGCGGAGGGCCACGACACCACCCGCACGGCTCACGCCTGCGGCTGGTCCAACCCCAGTCACTTCATCGCCGCCTTCACCAACCTCATCGGCACGACCCCGGGCAGATATCGCGCCGACCAGCGCTCATGAGGTGATCGACGCGACCGCGAAGGCCCTGTCGGACAACGCGTTTATCGTATGACGTGGATCACCGATGAGTTTCGGCGGTGCGCGAGGTCTATGTCTTGGGAGGTACCGACATGACCGGGATTCTGGACGCGGCGGAGCTGCGGGAGTTGTGTCTCGAGGCGGGAGCCGATGATGTGGGGTTCGCGGCGTTGGATACGCCGGGGCTCGAAGGGGAAGTCGAGTATGTGTGGGAGGCCCTTCCGAGTACACGGTCGTTGATCGCGGTGTGCGTTCGGGTCACGCGGGCGAATTTCGTCAGCCGCGCGGCCAGCAATGTCAATACCGAGATCGATACGGCCATACCGGTTCTCGATCAGATCGGGCATCGTATCAGTATCGCCTTGCAGGACCGAGGGTTTCGTACGTTGTATCCATCGGTGACGTTTCCGGTGGAGTCGCATCGGCTGCCGAGTCGAGGGTGGACGGTGTCGCACAAGCCGGTCGCGGTGGCGGCGGGGTTGGGGCATATGGGGATCCATCGGTGCGTGATTCATCCGCGGTTCGGGAGCTTCATCGGGCTGGGCACGGTGTTGACCGAGGCGGTGATCGCGCCCTATTCGCAACCGCTGGACTGGAATCCGTGTCTGGGCTGCTATCTGTGTGTTGCGGCCTGCCCGGTGGGTGCCATCCACAATGACGGCAGCTTCGACTTCAACTCCTGTTACACCCACACCTACAACCAGTTCGTGAACAACTTCGCCGATTGGGCCGAGACCATGGCCGACAGCGCCGACGCCCAGGACTACAACGGGCGAATGACCGCTCGCGAGACCACCATGCAGTCGCGGCGGCAGTATCGGTCGGGGTATTGCGTGGCGGTGTGCCCGGCCGGTGAGGAGGTGATCGGGCCGTACCTCGACGATCGGGTGGGTCACCTGCAGCAGGTGCTGCGGCCGTTGCAGCGCAAGCCGGAGAACGTTTATGTGAGCGCCGGATCCAATGCGGAACGGCATGTGAGAAAGCGGTACAAGGCGAAGACGGTGCGATACGTCGACAGCGGGATCATGCCGCCCGACGGCATCGACGCGGCACCCGAGCCGAGCGCGGAGCCGAAATGAACGACGCTGGGCGACTGTGGAATTCCTTGCATGTGCCGGTGGATCGCAGCGGGGGAGTGGAGGCGCATCCGACGGTCCGGAAAATGAGGGCCCAGGCCGAGACGCCTGCCGAGCCCACCGAACTCGATGCCGATTGGCTGCGTGAGCTCTGCCTGTCCGAGGGCATCGATGACGTCGGGTTCGTCGATCTGAACACCCCCGGGCTCGAAGGCGAACGTGACTATGTGCTCGAGGCGATGCCCGGCACCCGCGCCCTGATCGGGTTCTGTCTGCGCACCAGTCGCGACAACCTGCGCAGTCGATCGGTGAGTGCGGCGAACCGCGATGTCGCGACCACGCAGGAACTCGGGCACGAGGCGGCGCGGCGCATCTGCCTGACCTTGCAGCAGCGCGGTGTCCGGGCGTTGTATCCAGCGGCCGGATTTCCCGCCGAGATACACCGGTTTCCGAATCGCAGCTGGGTCGTCTCGCACAAGCTCGTGGCCGTGGCCGCCGGGCTGGGTCAGATGGGGTTGCACCGCAATGTGATTCACCCGCGCTTCGGGACGTTCATCGTGCTGGGCACGATCCTGATCGACCGGCCGGTGTCGCGGTATTCGAGCCCGGTCGCCTCCAATCCGTGCATCGACTGCGGGCTGTGTGTGACCACCTGCCCGGTCGGGGCCATTCACGCCGACGGCGGATTCGACTTCGACGCCTGCTATACCCACAACAATCACCACGAGCTGTCGAACTTCGCGGGGTGGGTCGAGGAGGTCGTGGACAGCGCCGATGCGGCTGACTATCGGCGGCGCGTGACGCCGAGCGAGACCCTCGCGGTGTGGCAGAGCCTGTCGTTCGAACCGCAGTTCCGGGCGGGGTATTGCGTCGCGGTGTGCCCGGCGGGCAGTGATGTGCTCGGCAACTACCTCGCCGATCCGGAGGCGCACGCCCGCGATGTGGTGCAGCCCTTGGCGCGCAAGCCGGAATACGTGTACGTGGACGCGGGATCGTCGGCCGAGTCGCATGTTCGGAACCGGTTCCCCCACAAGACCATTCGCCATCCGCGCCGGGTCGAGGTGCCGAAGCCCGAGATCGATCCCGCGCCGGAGCGCCATGACTAACGTGCCCGATTTCCCGTTGGATCTGCCGATTTTCGAGATCTACTCGGGTGCCGATGGCGCGCGGGTCGAGATCCATCCCTGGTTCTTCGTCGAGGGTCGGCAATATCTAGGCATCACCCGGGTGCTACCGCCAGGAACCGGAAAGAGTCCGGCGCACATCCATCACGGGATCACCCAGTACTGTTTGCTCCTCGATGGGGCTCGGGCACGCTACCGTCGGGGCCGTCGCACCGGAATTCTCAAGCCCGGCGAGGTGCTGACCATTCCGGCCGACACCCCTCACGTCGATCCGTTCAACGACTCCGACCAACCGATCGTCCTGCGCACGCTCTACACGCCCGGCCCGGTCTGGCTTCTGGCCTTCGGTCGCACGCTCGGCCAGGCTATGCGTGACCGAAACACCAACGCCCACCAGGAACTTCGCCTGCTCCACCTCCTGATGATGCTCGGTACCCCGGGTTCGGTCACCTATGCCGCAACCATCCCGGTGTCCCTGCAGCGACGGCTGCTTCTGCCCTTGGCGGGCCGCCTCGCGAAACAGCGCGGCTACCGCCCGGCGGCAGGCCTACGCGACCACATCTTCCGAACGAGCTGACCGCGCACTACTTCCGGATCGGACGACGGGCCGCCAGTTGCGCGCGGTCCGCGGCTTCGCGTCCAGCGTGCCACCCCTCCGCACTGCCCACGGAGACGCGCGACGTTCTGGCGGTCGGGAACAATGTCTCGAAGGCCTTGTCGACCGCCACCTGATGCGAGGCCAAAACCGGCAACAGTCGTTCGGGCGCAGCGGATTTCGCGATCGTCTCCTCGTTCGCGCGGGTCAGTCGCTCACCGATGCGAGTGGCGTAGGAGACCAGAAAGGATTTGCGGAACGTGCGGCTGCGGGCGTGGTTGTCGCGGCCGCTCTCATTGCCGTGGGCGATCATTGCCCTGGTCGCCTGGACCAGCAGCGACGTGACCAACAATTCGACAGCATCGAGCTCGTCCTCATCGCCGACAATGGCGACGAATCCCCACGCGGAGGAGAAGATCGCCCGGCACCGGTTCGCCTTGGCGACCGCATCGACCAATAACGCCTTCGCATCCAAATACGGTGTCTCCAACCAGATCCGGCGCGCCCCCGGCAGATCCGGCGCGCTGGTGTCCGCCTCGACGAGCACCCGATCGATCGCGTACTTGGTCATGAGTTCCTGCGCCTTCGCCGAAAGCGTCTCCGCCTCATCCGGAAAGTCCGTCGACTCCGCCTTCGCCAGCAACCCCCGCACCCGCCCCAACACCTTCTCGTCAATGGCGTGCCGCGGCCCGGACACCGGTCGCGCGCTCCCGGGCAACGGCCGAATGACCGCCAACTGCGGCAGGTGACTCAACAACGCAAGCGCCTCGATCACCGTGGTCATGGCCTCAACAGGAATCAGCAACTGCTTACCCGCCCACTGCCCCAGATGCGGCTCATCCGCCGACCACCACACCGTAGCCCCCATCTCCTCCAACTGCGCCAGCCAGATCGGATCAACAGACTCGGGAGCAAACTCCCGCACATATACGGCCAGAGTGTCGACCAGATACCCCACCGCGAATTCATCGACCCGCCGCAACGCAGCCTGATGCACATCCCCCGGCAGCCACCCCCTCTTACCGGCCTCCACGATCAAATGCCGAGCCGCCCAGTCAGCACCCCGCTCGAGCTCCGGCGTAAACCCCCCGCGCCCCGCCAAAATCCCCGCAAAATACTGTGCCGCACGCGCATTCTGAATGGACTGGAGCGCAGCATCAAGAATCGCGGCCCCAACCTCCTCCGCCGTCGCCCCCTCGACCAGCCCCAAACCCTCGCCCCCACCGACCCGCGCCCGCTGCGCCGCGGCCCGATGCCGCCGATTCTTCCCCACAGCTCCGCCCTCTCCACTCACCCAGCACCAACGGACCCACGATAGGGCCTCTCAATGTCACGGCCGCGGGCGCTTGCTCAGAGGGCCCGCCAGGTCCAGGGCTTGGGGACGAGTCCGCGCAGGCACGCGATGCGATGCTCGGCTTCGGTCGCGGCTGATTGCCGCTTATTCGATCGGCCGAGGGCGAAGGCGACCCATCGGAACTCTTGAATATCGGCAAGCACCCGATAGCCCGGCCAGTGGGTCACGTCGTAGCCACCGTAGGCATCAACGAAACCTTGGTACTCATCGTCGGTTATTCGGTGGAAGTCGGTGTGGTCGACCGCAATTTGAATGAGGTCCCATTCACGCCGACCCACGGATACCTTGTCGAGGTCGAGGACTGTGGGCTCGCCGGAGGGCGGTACCACGAGGTTTCCTTGCCAGGCGTCGCCGTGCATGACGCAGGGCTGCGATGGCTCGTCCAGTTCGTCATACCGCTGGCGCAGCCGTGCGTACTGCGCCAAGAGCCAGGAGCGGTCGGCTTCGGTGATCGTGGTTGCGGATTCGACGGGTTCTCGCACTCCGTCGAATGGCGCATAAGGCGGAAGCGCGAAGTCGGTCGGGGGTGTCAGCGTGTGCAACCGGCGGAGCATTCGGCCGAGCTCGGCGGGGGTGGATGGCCGATGGTCTGGGATCAGAGTCCACCAGGTCACGGGTCGTTCGTCCACGAGCGTCGGTTGCGGAATCGAGTTCACGGCTTCAACGGTCGCGATCCCATTCCTGTTGAGCCACTGCGAGATACGCAGCTCTCGCTCTGCTGTCCGATAGCTGTGCGGCTTGCCGATCCGCGCCACGATGCCGTTGGGCAATTCGAAGATTGCGTGTGAGCCGTCGCGGATGGTCACCGCTCCCTCGGCATCAATATTGCTGAGTTTCGCCGCCCGGTTCAGCACCTCGGACGCATTGGCCCGCTGCCCGGACTGGCTCATTCGGATACCTCGGGCGTCTCAGAGTAGTTGGTGAGCGCGCTGTACAGTCCGTGGACCTCAGGGATGGCAAGGTGTTTGATCGAGGCGCGAGACAATACTTGCAGTTCATCGCAAATACCTCGGGAGTGAAGGGTTTTCGCTTGCGAAGCGGCTTGCATACCGAGCTTGGCCCCTTCCTTGGGGTCGCCTATCCGCATGGTCAGCGTAGCCAATCGGGTGAGCGAGAAGGTTCGCGACCGAGGGTAGCTTTGGCCCTGTCGTCGGATGGCTTGGCCTATTCGTGGTGCGGCCAACTCCATTTGGTTCCGTGCCAGCGCGACCGGGATGAGAGCTTTGCCGGTGCTGCCCAAGTGCTCGGCTTCGTCGTAGTAGCACATCCAGGGCGGATCCTCGCCGGGCACGCTATCGGCGAAGTAGTCGTCTGAGCGTGCGACCTCGCTCAGCGCTTCGTCGGTGCGCCCAAGCGCCGCGAGGAACTGTGCGCGTAGCGCGCTGAGCATGGCGCGAGTGGCGGACGAGAGTCGGTCGGAGCGAACTTGGGCGAGTTCGATGAGTGATAGCGCCTTGTCCACATCGCTGGTGTATGCCGCCATTCGCGCCATGTCAGCGAGCGTGCTCGCTCGGAGGTCCCACGATCCGGCCGCATCTGCGCACCAGAGGGCGAATCGAGAGTGCTGGTCCGCGGTGGCGAAGTCGGCGATATCAAAGGCGGCAAAGGCCGCGACAGCGCTCAGGTTGCCGACCGCCTCGAACAATGCCCGGCGCATCTCGGGTGCGGTCCGTCCTCGTACGAGCGGCGCGAACGCGTAAAGCTGCTGACTGGCAGCAGTATTGGCGGACCCACCGCCGTGAAGGTTCTCGGCGGTCGCCGCACGACGAGTGGCCTCTTTCACCTGCTCGACGTCGGACCACGCCACGGCTCTGGCGCATCCCGACTCGGGTGCGTATCTGCTGGGCACCGACTCGAGGTTGAACGGATTGAACACATTGGCGGTGAGCGACTTGCCGGGCTCATCCGTGGTCGCGAACGAGGTTGCGGCAGTGCGCCGCTTCGCCTGCCGGTCGGCGTCCGCTTGGGCACGAAGGGCTACCAGTGCACCGTTGGCCTCTAGCGCGTTGTCGATTGCGGCAACGATCTCGGGCGACGGGAGATTGGAGCCCTCCCACTCCGTCATTGTGACGTACTGGCGCGAATAGCCAATCATCGACGCCAGCACCCGCTGAGATAAGTCCGATTCCTGCCGGAGACGCTTGATCTCGCGCGCCAGCTGATCGGCAGCAGTTGGCGGTCGCCGGTGGGGTTCGATCGTCGGGTCACCCTCGCCCCTGGTCATGGCTTCATTCTGGTCCACCGCCCGGGTATGGCAAGCCCACTTTCGTCGCTACTTGGCACCTTTCTTGCCTGGCGAATACGGAGGTTTGCTCGTTGTGAGCGCGCCACGAATCGCGCGGCCACACCCATTCGACCAGGGGGAACTGTGACTGATCAGCCTCACTACCCGCGCACACGGTTGTTCCATTTCCCCGGCGGCGTGCTGGAACTCCAGAGCCATGGAGACGAAGACAACCACTCGGGGTTCTACCTCGAGATTCACATGCCAAGCGACGGATACGAGACCAGAGGTGCTGTAATGCGCTACAAGCCAACGTGTTTGGGCTATCTCCGGACCGACGTGTCCGGGTTGGCTCAGCTCTGGGACCAAAGCCAAATCCGCAACCTCGCAACACGTTTGGGCTACGACTTCGCTGACATGGTGATCTACGACCCTCGTTTCGGGCGGCCACCATTGGCGCGACTGAAGGCACAAGCGACCCGGTTGGATGCGGAAGCCGTCATAGTCCCCAGCCCTAAGCATTTCGAGGGTGCGGAGATACCGGGAACGCTGGTGCAGCAACTCGACGTCATCACCGTGACCCCCGAGGAGACCTACGCCCGGCGAATGATGCCGCCTCTTCGCGACTTTCCATCCGCTCGAGCGGACCGCGCATAGGCGGCTGGGCCCGCCCCTGAAGCTATTCTTCCGGATTCAAGCTACGCCCGTCCCGGAACCGAACTGGAAGGGCGAATCGGGTTGCCTGGCCAGCCTGGAACTGACACTGTCAGGAATCGATTTCCTCCAGGGTCCCGGGTAGTCCGTCATACCGAGGCCCCATCCAATGTATCCGTTCCGGATCCCCCTCGATGAGAGCGTAAGGAACACTGTCGCCTAGATCGTTGACGTAGTACCACCACGCGGCGTCGCCGGGAGACTTCCAAGAGCCCTTGTCCGAGAAGCTCGTATCCCTGATGAACCCGAAGACAAGCGGCGAGCGATCCGTCCGGTAAACGAAGTGGATCCACGTCCTCACCGACCATGATTTCAGAGGGAAAATCGCAACCTCGCGTGTCGGATCTGACTTTGTGCACATTCGGATAAGAATTTCGAGTGTCTTGTCCGCGAAACTGAGCTCGTCCATCACACCCCTTCGGTTCTCGAGCCCTCACCTCCTGCCTGCGCTGCTACGGAATCGACTGCCATACCTCCCATGCGATTCGGGCCGCGGAATCGCATGCCTGCGATGCTTCAGCGGTATCGGTTGGCCAGCCGACGCTGACTTCGACTATCTCCACCAGTGACGGATCCGGGTGGTCGGGTGAGTCGGGGATGATTCGATAGCCGAGCCAGGGGTTCCAAATCTTCACGTTCGTCGCGTAGACACATACCTTTCCGGGATCTGGCGAATAGACCAGCGTCGGGCGACCGTATACAACCGCGTTCGGCTCGAGCGGGTATTTGCCTTGATCCCGCTGCACATCCAAGCGAACAGTGATGCCGACCGTCGGATGAATCTGGCCCGAGCTGATCGTCCACCGGTAGTTGTTCCGATCAGACTGCACGGATCGAGTACCGGGGACATCCAGAACCGTTTCGAGTGTCGCGGTAGTGACACTATTGCAGAGATCCACCGACGCTACGGAGTCCGTTGGGTAGTTCAAATGCCGGAATGTTCCCGTCGCGATTGCATGCGCGGCGTTGTCGCCGACCCGGGCGGCGACCTCCCGCAAGTCGATGCCGTCACCTTGTCCTACACATGGATCGAACGACGTCCTCACCCAGTATGTTTTGCTGATAACAGCGTTTCGGTTGTCCTGGAAGACGAGGTCGATCGAGGCGTCACTCGATCCCGGCGTCAACGACGGCACTTTTCCTCCCGTGCCTCGATGGACGTTGCCCGAATCCCGGAACGTCAGGCCAGCGGAGCGATATTGGTTGAGATCGAACTCGTCGGTCACGCTCACATCGACTAGGACCCCATGATCGCGGTCGCCCGTTTTCCCTACCATGGCCTGACAGTTCCGCAGTGTAAAAGGCCTTACCCAGCGCACATCGACTCCCGGACCAGCGAGCACATCAGCGGTCACGAATCCGCACGGATCGATTGTGGCGATGACACCGAGGCCCACCTGGCTCGTATCCGGCATCGCCCGGCCCGAAATCGGTGGCGTCATCGCCTGATACAGCAGGACCGCCGAAACGAGCACGATATCTAAGACAATGGCCAATACCAGCACAACAAGTCGACTCTTATCCGTCATCGGCACCACCTTCAGTGTGAGGTGTTTCGTGTCATGAGCGATCCTGATAGATCATCGCAGAGACACCGCATGTCCTCGCTGATCGAGAAGCATCCTAGGCGGACCCAATATTTACTGATTCGCCAGTGACGGGCGAAGGGATCACTATTTCCCGGTGGGTCCTGCAGGATGCCCCTGCGACAGATCTGCTGATTTCCTGGATACGACGATCAAGCGGGAGGAATCGACCTTTACGGCGGCGAGCCAGGTGCGATCCAAGGCGACGGCGAGTGCGTCCTCGGACGGATTCAACCCGCCAACCGGCACACTGAACTCGATAGCGAGGCAGGCATATTCGGCTGGGCGTCAGACAGGTAGGACCTTGACGCCGAGGGCGGTGGCGAGGGTGATGGCCTGGGCCGGGTCTATGAGCGCGCCGGTGATGGTGGTGTTGAGGGGGTCGAGGGAGGTTAGGTCGCTGCCGCGTAGGTCGGCTGCGGTGAAGTCGGCCTTGGTGAGCCAGGCGCCGGAGAGGTCTACGGCGTGGAAGGTGGACTTTTGGCAGCGGGCGAAGGTTAGGTCGATTTCTCGCATGCGGAGGTCGGTGAATGTGGTGCCGCGTAGGTCTGCGCCGGGGAGGCCGACGAAGGACCAGTCGCCGCCGACCGCCTTCAGGAGGGTGAAGGTGCAGCGGTCGAACATGCTGCCGGTGAGTTTGCACATGGTGAACTCGGTCTCGAAGAAGCGGCAGGCGGTGAAGGTGCAGTTCAGGAAGCCGACGCTGGAGTGGGTGGACTGGGCGAAGCTCACGTTGCGGAAGGAGCATTCAGTGAAAACTGTTCTCCGCGTGGCGGTCTCACTCATGTCGACATCGAGGAACTCGACTCGGGAGAAGGTTTCGTCGACCAATTCCCGCCCGTACCAATCCTCCCCGCGGATCGTGTGTTCGGTCGGTGCCGCCTTCGCCCCGTCACGCCGCTCAGCCACCGCACGCACCGCGATTCGCGCTCATACCGCCACCGTATCCCTCCCCGCCGACACCCCACAGCCCCCGACCTCCTGCCATCATGGTGCGTACCAAGGAGTCCACGACAAACGAATACGGAGAGATGCCGTGCAGGTCTTCCACAGCCTCGAGGAACTGAAGGCCCATATCGGGCAGGAGCTGGGGCCGAGCGGCTGGCTGACCGTTGAGCAGGAGCGGATCGACGAGTTCGCCGGGGCCAGTGAGGATCGGCAGTGGATACATGTCGATCCGGTGCGGGCGGCGAAGGGGCCGTTCGGGACGACGATCGCGCACGGCTATCTGACGCTTTCGCTGCTGGCCCATTTCTCCTGGGATCAGTTCGAGTTGCCCGGCGCGACAATGGCGGTCAACTACGGGCTGAACAAGGTGCGCTTCCCCGCGCCGGTTCCGGTGGGATCGCGGTTGCGCGCCACCGGAAAGCTCGACGACATCAGGGAATTGGCGGGCGGTTGGACCGAATTGACGATCACCCAGACCGTCGAGATCGAGGGGGCGGCGAAACCCGCATGTGTCGGCGAGACGCTGACGCGCGTGCTCTGGTCCTGACCGAAGGACACCGTCAACGCGCGAGCCCGGCCAACATGACCGCGTGGGCGAGGCGGCGCTGTTCGGGGGAGCGCGCGGAGTCCGCCATTCGCATGAACGCGGCCACATCCTCGGTGCTGACATCGCCGCGCAAGGCACCCGCACGCTGAGCTCGTTCGACGACGGGCGCGATGAGGTCCGCGGTGGCTCGATGTCCCAGCTCGGCCGCGGCGGGGCTGGTGCGACAAAGGATGTCGAACAGGCGCAGGTCGGCCGGGTCGAGCACGCAGCCCTCCGTGAAGACGAGACTGAATGCCTGCCAGGCATCCGCTGTTTCGGCCGCCCGGTCCGCGACTTCGCGTGCGCCGCTGGTGAGTTCGGCGAGCAGGCTGGCGACGAGCGCGTCCTTGGTCGGGAAATGGCGATAGAAGGTCGTGGTTCCCACCCCCGCCCTGCGGGCCACGGCGTCGATGCCGACGCCAGCACCCTGTTCCGCGAACACCGCGCGAGCGGTGTCGAGCAGCTTTCGGCGGTTCTGCACTTGATCCTTGCGTGGGGCACGCGCGGCCTCCGCCATGTCGCCTCCGAGTTCCAAAGTGGTAGCACTACTACCGTTTCACGCCTACAGTGAATCCGGTAGTGATACTACCGTTTTAGGGAGAATGGTTATGCGCGCACTGGTTTCGGCGGTCGGCCGCGGTGGATTGACGAGAATCGAGGAGGTCGATGTTCCGGTGCCGCGAGCAGGGGAGGCGCTCGTTCGGGTTCGTGAGTTCGGCTTGAATCGTGCGGACTACCTCTATCTGCGACAGGGGGATTCGGGGTTCCGACCGGGGCTCGACGGTGCGGGTGTGGTGGCGGCCGCCAATGGTGAGGGCGCACCGGGGGTGGGCACCGCCGTCGCGTTTCATCTGCCCTCGGGCGGCGCGGCGGCGGAATGGGTCACGGTCCCCGTGGACCGGCTCGCCCGTATACCGGCCGAGCTGCCGCTGGCCGTCGCCGCGGCGGTGCCGTTGCCGGGACTCGTGGCCGTGCGGCTGCTCGAGCAGGCCGGACCGCTCGCGGGCACCACCGTACTGGCGACCGGAATGGGCGGCGGCGTAGGCCAATTCATCATCCGGCTCGCCGTCGCCGAGGGTGCCGCGGTGATGGCGATGGCCCAGCCGGGACTGCCGACCGACCACATCGAGGCGGCCGGGGCCAAGGTCGTCCACGACCTCGACGCGATCCCGGATGGCTCGGTCGAGATCGTGCTGGAGTCGGTCGGTGGACAACTCGGCTCGACCGCCGCCCGCAAGCTGCGCGCCGCCGGATCGCTGCTGTGGTTCGGACAATCCAGTGGGCAGCCGATGACCCTCGACTTCTTCGAAATACTGCGCGCAGGAGGGTCATTGACGCTGCGGCAGTTCGTCTTCGACGCCGACGGCCGCCCCGGACACGACACCCGCGAGCTCGAGCGATTGCTCGAAATGGCCGCGGCGGGCGAGCTGCCCGTACCGATCGGCCACCATCACGATTGGAGCCACGCGGCAGGGCTGCTCGACGACATGGCCGTGGGGCGATTGCGCGGCAAGGCCGTGCTCACCGTGCCCTGAGTGGGTGGTTCGCCCCGATCGTCGACCATCCCGCCTAGTGTTCGTCGATGATCTCGGCGTTGCTCGCGGAGGGGTCGACGGTGAGGGACATGGTGGTGGCCACCAGCGGGATGCCTTGGGAGGCACCGAGGGCGGCGAGCATTTGTTCGGCTGATTCCCAGCGCCAGGTGTCGAGGTAGGTGCCGTCCTCGAGGCGGGCGAGGCGGGTTTCGGTCAAACCCGGTACGGCCTTGCGGATTCCGGCGATCAGCGCGGCGCGCTGGGCCAGCAGGGTGTCGAGGTCGGCGTCGTCGACTCGGTAGTTGTGAACGCGCAGGACCGGCATGGGAGGACTCCATCGTTGTCTGTTGAACAACTACAAGCCTCGTGTCCGCGGGGGCGTTTTCGTAGTGCACGCGCCATCGGTTCGACGTGCGGTGCTCACCGCTATGGGTGTGCAGTTTGCACGGCTAGGGGCACGGCACCCGGGCGGTGAGGGAGAATTCGCCGCCGGTGAGGGCGGTCTCGAACAGGCCGCCCGCATCGACCACCCGGGTTCGCATGTTGTGCAGTCCCTGGCCGCCGGTGCGCGTCGAATCGGCGGCGCCGTCGTTGCGCATGTTCAAGTGCAGGAATCCTTTTCGATTCCGGCACGCGATTTCCACACGGGTCGGGGTGCTGTGGCGCAGCACGTTGGTGACCGCTTCGCGCACCACCGGAGCGAGCACCGCACCGGCCAGCTCGGGCAGATCCTCGTCGTAGTCGACCTCGACGGTCCGGCAGGCGTCGGCGAGGGCTCGGCGGGCGGCTTCCAGTTCCGAGCGCAGCGAGCGCGCCGCCCTGTCGTCCACCAGTGCGCGCGCCTCGGTGTGCGCACCGGCGATGATCCGCAGGGCCTCATCGATTTCCGCCTCGGCACGACCGGGATCGCGAGTAACGAGGGCGGCAATGAGATCGCCTTTGAGCGCCAGCACCGACAGGGTCATGCCCAGCAGATCGTGGATGTCGCGGGCGACACGGAGCCGCTCGACCTGCAATATGGTGCCCGCCAACGCGATTCGCGAGGTGTTGAGCTGTGTCGAGAGCTGCCAGAACCGGCACAGCCCGGACACCACCAGAATCGCCTCGGTCGCCAGGATCATCCACCCCCACCGGGCGTCCGGTGCCGAGTAGACGGCCCGCAGCCCGACCAGCCCGACCATGCCCAGCACCGCCGCGATCCCGCGTCCGGACAGCAATACCGCCACCGCGAGCAGAATCAACCAAACGCTCCACGCCGAACCCAGCCAGGGCAGCGGAAGCAGCGTCACCGCGGCCTGCACCGGCAGCAGCCGCTGCACCCAGGCGGGCCGAAGCACCTGCGCCATCAGCAAACTCGACAGCACCGCGCCGCCGACCGCCGTGGCCACGGAATCGCGCTCGGTTTCGAGGGTCTTGATCACCGTCCACGCCACCAGACTCGTGATCAGTGCAAGCAACGTCAGGCGGGGTGTCAGCCGTGACACCGGCGACTCGTCCGCCGGGCGGATCTCGAGATCACGGTGGACAGCGGCGGTTTCACGGACGGTCTCGATGACGCGGCGAGTCGCGGTCGTCGCCTCCTCCACCACCGCGCGAGCATGCGGTGGTTCGGTCGCGAGTTCGGTCCGTGCCTGCCGCAATAGATCTCCGACGCCGGTCAGCTGGTCGCCGAGCGCCGCACGCAGGCGGCGTGCGACCTCCAAACGTTCCCGAGCCAGGGTCGCCTCGGCGAGGTCGCCCTGCGTCCGCTCCAGGCGATCGACCAGCCTGGGCAACCGCAGGAGGCTGTAGACGACCAGACCGATCGCCACCGTATTGAGGTCAACGTAAAGGTGATCCGTCCACACCGCGTGCCAGCCGACATGCACGAACCCGGAACTCGCCGCGACCGCAACGAAAACGAACCACCGCAGCCGATTCGGGAGACACCACAGCACGGTCGCCGCGAGCAGGCAGTCCAGATTCGCCTCGGCCCGTCCCAACAGCACGATCGGCAGATACGTGACCACCGGCTGCACCGCGAGCACCGGCCCGCGGCTCCCGGGTCGACGCTGCGCGAGGGTCAGCAGGGCCGCCTGCGCCGCAGCGCAAATGGTCGGCACCGCACCGGCCCCGTCCGCCCACACCGACAGCGTGAACAGCAGCAAGAACAGGTACCCGCCGTACCGCGGCAAAAACGACACGCCGATGATTGCATATCACCAAGGGCGTTTCAGGCAACCGGAGCCTCGCCTGACCTGCGACGGGGAGAGAGACCATGATCAAGGTGCTGGTAGCCGAGGACATGCGGCTGCTGCGCGACACGCTGATCGCGACCCTGACGCTCGAGGACGATATCGAGGTCGTGGCGGCCGTGGATCGCGGGGATTCGGTGCTGGCGACGGCGATCGCCACGCAACCCGACCTCGCGCTGCTCGATATCGACCTGCCCGGTAAGGACGGGCTGGCCGCCGCGGCCGAACTGCGCGAACAGGTACCCGGCTGCCACATTCTCATCCTCACGGCCCTGAGCAGCCCGGGACATGTCAAGCGCGCCACCGCGATCGGCGTGGGCGGGTTCGTCCTCAAGGATTGTGCCCGGCCGGAACTCATGCACGCGGTGCGGACCGTCGCCGCGGGCGGCACCATTCTCGACCCGAAGCTGGCCTTCACCACCTTGCGGGCACCGGACAACCCGCTCACCGATCGCGAGACCGAGGTGCTGCGCGGCTATGCGGCGGGCGCGGACGCCAAGGAGATCGCCGCGCGCCTGCACCTGTCCTATGGCACGGTGCGCAACTATCTCGCCTCGTCGGTGTCGAAGCTGCAGGCCCGCAACCGCATCGACGCGGTCCGGCTCGCGACCGAATCCGGTTGGCTGTGAGCCGCGCCGGGCGCGGGCATGTTCGCTGATTCGTGATCGGCACGGGGACGATCCGCATTCGGCAGCGCTGCGAACACCATGTGAGCGCCCCGATCGGGTGGCGGCGCACTCGAGGCCGAATGGGGTTCGCAGCAATGGAATTCGACAGCAACCTGTTCGCATCCCGGTCCCACCTCGACCCGGTTCGGCTCGCCGACACGCTCAAACTGGTGCATCGGATCCCGGCGAGCGGTCTCGACTCGGCCGAATTGGATCCGTTCAGCGGGCTCGAGCGCGGAATCAATACCGCGTACGCCCTCGACGTCGACGACCGCCGGTGGCTGCACCTGCATCTCGCCGAGCTGCGGGGGCGTTGGAAGGGCTTGCCCGACGGGCGATCCCGGTGCGTGATCCACGGCACGATCGGCATCGACGGAGTCCTGACCGGCGCCGACGATTGCGCGGAGCCGCCGGATTCCGGGTCTCCGACGGTCGGGCCGCCCGAATGGGACCTGGTGCCGGTGGCCATGGCCTACTGGTCCTTCGGGTGGCTCACCACACCGCAATACGTCGCCTTCTGCCAGACCTACGGGCAGGATGTGGCCCGCAGCGGCCGGTACTACCTGCTGCGGGACATCCAGGAATTCGCCATGACCATCGCGGCCGCCCGCACGATCGGCAATGGGCGGCACCGCAGTCAAGCAGCTCGCCGACTCGCCTCGATCCGCGGTGATATCGGACCGCGTCCATGGCCGGGCTGGGTGCCGATCTGATACCGGAAAACCCAGCACGGCAGTGATTCACGCCGTCCAGGGCCGCAGCTTCTCCGGGTTCCGGATCACCCAGATGCGGGTGATCCGGCCGTCGGCGATATCGAAGGCGTAGACCGACACGACGGTGCCGTCGACCTCGGCGACCAGGCCGGGCTGACCGTTCACGGTCCGCTCCAGCAGGGTGACGGCCGCACCGCGGTTGGCGATCTCCATCCAGGCGCGCGCGATCGCCTCGCCGCCGTAAATCGGTTCGAGGAAGGCCAGGGCCAGGCCGCCGCCGTCGGCGGTCGCGGTCGCCTCCGGATCGAGCAGCCCGATGAGAGCCTCGATATCCTTTGTCTCCCAGGCCTGTTTGAAGTCGCGGACCACCTCGGCGCGTTCGTTGCCCGGCGCGCTGCGGGAGGTGTCGATGCGGCGGCGGGCGCTCGAGGCCAGCTGGCGACAGGCGGCGGGAGTGCGGCCGACGACCTCGGCGATCTCCGCGAACGAGTACCGGAACACATCGTGCAGGACGAACGCGACGCGCTCGGCCGGTGTCATGGAGTCCAGGACGACCAGGAACGCCATGCTGATCGACTCGTCGAGGGTGACCCGATCGGCGGGGTCGACCGGATCATGACCGTCCAGCCACGCCGACCGACCGGGCACCGGCTCCGGAAGCCATTCGCCGACATAGCTTTCCCGGCGGGCGCGCGCCGAACCGAGCAGATCCAGGCAGATCCGCCCCGCCACGGTCGTGAACCACGCGCCGGGCGCGGCGATCTCCCGACGCTGTGCCTCCGAGAGCGCGTACCAGCGCGCGTAGGTCTCCTGCACCACATCCTCGGCCTCGGCCAGGGAGCCGAGCAGCCGGTAGGCGAGATTGATCAGCTGGCGGCGTTCGGTGATCACCGCGGGAAGCTGCGGGTCGGTCATTGTCGTCTCCTTCGGTCCATCGTGTGCCTCACCGATATCGACGAATCACCGATCTCTTTTGTGAGACCGCCTGACATTCCGCCCGGCTGCATCGTCGGAAGGGTATGACCAGAATCGCTATCATCCTCGGCAGTACCCGTCCCAATCGCAAGGGCGACCAGGTCGCCCGGTGGGTACTCGACACCGCATCCCCGCGCGACGACGCCGACTTCGAGCTCATCGACCTGCGCGATCACCCGCTCCCGCACTTCGACGAGGCCGTGCCGCCGATGTTCGGCCCATCGGTCAATGCCCACACCCGCGCCTGGGCCGAACGCCTCGCGCCCTTCGACGGGTTCATCATCGTGACCCCCGAATACAACGGCTCGACGCCCGGCGTGCTGAAGAACGCCCTCGACCACGCGTTCGCGGAGTGGGTGAACAAGGCGGTCGGTTTCGTCTCCTACGGTGTGGACGGCGGCGTGCGCTCGGTGCAACAGCTGCGACAGGTGTGCGGCACGCTCGGCATGGCCGACGTCGGCTACCAGGTGTCGATCTCGGTGCTCACCGACTTCGAGAACAACACCACCTTCGTCCCCACCGACCGCCAGCGCGCGGCGCTCACCAAGACCCTCGACCAGACCATCGCGTGGAGCAATGCCCTTGCCCCGCTGCGCACCACCCTCGTCAACTCGTAAGGAGCCGACCATGAACGCATCCAACGACTTCCAATCCCACGACGACCGCCTCAAGGCCGAAGAGGCCGCGCTGCGCGCGACGATCGACACCGTGATCGACGGCCTGCACGACAAGGACCTCGACGCCGTTCGCCGGGTCTACACCGACGATGTGGTGTCCTTCGATGTCGAACCGCCCCTGCAGCACGTCGGCATCGCCGCGAAACTCGAGAACTGGACCAACGTGTTTCGCTTCTTCGAGTCGGTGACCTATGACGTGCGCGACCTGACCTTCACCATCGGCGACGACGTCGCCTTCGGCCACGCGTTCGCCCGCCTGCGCGGCACCCTGAAGAACGGGGCAACCTCCCAGGGCATGTGGGTGCGGGTCACCTACGGCCTGCGAAAGATCGACGGCGCCTGGCGAATCGCCCACGATCAGGTCTCGGTACCGTTCGACGTCACCACCGGGAAGGGCGTCGCCGATCTCGAGCCGTGATCGGCGTGCGGCACTGATTCCGTTGGGGCACAGTTGATTGCGTAGATTCATCAATTTCGGACGTGTGACCAGAATTTAACGATGATTCGGTCATGATCGTCGCGGGTTCGGCGTACGGTGCTTGAACATTCACCGAGGTTCCTCGCTCTGAGTGCCTCGGCAGGCAAGCAGGCAGTACCGCCGATACCGGGTCGGCCGGTGGCCGCGAGTTTCATGGCGGACAATGTGATTGATGATTCGACATCGGCCCCGATAGCATCCGCGACGCAACCGGAACCCGGTGCGCGACTGGCTCTCGACGGCGGAGAGCCCGTCCGATGTACCCCCTGGCCGACCTATGACCGGGGCGCGGTCTGCGTCCATCCCGAGGACGAGGACGCGGCACTGCGCGCGATCCGCAGCCACCTCTATTTCCGATACGACCATCGGCCGCCGCACGAAACCGAGTGCGCGCGATTCGAGGCGGAACTGTGCGAGTACTTCGGGTCCGCGCACGCGCTGGCCGTCTCCAGCGGGACCACGGCACTGGCACTGGCGATCATGGCTTCCGGCATCGAACCCGCAGCCCTGATCGCCTGTCCCGGTTTCACTTTCGCCGCCACACCCAGTTCGATCCTGCTGGCGGGGTGCACGCCGTTTCTGGTCGATGTCGACGAGAATCTGCACCTGGATGTGGCGGATCTGCGTCATCGGTGGACACCGCAGATCAAGGCGATCGTGGTCGTCCACATGCGCGGGTTCGCCGGGGACATGGAGGCCCTGCTCCAATTCGCCGAGGAGCAGGGCGTGCCGGTGTTCGAGGACGCCGTCCCCGCGCTCGGAGCGGAGTTGAACGGGCGCAAACTCGGGACGTTCGGGCTGGCCGGGGCCTTCAGCACCCAGTCGGACAAGTCGCTCAACAGCGGCGAGGGCGGCTTTCTGGTGACCGATGACAGTGCCCTGTTCGCCCGTGCCACAGTGCTTTCCGGCGCGTACGAGGGTCGGCTGCGGCGGCACTT
Organism: Nocardia sp. CDC160; assembly: GCF_035818795.1. NCBI lineage: Bacteria > Bacillati > Actinomycetota > Actinomycetes > Mycobacteriales > Nocardiaceae > Nocardia > Nocardia sp. CDC160. The sequence goes on along the minus strand of NZ_JAYKYT010000004.1, from coordinate 338,212 downwards.
TCCCGAGGGCGGGCCGCCGCTGGCCACCGATTTGGACCTGCCGCTCTACAGCTTTCGGATGGACGAGATTCGGGCGGCGCTGCTGCGGTCGGAGCTGGAACGACTGCCGATCCGGTTGGCGGCGTTCCGCTCGAACTACGACTACGTCGCCACGGAACTCGCTGACCTCGAGGGCATTTCGATCCGGAAGCCGGTGGCTCCGGGTGCGTATCTGGGCGAGGCGTTCATCTTCCAGGTCGCCGAGGGGCGCGCGCAGTGGTTCGCTCGGGCGCTGTGCCGGGAGGGTATCGAGGCGCGCAATCTCGGCTCGGACTCCGACCACAATATTCGCGCGTTCTGGAATTGGCGATTCCTGTTCCCGGGCATGGACACCGGCGCGGTGCAGGCCCTGCTACCCAACGCGACGCGGTACCTGCAACGGGCCGTAGATATTCCGCTGTCCTCGACGCTGACACAGGCGGACTGCGACGATCTGGTCGCCGCGGTGCGGAAGGTCGCCGCCGCCGCGCCGGGGGAGATCGACACTGATTCCGTGTGGATCGGGCGACTATGACGGCGTCTCCCCAAACCGGAACGCTACCCAAGCTCGCGCTCGCCGGGGTGTTCGGTGGACTGTTCTGCGGATACCTCGGTCTCTCCGCGGCCATTCCGGTGTTGCCCGACCATGTTCGGGATCGGTTCGGCGCGGGGGATCTCAGCGTCGGGCTCGTTGTCACCGCCACCGCGCTGACCGCACTGCTCACCCGGCCGGTGTTCGGCGGTCTGGCCGATCGGCACGGCTATCGGCAGGTCATGCGGTTCGGCGCGCTCGCCGTCGCGATCGGCGGGCTGCTGTATTTCGTGCCAGTCGGGCTGGCCGGACTGATCGGGGTGCGGCTGCTGGTCGGCGTTGGCGAGGCGGCGCTGTTCACCGCGGGTGCCGCGTGGACGGTCACCCTGGCCCCGCACAACCGGCGCGGGCAGCTCATCGGGCTCTACGGGGTGGCCATGTGGGGTGGCATCTCGGCGGGGACGGCTCTCGGTGCGGCATTGCGGCACTTCGGGATCGGGACGGTGTGGGGGCTTTGCGCGGCCGCGCCGCTCGTCGGCCTCGCGCTGATCACTATTGTCGGGCCCGAGCCCGAGGTGGCGCGATCGACCGGTGGGCGCGGGTTGATGCTCAAGCCCGCGGCGCTGCCCGGGTTGGCGCTCGCCCTCGCCGCGGCGGGCTATGTGGGGCTGGCCGCGTTCATCATTCGAGACCTCCAGGTGCGTGGGATCGGTTCCGGTGCAGTTGTATTGGCCGTCTTCAGCGCCGTGTACGCGGGCACGCGGCTGGTCATCGGGAAGCTTCCCGACCAGCTCGGGCCGCGGCGCGTGGGCACCTGGTCCGGTCTCGGTGAAGCGGCCGGGCTGTTGATCGTCGCGTGGTCGCCGAACCTGCCCGTGGCCATTGTCGGGGTCATCGTCATGGGGGTCGGGTTCTCGCTTTTGCACCCGTCGCTGGCGCTGATGGTCATGAACAATGCCGAGAGCTCGAAACAGGGTGCGGCGCTGGGCGCTTACACCTCGTTCTGGGACCTGGGGCTGTTCGTGTGGGGTCCGGCGACCGGGGCCATTGCCAGCGGGCTCGGATATTCGGCCGTGTATCTCGTCGGCGCGGGTTGCGCGCTGACCGCCGCGGTCATGGCGTACACGATTCGGCAATCGGTCACGACCGACTGAGAAGGGAGTCGGCAGATGACGAGCGCATCACCGGTCAAGGTTCTGTGCGTCACCGGATGGTGCCGCAATGGCAGCACCATCCTCGGCAATATCCTCAACGAGATTCCCGGGGTGTTCCATGTGGGGGAGCTGCACTTTCTGTGGAAGAACGCGTCCGGGCGGGGTGTGAACGAGCTGTGCGGATGCGGACACAAGCTCGTCGACTGCGAGTTCTGGTCCACCATCCTGCCGGTCGGCAGGCCCGCCGGGCTCACGCTGGAAGCCCACGCGGACTGTGTGATTCGGGCGCAGCTCGCGCAGGTGCGGACGCGGCACACCTGGCAGGTGCTGGGTCGCGGTCTGCGCAACGAGCAGGTTCGAGCGCATGGGGAGCTGCTGCGGCAGGTCTATCGGGCGATCGCCGAACGCAGTGAGGCGCGGCTGATCGTCGATACCTCGAAGATGCCGGGGGAGGCGGCGCTGGTGTCGTACCTCGACGGGATCACGCCGTACTACCTGCACCTCGTGCGCGATCCCCGGGCGGTGGCCCAATCCTGGAGTAAGCCAAAGGATTACGTGTATGCCATGTCGGCGGGGAAGAGCACCGCGTACTGGACCGGCTTCAATCTCGCCTCGCATGCGATCTCGCGGCGGTTTCCGCAACGGTCGATGTTCCTGCGCTACGAGGACTTCATCGCCGATCCGGCGGGCAGCATCGATGCGGTGCTGCGCTTGTGCGGGCTCGATCCGGCGCTGAATCCGATGACCGATCGGAGCGTGGAGTTGCACGCCAACCACACCGTGACCGGGAACCCGGATCGCTTCAATACCGGTGTCACCACCATTCGACCGACCGATGACTCGTGGCGTCGAACGCTGCCGGACTCGGCCAAGCTGGCGGCGACCGCGCTGTCCCTGCCACTGTCGCTGCGTTACGGGTATCTGAGCGGCCGCCATGGGAGAGGTTGAGCGACAGTGGATCTGGGACTGACCGGCAAGGTCGCACTGGTCGCGGGCGGATCGAGCGGTATAGGTCTGGCGATCGCGGCGGAGTTGGCGGCCGAGGGCGCACACGTCGCCATCGGTGCTCGTGACCCCGCGCGGCTGGCCGCCGCCGAACGCACGCTGAAGGAATCGGCGCGGGGGCGGGTGCATGCCACGCGCGTGGATATCACCGATGCCGAGGCAACGCGCCGCTGGATCGAGGACGTCGCCTCGGAGTTCGGGGGACTCCACATTGTCGTCGTCAGCGGCGGCACACCGCCCACCGGGAGCGCGACGACCTTCGAGGCGTCGGCCTATCGGGAAGCGGTCGAGACGGTGTTGATGCCCGCCGTCGAACTGGTCCTGGCGGCACTGCCGCATCTGCGGGCGGCCCAACCCCACGGGCCGGATTCTCGGTGGGGCCGAATACTTCTCGTGGCCTCGGAGACCGCTGTGGTCCCCATTGGCGGGCTGGCGCTGTCCGGGGTCACCCGGGCCGCGCTCGTGCGGTTCGCGCAGGCGCTGGCGGCCGATCTCGGGCGGGACGGGGTGACCGTCAATGTGCTCGCGCCCAGCGCCACCCACACGCCGCTGCTGGAGCGGGTGCTGACCCAGGGCTCCGCCGCGGATCACCTCGCGGCGGAGCTGGCCGCCGTCGGCGGCAAGACCGCGGTGGGCCGGGTCGCACGACCCGACGAAATCGCGGCTCTGGCAGCGTTTTTAGCCAGCGAACGGGCCGGATACATCACCGGCACCGTGCAGCTGATCGACGGCGGCTCGAGTGTGCTCGGCGCGTCCTCATCGCATTACATCGATTCCCAGGAGGGGACATGCTGAAAGCGGACACCATCAAGCAGACGCTGGCGCAGGTCGTCGCGGATCGGAAACAGGAGGCCTCGCCGGGGCGGATGTTCGTCCAGGCCTGCATCGAGCACGGGCTGGACGCGGCGGTCGAGTACGACGTCACCATTACCGATTCGCTGACCAGCTCGCGGCGCAAGCCGCGCAATCCGGCGCGCAATATGCTCAAGACCATCGACCTGTCGCGCGATCCGCGCCAATTCTATTGGCACGAAAGCGCTCCCGGCCCGGAGGACGCGCCGATCGAGGGGGCCGAGGTGCGGCGGGAGTTGGCCAGCCGGTTCCACAAGTCGCCGATTCCGGAGCTGCTCACCACCACGGCGTGGGTGCAGGTGCCGCCCGATCTGTGGCAGGATCCCGAGACCTTCGAGAACTTCATCAACTATCGGTTGATCGTGCGGCTGTGCACCGCCGAGAACCACACGATCATCAGTGGCGAGGGCGGGTTGCTCGGCATGCCGGAGATCGAGCGGATGACATCGCCCGGGCCCTTCGCCTCGACGATCCTGCGCGCCTGCAACGAGATCGAGCAGATGGGCGGGACGGCCGACGGGATGATCATCAACCCGGTCGACTACTACCGGGCCATGGGCAGTGGGCGACTGATGGAGGATCTCGAAGCCAACGGCGTGTTCATCGTACGGACGCGGCTGGTCGAGCCGGGGCAGGCGATTGTCGGCGACTTCGGGCATGGCGCACAGCTTTTCGACGCGGGACGGTCGGTGATTCGATTCGACGAACCGCCCGCGGGGACGTTCACCGAGCCGGGGATCGCGCTCAAGGCGGAGATCTACGAGCGGGTCGTGGTCAATCTGCCGACGAACTTCTTCGTCGTGAGCGTGTAGGTCGTTGTCGTGGACGGCGATCAGGGGTTCCCCGGGCGCGTCGACCCGGATGTGGTGATCATCGGCGGGGGAGTCGTCGGACTGTTCTGCGCACAGCAGTTGCGTCGACGCGGGGCCGCGGTCACCGTGCTCGAGCGTGGGGGCTTGGGCGGGCCGCAATCGTGTTCCTCCGGCAATACGGGCTTCGTCGGCACCCACGGTGCCGCGCCCCTGGCCGAGCCCGGCATGCTCGCGCTCGCGGTGCCGGGCGCGACCGATCCGGACTCGCCGTGGTACATCGAGCCGCGTCGGGACGCCGACTTGGCGCGCTGGCTGGCGCATTTCCGGCGTGCCTGCTCGGCCGATGCGGCGGTGGACGGGTTCCGGGCGTTGATCGGGATGAAGAAGCGCAGTCTCGCGATCCTGCTCGACCTGTGCGGGTCGTCGGAGGAGTTGGCGGCGCTGCTCGAGTCACCCGGAATCGTGTTGGCATTCAAGACCGCACAGGGATTCGCCGAGGCGAGTAAGGCGGTGGCACGCACGGTCGCCGGTGGGGTGCCGCTGCGAGTCCTGGAGCCGGGGGAGCTCGACGAGCTCGCGCCGAAGACCACGTTCGATATCCATGGGGCGCTGTACAACCCGGAAGGTGCGTATCTGCACGTCCCGGATTTCGTGCTCGAATTCGGGCGGGTGCTGCGCGAGTCCGGCGTGGAGATCCACGAGCACACCGAGGTCATCGACTTCGGTGTGCAGGGCCGGAATGTCGTGCGGCTCAGTACTACTCGTGGCGAGCTGCGACCCGGCACCGTGGTCATCGCGGCGGGCGCGTGGAGTGCCGAGTGTGCTCGCATGGTGGGTGTCGATCTGTTGCTGCAGCCGATCAAGGGCCACAGCCTCACCGTGGCCGCGCCACCGAGCGCGCCCGGATTGCCGGTGCTGTTGAGCGAGGCTCGGGTGGCGATGGTTCCGCTGGGCGACCGGGTGCGGATCGGCGGTCAGCTCGAACTGACCGGCATGAGCGATACGGTTTCCGAACGGCGAATCCGGGCGTTGCTGAAGGCCGTTCGGGAGTACCTACCCGGCTTCGAGGACACACCGACCGTGCAGACCTGGAGTGGTCTGCGGCCGTGCACCCCCGACAGCCTGCCCTTGGTCGGCCCGGCCGGTGATCTCCGCAACCTCCTCGTGGCGGCCGGGCACGGGCACATCGGCATGGGGCTCGCACCCGCCACCGGCGAACTCGTCAGCCAGCTGCTGGCGGGCGAATACCCGATCACCGACCCGATCCCCTTGCGGCCGAACCGTTTCGACCCATCCCACTGAATCGACAATGGCATGGCAGACACCAGAATCGGCGTCCTGTGTCTCGACACGGCGTTCACCAAATTCCCCGGCCACATCCGCAACCCGTCCACCTTCGACTTCCCGGTCGTCTACCGCGTCGTTCACGGCGCAACCCCGCGCCGCGTCGTCACCGAAGCCGACCCAACCCTGCTCGACCCCTTCATCGACGCGGCCCGCGAACTCGAATCCAAAGGCGTACAGGCGATCACCGCCGCCTGCGGCTTCCTCGTCATCTTCCAACAGCGCCTGGCCGACTCCGTCCACATCCCGCTCTACACCTCGAGCCTCATCCAACTACCGCTCATCCACCGCATGCTCCCCAGCGACCGCAAGATCGGCCTGCTCGTCGCCGACGCCCAGTCCCTCACCCACCGCCACCTGAAAGCCATTGGCGGCGAATCCATCCCGATCTGCGTCGCGGGAATGGCGACCCACCCGGAATTCCGCGAGGTCATCCTCGAAGGCCGCCGCCCCGACCTCGACTCCGGTCGTCTCGAATCCGAAGTCGTCGACGAAGTCACCCGCCTCGCGGCGCACAACCCCGACATGGGTGCCCTACTCATCGAATGCACCGACCTCGTTCCGTACCGCCACACCCTCCAGAATCTGCTCGGCATCCCGATCTTCGACATCGTGACCCTGACCACCATGGTCCACAACACGTTGTCCCACGCGCCTTTTCGCGGTGAGCACTAGCCTCCCGGGATCGTCTCGGGCCGTTGGCTATTCGAGGTAGTCGTGCAGCATTTGGGAGCGGGAGGGGTGGCGGAGCTTCGACATTGTCTTCGATTCGATCTGGCGGATGCGTTCGCGGGTGACGCCGTAGATCTTTCCGATGTCGTCGAGGGTCTTGGGTTGACCGTCGTCCAGGCCGTAGCGCAGGCGCATGATGCTGGCCTCGCGGTCGGCGAGGGTGTCGAGGACCGCTCCCAGTTGCTCTTGGAGCAGGGTGAATGCCACCGCGTCGATGGCCACGACGGCCTCGGAGTCTTCGATGAAGTCGCCGAATTGGCTGGAACCCTCGTCACCGATCGTCTGGTCCAGGGAGATCGGCTCGCGTGCGATTTGTCGAATCTCGAGCACCCGCGCCGGAGTGATGTTCAGTTCCACGGCGAGTTCCTCGGGTGTGGGCTCCCGGCCCAATTCTTGAAACATGTCGCGCTGTACCCGGCCGAGCTTGTTGATGATCTCCACCATGTGCACGGGAATGCGAATGGTGCGGGACTGGTCGGCCATGGCGCGGGAAATCGCCTGGCGAATCCACCAGGTGGCATAGGTCGAGAACTTGAATCCCTTGCTGTAGTCGAACTTCTCGACCGCTCGCACGAGACCCAGGTTGCCCTCCTGGATGAGATCGAGAAACGCCATGCCCCGGCCGGAGTACCGCTTGGCGATCGACACCACCAGGCGCAGATTGGCTTCGAGCAGATGGTCCTTGGCCCGCATGCCATCCTGCACGACCCAGGTCAGGTCCCGGCGACGCGCGGCGGTGAGACCCGAAGGCTCCGTGGATTCGTCCCGTAGCTTCTCCGCCGCATAGAGTCCGACCTCGATGCGGACCGCGAGGTCGACCTCTTCCTCCGCCGTGAGCAGGGGAACCCGGCCGATCTGCTTCAGATACGCCCGCGTGGAATCGTGATCATTGGTTTGGGGTGCGGTCGTTGCCACATTCGCCTCTCCGACAGGTTCGGGTGGCTCGGCAATTACCGGGACCACCAACCAGCCTACTGTCCGAGCGCCGATAAGGGGCGACTCCCGCTCCCAATGTCGGACAGCGGCGGGTTCCGCCCGGGCGTCCCGGCCGGAACCGCCGGTTCGGATTACGGTGTGACAGGCTGGGCGGCCCAGACGTCGTTGACCGTCGGTGCGTAGGTGTCGTTGGCGGTGAGGGGTTTCAGGCCGAGCGCGCGGTCGGTCATGCGGAGCAGGCCGTACTGGTCGGTGCGCTGGTTGCTGGTGAAGTTGGTTTTTACGGTGCCGGTGGAGCCGAGCAGGAGCGTCGGGACACGGTTGGGGTAATTCGGGCCGTAGGCCTTGGTGGCGCCCTCATCGAAGGTCAGGATCAGCAGTGAGCGCTGCTGGGTCCACGCGGGGGAGTTGAAGATCTGGGGCAGGGTGTTCTTCAGCCAGGCGTCGCCCGCGGCGATGCCGCAGTCCTCCATGTCGTCGCAGCCGTCGGCGGCGAACCAGACGAAATTCGGCGTCGTGGACGCGCTCTGCAGATCGGTGACCATCTGCGGGAGCGGCTGCCAATGTGCCTGGCAGTACGACGGATTCGTCTTCATGTTCTTGAAGTACCAGAACGGGACGTCGTCGGGGTAGTAGTGGCCGTGCGCGGTGGTGTCGCAGTTGCCGTTCTGGTTCTCCACGTAGGCTTTCCAGCTCTTGCCCGCGTCCTCGACGCGGTTGCCGATGTGGGGAGCGTCGATCGTGGTGGACAGGATGCTGTTGCCGGTGAGCCCGTAGAGCGCGCCCGCGGCGAAGGCGACGTAGTTCGGGTCGCTGGGGTGGGTGGTGGCGTAGGAGGAGGAGAGGGTGCTGGCGTTCGGTCGCAGGCTGTTGATGTAGGGGGCCTGGGCGGAATTGCCGATGATGTTCTCGTAGTTCTCGTTTTCCATGTAGACCAGGAAGACGTGGTCGAATCCGGGAACCTGCGAGGCGGGCGCGGTGAGCGTCGGTGCGGGGAGGTTCGCACCGATGGTGAGTGAGATGTCGTGGGCGTAGCCGTCGAGGGAATCGCCCGCGGCATAGGTGAAGATCAGGTCGATCTCCACCGTGCGGGTGCCGACGGGCAGCTTGCCGGTGGCGGTCTTCTGCAGGAACTTGGTGGTGTTGCCGCGGTCGGAGGCGGTGACCGGGCCGAGTTGCGCCGCGGAGCCGATCGCGGCGCCCGCGGCGTTGCGGAAGGTGGCCTTCAGCGCGACCCGGTCGTTCTGGGACGCGAAGCCGCCGAGCCAGCCCGAGAGCGTGAAAGGCACACTGCCGGTGTCGATTTGGGATGCCGCGGCGGAGACGTTCACATCCTGTTCGAGGGTCGAGTCGCCGGTGCCGCCGCCTTCGAAGAAGCCCTTGTCGGTGGACGACGCGCCGGTCGTGGAGTGGGTGGGATAGCCACCCGCCGCGCCGTAGCACACCACCTCGGCCGAGCCGCTCCGCACGATCCAGCCCGGCACGGTCATCGCGTCCAGCCCGTTCGGCGAACACTGCGCGACATCGTTGCCGCTCGGATCGACGATCAGATTCGCGCTGGTCGCCGCCTGCGCGGGCCCGGCGCCGACCGCGGCCGCCAAGGCCGCGACGAACATTCCCGCCGCCGCCATCGCCGTCGCGCGTCTGTGTCGCCCGCGCGTGCGAATTCCATTCATGGACAGTCCTTTCCATAGCCCCGACCGTCGATGACGGTCGGCAGCGATGGTGGTCTAGACCTTTGGGCGGCACAATGGCCCGCGGCGTCAATTCGTCAGCTCTTCCCCGAGCCGCCACCGGCCTCTAACCCAGGTGGCACGCTGGCGAAATCCCGTGCTTGGAGATTACGAATGCGCCTGTGTCACAAGGTGATCCGCTACCTGGCGATCGACGATGCGCATAGCGCCAGGACAGGGCACGCAAGAAGGCCGCTCACTGGCGCGAGCGGCCTTTGGGGAATCGGTCTAGACGAATCTTCAGGCGCGGTACTCTGCGGTCTGCCCGTCGCTCGGAGCGGGTTGCCTCTCTTCGGTGCCGAGGCCCGCGAGCAGGCGCAGCCCGTCCCAGGCCGGGGTGCCCGGAGTGGCCGACAGCACCACCATTTCCATGCCCGATTCGTCGGGGAGGGCGAAATTCTCTTGATGCAGCTCCAGCAGGCCGACCAAGGGATGCCGGTATGCCTTGCGCCCATGGGTGCGAGCGCGCACGTCCGCGCGGGCCCAGAGGCGGCGGAAACGGTCACTGCCCATTGCCAATTCGCCGATGAGGGCGGCCAGACGCCGATCGTCGGGGTAGTGGCCCGCGGCCAGGCGGAGGTGGCCGACCACGTCCAGGGTGCATTGCTCCCAGTCGGCGTACAGGCCGCGCTCGTCCTCCTCGAGGAAGAGGTGGCGGGCGGTGTTCAGGCCCGGTATCGGGCGGCCGAACAGGAGCCCGGCCAGGCGGTTCCCGGCGAGCACGTCCAGTCGGTGGTTCATGATCAGGGCGGGGGCGTCGGGGACCAGATCCAGGACGCGCAGCAACTCCGGCCGGACTCTTCTGCCGGGTGCCTTGGCGCGACGGCGGCGCTGGCAGGCGAGTCGAAAGAGGTGCCCGCGTTCGGTGTCGTCGAGGCGGAGGACCCGGGCGAGCGCATCGAGGACCTGATCGGAGGGTTGAGTCGCGCGGCCCTGCTCCAACCGCACGTAATAGTCGACGCTGACCCCGGACAGATGCGCGACCTCCTCGCGGCGCAGTCCCGCGACCCGCCGACGGCTGTCGGTGGGGATACCGGCGGCCGCCGGATCGACCCGGGAGCGCCGGGTCCGCAGAAAGCTCGCGAGATCGTCCATGCCCCCAGTATTGCGGCATGTTCGCCGGGCAGGGTGGTCCTGTCATTACCAGGAAGTCCGGTCCGACGGAAAACCCGCCCCTGAATGACGGGCGTCGCGGCAGCCAGGCTCGAGGGACCAACATCCCAAGGAGTTCTGATGAAGACGCTGATCGTCTACGCCCACCCGGAGCCGACCTCGCTCAATGGATCGCTGAAGGATCTCGCGGTGTCCACGCTGCGAGGGGCCGGGCACGAAGTGCAGGTGAGCGATCTGTACGCGATGAACTGGAAGGCGGTCGTGGATGCCGCGGACTACGGCCCGCACGCCTCGAATCCGCTGCAGGTCGCCCGGGACTCGGGGCGCGCCTTCGATGCCGGGGCGCTCACTCCCGATGTCCGTGCCGAGCAGGAGAAACTGCTGTGGGCCGACATGATCATCTTCCAGTTCCCGCTGTGGTGGTACACGATGCCCGCGATCCTCAAAGGCTGGGTGGACCGGGTATTCACCTTCCACTTCGCCTACGGCGTCGGCGAGCACAGCGACACCAAATACGGTGAGCGCTTCGGCGAAGGCACCCTCGTGGGCCGAAGGGCGCTGCTATCGGTGACGACCGGTGGACCGGAATCGCATTACGCCGCACGGGGAATCAATGGACCCATCGACGATCTGTTGTTCCCGATCCACCACGGCATCCTCTACTACCCGGGCATCGAGGTATTGCCGCCGTTCGTGCTCCACGGCACCGACCGGATGACCGATTCGGACTATCCGGATGTCGCCAAGGCCTGGGAGCATCGCCTGCTCACCCTAGAATCGACCGAACCGATCGCGTTCCGGCAGCAGAACTTCGGCGACTACGAGATACCGTCACTGCACTTGAAGCAGGGGCTGGAGCCGGTGGGACGCACTGGCTTCGGGCTGCATGTGCGCGGCTGACCGCGGGATGCTGGGTTGAATGGCGTTGGGTGCCAACCGATTCCGGCTGTCGGGGTTGGGCAGGCCCGGTGGGCGCGAGGTCGGGTTTCACGACCTCGCGCCAGGTGGCGGGGGCGTGGAGCTCGCGGAGGCGCAGGCCCGCTATGCGGGTGAGAATCAGGCCGATGGTGAGCGCGGCGAGGGCTGAGATCGCCCCGCCCGCGGCGAAACCGATTCGGGGGCCGTAGGTGTCGGTGATCCAACCCACCAGCGGTGCGCCGAGTGGGGTGCCGCCGGTGAAGACCATCATGTAGAGCGCCATGACGCGGCCCCGCATGGCCGGGTCGGTGGCCATTTGGATCGAGGAATTGGCGGTCACGTTCACGGTCAGGCCGAACATGCCGATCGGGATGAGCAGCAGGGCGAACAGCCAGAACGACGGGGTGATGGCGGCCACCATTTCCAGCAGGCCGAAGATCAGGGCGGCGACGACCAGCATGCGCAACCGGGAGGTGCCGCGCCGGGCCGCGAGCAGGGCACCGGCCAGCGAGCCCGCCGCCATCAACGTGTTGAGCAGGCCGTAAGTCTGTGCACCGGAATGGAAGACGGAGTGGGTGAAGGCGGTGAGCCAGATGGCGAAGTTGAATCCGAAGGTGCCGATGAAGCCGACCAGCACGATCGGCCAGAGCAGTTCGGGACGGCCCGCGACGTAGCGCAGGCCTTCGCGGAGTTGGCCCTTACCGCGCGGGGTGCGCTCGACCTCACGCAATTCGGTGGTGCGCATCAGCAGCAGCGCCGCGATCGGTGCCAGGAACGACAGGCCATTGAACACGAACGCGTAGCCGCTGCCGATGGCCCCGATCAACACGCCCGCGACCGCGGGACCGACCAGCCGGGCGGACTGGAAGTTCGCGGAATTCAAGCTGACCGCGTTCGCCAACTGGTCCGGTCCGACCATCTCCGAGACGAAGGTCTGCCGCGCCGGATTGTCCACCACGGTGACCAGTCCGAGCACGAAAGCCGTTGCGTAGACATGCCACACCTGCACATGACCGCTGAGCGTGAGCATACCGAGCGCGAGCCCGGTCGCACCCATCGCCGATTGGGTGAACACCAGCAGTGGCCGTTTCGGCAGCCGATCCACCAGCACTCCGCCGTAGAGGCCGAACAACAGCATGGGCAGAAACTGCAGCGCCGTCGTAATGCCGACCGCGGCCGCGGACCCAGTAAGGCTGAGCACCAGCCAGTCCTGCGCGATCCGCTGCATCCAGGTGCCGATATTCGAGACCACCTGGCCGGTGAAGAACAAGCGGTAGTTGCGAATTCGAAGCGACCCGAAGGTGCTGCGCGGGGGAGTGTCACCGGGAGTGTGTCGAATATCGGTCTGGGGCGCTACAACTCCCGGCCTCACAGGTCTGCCTCCTAGGGTGCGACGATCTACGGATACGCGGGCCCACGCCCTGCACCGCTACCGCCCCGAAGGGGTTCAATCAGCCGACGTCCCAGACGTTCGACCTCGAATATCGCCAACTCTGCTCGAGGATCGGCAGCACACGGCCCGGTTCAAGCCCATCCGCCACCGCCCGCCACAAGAATTTCGGCGACCGAATCAGTGCGCAAAAAGCGCTACTCTCCAACTGTCGGACAGGCCCTACGACAACACCGGCGCAACCGGGAAGCCCAACACTTTCCTTAGCCTAATCAATTTGCCACCTGGCTGCCACCAATTTTGTCGAGCCTCACACCATCAACCACCCAAACCAACAGGTCGCCCTCGCCCCGGCCCCACGGACGCGTCGCCGCGTGTCGCGCGGAAGGCGCTCGTAAGCGGCCTCGCAGCAGGCGTTCTCGGCGTAGATTGCTCGAATATAGCTGTGTCACCGTGGAATAGGCACGATTGCTACTTTCGGCATGTCATGTCCCGTGCTGCCGACGCCGCTACCGAATTGCGGCCGTTGGTTGCGAAAGAGGTTGCCGCGCGCCTGCAATGGGACGAATTGGAGTTGGTTCCGGGTAGTTTCGTCTCCCACGAGCTACAGTCCCGCTGCACCGACATCCTCTACCGCACCCGCTACGACGACCGCGAGGCCTACCTGTATCTGCTGCTCGAACACCAGAGCAGCTCCGATCCGCTGATGGCGGTGCGCCTGGCCGAATACGAGATCGCGTTCTGGCGGCGCTGGCTCAAAGACAACCCGAAGTCCAACACCGTACCGATGGTGTTCCCGGTGGTCCTGTTCTGCGACCCCTCCGGCGGACACTGGACCGCACCCCTGGACCTGTCGGAGGTGATCGACCTCGACGCCGCCTCCCGCACATCCCTCGCCGACTACCTGCCCCGCTGGCGATACGTCGTCGACGACCTCTCGACCGTGGACGTGGACGCCCTGCTGGCCAGAGAGCTGACACCGGCGGTGGCAACCCTCTTCTTCCTACTGAAGGTCGCACCCCGCAAGCCCCGGTTGGGATTGGAGGATCTGCGCCCGATCATGCGCTATCTGGGCACGCTGGCACGCGCCGGTAGCGGGGAATTAGAGGCGGCCCTGACGTACATTCTGTCTATGGGTGACACCGATCGCACCGATCTGGAACCCGTGGTCGACCAGCTCGGACCCGAGGCCAAGGAGGCTCTGATGACCACCGCGGAACGATTCGTAGCGAAGGGACGCGCGGAGGCCCTCCTCGAACTGCTGGCATTGCGGTTCGGCCCTGTCCCCACCCCCATCGCAGAGCGGGTCCACAGCTCCTCCATCGACCAGCTTCAACAGTGGACGGCCCGCGTACTCACCGCCGAAACGCTCGCGAAGATCTTCGAGCAGTAGGCGACCGCTCACTCCCACAGGGGGGTGGTTGAAAGGTGCGCCGATGTCGAACCGTGGTCGACCAGCTCGGACCCGAAGCCAAGGAGGCACTCATGACCACCGCGGAACGACTCGAAGCGAAGGGCCGTGCCGAAGGACGAACCGAAGGACGTGCGGAGGGGCGCACCGAAGGACGTGCGGAGGGGCGCGCAGAGGCCCTCCTGGAATTGTTGACGATGCGGTTTGGACCCGTTCCCGCTTCCGTCGCAGAGCGGGTCCGCAACTCTTCGATCGACCAGCTTCAACAGTGGACGGCCCGCATACTCACCGCCGAAACGCTCGCGAAGATCTTCGAGTAGTAGGCGATCGCCCACTCACAGGCTTTTTCGAACTGCAGTTCACGCGTGAAAGTCCAGCGGGCTGTATGCCTGTGATTGGTCGGCGTGGCTGGGCTCGGGCGTCGATCGGTTGATGCATACCTGTACCGGGTATAGGCTTGCGGGCGGGTGGGGACGGCGATCGACGGTGCAGATGAGACGAGGGTGGCGATGGGTGCGATCGGACATGCACTGGGCTTGGCCGGGTCGATGACCTGGGAGATTTTGTGGGCGTTGATTCTTGGGTTTGCGCTTTCGGCGTTGGTGCAGGCTGTGGTGCGTAAGTCCACTATCGTGCGGCTGCTTGGTGATGACAGGCCGCGGACGCTCGCGGTTGCGGCTGGGCTGGGGGCGGCGTCGTCGTCGTGCTCGTATGCGGCGGTGGCACTCGCGCGGTCGCTGTTTCGCAAGGGGGCGAACTTTACCGCGGCTATGGCCTTCGAGATCGGCTCGACCAATTTGGTCGTCGAGCTCGGCATCATTCTGGCGCTGTTGATGGGCTGGCAGTTCACCGCGGCCGAATTCGTTGGCGGACCGATCATGATCGTGCTGCTGGCGGTGTTGTTCCGGCTGTTCGTGCGTTCCCGGCTGGTGGACGCCGCCCGCGACCAGGCCGAGAAGGGGGTGGCCGGATCGATGGAAGGCCATGCGGCCATGGACATGTCGGTGCCGACGGAGGGGTCGTTCCTTCGGCGGCTGTTGTCGCGGCAGGGCGTTACCGCCGTGTCCCATGTCTTCGTCATGGAATGGGCCGCGATTCTGCGCGACCTGGTGATCGGGCTACTGATCGCGGGTGCGATCGGCGCGTGGGTGCCGGATACCTTCTGGCAGAAGTTCTTTCTGACCGACCATCCGCTGCTCTCGGCGATCTGGAGCCCGATTGTCGGACCGCTGGTGGCGATTCTGTCGTTCGTTTGCTCGATCGGCAATGTGCCGTTGGCCGCGGTGCTGTGGAACGGCGGCATCGGCTTCGGCGGTGTGATCGCGTTCATCTACGCGGACCTGCTGATCCTGCCGATCCTGAACATCTATCGCAAGTACTACGGCACCCGCATGATGCTCACCCTGCTGGGCACCTTCTACGCCGCCATGGTCGGAGCGGGCTATTTCGTCGAGATCGTTTTCGGCACAACCGGTCTCATCCCCAGCGAGCGCAACGCCATGGTGATGGCCGAGGGCATCCACTGGAACTACACCACCTGGCTCAATATCGTCTTCCTGCTGCTCGCCGCGCTGCTCGTGCTGCGCTTCATCCGCACGGGCGGTATCGCCATGCTGCGCATGATGGGCGGCGCACCCGCCGACGAACACGCCCACCACGACCACACGGGACACGGCTCGTCCGGGCATACCCACTGATCGCCAGGACCTCCCGCACGTCAGGAGGGGTTACGGCGTCGATGGTGGGCCACGTGCACTCGTGTCGAGCAGCGGGTCGAGCAGAAGCGGCGCTTGCCGTTTCGAGAGGTGTCTATGAAGACGATGGCGCAGCCCTCGCGGGCGCATCGGCCGATGCGGGTGGGGTCGTCGCAGAACAGCGTGGCCAAACCGAATGCGGTGTAAGCCTTTACGCGTTCGTCGATGGGTGCGGTCTCCTGGGAGTAGTGCAGGTGCGGGGACCGGCCGTCGTGGGTCGAGATGTAGGGGCGATGGGTGGTCTCGGCGAGCAGCGTATTGAGCACCTCGACCGAGGGGTTGCTGAACACCGCGTCGAGTTCCCTTATCCAGCGGCGTAATTCGGCCTCCTGACGGCAATCGATCGGTCCGACGGGGCGGTAACCGGCCGCGACCAGTAACTGTTCAAGGTCCTGATCGGGTGCCGCGTTCACCAGTCGAGCCGCGATTTCGGCCGCCACACCACCGTAAGGGTTGAAATGCACTAGGTCATTACAGCAGGGTGGAGACATGCCCGCCACCTGCCCCACCTGCTCCTGGCCCACCCCCACCCTCGTCTCCACCCACGGGGACGTGCGCTATCTGCGCTGCGTCTGTGGAAAATGGCTCATCCAAGACCTGGCGGCGGTGATCGCCACCGCGGGCGAGAGCGCATTCACGAATCCGGCCGTTGACGGTTAGGGGTCTTATCGCCGGACCCCGCAGATTTCGGCCGCAATACTGCACAGCCGAACCCGTTCCGACGGCCAATTCTGTTGCGCGCTCAGGTGATCCGGCTCCCGCCGGTAGATCTGCCGAAGCACGCGGTCGGCGGCGTCGGGTGAACCGAGCATGAGGCAGCAGAACATTCGCAGCTGTGCCCGCAGCGCCTCGGCCGATGGTTCGACAGCGTCTCGCTCGGACACGTCGGTTCTCCCGTCAGAGTCCGAACACGGGGAACAGAGTCCGGCCCGTGAAATGCGACGATCCTAGGTCTGGACCCCGTGGCCCGGTCGCCACCTGTTTCCCGGACCACCCACACCACCGAATCCGTCAATGGCCGAGATGGTCGAGATCAGAGTCGAGGCCGAGCACCGCCGACAGCGCCTACATCTCGGCCGCCGAGACGACCGCCTCGGCGGACGCGAAGCTTGATAATGATCGGAATACTGTTTGCGCGCAATCGCATTCGGTAGTCGGTTCTGGTGACAATCGGACCTATTCTTCGGGTTGCTGGTCGTCGAAGATTGAGGTCCAGCACCGAGCCGGAAGCGGGGATTCTCGGCGTCGGATACTCCGCACAGTGGAATCAACGAAGAACGGTAGTGACCATGAGCGCTTGGCACTATGTCGACACCAGCTCGCTCAGTGATCCGATACAGATCCAGTCGATCGTGATCGCGCCCGATCCGCCCAAGCCTGGCTCCGATCTGAAGGCCACGATCGTGGCTCGAGCCGACCGGGAGATCGAGCCGGGCGCCTACCTCGATGTCACCGTCAAATTCGGGGTCGTCCAGGTACTTCATCGCACTTACGACCTGTTCGACCCGATGGACTGGAGCATTGATGCGACGGCACCGCTCCAGAAGGGCGACCATACCCTCGGCGTGGTTGTGAGGATTCCACCCACCGTCGCGCATACCAGGTGCGTGGTCCAGATTCGGGGCTACACCGTCAATGACGAGGAAATGGCCTCCCTCGATGTCAGACTCGACTTCACGTAGGCGGCCACCAAAAGCCATGCCGGGTAACCGATCGCAGCCGCTGGGGGTTCGATACGGCTGGAAACGAGAAGGCGTGAATTCATTTGCCAAGCAAGGGAATTCACGCCTCGTAGTGTCCGGAGGGGGACTTGAACCCCCACGCCCTAATACGGGCACTAGCACCTCAAGCTAGCGCGTCTGCCATTCCGCCACCCGGACCGGTGATGCTGGACAAGATTAGCGGAGAGGTTGGGGGAAAGGGAAATCGGGGCTGGGCCAGGCGAAATGGGGTGCGCGGGCGGGGGATTCGTGGGTCAGTGGAGGATGCCGAGGAGGTTGGCGTTCTTGATTTGGGTGTCCTTGTTGGCTTGGACCTGGCAGAGGGATTGGACGGCGGCCATGGAGAGGTCGACCTGGGTGCCGGGGGGCTCGTGGTCGTTGCCGGTCTGCTGCTTGATGAACTTGGTGATGGTGACGCGCTGGGTGTCGGCGTTCTGGGCGAGGTAGTCGCTGCAGGTGGTGTCGCCGCCCTTGTTGAGGGCCTTCTCGACATCCGAGCAGCCGGACAGCAGGGTTGCGGCTAGTGCGGCGGCGGCCACGGCCGTCCATCGCGCGGTGTTCATCATGCGTTCCTCGGGGGTCGTGCGCGGCGGTGTCGGCCGCGCGATCGACCGCCACTGTAGATGGGCGCGACCGTTCGGCAATCGGGGGCGGACCCGGAGATTCAGCCCGAAAGACTGTGATTTGCATCACAATTCCCCGCACGTTGAGGGGGGTACGAATGGCATGGTGGGCAGATGCCCTTCGCCTCCACCGATACGATTCGGGTCCTCGGCGCCCGCGAGCACAATCTGCGCAACGTCTCGATCGACATCCCCAAGAACAAGATCACCGTATTCACCGGGGTGTCCGGCTCCGGTAAGTCGTCGATCGTCTTCGACACCATCGCCATCGAATCCCAGCGGCAGCTGTACGCCACCTTTCCGGCCTTCGTCCTGAATTTCCTGCCCCGCTACGAGCGCCCGCACGCCGAGGCGATCGAGAACCTGACCGCGCCGGTCATCATCGATCA
Source organism: Nocardia sp. CDC160 (assembly GCF_035818795.1). Classification (NCBI taxonomy): domain Bacteria; kingdom Bacillati; phylum Actinomycetota; class Actinomycetes; order Mycobacteriales; family Nocardiaceae; genus Nocardia; species Nocardia sp. CDC160. Next base: position 319,775 of record NZ_JAYKYT010000004.1, on the reverse strand, counting down.
GAAGGCGGTCGGCGGCGGACCGCGCTCCACGGTCGGCACCATGACCGATATCTACGCGCTGATCCGAGCGTTGTTCGCGCGCTTCGGATCTCCGTCGACCGGGCTGGTTTACGACTACTCGTTCAACACACCGCAGGGCATGTGCCCGGACTGCGACGGGCTGGGCGTGGCCATCACCGCCGACCCCGACAAACTCGTGGACCGCACGAAATCGCTGAACGAGGGCGCGATTCTGCTGCCCGGCTACAACGTCGGCAGCGGTGATTGGCAGATGTACGTCAATTCTGGCCGTTTCGACGCCGACAAGAAACTCGCCGATTACGACGACGCGGAATGGCACGAGCTGCTGCACGGCAGCGGCGGCAAAGTGGAATTGTCTTTCGCGAAAGGCACCTGGAAAGCCAATTACGAAGGGCTCGTGGACAAATTCACCCGAACCCGGCTCAAGCGCGACACCTCCGGATTGTCGGAGAAGACCCGCGAGCAGATCCAGCGTTTCCTCACCGAGGGCGTGTGCCCGTCGTGCCAAGGCGCTCGCCTGAATCCGAAGGCGCTGGCCACCAAGATCAATGGCCGCACCATCGCCGACTGGACCCGGCTGCAGATCACCGATCTGATCGAGGTGCTGGGCGAGATCGAGGATCCGGCCGCTGTGGGCCTGGCCGATGCCACCCGGATCGCCCTGCAGCGCGTCGCCGATATCGGGCTCGGCTACCTGAGTCTCGACCGCGCGACCTCGACGCTGTCCGGCGGCGAAGGCCAGCGCCTGAAGATGATCAAACACCTGGGCAGCACGCTGGTCGGAATGACCTACATCTTCGACGAGCCCAGCGTCGGCCTGCACCCGCGCGATGTGGGGCGACTCAACCGCATGTTGGAGGCGCTGCGGGACAAGGGGAATACGGTCCTGGTCGTCGAACACGATCCCGACGTCATCCAGATCGCCGACCACATCGTCGATGTCGGGCCGCGGGCCGGTGCGCACGGTGGCGAGGTGGTGTTCACCGGCAGCTTCGCGGAACTGAAGCGGGCCGACACGCTCACCGGCGCGGGGTTGCGCCGTACCTTCCGAGTCAAAGACGATTTCCGGACCGCGACCGGCGAGCTGACGGTAGCTAATGCCAAGGCGCACAACCTGAAAGATGTCACCGTCGCCATCCCGACCGGCGTTCTCACCGCGATCACCGGTGTCGCGGGCTCCGGTAAGAGCAGTCTCATCCGAGACGAATTCCTGGCCCGATACCCGGAATCGGTGTTCGTCGACCAGTCCGCCATCGCCGCGTCCTCGCGCTCGACACCCGCCACCTACCTCGGCCTCATGGATCCCATTCGCAAGCTGTTCGCCAAGGCCACCGGCGAACCCGCGAGCCTGTTCAGCTTCAATTCCGACGGCGCGTGCCCGGAATGCGGCGGCCGCGGGGTGATCATCACCGAGATCGCCTACATGGATCCGGTGACCACACACTGCGAATCCTGTGACGGCCGCCAGTTTTCCGACCGGGTCCTCGCACTCACGCTGCGCGGCAAGTCGATTGCCGATGTGCTGGAGCTCTCGGCGGAGGCGGCCGCCGAATTCTTCCCGGAGAAGGCATTGAATGCCAAGTTGCGCACCATGAATGAGGTCGGCCTCGGCTATCTGAGCCTGGGTCAGGCCATGAGCACCCTGTCCGGCGGCGAGCGTCAGCGCATCAAGCTGGCGACGCAGTTGCAGAACACCGACACCGTCTACGTCCTGGACGAGCCGACCACCGGCCTGCACATGTCCGATGTCGATACCCTGCTGACGCTCATGGACAACCTGGTCGAGCGCGGCAATACCGTCATCGTCATCGAACACAATCTGGATGTGGTGGCGCACGCGGACTGGGTCATCGATCTGGGGCCCGACGGCGGTAAGAACGGCGGAGAGGTCGTCTTCACCGGCACGCCCGCGCAGCTGTTGACCCACCCGGTCTCACTGACGGGGGAGTACCTGCGCCGCTACAAATCCGCCGCCTGACGAGAAAGGTTGCAGCGCACGCCGATTCGCACCGACTGCCATCAGCCCAGGTGCGATTCGGCGGCGCTGGCGGCCCGCCACACCCGCGCCTCGCTGACATTGCCCCGCCGGTTCAACAGTTCCGCGAGCCCCGCCATGGCGCGCGCGTCGCCGTGTTCGGCCGCGGTGCGCCACCAGTGTTCGGCCTCGGAGAACTCGCCCCGGCGGTAGCGCAGCACGCCGAGGTCGTAGGCCGCGGCTAGGTGCCCGAATTCGGCTGCCTGCGTCCACAGTTGGCAGGCTTGGACCTCGTCGCCGCGACTCTGCATCGCCACACCGAGCTCGTAGAGCGCGTTCTGATAGCGACTGGCTTCGGCGCGCGGTTCGGGGGCGGGCGGGGTGAGGGCGACGGTCAGTTCGACGACGAGCTCACCGAAATCGGGCGGGCCGACCCCGGTGCTGCAGTGCAGGACGGTCATGGTGGGTTCGCGGGTGATGAGCATCCCGTAGTTGCCCGACCACGACACCGTGGCCTCGCTCTCGTCCACCCAGACCGGTGTCAGCGTGATGGCCGCGTCGGCTCCGGTCGGACACACCTCGAGGTCGATGCCACCGGTCATGGCATCGCTCCACACGTCAACCCCCCTGAGTCGGCGGCCGCCCAGCAACACGTCGCCGCGGTCCACGCCCAGCCCGATGCCGAGGCTGCGCACCCCGGGCCGCGGGGCGGCCGTGCGCAGGGTGAGCCGGACCGTGGTGGGCGAGACGCCGATGGCCTCCGAGTGCAGCGGATAGACCTGGGCTCCGTTCCAGGTCACGGGCTCCGCGCTGTCGTATCGTTCCGCCAGGGGTGGTGCGGTCGCAGCCGGTTCGGCGTACGAATACGACCCCTTCATCTGCCCCGCCTTCCGCCGGTGCCGAGTGATGTTCGCGCATACCGTAGTACCGATACCGCCCGCGGCGTCCCGTATTTGCCAGCTACGTTTTCCAGCAAACACCTGGTCAGGTGACCGGTGTCCGAAGTGCCCGCCGCGGGTACCCGAAGGCCGTAATTCGCCGGTCGCTCGACGTGTCGGCCACGTCTACGCGGTGTGTCGTACTTGCGCAAGGCCTACTGTCCTGTTGAATCGTCGGCGAAATACCAGCGAACGAGTGAAAGGTAAGGACATATGGCTCTGCCCACCATGACCCCCGAACAACGCTCCGAGGCGCTGGCCAAGGCCGCCGCGGTTCGCAAGGCTCGCTCGGAGATGATCGCGCAGGTCAAGAAGGGCTCGCTCAGCCTCGGCGAACTCCTCAAGCGCGCCGACAAGGAGGACCTGGTCAAGAAGACGAAGGTGTCGGCCGTCATCAAGGCGCTCCCGGGCATCGGCCCGGTCAAGGCGGCCAAGCTGATGGACGAGGCCGAGATCCCCGCCGACCGTCGCATTGGCGGTCTGGGCTCCCGGCAGCGCGCCGCGCTGCTCGAGGCCCTGAAGGCCTGAGATCGGGGAGTGGCCTGCCGGGTCGCGAAATCGACCCGGCGGCAACCACTCCATCGCGTCTGGCTGCTCGGTGAAACCGCAGGAAATCGGCCGATTTGGTCCAGGCGGTCCGATCCGATAACCTTGCTGAGCACCACCGGTCCGGGTGGCGGAATGGCAGACGCGCTAGCTTGAGGTGCTAGTGCCCGTATTAGGGCGTGGGGGTTCAAGTCCCCCTCCGGACACAGAGAAGGTCTCCCTCTACTACAGAGGGAGACCTTTTTCTTTGTCAATCCACCCCACACCCCGACCCGCCGTCTACCTCGACGTGTGTCGCCGCCCACCCCGGCGAAACCGGTGTGTCACAGTCCGATCGAGACTAGCTTGCCCGAGTGTGGCCGACAATCCACCGAATCCGCACGACGCCTACTTCCGTCAGGTCCTGGGCCGGTCGAAGGAGATGGCCGGTGAATTGCGCGCGGTGATGCCTCCCACGATGGCCGCGCCCCATGCCTAGGAGGTCATCGTGACAACGGCTGAACGACTCCGCGCCGAGGGCGAGGCACGTGGCGAGGTGCGGGGGCGGGCGGAGGCGCTGCTCGACTTGCTGACGCTGAAGTTCGGGGCCGTGCCGGTGAAGGTCGAGGATGTTGTGCGCGGGGCCGACGCAGGTCGGCTGCGTATGTGGGCAGCTCGAGTGCTTGCCGCCGAGAGCCTCGATGACGTCTTCACCGCTTGAAAAGCGCTCCTCCTGACTGCAGGAGGGGCCGTTTCTCTCTATCAATGAGCTTGTGCCCTACACCTTCCCGGACGATTGGGCCGGAGCCGCAGACGGACCTGGCGCGAGGATCAGCTCGGGGTCGGGTTGGCGGTTCCTGTCATCAGGTCGTAGCAGTAGTTCACCCAGCTGGTGACGAATCGGTCGGCGTCGACATCGAGCGGGGGATGCCCGTAGGTCCATTGTGCGCGTTGGTAATTGAAGATCGCGCCGATCATGATGGCCGCGGAGGCCTCCGGATCCTGGGATGGGTGGCTCGTCTGGCCTGCCCAGCGCGTGGTGAACTCCACGGCGGCGCGATGGGCACTGTCTATGAGCTGCACCCGGATTCGGTCGCGGAGTTCGGGGAAGCGGTCGCCGTCGCGCTCGACGAAACGGAACAGATCGCGCTGCTGATCGATGGCGGCCAACAGCCAGCGGCAGGTCAGCGTGAGCTCCGAACGCAGGTCTTGCAGGGGTAGTAGACCGAGCACGGCCGCCTGTGCCTGCGCGGTCTCCCGGATGCGGTGATCCACCGCCGCGGCGAGGACGGCCTCCTTCGAAGTGAAGTGCCGGTAGAAGCCGCCGCCACGCGGGGCCAGCCCGGCCGCGCCCTCGATGTCACCGACGGTGGTGCCTGCGAAGCCGTTGTCCGCGAACAGTTTCAGGGCTGAACGAAGCAGCCGCTCGCGCGTCGAACCACCGGGCTCGTCGGTGGCGGCGTCGGAACCCGACGTCGCCGCGCGTTCGGGCTTGGGCGGGAGGCGTTTCGGCATTCGGCCATTATCGCCCGCGGCCATGCTGAGCCATCATCCGCATTGACCATGCCATCAAATGATTACTAGAATCATCAACCGATGGCATCCGTCCCTTTCTTTCTACAAGAGGCATACCGTGACCAAGACGAATCTCACCGCCACCATCGACATCGACGCTGAACCGGCCCAGGTCTGGAGCGTGGTGTCCGACCTGCGGCGGATGCCCGAGTGGAGCTACCAGTGCCGGGCCATGCGGCCATTGGGCACGATCCGCCAGGGCGCGCACACGGTGAATTGGAACCACCGCGGACGGAAGTACTGGCCGACGGTCTCGCGCATCGAACGCTTCGAGCCAGGCCGGGCCGTCGCCTTCCGGACCCTGTCGAACAACAGCGTCTGGTCCTTCGAGATCACACCGACCGCCACGGGCTCACGCCTGATCCACCGCCGCGACGTGCCGCCGGAGGGGACGAAATGGATTTCCCGGATCATCGTCGAGCACATCCTCGGCGGTGAGCAGAACTTCGACGTCGAGATGCTCGACGGCATGAACACCACCCTCGACAAGATCAAGTCCGTGGTCGAGCGGGGGTCACAGGGCGTGGTAGATGAGGATCAAGAGTGCGCAGGCGGGGGCGGCGAGGGTTGCTACGAGGGAGAGCCAGGTGGCTGCGCGGGCTAGGGGGCTGCGGGTGAGGTCGGGGGTGGACATGGATGTTCTCCGGGCGGACATGTGATGCGGTGGAAGTGGCAAATGTAATCGCCATCACATGTCATTCGAAGACGCATAAGGTCCAACACCGGCGGAGGGGGCGATGGCGGCTGTTGGACGAACCTCCAGCCGCTAGATCCGGTTCACCCGGGCTCGGTGGTTACTTCCGGTTGCGGTATTCGGCGATTTCGCGTGCGCGGAAGTCCATGTTGTTTCGATCGTGGAAGAAGGCGAACACTCCCGCTGTCACAATGCCCGCGAGGATGAGCGTCGTCATGAGGAACCGCCTTTCGTCATTCGGAGAAAACAGTGGACCGTTCGCGAGCGTAGGATTCCGCGACGCCGATCGGCAATGCGTTGGGACGGAAGGCACAGTCGTCCGCCACAGCCTCACATCGGCGGCGGAATGTGGTCTGGCTCATGGCTTGCGGTTCAGCGTGTCGATGCCGCCGAGGATGAGGTCGATACCGGCGAGGAACTGCTCGCGGTCGTCGTGATCGCGCAGTTGGGCCGCGATTCGGTGGACAAAGGGGTATTGGTCGGCGTCCAGCCGCGTCCACTCGGCCGCGACAGTGGCCAGGAAGGCCGCCCGATCGGTGTCGGGCGGTACCAGGCGCGCGCCCGCGGCGTACTGTCCCGCGAGGCCGAGCACACAGTTGACAAGCGCTGTGGCGCAATCGAATTGCGCATGCTCGGGAACCCCGAGCGCCTGCAGTTGCGCACCCATGCCCTCGAGAATCCGCAGCATCCCGGACTGCCACGGCTCTCGTGACAGCTGCGCGCCCGCCCACGGGTGCGCGTCGATGGCGTCGAACACCCCGAGCGCGAGGGTTCGGATCGTCTGTCGCGGCGTATCCGCTTCGGCCATTTCGGTGACGACCCGGGCGATGATCGCGTCGGTCGCCGCCGCGAGCAGCTCGTCCTTGTTGGCGACATGGTGATAGATCGCCCCGCTTCCGGTGGTCAGACGCGCGGCGAGGGACCGGAAGGTCAGGGCGTTTTCGCCGCCGGTGTCGAGGATGTCGATCGCGGCCTCGACGATTCGGTCTTTCGACAGCCCGTCCGCACGCCGCCCGGTCCGTCGCGTTGTGGTCGTCATGACACCCATCTTGACACGAATGGAACGTTGTTCCAAAGTGGCTATGGAACAACGTTCCAATGCTGATTCGAGAGGAGTACGACGATGACAACGCCAGTCACGATCATCGGCGCTGGCCTGGGCGGTCTCACGCTCGCACGCGTCCTACACGTCCACGGCCTCCCCGCGACCGTTTACGAGGCCGATCCCGCCCCGCAGGCCCGCACCCAGGGCGGCCAGCTGGACATCCACCCGAACGATGGGCAGTGGGCGCTGGAGGTCGCCGGGCTCACCGACGAATTCCGGGCCATCATCCATGCGGGCGCGGAAGCCACCCGCGTCCTGGACCCGCACGGCACCGTTCTGTTGGACCTCCCCGACGACGGCACGGCGACCCGCCCCGAGGTACTGCGCGGCGACCTGCGCCGCATCCTGCTCGATTCGCTACCCGCGCAGACGGTGCGATGGGGATACAAGGTGAGCGGCGTTCGCGCCCTCGGCGAGGGCCGCCACGAGCTGTCGTTCACCAACGGGGAGACGGTGGTCGCCGAGCTGCTGGTCGGCGCCGACGGCGCCTGGTCGAAGGTTCGCCCGCTCTTGTCTTCTGCCACACCCGAATACATCGGCGTCACGTTCATCGAGACCTACCTCCACGACGCCGACACCCGCCATCCCGCGACGGCCAAGGCGGTGGGCGAGGGCGCGATGTCCGCGCTGACACCGGGCAAGGGCATCGTGGCCCACCGCGAAGCGGGTGGCACCCTGCACACCTATGTCGAGCTGACGCGCCCCGCCGAATGGATCGCCACCCTCGATTTCAGCGATCCCGCTACGGTAATCGCCCGTCTAGCAGCGGAATTCGACGGCTGGGCCCCCGAACTCACCGCGCTGATCACCGCCTCCGACACCGCCCCGGTCGCCCGCATGATCCACACCCTGCCCACCGGACACCGCTGGCGCCGCGTACCCGGCGTCACCCTCCTCGGCGACGCCGCCCACCTCATGCCCCCTCGGGCGACGGCGCCAACCTGGCCATGCTCGACGGCGCCGAACTCGCCCTGGCCATCGCGGCGCACCCCAACGACATCGAAGCGGCCCTCGCCGCCTACGAGGACAAACTGTTCCCGCGTGCCGCTGCCTTCTACGAGGACGCCTACGAGATCCTCGACCTGTGTCTCGGCGACCGCGCCCCCTTCGGCCTCATCGATCTGTTCACCGGAGCCCCGACCGCCACACAGGATTCCGCGGTCGCGACGCCGTAGGGCCCGGAAGCCATTGCCGAGCAATGCCTTCCGGGCCGTATCGGGTGGGGTCAGGCGGTGGTCTTGTTGAGGGTGGAGTTGCGGTAGCCGAAGCCGAGGTAGAGGGCCAGGCCGAGCACCAGCCAGATGACGAAGCGGAGCCAGGTCACCCAGGTGAGGTGGCTGATGAGCCAGATCGAGAAGCCGACGCCGAGGAGCGGGACGAAGGGGACCCAGGGGGTGCGGAAGGCGCGTTCGGCGTCGGGACGGGTGCGGCGCAGGCGCATGACGCCGAGGGCGACGACGATGAACGCCATCAGGATGCCGACATTGGTGAGTTCGGCGGCCTGGCGGATCGGCAGGAATCCGGCGATGAGCGCGGAGACGACGCCGACCGGCCAGATCACCCGGGTGGGAACCTTACGGGCGGAACGGGATTCGCTGAAGTAGGACGGCAGCAGGCCGTCGCGGCTCATGGCGAATCCGACGCGGGTCACGGCGAGCATGTTGGCGAAGGCCGAGGTGGTGACGCCGACGACCGCGCCGACCGCGATCACCAGGCCCAGGATTCCCATGCCGATGGTGTCGAAGGCGCTGGAGAACGGCGAGGACACATTGATGTCGGTGTAGTTGACCATGCCGACGATGACCAGGCACACCAGCAGGTAGACCAGCGCCGCGATGCCGAGGCTGATCATGATCGCCTTGGGGATGAGCTTCTTGCCCTCACTGGACTCCTCGGCGGCCGCGCTCATGGCGTCGTAGCCGTAGACGGCGAAGAAGGCCAGCGCCGCACCGGATACCGCGCTGCCGATCCCGAAGGGGAAGTAGGGGGTGTAGTTGCCGGTCTTGATGTGCAGGGCGCCCGCGATGACCACGATCGCGACAATGGTCAGCTTGAGCGCGACGAGTCCGGTTTGCACGCGGGCGGATTCGCGGGTGCCGCGCGAGAGCAGGAAGGCCAGCAGCAGGCACAGCAGCATCGCGAAGACGTCGACCTTGTGGCCGTGGCCGGAGCCCGGTGCGCCCAGCGCCCAGGTGGGCAGGTCGAAGCCGATGTAGTGGGTGATGTAGTTCAGATACCCCGACACCGCGATCGCCACCACCGACACGATGGCGGTGTATTCGAGCAGCAGATCCCAGCCGATAATGAAGCCGATGATCTCGCCCAGTGCGACATAGGAATACGTGTAGGCCGAGCCCGCCCGCGGCACCATGCCCGCGAACTCGGCGTAGCACAGGGCGGCCGCACCGGAGCCGACGACGGCGATGAGGAAGGAAATCAGCACCGCCGGGCCCGCCACATCGTGGGCCACGACACCGGCCAGGGAGAACACGCCCGCCCCGACCAGCCCGCCGAGGCTGAGGGCCACTAGCTGCCACAGTCCCATGCTCTTGGTGAAATCACCGGTGTCGCCGACGGTTACGGGCATTCGCCGCATCATCGCGCGGGGGGACAACTTGGGGCGCGCGGGTTTGGTGACGACGGAATTCATTGCTGGGCCTCTCACGGGGTATTGCGAAACTGCGCGGTGGTGCTGAATTGCGGTGTGATCGAAGGGAAGTGGCACGCGGTCGCGGCCACTAGAAGACGAATCCCTCGGGGAAGGGGTCCGTGGGGTCGAGGAGATAGGTGGCGGTGCCGGTGAGCCAGGCCCGGCCGGTGATCGTGGGCACGATCGCGGGCCGGTCTCCGACGGTGGTGGCCCCGACCGACCGGGCCAGGAAGGTGGTGCCGATGAGCGAATCACTGCGCAGCACATCGTCATTGGCGAGATATCCGCGCGCGTGCTGGCGCGCCAGCAGCGCGGAGGTGCCGGTGCCGCAGGGGGAGCGGTCCGACCAGCGCGGGTAGTTGGCCATCACATTGCGGACGTGCGCGGGCTCGGAATCCGGGGCGAGGAACATGGCATGTTTGCAGCCAGAGATCCGTTCGTCCTCGGGATGCACGGGACGCCGGAATTCGTTGATGGCGTCCAGGATTCGCAGCCCGACGTCGAGGATGCGGTCCTTGTGGGCCCGGTCGTAGGGCAGCCCGAGCTTGCCCAGATCGATAATCGGGTGGAAGTTGCCGCCGTAGGCCATGTCGTACCGCACCGTTCCCAGCCCGGGCACCTCGATGTCGTTGTCGAGGCTGTCGCAGAAGGCGGGCACATTGGTCAGGGTCACCGAGTCCGCGTGCCCGTCGGTGACCGCGACCGCGGCGACAATCCGGCCGATGGGCATGTCCAGCCGGATCTCGGTGACGGGCTCGCTGATCGGCACCATTCCGGCCTCGACCAGTGCGGTGGCGACGCCGATGGTGCCGTGCCCGCACATCGGCAGCATTCCGCTGGCGTCGATGAACAGGACCCCGAAGTGTCCGTCCGGGGTGGTGGCGGGTTGCAGGATCGCGCCGACCATCGACGCGTGTCCGCGCGGCTCGTTGACGAGCAATCCCCGTAGCCCGGAACGGTTTTCGGCGAAGTAGGCCTGCCGTTCGGCCATGTCGAGGCCCGGTATCGTGCCGACCCCGCCGGTGATGACCCGGGTGGGCATGCCTTCGGTATGGGTGTCGATGGCGGAAACGAGGTGGCTGCTGCGCATCTCAGGGTTGTCCTTCACTGTCGAATTCGGCGAGTTCGCGCAGCCGCACCGGCGCGGCCAGGGGACGCCAGGCCGGTGTCGCGGCGGCGAGACCGTCGGTGGCGGTCCCGTCGGGGTAGGGCTGTGTCCGCAACGCGGCGATATTGGCCGCGCACATGCGCCCTTGGCAGGGGCCGAGACCAGCGCGAGTGGCGAGTTTGACCGGCCGGTAGCCGTCGCCCGCGGAGCGGGTCCAGGCCGCGGTCAGTTCGGCGTGGGTGGTGCCCTCGCAGCGGCAGATCACGGTGCTCGGCCGCGACCAGCTCAGGACGCCGGGCCGGATGGGATGGGCGGCCGCCAGCCGGGCGACGAACTGTCGCGCGGTGCGATGGCGTGCGCGCAACGCCCGGTCCGTGTCGGGATCGCCACCGGCGGCGGCGATCCCGGCGACCGTGCCTTCGATCTCGGAGACGGCGGCACCGCCGATGCCGGTGATTTCCCCTGCCGCCCAGACGGTTTCGGCGGTGGTGTGCTGGGTGTCGTCGACCTCGACGAATCCGGAGGCGTCCAGGCGCGCTCCGGCCGCGAGCGCGAGTTCGTGTTGCGGGGTGAATCCGTGGGAGACCGCGACCGCGTCGACCGCGATCGTGGTGTGGCTGCCGGGGATCGGTGTCCAGTTCTCGTCGAGCCGGGCGACGGTGGCCTCTTCCACGCGTCCGTCACCGGACACCGCGACCACCGCGCGGGAGGTGTGCAGTGGAATCCGGTGCCGCACACCGCATCCTATGTATTCGACCAGCTCGCCGACCTTGCCGAGGTTGTGGCGCAGTTGCCACGGATTCGCGGCCCAGTGCCGCAGGATGCGCCGCCCCGGATTGGCTTCCAGCACGGCCGTCACCCTCGCGCCACCCAGGGCCAGTGACTGTGCCACGGGCAGCAGGAAGGGACCGGTACCCGAGACCAGCACCGACCGGCCGACGAGCACGCGCTGGGTTTTCGCGAAAGTCTGTGCGGCACCGGCGGTATACACCCCGAGCAAGTCCCAGCCCGGGAACGGGCACACCCGGTCGTAGGCGCCGGTGGCGATCACCAGCGCGTCGCCCTGCACGACCCGGTGGGTGCGTCGCTCGCCCTCCTGGCCGATCAGCACGCGCACGGCGGGACAGCCGCCCTCGGCGTGCTGTTCGATCTGATAGACCGCTGCCCACGCCAGGTACTCGCAGCGCGGGTGCTCGCTCAGCAGCCGCGCCCGGCGTTCCGCGGCGAGGTAGCCATGACCGATGCTCAGCGGCCGCCGCACCCCGTAGGCGGCGGGAATCCTGCGGTTGTATTGGCCGCCGAGTTGTTCATTGAAATCGATGAGCGTGACGCGCGCACCACACCGAAGCGCGGAGTCGGCGGCCGCGGTTCCGGCCGGACCGCCGCCGATCACCACCACGTGCCGGGTCATCGCGCACCGCCGTCGAGCCGGGACTGGGTGGTGACCGCGTCGCCGTCGCGGGCGGGACGCCGACACAGCCGCACGTCCGGGATGCCGTTCACCGTTGCCACGCAGTCGAAACACACACCGATGCCGCAGAACACACCGCGCGCGCCACCGGTCGGCGCGGTGCGCCACCGACTGCGTCCATCGGCCAGCAGCACCGAGGCCAGCGTCTGCCCGTGCACGCCGGGGACGGCGATGCCGTCCAGGGTGATCGACAGTGGTCGATCCGCGCGGCCGACCGGATCGGAGTCCGGTGGAATGATTGTGGGGCTCAACGGAATATCTCTCTCGTAGCGGGGCGGCTCAGTGATGGCCCAGGGCCAGGACCGCGCGGGTGTCGGCGTCGACGCGGGCCAGCAGATCCGGAGTCAAGGGCAGCCGTGGCGGGCGGCAGCCGCCGCCGTGTCGTCCGGCCAGATCCATCGACCGTTTGATGGCCTGGACGAATTCGGTGCGCGAATCCCAGCGCAGCAGCCGGTGCAGTTCGCGGTACAGCGGCAGCGCCTTGTCCAGGTCGCGGTTCAGCGCCGCGTCGTAGAGCGCGACGGCCGAGCGCGGAATCGCGTTGGCGTAGCCGGAGATCCAGCCGACGGCACCGGCGATGCCGAGTTCGAGCACCACGTCGTCGGAGCCGATGAGCACGTCGAGATCGGGTGCGAGTTCTTTGATCTCGTAGATGCGCCGGACATCGCCGGTGAACTCCTTGACCCCGACGATCAGGCCCTCGGTGTGCAGCTCGGCGAGCAGGTCGGGGGTGAGGTCGATGTGGGTGTCGACGGGGTTGTTGTAGGCCACGATCGGCAGTCCGACCTGGGCCACGGTGCGGTAGTGGTCCAGGATGCAGTCGCGGCCGCCGCGATAGGTGTTGGGCGGCAACAACATCACCGCGTGCGCTCCGGCGCGGGCGGCCTGTTCGGACAGCCGGGCCGCCTGCAGCGCCCCGTAGGCGGCGACGCCGGGCATGACGGTGAATCCCGGTGGGGCGGCGGCGATCGCGGTGGCGACGACCTCCGCCCGCTCGGTGTCGGTGAGGGTCTGGTATTCGCCCAGCGACCCGTTCGGGCTGACGCCGTGACATCCGTTGGCGGCCAACCACGCGACGTGCTCACCGAAGGCGTCGTGATCGACGGTGTAGTCCCGCGCGAAGGGCAGCGTCGTGGCGACCAGCACCCCGTGCCAGGGCCTGCTCGCGGGCGTCGCGATCGAATCGGACATCGTCGTCTCCTTCTGTGAGCCGGTGCGGGATACCGCCACCAAAGGCTCTGTGTTATGTGAAGTGTGACATTGCACAGAGCGTAACTAAGTGGCCTGCGTCACGCAAGATGGGTTTTCGGGTCAGGTCACGCGGGCGCGCGCAGTCGGAGCACCGAGTTCGTCCACGCCGAAATCTCCTCGCAGAGAGCCGGATCGGAGTTCAGCGAGCGACCGTAGGCCGGGATCATCCGGCGAATCTCCGACGCCCAGCGCGCCCGCTGCGCCGGGAAGCAGCGGTCGAGCAGTGCCAATACCGCCGATACCGCGCCCGAGGCGCCCGGCAGTGTGCCCAGGAATCCGGTCAGGGAACCGTCCGCCGTCGCGGCCACGGAGGTGCCGAATTCGAGCGTGCCGGACCGCAGCCAGCCGTCGGAGAGGACGGATTGCACGCGCTGACCGGCGGTGATCAATTCCCAATCGCCGGGCTGGATCCCGGGCGCGAACTCGCGCAGGGCGCGCAGTCGCCCGCGCATCGGCTGGGTGGCATCCTCGATCAGGAACCGCAGCAACGGCCGATTGTCCATCGCTACCCGGGCCAGGGGGACCAGATTCCCCACGCCCACCGAGCGTGGAAAGTCCAGGGCCGAGCCGTATTTCAGGAACCGCGGTGACCATCCGCTGTAGGCCCCGAACTCGAGGTGTCGGCGACCGTCGATGATTCGGGTGTCGAGATGTCTGGCGGACATTGGGGGAGCGCCCGGGGCGGGCAGGCCGAAGACCTTGGCGTGATGGGAGTTCACCACCTCCGGGTTCGTGCAGCGCAGGAACTGGCCGGACACCGGAAATCCGCCCACGTGCCGAACTTCTCGTACCCTCGCACGCCGCAGGAGCGACAGCGAATGGCCGCCCGCGCCGACGAATACGAAGCGCGCGTCGACCGTGGACCGTCTCTTGGTGCGACGGTCCTCGAGATCCAGACGCCAGCCGGGATCGGCTCTGAACAGCGACGTCACCTCGCAGTCGAGATGGATAGGCGTTGTCCTACAGAGGAATTCGAACAACCCCCGGGTGAGCTGCCCGAAGTCGACATCGGTCCCCGCTGTGCTCCAGCTGATCGCGGTCTCGGCGGGGGAGTTGCGACCGGCCGCCAGCAGGGGCAGCCGGTCGGCGAGCAGTCCCGGATCGGCGCTGAAGCTCAGGTCGGCGAACAGTGGATGGGGTGCCAGCGTGTCGTAGCGCCGCCGCAGGTACTTCACATTTTCAGCCCCCTCAACAAAGCTGAAATGGTCGACCGCGGTGATGAATCCGCCGGGCTCGCCCAGTATCGAGTGTTCGACCGCCCAGGCCCAGAACTGGCGCGAAACCTGGAATTTCTCATTGACTTCCATCGCCTTGGAAATGTCGACGGTTCCGTCGGGCCCGCGCGGCGAATAGTTGAGTTCGCACAGGCCCGCGTGCCCGGTTCCGGCATTGTTCCAGGGCTCGCTGCTTTCCAGACCCACCTCGGGCAAGCGCTCGTACACCGCGATCGTCCAGTCGGGCTGCAATAGTCGGATCAGGGTGCCGAAGGTGGCGCTCATGATGCCCGCGCCGATAATGGCGACATCCACCCGCTCGGTCACAGCCATCCGAACCTGACGCTCCACGGCAGCACCCGCACGCCGGTGAGGACGTTCTGGGTGGCGAACGGGTCACCGGCGAACAATTCCCGGACGGCGATCTCGTCTTCGGCTTCGACGACGAACAGTGCTCCGGAGAGATCCGCGTACCTTCCGGCCAGGTGGATCGTGTTCGCCTCGTAGAGGCTTTTCACCCAGTCGAGATGCGGAACATGGTGCCGCTCATAGTTTTTCGCCTGCGTCGATCCCGGAGCGCCGTAGGAGTATTCCACTGCGAAGATGGGCATGGTCTACCTCGTGATGCCGAAGGACTCTTCGATGACGGCCCGCTCGTCCGCGTGCCGTACCACGGCCATCGCCTCGGCGGCCCGCGCGCGATTGTCCGCGTCCAGATCTTGGGAGACCTTGAACCGGCCGATGATTTCCTCGATCTGTATTTCGAATCCGGTGACCCGGCCGATGATCTGGTCGATGCGCGGATGGCCGTAGTCGAGTTGATAGTCGTGAGGATCGGATTTCTCGGCGATGCTGGCTATGCCATCCAGGAGTTGTTTGCGGTCGTTCAGGAGCGTGGCCGTGCCCCGGACGTGGACACTGATCGAATTCCATGTGGGCAGCGGATTTCCGGTGAGCACCTTTGGCGACAGGTAGGCGTTGGGCCCGTGGAACAGCACGGTGACCGGACGCCCGTCGAGGAGCCGGGCGTGCGGGTTGGCGCTGTCGAGATGGCCGAACAGTGTGCCGCGCGGCCCACGGTCACGATGCAGGATCAGCGGCAGGTTGGTGGCGACGATCTCGTCTGGCCGTGGCGCCGAGAGCATGGTGGCGAATCGGTACATCTCCATGATGCGCAGGGATTTGCGTTCGTCCATTTCCAGATGCACCCGCGGCGGGTACAGCGGGTGGTGCCGTTCAGAACTGTTGGACACGGACAGGTGCTCCTTCTTCTCGAGGGCTTTCGATGAACACGCCACGCCCGGCGTACGCGCCCGCGACGCCCTGGACGACGATGCAGACGGCGAGCACGGCCAGGACCGGGCCCCAGGAGCCCGAAAGATCGTGCAGCGCACCGGCTCCGACCGGACCGACCGCGGACAGCGAGTAGCCGACCGTCTGGGTGAGGCCCGCGACCAGAGCCGCCTCGGCGGCGGTGCGGGTCCGCAGCAGCGGCAGGGAGAACGAGGCGCCACCGGCGATGCCGAGCCCGGCCCCGAACACGACCATCCACACCGGCGTCCAACCGTCGGGTCGCAGGGCGATTCCGGCGGTCCCGGCCAGCAGCAGCGCGGGACCGAGGACGGTCGCCCACACCTGGCTACGGGTGCGGTGGATGGCGATCGAGACACCCAGCGCGCAGGGGATGGCGGTCAGTTCCGCGAGTGCGAGCAGGAACGACGCACTGCCGCTGCCGTGTCCGGCCTGCACCAGGATGTTCGGCAGCCATCCGGCGATGGTGAAGAACAGGACGGACATGATGGCGAAGAACGTCACGATCGACCAGGTGAGCGGCTGGTAGACCACCGCCGCCAGGCTGATCGTCGGCCGTTGGGCGGCAACGGTTCCGGCGTCGCCCTCCCGTCTACGCAGCAGCAGCCAGGCCGGTGCCGCCATCGCCACCGGGATCACCCAGACGAACAGGCCCCACTGCCAGGAGCCGAGCCATCGCGAAATCGGCAGGGTTACAGCGGCTGTCAGCGCGGGACCCAGGTACAGGCAGACGGTGTAGAGGCCCATCAGCGGCCCGCGTCGATGCGGCGGGTGCCCTTTGATGTAGGCGGGCAGCAGCACGTTCAATCCGGTGATCCCGGCACCGATCACCACCATGCCCCACAGCATCGGCACCAGGCCCGGCAGCAGTCGAATGCCGAACCCGGCCGCCAACACCAGCAGGGCGTAGGCGATGACGGATCGATAGCCCAGGCGCGTACCGAGCCTCGACACGAACGCCGACAGCATCCCGAACACCAAAATAGGTGCGGCGCTGAGCATTCCAATGGTCGCCGAGTCGGTGTGCGTGTCGGATCGGATGAAGGTGGCGACCGGAGCGAGGGCAGTGATCGCGGGCCGCAGATTGAGCGCGACCAGGAAGACCGTGACCGACACCGCCCACATCGGCACGGGTTTGGTGGTGCTCGTCGCCGTACTCATGAGGACCGGACCCGACTAGGTAGCAGGTCGGTGTTCAGGAGTTCGGCGATCTGAACGGCATTGAGCGCCGCGCCTTTTCGGAGGTTGTCGCCGCTGATGAACAGCACCAGGCCGCGACCGTCCTCGACGCTGCGGTCCGCTCGGATGCGACCGACAAGGCTGGGATCGCGACCCGTGGCCGCCAGCGGTGTCGGCAGGTCGTGCAGCCGCACACCCGGTGCGGCGGCCAGCAATTCGGTCGCCTGTCGCGGCGTGATCGGTTCGGCGAATTCGGCGTGCACGGCCAGCGAGTGGCCGGTGTGGACCGGCACTCGCACGCACGTGGCCGCTACCCGCAGATCCGGGATCGCGAGGATCTTGCGGCTCTCGTGGCACAGCTTCTGCTCCTCGTCGGTCTCGAGCGAACCGTCGTCGACGAGGTTGCCCGCCCACGGGATCACGGTGAATCCGAGCGGGGCCGGGAACCGCACCGGGTCGGGGAAATCCACCGCGCCGCCGTCGAATGCCAGCTCACCGCCGTGCCCGCGGGCGGCGTCGATGGCGGCCGACAGCTCGTCGAGCCCGGTGAAGCCGCCGCCGGAGGCCGCCTGATAGCTGCTCACCGTCAGCCGGACCAGTCCGGCGCGGCGGTGCAGCGGCGCGAGGACGGGCATGGCGGCCATGGTCGTGCAGTTCGGGTTGGCGATGATGCCCTTGCGGGCCGCGGACACGGTGTCGGCATTGACCTCGGCCACGCTCAAGGGCACGTCCGGGTCCAGCCGCCAGGCCGAGGAGTTGTCGATCACCATGGCCCCCGCGGCCGCGAATCGCGGGGCGTGGGTGCGGGCGACGTCGCCGCCCGCGGAGAAGATCGCGATATCGAGTCCCGACGGGTCGGCGGTGGCCACGTCCTCGACGAGGATCTCCTCGACACCAGCGCCGTTGTGCCAGGGTAGTTTTCGTCCGGCCGAGCGCGCGGAGGCGAAGTACCGCAGCTCGGCGACGGGGAACTCGCGCTCGGCGAGCAGGCGGCGCAGGACCGCGCCGACCAGTCCGGTCGCCCCGACAATGCCGACGCGTAATCCTTCGGCTCTCACCATGTCCGGTCTCCCGCCGCTGTCGGGTGCAGCCAGCGCAAGGGGTCCGGCTCGGCCGGGCGGGCGAAGTACTCCACGTCCCGCACCAGCCCCGCGCTGTCGACCGGTGCCCCGGCCGTCCGCTCGAGTCGTTCGTCGTTGGCGCGTCGGCTGCGCGCGCCGAAGGGCAGATTCCCGAAGCGCGCGAAGCGAATCGCGCCCTGCGGATCGCGGCAGGAGATCACCTCGCCGCGCACGAACCGGCTGGCCGGGAACGGCACGTCGAGCCTGCCCTCGGCGAAGGCCACGCCGATCGAGTCGATGAGATCGGGCGCGTCGAGCACCGGGTCGATCAGCTCGCGCACCTCGCGTTCGATCGCGTGCTGCTCGCGGGCGATGGCCTCCTCGTCGAGAACGAACCAGTCGAAGGCGGCGCTCATCCCGAAGCGGGTGGTCACCAGGCCGACGGCGTTCTCGGCCATGGTCGGTATGCCGCTGGCCTCCGCGGGCGATTTGGTGATCACCTTGGCCGCGTGTCCGCGGGCCGCGATGAGCCCGCCGTATCCGATGAGTTCGACGGCGCGGTCGCGGTCGGCGGGGAACACGCCCATGAACTGATGCAGCACCGTGTGCACCCGCACCTCGGGCCGGTCGGCCAGATAGTGGGCGGCCAGGGTGGTGATCGCGCGCAGGGCGGCCAGATCCTGCCAGGGGTGCCCGCCCTGCGGGTAGGAGATCGACAGGCACCGAACCCCTTGTGCCGCAGCGAGTACGGCCTCGAGCAGCGTGGTGGCCAGGCAGATCGACGGCGGCATGAGCACGCCGGTGAGCGTGCCGAACAGCTCGCGGTCGACGGTCACCCCCGCGGCGGTGATCTCGCCCGCGAGCCGGTCGATCTGCTGCCAGGTTCGCAGGGATTCGGTGATCGGCACGTCCTTGGCGTAGGGCACGTTGTAGCCGATGCCGCCGCCCTCGAACGAGGTGAATCCCGACGCGATGCTCACCGCGAACAGCTGCCGCGCGTCCGGTGAGCCGTGGCGCACCTGAATCGGCGCGGCCACCGCCTCGTTCAGCTCACGGCCCAGTCGCCAGCCGTGCGTGATCAGCGGGTACCCATTCAGGCTCGCCGGATCGGCGGCCAGGGCGGCGCGCACGCTGTCGAAGCGCAGCAGCCGGGTGTGCGAGTCGACGGTGACGGTCGCGATATCCGGTGCGGCCGTGGCCTCCAAGCCGGTCAACAGTGCCCGCATGGCCTCGTGCCCGCCGACTCCGCAGCGCGGCTGTATCAATGGCCGTGCGCGCGAAGCGGTCTCGTCCAGGAGTTGAGCGACCGTCGGTTTGCCCAGCGCTCGCATGTAGGCGATGGACGAGTCGAGATCGGGGAGTTCGGAGACGATCACGCCGGATCACCTCCGGCGTGCTCGGAAGCACCGGAGCGGGTCAGCAGGTCGCTGTGGTTCGAGCGCCGCTTGGGCCGCACGAATTCGGTGGCGGGCAGCGCACTGTCGACCAGCCGTGCGTGTAGGGCGTTGGCGACCGAGTCCAGCTCCGCGAGACCGACGACGCTGCTGCGTGCCCGTCCTTCGGTGTCGATCACCGACACCAGCCCGTACTCGCCGATCGGGTCCAGTCGCCGCCGGTCGGTGACGACGGCAGCGCGGCCGGATCCGGTGCCGACCACGGTGCCGGTGGCCGCGACCAGCGCACCGTCGATCTCGCCGGGCGTCAGTGCCCGGCACTCGATGCGCACGCCGTGCGCCTCGGCCATCCGGACCGAATCGTGGTGCAGCACTTTCGCACCGGCCAGCGACATGGCCGCGCACTGCCGGTAACTCAGCTCGGGCATCAGTTGGGCCGCGGGCACGACGTGCGGATCGGCGGTGAATACGCCGGGCACGTCGGAGAAGATCTCGCAGCGGTCGACACCGAGCATGGCGGCGATCGCGACCGCGGTCAGGTCGGAGCTGTTGCGCCCCAGCATGGTGACGCGACCGGTGGCGTCGGTGGCCTGCCCGCCCGCGACCACCACCACGCGGTGCTCGCGCAGCGCGTCCAGCAGCGGCCGCGGGTCCATCGAGATGATCTTCGCCCGGGTGGCCTGCCCGTCACTGCCGAGCCCGTTCTGTCCGGCCCACAGGTCGATGGCCGCGCAGCCCTGCGCGTCGAGCGCGACGCGCAGGAAGCTGGCGCTGACCATTTCGCCGGTGGCCAGGATGTGGTCCTGGGCCGAGGCCCGGAGTTCGGGATCCAGGGAGCGGGCCGCCTCGAGCAGGCGGCCCGTGGTGCCGGACATGGCGCTCACCACGGCCACCACGCGCCGCCGCGGTGGGCCGTCGGGGCTCACCAATCCGGCCAGATAGCCTGCGACGGCGGTGTAGTCGTCGAGATCGATGAAGCAGGAGCCGCCGAACTTGACGACCGTGATGTCGTATCCGCTATCCGGCACGGCGTACCTCGACCACGGCGGCCTTACTTCGGCGCTTCTCACCGGACAGGCCCCATTCGGTGGGCTGTTCGTTGGCGAGGATCTCGAACACCTTGCCGATCGAATTGCCCAGGCCCCAGACATCGGTGTAGGCGGGCCATTTCGGGTGTCCGGCGTCGATGTCGGATTGGCGGGCGTACCCCGCGCGGACCCATTCGCTGGTGGAGGGTCGGCGGTGGTGGAAGTCGTGCTGGGCCAGATCGCCGGGCACCACCGTGATCCGGGATGGCAAATGGTAGAACAGCATTCGCAGGGTCCAGCGGGCCCAGGCGCGCAGTGCGGCACCCAGGGGCAGCCCGGGTTCGGGGACCGGATCACCGCTGAAGCGGCCCCAGGAGTGCGAGACGTGGAAGGCGCGCCCGGACAAGCGCAGATCCTTGGCCTTGAACCAGGCGTGCTCGCTGAGGAACTCCAGCAGCGCGACGATGTGATACACCGGCACCAACGGAACCAGCACCGCGAGGGTGAATTCCAGCCAGGTGCCCTGCCAGGCCACCAGCCCGAAGACCACCGCGAGATATCCCGCACCCATGAGCTTGCGGTAATTCGCGCAGCGCCACAGGTTCTGGGCGAAGCGGGTGTAGAGGAATTCGCCGTGGAACTTGGGGGAGACGATCACCACCGCCAGTCGCCGCCACAGCGCCCGCTCGGTCATGCCCGGCCGGAATCGCAGTTGCAGCAGATGCTGGATCGTCGGATCGGCGATGGTGGCGAAGGTTTCCTTGCGGTGGTGCAGGTTGATGTGGTCCTCGTAGTACTGGTCCGCGTCGTCGGTGCACACCAGCGTGGACAGCACCTGGTGGATCATGCGGTCACGGTGGATCTTGTGGGTGAAGCGGGCGTGGATCGCGTGGTGGGCGATCACCGTGGAGCACACCCGGGCCGCCGAGGTGCTCAGTACCCAGCACGGCGGCAGCAGCAGCCACCACCACGACAGCCCGCCCGCCACGATCCACCAGGCCGGGCCGATGCCGACGGCCAGTGCGAGCAGATCGCAGAGCAGATAGGTGACGGGGGTGAGTCGAATCAGGGGTTGCTGGCCGGGCAGCGCCTTGCCGGTGATCCAGGTCCACAGATGCTGGGTCCAGGCCGGGAAGCGTTGGTAGGAGGCGCGAATCGCGGCCGACTCGGCCTCATTGTCCGGTGTGACGGGGGAAGTGTGGCCCGTTGATGTGACCATCGTGGGCTCCCTTCTGGGTGTTCATTCGATGCTGCCGGTGGATGCGGCGGCGGCGTAGGCGGCGACCTCCGCGCAGGCCGCGCCCAGGATTTCCAGTGCCTCGGCGGCCTCGTCGCGGCCGAGGGTCAGCGGCGGCAGGAACCGCGCGACATTGTCATTGCGGCCCGCCAGCTCGAACAGCAGTCCCCGGCGCAGCGCCGCGCCCCGGAGGCGTTGGGCGACTTCCGATGACGACCAGGAGCCCAGGTCGGTGAGCTCGACGCCGAGCATCAGTCCGAGCCCGCGGACCTCGCCGAGGAACCGGTGGCGCGATTGCAGTTCGAGCAGACCTCGGCGCAGCACCGCGCCGAGGTCGATCACGTTGTCCAGCACGCGGTCTCGGGTCACCGCGGCCATGAGCGCGGCCCCGGCGGCGAAGGCGAGCTGATTGCCGCGGAAGGTGCCGGTGTGCGCGCCGGGCCGCCAGCCGTCCAGGCGTCGGTCGTAGAGGATGACCGAGGCCGGGTGGCCGCCGCCGATGGCCTTGGAGGCGACGATCACCTCGGGTTCGATGCCGTACTGCTCGAAGGCGAACCAGGTGCCGGTGCGCCCGCATCCGGTCTGCACCTCGTCCACGATCAGCGGAATGTCGTTGGCGGTGGTGATCTTTCGCACCCGCTCGACGAACTCGCGCCGGGCCGGGATCACCCCGCCCTCGCCCTGGACCAGTTCGAGGATCACGGCCGCGGGCCTGCGCACGCCGCCATTCGGGTCGGCGAGCATATTGTCCAGGTATTGCGCGCAGTTGATCTCGCAGCCGTCCGGTGTCAGGCCGAGCGGGCAGCGGTAGCAGTAGGAGTAGGGGAAGAACGCCACGCCGGGAAGCAGATTCGTGAGGTGTTCCTTGGATCCGCGCAATCCGGTGAGGGCGATGGTGGACTGGGTGCTGCCGTGGAAGCCGCCGTGGAAGGCGATCACATCGCCGCGGCCGGTGGCCGTCTTGCACAGTTTCACGGCCGCGTCGATGCCGTCGGCTCCGGTCGGGCCGCAGAAGTGGATCTTGGTGCGCTCGCGCATCGGTGCGGGCAGCAGCCTGATCAGCCGGTCGGTGAATTCCTGCTTGGCCGGGGTGGGGAAGTCCAGCAGATGCGGGTGCACGTCGAGCTGGCGGTGCGCGGCGGCGACCAGGTCGGGATAGTTGTGTCCGAGGGCAAGAACGCCTGCGCCGGAAAGGAAGTCGAGGAAGACATTGCCGTCGAGATCGGTCAGGTAGGAACCCGAGCCACCGGCCACCGCGATCGGTGTGTGCCGCGGATAGGTGCGGGCGGAGGATTCGACCTGCGCCTGGTGTTCGAGGAGCCGTTGCGAGCGCGGGCCGGGCAGCTCGGTGTGCACCGCGGCGCGGCGCCGCAGGGGCAGCTGCTGTGTCATCGGGGCAGCCCTCCCGACACGCGGTCGGCGGCCGGGGCGGGCACCGGTGAGGTGCCGCCGCCGAACAGTACCGGGGCGACCGTCACGGCGGGGTCGAGCAGGTCGGCGATGGTGCGCGAGATCGTCTCCGCGCGCAGCGACAGCAGGCTGAACGATCCGGCGTCGGAGATGCCGTGCGAGGACTCGCACAGGTTGTAGACGAACAGCGGCGGCAGGGACCGCCCGTGCGCTCCGGCGACCCGGTAGTCGTAGCCGACCGCCAGCGCGCCTTGGTCGGTGCGATGCAATTGCGGGGCAAGGTTTTCCAGCAGCGGGGGATAGGGTTCCTGGTCCGGGCGCGGACCGAAGTTGCGGAAGCCGGTGGCCAGCAGCACCAGGTCGAACCGCTCGCGCGCGAGGTCACCACGGTGTCGGTCGCGGACGGTCAACTCGACGCCGTTCGCGGTCGCCGCGACGGCTGAGATCTCGGAGTTGTTGCGGACGAACACTTTCTGCGCGCCGTCGAGGCGCTGTTCGTAGATCAGCAGATACAGTGCGCGCAGCACGTCGGCGTCCGCGGCGGAGTAGTTGGTATAGCGCAGGTCGGCGTCGAGCAGGTCCTTGCTCTGTTGTGAGGCGTGGAAGTAGTAGTCGACGAATTCGGGCATGATGCTCTCCTCCATGAACGGGGAGACGTCCTTCATTCGAAAACCGAAACCGCGTGCGAGAGTGACGATCTCGGCCCGGGGAAAGCGCCGGGCCAGATCGAGGGTCAA
The DNA here is from genome assembly GCF_035818795.1 of Nocardia sp. CDC160. NCBI lineage: Bacteria > Bacillati > Actinomycetota > Actinomycetes > Mycobacteriales > Nocardiaceae > Nocardia > Nocardia sp. CDC160. The sequence continues at coordinate 295,891 of NZ_JAYKYT010000004.1, read as the reverse complement.
TTCGACGGCGCTCTGACTGCCGCCGATGACCGCGATCCGGCCACCGGCGGCGAATTCCTCGGCATGCCGCGCCACGGTGCTCGCGTACCGGGTCAGGTGAACGACGCGCTCGGAGTCGACCGCGTCGAAAGGCGCGGGCAGATACGGGGTTCGGCCCGGCGCCAGCACCACCACGCGGGCCAACCGGGACTCACCCGAGACCAGCCCGACCCGATAGCCCTCGGTGCCATCGGGCAGGGTCGCGATGTCCACGGCGTTGACGGTCGCGCCGTACTCGACCCGGTCCGCGAAATGCGCGGCCACCCAGGAGATGTACTGGCTGTATTCCTTGCGCAGCGGGAATTCCAGTCCCAGGTTCAGGTATTCGAGCATTCGGCCCTGCTCGAACAGGAAATTGAGAAAACTGTATTTGCTGCGCGGATTGCGGGGTGTGACGAGGTCGCGGACCGGGTTGTTCTGGGTATCCGACCCGGCGAGCAACATTTCCGGCTGCCACACCACGCGGTCGCGGGCCTCCAAAAACAGTGGGCGGACCCGGGGTTGCAATTCCTCGAGCGCCACGGCCAGCGCGATATTGGCCGGGCCGAAGCCGATCCCGATCATGTCGTGCACGATCGCGGTCATGATGATCTCCTTCAGAAACGACGCGGCCGCAGCCGAACCGCCGGTCAGCCGACGGCCGAGAGCCGTTCACGTCGCGGGGTGACGGATCGGCCCGCGGCGCGGGTCTGTCGCCGCAGTCGGTCCAGCACGCGGGTGAGCTCGTCGATGTCGGAAACGACGTGGTCCACCCCGAATTCGAGCAGCCGCTGCGGTTCGTCGCCGGTCTTGGCGCTGCCCACCGACAGGTTGCCCCCGACAATGACCGGGCAGTCCAGCAGACCGGCCGCGCGGGCGGCACGCAGCGGGGAGACATCCTCGACGGCATGGCCGTTGACCGAGCCGATGATCACCGCCAGGGCGTCCGGGTGCGCCGCGAAACAGTCGGCGAACTCCGAAATCGGTGTGCACGGCCCGAGATTGACGACGTGATAGCCGAGTTGCCGCAAATGCAGGGCGATGATGTGGTTCGCGACCGCGTGTGAATCACTCGCCGCGACACCGAGAATGACGGTCGGTGAAATGGTCGGCCCCCCGGCGCACATTTCGAGGTTTTCACTTCCGGGTAATGCGTACATAGTGGGCTCTCTCGAAAAGCGGTGTGGCTCAACGTACTATGTGAAGTGTGACATTGCACAAGGCTAGCGAAGTGACCTACGTCATGCAAGGCTCATTTCGCGACTAGAACACGAACCCCTCCGGGAACGGGTCCGACGGGTCGAGCAGGTAGTTGGCCGTGCCGGTCAGCCATGCGCGGCCGGTGATTTCGGGAACGATCGCGGGCCGGTCGCCGACCGTGGTGGCCTCGACCGCCCGGGCGTAGAAGGTGGTGCCGAGGAAGGAGTCGTTGCGCAGTACCTGGTCATCGCCGAGCAGCCCGCGCGCGTGCTGGCGGGCCAGTAGCGCGGAAGTGCCGGTGCCGCACGGTGATCGGTCGAACCAGCCGGGATGGATGGCCATGGCGTTGCGGGTGTGCGCGGGTTCGGAGGCCGGATCCAGGAACAGCACGTGCTTGCATCCGGTGATGCCCGGGTCCTCGGCATGCACGGGGCGGCGGGTCTCGTTGATGGCGGCCATGATTCGCAGCCCGGCATCGAGGATGCGATCCTTTTCGGACCGGTCGAAGGGCAGCCCCAGCTTGGCGAGATCGACGATGGCGTAGAAGTTTCCGCCGTAGGCCAGGTCGTAGCGCACGGTGCCGAGACCGGGCACCTCGACCTCGTTGTCGAGACTGTCGCAGTAGGCGGGCACATTGCGCAGGGTGACCGAATCGGCGTGGCCCGCAGTGACATCGACGCGCGCCACCACCCGCCCGGCGGGGGTGTCGAGTCGAATCTCGGTGGTCGGCTCGGTCACCGGCACCATGCCCGCCTCGACCAGCGCGGTCGCGACCCCGATGGTGCCGTGCCCGCACATCGGCAGCAGCCCGCTGACTTCGATGAACAGCACCCCGTAGTGTCCGTCCGCGGTGGTGGCCGGTTGCAGGATGGCCCCACTCATCGAGGCGTGGCCGCGCGGCTCGTTGACCAGCAGCCTGCGCAGCCCGTCGAGGTGCTCGAGGAAATAGGCGCGTCGTTGCGCCATGGTGTGCCCGGGCACGGTGCCGATCCCGCCGGTGACGACGCGGGTGGGCATGCCCTCGGTGTGGGTGTCGATGGCGGTGATGATCATGCTGCTGTGCACGGGGTTTGTCCTTCTCGAGAAGCGATGACGGCGGGGCGGTCGACGGCGAAGGGCGCGATGTCGAGCTCTCCGACGCGGCCCGCGAGCGCGGCGGCCAGCACATAGGCGGTACCGATCGACAGCCCGATCCCGGCCCCTTCGTGACCCGTGGCGTGCCAGAGACCGGGCAACCGCGGGTCCGGGCCGATCACCGGGAGATGGTCGGCGAAATACGGCCGAAAACCCCCGTAGGCCCGCATGATCGGCACGTCGGCGAGGACCGGATACAGCCGCAGTGCCCGGCGGGCGATGGCGGCCATGCTGTCAGGTCGCAGCCGGTTGTCGAAGCCGCATTCGCGCCGGGAGGAACCGAGCAGGATGGGCCCGCCGTGGGTGGACTCGACCACCGCCGAGGATTGCAGTTCGGTCTGTGAACTGCCCACCGCGCCAACGTAATCCGCGTCGTAGACCTTGTGGAACACCGTCGGCGGCATGGGTGCGGTGATCAGGACGTCGCCGCGGCGGGTGCGCACCGCGATGGGCGCCTCCAGTCGCTGCGACACCCGGCCCGACCAGGGTCCGGCCGCATTGATCACCACATCGGCGTAGCGCGCGCCCTGACTGGTCTGCACGCCGATCAGGCGACCGCCGTGCACGATGGATCCGGTGACGACACACCGGGTTTCGACGAGGGCCCCGGACGCAGCGGCGGACCCGATCAGGGCCGCCGCCGCGCCGACGGGTTGGACCTGAGCGTCGTCGGGGTAGTGGACGCTGCCGGTCACCTCCCGGGTCAACGCGGGCTCGGCGATCGCCAACTGGTCCGCGTCGAGATCTTCGCACTGCAGTCCGACCGCGCGCTGTCCGCGCGCGAACTCCGCCAGCGCCGCGGCCCCGGCGTCATCGGTGGCGACCACGATGCCGCCCTTGGGATCCCATTCCACGGCCGCGGCCTCCGCGGGCAGTCGCTCGGCGATGCGGGCCAGCACCTGCGGCCAGAGGCGGCGCGACAACCGCGAGAGTTCCAGTTCGGGTCCCGCGCCCTTGTCGGAGACCAGGACATTGCCCTCGCCGTGGGCGGTGGTCCCCGAGGCGAGTCCGCCCGCCTCGCAGACCCGCACCGAGGCACCGGCCAGGGCCAGTCGGTCGGCGAGCGCGCAGCCGATGATGCCCGCCCCGATGATCAGCACGCCGAGCCCGGACAGGGTGGCGGTATCGCGCGTGTCGAGGCTCGAGGAGTCGGGAGTCATTGCGCCCGCTCCCCATTGACCGAGCGCGGCACCCCGAGTGGATTGTCGGTGCGCAGGGCCGGTGGCAGCAGGTCCTCGGGCATCGACTGGAAGGCGACCGGGCGCAGGAACCGGGCCATCGCGGCCGTGCCCACCGAGGTGGTGGTCGGTGCGGTGGTGGCCGGGTAGGGGCCGCCGTGCTGTTGGGCGTAGGTCACCGAGACCCCGGTGGGCCAGGAGTTCCACAGCACGCGACCGGCGGCGTGGGTCGCGGCGGCGAGCAGGGCGCGCGTGGTGTCGTCGGCGCGCTCACCGAAGATCGATACCGTCAGCTCGCCGTGCAGTGACCGCGCCAGCGTCAGCAGTTCGTCGGTGTCGCGGTAGGTCACCAACAGTGTTGCCGGGCCGAACATCTCGCGCATGAGGGCGTCGCGGTCGGCCAGCACGGCCCGGGCGGTGGTCGTGAGCAGCACGGCCGCCCCAGGTGGTGCGGACAGCACCCGCACCTCCGGATGCGCCCGGACCTGCTCGACGGCCGCGGTGAATCCGGCCGCGATCTGATCGTTGAGCAACTCTCCGGTAGGCATGGGCCGCAGGGCGCTCAGTTCGGCCGCCACCGTGGAGGTCTCGGGCACCGCGACCAGTCCCGGTTTCGTACACAGTTGCCCCGCACTCGAACTCACCGCCGTGAGCAGCCCCGCGGCGATCTCACCGGCCCGCGACCTGGCCGCCTCGGCGGTCACGAATACCGGGTTGATCGACCCCAGTTCCCCGTAGAAGGGGATCGGCACCGGTCGCGCACACGCCAGGTCGTAGAGTGCCCGCCCGCCCGCCGTCGAGCCGGTGAAGGTGACCGCGGCCACGGCCGGGTGGGTGAGTGCGCGCACCCCGGCCTCGCGGCCGTGAATCAGTCCGAAGATCCCTGGGGGAGCGCCACATTCGACGCTGACCTCGTCGATCAGATTCCCCACCGCCCGCGCCAGGGCCGGATGACCCGGGTTGGCCTTGACGATGACCGGGCACCCGGCCGCCCAGGCCGAGGCGGTGTCGCCGCCCGCGACGGAGAACGCGAACGGGAAATTGCTCGCCGCGAAGTTCAGCACCGGGCCGAGGGGGACGTTCATCCGGCGCAGGTCCGGCCGGGGCGCGCCCATGGGCCACTCCGCGTCCGCGCCGTCGAGGCGCGCGTCGAGGAAACCGCCGTCGAGCACGCACCGCGCGAACAGCCGCAATTGGAAGCTGGTGCGCCGCAATTCGGCGCGCAGCCGCGGCTCGGGGAGCCGGGTCTCGTGCATGGCGAGGCGGATGAGCTCCACGGCCTGGGCATCGAGGCGGTCGGCGACGGTGTCGAGCAGTCGGGCCCGGTCGGCCAATGCCAGTGCCGCCCAGGGCCCCGCGGCCGCCGCGGCGGCCTCGACCAGGGCATCGACCTGCTCGGGCGTCGAGTCGGCGATCGGTACGATCGAGACGGTCATCGCGTTCTCACTCCCAAATCCACTGCGGGTTGCGGGTTTTCGGCTACCGGTAACCGCGGGCCAGCACCTCGCGGGTGTCGGCGGTGATCTTGGCGACCAGCTCCGGGGCCAGCGGCACGCGCGGCGGGCGGCAGGGGCCACCGCGGCGTCCGGCCAGATCCATCGACAGCTTGATGGCGTGGACGAATTCGGTTTTCGAATCCCAGCGCAGCAGCTTGTGTAGTTCGCGGTACAGCGGCAGGGCCTTGTCCAGGTCGCGGTTGACCGCGGCGTTGTACAGTTCGACCGTCACCTGCGGAATCGCGTTGGGGTACCCCGCGATCCAGCCGACGGCCCCGGCGATGCCGAGCTCGAGCACCACGTCGTCGGAGCCGACCAGGACATCCAGATCCGGTGCCAGTTCCTTGATCTCGTAGAAGCGCCGCACATCGCCGGTGAACTCCTTGACCCCGACGATCAGGCCCTCGGCGTGCAGCTCGGCGAGAATGTCGGGGGTCAGATCGATGCGGGTGTCGATGGGGTTGTTGTAGGCCACGATCGGCAGTCCGACCTGCGCCACGGTGCGGTAGTGGTCGAGGATGGAATCGCGTCCGCCGCGATAGGTGTTGGGCGGCAACAACATCACCGCCTGGGCCCCGGCCTCGGCGGCCTCCTCGGCCCAGCGTCGCGCCTGCAGCGCCCCGTAGGCGGCGATGCCGGGCATGACCGTGAAGCCCGCCGGGGCGGCGGCGACGGCGGTGGTGACCACCCGGGCCCGCTCCTCATCGCCCAGGGTCTGGTATTCGCCGAGCGATCCGTTCGGGCTCACGCCGTGACATCCGTTGTCCGCCAGCCACGCCACGTGTTCGGCGTAGGCGTCGTAGTCGACCGCGAGGTCCGCGGTGAACGGCAGGGTCGTGGCGACCAGCACCCCGTGCCACGGCTTATTGGCCGAGGGCGTGGTGGTTTCGGGCATGGAGAGCCTCCATCGAATCGAGAGTCCGGGTGAAGCGCCCGGTCGCGCCCGTCACATCAGTGCGGTGTGACATTGCACAGACGGTAGCGGGTGTGGCGCGGGTTACGCAACCACTTGCGTGATGGCGATCACTTCTCTACGGTGCAATGTCACACACCACCGAGCGATGAGGGTGCGCCAATGACCGCTGTCGACGACGGGACCGCGACCGATCGACCACTCGCCGAAACCGGCCCGAAAGTCGAAGCGCCCCAAGCACTCCCACCCGCGAGACTCGGGCGCATCGTGGCCGCGGCCATGGCGGGCGCGGTCGCCGAATGGTACGAATTCTTCCTCTACGGCACGGCCTCGGCGCTGGTGTTCGGCCAGGTGTTCTTCCGATCCAGCGGCAATGGCATCGACGGCGTGATCGCGGCCTTCGCGCTGTACGCGGTCGGCTTTCTGGCCCGGCCGTTCGGGGGAATGGTGTTCGGCCACTTCGGGGATCGACTGGGACGCAAGGCATTGCTGCAGGTGAGCCTGGTCATCGTCGGTGTCTCGACCTTCTTGATCGGCTGTCTGCCGACCTTCGCGGTCCTCGGCTCCTGGGCACCGATCCTGTTGGTGTCCTTGCGTTTGATCCAGGGCTTCGCCTTCGGTGGCGAATGGGGTGGGGCGGTGCTGCTCGTCAGCGAGCACAGCCCCGATCACCGCCGCGGGTTCTGGGCCAGTTGGCCGCAGGCGGGCGTGCCGCTGGGCAATATCGTGGCGACCCTGGTCATGCTGGCGCTGTCGGCGCAGCTGTCCGACGCGCAGTTCCTGGCGTGGGGGTGGCGGGTCGGGTTCTGGCTCTCGGCCGTGGTGGTGATCCTCGGCTACTGGGTGCGCTCCAGCGTGGACGACGCCCCGATCTTCCGCGAGGCGCAGGCGAAACAGGAAGTGGAGCAGCGCCGTTCGCCAGGCCTGGTCGAGGTGCTACGCCAGCACCGGCGCGCGGTGCTGATCGGGATCGGCGCGCGCTTCGCCGAGAACATCCTCTACTACCTCGTGGTGACCTTCTCGATCACCTATCTCAAGCTCGTGGTGCACGTCGATACCGCGCCCATCCTGACGCTGATGCTCATCGCGCATCTGCTGCACCTGTTCATGATTCCGGCCGCCGGTCTGCTCTCGGACCTGATCGGCCGCCGACCGGTCTACCTCACCGGCGCGGTGCTCACCGCGGGCTGGGGCTTCGTGGCCTTCCCGATGATGGACACCGGCAACTACGCGGCGATCATCGCCGCCATCACGCTGGGCCTGGCCATCGAATCGCTCACCTACGCACCGTATTCCGCCCTGCTGACCGAGATGTTCCCCACGCGCGTCCGCTATACGGCGCTGTCGTTCTGTTATCAGGTCGCGCCGATTCTGGCGGGCTCGCTCGCGCCGCTGATCGCCGTCGGCCTGCTGAACGGGCTGCACAGCTCGATCCCGATCTCGCTGTATCTGGTTGCGGCGGCGGTGATCTCGGTCGTGGCGGTCGGGCTCGCGCGGGAGACCGTCGGCACCTCGCTGCGCGCGGTGGACGCGGCGGCCGCCGAGCGCTGAACGCGCTATACAACGTGATATGGCATAGACTGTCCCAGACCGATCGAATCAACGGATATGGGCAGGGGATGCCGACGTGAGTATCGACCACTTCACCCAGATGGAGAAGGTCAGTCTCCGCGACAAGGTGTCGCAGGCGCTCCGGGCGGCCATCATCGCGGGTGAGATGGAGCCGGGCGTGGTGTATTCGGCACCGTCCCTGGGTGCTCGGTTCGGCGTCTCGGCCACCCCGGTGCGCGAGGCCATGGTCGACCTGGCCCGCGAGAACCTCATTTCGATCGTGCCCAACAAGGGATTTCGCGTCACCGAGATCGCCGAGAAGGATCTCGACGACATCACCCAGATCCGGCTGCTGATCGAACCGCCCACGGTGCGCGAGGTCACGCCGCTGATCCCCGAGGAAGACTTCCCGCGCCTGCGGGAGCTGGCCACCAAGATCGTCGAGGGTGCCGAGCGCGGCGACCTGGTCGAATACACCGCCGCCGACCAGATCTTCCACCTGACGCTGCTGGGCTACGCCGACAACACGCGCCTGACCCAACTGGTCTCCGACCTGCGCGACCACACCCGCCTGTTCGGGCTCGCGTCCCTGGCCAAGAAGGGCCAACTGGTGGACGTGGCCCGCGAACACTTCACCATCGTGGACCTCATCGAGTCCCGCGACCAGGACGCGGTCGAGGCGTTCCTGCGCGCCCATATCGGTCAGGCTCGCGGCCGCTGGGCCAAGCCCGAGGACTAGCCCGCGCCGGTCATGACGGTAGGGCCGCGATCGAGGAACAAAACCGTATTGGTTGCGGTCTGGGTGCGGGGGCCGGTCGTAGCCTGGTTTGGTGGCTGAGCAGAGGGTTGCGGCCCCGGGTGGGCCGCCGATGGTAGTGCGGGTGGCGGGAGTATTGGTGGCCCTCGAGGGGTTGGTCGCGACCATTGCGGCGATCTTGACATTCGGGCGCGCGGCAACGGGGCGTCACGGCGACTACGGCATCGCGATTTGTCTTGTGCTGCTGGCCGCTTCGGTGTTCTTCGCGGGGATCGAACTGCTCGTCGGGCGCTGGTGGCCGCGCACCGTGGTGGTGATCGCGCAGGGGCTGCTGTTCATGATGGCGTGGGACATGTTCACCGGCACTCAGCCGATGCTCGGTGTGCCGCTGGCCATCGTGACCCTGACCATTCTGGCGCTGTTGTTCTCGCCGCCGTCCAACCGTTGGATGGCCGTCCCGTTCGATTTGAGTCCGTCGGCCTGACCGGGTTGGCCCTGCGGCTAGGGGAGGGCGTGCAGCCACAGGCGGGTGTGGGTGTCGTCGGTGGTGGCCAGCAGCAGGCCGGTGGGCAGGGTGGTCATACGAGCTGTTGCCGCGGTGACCGGTAGCGGAATTTGTTGCCAGTCGGTGCAATTCGAGGCCACCGAATGCAAGGCCACGCTGTGGTCGAGGGCGGTCAGGGTCAGGAGGCGGGTGGGGGTCGGGAGCGCCTGAAGGGTGTCGACCGTGGGGGCGGAGGGGCCGGGGAGCGGCTCGGAATCGATGGTGGGCCAGCACAGAACATGCGGATTCGCGCCGAGGGTTTGGCCGAAGACCGTGCACGAGGTGGTGCCGCAGGCGACTCGGGCGGCGACGGCATTGGTTCCGGACAGGGGGTGGCGCTGCCAGGTGACGGAGTCGGGTGAGGTCCACTCCAGTGGCCGGAGTACGTTGTCGCGCAGGGTTTCTCCGACGATGACGAAGCCGTCGGGACCGGTGGTGACCCCGGCCGCGCCGGTCTGTTCGCCCGGGGCCGAGGACAGGGCCGGGTCCTCGGCGTGGCGCTGCCAGTCGCCGCCATTGGGCGAGGTCCAGTACGCGGCACCGTAACGGCCCTCGGGTCCGTCCCAATCGCCGATCAGCAGATCGGTGCCGCGCAGTGCGGCGGCGGTGGTCACCGCGATGGCGTGCGGGCCGCCGAACATCTCCATGGCCTGGGGGTACTCCTGCAGGCCGTGCGCGTCGCCGCTCCAGATGGTCATGCGCGGATTGCTGTGCGCGCCACCGAAAGCCTGGCCCAGCACCACCGTCCGGTCCCCGACACCGGCCGAGATCAGTTCGGCCTGTTGGGCATACGGGCTCTCGGGGTGCACCGGGACCGATTTCCAGTGCGTGCCGTCGGTGGTGGTCCAGGCGGCCGGGGTTCGGCTCTCGCCCGCGGGGATCGAGCCGAGCGCGAGGATGCCCTCGGCGGCGGGGGCGAATTCGAGAATGCGGGCGTCGTGCTGCGGCGGGGACAGTTCGCGCCAGGGCGAATCCGATGTCCGGGTGGCGCATCCGGTCGCGAGGACCACTACCGCTATCAGGACAAGTGACCACCTCATTCGGACACTGTGCCAGGAACGGGCCCGACGCGGCGGGGTTCCCGGTGATCTCCACGCCGCGCCGAGGCAAATCCAAAAAGCGGACCATTCGGTATGTCACGATCCTGGCCCGTGGCGACAATCCGGACAATACGGATGTGGGTGCTGGTGGCGTTGGCGGCGACGCTGCCCGCCTACGCGCACGCCAACCCGGTCCTGGATCTGATTGCGCCCCAACACGACCCGGCCGCGATCATGCCCACCCCGCCGTCCGACCCCTTCTACACGCCCAAGCCCGGCTTCGAGGCGCTGGCGCCGGGCACGCTGTTGTCGGTGCGGGTGGCGGGCGGGTTCTTTCCCACGGCCCGCTCGCTCGAACTGCTGGTCCGCTCCACCGATTCGCACGATCAACCGGTTCCGGTGGTCACCACGCTGTTGTTGCCGAACGCACCCTGGAAGGGTCCGGGCCCACGGCCTTTGGTGTCCTACGACATTCCGATCTCCTCGGTGGGACACTCCTGTGCTCCGTCGGCGGAGTTGAAGCGGGGTGTCTCGGCGGACATGCTGGCCATTCAGTTGCTGCTGGCCAAGAACTACGCGGTCGTCATCCCGGATCATCAGGGTCCGCGGCAGGCGTACGCGGCCGGGCTCATGGGCGGGCACGCGGTGCTCGATTCCATTCGGGCGGTGACCCGTACGCCGATGCCGGGGCTGGGGCCGGACACCCCGGTGGTTGTGACCGGCTACTCCGGCGGCGCGATCGCCACCAGTTGGGCCGCGCAACTCGCCCCGACCTACGCCCCGGAGATCAAGCTGGCTGGCGCGCTGATCGGCGGCGGCCCCTCGGACTATCAACTGCTGCTGCCGCGCATGGACGGGGTCAACTTCGCCTCGGGTGTGCTGTTGGCGGCGGCACTGGGATTGGCGCGCGAATACCCGGAACTGCTCGGCCTGCTCAATGACAATGGCTGGCGCGTGGCGAAGCTGTTCCGCGACATCTGCGTTGCGCAGGAGACCGTGCTCGGCGTGATCGCGCCGCTGCGCATCGATCAGCTCTCCAGCGTGGCCGAGCCGACGAAACTGCCCATGGTCCAACACATCTTGGCGCAGAACCAGCCGGGCGCGGTCGCACCGACCGCCCCGGTGTTCATCTACCACGGCGTCCACGAGATCTGGATTCCCTATCAGGGAGCGCAGCAGCTGTTCGAGGACTGGTGCGCCCGGGGCGCGCGGGTGCGGTTGCAGCCGTTTCCGGGCGAGCATTTTCTCGTGGGCGCGCTCGCGATTCCGCTGACCATCGGCTGGATCGAGCAGTTGCTGGCCGGGCGGCTGGTGCCAACGGGATGTACCGGCCCGGGACACTGACCCGTCACCACGATTTAGCAAACAGTTAGCAATACACACACCGCGTCGCTTCCGCTGGATCACGGATATTTCACTTAGCATGCGAATTGCTCGGACAGCCGGATCCTGATGAACGGAAATCGATGACCTCGAATATGCGCAGGGCCGCGTCCGCGGTGCTCACCATGACGGTCTTCCTGATATCCGGCAACGGCGCGCTGCACGCCGAGCCGACATCGGAATCCGCCATTGTGGGGGTGCGGGAAATGGGCCCGAAACGATCACAGATCACGGTGTATTCCGCCGCCATGAGCCGCGCGGTCACCGTCGATGTGCTGCACCCCGACGACGAGCGTGAACGCCCGTCGTATTACCTGCTCGACGGCGTGGATACCGGAGCCGGAGAGACGAATTGGACGCAGAAGACCGATATCGCGGAGTTCTTCGCCGACAAACACGTCAATGTGGTGCTGCCGGTCGGGGCGCGGGGCAGTTTCTATTCCGATTGGGAGCGGCCGGATCCGGCGCTGGGCGGGGTGCAGATGTGGGAGACGTTCCTGACCCGCGAGCTGCCGCCGCTGATCGACGAGCACTTCCACGGCAGCGGCCGCAATGCCATCGGCGGGCTGTCCATGGGCGCGCTGTCGGCGGCGACGCTGACCACCCGCTACCCGCACCTGTATCGCGGCTTCGCGGCCTTCAGCGGCTGCCTGGACACCGAGAGCGCGAATGCCAAACTGGCCATCCGCAATTCGGTGAGCTGGGTGGGCGGCAATCCGGAGAACATGTGGGGACCCGACGGCGACCCGGCCTGGTCGGCCCACGATCCGCTCACCCACGCGGCCGCGCTGCGCGGCAAGGCGGTCTACATCTCGGCGGGCAGCGGAACACCGGGACCGGAATCGCTGACCGATCCGCTCATGCCGCAGGCGGTCACCTTCGGGGCGGTGCTGGAATATCTGGTGCACGACTGCACCGAGTCCTTCCAGCGTCGGCTCGAGGAACTGTCGGTGCCCGCGACATTCGTTTTCCACCCGCGCGGAACACATTCCTGGCCGTATTGGCAGCAGGATTTACACGAGTCCTGGCCGCTCATGGAGGCGGCGGTTTCCGAATAATCGAGAACTATGTAGATGAACTATTGATGATGTCGGCGTGTCGCAGTCACGGGCGCGCGCCGGACAGATGAAAGTGCTATTGGCAACCTGTTGGCTACCCACCCCGGAGGTATTTATACCGTGCTATCCCGCGTGCGCCGTTTGATCGCGCTCGGTGCCCTACCCGTGCTGCTCGTGCTCGCCGCCGCACCCGTGGGCGCGTCGCCTGTGTATCCGATTCCGGATCCCGACCCTTTTTACGCGGCCCCGCCCGATATCGGATCCGCCGCGCCCGGCGAGGTGTTGGCGGTGCGCCCCATGCCGCCGCTGCCGTTGTTCCCGGGTGTTTCGGTGTCGCTGGTGAAGTTCCGTTCCACCAATTCCGCGGGCAATCCGATTGCCGCGACGACCACCGTGCTGCGCCCCGCCAATGCGATTCCGGGCGCGCCGCTGCTGTCGTATCAGCACATCATCAATGGCTTGGGCACCCAGTGCGCGGTCTCGCACGTGCTCTACACCCAGGACCCCAATCTCGCGGTGCGCGAGGCGCCGGTCCTCAATGGGCTGCTGTTGCGCGGCTGGTCGATCGCGCTGCCCGATCATCTCGGTCCGACCATCGCCTACGGCGCGGCACGGTTGGGCGGGCTGATCACCCTGGACGGGATTCGCGCGGTGCAGCGGGTGCGTGAGTTCGGTTTGCAAACGAGTCCGGTTGCGCTGCTGGGCTATTCGGGTGGCGGCATGGCGACCTCGTGGGCGGCGGCGTTGCAGCCGCAGTACGCGCCGGAGCTGCATCTGGTCGGGGCGGCCGAGGGTGGGGTGCCGATGAATCTGGTCAAGATGATCGAAGGGCTGGGCTACCAGCATCATCCGGTGTTCGGGCTGGCGTTGGCCGCGGCCATCGGGCTCGAGCGCGAGTACCCCGAGGAATTGCCGGTCAGCGACAATATGAATGCCGCGGGGATCGCGGCGCGCAATGCCATCGCCAACGGCTGCACCAATGACATTCTGGTCGCGGGCGCGGGCCACAGTGTGCTGGATTTCGCCGCCTCCACCTCGCTGGTGTCGGATCCGCGGGCGCGACGTGTGGTGGAGGACAACAGCATCGAGCTCTTCGACGGTGTGCCGAGCATCCCGATCTTCGAATGGCATGCCCCGCAGGACGCGCTGATTCCGGTGGACGCCATCGACAACACCATGCGCCACTATTGCGCGGCCAGGATCCCGGTGGAGTCCGAGTTGTTCCCCAGCCCGGACCATCTCACCACCGCCGTGCTGGGCGCGCCGACGGCCATCAACTGGATCGACGCCCGTTTCCGCGGTGAGCCCGCGCCCTCGAACTGCTAACCGCGCGACCGGTCGTCCCCGCGGCGATGCCGGGCCAGTTGCAATTCCAGCAGTAACCGGTCGGCCGGGTCGTCGAGGTCGATGCCGGTGATGTCCTGGGCGCGACGTAGCCGGTAGCGCAAGGTGTTCGGGTGGATGCTCAGGGCGGTGGCGGCGGCGCGGACGTCGCCGTGGTGGCGCAGATAGTGCTCGACGCTGGCTTCGAGTTGGGCGGCGTGGGTGCGGTCGTAGTCGAACAGGGCGTTCAGGCGTGGGTCGTGGAGTTCCGGGCGGGCGGCGAGCAGGTCGAGGATTTCGCCGAGCAGGACCGCCGTCCGGGACTCCGCGAGGGTGGTGACGCGGTCCTTGGGGAAGGTGGCCGCGGTGCTGTCGAGGACCCGGTCGACCTCGAGTCGGGCGCGGGCGACGTGGCCGAGATCGGGGACGGGCACGGCGATGGCGGCACGCAGGACCAGGCCGCTGGCCGATTCCAGTTGGTCGACCAGTTGCCGGGTCCAGGCGGTGACGGCGCGTGCGGATTGGTAGCGGGGGAGCAGGATGTAGGCGCGGTCGCCGAGCACGGTGGCCAGGGCGTCGCGGCGAAAGGCCCCGGCGCGCAGGCGCAGTGCGCTGCCCAGCACCTCACGGTCGCGGGCTCCGGGGGCCTCGCCGGTGAGGGCGAATCCGATGACCGCGGCCGGGCCGGTCACCGGTATGCCGAGCGCACCGGCGACCGAGGGCACGTCGACGCCGCCGCCGCGCGCACCGAAGAGCCGCTGGATCAGCAGCGCCTCGGTCGAGGGCGCGTCCAGGCTGCGGGAGATGATGCGGGCCGCGATGGCCGAGGCGCCCCGAAGCACTTCGGCCGCACCGGCTTTGAAGGGCCGCTCGCCCTCTTGCAGCCAGATCGCGCCCAGTACGGTGGCGGCGGGATCGTCGCCGGGCCGCCGAATGCCCACGGCCAGCCGGTGTTTGATGTCGAGTTCGTCGTGCGCGGGCAGGTCGATGACCTCGTCGGACTGCCGCAGCCGGTCGAAGACGCCCCACTGCTGCAGGATGCGCAGGTATTCGCGCGGGCCCTCGCGGCCCAGGATGGATTGAATCCGTAGGCGATCGGCGGCGTCATTGGACGCGGAGTAGGCCAGCACGTGCGACTGCGCGTCCTCGATGGTCACCATGCCGCCCGCGTGCTGGGCGATGATGTGCGCCAACCCGAACAGATCGGTGTCGGCGGCCAGCAGATCGCGCTCTTCCCCGTCGCGGGCACCCCGGGTGCGGTCGAGCATGCGACGAATCAGTGGGTACACGTGATCCCAGCGCGCCTGCGGATGCACCGCGACCACCGCGACTCCCGCCCGCTGCGCCGCGGCCCGCAGTCCGCTGGATTCGCCCGCCGTCTTGGACAGCACGACCCGCGGCCGTTGCGCCGCCGCTCGCGCGCCGACCGCCCGCAGCCAGGTCATGGCGTCGTGTTCGGAGACGCCGACGTGGAGATACATGTCCGACATCGGTGCGTGCGCGGCGATTTCGGCAGCCAGGTCATCGCTGTCGGCCAGTGCCACCGACCGTATGGTGACCTCGTCGCCCAGCGGCGCGTCGACCAATTCCACCAACGTCGCACCGAGCGCACCCAGCAGTTCCCGCAGGGCGACCCCGGGCCCATCGATCGCGCGACGCGGGTCGGTGCCGGATGCGGGCTCGGTTCGGGATGCGGCGGTGTGGGCCGAACGGTGATCGGCGGTGGTGTCTGGGGTCATGATGCTGACTCCGTGTCGGCCAAAGGGGTTCGGCCGACCGTACAACACTCTGCGGGTGTCTTTGGCCGATCGGCTCAATATCTGCGGGGGATTTCGGGGTTGACTCGGCGTCATCGCCCTTGTGGCTCGGGCCACATGTCGCCAGGAGGATGTCATGGACGCAGTCACGGTCACTCCGCCGCCGGTGAACGAACCGGTGGGGACTTTCGCGCCCGGTACCCCGGAGCGTGCGCGACTGCAGCGCAAGTTGAGTGAGCTCGCCGCCGCGTCGATCGAGATTCCGCATGTGATCGGCGGGAAGGAGCGGCGCAGTGCGGGGGAGGTCGTCGATGTGGTGCAGCCGCATCGGCATTCGGCGGTGTTGGGGACGATCACGGTCGCCGAGGCCGTGGACGCGGCCGACGCGATCGAGGCGGCCGCGGCGGCTGCGCCCGGGTGGCGGGCGTTGTCGTTCGATGAGCGGGCGGCGGTGTTCTTGCGGGCGGCGGATCTGTTGTCGGGGCCGTGGCGCGAGACGGTGGCGGCGGCGACCATGTTGGGGCAGTCCAAGACCGCGTATCAGGCCGAGATCGACGCCCCGTGCGAGCTGGTCGATTTCTGGCGGTTCAATGTGCATTTCGCGCGGGAGATCATGACGCAGCAGCCGATCTCGACGCCGGGGGTGTGGAATCGCGTGGAGTATCGGCCACTCGAGGGGTTCGTGTACGCGATCACGCCGTTCAACTTCACCGCCATCGCGGGCAATCTGCCGACCGCGCCCGCGTTGATGGGCAATACGGTGGTGTGGAAACCCTCACCCACGCAGGCGTTTTCGGCGTATTGGACGATGCGGTTGCTGGAGGCGGCGGGGCTGCCGCCGGGTGTGATCAATCTGGTGCACGGGCGCGGCCCGGAGGTGTCGGCGGTGGCGCTGGCCGATCGGCGGCTGGCCGGAATCCATTTCACCGGCTCGACGGGCACCTTTCAGCATTTGTGGCGGTCGGTGGCGGAGAATATCGCCGGGTACGACACCTATCCGCGGCTGGTCGGGGAGACCGGCGGCAAGGATTTCGTGCTCGCGCACAGTTCGGCGGATCCGGAGGTGTTGAGTACGGCCCTGATTCGCGGGGCGTTCGACTATCAGGGGCAGAAGTGTTCGGCGGCGTCGCGGGCGTTCATCCCGAAGTCGGTGTGGTCACGCATGTCGGGTGATTTCCTGGCCAAGGTGTCGGAGCTCAGCTACGGCGATGTCACCGATTTCACGAATTTCGGTGGGGCGGTGATCGATCGACGCGCCTTCGACCGCAATGTGGCCGCCCTCGAGCGAGCCAAGGCGACCCCGAGTCTGACCGTGCTCACCGGTGGGCGCGCCGAGGACAGCCAGGGCTGGTTCGTGGAGCCGACCGTGCTGCTGGGTGAGGATCCCGGCGACGAGGCGTTCCGCACCGAGTATTTCGGTCCGATCCTGGCCGTGCACGTCTACGACGATTCCACGCCGCGCGGCTTCGAGGACGTACTGGGCTTGGTCGACGGAGGTTCGGCCTACGCGCTGACCGGTGCGGTGATCGCCGACGATCGGGCCGCGGTCGCCCAAGCAACCGAGCGACTTCGCTTCGCGGCGGGCAACTTCTACATCAATGACAAGCCGACCGGCGCGGTCGTGGGCCAGCAGCCCTTCGGTGGCTCGCGGGCCTCGGGCACCAATGACAAGGCCGGGTCGGCGCTGAACCTGTTGCGGTGGACCTCGGCGCGCACCATCAAGGAGACCTTCGTGCCGCCCACCGATCACCGGTATCCGCATCAGGCGGTTGCGTCGGAAGCGGGGGAGCGCTGATGTTCACGACCACGCTGCGTCCGGCGCTGTTGGCGGCCTCGCGGTCGCCGCGCGTGGAGAAGACCGTCACCGGGATGGCCTCGACCCGGAAGGTGGTGCGGCGCTTCGTCGCCGGGGAGACCGAGGCGCAGGCGGGCGCGGCCACCGCGGCGCTGCGGGAGTCGGGGCGTTACGTCAGCATCGACTATCTGGGTGAGGACACCACCGATATCGAGCGGGCCCGCGCCACCGTCTCGCACTATCTGACGCTGTTGGACACGCTGAGCGAGCTGCCCGGATCCACGGAAGCTGTACGGCCCCTGGAGGTTTCGCTCAAGCTCTCGGCGCTGGGGCAGTCGCTGCCGCGCGACGGGCACGCCATCGCACTCGAGAACGCCCACAAGATCTGCACGGCCGCCGCGGCCGCGGGCGTGTGGGTGACCGTGGACGCCGAAGACCACACCACCACCGATTCCACCCTGGCCGTGGTGCGGGCGCTGCGGGCGGATTTCCCGTGGGTGGGCACGGTGTTGCAGGCGTATCTGCTGCGCACCGAGGGCGACTGCCGCGATCTGGCGGGTCCGGGCTCACGCATTCGCCTGTGCAAGGGCGCGTATCGCGAACCGGCCGGGGTGGCCTATCAGGATCGCGATGAGGTGGACGCCTCGTATCTGCGCTGCCTGGACATTCTCATGCGCGGGCAGGGCTATCCGATGGTGGCCACCCACGATCCGGTCATGCTCGAGGCCGCGGCCGGGTACATCCGGTCCGCGCGCCGCGAGCCCGACCGGTTCGAATTCCAGATGCTCTACGGCATTCGCGACGAGGAGCAGCGGCGGCTGGTCGCCACGGGCGCGCACCTGCGCACCTATGTGCCCTACGGCGATCAGTGGTACGGCTATTTCATGCGCCGACTGGCCGAGCGCCCGGCCAATCTCGCGTTCTTCCTGCGATCCTTCGGTCCGGGCGCGCGGCGGTAAAAGGTTGCGTCACACCATGATCAGGTCGGGGTCGAGGCCGAACTTGTGCTTGCCGTACATGTCGTAGACCTTCTCGGCCTCATGGGTGGCGTGCACGCGGGCGGCGTGCGCGTCGCGGAACAGGCGCTGCAGCGGCGTGCCCTTGGCCAGGGCCGCCGCACCGGCGGACTCCATGAAGACATCGATGGCCGCGACAGTGCGCTGGATGGTGCGGACCTGGTCGCGGCGCGCGTCCAGGCGGGTCTCGATCGACACCTCGTCCCCGGCGAGCAGGGTCGCGTACTCCTCGGCGATGTGGCCGAAGAGCTGGCGCCGGGAGGCGTCGATGTCGCTGCTCACCCGGCCCACCCGCTCGGTGATGTAGGGATCGTGTTTGGCCTGTTCACCGGCGAAGGCGGCCCGCCACCGCTCACGCTGGTATTCGATATAGATGTCGCGCGCGCCTTCGGCCATGCCGAGCACGGGGGTCGCCAGCGCCGTGGGCAGGATGGTGCCCCAGGGCATGCGGTAGACCGGCTCGGTGTTCACCCGCACGCCCGGCATGGTGCCGTCGTTCATGTCGTGGAAGCTCAGGAATCGGTGTTCGGGGACGAAAACGTCCTGCACCACAACGGTATTGGAGCCGGACCCGGCCAGACCGAAGGTGTCCCACACCCGGTCGATGGTGAACTCCGACTTGGGGATCAGGAAACTGCCGAACTGCGGCTTGCCCTCGACCATGATGGGTCCGCCGTCTTCGAGCACCGGTCCGCCCAGCAGCGCCCAGTCCGCGTGATCGCAGCCCGAGGAGTAGCGCCACGCGCCGCTGACCCGGAAGCCGCCCTCGACCTTCAGGCCCGCGCCCATCGGGGCGTAGGAGGAGCAGATCAGCGCCTCGCGGTGCTCGCCCCAGACCTCTTGCTGGGCTTGCTGTTCGAACAGCGCGAGGTGCCAGGGGTGGATGCCGAACACGCCCGCGATCCACCCGGTGGAGCCGCAGGCGCTCGAGATCCGCCGGATGGCGTCGAAGATGATCACCGGCTCGGCGGCGTATCCACCCCATTGGGTGGGCTGGGTGAGCTTGAACAGCCCGCTCGCCTGCAGGTCCGCGACGGTTTCGTCGGGCATGCGCCGCAGATCCTCGGTCTCCTGCGCGCGCTCGCGCAGCGTCGGCAACAACTTGTCGATCGCCTCGAGCACTTCGTGATCGAACACACCATGGGCCACGTGAACCGAACCCCCACCTTCACCATCGAAAAGAACACGTTTCGGTTTGAGGTTAGATCATCGACCCGTGCTGTGCCCGCCGAAACCACCGTGCCCCAGGGTTTTCCGGGCCGCCGCCCCGAGCGGCGCGCCGGGAGGGGCGGGCTTTGGCCGGTTGGACAACAGTTTTGAACTTTATTTAACCAATCGCCCGATCACAGCGTCGGGCATGGTCCGATTAGCTGAGCTAGCTCGAGTGTGACCTGCGTTACTCGCATCGGAGCGGGGCGCAGCGGAACGAAAGGATCCCGCATGTCCATTGCGGAGTTGCGCGGCCAGATCTTGCGCCGCAAGCCGATTACGGAGGTGGAGGACGAAGCACCACCCGATGAGCGGCTCTCGCGGCACCTCGGCCTGTGGCAGCTGACGGCCATCGGGGTCGGCGGCATCATCGGCGCGGGGATCTTCGCGCTGGCCGGATCGGTGGCCAACAAGACCACCGGGCCTTCGGTGCTCATTTCGTTCCTGATCGCCGGTGTGGCCAGTGCGTGCGCGGCGCTGTGCTACGCGGAATTCGCGGGCATGGTCCCCAAGGCCGGATCGGCCTACACCTACGGGTACGTCTCACTCGGTGAGTTGGCCGGGTGGTTCATCGGCTGGGATCTGCTGCTCGAGTATGTGGCGGTGGCGGCGGTGGTCGCCATCGGTGTGTCGGGCTATTTCAATTTCCTGTTGGATCAGATCGGAATCACCTTGCCGCACTGGATGCTCGGGGCCTCGGGCACCGGGGACGGGCATGTGGTGGACGTGTTCGCGATTCTGTTCTGTCTGGGCAGCGCGTGGGTGCTCTCGCGCGGGATCAAGAGCGTGGGGCGCTTCGAGACGGTCGCGGTGGGGATCAAGGTGGCGATCGTGCTGCTGATCATCGTGCTCGGCGTGTTCAAGATCGACAGCGCGAACTATCACCCGTACTTCCCGTTCGGCACCGGCGCGGTGTGGACGGGTGCGGCGACGGTGTTCTTCGCGGTGTTCGGCTACGACGCCATGAGCACCGCGGCCGAGGAGTCCACCGAGGCGAAAAGGCATCTGCCCAAGGCGATCATCTACTCGCTGGCCATCGCCATGGTGCTCTATGTGCTGGCGTGTCTGGTGCTGACCGGTATGCAGAAGTACACCGAGATCAGCCCGACCTCCGGGTTCTCCACCGCGTTCAAATCCGTGGGCATGGGCTCGGTCGCCAATATCATCGCCGTCGGCGCGATCGTCGGCATCATCACCGTGGTGCTCACCTTCATGCTGGGTGTGACCCGCGTGTGGTTCGCCATGAGCCGTGACGGTCTGCTGCCCGAGTGGTTCGCCAAGACGCATCCGACGCGCAAGGTGCCCACCCGGGTGACCTGGATCGTGGGCGTCGGGTCGGCGATCCTGGCCGGGCTGTTGAAGATCAATGTGGTTGCGGAGCTGACCAATATCGGCATTCTGATGGCCTTCATCGTGGTCAGCATCTCGGTGATCGTGCTGCGCTACACCCGCCCCGACGAGCCGCGGGAATTCCGGCTGCCGCTCATGCCGGTCGTGCCGGTGGTGGGCATCGGGTTCTCGATCTATCTGATCTGGTCGCTGCCGTGGGAGACCTGGGTGCGGTTCGCGGCCTGGCTGGTGCTGGGTCTGATCATCTATTTCGGCTACTCGCGGTTCCACTCGCGGCTGGCGCGCCCGACCGCGCTCGAAAAGGCCTGAGCCCCTTCAGACTCCGGGCGGCGTCCCGACGCCAGACGCCGCCCGGACCCTTCCCTGCTCTCAGGGCAGGATGTGAATGGCGATCGTGGCGTCGGGGGCGGATTCGACGCGCACGTGGGTGAGGTCGGCGACGTGGGCGGTGGGGGTGAAGGCGGCGGCGCGGGGGCCGACACCGACGACGCGCATGCCCGCGGCCTTGGCGGCGGCGATGCCCGCCTGCGAGTCCTCGAACACCAGGCAGTCCTGCGGTGAAAGTCCCAGTTCGGCAGCGCCTTTCAGGAAGCCTTCGGGATCGGGCTTGCTGACGGTGACCGATTCGGCGGTGACGAGAATGCTGGGCAGCGCCAGACCTGCTGCCGCCATGCGCCTTTCGGTGAGGGCGATGTTCGCCGAGGTCACCAGGGCGTGGGGCAGGTCGGCGACGGCGGCCATGAATTCGGGTGCGCCCGCGATCGGGACGACGCCCTCGACAATGCGGGTTTCCTCCTCGAGCATGCGGGCGTTGTCGGCGCGGTTGAGTTCTTCGGGGCGGTCGGGCAGGAAGTGGGCCATGGTGGCCCAGCCCTGCCGCCCGTGGGCCACGGCGAGGACATCTTCGAGGGGGACCTGATGCTCCTCGGCCCAGCGCTGCCAGAGGAACTCCACGACGGCTTCGGAATTCACGAGCGTGGAGTCCATGTCGAGCAGCAGACCGCGGGCGGTGAGCGTGGCGTCAACCGTCATCTACTGGTTATAACCACAACCCGCCCGCGGCGCAATGTGCGCTCAATCCCGCACGCGCGCGGGCCTGGTCAACAGGGCCAGGCCGAGGGCGAGCACGGCCATGCCCGACCACGACAGCAGCGGCAGGCGTTCCCCGACGACAGTGACACCGAGCAGGGCCGCGACCGCGGGTTCGGCCAGGGTCAGGGCGGTGGCCGTCTCGACGGTGGTGTGGCGCAGGCCGTAGCCGAACAGCCGGTAGGCCAGGAAGGTCGTGAACAGCGCCAGATGCAAGGCGACGGCCGCGCCACGCGGGGTGAGCAACCAGGCCGGGCCGCAGGCGAGCACGACCGGCAGGGCCAGCACCGAGGCGAGCCCGAACATGGTGCCCATGACCGAGTTCGAGGCGTGGCCGCGAGCGATGAGGGTGCCGCCGATCAGCGAGTAGACGGCGTAGGTGAGCCCGCCGCACAGGGCGAGTACGACACCGAGCGGGTCGATCGTGGTGCTCGCGGCACCCAATTGGGGACCGACTACCAGCACGGCGCAACCGATTACGGCCATGAGCGTGGCCAAACACCACCTCGTGGTGGGTGCGCCGCGCCCGGTGAGCCAGGCCAGCAGGCCCGCGAACACGGGTGCGCTGCCCAGGGCGATCACGGTGGCGACCGCGACACCGGTCCTGGCTACGGCCGGGTAGAAGGTGACCGGATATCCGGCCACGGCGAGTGCGCCCGCCAGCAGCAGCCAGCGTTCGGAAGCATTGGGCCGCAGGCGATTTCCGCGCCCGGTGCCATAGAGCAGCAGCCCGCCGAGGGCGAGACCGGCCGAGCCGATGGCGGCGGCCGAGGTCCCGGCGGGAGCCAGGGAGGCGGTGGTGCCGGTGCTGCCCCACAGGACCGAGGCGGCGAGGATGGGTGCGCTGCCGCGCCAGGCGGCGGTGTGCGGGCGCGCGACAGCGCGGGTGGAGGTGCGAGAGGACACGGTGGTGGACTCCGTCGTCGAATTCCGGATAGAGAGGGATTCGAAACGGGCGCACACGAAATCCGGCTGCCTCGAGGGTCAGCCGAGCACTGGGTGAAAGATCAGCCGGTGCGCCCGATCAGGCGGCTACCGGCGGCGGCGTGACCGCGTGCCAATGGATGTCCACGCGACGAGCCTACAAGACGGGTGCGACAGTCCGGGCGCGCAGGCCGATGGTCGAGCGAAACTCGTTTCGCAGGAGGCGAATTCGATATTGTCCGGCCTCGATGCGGCGTACCGTCCCCAGCAGGCATGTCGCCAGCACCGCGATCCGCCGACGAGAAGGAGCGGAGCATGAAGGCCATTCGCACGCATGAGCCGACCGCGGGCATCGGCGGGCTCGTCTATGAGGACGTCCCCGACGCCAAGGCCGGGCTGTGCGAGGTATTGATCAAGGTTGTCGCGTGCGGGATTACGCACACCGAGCTGGACTGGCCCATTTGGACCTGCCGGGCCGGGCACCGACGCGAGGCGATCATTCCCGGCAACGAGGTATCGGGGGTGGTCACGGCGCTGGGTTACGGGACCGCCGGATTCGCGGTCGGCGACGAGGTGTTCGGGCTGACCGATCAGTTGCGCGATGGCGCGGCCGCCGAATACGTCGCGGTGGAGGCGCGCAATCTGGCTCCCAAACCCCGGTCGCTGGACCATTTCCAGACCGCCGCCGTGCCGCGGGCGGGCCTGACCGCCTGGCAGGCGTTGTTCGACCACGGCAAGCTGGAGAAGGGGCAGACCGTCGTCGTCCACGGCGCGGGCGGGGCGGTCGGATCGGTGGCGGTGCAGCTGGCACGCTGGGCCGGGGCGGAGGTGATCGGCACCGGGCGCGAGCATTCCCGGGCGCTGGCAACCGAACTCGGGGCCGAGCGGTACATCGCCCTGGACAATGGCGGCCTCGACGAGATCGCCGGGCAGGCCGATCTGGTGGTGGATACCGTCGGCGGCGAGGTGCTCACCGCTTCCTCGGCGCTGCTGCGGCCCGGCGGCACCCTGATCACGATCAAGGCCGCGGCCGAATTCCCCACCGACCGTGACGACATCGCCACGATCGTGTTCGTGCAGCTGCCCAATCGCGATCAGCTCGTCGAGATCGCGCGACTCATCGACGACGGGCACGTGCGCCCGCAGGTCGGGGCGGTGTATCCACTCGCCGAAGCGGCGCAGGCCTTCACCGTGAAGGCCGCGGGCGGCGTCCCGGGCCGGATGATTCTGCGGCCGTGACGAATCGACCCCATGCGGGGTGAAGATTTAGCCGATCTCACCCCTGAGCATGAAGGATCTTCTGTACAGTTCGCTCATGAAGAAGGTTTCTTCAGCATCGAATGGGGCGGGTCCGTCCGGGCGGCCGGTGCCGCTGGACGCCATCGATCGATTGCTGCTCGATGAACTCGCGCGCGACGGGCGCATGACCAATAATGCGCTGGCCGCGGCGGCGGGTATCGCGCCCTCGACCTGTCTGGGGCGGGTGCGGGCGCTGGTGGAGCGCGGGGTGATCCGCGGTTTTCACGCCGATATCGATCCGGCGGCGCTGGGCCGGGATCTGCAGGCGATGATCGCGGTGCGGGTGCATGCGGCCGCGCGCAGCCATCTGGCCGAGTTCGGCGAGCAGATGGCCGCGCTGCCCGAGGTCGAGAACGTGTATTTCATTGCCGGAGCCGATGATTACCTCATTCACGTGGCGACCGCCGACTCCGGGGAGTTGCGGACCTTCGTGCTCGACAATCTCAGCGCGCACCCGGCCGTCGCGTCGACGGAGACCATTCTGATCTTCGATCACGTGCGGCCGGGGCATCACGGCGGTTCCTGAATCGGGCGGATCGCGTCAGGCGGCGAGCGGGTGGGCGGCGTAACCGTGCGCCGCCGCAACCGATTCCGAGAGCAGCTCGCCCTTGTGGGTGCTCAGTCCGGCGGCCAGGCCCGCGTCGGCGGCGACCGCGGCGCGCCAGCCCTGATCGGCCAGGGCGACCGCGTAGGGCAGGGTGGCGTTGGTCAGGGCCACGGTGGAGGTGTGGGGGACCGCGCCGGGCATGTTGGCCACGCAGTAGAAGATCGAGTCGTGCACCCGGTAGGTGGGTTCGGCGTGGGTGGTGGGGCGCGAGTCGGCGAAGCAGCCGCCCTGGTCGATGGCGATGTCGACCAGCACCGACCCCGACTTCATCTGGGCGACAAGCTCATTGGAGACCAGCGTGGGTGCCTTGGCGCCGGGCACCAGGACCGCGCCGATGACCAGGTCGGCCTCGCGGACCAGGTTCTCCACCTCGAGCCGGTTGGACATGACCGTGCGGACCTGACCGTGGTAGAGGTCGTCGATCTCGCGCAGGCGGGTGATGTTGAGGTCCAGGACGGTGACATCGGCGTGCATGCCGTGCGCGACGGCGATGGCATTGCGGCCGGACACGCCCGCACCGAGCACGACCACCTTGGCCGGGCGCACGCCCGGGACGCCGCCCATGAGCACGCCGCGGCCGCCGCCCTGGCGCATCAGGTGGTAGGCACCGGCCTGCGGGGCCAGGCGGCCCGCGACCTCGCTCATGGGCGCCAGCAGCGGCAGGGAACCGTCACGCGCGGTGACGGTTTCGTAGGCGATGGAGGTGATGCCCGAGGACAGCAGCGCGTCGGTGCATTCCTTCGAGGCGGCCAGGTGCAGGTAGGTGAACAGCACCTGATCGGCGCGCAGGCGCGAATATTCTTCGGCGATGGGCTCTTTGACCTTGAGCACCAGATCGGCGGTGCCCCACACCTCGTCGGCGTGGTCGAGCACCTGGGCACCGGCGAAGCGGTAGGCGTCGTCTTCGAAGGTGGAGCCGACGCCCGCGCCGGTTTCGACGTAGACCTCGTGGCCGCGGGCGACCAGTTCGTGGACACCGGCGGGGGTGCAGGCCACGCGGTATTCGTGGTTCTTCACCTCGCGGGGGATTCCGATCTTCATGCCACTCCTCGCTTGATTCGACTGGGTCGGTGGGATCGCCACTCGGGAGTGATTATGAATATTGTGCGAGATCATCACCAGAGCGCTGAAGATGATTCTTCAATGAGCGATTTTCGCTCCTTGATATGCGAAATTAGCGGATGCGAGGTGGGTCACACCGAAGCATCTTCGGCGGTGCGGGAGGGCCTCACTCCGAGGCTTGTGGCCAGCCCTCGTCGATCGGCCAGCCGCCCGCGCGCAGCTGTGCGCGCACCCGCTCGAGATCGCGTTCGCGCGGCATCTCGTCGGTGAGCTTGGTGATGAGGACCCCGACATCGGCGCGGTCGGCGGGCAGCGCGCCGAGCAGGATCAGCTCGGCGGCCACCTGTCGCACCTGGTCCTCGGTGAGCCGCTTGGCCAGCACCGCCAGCAGCGGCAGATAGTCGGTGTCGGGCACGCCCTGCGGATAGCCCGCGCGCAGCCACGCGACAATGCGCGCGAGCAGTTCGGAGAGGGCCATGCGATCGGACTTCCCTGCCGTGCGCGCTTCACGCCTCGGACGGGTGGCCCAAAGGCCAACCGGCGGCGGCCAATCGGGCCGCGACCCGATTCACGTCCTCCGCGCCGGGTTTCTCGTGGGCCAGTTTCGCGATCGCGGTCTCGATGGCGGCCCGGTCGAGCACGCCATCGGAGGCCAGCAATTGTTCGATCACCTCGTCGACTTCGCGATCGGTGAGCTTGCGGTGCAGCACCGCGAACAGCGCCACGTAGTCCTCACGCGGGACACCGTGTGGGTAGCCCGCGCGCAGCCAGGCCAGCACGGCGGCGAGGATCGAACGGTCGTCGAGAGTTCCTCCATCATTCGATCGGGTTCTTGTCGGTGGCCTCTGGTAGATCTCTGGGCATGCAGGCACGGTCGTACCCGTGATACGGGCATACCAGTTGGCAACCACCGCGAACGAGTCCAAGCTCGCGGCGGTCGTTGCCGTATTGCCCTGGTGGCAGCGCGGTCTGGTCCACGTTCAGCTGCTACAGGTGCGCGCCTTGCAGTCCGGACAGATGCGATTGGGCTGGTTGCCGACCACGGATCTGCCCGGTTATCTCTCGGCACGGCAATGGAAATCGGTGGTCAACCAGGTCAACGCTGCGCTTTCGTCATGGCGCGAGACTGCGAAAATCGGTATTCGTGAGATGATCCGCGACCTCGATATCGCCGACGAGCTGCGTTCAGATCTGTTCCGTATCAACGCTTTCACTGCATGGTGGTCGACGACCACTCTGCTGGTGGAACACGAGAACCCAGCAAAGCGGGTTGAGGTCAGCGCCGAGGCGCTGGCTGTATCACAGCGGTTGGTAGCCCGTTGGTTGTGGCGACACCCGTTTCCGGATTTGTCGCGTGTCCGCACGATGGCGATGGACGGCGCGATCGCGGTCGTCACCGACTCCCGAACAGCCCATGCCGACTACTGGGTGAGGGTGTCAACCTTGCGCAAGGGCGCGCCGGTACAGATCCCATTGCACCGCAACGATTATTTCGACGCTGCTCCCGGAACGATTCGAAACTTCTGTCAGATCCACATCACCGACAACGGTGACGCCCGATTCGAATTGGTTAAGAAGTCCGACCCCGCACCAAGGCGAACCGACGGGCACGATCTCGGTCTGGATTGGGGATTGTCGACCTTGTTCGCAACCTCCGACGGGCGCCTAATGGGCCGAGAGTTGTTGGTCTGGCTCAAAGCCCGCGATGCCGAGCTCGTAACACTGACCAAGGCATTGCAGTCCAACCGGCTCAAACCGAAGAATTCGGCCCGCTATCGCAGGCTCCAGTCCCGCATCCGAGGATACATCCGCAATGAAGTTGGCCGTATCCTCAACCAGCTCGCCGACGAGGATGTGAAATCCCTTGTTGTGGAACGTCTGCGGTTCAGCGGTGGTGGCCTGTCTCGGCAGATGAACCGGCTGGTCACCCGCGCTGGACGTGCTGCTGTCGCCGCGAAGCTCGCTTCACTCACCGAGACTCATGGAATCCTGGTAGTCGAGGTGAATCCTGCTTACACCTCCCAAACCTGCACCGGTTGCGGTTACGCCGACCGCCGCAACAGAACCACGCAGTCCCGGCACCGATGCCGATTCTGCAATAAACGTCTGCATGCCGACATCAGCGGAGCCCGCACGATCTTGCGACGTTCGCAGCAGCACCCGTGTGGCTGGCTCCGGCTCGGCAAACAGGCAGTCCTCGCTCGGATCGATCAGGTCTTTCACGCCCGCTGGGGTGTAGACCCGACCGACCTGCGCGAGCGATCTCCACGCGGACGCAGTACCGCTTTCCCCGACCCCCGCCGGGGATCAACCGTTGAGCGGATGAGCCATCGCGAAACGGATACTGTGGCTGATGAAATCCCGTTCAAATCGGAAACCCGGGGCCGTAGCCCCGGGGTAGACCGCTCCTTACATGACGGTCATGCCGCCGCAGCAGCCCGGCATCATCGCGCACATCCAGTCGCACAGCATCTGTAATGGGTTCATTCACTATCACCTCCTCGAGCGTGATTCGGAGTCGATGAGCCGGTGGCGTGTTCAGGAGGGCGACCGGTATCGGACGCCCTACGCCGACAGTGAAATGAACGGGCGGGGTGGGTGATTCGTGGCGAGAATGGGCGGGGCCGGTGCGGGACATGATCGTTGGAAGGCTGTGGGAGATGGACGAGGTGCTGCTCACGCCGCCGGATGCGGCGGAGGTGCGGTTCGTGGCGCGTGGCGTGGTGAGTGCGGTGGGTGGGGTCGAGGGGCTGACGCCGTTGCAGCAGTTGCTGATTCCGGCGCTGTTCTTGTCGATGACGGGGCATCCGGTGGAGTTGGCGGAGGTGTCGCCGATCGGGGCGGCGGAATTCGCGGCGGGGATGGCGCGGCGGAATCTGATCTTTCGGGAGCGGGTGCTGCAGATCGCGCTGTTGGCGGCGTTGGTGGTGCGGCCGCTGCCCGAGCAGGTCGCCGATCGGCTGCGCGAGTTCGCCGACGCGTTGGGTGTGGACGACGAGATGATCACCGTGGCGCGGTTGTATGCCGAGGGCGCGGTCGATTTGGCGGCGGTCGACTTCTCCCGCAACGGCTATCTGGGCAGTGTGGACGCGCTGCGGCTGGGTGCGCTGCACACCGAGGGCCTGGACAGCTCCTGGAGTGCGGTCACCGATGATCCGGCGTTGGCCGGACGCTGGGCCGAACTGTGGGATCTGCCGGTCGGCACGCTGGGGCGCGGGGTCGCCGACTTCTACCGCGACCGCGGCTTCGTCACCCCGGGCCTGCCCGGTTCCGCGCCGCCGCTGCTGGCCCAACACGATTGGGTGCATGTGCTCGCGGGCTACGGCACCACGCTCGAGAACGAGATCGAGGTCTTCGCGTTCATGGCCCGCGCCAATGACGATCCGCGCGCGTTCAGCCTGCTGGCCATGGTCATCTCACTGTTCGAGACCGGCTATCTGCGCGCGGGCGCGGGCCTGTTCGAGGCCGACGAGGGCCACCTGCGCACGCGCGGCATGGCGCAGCGTCTCGGCGACGCCATGCGACGCGGCGCGCTGACCCGGGGCAGCCACGACTTCCTGGACCTGGACTGGTTCGCCCTGGCCGATCGGCCGATCACCGTGGTGCGCACTGAGATCGGCCTCGTCCCGAAGGCCGACGCCGCGATCGCGGCGGGCTCGGCGGGCCCGTGGCAGCCCGGCGGCATTACGCCTTACCAGCTCAATTCGTCGAAGACCGCCGCCGAATCCGCGGGCCGCCCGTACATTCCGTGGCAGCCCGACCCGACCCGCGACTGAGGGGCGGTCGCACGGCGGGCCGGGATCAGGCCGAGCCGAGCAGGCTGAGCATGCCGGAAACGGCTGCGGACCAGGTGAATTGCTCGGCGCGGTGGCGGGCGGCCCGGCGGCGCTGGCCGAGGGGGCGGGCCAGGACGTCGGTGACGGCTTCGGCGAAGGCGCGGGGATGGTCGGCGGCGACCGCGCCCGCCTCGGCGGTGACGATGTCGGCCAGGGCCGAGGAGCGGCTGGCCACGACGGGGGTGCCCGCGGCGAGAGCCTCGAGGGCGGCCAGGCCGAAGGTTTCGTGCGGGCCGGGGGCCAGGGAGACGTCGGCGGTGGCCAGTAGGGTGGCCAAAGCCGGTCTGTCGCTGATGAATCCGGCGAAGTGGACGGTGGGTTGGCCGTCGGAGAGCGGGGGGATCAGGCGGGCCTGGCGTTCGAGGGCGTCGCGGCGCGGGCCGTCGCCCGCGACCACCAGGCGGGTGTCCAGGCCGCGGCGGCGCAGCGCGCTGACGGCGGCGATGCTGCGGTCGACGCGCTTTTCGACCGAGAGGCGGCCGCAGTGGACCAGCAGCGGATAGTCGGTCGCGCCGAGGTCGGTGCGCAGGCGCAGGTCGTGGCGGTCGGGGCGGAACATGTCCAGATCCACGCCGAGGGGCACCAATTCGACGTTCTCGACATCGATGCGCTGGAATTCCTCGCGCGCGAACTGGGTGGTGCACACGACGATGTCGTAGTTCTGGGCGGTGCGCCGGTTGGCGATATCGGCGGCGCGGCGCGCGATCGGGCCGGGCATGATCTGGCCCAGCAGCCGGTCCAGGCGTTCGTGGGAGATCATCACGCCCGCGATGTCGCGGCGGCGGGCCCAGCGGCCGAACCCGCGCAGCGTCAATCGATCCGACACCTCCAGCACATCCGGGCGCAATCCGGTCAGGGTGTCGGCGACCCGGCGCGGGTCGGCGGCCCGGTAGCCGCCGGTCCACGGAATCTCCGGTGCGGGCACCGTGATGCGCAGGACCCCGCTGGGCAGCACCTCCTCGGCCCGCCTGGTGCCCGGCACGATCAGCACCACCTCGTGCCCGGCGGCCACATAGCCCTCGCCCAGGTGGTGCAGCGCCGTGCGCAGCCCACCCGAGCGTGGACCGTAGAAATTCGCCAGCTGAACGATGCGCACGTGGCCGATCGTGCAGGGCAACGGGTTCCCTGCGGCACCCCCCGCCACAACGCCACATGAACACCCGCGAAAGAACCGGCGAACCCGGTGTGGTCGGCAACCCGCACCCGTCGAGGCGAACCTCCCATGCTGGCAGCCGCCCTCACTTGATGCGATTCTGGCCGTTGTTGTCTGGCGCGGTGCCAACGATCTTGGTAGAGATTGGTAGACGTACAAAAGGGGTGATCCGGGTCATTCCGGAGAATGGGGACGAATCAGTGGGTGCCAGAGCCGAATTGGAACGGGAATTGGGTGGGCCGTTGGCGGCGCTCGACCTGCTGAGCGAGGCCGAGACCGCCGATCTGCTGGGCATCTTCCAGCAGGCGCGGCGCACCGAGAACGCCGCCATGGTGGAGGCGGTCGACAAGACCGTCGGCGCGCTGCCGTGGCCGTTGCGGACCGCGGCCAAGAAGATCATGTTCGGCAACAAGCTCGGGTAGCGGCGATGAGCGATCTGGTGACCCGCGCGCAGATCACCCTGCTGTCGCGGACCTTGCACGTGCCCGAGGAGCGGCTGGCGCATCTCGAGAAGTTGGGTGCGGCGCACCTGCACGAACTGCAGGAAAGCATGGCGAAAGTGATGTTCGCCGAGCACAATGCGATCTTCTCGCGGCTGTCGCTGCTGGTGCCGATCATTCCGCTGTCGATCTCGCTGCCGCTGGTGCAGAAGATGGTGCCGCCGGTGATGGCCGGGCGCGCGGCGGGGGCGATCGGGGTGGATCATCCGAAGAAGGCCGCCGAGGCGGTCGGCATGCTCGAGCCGGGCTATGCCGCCGAGGCCGCGCCGTACATGGATCCGCACAGTGTCGGGCAGTTGGCCGAT
The DNA here is from genome assembly GCF_035818795.1 of Nocardia sp. CDC160. NCBI lineage: Bacteria > Bacillati > Actinomycetota > Actinomycetes > Mycobacteriales > Nocardiaceae > Nocardia > Nocardia sp. CDC160. Next base: position 264,394 of record NZ_JAYKYT010000004.1, on the reverse strand, counting down.
GTGGCGCCGCCGAAGCCGGTCATGGCGATCATCAACGAGTTGTTGCGGCGCGGGGACTACATCACCGCGGGGCCGTTTCTGGCCTATGCGACACCGGAATTGGTGCGTGCGGTCGAGGAGGACGTGCACGATGACGAGGGGCTGATCCGCTCGGCGTCGTACTCGTATTCCGGGGAGAACATCAGCGTCATCATCCGGCATCTGCTCGCCGGGGAAGGGCGGCGCATTCCGAAGCTGGTGCGCACGATTCTGCAGGGGTCCAAGGAGTTGCGGCTGGCGGCGCTGTCGGTGTTCGCGCGCTGCGACACCGATGTGGTGGTGGCCATCGGCGATATTCTCTTCGATCTGGGGTCGGCCGATGAGATCGCCGATCTGACCGAGACGTTCCTCGCGGCCGGGGCGGTGCCGGAGACGCTGCGCTTCGTCGGGCAGCTCAGCCCGGGCGCGTTGGATCTGTTGGCGGCCAATCCGATCCTGCGCGACCCCGAGGCCGTGGACGTGGTCGCCGCGGCGGTCGACGGCTGCGACGAGGCCGCGGTGTGGCGGGGTCTGTTGGCGTTGGGTGAGCGCACCGAGGTGGTGACCTCGCGTCGGATCGGCGGGGCGGTATCGCATTTCGATACCGCGACGCTGGCTCGGCTTCCGGAGGTGGCGGCCACCGCGCATCTGTGGCCGCCGCTGTTGAAGGTGCTTGCCACCGCCGAGCCCGATGCGCAGTCGCGGATCGGGGAAGTGTGGTCGGCGCTGCCGGTGCTCGAGCGCGCCGAGATCGGGCAGCGCATCGCCGATCTCGGGCTCGATGAGCAGTTGACGACATTGACCGCGACATTGCAGTCGACGCAATAACGCCGGGTGCACCGTGTGCGTGCACGTCGTGCAATACGCCTGTGGCCCCTCGCGATTCGACGATCGCGAGGGGCCACAGCGGCATTCGGAGCCGGTGTACCCGTGGCGGTTCAGCGCTGTCGCAGGGCCTCGGCGCTGCGTTCGAAGGCCGCCGCGCCATGGCCCTCGGCGACCTGGCGGTCGACCAATCCGGCGATGCCCGACAGTGGTTCGGCGCTGATTCCGGCATCGGCTGCGGCTTGGCGCAGGGCGTCCATGGCGGACTTGGTGAACACCAGGTCCTGGAAGACCTCGCTGGTGTAATCGCCGGTGTCGATGATGCGCGCGTAGCCGGGCAGCAGTTGGGCCATGGCCGTCATGTAAGCGGCCGCGCGCGCAGCGAATTCCGTGGCCGACACTCCGGCCGAACCGACCAGGGCCGCGCCCTGGAAGAAGCCGCCGAACATGGCATACATGTTGGTCAGCAGAGCGAAGTCGGTGAGCGCGGCCAGGCCCGCGTCGGTCCCGAAAAACTCGGCGCTGCCCCACAGTTCGAGAAGCGGTCGATGCCGGTCGAAGAGGGCTTGGGAGCCGCTGTAGAGAATGCTCGAGCCCTCGCCGCCGATCATGTGTGGGACCGCCATGATGCCGCCGTCGAGGAAATCGATGCCGTGCTCGGTGGCCCAGCGGGCCAGCTCCCGGGACTGTTCGGGGCTGGTGCTGGTCAGGTTGAGCAGCTGCTTGCCCGCCAGTTCGGACACGATCGGGTCGAGGGTCTCGTGCACCGAGGCGTGATCGAACAGCACCGTGATCACCAATTCACCGCCGCGCACCGCCTCGGCGACCGTGCCCGCCGAAACCGCCCCGGCCGCAACCAGTTCGGCGTCCTTGCCGGGCGTGCGATTCCACACCGTGGTCGCCACCCCGGCCTTGCGCAAGGTCTGCACCAACGCGCTACCCATCGCGCCGAGCCCGAGCACCGTCACCGGGCTGTGCTGAGTGTTCGTCATTGGGGGACAACTCCTTTATCGATCATCAGGCGAATGTTCTCGGCGCGCGCTGATGTCGAGATTGCCGGGTGCGCGATCACCCCACAAGTACGTACTTGCTGATCAGAGACTTACTTCGAGGTTTGCATCCAGCTGAGGCGGTTGGGCGGGGCCGAACCATTCGGTCAGCGCGGATTCGAGAGAGTGCGGGGTGGTGGAGGTCCAGGCGATGATGCCGTCGGGGCGGATCAGCAGGGACAGGGGGTCTCGGGGTTGGGCAGGTTTGGTGGTGACCACCTCGACTCGGTCCAACCAGGGTGCGGCGGTGGCACGCGTTTCGGGGGAGTCGGTGAGGTCGAGTAGGACGCCCTTGCCGGAGGCGAAGTGTTCGGCCAGGCGGGTGCCGTCGGCGAGTTCGAAATCCGGTGTCGCCGTGCCGACGAGGGGGTCGGTGCTGCCCAGGTCGTAGCGGTGTAGGACGCCCGCGAGGCGTTTGGCGATGAGGGTGGCGGCGTCGGGGGTGTCGAGCAGTTCGGTGACGACGGTGCGCAGGGCGCGGCTGCGGGGGTCGGTGCGCATGAGCGCGACCTGCGCGCGGGTCCAGTCCAGGACCCAGGCGCCGATGGGGTGGCGTTCGCGAGAGTAGGTGTCCAGCAACGACTCCGAGGACCGGCCGCGAATCACCGCGGCGAGTTTCCAGCCGAGGTTCACCGCATCGCCGATGCCGAGGTTGAGGCCCTGGCCGCCGAAGGGGGAGTGCACGTGGGCGGCGTCCCCGGCCAGCAGCACCCGGCCCTTGCGGTAGTCGGGGACCTGGCGGGTGTTGTCGGTGAAGCGGGTCGCCGAAATCACGTTGCTGATATGGACTTTCACGCCGGTGACGCGTTCGAAGCTGTCCTCGAGCTCGCGCGCGGTGACGGGGGTGAGCCGGTCGGCGGGCGGGCCGTCGAGTTCGACGGTCAGGATGCGGCCGGGGGTGGGGCCGTAGACGTAGATGCCGGTGGGGGTGGTGTTCCAGCCACGGGGCACGTTCTCCGCGCCGGTCATCTCCACCATGGCCTGGCGGCCGGTGATTTCCGGGTCCAGGCCCGGGAATTCGAAGCCCGCGAGTTTGCGCACGGTGCTGCGGCCGCCGTCGCAGCCGACCAGCCAGCTCGCGCGCACACGGTGCTCGCCGCAGTCGACGGTGACCCCGATGCCGTCGTCGTCGAAGCCGTGCACCTCGACCCCGCGGCGCACCGGCACCCCGAGTTCGGCGGCGCGGGCGGCCAGCATCGCCTCGAGCGCCTGCTGGTCGACGAAGCGGGACTCGGCGGCCGGGCCGAGATCGGCGAAGGCCGGGTCCTCAGTGTCGATGCGGTCCGCGTGGAGCATGATTCCCGCGAAATGCCCGCCCGCACGCGGGCGCGCCGGGGCGGCGGGAGCTGTAGGTTCCGCGGACGTGGCGGGCTCGGCGGGGGTCTTCGGCTGCGCGAAAAGCCCCATCATTCGCGCGATCGCCGCGTCGTGGGCCGCGCGCAACGCGGGCTCGAGGCCGCGCCGGTCCAGCGCCTGGGCGACGGGGGCGTTGATGCCACCCGCCTTGATGGTCATGTCCGGGGTAGTCAGTCGCTCGACGACGAGCACGTCCACGCCCGCCAGGCGCAGCTCGCACGCCAGCATCAGCCCGACCGGTCCGGCTCCGACCACCACCACATCTCGTGTCTCGTTCATGGCAACCACTGTGGCGGTGGCCGATTGCCGGGCCCTTGCGTGCGCTTGCGCACCGCTTGCGCGGTCAGTTCCAGCCGCGCGAATCCTGTTTGAGGGCGGTGTCGATGGCCAGGCCCGAGGCCACCACCATCGACAGCAGCGGCTGGGGCAGCTGGCGGTGGATCTGCACGACATAGTTGTCGGCGGTGGTGAACATGGTCTTGAGCAGGCCCTCCCACGTCTTGGTGATGCGGGCGACCTCTTGGCCGGTGTGGTCGTGGATGGCGAAATTCCAGGCCCGCCAGTTCTCGGCGCGGATGCCGCCGATCTGCTGGCCGCCGACCACGAAGGAGAAGTTGATCTTGCCGATCATGTTCTCCTGGATGATCTCCCCGATCGGGGCGCCATTGCCGTGCTCGAGCAGGAACTTGGACTTGAACACCTTGGCCGGTCGGGTGATTCGCAGCAGGCACTGGCCGTGCGCATCGCGGATCTCGAGCTTGTGGGTCATGAACTGGTCGTAGCTCGACAGGAACCGCACGGCCTTCTTCAGCGCGGACTGCCCGACCTCGGCGACCGCGCCGATCTGGCGGCCGTGCTGGTCGAAAACGCTGTACTCGTTGACCATTTCGATCAACTTGACCTTCTGGTTCACCACCAGCACCGGTTCGGTGAACACGGTGCCGCCTCCGGCCTGACTCGGAGCGATACCGGCCTGCTGCTGCACCTGGCGCTGAATATCGGCCGGATTGTTGGCGCTGCCGATCTCGAGCTCCCACGGGGTGGCCTCACTGCGCCCACCGAACTGATGCGGCGGCCCAGGGTAGGGCTGACCCGGCTGCGGCGGGCGCTGCCCGAATTGCTGTGCGGGCTGGCCGAACTGCTGGGGCTGCTGACCGTACTGCTGCTGCGCGTAGGGCTGCTGAGACTGCGGCACCTGATGCGGCTGCGATTGCTGGGCCACGGGTTGCCCGCCGAGTTGCTGCGGCGCAGAGGGTTGTCCGCCGGTGTGCGGTTGGGCCAGGCGCTGTCCGCCGGTGCGAGGCTGCGCGAAGGGCTGTCCGCCGGTCTGGGACTGCGGGGCGAAAGGCTGTCCGCCGGTGTGGGGTTGGTTCGCCTGCTGGGGGCGGGGCTGCTGGGTGTACTGGTCGGACGCGGCCCGGTCGGGTTGCTGGGCGGGTTGTCCCGGTTGCTGGTGGGGCTGGGTGTGATTGGTCCATTGGCTGCCGTCCCACCAGCGCAGCACGGGGGATCCGGGACGCTCGGGGTACCACCCCGCGGGTTGACTCATGGCCGCATCCTAACGGTGTACAGGCACTCTGCACTTTTTGCACTTTTCGCCCGGTAGTCACCTCTATGATGGGCGGTCGACATCGGGTGGCCGGGTCCAGGCCTTCCGGGGAAACGGGGAAAGCATGGCCGCCACAGTCGAATTCGCGGTTTGCCAGGGATGCGTTAACCGGCCGGTCTCATGACCGATCTGGTGACGCGAGCCCAACTGGTGCTGCTGGCCCGGACCCTGCACGTCCCGGTGGAGCGGCTCGCGCACCTCCAGAAGCTCGGCCCGCATCGGCTGCACGAGCTGCAGCAACGGCTGGCGGCCCCGCTGTTCGACCAGCACAAGGTCGTCTTCGAGCGGATCGCGGCGCTGGTTCCGCTGATCCCGCTGGCCATTTCGTTGCCGATCGTGCAGAAGTTGGTGCCGCCCACCATGACCGGGCGCGCGGCCGGGGCGATCGGGGTGATCTATCCGGACAAGGCGATCGAGGCGTTGCTGCGCATGGATGTCGGCTACGCCGCGGACTGCGCGCCGTTTCTGGATCCGCGCACGGTCGGTCAGCTCGCCGACGACGCGCCGCCCGCGCCGGTGGTGGCGATCCTCAACGAGCTGTTGGCGCGCCGCGATTACATCACCGCCGGTCCGTTCCTGGCCTATGCGACACCGGAGCTGATTCGCGCGGTCGAGGAGGGGGTGCCCGATGACGAGGGGCTGATCTTCTCGGCGTCCTACGCGTATTCGGGTGAAGCGTTGAGCGCGGTGGTGCGCCAGTTGCTGGCGGGCAGCAGTCAGCGGCTGCCGCGGCTGTTGGGCACGGTCGTCAACGGCTCCAAGGAGTTACGGCTGGCGGCGCTGTCGGTGTTCGCGCGCTGCAGTCCGGAGGTGATCGCCGCGGTCGGTGACATTCTGTTCGAGGTGGCTCCGCCCTCGGCGATCGCGGATCTGATCACCACGTTCATCGCCGCCGACGCCACCCCCGACATGCTGCGTTTCCTGGGGCATCTGAGCCCGAACGCGCTGACGCGGCTGGCATTGAATCCGGTGTTGTCGGAGGTGGCCGAGATGCTCGTCGACGCGGTGGGCGGCAGCACCGAGGTGGCGATCCTGCGCGGCGCGCTCGAACCCCTCGCACGAACTCCCGCCGAGGTGCGCCGTCGCGCCGGGCTGCGGCTGGCTCAGCTCGACACCCCGACCGTGCTGGCCTTGCCCGCCCTCGCTCAGGCCGCCCGCCTGTGGCCGCCGCTGCTGTGGGTGCTGGCCGCCACCGATGTCGATGTTCAAGCCCATATCGGCGAGCTGTGGGCCACCGCGCCCCGCGTCGATTTGGCCGTGCTCGAACGCCGCATCGCCGACCAACACCTGGACCCCCTGCTGGCCACGCTCACCACCACCATCCGTTTCCTGCGCTGAGCGAGTGGCACATCCTGGAGGCTGATTCGGACAAATCCCGCCGGGGTGTGCCACAGGGCAGCTCGGGGAAGGCTTGGGCGACGGGTGATTTCAACTGTTGGCGAGTGGGTTGTGCTGGGTGTGGGGGCGGGGGCGTGGACGGCGGTGAGGTGCACGGTGTCGGGTTAGTGGTAGGAAAGTGACGTGTCCGAAATCGCCGAAACCCACACCCCGCGTGCCGTGTCGGAAGTGGTGGACCTGGTCAGTGCGCTGATCCGGTTCGACACCTCCAATACCGGTGAACTGGAAACCACCAAGGGCGAGCGCGAGTGCGCGCTGTGGGTGGCCGAGCAGCTCGAGCAAGCCGGGTACGAGACCGAATACGTGGAGTCGGGGGCTCCTGGGCGCGGGAACGTGTTCGCTCGATTGAAGGGCGCGGACTCCTCGCGGGGTGCGCTGATGATGCACGGGCATCTGGATGTGGTGCCCGCCGAGGCGGCCGACTGGAGTGTGCATCCGTTCTCCGGTGCGGTGCGCGACGGGTACGTGTGGGGGCGCGGCGCGGTCGATATGAAGGACATGGTCGGCATGATGTTGGCCGTGGCCCGGCAGTTCAAGATCGAGGGCACGGTGCCGCCGCGCGATATCGTGTGGGCGTTCGTGGCCGATGAGGAGAACGGCGGGCGCTGGGGTTGCCAGTGGCTGGTGGAGCATCGGCCCGATCTGTTCGACGGGGTCACCGAGGCGGTGGGGGAGGTCGGCGGGTTTTCGCTGACGGTGCCGCGCCCCGATGGTGGTGAGCGTCGGCTGTATCTGGTGGAGACCGCGGAGAAGGGTCTGGGCTGGATGCGGTTGCGCGCCAAGGCGCGCGCCGGGCACGGGTCGTTCCTGCACGAGGACAACGCGGTCACCATTTTGTCCCAGGCGGTGGCGCGGCTGGGCACCCACACCTTCCCACTGGTGGTCTCGGATTCGGTGGCGGAGTTCTTGGCGGCGGTGGCCGAGGAGTCCGGGCTCGAATTCGATCCCGCCTCACCGGATATCGAGGGCCAGCTCGCCAAACTCGGCACCATCTCACGCATTATCGGCGCGACGTTGCGTGACACCGCGAACCCGACGATGCTGCGGGCGGGCTACAAGGCGAATGTGATTCCGCAGACCGCCGAGGCCGTGGTCGATTGCCGGGTGGTGCCGGGGCGCCAGGCCGCGTTCGAGCGGGAGGTCGACGCGTTGATCGGCCCGGATGTGGAGCGTGAGTGGATCACCAAGCTCGACTCGTACGAGACGACCTTCGACGGGCATCTGGTCGATGCCATGAACGACGCGATCCTCGCCCACGACCCGGCCGGGCGGACGGTGCCCTACATGCTCTCGGGCGGCACCGACGCGAAAGCCTTCGCCAAGTTGGGGATTCGCTGCTTCGGGTTCGCGCCGCTGCGCCTGCCCCCGGAGTTGGATTTCACCGCGCTGTTCCACGGGGTCGACGAGCGGGTTCCGGTGGAATCGCTCGAATTCGGCACCCGCGTGCTGGAACACTTCCTTCTGCACAGCTGACGAATCGAAAGGACCCGACGTGCCGGATTATTCGTACAACCCGTATGCCGCGCTGCCGCAGCTGCCCGAGTTCACCCTCACCTCCACCGATATCAGCGACGGCAAGCCGCTGCAGTTGGACCAAGTCAGCGCGTTGGGCGGGGCGGGCGGGCGCGATATCTCCCCGCAGCTGAGCTGGTCCGGATTCCCCGCGGAGACCAAGAGTTTCGCGGTCACCATGTACGACCCGGACGCCCCGACCGCGTCGGGCTTCTGGCACTGGGTGCTGGCCAATGTGCCGGTCACCACCACCAGCCTCGAGACCGGGCAGGCCAGCGCGGGCGGCACGCTGCCCGCCGGTGCGCTGCATTTGCGCAATGACGCGGGCCTGCGCGAATACACCGGCGCGTTCCCGCCCGCCGGGCACGGGGCGCATCGCTATTTCGTGGTCGTGCACGCGGTGGGTGTGGAGCGCCTCGAGGTCGACGAGACCGCCTCACCCGCCTACCTGGGCTTCAACTTGTTCATGCACGCCATCGGGCGTGCGACGATCATCGGCACCCACGAGCAGAAATAGGCCTCGAACCTGCTGTGTCCCCGAGCGATTGGCTCAGAGCACGCTGATACGGCTGTGGGCCCGGACTTTTCGTCCGGGCCCACGTTCGTGTGCTGATCACCCGGTGGGGGTCAGCTCATGTTGATGACGCCTTCCGGGGGCGGGGTGAGGTAGAGGGAGGCGATTTCGGTGGCGTATTTGGTGGCGATGGGGTTGCGCTTGAGTTTGAGGGTGGGGGTCAACTCGTCGCCGCCGGGTTCCCAGCCCGCCTCGAGGATGGTGAAGCGTTTGATCTGTTCGACGCGGGAGAGTTTGGCGTTGGCGATGGCGACGGCGGCCTTGATCTCGGCGACGATTTCCGGGTGGGCGGCCAGGGTTTTCAGGTCGGCGTCGGGGGTGCCCAGGGCTTTGGCGCGGACCACGGCGGTGTCGGGGTCCAAGACGATGAGCGCGGCGATGTAGGGTTTGGCGTCGCCGATCGCCACCACCTGGCCGACCAGCGAGGACGCCGCCTTGACGGTGTTCTCGATGTTGGTGGGAGACAGGTTCTTTCCCGCCTCGTTGATGATGAGTTCCTTTTTGCGGTCGACGATGCTGACGTAGCCGTCGCCGTCGATGGTGGCCACGTCGCCGGTGTGCAGCCAGCCGTCGGCGTCGATGGCCTCGGCGGTCTTGTCGGGCATCTTGCGGTAGCCGCGGGTGACGATGCCGCCGCGAACGAGCAACTCACCGTCCTCGGCCAGGCGCAGCTCCACGCCCTCGAGCGGGACGCCGACGGTGCCGGGCTTGGGTTTGGCCAGGGGGGTGTAGGTGCCGACGCCCGAGGTTTCGGACATGCCCCAGACCTCGGTGACCGTGAAGCCCAGGCCCAGCAGGTATTCCAGGGTTTCGGGCGGGATGGCCGCGGCGCCGGAGGCGGCGACCTTGAGTTCGTCGAAGCCCAGGGCGTGGCGCAGTTTGCTCAACACCAGCGCGTCGGCGAGTTTGTGTTGCACGTCGAGCAGCACGCCGCGGGGGTTTCCGGCCAGGTCGGCGCGGGCGGCCTGCGCACCGACACCGAGGGCCCAACCGGCCAGGGCCTTCTTGACCGGGCTGGCCTCGGTGGCGAGCTTGGCGTCGATCCCGGCCTTGATCTTCTGCCACACGCGCGGCACCCCGAAGAACGCGGTGGGGCGCGCGTCGGGCAGGGCGGCGGCGATTTCGCGCGGGTCGGGCACGCAGGTCATCTGCACGCCGGTGAACAGGTTGGCGCAGTGGCCCGAAATGCGGTCGGCCACATGGGCGGCGGGCAGATACGACACCGAGCGGTCGTCGAGGCCGACGGTGAGCGGCCCCTGCACCAATCCCACGATCTGGGCAACCACGTTGGCGTGGGTCAGCTCCACGCCCTTGGAGGGTCCGGTGGTGCCGGAGGTGTAGATGAGGGTGGCGATGTCCTCGGGTTTCACCGCGCGCCAGGCGGCGTCGAAGTCGAAGTCCGCCTTGGGTGCGGCCTCCACCTCGGCCAGGGTCAGGGTGCCCGCGGCCGAACCTTCCACCAGCACAATGTGTTCGAGCTCGACGCCCGCGCCGCGCACGGTGTCCAGGAACGCCGGTTCGGTGATGACCACCTTGTTCTCGGCATTGGTGAACAGGTGCGTGATCTGCTCGGGGGAGCTGGTGTTGTAGATCGAGAACGGCGTCGCACCCAGGTGCAGTGCCGCGGTATCAACCAGATTGAATTCCGGCCGGTTGGTCAACATGATGCCCACGGTGTCCCCGTGCCCGACCCCGAGCCCCGCCAACCCGGCGGCGATGCTGCGCACCCGCTCCCCGTACTCGCGCCAGGTGATCTGCCGTGTCCCCCCGACCGTCCGCAAGGCCACCTGCCCCGGCCGCAGCGTCAACGTCTCCTGAAACGCCTCCGGAATCGTATAAACGGTCTTCCCAGATGCGTGTGCATACCCGATGTCAGTCGTCATAACCCTTTTCCCGATTGCCTCTCGCTTCGCCCACCACACGCGCACCACCTGCGCGAACCCCGACGTCCGAGAGAACGACCAACCCGATCCCGCGATGGCCACGCGCCGTCTGTGGCGCGGCTCACTCATCGTAACCAGATCGCCGCGATCGTGTCGCGGGCTACACCGGCCACCCCGTTGGCCGAATTTATCGATCCGAGGCCGGAAGCTGTGAATAGGCGCTGCGCCGCTTGGCCTTCGCCGCCATGTAGTGCGCGGCCCGCGTACTGCGCGGGGTAGTGCACAAGGGGATCGCCTGCACCGACAGCCCAGCGTTTTCGACCGCCTGCACTTTGTCGGGATTGTTGGTCATCAGGCGCACCGCCCGCAGCCCCAGATTCGCGAGCGCGTGTGCGGCGTGATCATAGGTGCGCGAGTCTTCCGGGTGGCCGAGCAGGCGGTACGCGTCGAAGGTGTTCGCGCCGGTCTGCTCACCGACATGCAGCCCCCTCGCCTTGACCTCCAGACCCAATCCGCGCCCCTCCTGTTCGAGGTAGATCACCACACCCTGGCCGCCCTCGTCCTGGATCATGTCCAGGGCCAGTTGAAATTCGGGCCCGCAGTCACAGTCGTCGGAGCCGAGGGTGTCGCTGTAGAGGCAACGCGAATGGATACGCACCAGGCACCCATCGGTCGGCTCTCCGAAGATCAGCATGTGCCCGATACCGGTTTCGTCGCGCACTTCCTTCACCCGCACCTTCAGTTCGCGTCCTTTGCGAAACAGCGAATGTGCGGTTGCCTGAAGCTCTTTCACGCCAACACCACCTGCCGCCCTGCCTTCGGCAATTATGGCCGAGCGGCCGAGCTCGTTCGGGGGAATGCCCACCACGTCATTCGGTTGTCGGCAACGTCGAGGATTCGGCGATGATCGCGTCGATCGCGGCGGCCGCTGACATGGTGTCGGGTGTGCCGTGTCCGGGTAGCACGCGGGCGGCACGCAGGTTGAGATCGGCCATGGCCGCAGTGGCCCATTCGAAGTCGGCCGGGACGGCGGCGCGATCGAGTGAGACGAGTCGGTAGGTCAGGGCGGAGGAGAACGCCGAGGCCGCACCCGAGACACCGGGATAGCTGTTGTCGAAGAAGCAGACCTCGATGGTTCCGGCTCCGGCCTGGTGAATGGTGCATCGGGAGCGTTCGATGACACAGACCGAACCCACGCCGCGACCGAGCAGCCATCCCGCCACCGACTCGGGCGGCTGATCCGGGCGCAGCGCGGCGATCTCGTCGGGCGAGCCGACCAGATGATCGATCGCCGACAGATGCGCACTCATCGCCGCGGTCAAGGGGCGCTGCGGGGCCACATTCACTACCAGCCACGGCGGACCAGGCTCCGTGGTCGTGTTCTTTTGCGCGCCAACCGCTTCCAGCGTCCGTTCGATCACAGGGACGGATTGCTCGAAGGTGAGCAGTACGGCTTTCACATCGGTGAACGCCTGCAGGTTGGCGGCTTGGTCGAGGTCGGAAGAGGCAAGTTGGGTGCGGCCTCTCTTGGCGGCGATCGGCGTGTATTCCTCGCCGTCGGCGGCTTCGATCATGATGGTGACCGGGGTGCTCAGCTCGGAGACCATCTTGATCAGGCTGGTGTCGACGCCCTCGCGGGCCAGGTAGTCGAGGATCTCACGCCCCTCGCGATCATTGCCGATGGCGGTGAGCAGGGTTCGCACGCTGGGTGCGCCGGGAATCGTCGTCGCGCCCAGTGCCTCGTGAAGTCGGCGCCAGTGCAGTGTGAGGTAGCGACGCCGTGCGGTGAGCTCTGTGGCGTAGAACTGCCGCAGGTCGATGCCCGCCGGCGCGTGGTCACCCAACATCCCTAGACACAACTCGGCGTCGACGATCAGGCGATCGGTGACCTCGAGATTGCAGGCAACGTGGCGGATCGCATCCAACAGCGCGACTTCGGGCGCCGTCTTGACGCGGTGGGCGTAGTGGCGAACCACGCTGAGCCGCAACAGGCTCCGAAGATCGATCTGAGCCTTGTGCACGCGACCGGCGACCAGACCGGAGCGTTTGCGCAGGCTCTTGAGGGCCGCGGTGACAGCGAGGACCGTGCCATCCGGCGCGATCATGTCGGAGCCGAGGGGAATGTCGCCTGTTGCCATTGCTACGTACCAGCCGGTCGAACTCGTGGTGGACATTCGTCAATCTATTGGCGCGGTCTGCGGGTTCGTCGTGGGAACAGGCGGTGCCTCACCGTCATGACGCCCATGCGGGCCGAACGTCCGACCGGGTGGGTGAACAGCAAGGCGAATACCAGGAATTCGTGGACGGCGAGGACTTCGCGGGCCAGCAGCAGGCTTCCGCCCACGCCCGACACGACGATGGCGGCCACGCCAACGCGGACTCCCCAGATGCGTGCCTGCCACAGACCGCTGCGGGGCAAGAGGTGTCGTGAACGCTGACGTTTGGATTCGAGGTAGCGAATCGCGCGCTGGCTGGTGGGGGCGGTGGGCAGGCGCACCATGTCGGTGTGCAATCCGTGCTTGCGCAGGGACGTGACTTTGCCGGGGTTGTTGGTCAGGAGCCGCAGTTCGGTCAATTCGAGCTGCTCGCGCAGGAAAATGGCTGCGGCGCCGTAGCTTCGGGAGTCACGCGCGACCGCGAGTTCGTCGTAGCTCTCGAAGGTGGTGCAGCCCTTGGTCTCGGTGAGCCGCAGGGCTTGTGCCTTGACCGTCAGCCCGGCGCCGCGACCCTCCTGCTCGAGGTAGAGCAGGACTCCGGTCCCCTCGGCCTGGATGAGATCCATGGCCAGTTCGAGTTCGGGGCCGCAATCGCAGTCCTCGGAGCCGAGCGCATCTCCGTACAGGCACCGGGAATGGATCCGTACCAGTGGGCGGGGATGATGTTCAGGGTCGCCGACGATGATCGCGGATCCGCACCCGGCCTCCAATTCGACGACACGCACCCGCATTTCCAGGCCACGGCGGGTGAGCGAATGTGAGGTATCGGAGGCCAACTGCTGGCCGGAGTCGCCGAGCTCGGTGCGCAGGACCATGTGATCGAGCGTGGCGTCCCACAGTGTTCCGGTTGTCACGGACGCCTGCAAACTCTCGGCGGTGTATGTCACCGGGCAGAACCTACCCCTCGTGGAAGTGACGCCGATCACAGGGTGGTGGCCGCCGGGCCCGACTGTCTCCGGCGACGATCATGCCCGACCGGCTTGTCGATGAAAGCTGTTGCGGGACAAAATATCACCGCGACGGGGAGCTGTCGGCGCGGCTGTCCGCCGGGCCCTGTCGCGCTCCCTGATCGATCGGCGGCGGCCGTCCCGACTCGGTCGTGTCGCCGACGTCACGCACCACGATCTCGACCTGCGCGGTTGCCCTATCGATCGCTTGGATCAGTTGGGGTCCGGTCAGGTCGCGTCCGCCTTTGTCCGGATGGCGGTGTTTGACCGACATGGCCGCTGTGGCCCAAGCAAAGTCGTCCAACTCGGCCGGTGGCCGTGGCACCGCCCGAGTGCTGGAAGCAACCAGACGGTAGGCCAGGGCGACCACGAAGGGCGCGGAACTCACTGCCGCTCCGGGGTCGACGAGGGTGAAATCGGCCTCGGCGAAGTCGCCGCGTACCGACCACGCGCGACATCGGCCACCCCTGATCGCGCACACCGACTGCACCCCCCTGCCGAGCAGACCCGGGGCGACCCTGTTGACCAGAGCCTCCGCCACCTCGTCGACCACCACCTGGTCGACCTCGTCGATAGCGGTTCGGGGGACGTTGCCGACCAGATGGTCGGCGATCTTCAGGAACACTTCCCGGGCGCGCGCCGGTGTCGGCTCCGGACTCGTTGCGCCGGTGCGGCTGTGCCGCTGTGCGCGCCCTAGGCCCTGGATGATCGCGCCGATCAACGTCGTATCCAGGACCGAATCCACCGGTTGTGGCAGATCGGCCAGTCGAACCAGTTCGGCGGGTGTCCCGACGAGATAGTCGATCCCGCGCATGTCGGTCCGCAAATGGCCCGGTTCCTGCAGCGGTGGGGCCGCACTGACCAGGACCCACGGCCGCCGCTCGACATCACGAACATTCTCCAGGACCCAGTTGACCATTTGCGCCAGCTGTTCGAAGGTTAGGACGATGACGTCGGCCTGCCGCAACGCATTGCGCAGACTCCCTTGCTGATGCCCGCGGGCGAGCAGTGTCAACCGATCGTCCTTGGAGGCAATGTTTCCCGGCTCCCCGCCTTTGGGCATGATCACCGCGGTGACGGGGGTCCGAATGCCCGGCACGGTGGTGACCAGGCGGGTGTCGACGCCATTCAGCTTCAGGTGCTCGAGGACGACCCTGCCCTCCTCGTCATCACCCAGCGCGCACACCAGCCGGGTATCCATGCCGAGTCGAGCACCGAACAGGGCGCGGTTGAGCCCCTTTCCGCCAGGTTCGCGCTTGAGATCGCCCCAGATCGCAATGCCCGAGGCCAGCATCTCGTCCACCGCGTATCGGTGATCCATCACCGCGTCACCGACCACGGTCAGTCCGCCGTCGAAGCTCAGGGTTCCAGCGGCCAGCAGCTCGGCGAAGGCGCGAAACGCCGGACGCTCGTGCACGCTGCGCAACGTGCTGATCGACGGTGTCCTGCCTGCCGAGTCGGCTGCGCCCACTGCGGCGTGCAGCGACTGCCACTGAGCACACAGCGCCGCACGCCGATCGCCGAGATCCTCGGCATACAACGCGCCCAGGTCGATACCAGCAGGCGGATCCGACTGCAGCAGTCGCAGGCGCAGCTCCACATCGACGATCAAACGCGTGGTGGGCGGAAGCCGTTGCGCAAGTCGTGGCAGCACCTCGAGCGCGGCCTGCTCCCTGCTGATGGCCACGGTTTCGGCGTAGGCCTCGACGGCGGGCTGGCGCAGCAGCTGCTCGAGGTCGATCTCGGTGCCGCCCAGACGTTTCCCACTCACACCGGAGCGCTTGCGCAAACGCAGGAGCACTTCACACACGAGAGCCACGTCGGCATCCCGCGTTGATTCGGTTGGTTCTGAAGCATGGTTTCGCGTCATCCACTACCAACAATACCGGCGAACAGGTTTATCTGACAGCGAATCCGGCAATTCTCTGGTGGAAGTTGGCAATTGCCAATGCTTTTGACAAATGCCATTCTTCAGAGGAGGCACCTACCAGGCGGTTCGGAGGTACCGGTGCGCACAGCGGTTCTCCTGATTCGACACTTCCGCAGAGGCACGCGGGCCGCGGCCGGTGAACCCGAGACGGATGGCGACATCACGGTTGTCTGATCGGACGGATCCCTCGGTCCGAGCACCCCCCGCCCCCCATCCAACCCCGGCCGCCACTGTTCCAATCCGGGGCACACCTTTCGCCCCACCACCGGCCGCACACCGATGAGCGGCCGCTGTTCGACATTCCCGAAACCGCGCGCTCTCCGGACAGTGGCGCCCCACTCCGCACCGGAGGCTTCCATGACCCTGTATCGAGCCCGACACTCCATCACCACCAGCCTCACCGCCGAATGCGCCGAGCACCTTGCCCGCAGACCCGAACCCGCCTGGCAGATCAGCTGGTGCCCGGAACGACTCTTCAGCCACGAACAGGCCTCGGCGGCAATGGAACTCACCGAGTTGATCTGTGAGCTGCCCTGCGTCTCCGAGACGGCCTGGCAGCGCGCCCACGCTATCGCCGACGAACTGAAGATCGATCTCGAGCGGGCCTGCGAGACCCTGCGCAGGCGTCGTGCCGAACGGGGGGAGCTATGACCATCTACGCGACCGACGACTGGTCGATGACCAGCGACCTGACCGGCGAGAGCGCGGTGCGGGTCGCCGAGCGGTGGACGCTGGCGTGGCGGTGCAGCTGGTTGCCGGATCGATTGCTCACTCGCGCCCAGGCCTTGGCGGCGATGGTGTTGGCCGAGATCGTCGCCGTCGATCCGTTTTCCCGCGACGAGATCGTTCAGGGCCGCATGATCGCCAGCGCCGGTGAGTTGGGGATCCCGGTGGAGCAGGCGGTGTTTCTGCTGCGACGGCGGTCGGCGTGAGGGGTCCGACCGCGAGTACCCGAGTCCGAGAGAGGAGCGAGCAAACACGACATTCTGGGCGGGGCCGAGGATTCGATGAAATAGCAACCGTCCAGCATTCGATGAGGGAGCAAACGGCCCGCCGCGGGACATCGACCGCGACGAGCGCACCGACCGCGTGAGCGGGCAGCGATCCTGCCCGTCGCGCGCACGGCCCGAGGGAGGACCGAATGATCGACATCACCAGTCGCGAGATGACCAGCGATATCAGCCCTGAGTTCGCCGTCTGCGAGACCCGTCGAGGCGAAGTCGTCTGGCGGCTGAGCTGGCTGCCCACCCGACGCCTGACCCGCGAACAGGCGTGGGCCGGAATGGAATTGGACGAGGTGCTCTCGGATCCGGCCATCGTCCACGACGCGGCAGCCCATCTGTGGGCGGCGGATTTGGCGAGGTGTTTGGGCATCGGCGTCGAGCGGGCCGTCGTGCTGCTGGCGCAGCGTCTTGCCGAGCGGATGTCTAGCGCGGACGTTCCGCGTGGGAGCGAGAAGGACATCGAGTCCGAAGCTCTGCTGGCAGGCGTGGTTTCGTCGGTGCGAGGATCGGCCGCGTCGGGGCCGCGGTCTCGGAATCTGTGGGGTTGATCCCACCCTCGAGGTGAACGTAGCCGGTTGCCGCGGCCGCTGGGTTGGCAGCGGCCGCGGCGACCGGGGTCAGGCGCGGGTTTTGTGGTCTGCGCCTACGGCTTCGGAGAGGCTGGTGTAGCCGTGGGTGCGGAGTTTGGTGGCCAGGCCTTGGTGGATGTGTTTGGGCCAGAGGGGGCCGCCGTAGATGAAGCCGGTGTAGCCCTGCAGGAGGGAGGCTCCGGCGAGGATGCGTTCCCAGGCCTGGTCGACGGTTTCGATGCCGCCGACGGAGATGAGGACCAGTTTGTCGCCGACTCGGGCGTAGAGGCGGCGCAGGACTTCCAGGGAGCGGTCGGCGACCGGGGGGCCCGACAGGCCGCCGGGGCCGATCGGTTCCACGTCGGCGGCGGGGGTGGTCAGGCCGTCGCGGCGGATGGTGGTGTTGGTGGCGACGATGCCCGCCAGGCCGAGTTCGACGGCGAGGTCGGCGACGGCGTCGATGTCCTCGTCGGACAGGTCGGGGGCGATTTTCACCAGGACCGGGATCGAGACCTCGTCGAGGACGGCTTGCAGGATGGGGCGCAGGGACTCGACGGCTTGCAGGTCGCGCAGGCCGGGGGTGTTGGGGGAGGAGACGTTGACGACCATGAAGTCGGCCAGCGGGCCGAGCAGTTTGGCCGAGATGGCGTAATCGCTCGCGGCGTCTTCGGGTTCGACGACCTTGGTCTTACCGATGTTGGCGCCGATGGGCACACCGCCGGGCCGCCGCGCGGCCAGGTGTTCGGCCGCGGCGGCGGCACCGAAGTTGTTGAAGCCCATGCGGTTGATGAGCGCGCGGTCCGCGGGCAGCCGGAACAGCCGTGGCGCGGGGTTGCCGGGCTGGGCCTGGGCGGTGACGGTGCCGATTTCGGCGTAGCCGAACCCGAGCGGGCCCCATGCGTCGACACCGTCGGCGTTCTTGTCGAACCCGGCGGCCAGTCCCAGCGGTGCGGGGAAGTCCACACCGAACACTCGGGTGCGCAGGATCGGGTCGGGGTCGACGAGCATCGCGGCGGTGAGGCGGCGGCCCGGGGCGAACCGGGTCGCCAGCCGCATGGCGGCGAAGGCCAGATGGTGGATGGTTTCCGGCTGCAGTCGGAACATCACCTTCAGCAACAGGGCGTACAGGCGCTCATACATATCGGGTTACATCACCGCCTCGGGTGTCGGGGATAGCAGGGGAGTTTTGCGGCGGCGCAATAACACTCGACGCGAACCGTCGGTGTAGGCGCGCACGCGCGACAGTTCCCAGCCGCTGTATTCCGCGTGGATGGACAGGCGTAGGGCGGCGGTGACCCTGCTGACGCCGGGCGGCAGTCGCAGGGGCACGTATTCCCATTCGTCGCTGGTTTCCTCCCAGCCTTCCGGTAATGTGCGCGATTGGTGCGCCGATCGTGAGGCCCGAGCCATCACTGCCCTCTCTTCCGCTGGTCCGCGCCGATCCGTTGCAGACCGTCGCCGGTCGCGGATCCCACGAACATGTCGCCGGTGCGGTTGTCGACGGTGACCGAGTTGGGCTGGCGCACCGTCGGGTAGCGCCCCACCTCTACCGGTATACCCGTTGACAGGTCGTAGCCGACGACTTCGTTGCTGGCTGTCAGCGTCACCCACACGGTCTCGGACCGCTGATCGTAGGCGAGTGCGTAGGGAGCAGAGCCTACCGGGAAACGCTGGTGCAGGACCAAGGGATCGGCGGTGTAGACCAGCAGTTCGCCCCCGGCGGTGTCGGTGACCAGGCTGCGGCCGAAGTGGTCGCCGATCATGGTGGTGGCGCCGTCGCCCGCGCGCAGCGACAGCCCGAGCTTGCTGTCGCCGTCGAGCGCGGCGATGGCGGTCTGGCGGCGGTCGAGGACCACGACCCCGTCGGGTCCGGCGGTGAGCGCATCGGCCGAGGACAGGCCCGAAATGGTGTGGCGCACGGCCCCTTCGGCATCCAGCAGCAGCACTTTGCCGCCCGCCAGACCCGCGACCAGGGATCCGTCGGGGCGCAACGCGACCGCGTGCACATCCCCGTCGACCTTGATCTGGCTCGTCGCCCCGGTGGCGGCGTCCACGCGCACGATCGCATTCGGCACCGCGACCAGGATCTCCCCGGGTCGACCGGCGGCCAGGGCGGCGGCCTTGCCCGGCAAGGGAACCGGCCGCGTCACCCCGTTGTCGACGAGCTGCAGGGTGGTCCCGGAGTCGACGACGGCGGCCAGCACCCCGGTGGCGGGTTCGTCGAGCAGCAGCGAGATCGGCGCGCTCGGGCTCACCTGTCCAGCGGGCGTGGCCGCGGGCACCGGGGCGGCGGCGGGGGTGGCCGGTTCGCGGGTGGCGTTGTCGGAGTTGCTCTCCTGATCCGAGCATCCGGCCAGCAGGGTCACCACCGCCGCCCCCGCGAGGGCCGAACGGATCCAGCCGCGACGGCGCATGCAGCGAACTCCTTACTGACCGAACTGACCGACGAAATCATGCGTGCTCTCTAATCTGACCATGTTCCTCTCGTACGGCCGACAAGTGGGGGTCATCGCGACGGCGTGGCGCGTGCACCGCGTGCCGATTTGCATGATGTGACATGGGGATTCGGTGGCGGTGTCGGGGCAGACGGTTACCGTGGAAGGCAAAAGGGCGCTGGATCAGGGAGATGTGTTGGTAGCCGAGGACCGGTCGGGTTTCCGGGTCGAGGACGTGACGGTGGGCCGCTACGCGCACGGGTTCGGGGTCACCGCCGACGGGCGCTCGTTCGCGTTCCGCACTCATCGGGCCACGCTGACGGTGGAGATCTATCGCGGCGGACTCGAGACCGCGGTGCCCGGCCCCGAGGATGTGGTGGCGGTGGCGGTCGCGCCGGTGACCGACATCGATCTCGACGACGAACGCAGCGTGGTGGCGTTGGTGCGGGATCTGATTCCGGCGGCCACCCCGGTGGCCGCGGCCGCGCCACGCGAGGCCACGACGGTGCGGGCGCTGTTGGGTCGGTTGAGCGCGGTCCTGGACGGCATGTGAGCCACCCCGGTGCCGGCGGTGTCTGTGACAGGCGAATCACTCGCGGGCAGCGCGCATGACAAACTAGCGGCACACAACCGCAGTTCGAGCTGACGAGGATGTTGATGCGACTTCGACGACCGGTGACCGCCACGCTTGTGTTGACCGTGCTCGGCGCGTCGCTCGCCGCGTGCGGTGGGGGCGATGACGAGTCCAAGGTGGCCGCGGCGCGGTCCTCGGCGTATGCGGCGTTGAGCGCGTCCTCGGCGGCCGCGGCGTCATCGAGTGTGGCCGCGCGCCCGGCGATTCCGACCGCGGCGCAATTGGATCAGCAGATCAAATCCGCGTTGGATCCGAGCCTGCCCGACGCGGACCGCACCGCGTTGATCGAGGACGGTGACGCGTTCAAGGACGCGATCCCCGACATGTACAAGGCCCTCGCCGATCATCCCCACGCGGTGTACGGGGTGCGTGATCCGGTCTTCGACAATCACGACGGCACCCTGACCGCGACCTTGAGCCTGGACAAGGACGGCACCGGCACCGATGTGCGCACCACGGTGGTGCATTTCGTGTACAAGGACGGGCGCTGGAAGATCTCGCGCACCGACCTGTGCGGGATTCTGCGCTCGGCCGATTACAAGACCGCGGCCTGCGGCTGATGGTGCAGGCCGGATCCCTACGGTGGGGGCGTGCGATCCACCGTTTCCGGTTCGTGGTGTTCGCCGCCTTCGCTCTGGCGGTGCTGGTGTCCGGATTCTATGGCCGTGACCTGGGCAAACACCTCACGCAGGAGGGGTGGTTCGATGAGTCGAGTCAGTCGGTGGCCGCGGCCGAGCTCGCCGATGCGACCTTCGGGCGCGACACCGACGCGGATCTGATCGCCCTCTACACCGCCCCACCCGGCATGACGGTCGACGACGAGCCGGTGCGCAGTGCGGTGGCCGCGGAGCTGACCCGGCTGCGCACCGACTACCCGGATCGGATCTTGAAGATCGATTCGTATTGGGATGGCGCGTTGATGGGCCAGTTCGCCGACGCCTCCCGCACGCATGCCTTCGCCAGCATCGGGTTGCGTGGCGACGGCGGCACCGACACGGTCGACAACTACATGGCGATCAAGAACCAATTCCATGCCGGGACACCGGGTTCGGGTCCGGGCGGCACGACGGTGCAGTTGGCGGGGATGCAGCCGGTGGTGGAGGGCATCAACACCGGCATGCAGGACGACATCCACCGCGCGGAGTTGATCGCGCTGCCGTTGGTGGCGATCCTGCTGTATTTCGTGTTCGGCGGCGTGATCGCGGCGCTGCTGCCGGTGCTCATCGGCGGGATGACGATTCTGGGCAGCCAGGGCATCATGCGGCTGCTGACCAACCACCTGCAGGTCAATGTGTTCGCCTCGGCGGTGGTCACATTGGTGAGTTTGGGGTTGGCCATCGACTACGGATTGTTCGCGGTGACCCGATTCCGGGAGGAATTGGCGGCCGGGCGCAGCGTGGAGGAGGCCACCGCGGCCACGGTGGCCACGGCCGGGCGCACGGTGTTGTTCTCGGCGGCGATCATCGCGGTGAGTTTGGGGGCGTTGTTCATCTACCCCAACGGGGTGCTGCGCTCGGTGCCGTTGGGCGGCATCTCCTCGGTGGTGTTGGCGGCGGTGTTGTCGGTGACGGCGCTGCCCGCGGCGCTGTCGATCGTGGGTCGGCGCATCGATCTGTGGGGTTGGCATCGGCTGGCCAGTATTCGCACCGCCGAGCAGATCGATGCCGGGTTCTTTTCCCGGCTGGCAGTTTTCGCGATGCGCAAACCGTGGCTGGTGATCGTGCCGGTGGTGGTGATGCTGGTGGCGTTGATTCTGCCGTTTCGCCACATCGAGTTCGGGGGGTTGAGCGAACGGTATCTGGCGGCGAACAATCCGGCGCGGGTGGCCCAGCAGGACTTCGACCGCCTGTTTCCCCAATTCCGGACCGAGCCACTGAAATTGGTGGTGGTGGGCGCGAACCCGCAGCAGCTGTCCGACATCCGGTATGAGGCCAATCAGCGGGTGGGGGCGCGCATGACCGGGCCGTTCGATCCGGCCGCGCCGAGTAAGGATCAGGTGACGGTGTTGGCCAGCGGTTTGACCGACAAACGCGACGCCGACGCGGTGCTGGCGTCGCTGCGCGCGATCCCGGCACCGGAGGGCGTGCTGGTGATGGTGGCCGGGGTGCCCGCGCTGGAACGCGACAGCATCCACGGTTTGATCAAAGGCCTGCCGTTGCTGGTGACGATTCTGATCGTGGCGGCGATCGCGTTGATGTACGCGGCATTTCGGTCGCTGGTGTTGGCGATCAAGGCGGTGGTGATGAGCGCGTTGAGCCTGGGTGCGACCTTGGGGGTGTTGACCTGGATCTTCGTGGAGGGTCACGGGGCGGGGTTGTTCGATTTCACGCCGGGCCCGTTGATGTTCGCGGTGCTGGTGTTGATCGTGACGGTGTTGTTCGGGCTCTCCACCGATTACGAGGTGTTTCTGCAGTCGCGCATGGCCGAGGCGCGCGCGGCCGGAGCCGAGACGCCCGAGGCCATTCGCTACGGCATCGCCCACACCGGCGGGGTGATCACCTCGGCCGCGGCGATTCTGATCGTGGTGACCGGGGCGTTCGGGTTCTCGGATCTGGTGCTGATGAAATACATTGCCTACGGCATGATCGCGGCGCTGGTGTTGGACGCCACCGTGATCCGCATGCTGTTGACTCCTGCGGTGTTGAAGTTGGTATGGCGATGAAGGTCCTCCAGGGCGCGAACCTGTTGCTGATGTTCGTGCTCGAGTTGTGCGTGCTCGCCGCGGCGGCGTGGTGGGGGTTCACTGTGTCCGCGCCGCTGGCGGTGCGCATCGTGGCCGGGTTGGTGGCCCCGGCGGTGTTCATTGTGGTGTGGGCGTTGTTCGGGGCGGCCAAGGATGCGCGGTTCCCGCAAAAGGGTTGGCGGCGCATCGCTTTGGAGGTGCTGTGGTTCGGGGCGGCCGCGGTGCTGTTGGGGTGGGCGTGGACGCCGATCGCCGGGGTGGGGTTGTTCGCGATCTGGTTCGTCAACGGGGTGTTGCGGCTGGTGTGGGGTCAGCAGGAACTCTGAGCCGACCAATTCCGTTGCCGTTCACTCTCTTTCGTGGTCGTGTCCGCGCACGGGCAATACCAGCTGCGCCCCGGTGAGTGGGTGGTCGAACACGTCGACCGGATGCTGGTAGACGCGGGTGAGCAGCTCGGGGGTGAGGATTTCCCGGGGTGGGCCGTCGGCGGCGATGCGTCCGGCTTCCAGGACCGCGACGCGGTCGGCGTAGGCGGCGGCGACCCCGAGATCGTGCAGCACGACCACGACGGCGGCTCCGGCGCTGGCGCGTGCGCGGGCCAGGCGCAGCACCTGTTCCTGGTGGCCGAGATCGAGTGCGGCGGTGGGTTCGTCGAGCAGCAGGGTCGCGGTGTCCTGGGCCAGTACCCGCGCCAGCGCGACGCGGGCGCGTTCACCGCCCGACAGCGCCGGGAACGGTCTGGCGGCCAAGTGTTGCACGTCGGTGGCGGCCATGGCGGCGGCGATGGCGTCCTCGTCCTCGTCCTGGCGGGCGGTGCGCGCCCATGGGGAGCGGCCCATGGCTACGACCTCGCGGGCGGTGAACGGGAATCCGACGGTGTGGGCTTGCGGCAGCACCGCGCGGCGGCGTGCCATGTCCAGGTGGGTCCAGTGGGTCAGGGCGTGCCCGTCGAGTTCGACACTGCCGCCGGTCAATTCGAGTTCTCCGGCCAAGGCGGCCAGCAGTGTGGATTTGCCCGCGCCGTTGGGGCCGACCAGGGCCACGATCTGCCCGGCCACGACGTCGAAGTCGATGCCGTCGAGCACCGGGCGCTCACCGCGTGTGGCGCTGACCTGACGGGCGCGCAGGGTGGCGGTGCCGGGTTCGGGGGGCTCGGGCAGCGCGGGTGCGCGGCGGAACACGGTGGTCAGGTCGCGCAGTCGGTTCATGCCCAGCCTCCGGCGCGGGAGCGGGTGCGGCGCAGCAGCCAGAAGAAGAACGGTCCGCCGACCAGGGAGGTGATCATGCCCAGGGGCAGGTCGGCGTTGTGGACCAGGGCGCGCGCGCCGATGTCGGCGGCCACCAGCACCGCGGCGCCGAGGATGGCCGAGAGCGGGATCAGTACCCGGTGTGCGGGGCCGACGAGCATGCGCACCACGTGCGGGACGATCAAACCGACGAACAGGATGATGCCGGTGAAGGCGACCCCGGCCGTGGCCAGCACCGCGACCACGACAATGATGTTGCGCCGCAACCGTTCCACGTCGACGCCGAGGTGGCGGGCCGCGGATTCGCCGAGCGCGAGCAGATCCAGGCGGGGGGCCATCCAGATCGCGGCCGCGATCCCGAGCACGGTCAGTGGCCACACCACGTTGACCGCCTGCCAGGTTGCTCCGTTGAGCGAGCCCATCTGCCAGAACACCAGTTGGTCGCGCGCGGCCGGGGAGGCTTTGAACAACAGGAACGAAATCAGGCCTCCGGCAAAGGCATTGATGGCCACACCGGTGAGGATCAAGGTGACCACTTCGGTGCGCCCACCCGAGCGCGAGAGCAGATACACCAGGGCGGTGGTGCCCAATCCGGCCACGAACGCGCCCCCGGCCACCGACCAGGCGGCGGTGAACGCGCCACCGATCACGATGACGGTGCCCGCCCCGACCGCGGCACCGGCCGAGACGCCGATGACGCCGGGTTCGGCCAGGGGGTTGGCGAACACACCCTGCAACAGCGCGCCCGCGGTGGCCAGCGCCGCGCCCACGAGCACGGCGAGCACCACGCGCGGGAAGCGCACCTGCCACAACGTCACATCCCCAGCCGGGTGATGCGGCATCGGCCCCCAGTCCAGGCCGAAATGGTGAAAGAAGCTGCCCGCGACTTCGGCAGGACTGGTCGGCACCTGCCCGATGCCCGCGGAGATGACCGCCAACACCACCAGCGCGAGCACGGCGGCGGCAAAGATCAGGGTCAGCCGCGACCGACTGCGCCGACCGGCCGGTTCCGGATCGACGCTGGCCGGGAACCGCTGCGCGGCAGCGGCTTCGAGCTCGGTGTCGGTGATCGTGGTGGGGGTGGCCGAGTTCGGTTGCGGGGGTAGCGGGTCGCTCATGCGGTGGGGGTGCCGTAGATGGCCTTGATCAGGGCGGTCAGGACGCGGCCGGTGTTGGGGCCGAAGGACAGCAGCACGGCGTCGTTCATGTCGACGACGCGCCGGTCGCGTCCGGCGGGGGTTTGGGCGACGCCGGGGACCTTTTCGAGGCCGTCGACGCCGCCGACGGAGGCCAGTCCGTCGCTCATGACCAGCAGCACGTCGGGGGCGGCGGCGATCATGGCTTCGCTGGTGATGGGCAGGAAGTCCTGGGTGACACCGGAGGCGGTGGCGGCGTCGACGCCGCCGATGGCGCTGATCAGCGATTCGGCGCCGGAGCCGGGTCCGAAGATCATGGTGATGGCGGTGGAGCGCAGATACAGGAACGCGATCTTGGGTTTGGCATCCTGGTGCGGCACCGACGCGGTGGCCGCCGCGATCTCGTCGCCGGTGCGTTTGGCCAGTGCCTTGCCCGCCGCGGTGACACCCAGCGCGTCGGCGACGGCCTGGATTTGCGGCACGACCCCGTCGAGGGTGCGTTTGTCGTCGAAGTAGACCACCGTGATGCCCAATGCTTTGAGTTGCTCGCGCAGGGCGGGGGTGACGGCGGTGGTGTCGGTGAGGAACACCGTGGGCCTAAGTGCCGCAACGGCTTCCACGCTCAAGGTGCCCGAGCCGCTCGACACGGTCGGCAGATCCTTGACGGCGGGGAAGGCCGCGGAGTTGGAGCGGCCCACCAGTTTCGAGCCCAGTCCGAGGGCGACGACGGTTTGGGCGAGGGTGCCGTAGCGGTCGGCGGCGATGATGCGGCTGGTGTCGGTGACGGTGACCGGTGACCCGTCGAAGGAGGTCACGGTGGCGGGCAGCACCGGGGTGGGTTCGCCTCCGATGGGCACGGGGTCGAGGTCGCCGACGCTGGCGGTGACGGGTCCGCGCTGGCCGGGGGTGCCCGAAGTGCCGTTGCCGCAGGCGCTCACGCCCGCGACCAGTCCGAGGCCCAGCAGCGTGATCAGCAGCGTGCGGATGGCCGGGCGGGCATTCACGAGACACCTCATGCCGGTAAGGGTAGCCTTGCTCATTCTGTGCGTGCGCTCACGTCTCCGAGGGCCGCGGCGATGGCACGCGGCAGTTCGAGGGTTTCCGCGGCCAGGATTCCGGTGAGCTGCCCGATGTCGCGGGCCCCGACCAGCATCGACGCGACGCCGGGTTGGTCGCGGATCCAGGCGATGGCCACCGCGAGCGGGGAGGTGCCCAGTCCGTCGGCGGCGGTGACGACCGCGTCGACCACGCGCACGGCGCGGTCGTCGAGTCCGGCGATGATCTCCGCGGCGGTGGCCTCGTCGGCGCCGCGTGAGTCCGCGGGCACCCCGTCACGGTATTTGCCGGTGAGGATGCCCCCGGCCAGGGGTGCGGTGGCGATGACGCCGATGCCGTGATGCTGTGCGGCGGGCACGAATTCGTGTTCGACCCCGCGCGCGAGCAGCGAGTAGGGGATGTGGGTGGCGGTCAGGGGCGCGGCGGCGGCGAGGGTGGCCAGCTGCCAGCCGTCGTAGCCGCGGGCTCCGGCGTAACGGACCCGGCCCGAGCGCACCGCCCAGGTGAGGGTGTCGGCGATCTCTTCGAGGGGGGTGTGGGGGTCCCAGGCGGCGACCGACCAGATGTCGAGGTGGTCGGTGCCGAGCTGGTGCAGGGTGTGGTCGAGTTGGCGCATCATGGTGCGCCGGGAGGCGTCGACGGTCCAGCGCACCGCGGCGGGGGTGTCGGCGGGGGTGTCGGCCAGTATCGGTGTGTATCCGGCGTTTCCGCTCAGCACGAGGTCTTCGCGCCCGATCTCGGAGAGCAGTTCGCCGAGGATGTGTTGCGCGGCGCCGTCGCCGTAGGCCGGGGAGGTGTCGACCAGGGTGCCGCCCGCCTCGACGAAGGCCATGAGTTGGGCGGCGGCGTCTTCGGCGTCGGTTTCGCGGCCCCAGGTGTGGGTGGCCAGCCCGAGCCGCGAGACCCGCAGTCCGCTGCGGCCGACCGTGCGTTGTTCCATCACCGCGCTTGCACTTTCGTCACACGCGTCAGCCTAGGCGCACCCGACGCTCGCGCCCCGCTATGGCGCACTCCTGCGCGGCGGGTCGAGCCGACATTCGCGCGCCCGTGTCCGAATTCGGACACGGGCCGGTAGGGTCGCTGCGGTGTTGCGGCGGTATGGGATTCGGGACTGGAGGGTGTGTGGGCGAGTCGATGACGTGGGTGCAGGCGCTGGTGTTGGGCCTGGTGCAGGGTTTGACGGAGTTTCTGCCGATCTCTTCCTCGGCGCATCTGCGCATCACCTCGGCGGTGTTCTTCGGCGATGACGCGGGCGCGTCGTTCACCGCGGTGACCCAGTTGGGCACCGAGGCGGCGGTGCTGGTGTATTTCGCGAAGGACATCTGGCGGATCCTGGTGGCGTGGTGCACCACGCTGTGGTGGAAAGTCCGTGCGCCGCAACGGGATTTGGTGCCCCTGCACGAGCGCGCGACCACCCAGCTGCCGGTATTGACCGACGACGGACGCTTCAGCTTCGGCCCCGATCCGGACACTCAGCGCGCCCTGGACTACCGCATCGGCTGGTATGTGATCATCGCCACCGTCCCGATCGGCGTGCTGGGTTTGCTGTTCAAGGACCAAATCCGTACCGGCGCACGGAATCTGTGGCTGATCTCGATCATGTTGATCGTGTTCGCGCTGGTGATCGCCGCCGCCGAATGGTATTCGAGCCGGGCCTACGGGCGCGCGCGCCGCCCGATCGAACTGCTGACCACCCGCGACGGGCTGATCATGGGTCTGGCCCAATGCCTGGCTCTGATCCCGGGCGTGTCGCGGTCGGGGGCGACGTCGTCGGCCGGTCTGTTCTGTGGGTTGACCCGCGAGGCCGCGGTGCGGTTCTCGTTCCTGCTGGCCATTCCCGCGGTGGTGGCGTCGGGGTTGTTCTCGCTACCGGATGCGTTCGAACCCGCCGGTGAGGGCCTCAACGCCTCAGGTCCGCAGCTGTTGGTGGCCACGATCGTGTCGTTCGTGGTCGGGTACGCGTCGGTGGCGTGGCTGTTGCGGTTCGTGACCCGCCATTCCCTGGATTGGTTCGTCGGCTACCGCATCGCGCTCGGGGTGGTGATGTTGGTGCTGTTGTCGACCGGCGTCGTGTCGGCGACCTAGTCGGTAGGCTGTCCCGGTGACGGTGATCCTGTTGCGGCACGGCGTGTCCACGTCCAATACCGCCCGCACCCTGGCCGGGCGCAGCGCCGGGGTCGATCTGACCGACCGCGGCCGCGAGCAGGCCCACGCGCTGGTGGCCCGGTTGGGATCGCTGCCGATCGAACACATCGTGTGCTCGCCGCTGCTGCGCTGCCAGCGCACCGTGGCCCCACTGGCCGACAAACTCGGCCTGGAAGCCGAACCCGACGAGCGGCTCCTCGAGGTCGATTACGGCGACTGGACCGGCAAGGCCCTCGCCGATCTGGTGAACGAGCAGTTGTGGAAGGTGGTGCAGCGCCACGCCAGCGCCGCCACCTTCCCTTCCGGAGAGTCCTTGGCGCAGGTTCAGTTTCGCGCGGTGTCCGCTATCCGCGAACGAGATCGGCAATTCGCGGCCCGGCATGGTAGCGATGTGTTGTGGATTGCGTGCACGCACGGCGATGTCATCAAGTCGGTGTTGGCCGACGCGTTGGGCATTCACCTCGACGGTTTTCAACGGATCGTGGTCGAACCGGCCTCGGTCAGCGTGGTCCGCTATACCCCGACCGCCCCGTATGTGTGGCGGGTCAATGACACCGGCCCGGATCTGTCCGGGTTGGCGGCGATTTCACCGCGAACCGGCGGCGAATCGCGTACGGGGCCGGTGCCCGGCGGGGAAACGGGTACCACCGACAGTACGGATAATGGGGTAGCGGAACGCCCCGATTCATCAGTGTGAGTGAACCGAATGGAGGTGCAATGGGCCGAGCAATCCATATTTTCCGCACCCCCGATCGTTTCGTCGCGGGCACCGTCGGCGAGCCGGGCGACCGCGCGTTCTACCTGCAGGCCGTACCCCCGATCGTTTCGTCGCGGGCACCGTCGGCGAGCCGGGCGACCGCGCGTTCTACCTGCAGGCCGTGCAGGATCCGCGCGTGATCAGTGTGCTGCTCGAGAAGCAGCAGGTGAAGGTGCTCGCCGATCGGATGGGTCTGCTGCTGGATGAGGTGGCGCGCCGCTTCGGCACCTCGGTGCCCCCGCAGGCCGCCGATGTGGCCGACACCGCGCCGTTGATCACCCCGATCGACGCCGAATTCCGGGTCGGCACCATGGGTTTGGGCTGGGACGCCGACGCGGGCGCGGTGGTGGTGGAGTTGTTGGCGATCACCGAGACCGAGGTCGACGAGTCGGTGGTGCTCGATGACACCGAGGAGGGCCCCGACGCGGTGCGGGTGTTTCTGACCCCCGAGCAGGCGCGGGAGTTCTCGTTGCGTTCGGCGCGGGTGATCGCGGCGGGGCGCCCGCCGTGCCCGTTGTGCGGGGAGCCGCTGTCGTCGAAGGGGCACATGTGTGTGCGTACCAACGGCTACAAGCGCGGCGATATCTTCGGTGTCGCCGAGATCGATGACGAGGACGAGGACGAGGACTGAGGCTGTGGACGACCCGCTGGGCACCGCCGAGTTGACGGTGATCGGGCAGGTCACCACCGCCAGCAATGTGACCTTGGTGTGTGAGACGCCCGCGGGGCGCCGCGTGGTGTACAAGCCGGTACGTGGGGAGCGGCCGCTGTGGGATTTTCCCGACGGCACCCTGGCCGCCCGTGAGGTCGCCTCCTATCAGGTCTCGCAGGCGTTGGGGTGGGGGGTGATTCCCGAAACCGTGTTGGGCGAGGGGCCTTTCGGGCCGGGGATGGTGCAACGCTGGATCGATATCGTCGAAGACGACTCGGTGCCGGATCTGGTGGATCTGTGCCCGGTGGGGCAGGTGCCCGACGGCTATCTCGAGGTGTTGCGGGCGTTGGATCCCTCGGGGCATCCGGTGTCGCTGGTGCATGCCGCCGATGCGCGGTTGTGGCGAATGGCGGTGCTGGATGTGTTGATCAACAACGCCGACCGTAAGGGCGGGCATGCGCTGTTGGGTGCCGATGGGCGGGTGTACGGGGTCGATCACGGGATCTGTCTGCATCACGAGCCGAAGTTGCGCACGGTGTTGTGGGGGTGGGCCGGTGAGACCATCGCCGATGAATTGCTCACCGACATCACGGTTTTGGTGAAGGCGATTGCGGGGGAGTTGGGTGATCGACTGGCGGAGTTGATCACCGACACCGAGATCGCCGCCCTCGAGGCGCGCGGCCGGGCGCTGCTCGAGGATCCGGTGATGCCCCGCCCGAGCGGTGCGCGACCGATCCCCTGGCCCGCGTTCTGACCGCACAACGCGGCAGGAGTCTCTCGTGCTGCGCGGGTCTATCGTGCTGCGCGCCATGGCCTTTGCACCGTGTCGGCGCGTCTGTTTCCGATCGGGTCGAGCGCAACGTTCGCTTCGCCGTGATTGCAACCGTTGACACGACGGTGGCGGGGACTAGGGTGCAGGTCGGCCCGTGCGGGTGGGTGTCGCGGGGCACACCGGTGTGGGGGCGGCGGGGGCGCACCGCGATCTCGGCGTTAACCTCGATTCATGCAGTCCTGGTCCGATACCGCTGTCCCGACCGTCCCCGGATCCGGACCAGCGTTGCGCTTGTACGACACCGCCGACAAGCAGGTGCGCCCGGTGACCCCGGGAGCGAAAGCCACCATGTATGTCTGCGGCATCACCCCCTATGACGCGACGCATCTGGGGCACGCGGCCACCTATTTGACCTTCGATCTGGTCAACCGGATCTGGCGCGACGCCGGACACGACGTGCATTACGTGCAGAACACCACCGATGTCGATGATCCGCTGTTCGAGCGCGCCCAGCGCGACGGCATCGACTGGCGCGAGTTGGGCACGCGTGAGATCGAGTTGTTCCGCGAGGACATGGCCGCGTTGCGGGTGATTCCGCCGCACGATTACATCGGCGCCATCGAGTCGGTGCCCGAGGTCGTCGAACTGGTCGACAAGCTCCTCGCGTCGGGCGCGGCGTATGTGGTCGACGACGACCGGTATCCGGATGTCTATTTCCGTCATGACGCGACCGAGCAGTTCGGCTACGAGTCCGGCTACGACCGGGCGACCATGGAGCGACTGTTCGCCGAACGCGGCGGGGATCCCGAGCGGGCGGGCAAACGCGATCCGATCGATGCGCTGTTGTGGCGCGCGGCGCGGCCGGGTGAGCCGTCGTGGCCCGCGCCGTTCGGGGCCGGACGGCCGGGCTGGCATATCGAGTGTGCGGCGATCGCGTTGAACCGCATCGGCAGCGAATTCGATGTGCAGGGCGGCGGCAGTGATCTGATCTATCCGCATCACGAGTATTCGTGCGCGCACGCCGAAGCCTTGGTGAAGGGGCGTCGCTTCGCCCGCCATTACGTGCATGCCGGGCTGATCGGTCTCGATGGCGAGAAGATGTCCAAGTCGCGCGGCAATCTGGTGTTCGTGTCCAAGCTGCGGCGCGCGGGCACCGATCCGGGCGCGATCCGGCTGGGTTTGTTCGCCGGGCATTACCGCAGCGACCGGGAGTGGTCGGATGCGGTTTTGGCCGAGGCGCTGGCGCGGCTGCAGCGGTGGCGCGAGGCGACGGCACTGGCGTCGGGTCCGGACGCGAGCGATACGGTGGCGCGGGTGCGTGCGCATCTGGCCGACGATCTCGACACCCCCAAAGCCTTGGCCGCGATCGATGCGTGGGCGCAGCAGGCGTTGACCTATGGCGGCCCCGATGCCGGTGCGCCACGGTTGATCACCGAGGTGGTCGACGCGCTGCTGGGCATCGAACTCTGAGCCGGACGCTGCGCTGACGATGCCGGATGCGGTGCGGGTCGAGGAGTTTCACGGCGACCGCGCGGAGATCGTGTGGTCGTTTCGGCTGGCCGAAGATTCCGAACCATTGCTGGCGGGATATCTCGAGCGCGGGCGAGTGTGGGTGGCGCGCAACGCATCCGGGGCGGTGATCGGTCACATCCAGGCCGTGCCCGAGGATGGCGAGCCGGTGTGGGAGATCACCAATACCGCGGTCGCGCAACCGTTTCGGGGCACCGGGGTGGGACGGGCGTTGATCGAGGCGGTGGTGGCCGCGGCCACCGCGGCCGGGGTGACGCGCCTGGAGTTGGCCACCGCGACCGCCGATGTCGGGAATCTGCGCTTCTATCAGCGGTGCGGGTTCCGGATGACGCGCATCGTGCCCGACGTGTTCACCCCCGAGCGAGGCTATCCGGAGTACGTCGAGGTCGACGGGATTCGGATGCTCGATCAGGTGTGGTTCGCCCGCGCGCTGTGAGCGCTCGGGCGGCCACGACGGTGGCGTAGGCGTGTTGGGGGTGCGAAGTCGGGTGTTTACCGTCGTTCTGTCTTCCCGTGGGCCGGTGGCGTCGATACCGTGAGGGCCAGAAGCTGTTTCGGTGTCCTCGATGTGGAGGTGGGGCCGTGAGTGCGGTGCCGGGGTTGCGGCGTTTGCGGGCGGTGGTCGAGCAAGGTCTCGATCCGCAGGGCGGCGTGCGGAAAGGGTTGCGTGCCGGTGGGCAGCTGCTCGACAGTGTGCGCCGCGATCCGCGGATCGTGCGGGAGCTGATCGCCGGATTCACCGGTCTGGGCAGCGAATCCGAGACCGCGCCCGCCCCGACCGAACACCCCGTGCCGCCCGGACTGTCGGAGTATGTGCGGACCGCGCACGCCCATCAGGAGCTCGAGACCGGGGCGGCGGCGACGCTGGCGTATCTGGCGCAGTTGTCGAGGCTGGCCGACTGGGTGAGTTTCCACGGCGGTTGGCGCGGCGACGCCCCGGGTGCGGCGGCGGTGGGCGTGGAGTTCACCCAGATCGCCAAGTTCATGGGGATTCCAGCGGATCTGGCCTGGATCGTCACCGAGGTCGGCGACAGTGGGCTGGCGTTGCGCGGCACCGGACCGCAAGGGCTGGTGCTGGGTTTGTGGATCACGGTGGCCCCCAACGGGTCCGGGTCGATCGTGTATGTGGATGCGGGGCTGTCGGGGCAGCCGATCGAGGGCCCGTTGGGGGCGACGGTGGCGCGCGGGCTCGCCGACGCGCTGCGCGATTCCCTGGCCGGGTTGCCTGCCGCGATCGCGGCGGCACGGACCACGAGCAGTTCGGGACGGGCGGCGGCGAAAGCGGTGCGGCACCGGGCTTCCGGGACGGTGTTGGCTCCCCACACGCCGGTGGTGATCGGGGTGGGGCAGGTGGTGGCGCGCACCCCGGATCCCGGCTATCCCGATCCGTCGCAGTTGGCGGTGCGGGCGTTGCGGGCCGCCGCCGCCGATTGCGGGGCCGGGCCGGGGTTGTTGGCGCGCGCGGACGCGGTGTTCGCGGTCGCGCCGACCTCGTGGCAGTACCGGGATCTGGGTGCGCTGGTGGCGGCCGCGGTCGGGGCGGGCGGGGTCGAGACGGTGCAGTCGAGTCCCTTCGGCGGGGACGGCGGGCAGTTGGTGCTCAATGAGGCGGCCGCGGCGATCGCAGCCGGTACTTATGAGCTGGTGTTGGTGACCGGCGCCGAAGCCGGTGCCACCCAGGCGGCGGCGCAACGGGCCGGGATCGACCTGGATTGGCCGGTCCAGGATTCGGGCGTTGCACCGACGCGCACGGTCGGGATCGATAAGCCCGCCAACAACGCCGCCGAGACGGCGGTCGGGTTGCAGGCACCGATCACCATGTACGCGCTGCTCGAGTCGGCCAATCGGGGTCGGCTCGCGCGCACGCCCGCCGAGCATGCCGCCGCGGTGGCCGAGTTGTGGTCGCGGCTGTCGGCGGTGGCGGCAGGTAACCCGAATGCGTGGCAGCCGCAAGAATTCTCGCCCGCTCAGATCGCCACGGTCACCGAGGCCAACCGCATGATCTGCGCGCCCTACACCAAGCTCGAATGCGCGAACCTGAGCGTGGACATGGCCTCGGGGATCATCGTGGCCAGTGCCGCCGCGGCCGAAGCCGCCGGTGTGCCGCAGGACAAGTGGGTGTTTCTGCATGCGGGGGCCTCGGGTAGCGAGGAGTGGTTCGTCAGCGAACGCGCGGAGCTGGCCGCCTCCCCGGCGATCGCGGCCCTGGGTGCGGCGGTGTTCGAGCATGCCGGGATCAGCGCCGAGGACCTGACCCACATCGACTTGTATGCGTGTTTCCCGGTGGCGGTGCAGATCGCGGCACGCGAGCTGGGTTTGCCGATCGATGACCTGAAGCGGCCGTTGTCGGTGACCGGTGGGCTGACCTTCGGTGGCGGGCCGGGCAACAATTACGGCGGGCACGCGGTGGCGACGCTGGTGCAGCGGTTGCGCGCCGAACCCGAATCCTTCGGC
The DNA here is from genome assembly GCF_035818795.1 of Nocardia sp. CDC160. NCBI lineage: Bacteria > Bacillati > Actinomycetota > Actinomycetes > Mycobacteriales > Nocardiaceae > Nocardia > Nocardia sp. CDC160. Next base: position 230,003 of record NZ_JAYKYT010000004.1, on the reverse strand, counting down.
CTGGCAACCTCGTTGGGCTGGTATCTGACCAAACACGCGCTCGGCGTCTACTCCGCGACCCCGCCGCGACGCGCCTACCGGCATCTGACGCCGGTCATCGAGCATCCCCCGGCCCGCCCGGCCCGCACCGGTTACGAAGGCGAGGCGGTCGTGGAGGCCTACACGCTGCCCTACGGGCGCGATGGACAGCCCGAGGCAGCGATCGTGAGCCTACTCACGCCCGCAGGCGAGCGAGTTCTGCTGCGCACCACCGATTCCGAGGTGTTGACCGGGTTGACCGACGCGGATTGGTTGCGTCGACCGGTCACCGTCAGCGGTGACACGGTGTCGGTGACCGGTGGTGAGCGGGTCGAGTTGCCGTCGCCGCCACCGGCTCCGGTGCTGATCGAGCGCCGCGACCACGTCATGATCATCACCATCAATCGTCCGGCGGCCCGCAATGCGATCGATCTGGCCACGGCATTGGGGCTCGAGCGGGCCATCGACGCCTTCGAGGCCGACCCGAATGCGCGGGTGGCGATCCTGACCGGGGCGGGCGGGTTCTTCAGTGCCGGAATGGATCTCAAGGCCGCCGCGCGCGGGGAGGTGCCGGTGACCGAGAAACGCGGCATCCTGGGCATCGTGTCGGTGCCGCCGAGTAAACCGTTGATCGCCGCGGTGGAGGGTCCGGCGCTCGCGGGTGGGTGCGAGCTGGCGTTGGCGGCGGATCTGATTGTGGCCGCACAGGATTCGACGTTCGGGATTCCCGAGGTCAAACGCGGTCTGGTCGCGGTGGGCGGTGGTGTGTTGCGGCTGTCGCAGCGACTACCGCGGGCGCTGGCGATGGAGTTGGCGTTGACCGGTGATCCGATCACGGCGACGCGGGCCGCGCAGATCGGGTTGATCAACCAGGTCGTCGACCCCGGCCAGGCCCTCGAAGCGGCGCTGGTGTTGGCCGAGCGGATCGCGGTCAACGCGCCGTTGAGCATCCAGGCCAGCAAACAGATCATCGAACAGTGCCCGGATTGGTCGGTGGCCGAGGCATTCGGCCGCCAGGGCCAGGTCGCGGCCGCGGCATTGTCGTCGCAGGACGCGGCCGAGGGGATGCGCGCGTTCGTGGAGAAACGGCCACCGGTGTGGCGGGGCCGCTGACCGCGCGATCTGATCGACGACTAGGAAAAACCGCTATGACCTCGGATCTGACCGAGTCCACCCTGACCCTGGACCGTGCCGGCCTGACCTTGACCGCGCGCCGGTTCGGCCCGCCCGATGCCCCGCTGGTGATGCTGTGGCACGGGTTCCCCGACACCCCGCACTCGTTCGACGGGGTGATTCCGTTGTTGGTGCGAGCGGGTTTTCAGGTGTTGGCCCCGTGGCTGCGCGGCTACACCCCCGCCTCGGCGTCGCGGTCGGCCCGCTATGACCTGATGGCGGTGAGCGCGGACGTGACGGCCTGGCACGAGGAATTGGGTAGCCCGCCCACGCATCTGGTGGGCCATGACTGGGGTGCGTTCGCGGCCATGATCGCGGCCAAACAGCAGCCGCAGCGCTGGTTGTCGTTGACGCTGTTGGCGATTCCCCCGTTCGGCGGCGGGGTCGCGACCGGAATGTGGCGGTATCTGCCGAAGCAGATGCTGCTGTCGTCGTATATCCCGGTGATGCAATCGGGATTGTCACCGCGGCTGCTGGCCCGCCGGGACGCGGCGTTCGTGCGCGGGCTGTGGCGGCGCTGGTCGCCGGGGTGGGCGTTCACCGACGCCGACTTCGCGCCCACCGCGGCGGTTTTCACCGATCCACTGCGGGCGTGGGCGGCAACCCGCTACTACCGGTCGCTGTTCACGCTGGCGCACCAGCCCAGTCGCGAATTCGGTCAGGTGTTGATGTCGGCGCCCGCGCCGCTGCCGAGCTTGGCGCTGTCGGGTCTGCGCGATGGCTGCATGTCCCAAGACTTGCAGCGGGTGCTGGCCGAGCACGCCCGGGTGCCCTATGCCCAGCTGCCCGGGTGTGGTCATTTCCTGCACGCCGAACAACCGGAAGCGGTGGCGGCGCGACTGATTCCGCATCTGCGCGCCGCCGCCCCGACCCGCTGACCGCTGGCGGGGGTTCACGCGTTGGTCAAGGCGGTGACCGCGTCGGCGAACATGGTGGTCTTGATCGCGCCCAGGGTGGCTTGGTCTTTCGCGCCCAGCGGTGCCAGCAGCGCCACCGCCTGGTCGGTGACGGCGTCGGCGTCGGCGATCGCGTCGACGAGGTCGTGGGCCAGGGCGTCGGGTCCGCCGAAGCGGCGGCCGGTGGTCATCGACGCGATCGCGGATTTGGGGGTGAGTTTGGCTTGGATGAGTGCGGCCATGCCCCGGGTGAAGGGGATGTGGATGTCGGCTTCGGGGAAGCAGAAGTAGCCGCGGTCGGCGCGCATCACCCGCCAGTCGTGGGCGATGGCGAGCATGGCCCCGGCGCCGAAGGCGTGACCGGGCAGCGCGGCGACGGTGGGCACGGGAAGCGTCAGCACGCGCGCGAACAGCGACTGCACCTGGGCGACATACCATTCGGCGCGGTCACCGTGGGCCGAGAGCCAGTCCAGGTCCAGGCCGTTGGAGTAGAACTTGCCCGCCGCGGTGGTGATCAGGGCGTGCGCGCCCTCGGCGAGCACGGTATCGAGGGCACGGTTGACCTCGTCGAGAAACTGTGGGGAGAAACGGTTCTCGTCGCCGCCGAGGTCGAGCACGGCGATCTTGTCCCGGTAGGTGAATGTGGGCATGGGGGTTTCCTTCCTCAGGTGCGGTGTCGGGCGGGTGCGGGCCCGATGTCGAGCACCGCGTGCACGGCGGCGCGCAGTTGTTGGCGGGCAATGGGATTGGTGAGCCGGTCGCGTTCGAGCAGGATCGCTGTCGGCAGGTCGACCAGGCACAGGGTCAGGGTGTCCACGGCGGGGGCGTCGGCGCGATCCCACAACGCGCGCGCGAGGGTCTTCATCAACGCGACCAGGGTCGTCTGGGTGGCGGTGATCTCGTCTCGCAGGCTGTCGGGCAGCTCGTCGCCGAGCAGCTCGCCCCGGCGCACCCGAAAGAACAGGTCCGTCGAGCGCGGGTAGCGGGCGGCGAATTCGGCGGGCGCGTCGGCGGCGGCCAGCACCGCTTCGACCCCGTCCCCGGCCGCGGCGACCAGTTCGGCCTGCAGCGCCAGGAACCGGTGGGCGGCGCGAATCCAGGTGCGCCCCAACAGTTCTGCCCGCGACCCGAACGTGTGATACAGCGCCCCGTTGGACACCCCGGTGGCCGCGGCGACCGCGCGAATGGTGACCGCGGCGGGCCCGGACTCCACCGCCAGCGCCTCGGCGGCATCGAGGACGAGATCGGGGTCGTGAGTGCGGGGACGGGGCATACCGCATACCATAACAGAGCACATGCTCTGTTACGAAGGGTTCGGGTCCGAACAGTTCAGGGCCCGTGGCGTCCGTCGAGCAGGGCCAGCACGGCCGAGGTGAGTCGTCGGGCGAGGCTGCCGCGGCGGGCGGGCAGTACGCAGGCCACGACCGCGGCGACGACGCCGACGCTGACGGCCCCGGCCTGTCCGGCGGTCACGCCGAGCACGATCAACGTCACCACGAACGCGAAGCTCATGCCCACCAGCGCCACGACACTGACCGTGGTCTGCCAGGACCATGAATCCGGGTGTGCCAGTGTGGATTCCAGTGTGCTGCAGCCTGTTTCGTCCGATGCTGCGGGCGATCCGGCGGGGCGCGGGACCGGGGTGGTGGCCGGGTCGGGTCCGGTGCATGTGCGGTCGTTCCTTGGGCGCGGGTCTGTCGACGCGGTGGTCCGTCGGCGCGGGGTGTCAGGTGGTGGCCAGGTCGCGCGCGCACAGGCCGTGGCGGCGTTGGACCCAGCGTTGGGCCAGGGCTTGCAGGGCTTCGCGCAGGTCGAGTCCCATTCCGGCGGCCGCGCCGACGGCCAGGTCGCCGATGGCGGGGTCGTCGAGCAGGTCGGGGTTGGACAGGACCTCGTCGAGGATCATGCCCAGCAGTGCTTCGCCGCGGGTCAGGCGCCGCCCGGGTAGCCAGCTCAGCTGCCAGTCGGCGGTGTCGGGGGCGCCGGGGACGCGGAAGGCGAATTCGGGGGTGTGCTGCGAGTGCATGGCTTGGTCGCTGATGTGCAGTCCGCGCGCGTAGTGGCGTTGCAGGTGTGGGTCGAGGCCGTGGGCGAGGTAGTCGGCGCGGCGGGTGGGGTGGGCGGCGTCGGGGTCGGTGATGCTGGCGCGCACCGCGGCCGCGGCGGGTGTGCCGAAGGAGGATTGTTCGAACAGGTCGGAGATGTGGTCGAGGCGGCGGGTGGGGGTGTGGTGGTGCACGGTTGCTCCCGGGTGTGGATGGGTTGCGGGCGGCACGTCATCGTGCGTGGCGGCCCAGGCGCGCGATCCAGTCGTGCTGGGCCATGAGGTGCGACCAGCGTCGTTCGACGCTGCGGGGTCCGGATTCGCCATAGATTTCGGCGATTTCGAGGTTGGTGCGTCCGCATGCCTTGCCCCACACGATGTTGCGGTCGCGGTCGGACAGTTGGGCCAGGCGGTGGCGCAGGTGGTCGCGGTCGGTGAGTTCGCGCACGGTGTCGTGGATGGTGTAGTGGTCGGTGTCGGGGCGGGCGGCTTCGTGGCGGAGCACGGCCTCGACGGTGCGTTGGTGGCGTTGTTGGGCGCGGCGTTGGGCACGCAGTTCGCCGAGGAAGGCGTAGAGGCAGCCGCGGGTGAGGTAGGTGGTCAGGGCGGCGCCGCCGGGTGCCCAGCCGGTGCCCTCGAGGGCGCGGCGACGGAATTCGTGCAGGGCGACCGCGACGGTGGCGTCGGCGAGGTCGTCGCGGAATTCGTCGTCGATGGCCAGCCGGTGCAGTTCGGCGGGGGTGAGGTCGGCGGGCAGGCCGAGGGCGCGCAGTTCGGTGCGAATGTGGCCGGTGGCCAGCCAGGCGCGCAGCACGGCCAGGGCGTAGCGGGCCATTTCGGTGCGGGCCCATTCCCAGGCGGGCCCGTCGAATCCGTCGGCCCGCAGTGCCTCGAACAGGCGGGCGTCGGCGGCGGCGCGCCCGGATTGTGTTGTGGTGGAAGAGTTTTCTCCGACCGGGTGAGTACTGTTCATGGTCCCCACCCCCGGGTGGTGTCGAACATGGCGGGCCCGCCTTCCACTACGCCGACCGCACTGTGGGGCGGTCGCGCCGTGCTGGTGCTGATACCCCGGTTATACGCACCCGCGGGCCCGCGAATCCCGTTCAGTCGGTGGCGGGTTCGTGCACGCCCTCGGCGAGGGTGGGTTGGTACATGCGGTCGATGTCGGGGGCGTATTTGGCGGCGATGGGTTTGCGGCGCAGTTTCATGGTGAGGGTGAGTTCGTCGCCGCCGGGTTCCCAGAAGGTGGGCAGCACGGTGAAGCGTTTGATCTGTTCGATGCGTGAGAGTTTGGCGTTGCCTGCGGCGATGCCACGGGCGATCTCGGCGAGCACGGTCTTGTCGGCGGCCAGGGTTGTCGCGGTGGCGTCGGGTAGGTGGTGGCGGGCGGCGTAGGCGGTGGCGGTGTCGGCGTCGAGGACGAGCAGGGCGGTGTTGTAGGGCCGGTTGTCGCCGATGGTGGCGATCGCCCCGATCAGCGGGGTGGCGGCTTTGAGGGTGTTTTCGATATTGGCCGGGGACATGTTCTTTCCGGCGGAGTTGATGATGAGTTCTTTTTTGCGGTCGATGACGCGCAGGTAGCCGTCGGGGTCCTCGGTGATGATGTCACCGGTGGCCAGCCAGCCGTCGGGGTCGAGGGTGTCGGCAGTTTTTTGTGGTTCGCGCCGGTAGGCGCGCATCACGAGGGGTCCGCGCACGAAGTATTCGCCGTCGTCGCCGATTTTGGATTCCAGGCCGGGCAGCAGCCGTCCGACGGTGCCCAGGCGGGCTTGCCCGGGTGGGCTGACCGACACGATGCAGGTCAGCTCGGACATGCCCCACACTTCGGAGATGGGGATACCGAGTCCGTAGAAGAAGCCGAGGGTTTCCGGCGGGATCGGCGCGGCCCCCGACAGCGCCCATGTCAGTTGGTCCAGGCCGAGTTTCGCGCGCAGCGGCGCGAGCACGGCGGCGTCGGCGCGGTCCCATTCGGCGGCCTGGGTGTCATCGAGGGGCACACCGGCGAGTTGGGCTTGGGCTTTGCGGTGGGCGAGGCCCAGGGCCCAGTCGAGGGCGGCACGGCGGGCGGGGTCGGTTTCGGCGGCCACGGAGTTCTCCACAGCCGCTTTGAGTTTCTCCCACACCCGCGGCACCGCACCCCAAATCGTCGGGTGCACGTCGGCCAGGGCGGCCGGGAGTTGGGTGCGGTCGGGTACGACGGTGATCTGGGTGCCGAAGTATTGGTGCAGGTACAGGTTGGTGACCCGGTCGGCCATGTGGGCGGTCGGCAGGAACGAGGTGATGCGGTCACCGAATTCGACCGGCATGACCGAGGCGTAGGCGCGGCATTCGAAGGCGAGGTTGGCGTGGGTGATCTCCACGCCTTTCGGGTTGCCGGTGGTGCCGGAGGTGTAGCAAAGGGTGACGATGTCCTCGCCCGTGATGGCCTGCCAGGTGGCGTCGAAGTCGAAGTCGCTGCGCCCCAACTGTTTCAACTGTGCCACGCTCATGGTGCCGGGCGCGGGGCCGTCGATGGCGACGATCGTGTGCATCGGCACCCCGCTGGCGCGGATGGTGTCGACGTATTGGGCTTCGCAGATCACCACCTGGTTCCCGGCGTTGGTGAACACGTAGTGCAGTTGTTCGGGCGAGAGCGTGTTGTACACCGAGAACGAGGTCGCCCCGGTGTGTTGGGCGCCGACTTCGAGGGGATAGAACTCGACCCGGTTGCCCATCATGAACGCCACCGTGTCCCCGCGCCCCACCCCCAGCGCCGCCAACCCGGCCGCCACCTCCCGCACCTGTTCGGCGTACTCGCCCCAGGTCAAACTCTGGCTTCCGCCGATATTGCGGACCGCGATCGCGGTCGGGTCGATGGCGGCGGTCGCTTGGAACGCGGCCGGGGACGTATTGGGTTGATTCATCGCATTTCTCGATCCACTCACCAGGCAAGCCTTCCCAGACGGTAAGGCGCGAAGCGGGTTCCGCGTGGAGGTTTTCCCCGCATCGATGCGCACCCGATCGTCCTAAGAGACGGTTAGGAAACCGCGGCAGCTCTTCTACCGGGGGTGTGTCGGCGGCCACAGTGGAGCCCGAATGCGATGGGGCATTCGTGATCGCTAGAGGGAGAACAGCTGTGAGTAGGACACACGTGGCCGGGGAACGGCGGGTGGTGGCGAATGTGATGCGGGGTTCGATCGGCAACCTCGTGGAGTGGTACGACTGGTATGTCTATGCCGCGTTCAGCGTGTACTTCGCCAAGACGTTCTTCCCCGACGGGGACGCCACGGCCCAATTGCTGTCCACCGCCGCGGTGTTCGCGGTCGGGTTCTTGATGCGACCGATCGGCGGGTGGGCATTGGGCCGCTACGCGGACCGCTTCGGGCGACGCAGCGCGTTGACGCTGTCGGTGACGGTGATGGCCGCGGGGTCGCTGCTGATCGCGCTCACCCCCTCCTACGCCTCGATCGGCTTGGCCGCACCGGTGATCTTGCTGGTGGCGCGCCTGCTGCAGGGTTTGTCGGTCGGCGGCGAATACGCCACCAGCGCAACCTATCTGTCGGAGGTGGCCTCGCCGGGGCGGCGCGGGTTCTATTCCAGTTTCCAATACGTGACACTGGTGGCCGGACAGTTGGTGGCCCTCGGCGTGCAGATCGTGTTGCAGCAGATGCTGACCTCGGCGCAAATGTCGGCGTGGGGGTGGCGGATTCCGTTCGTGATCGGGGCGGCCGCGGCATTGATCGTGATGGCGTTGCGGCGCGGCATGGACGAATCGGAGTCCTTCCGCACCGAAGCGCAGACCGCCGCCGGTGCCGGGCGCGGATCCCTAGCGGTGCTGTTGCGGTATCCGCGCGAATGCCTGCTGGTGGTGGGATTGACCCTCGGCGGCACGGTCGCGTTCTACACCTACACCACCTACATGCAGAAATACATGGTCAACACCTCCGGGATCGCGAAATCGACGGTGGCGTGGATCAATTTCGTGGCACTGGCAGTGTTCGTGGTGCTGCAGCCGATCGCGGGCGCGCTGTCGGATCGCATCGGCCGCCGCAAACTGCTGATCAGCTTCGGGGTATTGGGCACACTGGCCACCGTCCCGATCATGACCGTGCTCGGGCACACCAAGAACCCGGTCGCGGCGTTCGCGTTGATGCTGGGCGCGCTGGTGATCATCACCGGCTACACCTCGATCAACGCGATCGTGAAGGCCGAACTGTTCCCCACCCGCATCCGCGCGCTCGGGGTCGGGCTGCCGTATGCGTTGACGGTCGCGATCTTCGGTGGCACCGCGGAGATGATCGCGTTGGCGTTGAAGAAGGCCGGGCACGAATCACTGTATTTCTGGTACGTGTCCGGCTGTGTGTTGATCTCGCTGGTCACCTATTTCCTCATGCGCGAGACCTCGGCCGACTCCAGCATCGACGCCGAGGAAACCACCGCCACCACCGACTCCGGTGCCCCCGATCGGGTGTCGGTGCGCTGAGCTAGGAGAGAATCGGGCCATGCGGTTGGCGGTGGTCGAAGACGATGACGGGGTCGGTGACGCGCTGGTCGAGGCGTTCACCGTCCGCGGCCATCACGCGACCCGCATGCGACGCGGCGCGGATCTGTTGACCGCGCACCGCGGATTCGATGCGGTGGTGTTGGATCTGGGCCTGCCCGACGCGGACGGGTTGACGGTGCTGCGTCAACTCCGCGAGGTCAGCACCGTCGCGGTGATCATCTTGACCGCGCGCAGTGACGAACGCTCCATCGTGCGCGGATTGCGCGGCGGCGCAGACGATTACGTGATCAAACCGCCGCGCATCGCCGAACTGCTGGCCCGCCTCGAAACCGTCACCCGCCGCGCCCACCCGGCCACCGCGCCCACCGAACGGGTGGTGGTGACCGGGGACGTGCGCGTGGATCTCGAGGCGCGCCGCGTGGAGGTGGCCGGGGTGCCGGTCGCGCTCACGGCCAAGGAATTCGAACTCGTGCAGGTGTTGACCGAACGGCCCGGGGCGGCGGTGAGCCGCCAACAGTTGATGGACCGGATTTGGGGTGACGCGTTCGTGGCGGTGTCGCGGTCGCTGGATGTGCACATGACCGGGTTGCGCGCCAAACTCGACCGGCCCGGATTGATCACCACCATCCGCGGTTACGGCTACCGGTGGGGCGACTAGGCTGGTGCGCCGCCGCCTGCTCATCGCGTTGACCGTGTTCGCCACCGTGGCCGTGCTGGCGTTCGCGGTCCCGCTGTGTCTGACCGCCGCGACCAGCCGCACCCAAGCGCTCATCGGCGACCGCACCGGCGACGCCGACCGCTTCGCCGCCCTGACGGTCACCGCCGAGGGTCTCGGTGACCATCGCGCGTTGGCGATGGAAGTGCAGCGCTACCACGACCTCTACGGCGAACCGGTCCTCATCGTCGATGCCCGCGGCGCCGCGATCGTCAACGCCGGAGTCGACCCCCGCGACATTCACGTGGCCGCCGCCGTGGCCGCGGCCCGACGCAACCAGCGGCCCGCCACCGTGACCCGGCTGCTGCCCTGGAGTCCGTCCACGGCGTTGATCGCGCGCCCGGTCGGGTCGGATCTGCATGTGGACGGCGCGGTGCTGATCGCGGCCTCCACCACGACCGCCCGTACCGACATCACCCGCGTGTGGGTGATCGTGGCGCTCGGCGCGCTCGCGGCCATGGCCGTGTTCACCGGGCTGGCGCTGGTGTTGTCGCGGTGGGTGTTGCGGCCGCTGGCGCGGTTGTCCGGCGCGGTCGCCGAACTGACCGCCAGCCTGCCCAAACCGCGCACCCCCGCGATCGTGACCCGCCGCCACGGCGGCCCACCGGAACTGCGGGCGGTGGCCGAATCGGTCGACTCGATGGCCGCCGCGGTGCGCGATTCGACGCGCGCGCAACGCCGCCTGGTCGACGACACCGCCCACGCCATGCGAAACCCCCTGGCGGCGTTGACAATTCGCTTGGACTCGCTCGAACCGGCGATTCCCGAACCGGCGGTGGCGACCTTCCGGGGCGCGACGCGGGAGGTGGAGCGGTTGACCGGGCTGCTCGATGGGCTGCTGACCCTGGCCGTGGCCGAGGGCCGCGACTTCGACCCGACCACCGCACCCGACCTCGAGCGATGCGACGCCGTGCAGGTGGCACAGGACCGGATCGACGCCTGGCACAACGCCTTCGACGACGCGCACATGACACTGACCCTCACCCCGGCACCCGACAACACGGCCACCACCGACGCCGATGCCAGCGCCGTACTCGGCTCCCATGCCGAGACCGCGGTGTCGGCGGAGGTGCTGGCGCAAATCCTCGACGTGGCATTGAGCAATGCCTGCCGCTACGCCGGGGCGGGCACCCACACCCGCGTGGCCGTCAGCACCGAGACCGACTGGGTGACGATCACCGTCGCCGACAACGGACCCGGGGTCCCCACCGACGAACTCGATCAACTCACCACTCGCTTCTTCCGCGGCACTACCGCCGCGGGCGTCGGCGGCTCGGGTCTGGGCCTGCCCATCGCGCATGCCCTGGTGACCGCCCGCCACGGCAGCCTCACCGTCGAATCGGTCGACCCACACGGGCTCGCGATCATCCTCCGCCTGCCCGCACTACCCGCTGGAGAACAGCCGTGACCCTCGACCAGCGCCCGACCAGCGGGCTGTCCCAGGCCCGGCACCGGTTGCCGCGTGCGGTGATTCGCACCCGGCAGGTGCGGTGATGATCTCTCGGCGCGCAGTGCTGCGCGGGGCCGCGGGGCTTGCGGTCGGTGCGGCGCTGCCGACGGGGTTGGTGGGCTGCTCGCGCGGTGGCGGTGAGCGCGTGGTCCGGTTGGCGGCGGGGGAGGCGGGCGGCTTCTATCACGCGTTCGCGCTGCTGTTGGCGCGCGCGGCGGCCGGGTCGGGGTTGCGGATCGAGGTGACCGCGACGGCCGGATCGCTGGACAATCTGACCCTGCTCGCGCGCGGGGACGCCGATTGCGCACTCGTGTTGGCCGATTCACTGGTCGAGGACCCGGATCGACCGCCCGCGGTCGGGCGCGTCTATGAGAACTATCTGCAATTGGCGGTGGCCGTCGACAGTCCCTATCGCGGTGTCGCCGATTTGCGGGGCGCGCGAGTCAATCTCGGGGCGGCCGGGTCCGGGGCCACCCATATCGGGGAGAAGCTGCTCACCGCGGCGGGTGTGGACCTGACCGAGGTGACCGTCACGCATCTGCCCTTGCGTGACGCGGCCGCCGAGGTGAGCGGCGGTCGTCTGGACGCATTGTTGTGGGCGGGTGGACTGCCCACGGCGGCGTTGAATCCGTTGCGGTTGTTGGATCTCGATCCGCTGACCGCGGTGATGCGCGAACGATTCGGCTACCTCTACGACCCGGTGCTGATTCCGGCGGGCACCTACCCGAATACTGCGGCCGTGCACACCATCGGTGTCGCCAACCTGCTCGTCGCCACGCCGACCCTGCCCGATGCCACGGTCGGCGCGCTCACCGAAGTCCTGCTCACCCACGCCGATTCGCTGGTGCCCAGCGAGGCGGCGGGCACCCAATTCCTTGACGCCCGTTCCCTCATCGGCACCGGGTCGGTGCCCCTGCATCCCGGGGCGGCGGCGGTGTATCGCCGCCACCACGGATGAGCGGCCATCACCGAGCTCAGGTGTGCACGGCGGCAATGATTTCGCTCCAGCAGATGTTTCGCGGCCCAGCCCCGGCGCGGCGACTGTGGAGCCCCGTGACGTGGCGGCCGGGTTACTGCGGTGGCTGGGTGTGTGCGCCGGAACGATGCTGGGGCGCGGAGGGGTCGTTGGCGGCGGGATAGCCCGGGGCGGACTGATATCCGGCGGGCGCGCCCTGCCCCGGCGCCGGGGGTTGCCATGCGGGTGGTGCGGAGGCGATCACCGTCGGGTCCGCGGCGGGAACTGCCGGGGTGTCGGGGTAGGCCGCGGGGGCGGGCTGCCATTGCTGGGGTGCCGAGATGTTCTGCGGCGGTACCGATACCGCCTGGTGCGATCCCGACCCGGCCTGGTGCGCGAAGGCGGCGTTGTGCTGGGGCACCGACCCGGCGTGCTGCGGGAAGGCCGCGTGCTGTTGCGCTGGGTTGTGTTGCGGCACAGGCGGTATCGGTTGGGCTGGGCCTGCGGGCGTGGCCGAGGCGACCGGGATGAGCACGCCGACGATGGCGACCAGCGCGGCGAGGGTGGCCGGGATGGTCAGCCAGTTGCCCACCGAGGCCAGGTCCGGTGTGTAGCGGGAGCGCTGCAGATACAGCAGCAGGAAGCCCAGATTCGGTACCAGCAGCAGGCCCGCCGCGACCCCGGCGGCCGGGCGGGCGGTACCGCCCTTGGCGGCGAAGCACACGATCGCGGCGGCCAGACCGGCCAACACCTCGATCACCGGCAGCGCACTCGAGAGCGTGTAATGGGTGGTGGCCCAGGCGAGGTGGGCACCGCTGGTGACGGCGGCGAGGAGCAGCGCGATGCCGGTGATGATCACGATCGGCGATCGTGGCGCGCTGGCGGGGCGGGGCGGGAATCCGGGATTGGCTGCGGTGGCGGGGTATCCGGGCTGGGGTGGCCAGCCCGGTGCCGGGGTGTAGGTGTGCTGCGGTGGAATGCTCATGCGGTGTGTTTTCCCCTCCCTGGAAAGGTCGGCAACAACCCTAGACCAGTTCGACGGCGTGTGCGCGATAACCCTCGCTTGCGTCACTGTGACGAATAGGTCTGGGGGAGCGGGTGAATCGCCGGGGGAGCGGGCCGAACCCTCGGCGGCGCGAGGGCGACGGAGTTATGGTCGGCCCATGAGCGTTGATCCGAAAACCGTTGTGCGTACCTTCTATTCGACCACCGACGCCATCTCCGCGGGCACCCTGCAGGGTTCGGCGCTCGACGAGCTGCTCGCCGAGACCCTCGTCGTGCACATGCCCGACGGCACCCGCGTCGACCGGGACGGCTTCAAGGCCGTCAATCACGCCTTCGCCCAGGGCTTCCCGGGCTCGGTGCACACCATCGAGGACCTGATCGCCGAGGGGGACCGGGTGGTGGCGCGCATGAGTTGGCGCGGCACCCATTCCGGTGAGTTCCAGTCCGCGCCGCCGACCGGCAACACCATCGAACTGGCCGAGACCGGGATCATGCGCCTCGAGGACGGCAAGATCGTCGAGTTCTGGCCGCTGTTCGACTCGCTGGCCCTCATGCTCGGTGTCGGGATCGCCAAAATCTGAGCGGCCCTATTCGGTGGGCCGCTGCCCGAGGATGCCGTAGAGCAGCAGGTCTTCCAGCGACGCCGCGAAACCGTCCAGGTCGTCGATATCGCGAATGCACATGGCGAACAACGCGGCCCCGGCGATGGTGTCCAGGACCGTGTTCGGGTCCAAGCCCGGCCGGGCCGCCTGGCCGGGCAGGTAGTCGCGCAGCTCGTCGCGGGTCGGGGTGTCCAGGCGCGCGGACAGCTTCTCGTACAGGCCCGAGTCCTGACGCATCTCGGCCATGAGACCCGGCATGGCCGCGCGTGTTTCGGCCGACCCGAACAGTTGGATGGTTCCGCGGATCACCTTGCGCACCTCGGCCAGCAGATCCGGGGCCACCACCGCCGAACCCACATCCGGGAACACCGCCTGGGCGATGAGGTGGGCCTTGGAGGGCCAGCGGCGGTAGATGGCGGGGCGGCTGACCCCGGCGCGGGCGGCGATGGCGTCGATCGAGGTGGCGGCGTAACCCTGTTCGACGAGCAGGGCGCGGGCGGCGTCCAGGACCGCGGTGTCCACCGCGGGGTCGCGGTGCGGGCCCAGCCGGTGGCGTGTGGTCACGAAATCCCTTCTTGTCGCTGCCAGCACGAGTCGTTACAGTCTGTCACATCAAAGTCGTTACGTTCTGTAACTGCTGAGGACTCGAGGAGGAGTCGTGTCAGCCCACCCCACCCCCGCGCACCCCTACACACCGGTCCCGCTGCTGCGCGGCAAGGTGATCGTCATCTCCGGAGTCGGCCCGGGCCTGGGCCATTCGCTCACCCTCGAGGCCGCCCGCATGGGCGCAACCCTGGTCCTGGCCGGACGCACCAAGAAACGACTGCGCGAATACGCCGACGAGATCGCCGCCCTCGGCGCCACCGCCCACGTCGTGCGCGCCGACATCACCGACGAAACCCAACGCCGGAACCTGGCCGAGCAGACACTGGCCGCCACCGGCCGCGTCGACTGTCTGATCAACAACGCCTTCGCCATCCCGCCCATGCATCCGATCAGCCAGATCGACCTCGAGGCGCTGCGGGTGGCCAACGAAACCAATGTGTTCGCGCCGCTGCGACTTTCGGCCCTGTTCGCCGACGCTCTGGCCGCCACCGGGGGGTCGATCATCATGCTCAACTCGTGCGTGTCCTACAGCTCCCAGCCCGAATACTCCGGCTACAAACTGTCCAAGGGCGCACTGGCACATCTGGCCTCGTCCCTGGCCACCGAGCTGGGCCCGCGCGGGATCCGCGTCAACTCCGTGGCCCCTTCCTACGTCTACGAGGACATCAACAAGGCCTACTTCGATTGGCTGGCAAGCCAAGCCGGGCTCACCCATGACGAGATCTACCGGCAGAAGGCCGCACCCACCGACCTGGGCCGCCTGGCCGATCCCGAAGAGGTCGCGCGCGCGGCCCTGTTCTTGGCCAGCGATCTCGCTACCGCCGTCACCGGACAAATGCTCACCGTCGACTGCGGCGAGTTCCACCGATAAACCAGGAGACACCCGTGACAAAACGCATCGTGCTGTGGGGGACCGGCGTCGTCGGCTCCATGGTGCTCGCCGAAATCCTGCGCCACCCCGGCTTCGAGCTCGTCGGCGTCGGCGTCAGCAATCCCGACAAGGTCGGCCGCGACGCGGGCGAGCTGTGCGGGGCCGACAACACCGGTGTGCTGGCCACCGATTCGATCGAGCAGCTCATCGCGCTGCGACCCGACGCGGTTGTGCACTACGGGCCCACCGCCGCCTTCGCCGAGGAGAACATGCGCGTCATCGGCGCGTTCCTGCGCGCGGGCATCGACGTGTGCTCCACCGCCATGACCCCGTGGGTGTGGCCGCACACCGACAAACTCCCCGCGCCGTGGCGCGACCCCATCACCGAGGCCTGCGCGGCCGGGGGAGCCTCCTGCTTCACCACCGGCATCGACCCCGGCTTCGCCAACGACCTGTTCCCCATGACCCTCATGGGCCTGTGCGGGGAAGTGCGGTCGGTGCGCGCCTCGGAGCTGCTCGACTACACCGACTACGCAGGCGACTACGAATTCGAGATGGGCATCGGCCACCCACCCGAATTCACCGCCCTGCTCGAACACCCCGACATGCTCATCATGGCCTGGGGCGCAACGGTTCCCATGATCGCGGCCGCCGCCGGAATCGACCTCGACGACATCACCACCACCTGGGACAAATGGGTCACCCCCACCGACCGCCCCTCGGCCAAAGGCATCATCAAAGCGGGCACGGTCGCCGCCATCCGCTTCACCATCAACGGCGTCTACCGCGGCCGCGAGGTCATCACCCTCGAACACGTCAACCGCATCGGCCTCGACGCCGCCCCCAACTGGCCCGCGGGCACCAAAGACGACGTCTACCGCGTCGATATCGTTGGCAGCCCGTCCATCTCCCAGGAAACCTCCTTCCGCTTCACCGACGGCTCCGGCCGCACCCCCGCGGTCGCGGGCTGCCTGGCCACCGGCATGCGCGCCCTCAACGCCGTCCCCGCCGTCAACGCCCTCCCACCCGGCTGGGTCACACCCTTGGACCTGCCGCTGATCCCGGGTGTGGGCACCATCCGCTGACCATCCGTGGGCGGGCGTCCGCGCCGGGCGGCCGCCAATCCGGGGCGAGCACACCGGTGTCGATTAGCGTTGTCCGCGGTCCGCGCAGAACCCCGTCCACCACAGGAGGAAGCCTTGCCCGCAGCTGTCAGTGGTGTCCGCGTCCCCGGCATCCGGGTCGCCGTCCTGAGCGGCCTGTGCGGCCTCGGCCTGGCCGCACTGTCCTGGACCGCACCGATCGCCATGGCCGACAACCCGATTCCACTGCTCCCGGTCCCGCCGGTCGCCCCAGCACCGCCCGTCGCGCCGGTGGCTCCGGTCGCCCCGCCCAGCCCGGGCCAGATCATCCCCACCGGCAGCTCGAGCCAAACCTCGACCGAAACAACCACCGACTCGAAAACCGAGACCTTCACCGGCACCTGCACCACGACTGCCTCGGGCACCGTGACCACCACGTGCACGGGAACCACGACAACCACCGAGACCACCACGACGACCACCACGTCGACGACCACCAATTGGCTCTGATTCAGCCAATCCCGCCCGACGGCAGCCACTTCGGCCGATCCGGCGGACGTGTGTGAACGAAAACAGGCGGCGCACCCATGCCCATCGGCCAGAACCCTTCCAGCGCAACGTCATTGCAGGCACCCACACCCTGACCGCAACCCAGGGAACCACCAAACAATCTCTCACCGTCACGGTCGCCGACGCACCAACCACCACCACGCCACCCCCGCCCGGCGGTTCGTGCGGCTGAACCACGCACCTGGACCGGATGCTGCCCGGCGGCCGCGCAATCGCCGAATCCGGCCCGACAGCAACAACTTCCACCATCCAGCCAGCCCACCCCATTACGTCACTGTGACGCAATGGGGTGGCAGAAACCGGGCCGGGGGAGCGGATGATCGAGCCCGCTGAACCCAATATCCAACCCACACTTGACCATCCCACGCCGCTCAGGAAATTTTCCACCAAACAGCCAGTGCGCCAGAAAGTTTCCTGAGCGGAGTTCCCGAGCCGTCGAACGCCAAACCGAACAGCACGACGCACCGCACACAGTCGACCGTCGGCCACCGAGATCAGACGCCGCCGATCGACAACCACACACGAACACATATGCGCCGCAGTCGCTTTCAAGATCAACTTGATCTTGTAACCGCGCCGATAATCAACACTATGTCAACCTGAAGAGGTGTCGGTGCCCCCTGAGATCATTTCGCTATGGACACCCCCTTCCCCGGCGACCTCGTCCGCTGCTCGCCGACCAAGGGTTGCGGCGAATGGAAGCCCAGATCCGCCATGGCACAACCGGGTCCACGGGCGCCTCTGTGCGCTGCCTGTTATCAGCGTGCCCGCCGCGCGCGGCAAGGCCCGGCGGTAGCCCGGCGCGCCAATCTGTGGTCCAAATACCGAATCACCGTCGACCAGTACGATGCGCTGCGCGCCAGCCAGGACTTCCGGTGCGCGATCTGCGGGGTTCATGAGTCCGAGGTCGACATGTCACACGTCGGTGGGCGACCGCGCAAAGACGGCCGCGAACTCGAAAAGATGCCTCTCGCAGTCGATCACGACCACCGAACCGGCGCGGTACGCGGATTGCTGTGCCCGAGATGCAATGCCGGGATCGGCAACTTCGCCGACGACCCGAGTCGACTCTGGGCGGCGGTCGCTTACCTCGAGGCTTTTCGCCCCAACATGTAAACACGCTGTTCCCCCACTGACCAGCGGCGTAGACGACGGCCGGGCGCAGGGCTCGGCGTTGGCGGAGAGCCAGGCGGACTTGATTGCGGGCTGTAGGAGCGTCAGCTTCCGACCGGGCTTTTCGGGCTCGGCGATCGCAAAACCCCTACCCGGCGCTCGGTGCGAGTGCAGACTGCCGCCGAATGCGGTGTGCGGCAGTCGGATCATGGCGAGTGCGCGAGGCCGGGCAGGGGCCGATCGTCTACTCCCCCTGATTCTCTAGGAGGCGGGGGTTAGCCGCCTCGCGTGCCCCAAAAAGTTGGGGCCGGTCGGTCCGGCCTCTCCCCTGTCGCCGCATCCGGTGAACCACCGTGCGATCGTTCTCGTGAACGCCACGAGGACGCGCACAGAATCGAGCCAAGACTTGATTCATTCCAGAAAAACGGGCAGAGTGTGGGTTGTGCCCACGCCCACGGATTTCGAACGCATGTTGCGCGGGGCCGCTTTGCGTGTGACGGCGCCGCGGCTCGCGGTGCTGACCGCGGTGCACGACCACCCCCACTTCGACACCGACACCATCCTCGGCCACGTCCGCCAACACCTCGGCGGCGTCTCCCACCAGGCCGTCTACGACGTCCTGCGCGCCCTGACCAGCGCCGGACTGCTGCGCAGAATCCAGCCCATGGGGTCGGTGGCCCTGTATGAGACCCGCGTCGGAGACAACCACCACCACGTGGTCTGCCGCTCCTGCGGCGTCATCGCCGATGTCGACTGCGCCGTCGGCGACGCACCCTGCCTCACCGCCTCCGACAACCACGGCTTCGCGCTCGACGAAGCCGAGGTCGTCTACTGGGGCCTATGCCCCGAATGCTCGAAAACCGCTGCCACACAACAGAAGTAGCGGCCACACTCGTGGTCGACAACCAGATCACACCCACATGGAAGGACGACACACCGTGCCTGAACACCCGCCCATCGGTGACGCCAACACCGAGCCCGCCGCCGGGGGCTGCCCCGTCATCCACGACAAGATGACCGCGCCGGTCGAGGGCGGCAACGCCAACCGGCAGTGGTGGCCCAACCAGCTCAACCTGAAGATCCTGCAGAAGAACCCCGACGTCGCCAACCCCATGGACGCCGGATACGACTACCGCGCCGAGTTCAAGACCCTCGACCTGGCCGCCGTCAAGGCCGACATCGTCGAGGTCATGCACACCTCCCAGGACTGGTGGCCCGCCGACTTCGGCCACTACGGCCCGTTCTTCATCCGCATGGCCTGGCACGCCGCGGGCACCTACCGCGTCCAGGACGGCCGCGGCGGCGCCGGGGCGGGCATGCAGCGCTTCGCGCCCCTGAACTCCTGGCCCGACAACGCCTCCCTCGACAAGGCCCGCCGCCTGCTGTGGCCGGTCAAGAAGAAGTACGGCAAGAAGCTGTCGTGGGCCGACCTCATCGTCTACGCCGGTAACGTCGCCCTCGAGGACATGGGCTTCGAAACCTTCGGCTTCGGCGGCGGCCGCGTCGACCAGTGGGAGCCCGAAGAGGACGTCTACTGGGGCCCGGAAACCGAATGGCTCGGCGATGCCCGCTACACCGGCAAGCGCGACCTCGAAAACCCCCTCGCCGCGGTCCAGATGGGCCTGATCTACGTCAACCCCGAAGGCCCCAACGCCAACCCGGACCCGGCGCTGGCCGCGATCGACATCCGCGAAACCTTCGCCCGCATGGCCATGAACGACGAAGAGACCGCCGCGCTCATCGTCGGCGGCCACACCTTCGGCAAGACCCACGGCGCGGGCCCGGCCGACAATGTCGGCCCCGAACCCGAAGCCGCCCCGCTCGAAGAGCAGGGCCTGGGCTGGCGCTCCACCTACGGCACCGGCGTCGGCAAGGACGCCATCACCTCCGGCCTCGAGGTCACCTGGACCCCCACCCCGACCAAGTGGGACAACAGCTTCCTCGAAACCCTCTACGGCTACGAGTGGGAACTGTCCAAGTCCCCCGCCGGAGCCCACCAGTGGGTGGCCAAGAACGCCGAGGCGATCATCCCCGACGCCTTCGACGGCCCGGCCAAGCTGCCCACCATGCTCACCACCGACCTGTCGATGCGCGTGGACCCGATCTACGAGCAGATCACCCGCCGCTGGCTCGAGCACCCCGAAGAGCTCGCGGCCGCCTTCGCCAAGGCCTGGTACAAGCTCACCCACCGCGACATGGGCCCCAAGGTCCGCTACCTCGGCCCCGAGGTCCCCGAAGAGACCCTGCTGTGGCAGGACCCGGTCCCGGCCGTCGAGGGCGAGCTCATCTCCGACGCCGACGCCAAGGCCCTCAAGGCCAAGATCGCCGACTCGGGCCTGACCGTGGCCCAGCTGGTCAAGACCGCGTGGGCGGCGGCCTCGTCCTACCGCGGCTCGGACATGCGCGGCGGCGTCAACGGCGGCCGCATCCGCCTGCAGCCGCAGGCCGGATGGGAGGTCAACGAGCCCGACGAGCTGGCCCAGGTCATCCGCGTCCTGGAAGGCATCCAGGCCGACTTCGCCAAGCCGGTCTCCTTCGCCGACCTGATCGTGCTCGCCGGTAACGTCGGCGTCGAAACCGCCGCCAAGGCAGCCGGTTTCGACATCGAGGTGCCCTTCCACCCCGGACGCACCGACGCCACCCAGGAGCAGACCGACGTCGAGTCCTTCGCGGCCCTCGAGACCGCGGCCGACGGCTTCCGCAACTACGTCGGCAAGGGCGCCACCATCCCCGCCGAGTACCTGCTGCTCGACAAGGCCAACCTGCTGACCCTGTCCGCACCGGAGATGACCGTCCTCGTCGGTGGCCTGCGCGTGCTGGGCGCCAACTACAAGGGCTCCCAGCAGGGCGTTTTCACCGACCGCCCGGGTGTGCTGAGCAACGACTTCTTCGTCAACCTGCTCGACATGAACACCAAGTGGGCCCCGGTCGACGCCGACAACTCCGGCTACGAGGGCACCGACCGGACCACCGGCAAGACCGTGTGGACCGCCTCGCGTGTCGACCTGGTGTTCGGCTCCAACTCGCAGCTGCGGGCCCTGGCCGAGGTGTACGCCGAGGACGACTCCAAGGAGAAGTTCGTCAAGGACTTCGTCGCGGCCTGGACCAAGGTCATGGAGCTCGACCGCTTCGACCTGACCGGCGCGTAATACCGCTCGATCGATGCCCCCGGACCACAGCGGTCCGGGGGCATCGCCCGTTTCCGGCGTGCTCGACCGCGTGAGCATTCACGCCCCCGAACCCCGCCGCAGGTCCATTCTGCTGCGCGGCAGAAACATTCGAGATCTTGAGCGGCTACTCCCCTGCCGCGCGCACCTCGATGCGACCGTGGAAACGCTGGCCTATGTCGGTACCGTCGTGGTTGTAGGCGTTCATGATGTCGGTGAGCTCGGACCGCAACTGCCCCAGCGCCTCGGAGTCGAGGCCGATCTCATCCCAACCCCACGCCCGCGGTACACCCGCCACCGTGATGCGAATACCGGCGTCGAACGGCGTGTCCACCGTATAGGTCAGACTCGCGGGCGCATCCCGAACCGCGTTGCGGGTAGCCAACTCTCCCGCCACCACCGCCTCTGCGAACACCCGCGCCAACGCGATGTCCTCGCGGATCATGTCCGCGATCCGCGACAGCCCCGCATGCCGACCCACCCGCTGATACCGGTCCCCGTAACTGCGGTCACCGATCATCGGACGCGCCCGCACCGAGGACTCGACCAGCTTGTCGAGCATGCGCTGCGCCGCAGCCCGCTCGGCCGCCCCCGTGCGCGGGTGCTCGATCAGATTGCGCAACCGTTGAATTCGACTCGCCGCCGCCATCCCACTCCCCTTCCGACACCGTCATCCGATGATGCCAGCGTTGCGGGATGCGAGGCTATTGCTCGCTGGCTTGTGCTCGTTGGCTTGGTCATGGCGGGGGCGACGTTGGTTGCGACACGTGCGAATTACTTTGATACATACGCATGTCCGCATGTGAGTATCACTCATTGGATCGGTCCGACGATCTGTCGGACTCAACCCGCCGCGACGACTGTGGCCAGACGCGCGATGTCGGCGGGCGTCGTACGGCAGCAGCCGCCAATGATGGCAGCGCCTGCCTCGACCCACTCCCCTACGTACGACTCAGAGAACCGCGACTCCCCCACCCAGCGATGCCGCCCGGCATCCCACTCCTCCCCGCTGTTCGGATACACGATCACCGGCTTACCGGTCACCTCCCGCGCAAGCGTGATCGCGGCCGTGACATCCCGGGGAGCACAACAGTTCACACCAACCGCCACGATCTCGGGAACATCGGCGGCAATGGCGAAGGCATCGCACAGCGACTGCCCGGCCCGCGTACGCAACCCCTCGATCGTGTAGCTCAACCACGCGGGCACACCGCTGCCGTCCAGCAGTCCCGCCAATGCCTCGGCCTCGTCGACATCCGGAATCGTCTCCAGCGCCAACACATCCGCACCCGCCGCGGCCAACACCTCCAGCCGCGGCAGATGCCAGCGCTTCAACTCCGCGATCGAAAGCCCATAGCGGCCACGATATTCCGACCCGTCGGCCAGCGCCGCACCGTAGGGACCAATCGATGCCGCGACCCACCGCTCGCGCCCGTCGTCGAACTCGGCCCGTGCCGCCTGCGCGAGCTCGACACTGCGCCGCAACAGCCACACACCCTGCTCCCGCCCGATCCCGCGCGCCGCGAAACCCTCGAACGAGGCCTGATAACTGGCGGTCGTCGCGACCACCGCACCCGCCCGAAAGTACGCCGCATGCACGGCCCGAATCTCCTCCGGTGCATCCAACAGCAGTCGCGCCGACCACAACCCATCCGACAGGTCGTGCCCCCGGGCCTCGAGTTCGGTGGCCAATCCACCATCGGAGATCAGCATTTCTGAAACCTGTTCTATGTTGGTTGGCGTGGATGTCACCTACGAGAACACCCGACGCGAAATCGCCACCGACAAAGGCGTCCTGCGCTACCACGAGGCGGGCGACGGCCCACCCCTGATTCTGCTGCACGGCTCCGGAATCGGCGTGAACGGCTGGCGCAACTTCCGCGGCAACCTCGGCTTCTACGCCGACCACTTCCACTGCTACGTCCTGGAATTCCCCGGCTTCGGCGTCAGCGACCCGGTCCCCGGACACCCGGTCCTCACCGCCGTCGACTCGGTCATCCGATTCATGGACGCCCTCGACATCGACTCCGCCGCCCTGCTGGGCAACTCCATGGGCGGAGTCGTCGCGGTCAATGTCGCGATCCAGCATCCGCAGCGGGTGGAGAAGACCATCGCCATCGGCGGCGTCGGCCACAGCCTGCTCG
Source organism: Nocardia sp. CDC160 (assembly GCF_035818795.1). Taxonomy (NCBI): domain Bacteria; kingdom Bacillati; phylum Actinomycetota; class Actinomycetes; order Mycobacteriales; family Nocardiaceae; genus Nocardia; species Nocardia sp. CDC160. The sequence continues at coordinate 207,109 of NZ_JAYKYT010000004.1, read as the reverse complement.
CGGCCAACCCCAGCGAAGGCACCCGGCTGCTGTCGGAGTTCGCCGACAACCCCACCCGCGAGGGCCTGCACCGCTGGCTGCGCTGCATGATCTACGACCCCAAGATGATCACCGACGAGATCGTCGAGGAACGCTGGAACGCCGCCTCCGACCCGGCCGCCCAGGCCAGCCTGAAGGCCCTGTACGGGTCCGAAGCGCTTGCCCTGCAACAACAGTTCCTGGAGAACTCCCCCACCCCGCCCTACTGGTCCATGCTGAACAAGATCAAGAGCCCGGTGCTCATGACCTGGGGTGCCGATGACCGTCAGTGTCCCACGGACATGGCGCTCATCCCCCTGCGCCAAATACCCAACGCCGAACTCCACGTGTTCCCCAAGTGCGGGCACTGGGTCATGTACGAGGCGAAGGAGGCCTTCGAGCGCGTTACCCTCGAATTTCTGCACCGCTGAACAGGACTCCCGGGTGGGCGGGCGACACCCACCCGGGAGCACCGGTCACCGACCGCTGAACACCACACCCTGACACGCGGTCAGGAGGGCGGCCAGTTCCTCGCCCTCCTTGTCGTCGAGGACCGCGAACGCGGGCGCGATCAGCTCCTCGGTAATCGATTCCGCCTGCATCCAACGGCCTTTGAGCTCCGGCGTGATCTCCTCGAACGGCTCCGGCCACCCGAAATTGCGGGCCTGGTCCGGACCCGCCTGCAACGGCGAGCCCGCGATCAGGACCGCCTGTAGCGGAGTCAGACCGCTACCGAGCACACCCACCAGGTGCAGCCCGCCGCGCAACTCGCGCAGGGTGTGGATCAGCTGCAACACCAGCCCGGGGGCATCCTCGGCCTGCGGCAGCGCCCGCCAGCCCGCGAACAGCGGCGCACCCACCGGATTCGCCGCGGCCACCACCCGCCGCAAGAGCTCCGCCAACCGCTCGGCATCCTCGAAGGTGGCCAGCTTGCGGCGACCGAAATCCTGGCACGCCTTCAGATATCCCTGCGCGCCCGCCGCCGCCGAGGTCGATGCGGTCGACTCCCACGCCTGCCGAACCGTCTCCGGCCGAAAGAACCCGAACGCCGCAGTCACCACATCGGCGTCCACGTCGCCCAGCACGCCACCGCGTCCGCGGGTGTAGCCCGGCAGGAAACCTGGAACGCCGGTGCTGTCGGCGAAGGCTCGCGCTTCCCGGGAGAACATGAATCCCCCACCGATCTGCTGGATCTGATCCTTCACCGCGGACGCTACCGACATGTCCGTTCCTCTCTGACTGCGTGCCGAACAATCCATTTGTACGGGATCATCGGCACCGCCCTTCTCGGGCGTCCTCAATTCACAGCGGTACAGGTACCGCTATGAGCTTCGGTTCTCGCGTCACACGAGCCGGTTCCACCGCCACCCAAGGGATGTCGGCCAGCGCCTTCCCATCGGCGAGCCTTGGTTACCCGGCCCCCTGCAGGGAGGTCCGGGGGTCGTGAGAGTTCTTCTGCACAGTCGGCCACAACGCCAGGTTCACCGCGGCGTTGAGGTCGCGATCCCTGTGCAATCCACAGCCACACACGAAGGTTCGATTCGCCAGCACGAGGCTGGGATTCACCGCACCGCAGCCTGAACAGCGCTTACTCGAAGGGAACCAGCGATCGGCGATCACTACTTCGCCTCCCCGCCATTGCTGCTTGTAGGTCAGCAACTGCGCGAGCTCACTCCATCCAGCATCGCTGATCGCCCTGGCCAACCTCCGATTCCGCAGCAACCCCATGACATGCAGATCTTCGATGACGAGTCGGTCGTGGGTATTGACCAACGCGTTAGCGACTTCATGCAGGATGTGCGGCGAACGTTTGCCACCCGGATGTGGTGCCGCGCCAACCGGATAGCGGCACGATCTCGGTTTCGAGAGCCGTTCTGTTTACGGGACAACGCCTTCGACAATCGCCGCAGGTCTCTCAACCCTGCGACGTACGGACGTGGTGGCGCGTCGATGTGCATTACTTCGGCACCGTCAGCGGTAGCGGCAACGAGGAAAGCCGTGAGACCGCGATCAACACCGATCCATCCCTCCGTGCCGCCGCGGTCGGAGTGGCGTTTCCCTGAGTGCAGGTCAGCCGCTTCACAAGCCACGCTGATCCACCATCGGCCAACCCGCTGAGTCACCGTCACCGACAGAATTTTCGCCCGCCCTGTCGCGACCATACGACGCACGCGCCGCGTGTCCTCACGTACGCGAATCGCCCCGATGCCGGGCACAGTGATCGATCGAGGCACGCCATTGTCACCTACGCGGATAGCCGGACGCCCGCCCTTCGCATTCTTGTTCCGCAGCCTGAACGTTGCGATCGTTGTCTTCTTACTTTTGAAACGAGGAAATCCCATGCGCCTGCCGCGACGACTGCCATTGCGGAAACCGGAGAATGCGGCGAGAGCACGTCCGCAGTCGGAGGCCGCTTCTTCGAAGACCTGTTGACACAGTTCTCGTCGCCAGGTAAGTCCGGTCACCACAACCTCGGCCGTCCCATCTGAAGCCACCGCGAACACGCGACCGGCGGCCTCCGACTTCTTCCACGCATTGAAGGAATTGATCAGATCGAATCTGGTCCATGGAACAGGGTGCCCTGGGTCGGACTGGCGTTGGTTCAGAGCGTCTTTCACCATGCCGAGGCATTGGTTGAACGCGAAGCGCGCGGCTCCTGCATGACGAGCGAACAGCTCAGCCTGCTCGACTGTGGGGTCGAGTCGAAACCGGAAAGCGGTGTGCCTGCTCACCTTCGTGAGTGTGACACATGCCACCGACACAGACGCACAGCCGGACCGGGTTGCCGCCTGCCATTGTCCATACTGACCGCCATCTAACCAGCGCAAATCTCTCACTCAACCCAATTGCGTTGTCCTATTGGACGATTCACAATCCGGTCGAGTTGGACGATTCACAATCCGGTCGAGATCCATGCCCGAACCGTTGCCTCCGACAAGGAAAGCCGGACCAGACACTCGAGCTGAAACTACTTTCAGTCAGATCCGCTAACCTTCAAGCGGTGCTAGGACATTCACATGCGACCAGCGGCGCGCTCGCCTGGTCGGCGGCAGCGGCGGCGCTACCGTTCACCGTCTTGACCTATCCCGCAGTACAATCCGGGGCCATCGGCTCCGTCGATCTGGTGATGGGCACCTTCCTCACCGCGGGCGCCGCGCTCCTCCCCGACGCCGATCACCCCTCGGGCACCATTTCCCATGTGCTGGGGCCGATCTCGCACTACGCCTGCAAGTTCATCTCGTGGATCTCCGGCGGGCACCGCCACGGCACCCACAGCTTCGCCTTCGTCGCCGCCGTCACCTACGGCACCTGGGCCGGGGAACACCTGCTCGGCCGCTACTTCACGCTCTCGCTGGTGTTCTTCCTGCTCGCCCTCGCCGTCAAGGCCCTCGGCCTCGCACCCAACGGCGAGGGCATCAAATCCTGGGGCACCGTGGTCATTCTCGCCGTCTGCGGCACCTTCGCCATCGACCACTGGATCAGCGACAAACCCACCTGGCTGCCCTTCTCCGTCGGACTCGGCGCCCTCGCCCACCTCATCGGCGACTGCCTCACCGACCGTGGCTGTCGCCTGCTGTGGCCGTTGAAGATCCGCACCCGCATCCCGATCATCGACCGCACCGGCAACAAGATCGAAACCATGGTGCTGGTGCCGCTGTTCGCCCTCGGCACCCTGGCCCTGCTCTGGTACACGCTCACCCACCATCCGTAGGATTCTCGGCACCACGGCAGCGGCAGAACGGAGAGCAGCATGAGCGATCGCGAGGAACTGAGCTGGGAGCTATTCGGTGACGCCAGCCGCGATCTGGCCCAGGAGATCGCCGACGACGGCTTCGAACCCGACCTCATCCTGTCGATCGCCCGCGGCGGACTCTTCGTGGCGGGCGCCCTCGGCTACGCCCTCGACGTGAAGAACCTCCACGTCATGAACGTCGAGTTCTACACCGGCGTCGACCAGCGCCTCGACCTGCCCGTCATGCTCCCGCCCGTCCCCAACGCCGTCGACCTCACCGGCGCGACCGTCCTGGTCGCCGATGATGTCGCCGACACCGGCAAGACCCTCAAGCTGGTGCGCGACTTCTGCTCCGCCCACGTCGCCGAGGTCCGCTGCGCGGTCATCTACCAGAAGCCGCACTCCGAAGTGGACTGCGAATACGTGTGGAAGCGCACCGACCGCTGGATCAACTTCCCGTGGTCGGTGCTGCCGCCGGTGGTCAAACGCGAGGTCCGCGTCCTCGACGCCTAACCCCTTCTGTAGCAACGACGACGGCCCGGAACCCCACGGTTCCGGGCCGTACGTCTATCGCTGCGAAACGGGTCAGACCAGCTCGGCGGAGAAGATGGTGATCGGCTCGACCGGCACATCCGAGTGCCCGGCCTTGTTGCCGGTGCGCACGCCCTCGATCGCGTCCACCACGGCGGTGCCGTCGGTGACCTTGCCGAACACCGCGTAGCCCCAGCCGTCCTGGCCCGGGTAGTTCAGGAAGCCGTTGTTGCTGGTGTTGATGAAGAACTGCGCGCTGGCCGAGTGCGGGGCCGAGGTACGCGCCATGGCGACGGTGTACTTGTCGTTCTTGAGGCCATTGTTGGCCTCGTTCTCGACCTGGTTCGGCGCGGGCTTCTGCTGCATCTCGGCGGTCAGGCCGCCGCCCTGGATCATGAAGTTCGGGATCACCCGGTGGAACACGGTGTCCGTGTAGTGGCCCGCCTTGACGTAGTCGACGAAGTTGGCGACGGTCTTGGGTGCCTTGGCCTCGTCCAGTTCCAGGGTGATGTCCCCGGCGGAGGTCTTCAGGAGCACTTTGGTCATGCGACCCATCGTATGGGAGCGCCCAATCCAGCGACCGAGCGGCATCGAATAGCCGCTCCCCTCTTCGAGGTTGGAGGGTGATGAGTGTGGTCAGGAGTGCGAGGGGTTGTGATTGCCGGAGTGTTTTTCAAAACGAGCCAACATGCGTTGATGCGCATATTTCCATTTCCTAATTTTCGAGATTGACAGGCCCCGCCGGGAGGCTCCGATCTCAGGCTTCGTACAGCTCGAGCGGCAGATCGTCGGGGTCGGCGAAGAACGCGAACCGCTTCCCCGTGTACTCGTCGACTCGCACCTCTTCCACCGCCACTCCCCTACCCCGCAGCTCTGCCAGGGCCTCCTCCACGTCCGCGACCACGAACGCGAGGTGCCGCAGTCCGGCCGCCTCGGGTCGGGAGGGTCGCGCGGGCGGGTCCGGGAAGGAGAACAGCTCGAGCTGTCCGCCATCCGGCAGGGCGAGATCCAGCTTGTAGGAACGCCTTTCGGCGCGATAGTTCTCCGCGATCACCTTCAGGCCGAGGATCTCGGTGTAGAACGCCTTCGACTTCTCGTAATCCGAGGCGATGATCGCGACGTGGTGGATCCGCTGCAGCTGCACTCCCCCGACGCTAGCGCACAGCAATTCGGCGAAGCCGGAGGTCTTGCTCGGCGGAGCCGGACGCCGTGGGTTAGCGCGCGGGCACCTCGACCGCGATTTCCCCGCCGAGGTGATAGCCGTCGGCGAGGCGCAGGTTGTCGCCACTCCAAAACCGGCCCGGGTCATACCAGTTGGGCCGTTTCTGCGGCAGCAGTCCCATGGCTTGGTAAGTCATAGCGACGATTTCGGCGCAGTACGCGTTCTCGAGCCCGGCTTCGGATTCGGGGTCTCTCGTTCGTTTCGGCAGCGGCACGCGGCCTTTGAGCCACCGTCCCGCGAGGGCGCTGGTGGACGGGAAGGGCATGCCGTCGAGTCGTGCGACCGTGCGCAGTGCGGCGTCTTCCATGTCCTTGGTGACGGGTCGATCCAGCTGGCGTATCCAGGCCTGCTGCCCGTAGTCGTGGGCCCATCGCAGGACCGCGGCTCGCAGGTCGTGCAGTTGTGCGCCGCGGTGGTGGTTGCCCGACCAGACGTCCGGTAGTGCCCGCCCGAGTTCGGCGTGCCAGATGAGCGCGGGCAGATCGTCGATGACCAGGGCCATGCCGACGTGGTTGACCGGGCTGTTGGTGAGTCCGCGAATCGCGCGGTCGGCGTGGGAGTGTCCGCGGAACAGCCACAGGTCACCGGTCCGCGTGAGCTCCACGGCTTGGTCCAACTCGACATGTGAGATCACTTCGCGTGGCACGGCGACTAGCCTAGGCGTATGCGCTGGTGGAAGGTACTCGGCTTGGCAGGTGCGGCGGGCGTGGCGGCGACAGGAGTGGTGATCGTCCGGTCGGAGCGTAAGCGTCGCGCTTACACCCCGGATCAGGTTCGCGACCGCTTGCACGCGCGCCTCGCGGAGCAGTCCACCGCGACCGAGCGGAGCTGATCTCCGGGTGTCGAGCCCACATGGGCCGATTCCTGCACAATCCGGCGTCCGCGGGCAGGTTCCTGCCCAATTCGCTGTCCTAATGCAGGAATTGGCCCATTCCACCTGAGTTGAGCTAGGCGGCGAGAGCAGAAGCCGCTGCGGCGAGGAGCATTCCGCGGTAGGAGCCGCCGAACAACACTACGTGTACCAGCAGAGGGTGTAGTTGGTGCAGTGGGATGCGTTGGCGCCAGCCTGAATTCAGGGGCGATATCTCTTGGTAGGCGGCGAGGATGCGGTCGAGGTGGGGGGTGCCGAAGAGGGCGAGCATGGCGAGGTCGGTTTCGCGGTGGCCGCCGTGGGCGGCGGGGTCGATGAGCAGGGCGTGGTCGGGGGTCCAGAGGATGTTGCCGGACCAGAGGTCGCCGTGGATGCGGGCGGGGGGTTCGGGTGGGCCGGAGAGGTCGTCGATGCGGGTGATGACGCGTTCGATCAGGCGGGTGCCGTCGCGGCCGAGGTGGGGTGCGGCGGCGGGGAGGTAGGGGGCGAGGCGGTGGTGGGCGTACCAGGTGCCCCAGTTTTCGGTGGCGGGGGTGTTGTCGAGTGGGAGGGTGGCGATGTAGCCGGTCCAGGGTGCGCCGTAGGTGGTGGGGGTGGCGTTGTGGAGGGTTGCGAGGTCGCGGCCGAGGCGTTCGGCGGCGGTGGGGGTGGCGGATTGGGTTGGCTGCCAGGGCAGGACGAGCATGTGGGGGTCGGCGGCGAGGACGGGTGGGACGAGGTCGGGGTGGCCTTCGGCGAGCCAGCGTAGGCTCGCGGCTTCGGCGGTGAGGGCTTGGGAGGTGTCGCCGTCGTGTAGGGCTTTGACGAAAAGGGTTCGGCCGTCGGTGGTTTCGGCGCGGTGCAGGGTCCAGGCGTGGCTGTTGCCGAGGGGGTGCAGGCGTGCGACGGGTTCGCCGGTGAGGTGGGCGAGGTGGGTGGGCACGTCCATGGGTTTCCATTGTGGGGTATGAGACCGGCTGAGCGGACCGACTAGTCGGAAGGGGTGGGTGTTCAGGTGCCGGGGATGGCGATGCGGTCGCGCAGTAGTGCGGCGGTGGTGGCGTCGGCGGGGAAGAAGGCTTCGATGGCGAGTTCGGCGACGGTGATGTTCATGGGTGTGCCGAAGACGGTGGTGGCGCTGAGGAAGGCGAGTTCGTGGCCGTCGTGGCGCAGGCGCAGGGGGACGACGGTTTGGTCGGGTTCGGGGAGGCCGGGTGCTTCCTCGCCGCCGGGGTAGGCGCGCAGTTCTTCGAGCAGGGTGACGAGTTCCGGGGAGCCGGTGACGTCGATTTGGTGTTGGAGGCGTTCGAAGATGTGGCCGCGCCATTCGGGGAGGTTGATGATGCGCGGTGCCAGGCCGTCGGGGTGCAGGGTGAGGCGGAGGCCGTTGACGGGTGGTTGGAGCAGGGCGGGGTCGACGCCGTCGACGAAGAGGGCGACTCCGGCGTTGGCGTCGACCATGGTCCAGGTGGCGTCGATGGCGAGGGCGGGGTGGGGTTCGAGGCCGGTGAGGATTTGGCGCAGCGCGTCGCGGATGGGTTGCATGGTGGGGTTGTCGAGGGTGGGTTCGCCGTAGATGGGGGCGTATCCGGCGGCTAGGAGCATGCGGTTGCGTTCGCGCAGGGGGATGTCGAGTTCGTCGGACAGGTGCAGCAGCATGTGGCGGCTGGGTGTGGCGCGGCCGGTTTCGATGAAGCTGAGGTGGCGGGTGGAGGTGTCGGCGCGGCCTGCGAGTTCGAGTTGGCTGAGGCGTCGGGTGGTGCGCCAGTGTCGGAGGAGGTCGCCTGCCGTGGGTGTCGCCATGTGCCGATCGTACGAATGATCAAGCGTCGCTTTCCATTACCCGGTGGGTAATGGTGATGCCTCCCCTGTCGATTCGAACTCACCTCTGTTCATTCGAACATCACTCTGTTAGAACTGTGGGGTGGATGCTGGCGAACGGTTGGATGTGACGCTGCGGCTGGTGCAGGGCGGCGAGCGGGCGTCGGTGTCGGAATTGGCTCAGCGCCTGGGTGTTTCGGAGATGACGGTGCGCCGGGATCTGGACACCCTGGAACGGCGCGGGCTGGTGCGGCGGGTGCACGGCGGCGCGATCGCCACGCACACGCGCACGCGGGCAGGCGGTTTCGCCGATCGCGCGGGCTGGTCGACCGCGATCAAGGATCGCCTCGGCGCGGCGGTGGCGGGGTTGATCGCACCGGGTTCGCGGGTGCTGCTGGATGCGGGCACGACGACGGTGCATGTCGCGCAGGCGTTGATCGACCGCGCGCCGTTGACGGTGACCGCGCTGAGCTTGCAGACCGCGGCGCGCCTGGCCGATCAGCCGGATATCGAGTTGCTGGTGTGCGGTGGCCGTTCTCGTCCGGGTGAGCAGTCGTTGGTCGGCCCGGTGGCGTTGCGGGCGATCGAGTCGCTGGCCTTCGATGTGTTCGTCATGTCGATCGGCGGCGTGCACGCCGAGTACGGCTGGTCGGAGTTCTCGCTCGAGGACGCGGCGGTGAAGCAGGCGGGTATTGCCCAGTCGGCGTGCGTGATCGCGGTCGCCGATGCGACCAAGCTCGGGGTGCGGGCCTTCAGCCAGGTCGCTCCGCTGGGCGCGGCGCACGAGTTCGTCACCGACCGCACCGCCGCGGAGGCGTCCATTCATCCGGCCGGACCGGCCACCCTCGATGCCCTGCGAGAGGCGGGCGTCGTCCTCCATATGGCGTGAACCGATTGTGCGTGAACCGATTACGAAGGAGTCCCCCGTGTCGAATGCTCAGATGATCCTGGTCGCGGGCCCGTACCGTTCCGGTACCGGCGACGATCCGGCCAAGCTGGCCGCGAATGTGCGGGCCATGAACGAAACCGCGCTCACCCTGTTCCGGGCCGGGCATCTTCCGGTCACCGGTGAGGCCTTGGCGCTGCCGTTGCTGGAGGTCGCGGGCAGTGCCCGGATCGGTGATCGGCTCTACGACGAGATCTTTCACCCCTTCGCCGAACAGCTGCTGTCGCGCTGTGATGCGGTGTTGCGCATCGGCGGCCCGTCCGAGGGCGCGGATCGCATGGTCGCGCAGGCGCGGGCCGAGGGCAAAGCGGTGTACGCGAGCCTCGCGGAGGTGCCGCCCGCCTGAGCGTCAGTGCGGGGCGGGGCGGTGAATGGCGAAGTCGGATAGGGTGATCGGCGGGTGGCCGCCGTATTTCTCGATCGACGGCGTCACCTGGTAGAGCCCGGTGCCTTCGCCGAGCAGGCGGAAGATCTCCCACAGTTTGCTCAGGTGTTCGGCCGCGTGCGGGGATCCGTAGAACTCGAGGGCCCACCGATGCCAGGTGTCCGGATCGGTGTCGTGATAGGTGCGGCCCAGGGCGCGCGCAGCGGAGCCGATGGACACCACATCACCGGTGAGCAGCAGGACGGGGTCGACGTCGAGGGTGGGGTCGCTCAGCAGTCCGGCGGCGACGCGGGCGACGTCGGAGGCCGCGACCAGCGGTAGTTCGGTGGTTTCGGGTCCCATGGGCAGGCTGAGCCCCTCCCCGCCGCCGGTGTCGGCGATGCGGGCGAGGTTTTCGTGGAAGACGGCCGCGCGCAAGTGGATTGCGCCGATATCGGCCCAGTCCAGGATTTGTTCGGCGACCCAGTGCTGGCGCATGCGCGGGGTCAACGCCTGCGGGCCCGCGGCGAGTTGGGAGACCGCGACGACGCGTGGGAGTTCGGCTTCGCGGGCGGCGACGGCGAACGCGCCGACGGCGTCGAGGAGTCCGTCGATGACCGGGTAGGTGAAGTACGCGCCGCGCACCCCGGTCATGGCGGTGCGCACGAACGCCAGATCGCGCAGGTCGCCGACGACGACCTGTGCGCCGAGGGCGCGCAGCAGATGCGCGCGATGGTCGTCGCGGTGGACGAGGGCGCGCACCGGGATGCCGCGGCCGAGTAGTTGTGCGGTGAGGTGCCGTCCGGTGGATCCATCGCGCCCCCCGGCGGCACCGGTGACCAGTACCGGCTCCATGTCTCAACGGTACGGGCTGCGGGGTTGTGGCACGGGCGGTTCGCGGCGCTCGCGCTTTCCGCTTATGCGGCTGGGGCCGACCGTGATTGCGGTGGTGCGAATCGGCCGGGGGTTGTCACCGGGCATTCCGTCCAATGCCACAGATCCGGTTCACCACCCGAACACGGTCGTTACTCGTTGCGCGGCAGTGCCTTTCGCATGATCAGCAGCACGAGAGGGTGTCCGGATCCCGCGACAGGGCGGCTCGGGTGTGGCAGGCTGGCAGGGCATGAGCACCATGCTGATCACGGGGGCCACGTCGGGGATCGGCTTGGCCGCCGCACGCCAACTCGCCGCCGACGGACACCAGGTGATCCTGGTCGGTCGCAATCCCGAGAAACTCAGCGCCGCCACCGAACTGGTGCGGTCGACGGCCACCGCCGACGTCGACGCCCTCGAATGCGATCTGGCCTCCCTCGATGCGGTGCGCGAACTCGCCGCAACGGTCACCAAGACCTACGACCGCCTCGACGTGCTGGCCAACAACGCAGGCGGATTCCACCTGCGCCGCGCCGAAACCCGCGATGGACTCGAGGCCACCTTCGCCGTCAACCATCTGGCCGGTTTCCTGCTCACCGAGCTCCTGCTGGATCTGCTGCGCGAGAGCGCCCCCTCGCGCATCCTGTTCACGTCCTCGGTCATGCACTACGGCAACACCTTCGACTTCGACGACCCGCAGCTGCGCCACGGCTACAGCGGCACCTCGGCCTACGGGCGCGCCAAACTCGCCAACATCCTCTACACCCGCGACCTGGCCCAACGCCTGACCGGAACCCGCGTCACCGCCAATGCCTTTCACCCCGGCGTGGTGGCCACCGGCATCTGGGACGCCGCCCCCTGGTTCGCCCGCCCGGTCATGGCGCTGGGCAAACGCCTGTTCATGATCACCCCCGAGGAAGGCGGGCGCGCCCTCACCTATCTGGCCACCGATCCCGACGTCTCCGCCGTCACCGGCTGCTACTTCCAACGCAACCGAGTCAAAGCCCCCTCCCCCGCCGCCCAGGACGACGCCGCGGCCACCCGCCTGCACCGGCTCTGCGCCGAGTTGACGGGTCTGCCCGCGTGAGTTCGACCGCGCCCGGTTTCTGCTGGCCTTGCGGGTAATTCGTCCGCGCTGGTTCGCCAACACGGACTCGGTGCGCGGTGGCGACCACCGCGGCGGCGATGACCCGGCCGGGCGCTCCCGACGGCGCGTGCTGGCCTGCGGTCAGAGAGTGCGGATGATGCGGGCGGGATTGCCTGCGGCGAAGACCTTCTCGGGCAGGTCGCGGGTGACGACACTGCCCGCGCCGACCACCGTGTTCTCACCGATCGTGACGCCCGGACACACGATCACGCCGCCGCCGAGCCACACATTGTCGCCAATGGTGATGGGAGCGGCGGTTTCCCAGCGCTGACGGCGCAGGTCGTGGTCGTGCATCGGGTGCAAAGCAGTGAGCAGTTGGGTGCGGGGGCCGATGGAGACGTCGTCGCCGATGGTGATGGGAGCGCAGTCCATGAGGATGGCGTCGTAGTTGAGGAAGCTGTTGCGGCCCAGGCGGATCAGATGGCCGTAGTCGCATTGGAAGCGCGGCATGATCCACGAGCCTTCGCCGATCGCGCCGAGGAGCTCTTCGAGGATGGCGCGGCGTTGGAGGTCCTGTCCGGACAAGGTGGCGTTGAATCGGTCCAGCAATTCCTGGCAGTGCAGCCGTTCGGCGACGAGTTCGGGATCGTTGTCGCGGTAGAGCTGTCCGGCCAGCATGCGGTCTTTGTGTTCTCCCACCCGACCCATCCTGTCTGGTATCACCGAAGGGTGAAAATCGGCTTCGCTCTTCCGCAATGCGGTCCGCAGGCGCGTGCGGGCGCCCAGATCGCGCACTACGCGACCACGCTCGAACAGGCCGGGGCCGACAGCCTCTGGGTCGGTGACCGGCTCCTCGCCGCCACGAACCCGAAGGTCGGCTACGCCGGCCGCGACACCATTCCCGACGAATTCAACTTCGTGCTCGACCCGTTCGTGCTGCTCGGCATCGCGGCCGCGGTCACCGAACGGGTCACATTGGGCGCGAATGTGCTCATCGCGCCGCTGTATCGGCCCACACCGCTGGCTCGCGCGCTCACCACTCTCGACGTGGTCAGCAATGGTCGGCTCGTCCCCGGCTTCGGGATCGGCTGGTCGCCGGAGGAGTACGAGGCCGCCGGAGTCCCGTTCGCCCAGCGCGGCGCGCGGATGGAGGAGATTCTCGATGCGCTCGAAGCCATCTGGACCACCGACCCCGCCGCATACCAGGGTCGCTACGTCACCGTTCCCGAGCATCGCAGTGAGTTGAAGCCGGTGCAGCGGCCCCGACCGCCGTTCTATCTGGGTGCGTTCAACCCGGCCGGGCTCGCCCGGGTCGGCCGCCGCGCCGACGGCTGGCTGCCGGTGGTCCCGGTGCCCGGCCCGCCCGGCTGGGGCTCCCAATTGGTGAAGATGCGCGCGGCCGTCGACCAGGCCGCCGTCGAGGCGGGCCGCGACCCGAAGGCCATCGACACGGTCGTGCGCGTCAATGTGGCCGCGGGCACCGACCTCGCGGTGGTGGCCGACACCATCGAATCCGTCGCCGCCGACACCGGATTCGACGACTTCTTCATCGACCTGCTCTACCTCGCCGACAACGTCGAGGCCAGCCTCGACACCGCCCTGGCATTACTGCAACGCCCGCGCGGCTGAGCGGTACCGTCGATTCGAACGTCGAATCGAACACGTCGACTGTCGGAAAGGTGGCCCGTCATGGCCAAACCCGAACCCCGCACCGTCGAGGAATACCTGGCGGGCCAACCCGCTCCTATGCGCGAGGCCCTCGAACACGTGCGCGCCACGGTGCGCGCCGCGCTCCCGGAGGCCACCGAAACCCTCAGCTACAAGATGCCGACCGTGGAAGTGGGCGGGAAACCGATCATGTACTTCGCGGGCTGGAAGAAACACCTGTCGGTGTATCCGGTGCCCCGCGGTGACGCCGCCTTCGAGGCGGCCATCGCCCCCTACCGGGTGGGCAAGGGCAGCCTGAACTTCCCGCTGAAGAACCCCGTCCCCTTCGAGCTCATCGGCGATATCGCGACCCGCCTGGCCACCCAGCGCGGCGGACACTAGCCGGGTCGGCGAATCGGACACCAGCCGGGTGGGCGAATCGGGCGCGCACCCGGCATACTCGATCCCGTTGTGCCGCAGGGCCGCCCGGGTGAGTGCTCGGAGCACCGGTCCGGGGGTGTGTGGAAGGGAGTTCGGGCCGGTGGGGTTGCGCAGTCCGGTCGCGTTGGCCGGAGTCGTGGGAGTCGGGGTACCGGTGCTCGCGGCGGGGGTGGTCGCGGGACTCACCATCAAAACCGGGGAGACCGGGCCGTATCCGACCTCGGCCAGTACCGAGTCGACATCGAGCACACCGACCGCCACCTTGCAGGCAGCTCCGGTCGTCGCGCCCGTCGTCGCGGATCCGGTTGGCTTCCAACCCGATTCGATCAACTTCATTTCCGCCGACGAAGGCTGGGCGCTGGGCCGCACCTACCCGTGCGCGAGCGAACCGTGCCAGTCGCTGCGGCACACCACCGACGGCGGACGCACCTGGCAGGCGGTGACGCTTCCCGCGCCCTTGCTGCCGAACTCGCCGACTCACGACACCAACGCCCGAGGCTGGGTGAAGTTCGCCGATGCCCGCAATGGCTGGGTGGGTGTGGACGGCACGCTGTTCGCCACCCATGACGGCGGCAAGAGCTGGAAGCAGGTCCCGCTCGACATCAATGCGGTGATGGGCGATTTCACCCTGACCGTCGCCGAGGACAGCGCCTATATCGCGGCGACGCAGCCGGGCGAGAAGACCGTGCTGTTCACCAGTCCCGTCGACAGCGACTCCTGGACCGAGACCACCGATCTTCCCGTCGCGGTGGGCGGGGGTCCCGATCCGTCGGCCGCGGTCACCGTCGTCGGCACCCGCGCCTGGGTGGTCGTCACCAACCGCACTCGCAGCGGGGCCCGCCTCGTGGACGGGACGTGGAGTCCGTGGAAGCTGCCCTGCGGCGGCAACGGGCCCGCCGACTGGCACGCGCTGTCAGAGCGGCGGGTGCTCGCGTTGTGCGGGCGGCCCGGTCCCGCCCAGAACGACAGCGCCACCACCCATCTCATGACCTCCACCGACGGTGGTGCGACCTTCACCGACACCGGGCAGCTGGCGCCGTCGTTGGCGAATGACGCGGTCCTGATGCCCGCCGACGCCAGCCACCTGGTCGCCGCGCTCGACGATCGCGTGCTCACTTCGGCCGACGGCGGCGAGTCCTGGACCATCGCCTACACCGCACCCGATCGGGACTGGGAACCGGTTGCCGGGGAATTCACCACCGAGACAACTGGTTTCGTGATCCTGGCGCACACCGGGTCGGCGCACAACGCCTCGATGATGCTCACCACCGACGACGCCGGGCGCACCTGGACACCGGTGAGCTTCGGCTGAGCGGCCGTCAGCGGTCGGCGGTGGCGCGCGAGTAGTTCCAGCCCTGCCACGAATCATGGCTCAGGCGCGCGCGAACGGCATTCACGATCATGGCACGCTCGGGCTCGGGCAGCCGGTCGGTGGCGGGCAGGACATCGGTCGACAAGGTGCCCAGGTAGTCGGCGTCCAAACGCTTGCCCGACTGCCAGCGGTCGATATTGCGGTCGGCCACGAAGCCTTCCGGATTCACCACGGCCAGACCCAGCAGTGTCACCGCCGCCGCGCCGACCGCCGCGCGCGGCACCCAACCCCGCCGCAACCGGATCAGGCTCGCCAACACCAGCAGATACACCAGCGCGATCCAGCCTTCGAACACCTCCACCAGCAATCGCATCACGGTGAACCCGTAGGCCTGCTGGTAGGTCCACATCCGATGCAGCGCCGAGGCGACGATCACCAACGTCAAACCGCACACCACCGCGACCGCGCCCCGCAACCACCGCCGCTCGCCGCTGGACTGCTGCCGGGCATAGCGCAGCACCGCGCCGATGACCGCCAAAGTCAGCATGCTCACGATCGACAGCTGCCAGAACCCGCTGCGCGCGTACTCCGCATACGTCAGCCCGGCCGTCCGCTGCACATACCCGTCCCCGCCGAACAGCACCGCGATCTGCGTCCCCACGAACGCCGCGAACACAATCGTCAACGCCCCCACCGGAATCCCCCACTCCACCGGTGAGAACCGCCGAATCCCCAACCAGCCCAGCGGATCCACCCCCTCGGCATCCTCGCCTGCCTCGGCCTCATCGGCGTGCGAGGCCCCAGGCGGCGGTCCGGCCAGCAGATACAGCGCCCCCGCAGTCCCGAGCCCCGCGACCACGAACACGAATCCCCACCGCATCACCGCGGGCACGTCGATCCGCGGCAGCAGCCCGTTCACCAGCCCCGCGAACACCGCGTCGGCCCCCGCCAGCAATGGCACCACCGCCAACAACAGTGCGGCGGCCACCGCCACCGACCACCCCACCCGCAGTGCCCCCGGCCGCACCCGGCCCCTCGTGCGCCCCAGCGCCCGATACAGCCACGGCACCGACATCACCGCCGAGAACGGCACCGCCACCACGTCGAACCACAACCCATAGATCGAGCGCGGCACCACCGCCAACGACCCCGCCACCGCGGCACCCACCAGACACAGCGCGAAAAGCCACGGCGCATCACGCACCACCCCAACCCCCAACAGCGCCAACGCCAGCCCGGTCCACCCCGCCCGCTCCCACCGAACCTGCCAGGAACCCTCGCCAGCGGATGCGTCGGCCCCCTCGACCGACGCATCCTGGTCATTCAGCGCGGCGGCACGGCGGGCGGCCCGATCCACCCCGTAGACAGCGCCCGCGATCGTCGACCCCGCGAGCAGCCATCCCAGGCCCGGGCGATCGAGGGGCACGAACACGGCCGCGGCCACCCCTGCGGCCACGGTGGCCGCCACCAACCCGCCGGGGATCGGCACAACACGCGAACGCGGCGGAATAGGCTGGGGCACAGGATGATTCGCAGGTCGGCGGGTACCGGACGGGGGCGGGTTCGAGCCCGGTCTCCCCGGAGCAGCTGGGGAGCCGAGCTGATTCGCGGCGGTGGTCGGATCGGCCGCGGCGGGTTGGCGATCGGGCGCTGCGGATTCGGGATCTGGTGTGGTGTCAGGATTTTCGGGCATGGCGGAGCCTCCGATGGGTGTGCGGGACCGTCCCGGGAGCGCGGGGCGCTGCGGGAGGGTCGGTGAGGTGGTGTCAGGGGTTGGGCAGGGTGACGCGGATGCGTGAGCCCGGGTCGGCGACGGCGATGGTGCCGCCGTGCAGGTCGATGATCCAGCGGGCAATGGCCAGACCCAGGCCGGTGCCGCCGCCGGTGGCGCGACCGCCGCGGGTGAAGCGTTCGAAGACGCGGGCGCGCTCGGGGATCGGGATGCCGGGCCCGTCGTCGGCCACCTCGAGGACGGTGTGGGTGCGGTCGGCGCGCGCGTGCAGGCGCACCTCACCGTGGGAGGGGCCGTGGCGGGTGGCGTTGTCGAGGAGATTGAGCAGCACCTGATGCAGGCGGGCCCGGTCGGCGTACACGGTCAGCTCGGGGGTGGCCACGGCGATGGTGAAGCGCACCGGGCGGTCGATCGCGGCGGCCATCACTTCGGCCTCGGCGACCACCTCTTTCAACAGCGGCTCCACCGGCAGGGCTTCTCGATCCAGGGCTACCGCACCGGCCTCCACGCTCGACAGGGCCAGCAGCTCCGACACCAGCAGGCTCAACCGCTCGGTCTGGGCGAGCGCGGTGCGCAGCGTGGCCGGATCCGGTTCGGCGACCCCGTCCACGAGGTTCTCGAGCACCGCCCCCAAAGCGGTGATGGGCGTGCGCAATTCGTGCGACACATTGGCGATGAACTCGCGCCGCTGCTGATCGGCGGCAGCCAGGTCCGCGGCCATCTGATTGAACGCCTGCGCCAACTGCCCCACCTCATCGCGCGAGGTCGCCCGCACCCGCCGCGAATAATCCCCCTGCGCCATGCGTTGCGCGGCCGCGGTCATCTCCCGCAGTGGCAGCGTCATCCCATGCGCGAGCACCTGCGACAGCACCAACGCCAGCATCGTGGCCGCGATCGTCGTCTTGGGTGGCAGCCACCCGATCTGCATGGCGAAGAACCCGAACGCCACCGCCCCGGACCCGACCATCAGAATCGCCAGCTTCACCTTGATCGACGGCACCCGATCCAATGGCCGCGGCATCCACCCGGCCGCCTTCTGCCACACGCTCATCGGGCCTCCAGGGCGTAGCCGACGCCGTGGACGGTGCGGATCAGGTCCGCGCCGAGTTTGCGGCGCAGGGCCTTGATGTGGCTGTCGACGGCGCGGGTGCCCGAGGCGTCGGCCCAGCCCCACACCTCGCTGAGTAGTCGGTCGCGGGCCAGCACGGTGCGCGGGCGGCGCGCCAGATGCACGAGGAGCTCGAATTCCAGTGGGGTGAGCTGGGTTTCGTCCTCGCCGCGCCAGACTCGGCGTTGGTCGGTGTCGATGCGTAGGTCGCCGACGATGATGGTGGCCCCGGGGGCGGCGGTGCGTTCGACCCGGCGCAGCAGGGCGTGCACGCGGGCGGTGAGTACCCGCATGGAGAACGGCTTCGTGAGGTAGTCGTCCGCGCCGACGCCCAGGCCGATGAGCATGTCGGTCTCGTCGGTGCGGGCGGTGAGCATGAGCACCGGCACCGGGCGCCGCGCCTGGATGCGTCGGCACACCTCGAGGCCGTCGAAGCCGGGCAGCATCACGTCCAGAACCACCAGGTCCGGATCCCCGGCGGCCTCGGCGGCCACCGCGGCGGGCCCGTCATGGGCGATATCGACCGCGTACCCCTCGGCGCGCAGCCGGGCGGCGATGGATTCGGCGATGGTCGGCTCGTCCTCCACCACCAGAATCCGGCGGGCCGTGCCCGGGGCACTCGCCTGGCCATTGCGCAGCGGACTGGTTTCCATGCAGGTGACATTAGGCAACCGGCATGGAGATGGTTCGCGCCGATTGTGAAGATCTCGTGGAGACGCCGGTCATACCACCTGGACACGGCACCCACGACACGGCGTCGTAGCATGTCCGGGTGCGCTCACCGACGGATCACACCGCGCGCCTGCGTGGCGCGGCCGTCGGCGCATCCTCCGGCGCGGTCGCGATCCTCGCCCACGGACTCGGCGGCGGCGCGACCGCACCCGACACCGCGGCACTCGCCCTGCTGTTCGCCGCGTGCACGCTGATCGGTGTCGTGGTCGCCGCGCTGCGGCCGCGCTACGGACTCACCGGAACCATGGCCCTGCTGGGTGCGGGGCAGGCGGTCGGGCATGCGGCGCTGTCGATGTCGCCGGGCCACCACCATCACGCGTCCTCGCCGTCGATGCTCATCGCCCACCTGGTGGCGATTCCGGTGGGCGCGCTCGTGATTCGCGCCGCCGAGGCGGGCATGCGCCGCGCCATCACCAGTGTGCGGCGGTTCATTCTCGCGATCGGGTCGACACCGCAACCACCCGCGCGCACCAGACGCGGGCGAGCGGGCGATGATCGGGCCGAAGTACGACGTCTGCTGGTCAGCCCGGGGATGCGACGCCGCGGCCCACCGGTGGCCGCCGCGTCCTTCTCACTTCTCGCTCCGGTGTAATACCGCGATCTCCCGTTCGACCCGGTCGACCGCGCTGGGTTGATTGTGCCCGCGCACAACGGGTTTCGCCGCGTCCCGGGGCGCTTCCCTCGTACCTGACTGATGGAGACCTCCCATGTCCCAGATGCCCCTGTGCCATTCCTTCCGCCTGCGCACCGGCGGATTCGCGCGTCGCCTCGGCGCGGCCGCCGCCCTCACCACCCTCGCCCTGCTGCCGGTGGCCTGCTCGAACTCCCAGACCGCCTCCGACGCCTCGGCCAAGGCCGCGGACTCGGTGCACTTCTCCGACCAGTGGATCAAGGCCGCCGATTCGGGCATGTCCGCCGCGTTCGGCACCCTGTCCAACGCCTCCGACAAGCCGATCAACCTGGTGGCCGCCACCAGCCCCGCCTCGGCGACCGTGGAAATCCACGAGGTCGTGCCCGATGGCGCGGGCGAGAAGACCATGCGCCCCAAGGCCGGTGGCATCGTCATCCCCGCCCACGGCAGCGCCACCCTCAAGCCCGGCGGCGACCATTTGATGTTCATGGGACTGAAGGCTCCGCTGCGCACCGGCGCGGACACCCCCATCACGCTCACCTTCTCCGACGGTTCGACCACCACGGTCACCGCGCAGGTGCGTGACTTCGCGGGCGGTAAGGAGAACTACCAGCCCTCCGGCGACAACGCCGCCCACGGTGGCTGAGCCCGCCCTACCCCGGCCCCGCCTGTCGCGGCGGCGACTGCTCGGCGGCTCGGCCGTCGCGGTGGGCGCGGCCGGGGCCGCCGGACTCGGCTGGGGCGCAGCCAGTCTCGGCCACCGCGACCACGACCGTGACCCGGGCCTGGACACGGTCGCGTTCTACGGCACCCATCAGGCCGGTATCGCGACCGAGCCGCCCGGGCACGCCGCGTTCGTCGGGTTCGACCTGAAATCCGGTGTGGGACATGACGACATCATCGGTCTGCTCGAGATCTGGACCGATGACGCCGCCCGCCTCACCCAGGGCAAACCCGCGCTCGCCGACACCGAACCCGAGCTGGCCGCGCGCCCCGCGCGCCTGACCGTCACCGTCGGGTTCGGGCCCGAGCTGTTCACCGCGGCCGGGCTGACCGATCAGCGCCCGCACTGGCTCAAACCGTTGCCGCCGTTCAGCATCGACAAACTCGATGCCGCCTGGTGCGGTGGGGATCTGCTGTTGCAGATCTGCGCCGAGGAGGCCACCACCGTCTCCCACGCCGTGCGCGTGCTGTCCAAGCACGTGAAATCGCTGGTCTCGGTGCGATGGGTGCAGCGCGGATTCCGCAACGCGGCCAAGGGCCAGACCATGCGCAACCTCATGGGCTCGGTCGACGGCACCGTCAACATCGCCCCGGACACACCGGATTTCGATCGGCTGGTGTGGGACGACGGCGCGGGGCGGCCGTGGCTGGCCGGGGGCACCTCGATGGTGTTGCGGCGCATCGCCATGGTCCTCGAAACCTGGGACGAACTCGACGCCGACGGGCGCGCCATCACCATCGGACGCACCGTCGACACCGGCGCACCGCTGTCGGGCACCCGCGAATTCGACGAACCCGATTTCGCGGCCGTCGACCAGTACGGGATTCCCAAGATCCCGCCGTCCTCGCACATCGCGCGTGCCCACCACGCCCACGACGGGGAACGGTTCCTGCGCCGCGGCTACAACTACGACGACGCGCCCGCACCCGGGCATGTCTCCAACTCCGGGCTGCTGTTCGCCTCGTTCCACCGCGATATCGACGCCCAGTATCTGCCCGTGCAGCAGCGGCTGGCCGAGTTCGACGCGCTCAACCAGTGGACGACCCCGATCGGGTCGGCGGTCTTCGCCATCCCGCCCGGGGTGCCCGGACCGGGCGGCTACCTCGGTCAGCAGTTGTTCGAATACGCTGCGGCGCAACGATGATCGGCGACGGTCGGACCGCACACCCGCGCGCGGCGAGCGCGTGCGGGGCGGTCCGACCGGGACGCGAGGACTAGCTCTAAGGTAACCGGCATGACCGTGCTGCGATCGATCGTGCTGTTCGGGTTGGCCGCCGTCGCCGAGATCGGCGGGGCCTGGCTGATCTGGCAAGGGGTCCGCGAACACCGCGGCTGGGGGTGGATGGGGGCCGGTGTCGTCGCGCTCGGGCTCTACGGGTTCGTGGCCACCCTGCAACCCGACGCGCACTTCGGACGCATCCTCGCCGCCTACGGCGGGGTGTTCGTGGCCGGATCATTGTTGTGGGGCATGGCATTCGACGGATTCCGGCCTGATCGCTGGGATGTGACCGGCGCGCTGGTGTGCCTGCTCGGGGTCGCGTTGATCATGTACGCGCCACGCTCGGCCTAGGACCCGCGTGTGGCTTGTGCCACGTGAAACCAACTGCGACGCAACTGCATTCACGCACTCGATGCACACTTGCAGTGCGTGAAACAATCACCGGGTTCGGCCGGTCGGCGCGCGGTCACCGGGAGTCGCCGAGCAGCCCGTCGACGATCGTGCGCGCCAAGTCCAGGGCGCTCTCATCACCCATGCGGGCCGCGGTATTGGCGGCGCTGACGATCGCGTCCAGCTGGAACGCCACCGTGTGCGGGTCGAGCCCCGACATGTAGCCCTGCTCCTGAGCGCGGGCGATCTCCTTCTCCAGCACCGCGAACCACTCGTCACGATCGGCGACCAGCGCGTCGCGCACCGGGCCGGGGCGGCTGTCGAACTCGGGCACGCTCTGACCGCGGAAGCAACCGCCCGGCAGCATCGGCTCCCCGATATAGGCGAACCAGTTCTCCACGATCGCGCGCAGCCGCGGCATGCCGCCCTCATGGGCGTAGGCGGGGCGAATCACGATGTCGATGAACATCTCTCGCGCCGACTGCACCGCGGCCAGCTGCAACTTCTCCTTGGTGCCGAACAGGGTCGCCACCCCGGACTTGCTGACCCCCAGATCCCCCGCGAGGCGCCCCAGACTCAACCCCGTGAGCCCCTCGACCGAGGCAACCTCGGCCGCATGCCGGGCGATCGTCGCCCGCGCACGGGCGCCCTTCAAGAGGCGTTGATCGGAAATCTCCTGCTCGGCAGGCCGCATCGGTTCGTTCACCCCTCCATCTTGGCACCACCTATTGCAAATACGCACGATCGTGCATACTTTTCAACAATACGAACGATCGTGCGTACAGATAGCTCCCCCGTTCCGTAGAGAGCCACCGATGACCGACATCACTCATCCCCCCGCACCTCCAGACCCCACCCCACCCACCGACGACCATCGCCCCGAGATCCACGAATCAGATTCCGCCGCAAGCCATTCCGCCACCACAACACCGAGCACCACCGCGGCCGCGCACCGAAATGCGCCACCCGGGTCGACCGTTGCCGACACCACCGCGGGTAGTGCGCGACTGGCACTGCTGGTCGCTTCCGGCGCGGCGTTCATGTCCTTCCTCGACCTGTCCGTGGTCAATATCGCCTTCCCGGCCATCACCCGCGACTACCCCGGCACCGCCGCGACCACCCTCACCTGGGTGGTGAGCGGGTACGCGGTGGCCTTCGCGGCATTGCTCACCCCGGCCGGTCAACTGGCCGACGCGCTCGGGCGTGGGCGCGTATTCCTCACCGCGCTGGGCGGATTCGCGCTCACCTCGCTGCTGTGCGCGCTCGCGCCGGGTGCGGACTGGCTCATCGCGGGCCGGTTCCTGCAGGGCGCGACCGCGGCCTTTCTCATTCCGGCCGGGCTCGGTCTGGTGCTGAGCGTGACCGCGCCCGAACGCCTCGGGGTCGCCATGGCCGCGTGGACCGCCGCGGGCGGATTCGCCGCCACCGTCGGTCCCGCGGTCGGTGGGGCGCTGGTCGATTGGTTCGGTTGGCGTTCGGTGTTTGTCATCAATGTGCCGATCGCGGCGCTGCTCATCCTGGCCGGGCTGCGGCTGGCGCGCGGGGATCGGCGTCATTCGCACGGGTTGCCCGACCTGCTGGGCACCCTCGCCACCGGGCTCGGGATCGGCCTGGTTGTCGCGGCGGTCACCCAAGGCCAGCAATGGGATTGGACCGACCCGCGCACCCTCGGCTGCGGGCTCGGCGGGCTCGTACTCCTCGCGCTGGCGCTGTGGCGCTCGCGCGCGCATCCGCGTCCGGCCATCGCGGTCGGGTTGTGGCGCAGCCACTCCTACGCGCTGGTCAATGCCGTCGCCTTCGTCTTCGGCGCGACCATGTTCGCCTGGCTGCTGGCCGGACCGCTGTGGCTCGACGGCATGTGGCACTACTCGGTGCTGCAATCCGCGGCCGCCATGACCGTCGGCGCGATCGCCTCCATGGTCACCGCCGTCCTGGCCCGGCGCGCACCCGCGGCCTGGCAGCGCTGGCTCGGCGTGCTCGGGGCCCTGATGTTCGCCGCGTCCGCCTTCTACATGAGCACCGACGTCTGGGATGCCACGCCCGCGCTGTGGAAGGCCTGGGTGCCCGCCGGAATCCTCGGCGGTGGCGGCATCGGGCTGCTCATCACCGTGCTCGGCACCACCGCCGCCAGATCGCTTCCGCCGCAACGGTTCGCGGCCGGGGTCGGCATGAATCTGACCGCTCGCCAATCCGGCGGCGCGCTGGGCGTGGCCGTGCTGGCCGCGGTCTTCGCCGCCGAGAAGACCGCGCCGCTGACCGCCTTCCACACCCTGTTCGCCGTGTGCGGCGGCATCGCCGTCGTCGCGGCCGTGCTCGCCGCCCTGCCCGTGAAGGAGACCACCGCATGAGCGACCGCATCGAAACCACCGACCCGTTCACCCTCTCCGACGCCGCCGCGGCCGCCATGCTGCGCGACGTGCCCTGGCGACGGCTGGCCGTGATCGGCGATTCCACCGCCGAAGGCACCGGCGACCCGTGGCCCGGCTACGAAACCATCCCGTGGGCAGACCGATTGGCCCGCTGGCTGCGCGCCGCCCACCCCGACACCGCCTACCTCAACACCGGAAAGATGGGCGCGGTCCTGGCCGACGTGCGCACCCAACAACTGCCGGTGCTCAAGGCGTTCCGACCCGATTTGGTGCACATCACCTGCGGCGGCAACGACCTGTTCCTGCGCGGCGCCAACCTCGACGACGTCGAGGCCGACCTCGACGACCTGTGCACACGCGTCGCCACCACCGGCGCCCGGCTGTCGCTGTTCACCCTGGCCGACTGCTTCACCGGCCGCATGCAACCGCTGCGGCCCCTGTTCGCCGGATTCGCCGAGGCCGTGCGCCGCGTCGCGCACCGCCACGATGCCATCCTCACCGAATTCTGGGACCACCCCGCCCGACTGCGGCCCGACTGGCTCTCGGCCGACCTCATCCACCTGAGCATGGCCGGACATGCCGTGGCCGCCGCCGCGATCGCCAAGAGCCTGGCCCGCCACACCCTGCGCGAACTGCCCTCCGAATACGCCCAACACGGCTGAAACACCGCGATGCCGCACCGGTTACCCGGTGCGGCATCGCCGTCAGTCCGTTATGTCGTTGTCGCGCTAGGCGTCCCGCTCACTTCCACAGCGCCGCGATCAACACGTTCAGGATCGCCAGCCCACCCGCGGCGTGGCACATCCACGCGACTTCCTTGCCGCGCTTGGCATCCGCGCGACCCATCTCGGCGAACGCCGCGACCAACACGGCCACCACGAGTTTCACGATCATCTTCGCCATGTTCGGGTCCTTGCCCAGCGAATGGATCGACTCGGCCATCCCCAGCAGCACGACACCGGTCACGATCTGGGCGCGCGCACCCCACACCATCAGTTCCGAGACCCGCGGCTGGGAGGCGACATACCCGCCGACCACCGCCGCCATACCGAGCAGATGAGCCGTCACCACGAGGTTGTAGACGAAGGTCATGAGGCACACGGTAATCGATCACGCCCGTGCAACGACAGCCGGTAGTACAAACCCGAATTCGCGTCGCGCGCACGGACCCCCGGGTTTCACCTCACGACCGGCCGGGTAGTCCATTCCCAATGGCTCTCCGCGGTGTCCGGTGGAGAGTCTCGCGTCGTGGGCAGCGTGGCCAGGCTAGGAGAAACAAGGTGGCGGTTGTACTGGTGCTGCGAGCACGTGGGCTCGGTGATCTCCTCACCGCTGTGCCCGCGTTGCGTGCGCTGCGACGGGCCCGGCCCGACGACCACATCGCGCTCGCCGCGCCGCACCGGCTGAAACCGATCGTCGACCTCATCGCCTCGGTCGATGAGATGGTGCCCGTCAGCGACCCCATCGGGCTGCGCTGGGACGGTGACGCTCCCGCGCTCGCGGTCAACCTGCAGCCCGGTACCGAAGGCATCGTCGAGTTGGCCCGCACTCACCCCGCCCGCATCCTCACCTACCGCAACCCCGCCTTCCCGGACCTGCCCGGCCCGGAGTGGCAGCCCGACATGCACGATGTGGACCGCTGGTGCCATCTGCTCGAATTCGACGGCATCGCCGCCGATCGCCGCAACCTGGGCCTGGTGCCGCCGGTGGCCACCACCAGCCACCGCGACGCCGTGGTCGTGCACATCGGGGCGGGTGCCGCCGCCCGCCGCTGGCCGCCCGACCGGTTCGCCGCCGTCGTGCGTCACCTGCTGGTCCAGGGCCGCGAGGTGGTGCTGACCGGTGACGAACCCGAACGCGAGATCGCGCTCGGCGTCGCCGCCCGCGCGGGACTCTCACCGGCGCGGGTCCTCGCGGGTCAGCAGAACCTCATCGAATTGGCCGCCACCGTCGCCGAAGCCGCCCTCGTCATCTGCGGCGACACCGGAGTCGCCCACCTGGCAACGGCTTTCGGCACCCGCACCGTGCTGCTGTTCGGCCCCAACCCGCCCAGCCGTTCCGGCCCACCCCCGCACCTGCTCGGCCGCCACGCCGTCCTGTGGGCGGGACAGACCGGCAATCCCGACGCCCCCGGCATCGATCCCGGGCTACTGAAAATCGGTGTGCCCGAAGTGATCAACGCCGTGGACAAACAACTGCGCAAACGCCCCTGGCCGGGCACCAACCTCGACCGCCGCGCCCAACAGTCCTATCGCCGCGTCGGCTGAGCCCACCCGATCCGGCGGAACATTTGTCCAAGACACCGGGGTCCGGTGGCGGCGATAGTGTGTGCATGACGGACAGAGAATCTCCCCTGCACGCCGAGCTCTCCGGGGTGCCGGAGACGGCGTTGTGGACATTGCGCAATCGGGCCGAGGAGGCCATGCGGGCCGATTCCGGGTTCGCCGATGCCGAGGCGGTCCAGCTCTATCGCCGCCTGCGTGGCGAGGATTTCGAGCGGTTCGGGCCACCCAGCCAGGTGCATGCGCTGCGCGCCCGGGTAATCGACACGGTGATCGCGGAGTTCCTCGCCAGCCATCCCGGTGCGCCGGTGGTCGCGCTCGGCGAGGGGTTGCAGACCACCTATTGGCGCCTCGGCGAACCCGAAAATGCTTGGTACTCCATCGATTTGCCGGAGATGATCGACGCGCAGGAGCGGCTGCTGCCCGCCGCGCCGGGGATCACACGGCTGGCGTACTCGGCGCTGGATCGCGAGTGGTTCGAGAAGGTGCCTGCCGGGCCCGCGGTGATCACCGCCGAAGGGCTGTTCATGTATCTGCCGACCGAGGACGTTCATGCGCTGATCGCCGATCTGGCAGCGCACTTCCCCGGCGGTGTCCTCGTCTACGACTCCATTCCACGTCTGTTCAGCGCCATGACGCTCAAGGGGCGGGTGCGGCTCAGCGAGCGGTACACCGCTCCGCCGATGCCGACCAGTCAGTCACCGCGCCAGGCCCGGCGACTGCCCGACCGAATCCCGGGAGTCGTTGCCGCCCAAGACCTCCAACCGCCGCTCGGACGGGGACGATGGGCCTCACCCGCGCTGCGATGGGCGGCGAACACCCCGATCGGGCGCGCCCTGCGGCCGTCGATCACCCTGCTTCGCTTCGCGCGGTGATCCTTACCTGCGGTGCGCGATCACCCGCCGATCTCCTGCGCCAACCCGACGATAATGCCCTCCGGGCCACGCACATAGCAGAGTCGGAACATCTGCTCATACGGCTCGATCGTCCCCACCAACTCGGCCCCAAGCCCCTGCAACCGGGCCACGACATCGTCGATATCGTCCACCGCGAACATGATCCGCCGGATTCCCAGCGTATTGGCCGGAGCCTGCTTGGGTTCCGGCCGCACCACCTCGGGCGTGTAGAACTTCGCCAACTCGATCGCCCCGGGCGCGTCGGGAATCCGCAGCATCGCCACTTCCTGCCGCACCCCCTGCACATCGATCACCCGCTCCACCCACTCCCCCTCGACCTGCCCCCGCCCCTCCAACACCATCCCCAACTCCACGAAGAACGCGATCACCGCGTCCATGTCCTCCACGACAATGAGCACATTGTCCATCCGCCGAATCGCCATAGCCGTCTCCTCCGGATCCCAGGGTCGGCACCATTCTCACCCGGACCGTCGCCGCAGCACCGCGAGGACGCCGAAACCCAACCCGCAGGCGAGGACAAGGGTCGCGGCGGTCCACGCCGGTTTGTCGACCAGGTCGGCCGTGCCACGGGGCCGACGGATCGCGAGGACCAGCGAGGGGGTGAACAGCAGCGGCAAGGCGATCGATCGACTCACCGCTCTGGCGGGAGTCGTTGCGGCCCAGGCATATCCCATCGCGCTACCGAGGGCCGGTACGCCGACCACGATAGCGGCGTGATGCGAATGCCCCGCGCAGGCCGCACCGAGGGCAATCACCGCCAGCGCCGTCCAGCCCAGCAGCGGTGAGCGCCAACGCGATCCAGCGAAATAGGCCACGGCGATCACCACCGGCAGCACGGCCAGATCGGCGATCGGCAGCCGCACGGGCGCCAATTCGCCCCACACCAGGGTGAACACACTGGACAGCAGCACGATTGCCCCATCCAGCCCCGGCACCGAGAAAGCCGCCGTGAGCGCACCCGCCAGCAGCACCGCACCCGCCTCGACCAGACGTGGCAGTCGCGGTTCGCCCGCGGCGAGCCATTCCCAGGCCAGCAGGGCGCTGGCGAGGGCGAGCAGGCCTCCACACACCGGAGCGAACGGAAAGGCCCGGAACCACAGCCGAGATCGCGTGCGCCGGTTCGCGATTGCGGCACCGAGCACCAGGATCACCGCGAGCACCACCAGGGGCCGCGGCGGGGAATCGATCAGATGCCACTGCCAGCGCTCGGCAGGCTGCGCGCGCTCGGCCGCGCGCTCGGCCAACCGGGTGTGATTGCCGACCACCGCGGCCGTGAGGGCCCCGATCGTCAGGGCCGTGGCGGACCTACGGCGACCCAGCGCCACCCGCGCGAGCCCACCCAGCAGCAGACCGCCCCCACCCGCGTCGGCGTACATCAACGAGACCAATTCCAGTGTGGTGAGCCCGGATCCGGCGATCAGATGATCGACCAACAGCACCACCGCACCGCACCCGGCGACCGCCCACGCCACCCGCACCGACCCGTGCACGGTCAATACCACCGCCACCACCGCCGCGATCAGCACACCCCCGGCCGCGGCGTGCACGGCATCATTGGCGAGCACATCCAAATGCGGCGTCGGCGCGCGCATCGCCTCCTCGAGATCGACCGGCGCCATGATGGCCAGCCCGGCGACCACGGCCGCCATGTACACCGTGCTGGCCTCGCCATAGCTGCGCACCCGCCGCCCGACCCTCATCACATGACCCTTCTCGACGCCATCGCTCCCGGCTGGCGTAGAGATTGCCCCCAATTTGCCAAATGCCGGTTATGGATTGGCTCGAGAAAATCGCCTCACCTTGTGTGGCCACACAAGGCAAGGAAAAGCCCTGGCCGATATCGGCCAGGGCTTCTCGGGTAACGGCCCGGCTCGCACCGGTGCCTGTGGACGGTTTCAGCGGACGGTCTCACCACCGCTGGAGTGTTGGCGAGGACGGATCAGAAGCCGAGAATGCCGTTGCAGTAGTCGTTGGGCACCCATATGCCCCCACCGAGCGGGCTCGGCACCCAGGCCTGTTCGGGTGTCCCGTACGGGAGGCCCAGAATATGGGGTTGGCACATCTGACCGGGATGGGGATTCCCGTCACCCCGCTTCTGTTGCGGCGCAGCGGGTTTCGCGGGCGGCCGGGGCTGGTCCGGTTTGCCTTGACCGCCGCCCGCCCCCGGGCCGCCATTGCCGGTCGTCTGCCCGCCACCGGGAGCGCCAGGGGGCTGCTGACCACCCTGTCCGGAAGCGCCACCCCCCTGTCCGGGAGCACCGCCACCTTGCCCTGGAGCACCACCGTTGCCAGGACCGCCGCCGCCAGGTGCCTGACCGTTTCCGGTCCCGGCAGGCGGCTGCTGACCACCCTGCCCTGGAGCACCACCGTTGGCAGATCCGCTGCCGCCGGGTGCCTGACCGTTTCCGGACGCACCGGGAGGTTGCTGGCCGCCGCCCAGACCCGGAATACCACTTAGCAGACCGCCCAGACCCGGAATTCCGTTGAGCAGACCACCCAGGCCCTGCCCATCCGCGCTGCCGGTACCGCCCGCGCCCGGTTGGCCACCACCGTTGCCACCCGAACCCGGTTGGCCGCCGCCGTTTTCGCCGCCGCCCGGCTGACCGCCGGAATTGGCACCCGCCCCCGGCAAGCCTCCGCCATTGCCAGGCACGTTCGGCCCGGTGCCGGTGCCGCGTGGGCCGGGTAGGACCGGTCCCGGGCCGACCGGCAGGCCGCCCCCGGGTTTCGCGCCCGGGCTTCCGCTCCCGGTACTGCCCGCGCTGCCGGTGTTCGGGATCAGACCCGGCAGGATGAACGGGAACGGTGAGGCACCGCCTCCGGCGGGATTGTCCGCCGCCGCGGTCGGCGACAGCAGCACCAGGGGTGCCGCCGCCAGGGATACCGCTATTGCTGTGGTGCGCATGATTCGCTTCATGTGACCGCGTGACCTTTCGTCTGGTCGATGACCGCCTCGGCATCGATTTCCGGCACGTGCAGGAAATGGTGCGGCGCGACCGGGCACGTCACCGCTATGAGATGCGGCAACGATTCAGCGAATCATTGTGGTGAGCCACAAAGAGACTCAGTCGAAATGGATTTCGCGCTCGATATCGATATCGTCGGGCGCGTATTCGGTGGCGATGATCGCGGCGAAAACCTGCATGAGATCGCGCGGGCGGCTCAGATCGCGCCCGATCAGTTCGGCGATCTTGCGCAGCCGATAGGTGACGGTGTTCGGGTGCACGTGCAGCGCGGTCGCGGTGGCCGTGGCACTGCACTGATGCCAGACGTATGTCTGAATCGTCTCGCGCAGCACCGGATCGGCGGCCAGCGGCGCCAGCAGCTGCCGTTGAATGTGGGTGACCCGGCTCGGCCTGCTCAGCTGATATTCGACGGCCAGATCGCGGAATCGCAGCACCCCGGATTCACGGCGCGTATACCGACCAACGCGCAGCAGATCGCGCACCTCCACCAGGGCGATCGGAACATCCTGGGGCCGTGCCACATCCACGGCGAACACGATCGGGGCCCCAATGGCGCGCTGCACGGCGGTGAGCTGGTTCTCCAACTGCGCGAACCGCTCCTCCATGGGCACCGCGCGGGCCGCCGCGGAGGAGGCGTCGATCGGCAGCAGCGCCGAGCCGTCGGTTTCACTGACCAGCCGCAGCGTCTCACCGTGCCCGATCCGGTCGAGCTCGAATTCCAGCCCGCGAATGGTGCGCCGGGCGGCGATGGCGGCGGTGGTCGCGTGCGCCTTGTTCAGCGGCGGCTGGTTCACCTGGATCGCGATCACCCAATACAGTTCCGCGAGCGGCAATCCCAGACGTTGAGCGGTCCCGACCGGATCCGAGCCCGAAGCCAGGGATTGGAACAGCAGCCGCCGATCGTGATCGGCCGCCGGGATCGGCGATTCGTCGGCGCCGTAGCCGCGCAGCACGGCCATGGTCGCGGCGCGCAAATAGCGGTGCACCGCGACCGCGATGCCCACCAGCTCCGCCTGATCACCTGTCGCCTCGGCGAGTTCGTGGATCCGCCACCAGATCACCTGGACACCGATGTGATACGCGCTGAGCAGATCCGCCAGCGGAACCCGTTCATCGGCACGGCGCCGCGCCGATTCCTGCAGCACCTCGAATTCGTACTCGGGCGGCGGCGAGCCGGAGCGCAGGGTGGCGAGCAGGAGGTGGAAGCTGCGGATCGTCGTGCGCTTCACGTCGTCGGAGAGCAGTTCCCCGGGCATCAGCCGATAGATCTCGAGCTGATTCTGTAGCTGATCGATGACCTCGTTGACGAAGTCGTTGGTGTGCTGCGCCAACCGATCGGCGAGTTTCGGCCAGCCCTGCCGCGTCGCAAGGCCGTTGTCCACGGTGGATCGGGTGGTGTCAGCCATCGAAAGGGAATAGTAGCGATCATGTAGCAATTGATATCGGCGGATCGCCGAGCTTTGTGCGCGGTCATCGAATATCGCGATATTTTCGTGGTGCGCCATAACCCGCCCGAGGCTGCGGTGGTCGAAGATCGGCCCATGGGTGAGCAATTCGAGCCCGGACCGTCGAGGCGGGCCTCCGCGCTGGCCGGGCTGCTGACACTGATGGTGTTGACCGGCTCGGGGTATCCCACCGCACGGGCCGACGTTCCCCTGAAATATGTGGCCCTGGGCGATTCCGCGGCCGCAGGACCATTGATCCCGGACGCCGGAACGCCCTGGGACTGCTTCAAATCGACGCACAACTATCCGGCCGTTCTGGCCGGAGCGCTGGGCGCTGATCTCACCGACGCGACCTGTTCCGGGGCGGAGATACCGGACCTGGTCGACCACGGGCAAACGGTGCTCGTCTCGGTGCGCCCGCCCCAGATCGACGCGGTCTCGGCCGACACCGATCTGATCACCATCACCATCGGCGGCAACGACATCGGCATGGTCCAACTCGGGGCCCGGTGCGCGGGCATGTCGCTCAGCGGCGCTGGATCCTGCCGCGACGCGTTCGTCCACGACGGCGTCGACACGATCTCGCAGCGCATCGACCAACTCCGGCCCGCCTACGCGCACCTGATCGATCGGCTGCGCGACGCCGCCCCGCACGCCCGCATCGTGCTCGTCGGATACGGCACCTACCTGCGTCCGGGCGGATGTTTCCCGACCCAGCCGCTCGTACCCGACGCCGCCGACTACATTCGCGCCAAAGGGGCCGAACTGAATTCGGCGGCACACGAAGTCGCGACCGCACACGGCATCGACTTCTTCGACGCGGAAGCCGCCACCGTCGGACACGACATCTGCGCCGCCCCGGGCGACCGCGACTTCGAAGGATTCCTCCCCACACCCGACGACCTCCCCGCCGCACCCCTGCATCCGACCGCAGCCGGTATGGCGACCATCGGATCCGCGCTGTCTCGAATGCTGCGCTGACAACGGCCATCTCGAGCCCGAACCGGTATCCCGGTTCGGGCTCGATGCCTGCCTGGAGAATTCCATTTCCGAATTGTCGAAATTTGTTTTCCCACACCGTTTTCCCGGTTCGAGTTTGTTGGAACTCACTGCCGATCCAATGCGGGTGATCGCCAAACTTGGCCTAGGCATGGCCCGGTCCATCCGTCGGGCCACCCCTCTCTCTCGATCCCCTGGATCGCCGCACAGAAAGCCCGATTCCCATGAAACGTCATTTCGCCCTCGCCCTGCTGGCCACCGCCGCAACGGCACTGACCGTCGGCGTCACCGATGCGGAAGCTGCTGCGCCGACTCCTCGATCGCCCGTGAATGTCGCGGCCACGGCGAATCTCGACTCCTTCGCACCGGCCATCCCGCTGCCACCGGCTCCCGTGGCCCCGCCCGCCGAGGAACAGGCACCGGTGCAGGTATTGCCACCGGCCCCGCTGCCACCGACCGACGGTCAGGCGCAAGCTATCTCGCCAACGGACGGCCTCGCCGACACGGCGACCCCAGCCGCCGACACGGTCGACTCCGCGCCGGGGTTCGGCATCCACGACGTGGACGCGGTCCAGAGCGTCTCCGATCCGGCGCAGCTGCGGCAGAACAACGGGCTGCTGGGGGCGGGGATCGGTGCGGCGGTCGGCGGCGCGGTCGGCGCGGCGGCCGGTGGCCTGGCGGGCGCGTTCGTCGCGCTGCCGATCCCCTTCGTCGGCTGGGCGCTGGTGCCCGGTTTCGCGGTGGGCGCGCTGGCGGGTGGGGCGGCCGGGGCGGCCGTGGGCGGCGGTATCGGCGCGGGGATCGGTGCGGCGATCCCGGTCAACTGACCGCTCGCGTGCTGCGGGGGTGTGGAATCGAATTCCACACCCCCGCAGCTTTTTCCGCGTGGTGGATCAGTGTCCGAGGGACTGACAGTTCACGTACAGCCCGTCCTTGTCCATGCAGGTGTTGGGTGGCAGCGCGTTGCCGCCGTTCTGCGCGTTGGGCTGGGAGTTCGCGGAATTGCCCTGAGCATTGGTGCCGCCCTGGGTGTTTCCGCCCTGATTGGACGAATTGTTGCCGGGCAGTAGGTAGCTCGACCCGACGCCGAGCAGGCTCGAGCCCGCCGAACTCCCGGCATTCGTCATCCCGGCGATCCCATTGACGATCAGCGATTGGACAATCCCGGGAACCATGCTCGCCAACGTCTCCGCGTTCAGCCCCAGCGCGGCACTGCCCGAGGCGCTACCGCTGGCCGAGCTGCCACCGGCGGCGCTACCGGCGGCAGCGCTGCCCACCGCGGCACTGCCCAACGCCAGCGCGGGCCCCGCCAGACCGACTTGGGCGGCCGTGAGCAGCACCGGGACCGCCACCGTGGCCGCCAGCGCGGCACGCACCGGGCGCAGGCGCGGGAAACCTGTTGTCGGAGTCGAAACCATTCGAATCCTCTCTTCTCGAAGTTCGGCATCCCGGTGCGTTCATCCGGATATGCCATTGCGGAAATGGTGACGACTGCGTTTCCGAGCGCCGTTGTGTCCGCGGTGCAGTCCGCGCCGCATTTCTGTTCGCCGAGACAAAACGCACGCTCCCGCGGCTACCGATCATTTTCTTGGCGATATCGCCTTCCCTCCCACCGCGATATTTCGCGCGGCAGCAAAGAATCGAGACGCACATGCCCGCACTCATGCGACGCTCGACCACACTGTTCACCCTCTCGGCGACCGTCTGCGCCCTCTCCGCCGCCCTGGCGGCCACCTCCCACGCCGAGGCGGTCGCCCCGGACGGTTCGCGGCTGGTCTCCACCACGGCCGCCGCGCCCGCGGACTCACCGGCCCCGCCCGGCGCGACCGTGTGGAGCATCCACTCCGCGGCCATGGACCGTGACGTCCCCGTGCTCATCCAGCACCCCGCCGACGATTCCGCGCCGCGCCCGGTGCTGTATCTGCTCAATGGCGATGGCGGCGGCGAGGATTCGGCGGCCTGGGACGTCAGCTCCACCGCGCTGCAATTCCTGTCCGGCAAGGACGCCACTGTCGTCGAGGTGCTCGGCGGGCGCGGCTCCTACTACACCGACTGGCGCAATCCGGATCCCGTACTGGGCGTGAACAAATGGCGCACCTTCCTTACCGAGGAACTCCCGCCGATCATCGACGCCGCGCTGAACACCAACGGCACCAACGCGATCGCCGCGCTGTCCTCCTCGGCCACCTCGGTCCTGCAACTGGCCGAGGCGCGCCCCGACCTCTACCGCAGCGTCGCCTCCTACTCCGGCTGCGCGCAGATCAGCGACCCGCTCGGGCACACCTTCGTCAGTACCGCCGTCGCCTATGTCGGCGGCGACGCCGACAACATGTACGGCCCCGAGGGCGACCCGGACTGGGCCGCCAACGACCCCGTCCTGCACGCGGACCGGCTGCGCGGTGTGAACCTCTACCTCTCCACGGGCTCGGGCCTGCCCGGACCCCACGACACCCTCGGCGACCCCTTCAGCCTGCAAGGCCTCGACGGCCTGGCGAATCAGGTGGTGGTCGGTGGCGCGATCGAGGCCGCCACCAACCTGTGCACCCACCTGTTCGCGGCCAAGCTCGCCACCCTCGGCATCCCCGCCACCGTCGACTTCGAACCCACCGGCACCCATTCGTGGGGTTACTGGAACGACGCCCTCGCCAAATCGTGGCCGGTGCTCGCCGCCGGTCTGGGCCTGCCGCCGAACTGAGGGTTGCGCGTGTCAGCGCTCGGTGGTTGCCGGGGCGAAACATAATTCGTTCATGACCTATGCCGTGGACTTCACGAACGTTTCGACCGTCGGGCTGGAATCCTCGCCGGTCGCCGAGGCGCTGGCGGGGTTGCGAGCCAATGAGGCGCGCTACTTCAAGAACAAGTACGACCATGTGTTCACCGTCGAGCCCGCGAGCAAGGCGAAGAAGACCGTGGACTGGGTGAGCCGGATCTTGAAGGAGGAACGCGGCATCGTGATTGCCTCGCCGCCCTTGGAGGCGACGGAGTTTCAGGTCGAGGGGATCCGGATGGCCTACGTCTTCTACCAGAGCGGGCTGTCGATCAATGTGATGTACACCCTCGACGACGCGGGCAAACGCGCGGTCGGGTTCAAGCTCTCCGATGGGATGGAGGTGCCCGCGGAGTTGTCGGCGTTCAAGTTCGCGCGGCAGAAGTCCAAGCTGGCGGGGACGATTCGCGGGTCCTACTTCGTCATCAAGAACGAGTACTGATCGCGCTGAGGATCACCGCGGCCATCACCAGGGCGATGCCGCACAGTTCCGCCACCGACGGGCTCTGGGCCAGGGCGATCGCGCCGATGACGGCCGCGGTCGCCGGGAGCAGCGCCAGCAGCAGGGCGAAGCGGGCGCGCCCGACCGTGCGCAGCACCACCTGATCCAGGCCGTAGGGCACCGCGCTCGACAGCACGCCGACCCCGACGCCCAGCAGCCAGGTGCGCGGATCGGCGAAAGCGCTTGCGTCCAGGGCCATTTGGCTGGTCACCAGGATCGGGGCCAGCAGGGCGGCGGCCGCGGCCATGCCCACCGCGAGCGCGTCCAGGCCCGAACCCGCGTCGGCGACCCGCTTGCCGACCAGGATGTAGCCCGCCCACATCGCCGCGGCCAGCAGGGCGAAGCCGACGCCGAGCGGTTCGGCATCGGCGGAGACACCGGCGAGCAGATAGACCCCGCCCACCACCAGCGCCACGGCCACGAAGTCGCGGGCACGTCGCGAACCCAGGGTGGCGACCGCGACCGGGCCGAGGAATTCGATCGCCACCGCCGTACCGAGCGGAATCCGCGCAATCGCCTCGTAGAAGACGATATTCATGCCCAGGGTGACCACGCCGAACCCGGTGGCCACCAAAACCGAACGCCGCGTCCAGCTTCCGCGCCAGGGCCGCCGCCACACCACCAGCGCGACCCCCGCCGCCGCGGCCCGCAGCCATGCGACCGTCGCGGGCTCGACCGTGCCGAACAGGTACACACCCATTGCCGCACCGAGGTATTGCGACACCCCGCCCACGATGAAGATCAATGGCACCGACCATGCGGGCACCCCGGCCCGGCGCTGATTCTCGACTGCGACGGACGTACCCACGCCCGACACGGTATCGAAGCCCACCGACTAGCCGATCCCCGACCGATCCTCGCGCGCGGTCGACACGGCGGCCGAGTAGGCGGCCAGGGCGCTGGGCCAGAACTGCTCGAGATAGTCGCGCGCGTCGGCCAGACCGCGCGGATCCAGCGAGTAGAGGCGTCGATTTCCGGCGGGCCGCATCATCACCAGCCGCGCCTCCCGCAACACCTTCAGATGCTGAGAGATAGCCGAACTGGTGACTCCCAGCGCGGCGGCGATCTCCCCGACCGACTTCGACCCCTGCGGCAGGGACTCGAAAACCGCGCGCCGGGTGTCGTCGGCGAGTGCGCTCAGCACCCGTACTCCATTAGCGACCACTTACATAGAGTGCCCGCACGACGATCATCGGGTCAATACACGAGCAACCCGCGTCGACCAACGTCACCCGAGAATTACCCACGTGTCGTTATCGCACCGTGACATATCAACTGGGCTTTTGTACCGCTGTGATGGTCACAACTTCATTTCTGAACATCAGCTGAGACCTCGTACCTTCGATGCATGCCCGTAACCGTTCCGTTATCTGGACTGCGCGGAGCCGCCCGGTATCGCACGGCCGCCACCCGTGCGCTGGCCGTCACCGCCGTCGTCGGCGCCTCCCTGACCGCCCTGGCCGCCGCCGACCCGCACGAGCCCGGCGCGCTCACCGGTTACCCCGTCGCTAATGCCGCCGAGAGCGACGCGCCGTTCACCGCGTTCACCCCGCGCGAGGCCCAGATGCCGCAGGTGGTGCCGCAGCAGGTCCTGGACTTCCTCAACGGCCTGCACGCCGAGCAGGCGCGCCCGAAGACCGTGCGCCCCTCCGACGGTCCGCTCAGCTCCGGCTTCGGCATGCGCTGGGGCGCCATGCACGCCGGGATCGACTTCGCGGGCGCGTTCGGCTCGCCGATCCGCGCGGTCACCGACGGCACCGTCATCGAGGCCGGTCCGGCCTCCGGTTTCGGCCTGTGGGTGCGCGTGCTGCAGGACGACGGCACCATCGGCGTCTACGGCCACATGCAGGACATCCTGGTCCAGGTGGGCCAGCAGCTGCGCGCGGGCGATGTGCTGGCCACCGTCGGCAATCGCGGCTACTCCACCGGCCCGCACCTGCACTACGAGGTGCACCAGGGCGAGGGTCAGGGCACTCCCATCGACCCGCTGCCCTGGCTGGCCGCCCGCGGCATGAACGTCGGCATCCCCACCGACTGACACGCGACCGGCCGACCGACCCGCGACCACACCGAGCGATCGGCGACGCACGGCCCGCGCCGCCGGGCCGATCCGCGAGCCGCTCCGGGCACCGATGAGGGGTGCACGGAGCGACTCGCGCGGCGAGACGGACGGATCGATTCGCGCGGCACGGTCCACGGATCGGCTTGCGCGCCAAGTCCGTTCGCGGTCATCGATGACAGCCTCGGCTCATACCGCCGAGGCTGTTCTCATACCCGGGTACTACGTGCCGACCCCACCGTCGGGGGACGTGGCGTGCGGTGTCGCGCTCCTAACGTCACCGTCATGACCACGCTCGATCGTCCTTCGCTCGTGCCGACCACCCTTCCGCTCCCCGACCGTCGTCTGCACCGCCCGCTGCTGGCCACCACCGCCGCCATGGCCGCGTTGGCGCTGTTCTCCTTGTGCGCCATGGCCTTCGACGATCGCATGCTGCTCGGCGAATCGGTCTGGCTCAAACCGCTCAAGTTCGCCGTCGCCTTCACCCTCTACTGCGGCACCCTGGCGTGGCTGCTCTCGTTCCCGCATCGTGGCCGCCGCCTGACCTGGTGGATGGGTACCGTCTTCGCCGCCACCGGGGTCGTCGATGTCGGGTTCATCGTGCTGCAGGCCGCGCGCGGCACCTTCAGCCATTTCAACACCCAGCACGACACGGTCAACGACATCGGCCAACAGGTCTTCGCGTCCGGTGTGCCCGGCTTGTTCCTGGCGAATCTGGTGATCGCCGTGACGCTTTCGTGGCAGCGCGTGACCGACCGCCCCACCTCGATGGCGATTCGCGCGGGCCTGGGCATCGCGGTGTTCGGCATGGCGCTGGGCTACACCATGGGCTTCAGCGGCAAGCAGCAGACAACCGACGCCTACGGCCACCCCGTCACCCTCAACGGCGGGCACACCTTCCTGCACGGGCAGCCCGAGGTCCGCGACGGCGTCGCGGGCATGCCGGTGACGCACTGGTCCACCGCGGGCGGCGATCTGCGGGTCGCGCACTTCGCGGGCCTGCACGGCATTCAGCTGCTCATCGTGGCCGCCATCGTGTTGGCGCGGCTGGCGCCGAGCATCGGCTGGCTACGCACCGAACGCACCCGTACCCGCCTCATCGGCGTCCTGGCGCTCGGTTACACAGGTGTGGTGGCGACACTGGTGTGGCAGGCGTTGCGCACGCAGCCGGTGACCCGACCCGACGGTGAAACCCTCACCGCCCTCGGCCTTGTCGCGGCGCTCACCGCCCTCGGGGTCGGACTCGTCTACACGCTGAGCACCCGCGAGCGCGCCACCGGCCGCCACGCCGCGCTCAGCGCAACCGTTCCGCCTCGCGCGCCAGTGCCACCAATGTCGCGGTGAGATCGGCGAGTTCGATCATCTCGGCCCCCTCCGCGACGGCCGTGGCCACGTCCTCGGCCGCGCAGCGGGCCGCGAACCAGCGATCGGACAGGTCGGCGACCTCCTGGGCACTCAGTACCACCGAATCCTCGGGAATACCGGTGCCCTTCACGCTGTTTCGATGTTCGTACGCCCGCTGGCGACAGGATTGTCGGCAATATCGCCTGCGGCGTCCGATCTCCGATTCGGCGATCTCCCGCCCGCACCACTGGCAGCAGGACAGCACGCGTCGAGACATGGTCCGTCACCTTAGCGCTTTGCGGCCGCGACCGGGCGGAAGGGCACGCCGCAGCAACCCGGCCGCGCCGGACGAGTAGGATGGCAGGGTTCTCCTCTGCGGGAACCTCCGCGTTCGTGTCTGCGTTGTAGTGACGTAGCGCAGATGCAGAAACACTTGTTGTAGAACATTGCCGACAGGCGAGAAGGGACCGCACTCATGGCAGATCGCGTACTCCGGGGCTCTCGGCTCGGAGCGGTGAGCTACGAGACCGACCGCGACCACGACCTGGCCCCGCGTCGGATGGCGCGGTACCGCACGGACAATGGCGAGGAATTCGACGTTCCGTTCGCCGATGACGCCGAAATCCCGCCGACCTGGCTGTGCCGCAACGGCCAGGAGGGCATCCTCCTGGAGGGCACCACCCAGGAGCCCAAGAAGGTGAAGCCGCCGCGCACCCACTGGGACATGCTGCTCGAGCGCCGCAGCAAGGAGGAGCTCGAGGAGCTGCTTCAGGAGCGCATGGAGCTGATCAAGAACCGCCGCCGCGGCTGATCACAGCGACACGACAAAGCCGGGTCCCGCACAGTCTGTGCGGGGCCCGGCTTTTTTCGTCTCTCAGTGGCTGGCCACCTTCCGGTACTGCAGCAGCGCGATCGGCACCGCGACGGCCAGGATCGCCAGCGAGCAGTAGATGGAGTATTCGACGCAGTGTTCGGCGGGCCACCCGGTGGCCGGTTTGAAGATCGGCGGGGCCCCGTTGTCGAACAGCTTGCGCCCCGCCGCCGACACGGCGGTGATCGGATTCCATTCC
The DNA here is from genome assembly GCF_035818795.1 of Nocardia sp. CDC160. Taxonomy (NCBI): domain Bacteria; kingdom Bacillati; phylum Actinomycetota; class Actinomycetes; order Mycobacteriales; family Nocardiaceae; genus Nocardia; species Nocardia sp. CDC160. The sequence goes on along the minus strand of NZ_JAYKYT010000004.1, from coordinate 167,008 downwards.
GCGACGGTCTTCAGCGGCCCCGGCAGTGTCTCCCCGGAGATGAAGGCCGAGGAGATGAAGGTGAGCGGGAAAAGCCAAATGAGCCCGGCACTTTGGGCCACTTCGACACTCGGCGACATGAGCCCGGTAATGGCACCCACCCACGACATGGCGAACGCGAACAGCAGGATGACCCCGAAGGCCAGCACCGCGTCCATGATCGCGCCATTGATCCGCCACCCCACCACGTACCCACAGGCGACCATGACGGCCAACGCCAGAATGTTGACCACCAGATCCGAGAGCGTGCGCCCCATCAGCACCGCCAGCCGCGACATGGGCAGCGTCCGCATGCGGTCGATAATGCCCTTGTGCAGGTCATTGGCCAGCCCGACGGTGGTGAACGCGGCATTGAAAGCCACTGTCTGCGTGAAGATTCCGGCCAGCAGGAATTCCCGATACTGGCTCCCGCCCAGCGAGGCCCCGAAGATGTAGGCGAACAGGAACACGAACATCAGCGGCTGAATCGTGGCCGTCACCAACAGGGTCGGCACGCGCAGAATGGTCAGCAGGTTGCGGTACGCGACGATGGCGCTGTCGCGCACCACCCGGGGTAGCAGTATCGCGGGCCCCTCGGCGCGATGGCGGCCGTGGACGGCCTCGGCGGTAGGAGTGGCGGCGGGCTCGGCGGGGACCGTCGTCACGACAGAATCTCCTCTTGGACGGGCTCGGCGGTGGGCGCGGGGGCTTTACGGTCGGCGGATTTGCCGGTGAGGGAAAGGAATACGTCGTCGAGGCTGGGCCGGTGCACGGTCGCGTCGATCACGCACACCCCCGCGTCGTCGAGTCGGCGCAGGGCCTCGACCATGGTGCGGGTCCCGTCCCCCACCACGACGGTGACCTCGTCGGCGCCCTCGTCGGTTTCGGGTTCTCCGATGCCCACCCCGGCCAGCACGCGCCGCGCGGGCGCGGGATCCTGTCCGGCGGCGAGGGTGACGGTGAGCTTGTCGCCGCCGATGGAGGTCTTGAGTTCGTCGGCCGATCCGCGGGCGATGACGCGGCCGCGGTCGATGACGGTAATGCGGTCGGCGAGGAGGTCGGCCTCCTCCAAATACTGGGTGGTGAGCAGCACGGTGGTGCCGTCGTCGACGAGTTCGCCGATGACACGCCACATATCGAGGCGTCCGCGCGGGTCGAGTCCGGTGGTCGGCTCGTCGAGCACGACCACCGGGGGTCTGCACACCAGCGCACCGGCGAGGTCCAGTCGCCGGGCCATGCCGCCGGAGTAGGTGCCCGCCCGCCTTCCGGCCGCGTGCTCGAGTCCGAGCGCGGCCAGCAGTTCCTCGGCGCGCGCGGCGGCGCGCTTGTGGTTCATTCCGTACAGCCGCGCCACCATGCGCAGGTTCTCGAATCCGGACAGATTCGCGTCGACGGCCGCGTACTGGCCGGACAGCCCGAGCCGGGTGCGTGCGCGGGCGGGATTCTTCAACACATCCACGCCCGCCACGTACACCGATCCCGAGGACGGGCGTAGCAAGGTGGTGACAATGCGGACCGTGGTGGTCTTGCCCGCGCCATTGGGCCCGAGCAATCCCATCACGGTGCCGGACGGGATCGCCAGATCGATCCCGTCCAGGACCCGCACCTTGCCGTAATACTTCACCAGCCCTTGAACTTCCACCGCGAGACTCATGCCTTCCCCTCCCGCCGGGCATCGATCGCCGCCAGGTGTTCCCGCAGTACCGGCCCGATGACGGCGAGGGATTCGGGCGTGGTCATACCGGCGTGCGTGCAGCGCACCAGTTGGTCGTGCACGGCACCGGTGACATACGGCTCCCACGCGGCGGCGCAGCGCTCCGGGTCGGCACGGTTGATCTCGTCGTCGGCGGCGGTGAAGAACAGCAGATCGCCGTCGAAGACGTGGGGTTGGAAGCCGTGGGCCTGCTCGGCACCGTTCTCGTACCCGGTGTAGAGCCGTTCCAGGTGTTCCACGGTCAGCGCCGCGAACGGCCCGGATCGCGAGCGCAGCAGCTCGGCCGCCTCGTGCAGGGTCATGCGCGGATCGATATCGGCGTCACCGCCGAGCAGATCGCTGCCGAATTCGGCGATGATGGCCGACACCGACGGCACCGCCGTCTCCAGCCATTTATCGGAAAGCTGGTAGCTGTCCATGAGTCCCAGCAGCGCGACCTCGTCGCCGCCCTGCTGCAGCTGCACGGCCACCTCGTGGGCGATGAGCCCGCCCAGCGACCAGCCGATCACATGGTACGGCCCTTCCGGCTGCACCGACTTCATGTGCGCCACATAGTATTTCGCGGCCTCGGCGATGGTGCGGTGGCTTTCCTCCCCCGCGACGTGCGGGGCCTGCAGCCCGTACACCGGCCGCTCGTGCGGCAGATGCGACAGCAGTCCGGCGAAGCACCACGACAACCCGATCGCCGGGTGCACGCAGAACAGCGGCGGCACGGTCGAATCCGGCGCGGCGGGCCGCAGCGGCAGCACCGCACCCAGGGCCGCGGCCAGCGCGGCCCCCGCATCGCCCTTGGCGTCGGCGAGGCGGGCGGCGATGGCGGCCGGGGTGGATTCCCCGAACATGGCCTGCACCGGCAGGTCGATGCCCTCGGCCCGCAGTGCCGCCACCACCTTGGTGGCCAGCAGGGAGTTGCCGCCCAGTTCGAAGAACCCGTCGTCCGCGCCGACCTGTTCGATGCCCAGCACCTCGGCGAAGGCGGCACACAGCGCCGCCTCGATCGGGGTGGTCGGGGCCCGGTAGCCCTCGCGGGCCGCGAACACCGGTTCCGGCAATGCCTTTCGATCCAGCTTGCCGACCGGCGAGAGCGGCACCCGATCCAGCAGCATGATCGACTGCGGGACCATGTAGTTGGGCACCAGTTCGGCCACGTGCGCGGTCAATTCGGCCGTGGTCGGCGCGGTCCCGGTGCGCGGCTTCACATACGCCACCAGCGCGGTGGATCCGGCCGGGGTGCGATGCCCGATGGTGGTCGCGAATTCCACCGCCGGATGCTTGGCCAGCGCGGCGTCGATCTCACCGAGTTCGATGCGGAACCCGCGGATCTTGACCTGGTGGTCGGTGCGGCCCACGTATTCCAGATCCCGTGCCTGCCCGCCGCGTTCGAGCCAGCGCACCAGGTCACCGGTCCGGTACATGCGCTCGCCGGGTTTGCCGAACGGGTTGGCCACGAACCGTTGCGCGGTCAGCCCCGGCCGCCGCAGGTAGCCGCGCGCCAGGGCGGCACCGGCCAGGTGCAGTTCGCCGGTGACCCCGGCGGGCGCGGGATGCAGCCGCGCGTCGAGCACGGTCGCGCCGACACCGCGGATGGGTCCGCCGATGGTGATCTGCGCGCCCGGTGCCATGGGCTGCGAAATCACCGTCACGATGGTGGTTTCGGTGGGCCCGTACACGTTGTAGAGCTTGCGGCCCGGGGCCCACCGGGTGACCAGATCCGGTGGCAGCGCCTCGCCGCCGACCAGCACGTGCCGCAGCGCGGTGACGCCGGTCGGGTCGACGGTGCCCAACGCCGAGGTGGTGATGAAGGCGTGGGTGATGCCCTCCTCGATGAACACCTGCCCCAGTTCCTGCCCGCCGACCACACCGGGTGGGGTGATCACCAGGGTGGCCGCGCCACCGAGGGCGAGCAGCAGGTCGAGCATGGCGGCGTCGAAACTCGGTGTCGCGAAGTGCAGGACGCGGCAGCCGGGTCCGACGTCGAAGCGGTGCGCGGTCTCGGCGGCGAAGTTGGACAGGCCGCCGTGGGTGACGACCACGCCCTTGGGGATGCCGGTCGACCCGGACGTGTAGATCACGTATGCCGGGTTGTCCATGCGCAGCGGCACGGTCCGTTCGGCGTCGACGATCGGCGAGTCCGAGGTCGCCAGCACTCGCCGCCGGAACGACGGCGCGTCCAGCACGGTCCAGTTGGCCCCGTCGGGCATGCGCTCTCGATACGAGGACAGCGTGATCCCCACGGCCGCACCGGAATCCAGCAGCATGTGGCTGATGCGCTGTTCCGGGTAGTTGGGGTCGACGGGCACGAACGCGGCACCGGCCTTGGCGATGGCCAGCATGACCGCCACCGATTCGGCCGACCGCGGAATGCCCATGGCCACCAGGGTTTCGGGCCCGACGCCGTAGCCGATGAGCACGCGCGCCAACCGGTTGGTCCACCGGTCGAGCGCGTCGTAGGAGATCTGGGTGCCCGCCGACCGGACCGCGATGGCCGATCGGTTGAGGTTGGCGGCGGCTTCGAACACCTCCGGGAAGGTGATGGGCAGCCCGGGTTCCGCTCCGCGTACGGGGGCCAGCGCCGACCATTCGCCGGAGTCGAGCAGTTCCAGATCGCCCACGGCGGTGGCCGGATTCGCGGCCGCCGCGCCGAGGAGGCGGACGAAGCGTTCGGCGAGCCGGTGGGCGGTGCGCTCCTCGAACAGGTCGGCGGCGTAGTTGACCGAGACCGTGATGCCGTCGGGTTCGCGCTTGTCGGTCCAGGATTCGGTCAGCGTGAACTGCAGATCGAATTTGGCGATGCCCGGGTCGGCGTCGTCGGCCTCGATGCGCATGCCCGGCAATTCGAGGACCCGCACCGGCTGGTTCTGCACCGAGAGCATGACCTGGAACATCGGGTGATGCGCCTGCGAGCGCACCGGATTGAGCACCTCGACGAGTCGCTCGAACGGCACGTCGGCGTGCGCGAAGGCCTCGAGGTCGGTGTCGCGGACCGCGCGCAGCAGGTCGGCGAACGCGGCCCCGCCCGCGATGTGGGTGCGCAGCACCAGCGTGCCGACGAACATGCCGACCATGCGGTCCAGTGCCGGATGTCCGCGCCCGGCAATGGGTGTGCCGACGGTGATGTCGTCGCCGGAGGTCAGTCGATGCAACAGCGCAACGAGTGCGGCGTGCAGCACCATGAACATGGTGACGCCGTGTTCGGCGGCGAGGCTTTGCAATTCCCGGTGGGTGAACGCGTCCAGCTGGCATTCGACGGTGCCACCGCGATAGCTCGGCACCGGCGGCCGTGGCCGGTCGGCGGGCACGGCAAGCAGTTCCGGGATGCCGTCGAGCGCGCGCCGCCAGTAGTCGAGCTGGCGGCTGATGACCGATTCCGGATCGTCCTCGCGGCCCAGCACATCCTGCTGCCACAGCGTGTAATCGGCGTACTGGATGGGCAATTCGGGCCATTCGAGGGCCTGCCCGCCGCTGTGGGCGCGGTAGGCGGCGGCGACGTCGGCGGCCAGGGGTTGCAGCGACCAGCCGTCCATGGCGATGTGATGCACGACCAGCACCAGGATGTGTTCGGTCTTGCTGTCGGTCAGCCGCAGCAGCGCCGCCCGCAGCGGAATGCTGGTGGCCAGATCGAACCCGTTGGCGGTGACACGGCGGATCTCCTCGGGCACTTGGGCTTCCGAGACCGTGCGCAGCGGCAGGGTGACCGCCGCGTCGCCGGGTTCCAGGATCTGCTGGCAGGGTTCGCCGTCGATCTCGGGGAAGATGGTGCGCAGGGTCTCGTGGCGACGCTGCACCTCGTGCAGGGCCGCGCGCAGTGCCGCGATGTCGAGCTCGCCGTGCAGGCGCAGCGCGACCGGAACGTTGTACGCGCCCAACGCTTCTCCGGTGCCCTGACCGCGATCCCCGGAGGCGTTGAACTTCTCCAGGAACCACAGCCGCCGCTGCGCGGCCGAGAGCGGAATCCGCGCGGGCCGGGTGCGTTTGCGCGGTTCGGGCCGCAGGTCCGTCGACGCCGTTCCGGCCTCGAGGGCCGCGGCGAGTCCGGCCACGGTCGGTGCGGCGAACACCGCCCGCACCTCGAGGCGTACCCCGGTGGCGGCGGCCAGGCGTGCCACCAATTGCGTGGCGAGCAGCGAGTTTCCGCCGACCTCGAAGAAGCTGTCGTCCGCGCCGAGGGCCTCGGTCCCGACCAGTTCCCCCATCACCTCGGCGACCAGGCGCTCGGTGTCGGTCTCCGGATCGCGGGACTCGACGGCGACGACGGGTTGCGGTTGCGGCAGCGCCTCGCGGTCGAGCTTGCCGACCGGGGTGAGCGGAATGCGGTCGAGCAGTGTGATGGCCGACGGAACCATGTGCGCCGGAAGGTGTTTGGCGCAGTGGGCCCGCAGTTCCTCGAGGTCCGGGGTGGCAGCCGGGTCGATCGGCAGCACGTAGGACACGATGCGGCGCACGCCCGCGATCTCGCGAACCTCGGTGTGGGCGAAGCGGATTGCCCGGTGACCGGTGAGCACGCCGTCGATCTCGCCGAGTTCGATGCGGAAGCCGCGCACCTTCACCTGGTGGTCGCTGCGACCCAGGTACACGATCTCCCCACCCGCGGTCCAGCGCACCACATCACCGGTGCGGTAGAGCCGCGAGCCTTCGGGACCGTAGGGGTCGGCCACGAAGCGGGCGGCGGTGAGGTCGAATCGCTCGAAATAGCCGCGCGCGCCGCCCTGTCCGCCGAGGTAGAGCTCGCCGGGCACGCCGACCGGGACCGGCCGCAGCCGCTCGTCGAGCACCAGCGCGCGGGCCCCGCGCACCAGATTGCCGATGGTGATCGGCTCACCGACGGTGAGCGGCCCGGCGATGGTGACCACGACGGTGGTTTCGGTGGGCCCGTACCCGTTGAACATCATGCGCCCGGGTGCCCAGCGCGCCACCAGTTCCGGCCCGCAGGCCTCCCCACCGACCATGACCGAGCGCAGGTGCGGCAGCGCCCAGCGTTCCCGATCGATGGTGGCCAGGGCCGCCGGGGTCATAAAGGTGTGGCTGACCTGTTCGCGGTCCATGAGCGCGGCCAGCTCGTCGCCCCCGTACACGTCCGGTGGGACGATGATCATGGTCGCGCCCGCGCCGACCGCCAGCAGCAGGTCGAAGATGGCGGCGTCGAAGCTCGGCGACGAGAAGTGCATGGTGCGCGAGTCGCGATCGACCTTCATGCGCTCGCGGATCTCGTCGGCGAAATTGGACAGTCCGCCGTGGGTGACGGCCACGCCCTTGGGTTTTCCGGTGGACCCGGAGGTGTAGATGACGTACGCCAGCTCCGCGGTCCACAGGGTGGTGGTGCGTTCGGCGTCGGTGACGGGCCCGTCGTCGAGCACCTCGAGTTCGTCGAGGAGCTCGGCATTGTCGAGCAGCAGCCAGTCGACGTGGTGGTCTCCGGCCGCGAGGTGGAGGCTCTCGGCGTGCTCGGTCATGCTGATCCCGACCCGGCAGCCGGAGTCGGTGAGCATGTGCCGCACCCGATCCGCCGGATAGTTGGGGTCCACCGGCACGAACGCCGCACCGCACTTGGCGACGGCCAGGGCCGCCAGCACCGATTCCACCGACCGGGTCAGCCCGAGCGCCACCCGGTCGCCGGGGCCCAGGCCGCGGTGAATCAGGGCCCGCGCCAGGCGGTTGGAGTAGACGTCGGATTCCAGGTAGGTGAGTTCGGTGTCGTCGAAGCGCAGGAACACCCGGTCGGCATTGAGGTGCGCGGTGGCCGCGAAGTAGGCGGCCAGGCTGCACTGCGGTTCCGGTGCGGGACCCCAGGCGGGGGTGAACAGTTCGCGTTCGACCTCGGTGCGCGCGTCGATATCGCGCACCCGCACCCGCGGGTCGGCGGCGATGGCGTCGAACACGCGCAGCAGCCGCTCGGCCAGGGTTTCCACCGTGGACTGGTCGAAAAGCTCGGCGGCGTAGACGAATTCGAAGACGCGTTGCTCGGAGTCGGCGTCGACGCCGGGCAGTACCCGCAGTTCGAGGTCGAATTTCGCCAGGGCGATATCGAGTTCCTCGGCGTGCAGCGACAGTCCGGGCAGCCGCAGCGCGGGCACCGGGGTGTCCTGCACGGTCAGGGCGACCTGCAGCAGCGGGCGTGCCCCGTACCGGCGTTGCCGGTCCTCGCCGGAGCGTTCCCGGTCGGCGGCCTGGATTTCCTCCACGACCCGCTCGTAGGGCACCTCGGCGTGTGCCATGGCGGCCAGTTCGGTGTCGCGATCGGCTTGCAGCAGTTCGGCGAAGCTGCGGTCGGGGTCCACGTCCGAGCGCAGGATCAACGTATTGACGAACATGCCGACCAGTTCGTCGAGGCGGGTGTCGGTGCGTCCGGCCACCGGGGTGCCGATGACGATGTCGCGGCCGCCGGTCACGGTGCGCAGCAGCACGGCCAGGGTGGAGCGCAACACCATGAACAGGCTGACCCCGTGCGCCCGCGCGACCTCGGCGAGCTTGTGCTGCACGGTGTCCGGGACCTCGAAGCGCAGTGCCCCGGCCCGCTGGGTGGGCTCGGCCGGGCGCGGCCGGTCGTAGGGCAGCGGCAGTTCCTCGGGCAGGTCGGCCAGCGCGGTGCGCCAGTAGGCCAGCTGGGCGGCGGCCTCGCTGTCGAGATCGCTGTCGGTGCCGAGGATTTCGCGCTGCCACAGGCTGAAGTCGGCGTACTGCACCGGCAGTGGCGTCCACGCGGGGGCCGCGCCGCCGTGGCGGGCGGTGTAGGCGATGGCCAGATCCCGGGTCAGCGGGCCCAGCGACCAGCCGTCGGCGGCGATGTGGTGCAGCGCGATGCCGAGCAGGTGGCGTCGGTTCCCGGTGCGCAGCAAGGTCATTCGCAGCGGGATCTCGCGGGTCAGGTCGAAGCCGCGGCGCGCCAGCGAGCGGAGCGCGGTGCGCGCGCCGACCTCGTCGGTTTCCACGGCCTCGAGCACCGGCAGGCAGCGCGCGGTGTCCAGGACCACCTGGTAGGCACCGTGTTCGTCCTCGGGGAAGACGGTCCGCAGCACCTCGTGGCGTTCCACCACGTCGGCGAGCGCGGCCCGCAGCGCCTCGATGTTCGGATCGCCGTCGATCCGCAGGACGAAAGCAATGTTGTAGGCGCTGGATTCGGGGGAGAATCGGTTCAGGAACCACAGTCGCTGTTGCGGCAGCGACAGTGGCACGCGCTCCGGGCGTGGCGAGTGCACAGCCAGCGCGACACGCTGCGCCCGGGGCGCTTCCGCGAGCCGAGCCGCCACGCCCGCCACCGTGGGGGCCTCGAAGATCGCGCGCACCGGCAGTTCCACACCGAATTCGGCGTGCAATGCCGCGGTGAGGCGGGTGGCCAGCAGCGAGTTGCCGCCGATCTCGAAGAAGTTGTCCTCCGCGCCGGGCGCGACCCCGCCGAGCACGGTCCCGAACAGCAGCGCGACCTGTTGCTCCAGTTCGGTTTCCGGGGCGCGGGTGGGCGCGGCGGACACGAACACGGGTGCGGGCAGCGCCTTGCGGTCGAGCTTGCCCGACGGGGTGACGGGCAGGGTCTCGAGGATGGTGAGCGCGGAGGGCACCATGTAGCCGGGCAGCCGTCCGCGCGCGGTCTCGAGGACCGCGGCCGGGTCGAGGTCGGTGTCGGCGGTGAGATAGGCGACCAGGCGCGGGATTCCGCGTTCATCGTGGTGGACCACGGTGAGCGCGAAGGTGACTCCCGGGTGCGCGGCCAGCACGTGGTCGATCTCGCGCAGTTCGATGCGGAAGCCACGGATCTTGATCTGGTCGTCGGCGCGGCCCAGGAAGCGCAGCTGCCCGGTGCCGTCGGCGACCACGAGATCGCCGGTGCGGTACATGCGTTCGCCGCGGCGGCCGTGCGGGTTGGCCGGGAAGCGTTGCGCGGTCAAACCGTGGCGGCCGAGGTAGCCGCGCGCGAGACCGGGCCCCGACAAATACAGCTCCCCCGCCACGCCCGGCGGCACCGGGTGCAGGCGGGCGTCGAGCACGAACAGTCGCATGCCGCGCACGGGCAGGCCGATGGGCACCGGCTGCCCGGCGATCATGGGTCCGGTGGCGGTGGCCGCGACGGTCGCCTCGGACGGGCCGTACATGTTGTGCATGCGCCGCGGCGGGTGCCCGGGCCGGGAATCCGGTGCGGTCCAGACCTTCACGAGGTCCTCGGGGCAGGCCTCGCCGCCGACGATGACGGCCTCGAGCTCGGGCAGGTCGTCTGCGGGCACGGTGGCCAGGGCGGCGGGGGTGACGAAGGCGTGGGTCACCCGCTCCTCGCGCAGGATGCGCGCGAGTTCCAGGCCGCCGAAGACTCCGGCGGGCGCGATCACGAGGGTGGCCCCGGCGGCGAAGCCGAGCAGCAACTCCAGCACCGAGGCGTCGAAACTGGGCGAGGAGAAGTGCAGGGTGCGAGCCGAATCGGTGACCTTGAACAGGTGCATCTGCTCGTGCGCCAGCGACGCCAGGCCCGCATTGGTGACCACCACGGCCTTGGGCTGACCGGTGGAGCCGGAGGTGTAGATCAGATACGCCGGGCCGCCGACGCGCAGCGGGTGGTGCCGGCCGGCGTCGGTGACCGGGGTGTCGGGGAACTGCGCGCATTCTCCGGCGAGCTGCTCGGAGCCGAGCAGCAGCCAGTCCACATAGTTTTTGCGGTGGCGGCCGCGGCTGCCGGGCCAGTCCGGCATGTCCTCGCGCCGTTCGGCATTGGTGATGCCGAGCATGGCCCCGGAGTCCGACAGCATGTGCGCGATGCGGTCGGACGGGTAGTCCGGGTCGATGGGCACATACGCCGCACCGGTTTTGGCGACCGACCACACGGCGAGAATGCTCTCCAGCCCGCGCGGCAGGGCGATGGCAACCACGACCTCCGGGCCCGCGCCGTGCTCGATGAGCACGCGCGCCAACCGGTTCGAGCGTTCGTCGAGTTCGCGGTAGGTGGTGTCCTGGCCGAGGTAGCGCACGGCCACCGCGTCGGGGACGCGTTCGGCGGTGTCGGTGAGCAGCCGGGCCAGGGTGATGGCGGGTTCAGCGGGGGAACCCATGATGGGCACCAGTTTCGCGGTCTCGCGCGCGTCGAGCAGCGGCAGATCGCCCACCGGGATCGACGGGTCGGCGACGGCCGCGGCCAGCAGGCCGACGAAGCGGCGCGCGATGGCCTCGACCGTGGCGCGGTCGAAAACATCGGCGGCGTAACCGAATTCGGCGGTGAGGGGGGTCGCTTCGCCCTCTCCGCGCGCGGCTGCGGCACCGACGGGTTCGTGCACGGTCAACTGCAGGTCGAATTTGGCGATGTCGGTGTCCATCGGCACGACTTCGGCATGGACGCCGGGCAATTCGATACCCGGTTCGGGGCTGCGGTCGTAGGACAGCATGACCTGGAACAGCGGGTGCCGGGCGGCGGAGCGCTCCGGGTTGACCACCTCGACCAGCCGCTCGAACGGGACGTCGGCATTGGCGAAGGCATTGAGGTCGGTGTCGCGGACCTCGGTGAGCATGCGGTCGAATCCGGCGGCCGGATCGATGCGGGTGCGCAGTACGAGGGTGTTGACGAACATGCCGACCAGATCGTCGAGCGCGGGATCGCTGCGCCCGGCGATGGGGGTGCCGATGGCGATATCGGTCGTGTTGCACAGGCGCGCGAGCACGGTCGCGAGCGCGGCGTGCAACACCATGAACGTGCTGACACCCCGTTCGGCGGCGACGGCGGCCAGCGCGCGGCGGGTGTCGGCGGGGATGGTGAATTCGACGGTGCCGCCCTCGGTGGATCGCTGGCGCGGGCGCGGGCGATCCAGGGGCAGGTCCAGCTGATCGGGCAGGTCGGCCAGGGCGGCACGCCAGTAGGCGAGCTGGCGGGCCAGCGCGCTGGCCGGGTCGGCCTCGTCGCCGAGCAGTTCGCGTTGCCACAGCGCGAAATCGGCGTACTGCACCGGCAGCGGCGTCCACTCGGGGGCGAGGCCGTCGGCGCGGGCGGCGACGGCGGTCATGATGTCGCGGGTCAGCGGGGCGATGGACCAGCCGTCGCCGCTGATGTGGTGCAGCACCATGAGGAACAGGTATTCCTCGGGCCCGGTCGCGTAGAGCGCCACCCGCACGGGGGCCTGGCTGCGCAGATCGAAGCTGTACCCGGCGAATTCGGTGGCCAGCGCGACGACGTCGGCGTCGGTGGCGTCGACGGGTTCGAGGGTCAGCGGGATCTCGGTGGCCGGGTGCACCACCTGGCAGGGGCCCTCGGGGGTGTCGGGGAAGGTGGTGCGCAGGCTCTCGTGCCGGTCCAGGACGTCGACGAGCCCGGCACGCAGGGCCGTGATGTCCAGGGGCCCGGTCAGTTTCACCGCGAGCGGCATGTTGTAGGCGGCGGCGTGCTCGGCGAACCGGTTGAGGATCCACAGCCGCTGTTGGGCCAGCGACAGCGGAATCTGTTGCGGGCGTGGCCCGGCCACGAGTTTCGGTGAGGCGTGCTCGGGGCGCGCCCCGGCCAGGCGGGCGGCCAGCGCGGTGACGGTGGAGCTTTCGAACAGGTCGCGAATGGTGAGCGAGACCCCGAGCGCGGCATTGACGCGGGCCACGGCCCGGGCGGCGGTCAGCGAGTTGCCGCCCAGGTCGAAGAAGCTGTCCTGGACACCGAATTCGTCGGTGCCGAGGACCTCGGCGAAGATGGCGGTGAGCTGGCGTTCGGCGGCGTTGCCGGGTGCGGCGGCGGGTCGGGCCGGGCGGCGCGCGCCCGCGTCGGGCTCGGGCAGCGCCTTGCGGTCCACCTTGCCGTTGGCGCTGAGCGGTAGTTCGTCGAGCACCATGAGGATCGACGGCACCATGTAGCCGGGCAGGGTGCGGCGCAGTCCGGCGGCGAGGTCGGCGGTGTCGAGCGACCCTACGCCGGGGGCGGCGACCACGTAGCCGATGAGTTCGTCCCCGCCACGACCGCGCCGGGCCACGCACACCGCGCGGGCCACGCGCTCGTCGGCGAGCAGGGCGGCCTCGATCTCGCCGAGTTCGATGCGCAGGCCGCGCACCTTCACCTGGAAGTCGCTGCGGCCCAGGTATTCCAGCACGCCGGAGCGGCCGCTGCCGCGCCAGCGCACCAGGTCGCCGGTGCGGTACATGCGGGTGCCGGGGGTGAACGGGTTGGCCACGAACCGGTCGGCGGTCAGCGCGGCCCGGCCCAGGTAGCCGCGGGCCAGCTGCACACCCGCCAGATAGAGCTCACCCACGACGCCGGGCGCGACCGGTTGCAGGCGGGCGTCGAGCACATAGGTGCGGGTGTTCCAGATCGGTGCGCCGATCGGGACGTCGGTGGTGCCGGGCGCGCAGTGCCAGGCGGTGACGTCCACGGCGGCCTCGGTGGGGCCGTAGAGGTTGTGCAGCTGCGGGGATTCCGGGCCGGTGCCCAGGGCGGCGTGGAATTCGGCGACGGTGGCGGCGGGCAGCGCCTCACCGGAGCAGAACACCCGGGTCAAGCCGGTGCAGCCCGCGACATCGGTGTCGGTGAGGAACACCGACAGCATGGACGGCACGAAATGCGCCGTGGTGACGCCCTTCTCGGCAATGATCCGGGCCAGATAGCCCGGATCGCGGTGCCCGTCGGGGGCGGCGATGACCAGCCGGGCCCCGATCTGCAAGGGCCAGAAGAACTCCCACACCGATACGTCGAAGGTGGCGGGGGTCTTCTGCAGCACCACGTCGGAGCTGTCGAGCGGGTAGGCGTGCTGCATCCAGCGCAGCCGGTTCACGATGGCGGCGTGGGTGACGCCGACGCCCTTGGGCTGGCCGGTGGACCCGGAAGTGAAGATTACGTAGGCCAGATGGTCGGTGCGCAGGGGTGCGCGCCGGTCGGCGTCGGTGACCGGGCGGCCGTTGCGGGCGGACAGGTCGGCGACGTCGATATCGAATCGCGGTGCGCGGCGCGGCAGTTCGAGCCGGTCGCGGCGGGTGGTGAGCACGCACAGCGGGCGGGCCTGCGCGAGGATGGCCTCGATGCGGTCGGCCGGATGGTCCGGGTCGATGGGCAGGTAGGCGGCACCGGCCTTGATGATGGCGTACATGCCGATCAGCAGGTCCAGACTGCGGCGAATGGCCAGGCCCACCAGGGTGTCCGGGCCCGCACCGCGGGCGATGAGCTCACGCGCCAGGCGATTGGCGCGTTCGTCGAAGGCGGCGTAGGTGAGGGTATCACCCTCGAAATCCAGGGCGACGCGCCCGGCGGACATGGCGGCCCGGTCGGCGAACAGTCCGGCCAGGGTGCCCTCCTGGCGGGCGACCTGGGTCGAATTCCATTCGTGCAGCACGCGTTCGCGTTCCAGATCGGTGAGCACCGGCATGTCGGCGATGACCGTTTCGGGGGCGGCGGAGACGAAGCGGGCCAGGTAGTCCAGGAAGCGGCCGTGGTGCATGGACAGCTCGGCGTCGCCGTACAGGCGGGGGTTGGCCTCGAAGTCGATGTGGATGCGGTTGCCCAGGCCGTTGTAGAGGTTGATCGACAGGTCCTCGACCGGGCCGGTGGACAGCACGTTGATGGAGCCGACCAGGCTGCCGAACCGCAACTCGCTGTGGAACAGCATGAGATTGACCATGGGCCCGAAGAAGCCGCGGGTGTCGCGCGAGTAGCCGCAGTCGCGGCGGATGTCGTCGCTGCGGTAGCGCTGGTGGCGCAGCGCGCCGGTGATCTGCAACTCGATGGCGCGCACGGTGTCGGCGACGGTGTCGGTGGGCGCGAACTGCACGCGAATGGGCACCACGTTCGACACCACGCCGCCGGAACGGCGCAGCGCCACCGTGGTTCGCGCGGAGACCGGCAGGCTCAATACCACGTCCTGGGTGCCGGTGACCGCGCGCACGTACCCGGCCAGGGCGGCCACGAACAGCGCGGAGCTGTTGGTGCCGTACGCGGACGCGGCGGCCTCGATGGCGGATTCGACATCGCGGCCGATGACGGCGGTGGCGGTGCGGCGGCCCGCGTCCGAGACCACGGGCAGGGATCCATTGCTGGACAGGGTGATCGGCTCGCCGACACCGGCGAGCTGTTCGCGCCAGTAGTCGCCGTCAGTGACGAAACGGCTGGTCTCCCGGTAGCGGTTCTCGTCGGCGTAGATGGTCGCCAGCGGGGTGGCGCGCGAGACCGCCGGTTCGGTCTGGTTCTCCAGCGCGGTGTAGATCTCGGCGGCGCGGGTGGTGGCGTTCATGGCGCCGTAGCCGTCGATGACGATGTGGTGGCCGCGGGTGTACCAGATCCAGTCCGAATCCCCGACGCGCAGCACCACATTGATGGTGAGCGGGTCGTGTTCGATATCGATGGGCGAGCTGGCGTGCTCGTTCATCCACGCCATGGCGGCGGCCCGCGGATCGGGCTCCTCGCGCAGGTCCATGCGCTGCCAGCCGGGCCGCCAGGCCGGATCGACCACCTGGTGCGGGACGCCGTCGATCTCGAGCAGGCGCACGTGGCCGACTTCGCTTTCGGCGCCGAAGCGTTCGATGGCGTAGAGCAGCCGTCCCACGTCCAGATCGCCGTGGATCTCCACGAATTGCGCGATGGTCAGCGGGATGTCGGGTCGGATGCGTTGGGCGTACCAGAGGGCCGATTGCGCGGGAGAGAGCGCGAAAGGTTGAGCCGAGAATTCACCCGAAGAACATTGGTCGACACGGTCGGTGGCCAATGAACTCATCAAACACTCCGTTCTGACGCTGTAGACGCAACTCCCCGAGCCCCGAAAATCGATCAGATGGGTTCCACGGTCCGGCTTTCGCGCGCACGCGCGAGCCGTAGGACGTGGCCCACGCCCTATGATTCGGAGCATCCCGCCGAGCGGATCGGTGGTGATCTCGAGTTGCCCGCAACGAACAGCGTTGGCGGAGCGCAGATTTAATTCAGTTACCTCATGGCAAACCTCGCGATGCGCGCTTTACTCGCATAAGGGAACTGCACAAACTCGGACATACCAGTCAAACGGTAAGTCCGAGCTACGAACTGGCGAATCTTGTGTCGCCGCAGCGGGACGGCCCTCGTCGCACGTGCCCGCCGGTATTACGCCGAAAGGTTAATCAACATCCCGGCCGGTCTGTTCCACCGGGTGCATGGTCCGCCGCCGAGTGATCCCCGCCACAGTGGCAGCCGCGGCAAGAATACACAAAAGGATCTCCGGGGTGGGGCCCAATCGTGTCGCGAGTGTCGTGTTGTCGCGCAGCGGCAGGGTCGCTACCAGCGCCGCGGGCTCGAACTGCGGGGTCTGCTGCTGGATCGTCCCGTCGGCGGTGATCATGGCGCTCACCCCGGTGGTCACCGAAACCACCACGGCGCGACCGTGCTCCACCGCGCGCACCCGCGACATGGCCAGCTGCTGATAGGTCATCTCGCTGCGGCCGAAGGTGGCGTTGTTGGACGGCACGGTGAGCAGCTGCGCCCCGGCGCGCACGGATTGCTCGAAGGCGCGGTCGAAGGCGACCTCGTAGCAGGTGGCCACGCCGATGGTGACGGGCGCGCCCCCACTCGCGGGCTGCACATGCACCACGCCGTTGCCGTGGCCGGGGACGAAATAGCCTGCGCGGTCGGCGTATTCGGAGAAGTGCCGGAAGAAGTCGCGGAAGGGCAGGTATTCGCCGAAGGGCTGGATGATCTTCTTGTCGTGGCGCTCCCCCGGACCGGCGTCGCCGTTCCACACGATGACCGAATTGGTGGTGGTGCGATTGTCGTTGACGAGCACCGCGCCGACCAGGATGGGTGCCTTCACATCCTTGGAAGCCTGCGAGATCTCCTGGGCCGCATCGGCATTGCGCAGGGGGTCGATATCGGAGGAGTTCTCCGGCCAGATCACCACATCGGGCTGCGGGGCTCTACCGGCGGCGATGTCGCGGGCCAGTTCCTCGGTGCGCTTGACGTGATTGTCGAGAACCGCGCGGCGCTGGGCATTGAAGTCCAGGCCCAGGCGCGGCACGCTGCCCTGGATGGCGGCGACCGTGATCGGCCGGTTGCCGTCCTCCGGGCCGGGCAGCGCGGTCCGGAGGATCACTCCGGTGAGGGGAACTATAGCCACAAGCATTGCCGCAGCAACAATCCAGTTCCACGATGTGAGACGCGAGGCTCCCCATCTGGGAGAATCCGATGTGACCGCAGCCACTTCCGAGCTATCGGCCTCTATGCCTCGCAACCTTCGCAAAGTGCTCAGAATCAGTGCCGCCAACCCGGTTCCGGTGAGCGCCACCGCAAAGCTCACCAACGGCGCCCCACCGATCATCGCGAACGGCAGATACCACCCGTCGGCCTGCCCGAAAGCCAGCTTGCCCCAAGGAAACCCGCCGAACGGAAAACTCGCCCGCCCCCACTCGGTCAACGACCACACCGCCGCCACCCACACCGGCCACCCCGGCAGCCCCGCGACCCACCGCGTCAGCAGCCCGAACAGCCCCACATACACCGAACACGCCACCGACAACGCAATCCACGGCACCGGCCCCACATAGATCCCCGTCCACGGCAGCAACGGCAGAAAGAACGCCATCCCCGCCACAAACCCGAACCCGAATCCCCCACGCGCCCGGCACGTTCCGCGCACGGCGAGAGTGAGCACGGCAATCCCGACGGGCGCGAGGAACCACAGCGTCCGCGGCGGGAAGCTCAGATAGATCAGCAGCCCGGCCACCACGGCCGCCAGCAGCCGCGTCAACACGGGCCGCGCCGCCGCTACGGCGACCACCCGCGCAACCCGACCACGAACGCCGCCCGGCGCGGCCGTGGCGGTTCCGGGCGAAACGCCGCCGCTCGCACCGTTTTCCGATATCGCACCGGCGGCCGGGACAGCGGTCGAATCACTATTGTCCGCCGCCGACGACCGTGGGGCCGCGACGCCAGGCTCGCCGTCCGGGCCCTCGGCATGGTCTGCGCGGGGATTCGACGCGGCCGCAGCGGTTTCGGGGGTGGGGTCAGGCTTCATGGATGGTGACTCCGCGGTGCACGGTGCGCAGGCAGCGCGGGGCGGGGGCGTCCGGGGTGAGGGGCGGGAGGCCGGGGACGCGGGAGCGGGGGTCGGTGGACCAGCGCTGGACCGAGTCGGCGGCGGCCGCGACCACGAGATCGGGGGCGTCCCAAATGGCGTAGGAGGCAGGAGCTCCCGGGACGAGGGTGCCCGCGATGCCGTCGCGGACGCCGCCCGCGCGCCAGGCACCGCGGGTGGCGGCGGCGAAGGCGGCGCGAGGGGAGATCTGGTGACCTGGGGTGCGGTGGTTCACTGCGGCGCGCAGGGCTTCCCAGGGCGCGAGCGCGGTGACCGGGGCGTCGGAGCCGATGGCCAGGGAGATTCCCGCGGAGGCCATGGCGGCGAAGGGGTTCAGGGTGGCGGCGCGGTCGGCGCCCAGGCGCTGGGCGTACATGCCGTCGGGGCCGCCCCAGGCGGCGTCGAATCCCGGTTGGACGCTGGCGATCACACCCCAGGCGGCGAGTTTGGCGATCTGCTCGGGCGTGATCATCTCCGCGTGCTCGAGGCGGTGACCGCGCGCGGCGACGGCCGGACCACCCAGCGCGTCCACGGCTCGCTCGAATCCGGCGACGACCGCGTCCATGGCGGCGTCGCCGATGACATGGAAGCCGGTCTGGATTCCGGCCTCGGTGCAGGCGAGCACGTGGGCGGCAATGGTTTCGGTGTCCAGGTAGGAGGTGCCCGTGGTGTCGCGGTCGGCGTAGGGCTGCCGCAGCCAGGCGGTATGCGAGCCGATCGCCCCATCCACGAACAGGTCACCGCCGAGGGCGTGCACCCCGAGTTCCTTGACCAACTGGCGCGCCTCGTCAGCGGTACGCACGGCCTGCCCCCAGTAGGCGCGCACCTCGACACCGTGCGCGAAGTCCAGCAGTTCTCGCACGTCGGTCACCCCGGAGATCTCCCGTCCCGCGCATTCGTGCACGGCCACAACACCATTGGCGGCGGCCGCATGCAACGCCGCCCGCCGCGCGGCATCGCGCTGCTCGCGGCTCAACGCGCCCAGCGCCGCACCCCGCACTCGGTGATGCGCGTCAGCGCGCAGCGGCTCACCCCGAGTGAACCCGGTGGCCTCGGTGATCCCGTCGACCTGATCCAACAGCGCCGAGGACGCCACCGCCGAATGCGCGTCCACCCGAGCCAAATACACCGCCCGCCCCGGCGCGGCCGCGTCGATCTCTTCCACCGACGGCGGCCGTCCTTCGGCCCACCGAGATTCGTCCCACCCCTCCCCCAGAATCACGCCCTCCGGCTGCGCGGCCGCGAATTCCCGTACCGCGGCAAGACACTCCGCGAGCGACCCGGCCCCCGCCAGATCCAACCCCGTCAGCTTCAACCCCAGCGCAGTCACATGCACATGCGGATCCACGAACCCCGGTGCCACAAACGCCCCGTCGAGCTCCACAACCTCCGCATCCGGATGCAACGCCCGCCCCGGCTTGTCCAACCCCACCCACACCACAACCCCATCACTCACGGCCATGGCCGTAGCGTCAGGATTGCTCGAACTGTAGATCCGACCGCCAACAAGCAACTGGGTACTCACGAGCGCCCAGTCTGCCCCACCCCCGCCCGGCACCGGCAACCGCACTCGCCGTCTGTGACGTGTGCCCACCATTCCGCGCGGCGGCTATCCCCGGCCACGTTTTCGATCCCGGGACCGCACTCACCGAGTGAGTGTCCGCAGGGCCTCGATCAGACTCGATCCGTTCGCGCCGAGCGGTTCGAGGAAGCGGGCCTCGGCGTCCGCCCGCAGGCGCTCGGCCTCGGCCAATCGCTCCTGGCCGAGCGGGGTGAGTTCCACGATGTTCTTGCGTCGATCCTCGGGACTGCGCCTGCGCGCGAGCAGCCCTTTGCCCTCGAGGAGGTCGGTGAACTGCATCATCGTGGTGCGGTCGATCCCGAGCCGTCGTGCCACCTCGAGCTGTGAGAGCGGCGTGTCGGTCGCGTCGAGCAGTACCAGCACGGCCAGTTCGCGACTGTCGATTCCCAAGGGCCGCAAGGCTGTTCCGATTTCCTCCGCCAATCGGCCGTAGGCGTGTTTGAGGAGGTAGCCGAGGCGGGAGCGAAGCACATCATCGGGCGAAGGCGCGGCCATACGGCGAATATTACCGCCTCACTGATAGTCAGCACTACTGACGATCAGTACGATTGATGGAGTGACGAATATCAGCTTCGGCCTCAAGACCACCCCCATGCGCGTCGAGTACCGCGACATCCTGCGTGTGTGGGAGGAAGCCGACGACCTGCCCGAGATCGCCGACGCCTGGCTCTGGGATCACCTTCTTCCCCTGTCCGGTCCCCCGAACGGCCCGATTCTGGAGGGTTGGACCCTGCTGTCGGCCCTCGCCGCCCGCACCCGCCGCCTCGGCCTGGGACTCCTGGTGACCAGCAATCGAATCCGCGAACCCGCGGTCCTCGGCAAGATCGCCAGCACGGTCGACGCGATCTCCGGCGGCCGTCTCATCATGGGCTTGGGTGTCGGCGGCACCCGCCAGCCCGCCGACACCGGCGGCATCCCCGGCCCGAACCCCGCCGAGACCGAATACGCCGCCTACGGCCTGCCTCTCGTGTCCCCCGCCGAGGGCCTGGCACGGCTCTCGGAAACCATCCGCATCCTCGAAAACATGTGGACCGAACCGGAATTCGACTTCCACGGCCGCTACTACACTCTCGAGGGCAACCGCAATGAACCCAAACCGGCCCGCCGCCCACGGCTACTGCTCGGCGGCTGGGGCAACCGCACCCTCCGCCTCATCGCCGAACACGCCGACCTCTGGAACATCCCCGGCCCACCCCACAACGACCTGCCATTCCTCATCGACCGCGCACGCGCCCTCGACACCCACTGCGCCGCCCTCGGCCGCAACCCCTCCGACATCACCCGCTCGGTGCAGTACATCGTCGACTACGACGACCCGACAACCACCCGCCACACCGTCCTGGACCTCATCGGCGCGGGCTTCACGCACGTAGTGCTCAGCCTGCGTGCGCCCTATCCGGACAAAGCAGCAATATGGCTGGCCGAAAACATCATCACCCCGGTCCGCGACCAACTCTGAGGTCGCGCGACCGGGGTGACGAAACAGATTGAGGCTCAGCGAGGATCGATGGCGCGGTATCCGTTGCCTTGGCCGTCGTCGTAGTACTCGGTGACCACGGTGGCGTCGATGACCTCACCATCGGGGTCGATCACGACGTTGCGATAGCCGTACGGGCCGACTGCGGTGGCGACCCGGCTCAGGCGACGCGCGGCGAAGGCCGCCACGATCGGACGGAACACGAACCGCGTCACCGGCAGCAGGGCCAGCAGGCCGAGGACGGTGGTGAGTAGGCCGGGCACGAACATCAGGACCGCGCCGACGCCGACCAACGCCCCGTCGGCCACCGCGGTACCCGGATCGAGTTCACCTCGGGCGGCCCGCCGGAACCCTTGGAACACCCGTCGCCCCTGCGACCGCACGAGCACCAACCCCACGGCCGACCCCGCCAACAACAGCAGGATCGTCGGGAACACGCCGATGAAATGCCCCACCACGATGAGGGTGGCGATCTCGGCGACGAACCAGGCGAGGAACAACAGTGCAGGAGGCATCGGGCGATCCTTTCGATCGATCTACCCCTCCAACGCACAACCCCCTGATTTTTCTCCCACCTGCGTCCCCGATCACACAACGTCCCTTGCGGTATCTTCGAGCATCATCCGGTAGTCTGTCAGTACCGCTAGGTAGTCTCCACGCGTGGCTATCAAGCTGTATTTCGCACTGGCACAGATGATGGCGAACAACGGCATCGATCTGACGCCTGCCGATGTTCGGGAGTTGATGCGCCGATGGCTAGCAGGACTACGGCCAGCGTGGGGCGAACCGGCCTTCGATCCGGCCACCGGGTGGCTGATGTTCCAACTGTGGATGCGGACCGACGATGGATCCCCGGTCCAGATCACCGGCCGAGTCACACCGCCCGACTTCTACGTCACCGATGTTCGGTCGCTGACCGAGAACGAAGCCGCCGAATTCGCTCAATGGGAGGCGCGAAATGACTGACGACACCACCCCTACCAATGACGTGACGCCAGAGGAGATGGCCGCGATTGTGGCTCGCGCGCAACGCGGTACCGGTCGGCAGGTCGAGTTGGCTGCCGACACGGACGCGTCGCCGGGTCTCAAGCCGCGGTCGGTGAAGATGTCGGACGAACTCGACCTACGTGTTCAGATCCGTGCTGCGGAGCTGGGGATGAGCAAGTCGGCGTATTTCCGCTGGCTCGCCGAACAGGATTTGAAGTATGCCTACAGCGACGAGCCGGAGACCGTGCCTCTCGAACAGGCCCGGGAGGTGGCGCGCCGCGCGGTGGACGAAGCGCTGGCACGCCTGTCCCATCGGCCCGGCCACGCCGCCTGACACCTGTCAGGCGCTGCCGGGGCGGACGAGGCCGGTTTCGTAGGCGAGGACTACGGCTTGGACTCGGTCGCGGAGGCCTAGTTTGGTGAGGACTCGGCCTACGTGGGTTTTGACGGTGGCTTCGGAGAGGAAGAGGGCGGCGGCGATTTCGGCGTTGGAGCGGCCCGCGGCGATGTGTTCGAGGACTTCGCGTTCGCGGGCGGTGAGGACGTCGAGGACGGCCGGGTCGCGGCCCGCGGCCGGATCGTCGGCGATGAGGCGGTCGAGCAGGCGTTTGGTGACCTTCGGGGAGACGACCGCGTCACCGGCGGCGACGCTGCGGATGGCGGAGATGAGGTCCTCGGGTGGAGTGTCCTTGAGCAGGAAGCCGCTGGCTCCGGCGCGCAGCGCGCCCAGGGCGTGCTCGTCGAGGTCGAAGGTGGTCATGACGAGAACCCGGCTGCCGCAACCGGATTCGATGATGCGCGCGGTCGCGGTGACACCGTCGGTGATCGGCATGCGCACATCCATGAGCACCACATCGGGCCGCAACTCGTTGGCGCGAGCAATGGCGGCCGCCCCATTGTCGGCCTCCCCCACCACCTCGATATCGGGGTGGGCACC
Source organism: Nocardia sp. CDC160 (assembly GCF_035818795.1). Taxonomy (NCBI): domain Bacteria; kingdom Bacillati; phylum Actinomycetota; class Actinomycetes; order Mycobacteriales; family Nocardiaceae; genus Nocardia; species Nocardia sp. CDC160. The sequence goes on along the minus strand of NZ_JAYKYT010000004.1, from coordinate 144,328 downwards.
GAGCACCATCCGCAACCCCGCGCGCATGAGCTCCTGGTCATCGACAACTAGAACGGTGATCGGCACCCTGACAACCTATCCGGTGCGTCCGGCGAACCTGGAATTCGCCGGACGCCCACCGGGTCAGGACCGCAGGAATCCGAAGGCCGTGCGCCGCAGCTGGCGGTCCAGTGTGGCGATCAGGTATCCGGCGCAGGCGAGCAGCAGCAGGCCTTGAACCATCGGGGCCGCTACGGATTCCGCGCGGTGCGCCGTAATGCCGATGACGCCGTCGGCGACCTGGCCGATGGCCAGCAACACCATGGCCGGAATCAGCGCGATGCGGGCCCGCCGCACGACCAGGACCAGGGTCAACACCGACAGCGCCACGGTGCGGGCGACGAACAGGTGCAGATAGAGCCGGTCGCCCGGATCGATCGGCGTGGACGACCCGAACGCCATCGCGGGGTTGTGGGCGAACGCCAGGGCGAAGGCGCCCGAGGACACCGCGGTGAAGGCGGTCAGGGCGAGGATCGGCCACCAGCCGCGCGGACGCGACACCGGGGTGGCGATGGACTGGGACGGGGAGGCGGTGAGTGTCATGGCAAGCTCCGAAATTAGACAGCTGACCTGTCCAGTATGGAACTAGACAGGTCGCCTGTCTACCCCCGTGTCGGAGGGTTTTCCGAGGCCGCGTCGAGCGCGCTGACCAGATGCTGCAGCAGCGAGCGGAGCAGCTCGACCTCTTCCGGACTCGTCAGTTCGGCCCACTGCCGTTCCACCCGGTCGCCCGCCGCGGCCGCGACCGGCCGGGCGCGGCGGCCGCGGTCGGTCAGCAGGACCAGCTGGGACCGCGCATCGCGCGGATTCGGTTGCCGCTCCAGATAACCCGCTCCCACCAGCCTGTTCACGGTCTCGGCCATGGTCTGTTTGCGGACCCCCGCACGCGCGGCCAGCTCGCCGACCGTCACGCCTTCGACGGGCACGAAGGGGAAGGCCTTGGCGTCACTGGGCCGGATGTCGCCGAAACCGGCGTCGCGCATCGCCGCATCGACGGCCTGCGCGTAGTGCTGATGCAGCAATCGGGACAGCAAGGTGATCCGAGGCTTTCTGGGCGCGTCCATTCGAAGGGCCTATCTCGCGAGAATTTGGTCAGCTAACTGTCTAGTTTAGCGTGCGGGTCCACGTTGCTTCACTCGCCGGTCTCGCGGTCGAGGGGGATGGTGGCGCGGACGGTCCAGCCGCCGTGGGGGTTTCGGCCTGCGGTGAGGGTGCCGCCGAGGACGGCCATGCGTTCGCGCATGCCGACCAGGCCCAGGCCGCTGCCGGGGATGCGGGTGGGGGTGGGCTCGACAACCGCGAGTTTGGTTGCGGTGGTGGTGGATCCGTGGGGGCAGCTGCCATTCGGGGTGGCCGGGGTCAGGGGTGGGCCGCCGGAGTCGGTGATCTCGACCAGGACGGCGGTGTCGCGGCGGGTGACGCTGACCTCGGCGTGGGGGTCGGGGCCCGCGTGGCGCAGGGTGTTGGTGAGCGATTCCTGGACGATGCGGTGGATGCCGAGGCTGACCTCGGGGGTAACGGTGTCCAGTTCGCCGGACAGTTGCAGGGAGACGTCCAGTCCGGCGCTGCGCATCATGTCCACGACCTTGGCGATGCCCGCGGTCCCGTGCTGCGGAAGTTGTTCGGGCGCATGCTCGGTGCGCAACAGTTCGACGGTGCGGCGCAGTTCGCGCAACGCGTCACGGCCGGTCCCGGCGATCGTGGTGAGGGCCTGTTCGGCGACGTCCGGGTTCTGGCGCAGGGCATAGCGTGCCCCGTCGGCCTGCACGATGATGACGCTGACCGCGTGGGCGACCACATCGTGGAGTTCGCGGGCGATGCGGGTGCGTTCGGCGGCCACCGCGTCGTGCGCGCGGCGTTCCCGGTCGTAGTCGGCGACCGCCAGGCGGGCCGCGACCTCCGCGTCGTAGGCGTGGCGCGCGCCGACGAATTCGGCCATGGTCCAGCACAAGGCGTAGAACAGCACGGTGAAGGCGAGATCGGTCGCGGGCGGCGGCGCGACCACAGTGGCCGCGATGAGACTGTCGAGGACGAGAACACCGAGATACGCGAGCCCTTGGCGGCGGCCCACATACGCGACCAGCGTATAGAGCATGATCCCGAGTCCCAGCAGGGCCGGGTGGACGGACTTGTCGCCGAGACCGCCGTTGACGAACGAGGTGAGAATCGACAGCACCACCACGGCGATGGCCGCGGCCCAGGTGTGGGTGCGCCGGAACACGATCGGCGCCGCCAACAGCACACTGAACACCAGATAGCTGACCTTCGAGGTGCTGTTGGACACGGCCAGCACGTCGATGGCCAGCAACAGGACGGCCAGCAGCGAATCGGTGATGAGGGGCTTGCCACGCAGCCACAAACTGAACCGGCGCACCCATCCACCCTACGGTCGCGACCGGCAGACACCCGCCCCGGCACTCAACCGTTTGATCTTGCTCCGCACTTTCTGGTTGGGTCTGCCTGTGAGCCTTGCGGACTGGGCGGTCCTATTGACCGCGGCGACGGCGGCCGGTTGGGTCGATGCGGTGGTCGGTGGCGGCGGACTGATCGTCCTGCCGACCCTGTTCGTCGTCCTGCCCGGCCTGGCCCCGCAAACGGCATTGGGCACCAATAAGATCGCGGCCTTCTCCGGAACGAGCGCGGCCGTGCTCACCTTCTCCCGCAAGGTCCCGATGCGCTGGAAGGTCCTCGTCCCCGGCGCGGCGATCGCCGCGGTCGCGGCGGCCTGCGGCTCGGCGGCGGTCGCGTTGATCGACAAGCGGCTGTTCATCCCCATCGTGATGGTCGTGCTCGTCGGTGTGGCGATCTTCGTGACCCTGCGCCCCTCGGTCGGGGTCACCATGGCCACCCATCCCCCGACCCGCCGCAAGACGATCCTGGTCGTGGCCCTGGCCGCCGGACTGATCGGCCTCTACGACGGCGTGCTCGGCCCCGGCACCGGCACCTTCCTGATCATCACCTTCGCCACCCTGCTGGGCACCGAATTCGTCCGCGCCGCAGCCATGGCGAAGGTCATCAACTGCGGCTCGAACCTGGGCTCGCTGATCTTCCTGGCGAGCACCGGCCATGTCCTGTGGGCATTGGGCCTTTCCATGGCGGTCGCGAACATCGCCGGTTCGATCGTCGGCTCCCGCATGGCGATCGCCAAGGGCGCGGGCTTCGTCCGCGCCGTCCTCCTGGTGGTCGTCATCGTCATGGTCGTCCGCCTGGGCTGGCAGCAGTTCGGCAGCTGACCCGGCTCAGACGCGAGCGTCCTCGGGGTGGCGGTGGGTGGGCAGGTAGCGGTCGAACCCGGGGCGGGGCACCGACTCCTGGGTGAGGCGGTGAACCGTGCCGAGGGGGCGCAGCTGCTCGGGCTCGGGGCGTAGCGGAACCTCGGACAGCAATTGGGTTTGCTCGCCGGGCAATTCGCGCGCAGCGGGAGCGGGCTGGGTCAGCCAGGGCGCCAAGACCTTCGAGGTGGTCTCCTGGATCTTGCGTTGCAGCGCTTCGCCGTCCTCGAGACCGGGGCGCTGGAACAGCACGGTCAGCGCCCCCGACACCGCACCCACGACCGCGCCGACCAGCGCGGCCGCACCCACATCGTCGAGCTCGTCGGGGAAGGCGGCGCGCAGCTGCCGCGCGATCTCCTGCTGCGAGGCGAGCTGCGCGTAAGCGGCGCGCCCGGACACCGCGGGCACGGTGCGCGAAACCTGTGCGCGCAGTACGGCGATCCGCGCAGCCAGGGTGTCGCCGAGGTGGTCGCCGGGATTGTCACCGGCGGCGCGCAGGGCGCGCAGCAGCACCTCGACGGGGCGTTCCCCGGGGCGGCGGGTGGCGATGGCGCGCACGGCGGCCTGCACTCTTTCGTCCGGCTCGGGGAACAGCAGTTCCTCCTTGCTGGCGAAGTAGTTGAAGAACGTTCTGGTGCCGACTTCGGCGGCGGCCGCGATATCGGCGACGGTGGTCGCCTCGTATCCTCGGCTCTCGAACTGTTCTACGGCGGCTTCGAGCAGGGCTCGGCGGGTTCGTTCCCGTTTGCGATCGCGGAGTGCGGATGGCGGCACGCGGGCAGACAGTACGGCATCCGGCCAGCAAAACGTGGCATGTCCAGCGCGTGTGCGTGCCGTTTCATCCTGTGCGCGTTGGCACTTCACGCATTGTTGCAGCGTATGCAGGTTTGCACGGTGTGATTTTCTTTCGGGGTGAGTCGATTGTTGAACCCTCGGCGTGTCGGCCTCTAGGTTGGTTCGGTGAGCATCGCTACCACCGTCGTGGACGACCAGTTCCGCGCGCTGCCGCTGTCCGCGCTCGCCGACGCCGCCCTGAGCGCGGCCCGCGCGGCCGGGGCCGAGTACGCGGACCTGCGCGTGCATCGACTTGTGCAGCAGTCCATCAGATTGCGTGACGGGCGTGTCGAATCGGTGTCCGACAGCACCGATCTCGGGTTCGCGGTGCGCGTGATCGTCGACGGCACCTGGGGTTTCGCCTCGCACGCCGACCTGACCACCGACACCGCCGCACAGGTGGCCCGGCAGGCGGTGAACGTCGCCACGACCCTGCGGGCACTCAATCGCGAACGCGTCGAACTGGCCGCCGAGCCGACCTATACCGACGCGCAGTACGTCTCGGCCTACGACGTCGATCCCTTCTCCGTGCCGACCCCGGAGAAAGTGGCGCTGCTGCTGGACTATTCGGACCGCCTCAAGGCCGCCGACGGCGTGGACCACGTCACCGCGTCGGTGCTGCAGGTCAAGGAGCAGACCTTCTACGCCGACACCTTCGGCTCCCGCATCACCCAGCAGCGGGTGCGCCTGCACCCGCAACTCGAGGCCATCACCGTCGACCCGTCCGCGGGCGTGTTCGAAACCATGCGCACCCTCGCCGCCCCGGCCGGTCGCGGTTGGGAGTACGTGACCGGCGCGGACGGAACCTGGGACTGGGCAGGCGAACTCGCCCGGATCCCGGAGTGGCTGGCCGAGAAGGTGAAGGCCCCGACCGTGCAGGCCGGTCCCACCGACCTGGTCATCGACCCGACCAACCTGTGGCTGACCATCCACGAGTCCATCGGCCACGCCACCGAATACGACCGTGCCATCGGCTACGAATCCGCCTACGCGGGCACCTCTTTCGCCACCCCCGACCAGCTCGGCACCCTGAAGTACGGCACCCCGATCATGCACGTCACCGGTGACCGCACCCAGCAGCACGGCCTGGCCAGCGTCGGCTGGGACGACGAGGGCGTGGCCGGACAGCAGTGGGATCTGGTGCGCGAGGGCATCCTCGTCGGCTACCAGCTCGACCGAGTCTTCGCCCCCCGCTTGGGACTCGAACGCTCCAACGGCTGCTCCTACGCCGACTCCGCCCACCACGTGCCCATCCAGCGCATGGCCAATGTCTCGCTGCAACCGGATCCGGTCAACGACACCAGCACCGCCGAGCTGATCTCCCGTGTCGAGAACGGCATCTACATCGTCGGCGACAAGTCCTGGTCGATCGATATGCAGCGCTACAACTTCCAGTTCACCGGCCAGCGTTTCTTCCGCATCCGCAATGGCGAGTTGGCCGGGCAGCTGCGCGATGTCGCCTACCAGGCCACCACCACCGACTTCTGGGGTTCGATGGAAGCCGTCGGCGGACCGTCGACCTGGGTGTTGGGTGGCGCGTTCAACTGCGGCAAGGCGCAGCCCGGACAGGTCGCCGCGGTCTCGCACGGCTGCCCGTCGGTCCTGGTGCGCGGCATCAATATTCTCAATACCCGCGCCGAGGCCGGACAGTAGGCAGCGTCTTCTCCACGAAAGGACCGACAACGGTGAGTGTGCTCCCCGCCCCCGAGGTCGTCGAACGCGCGCTGCGATCCTCCCGCGCGGACGAGGCCATGGTGATCGTCACCGACGCCCACGAGGCGTCGCTGCGCTGGGCCGGAAATTCCATGACCACCAATGGTTCCTCGGTGGCGCGGGACTGGGCGGTCGTCTCGGTGTTCCGCGACGGACCGAATGCCGCCCGCGTGGGCAGCGTCAGTTCCACCAGTGTCGATCCCGCCGACATCGAGGCCGTGGTGCGCGCCAGCGAGGAGGCCGCGCGCACCGCCGAACCCGCCCGCGACGCCATGCCGCTGCTGAACCCGGACGCCGTCGCCGACGCCGCGGACAAGCGGCTCGATTGGGCAGGCGATCCGGCCACCACCGATATCGGCGTATTCACCGCGCTGGCAAGCGATCTCGCCACCGGATTCGACGGCGCGGACCGCCTCTACGGTTTCGCCCACCACCAGATGCACTCCACATGGCTGGGCACCTCCACCGGTGTGCGGCGACGTTGGGTGCAGCCGACCGGCTCGGTGGAGATCAATGGCAAGCGCGGCGCGGGCGCGGATCTGGCCAGCGCCTGGGTCGGTACCGGCACCACCGATTTCACCGACGTCGACACCCCCGGCCTGCTCGCCGAACTGTCGCGCCGCCTGGACTGGAGCAAACGCCGCGTCGAACTGCCCGCGGGCCGCCACGAAACCCTGCTCCCGCCGTCCGCGGTCGCCGACCTCATGATCTACATGGCGTGGACCATGGAGGGCCGCGGCGCGCACGAGGGCCACACCGCCTTCTCCCGCGCGGGCGGCACGCGAATCGGCGAGCGCCTCACCGACATTCCGCTCACCCTGTACTCCGATCCGTCCGCCACCGGCTTGGAGTACCGGCCGTTCGTGGCGACCCCGTCGTCCTCGGAGTCGCTGTCGGTCTTCGACAATGGCCTGACCGCCCAACGCACCGACTGGATCGGGCAGGGTGTCATCGAGTCCCTGGTCTACCCGCGCGCCACCGCCGCCGAATTCGACGCCCCCGTCACCGTTCCCGGCGAGAACCTGCTCATGACCGGCGGTACCGACGCCACCCTCCCGGACATGATCGCCAATACCGAACGCGGTCTGCTGCTGACCTGCCTGTGGTACATCCGCGAGGTCGACCCGGCGACTCTGCTGCTCACCGGCCTCACCCGAGACGGCGTCTACCTGGTCGAGAACGGCGAGGTCACCGCCGCGGTCAACAACTTCCGCTTCAACGAGAGCCCCTTGGACCTGCTGCGCCGAGTCACCGAGGCGGGCCGCACCGAAATCACCCTTCCCCGCGAATGGAAGGACTGGTTCACCCGAACCGCCATGCCGCCCTTGCGGATTCCCGACTTCCACATGTCCTCGGTCAGCCAGGCCACCTGACCCGATCCCCCACGGCCCGCATCCGGCCTCAGGTCAGATGCGGGAACCCGGTCGTCTTGACGACCTTCATCGTGAACTGGGAGTGCAGCCGCGCGACGCCGGGCAGATCCGCCAGCTTCTCCATGAAGAACTGCTCGTAGGCATCGGCGTCGGCGACCGCGACCCACAGCAGGTAGTCGGGATCGCCGAACATGCGCCGACATTCGACGATCTCGTCGAATTCGGCGACCTTCGCCTCGAAGGATTCGACCGCCCGGCGATTCTTGATTCCCATGTTCGCGTGCACGAGCACCTCGAAACCGCGGCCGATGGCCCGCGGATCCACCCGGGCGTGATAGCCGGTGATGACGCCCGCCTCCTCCAGATTGCGCACCCGGCGCAGACACGGCGAGGGGCTGAGCCCGACCTCTTGCGCGAGTTCAACATTGGGCATCCGCGCGTCCCGCTGGAGGTGGCACAGAATCGCGCGATCGATCGAATCCATGGATCGAAATACTAAGTCCTCGCCGAATCTAGGGCTGTTTATGGCGTGATCACAAGTGCCAGTGGCACTCTGTGCTCAGTCGTTCCGGGAAGGGGACCGAGTCCGGTGGCCATTCACAAAGAGCAGGATTCCGACTGGAATACACTGCGCTCCAAGGTAATTCGTGACAGTCTGGGAATCGGTGTGGCGACCGGAACCTACGGACTGTCCTTCGGTGCGCTGGCGGTGGCCGCGGGCTTGTCGCTGCCGCAGCTGTGTGCGCTGTCGAGTCTGATGTTCACCGGCGCATCGCAATTCGCGATGGTGGGTGTGGTCGCCGCCGGTGGGAATCCCTTCGCGGGCGCGGCCACCGCCGCACTGCTGGGCAGCCGCAATGCGCTGTATGGGCTGCATCTTGCTCCCCTGTTGCACGTGGCCGGATGGCGACGGCCGGTGGCGGCGCACCTGGTCATCGATGAGAGCACCGCGATGACCGTGGGTCGGCCGCCAGGTCCGGCGAAGCTGGGCTTCTGGACGGCGGGATTGGCGGTCTTCGCCTGCTGGAACCTGGCCACCCTCGCGGGTGCGTTGGGCACCCGCCTGCTGTCCGATCCACGAGTCCTCGGGCTCGATGTGGTGGCCCCCGCCGCGTTCCTGGCGCTGTTGGCACCGCGCATGGTCACCGGTCAGGCGTGGGTGGTGGCGTTGCTGTCCGGCATTGTCGCGCTGCTGGCCGTGCCGATCCTGCCCGCGGGTGTGCCGGTGTTGGTCGTTGCCGTGGTCACCGCATTGTTCGGCGTCATGATCGCCCGCCGCGCGTCCGACCCAGAGCTGGTCGACCATTCGCAGAGAGGAGTTCTGTAATGCTTTGGTGGGCAATCATTGTCGGCTCGGCCGGTTGCTACCTGCTGAAGTTGGCGGGCCTGTCGGTGCCCGAGCGGATTCTCCAGGACACGCGCGTTCAGAAGATCGCCGCACTCTTACCGATCGGACTGCTGACGGCACTGTTGGTCATTCAAGCGGCGACCACCGAGCACCGGATCGTGGTCGACGAACGCTTGGCGGGGATCGCCGCCGCATGGATCGCCCTCCTGCTTCGTGCGCCATTCCTGGTCGTGGTCGCCGTCGCCGCCGCGACGACCGCGACACTGCGTGTCCTGCTCTGACCTGGCGGCTCTGGAACACCTTGCCTACGTTGCGATCTGCGGCGAAGAATCAATGGACCGTCGGCGTAGGAAGAAGCTATGACCACCATCCCGCACATCGATGGACCTCCGCCGCTGTGGTATCTGGCGCTCTTGCTGGTGAGCGGGATCGTTCTCTTGGCGCTGACCATCCCGCGGTCTCTGGACTGGTGGTGGCGCTCGGCGAATGCGGCGTGCGGCAGCTTGTGTGTCGGTTACTGGATCTATCTCGCGTTCTTCTTCCACACCGGCACCTACCTGATCATTCTGAAGTTGTTCGTACTGCCCGCCATGCTGGTCGTCATATCGGTGTCGGCGTTGCGCGGCAAGAGATCGAAAGATAGGTGAACGCCAGGGTGGCCGCCGATCAGCCGCGCAGGAGTTGGTGGAGTCGGGCGGCCTCGCGGGTCAGGTGGTCGCGTTCGGGCATGCTGGTGGCCGTGTGGGCGGCCTCGGTGTAGAGCTGGGCGGCCTGCTCGAGGTCTCCGGTGCGTTCGAGTAGGTAGGCCCGAACGGCGGTGTAGCGCGGCAGGTTTGGATCCAAGGCCTTCAGTTCCGCCAGGCCCGCCTGGGGTCCGTCGGCCTCGCCGATGGCGACCGCGCGGTTGAGGCGGACCACGGGGTTGTCGGTGAATCGCAGGAGTTCGTCGTACCACTCCACGATCTGCACCCAATCGGTGTCGGCGGCGGTCGGGGCGTCCGCGTGCAGGGCGGCGATCGCGGCCTGGGCTTGGTATTCGCCCAGGCGGTCGCGGGCCAGCGCCGCTTGCAGAATCGTCACCCCCTCGGCGATAAGGCCGGTGTCCCACAAGGTTCGGTCCTGCGCGGCGAGTGGGATCAGGCGGCCGTCCGGGCCGAGACGGGAGGCGCGGCGGGCGTGGTGCAGCAGCATGAGGGCGAGCAGCCCCGCAACCTCGGGCTCGTCGGTGGCCGCGGCGAGTTGGCGAGTGAGCCGGATCGCCTCGGCCGCGAGATCGATATCGCCGCTGTAGCCCTCGTTGAACACGAGATAGAGCACGTGCAGGACCGTCGCCGGATCGCCCGGCCGATTCAGCGGCAGCCCGGCGAGGCGCTTCTTGGCGCGGCTGATCCGTTGTGCCATGGTCGCTTCCGGCACCAGGTAGGCATTCGCGATCTGTCGGGTCGTGAGCCCGCCGACCGCGCGCAGCGTCAAGGCCACGGCCGACGCGGGCGACAGCGAGGGATGCGCGCACAGGAAATACAGCCACAGCGAGTCGTCGGTCCCCGACACCGGCCCGCTCTCCGGCTCGACCTCCACCGCGAGTTCCCTTCCGCGCCGGGAATTCTCGGCCCGGGTGGCGTCGAGGAATTTGTGCCACGCGGCGGTGACGAGCCAGCCCTTGGGGTCGCGCGGTGGATCCTGCGGCCAGGTCTCCACCGCGCGCACCAGCGCCTCCTGCACGGCGTCCTCGGCCGACGCGAAATCGGCTCCGCGCCGGACCAGGACACCGATCACCGCGGGCACGAGCTCCCGCAGCAGCGCCTCGTTCATTCGGTCACAACGGGCAGCGACGACAGGACCGGCCGCAATTCGAGCCACTCGTGAATCGGTTTGCCGCCCGCGCCCGGTGCCAAGGACAGCTCGGCGGCCAATTCGAGGGCGCGCTCATAGGATTCGACATCGATCACCATGAAGCCCGCGATCAGATCCTTGGTCTCGGCGAACGGCCCATCGGTGATCGGGCGACCGTCACTGTCGGAGCTGACGAAGCTGCCCTGCGGGGTGAGTGCCAGCTCATCGACGAACTCGCCGGTTTCCACGAGCCGGTTGGCGAAGTCCTGCATGTATTTGATGTGGGCGCTGACCTCGTCGGGGGTCCACTGATCCATCGGAATGTCGTTGGCCGAGGCCGGTGCACCCCGGTAGTGCTTGAGCATCAGGTATTTGGCCATTGTCTTCTCCTGGTGTGTGTAGGGCCATTCTGGCCGGAATCGATCTCAGGCGTTGGAGCGTTCGGCGCGTTCGCGGATCAGTTCCTCGACCGCGCTGGGCAGGGTGGTGTCGAAATCGATGAGTTTTGCCCAGGTCGGGGTGACGACAATGCGGACCATGCCGTCATAGAGCGAGCGCACCTCGGCCTCCCACTCGACGCGCTGCTCGGCGGTCATCTGGTAGCTGCCGTTCATCTGCAGGTACTCCCAGGGAATGCCGTCCACGACATCCAATTCGACCCGGCCGCGAATGAGCAGGATCTTGGGCGGATGCACCTCGGTGTCGATGGTCAGCGCGACCATCGGGTTCTTGCGCAGCGCGTGCAGTTTCGGGGCGTTCTTGCTGGTGCACAACACGAGTTCGGTGCCGTTCCAGTGGAAGGCGATCGGAATGCTGCGCGGGGTGCCGTCGGTGGCGACATACGCCAGGCGGGTCAGGTCGCGAGCCAGCAGTTCCTGGCTGAGCGGACGGTTCAGGATTTCGGTGATCTCGTTCGGTTCCATGCACCAGGGACGGAGCCGCCCGACGGTTCTCGACATCCGCCGCGAAAATTTCTCGAATTTTTTTCGCACCCGGTTGAGCAGCGCAAACGCCACGGCGCACTACATGCGCGGTCGGCGCATGAACCAGTTCGGGACCCCCAGCACCTCGGCCTCGTCGATGACGGCGAATCCGAATCGCTCGTAGAACCGCACGTTCTCGGGCTTGTCGGTCTCGAGATAGGCCGCCGCACCCCGATCATCCACGCGCGCACAGAAATCGGTGAGCATCAGCGTCCCGATGCCGAGCCCCTGCAGCCCGGCATCCACCGCCACCGGTCCCAAATGCCAATGCGGTTCGGCCAGATCGCGCTGCGCCCACGCATTACTCCAGCGCACCACCCGCCCGGTCGTGCCCGGCGGGGTGCCCAGCACGACCGTGGGCAGGATGCGCGCCTTCTCCCCCGGCGTCGTATGACACCGACCCGGCGGTGCCATGCCGCACACACCGACGACCCGTCCCTCCCGCAAGGCCCCGCCGACGGTCCCACGCCCGGCCAAGCCGTGCACGGCCGGACGGAAGAACCTGGTCAGCACCCGCTCGCGCCGACCCGAATCCGCGGCGAACGCGGCCCGGTTGATGGGGTTGTCGCGCATCCCGCGCCCGAGCACCGCCGCCGCCTGGCGCAGCTGCCCCCGGGCCAGCTCCCGGACCTCGATCTCGACCATTCGCCGCGCCCCCGTCCTGCCTGGATCTGCGGTCCATCATCCCCGCGTCGGCGGTGTTCGGACGGGAAACCGTTGCGCGCCATGGTTTCGCGAAAACTTTTTTCGAGATGAACGATGATTCCCCGATACCGGCTCCGACTTCATCGCAGAGACGGCAATCCTCGCCGTTTCGTTCCACACATGAAGGAGTAAGACCATGAGCAAGGTAGTCACCGGCGCGAGCATGTCCCTCGACGGCTTCATCGCGGGCCCCGACGAAACCGGGTTCGAGCACCTGTTCGCCTGGTACCAGAGCGGTGACGTCCCGATCGCCAGCACCCACCCCGAGATCCCGTTCAACCTCACCCCCTCCGATGCCGACTACCTGCAAAACTGGCTCGACAGCGTCGGCGTCTACGTCGTCGGCAAGCGACTGTTCACCCTGACCAACGGGTGGGGCGGCATCCACCCGGCCGACAAGCCCATCGTGGTGGTCACCCACAACGTCCCCGAGGACTGGATCGCCGAGCACCCCGACGCCCCGTTCACCTTCGTCACCGGTGGCGTGAAGGCGGCCATCGATGTGGCGCGCGGCATCGCCGGGGACAAGATGGTCGGGGTCAGCGGCGGCGACGTCGCCCGCCAATGCCTGGAACAGGGCCTGCTGGAAGAGATTTCGGTCGATATCGTCCCGGTGCTGCTCGGCGGCGGTGTCCCGCTGTTCGGCGCGCTGGGCAACGCGCCCGTGCTGCTCGAGGATCCGGAGATCATTCCCGGCACCCGCGTCACCCACCTGAAGTACACCATCCGCTGAACACGGTTGCGCTGTCGGCGAACCGGTTGTCGCGATGCCCGATGCGCGCGCATTCTGGTGCCAGAGGCAATGTAATCATGTAATCGGGATGGTGGTCGTCGTGGACGACGAAGCTGCCCTCTCGTCGATGGACGAGAACGCGAACTCCGAGCCGGTCGCCCAGCCCGGCTTCGGAACCCCCGACGCCGCGGCGCTGGACTCCTACTCGCGCACCGTGATCGCGGTCGCCAAATCGGTGACCCCGCACGTGGCCAGTGTGCAGACCCGCCGCGGCGGCGGCTCGGCGGTGGTGTTCACCGACGACGGCTTCCTGCTCACCAACGCGCACGTGGTGGGCGAGGCCAGCAATGGGACCGTGGTGTTCGCGGACGGGCTGGAAGCGAAATTCGATGTGGTGGGCGTGGATCCGCTCTCGGATCTGGCGGTGATTCGCGCCCGCGGGGGCGCACCGCGCGCGGTGGTGCTCGGGGACGCCGACCGGCTGGTGGTCGGCCAACTGGTCGTGGCCGTCGGCAGTCCGCTCGGTTTGGCCGGGTCGGTGACGGCCGGGGTGGTGAGCGCGCTGGGTCGCTCGGTGCCGGTGGGCAATCGCCGCGCGGCCCGGGTGATCGAGGACGTGATCCAGACCGACGCCGCCCTCAACCCCGGCAATTCCGGTGGGGCGCTGGCGGATTCGGCCGGATGCGTGGTCGGGATCAATACGGCGGTGGCGGGCATCGGGTTGGGGCTGGCGATTCCGATCAATGCCACCACGCGGCGGATCATCAGCACCCTGCTCACCGAGGGGCGGGTGCGGCGCGCCTACCTCGGGGTGGTCGGGGTGCCCGCCCCGCTGCCGACGGCGGTGGCCGCGCGCACCGGACAGGATGCGGGGCTGCGCATTGTCGAGGTGGTGCGCGGCGGTCCGGCCGAGCGGGCCGGATTGCGGCGCGGGGATCTGGTGCTCAGCATCGCGCGCACGGAAATCCGTGACGCGCAGGGCATTCAGCGACAGTTGTTCGCCGACGCCATCGGGCGGTCGCTGCCGGTGACGGTGCTGCGCAATGGCGCGATGGTCGACGTGATCGCGGTGCCGGTGGAGCTGACCGTCGACTGATCAGGGCGCCGAGTTAGGACGCGGGGCGGTGCGCGACGCTCGGCTGCCAGATGTCGGCCAGCTCCTCGAGGGGAATGTCGAGGGTGCGGCTGAGTGCCACGACGGTCCCGAAGGCCGGGGTGGGCAGCCGCCCCGATTCGATCTTCCGCAGCGTCTCCGGTGAAATACCCGCGCTCGCGGCCACATCCACCAGATCCCGGTCGCCGCGCGCGGCGCGCAGCGCGGCACCCAGGCGGCGACCGGCCTCGAGCTGGGCGGGCGTGAGCGGCAGTCGAACCATGCCCGCCACCCTACGGCTGGTATTTAAATACCGCAACCCGCTACGCTGGTATTAAAATACCGAACGAAAGAGGTTGTGATGGTAGAGCTCAAGAGCCCCGCCGAGATCGAACGCATGCGCGTCACCGGACGGTTCGTGGCCGAGGTCCTCGCCGAACTGCGCGAGAAGGCGCAGATCGGGGTGAACCTCCTGGAGCTGGAAGCGATTGTGCGCGAACGCATCCGGCAGCGCGGCGCGGTCTCCTGCTACTGGGACTACTCCCCCTCGTTCGGTCGCGGCCCGTTCCGCAACACCATCTGCCTCTCGGTCAACGACGCCGTGCTGCACGGACTCCCGTTCGACTACGCGCTGCGCGACGGCGATGTGCTGACCATGGATCTGGCCGTGAGCATCGACGGCTGGGTCGCCGATTCTGCGGTCACCACGATCGTCGGCACCTCCGACCCGGAGGACGTGCGCCTGATCCGCGCCACCGAGGACGCCCTGGACGCGGCCATCGCGGTCGCCCAGGCGGGCAACACGATCGGCGACCTGTCGGCCGCCATCGCCGCCGTCGCCCACGCCGCGGGCTACCCCATCAATACCGAATTCGGCGGCCACGGCCTGGGCCGCACCATGCACGAGGACCCCCACGTCCCCAATGCCGGTCGCCCCGGCCGCGGTTACCGCCTGCGCCCCGGCCTGACCCTCGCCATCGAACCCTGGTTCGCCCGCACCGCCGACCGCATCGTCACCGACCCCGACGGCTGGACCCTCCGCTCGGCCGACGGCTCCCGCACCGCCCACTCCGAACACACCATCGCCATTACCGAGTCCGGCCCGCAGGTCCTCACCCGCAACGAATGAACGCGTCGCCGTACGGATTCCACCGCCACCCTGAGAGTTCGGCCGATGTGGCCGATCGACACAAATCCCCTTCATGACACTCCGAGGCGCGGCGCGGGGTTGACCACATTGCTGTGATCCAGCTAACGCCTCGCCGAACTAAGCGACCGCTTAGCTTGGATGTGACCGGAGCCACGTAAACCCCCGACAGGTTCCGGCCAACGGAGAACACCTGTCCCCGCAGGTGCCAGCTCGTGAAGGACCCGCTGATGAGGAAAATCGCCGCCACCTCCGCACTGTTGATCGGCTCGGCCGTCATCGGTTGCGGATCGGCGCACGCCGCGCCCGCTCCCGCCGACCAGGCCCCGGTGAACTGGGTCGCGAACACCGCCGAAGACGGCACGATGGTCATTCGCACCGACGCGGGCAGCCTGCGTGTCGACAACGGCGTCTTCAAGATCGCGGCCGCCGACGGCACCGTCCTCGCGGGTACCGAATTGTCCTTCCGCGTCGACGATTTCGTCTTCCCCATCACCGCGCAGGTCACCGATCGCACCGCAACTCTCAGCCCGCGCTTCGATGAGGCGCACGCGGTGTACCAGCCGGTGGCGCTGCCGTTCGAGGATCAGGCGCCGTGGAAGACCCAGTACGACCGGGAGCAGGCCGCGTGGAACCGCCTGCGCGACACCATCAGCATGGGCGCGACGGTCGGCACGCTGGTCGGCGGGCTCGGCGGCGCGGCCGTGGGCTGTGTCGTCGGCGCGGGCGTCGGCCTCGTCGCCACCGGTGCGCTGGCCACCCTCTTCGGGCTCGGCCCGCTCGGCGGGTGTGTGCTCGGCGCGTCGACCGTCGGCTTCCTGGGCACCCTGGCGGGTCAACTATTCGTGACCGCCCCGGTCGCCATCGCCGCCGCGGTGCAGTACTTCACCACCATCAACCAGCCACTCACCCCGGCGAAGTAAGCCAGCGACCGGGCATGCCGAATCCTCTCGCCGGAGGGGCCTTCGGTGCCCCACCGGCCGGGCTGCCCTCGAGCCCGGCCGGTGGCAGGGTGAAACATTCACTGGGAGATACTCATTCGATGGGTAACGACGACGTGACGACCGACGCCGCGCGCGACGTGGCGCCGAATGCCGAGACCGACGGCCGCGACACCGCCGCGGTGGCGCATCTCGAGCTGTCCCAGCGCCGCTTCCCCGAGGGCCAACGCCGGATCTTCCTGGCCGCCATCGACGCCTTCGCCGAACGCGGCTTCCACGCCACCACCACCCGCGATATCGCGGCCCGCGCCGGGCTCAGCCCCGCGGGCCTGTACGTACACTTCGGCTCCAAAGAGGAAGTCCTCTACCGCATCTCCCTGTCGTCCATGCGGCTCACCCAGCAGGTGGCCACCGCCGCGGCGGCCGGGCCGGGCAGCGCCGCCGACCATCTGACCGCCGTGGTCGGCGACCTGACCGTGTGGCACGCCGACCACGCGGCGTCGGTGAAGGTGGTGCTGCATCACCTGGGCGACCTGACCCCCGAGCACCGGGCCGAGGTCATCGACATTCAGCTCGCCATCCACCGCCAGCTGCGCGATCTGGTCGCCGCGGGTGTGGCCGAGGGCGTGTTCGATGTGGTCGACACGCACGCGACAACGCTGGCGCTCATGTCGCTGTGCGTCGACACCTCCCGCTGGTACACCAAGGACTACCGCCGCACCCCCGAGGAGATAGGCGCCGACTACGCCACCATCGCCCTGCGCATCGTCGGCGCCCAACCCGCCTGATCGCGACGAAGTCCCGACCGGGTCCTGCGCATCGCCGGGCCGAGCCCACCACATCGCCACGAAGTTCCGGCCCGGCCCCACACTTTCCCGGCACCGGCCGCGTGATCGTGGCATCATGCGGCGATATCGATGCGCATCACGGCGGATTCACGCTGCCCACGTCCGTTCACTCCTGCACGTCGGCGACCGCGTCCAGGTCCTCGGCGATCGCCGCGCGGTCCGACTCCGTGAGGCCCAGTTCGTCGATTTGCGCCAGCAGGTCGGTGACGCGGCCGGAATCGCCTGCGGCCGCAGCGATTTCGGCGAGCATCGCCAGCGCCCGGGCCCGTTCCAAGGGTGTGGCGGTCGCGCCGTGGCGGCGCAGTCCGGTTTCGATGGCGCGGGCCGCCGTGGCATCGTCGGTCTTGGAGTCGCGGAAGATGCGGGCATTGTCGAGCACCCGCGCCAGGCCCTCGAGTTCCTTCGATCCGCCGTATTCGGGGTCGGGCTCATCGTGCTGGACATAGATGATGGTGTTGCCGACCGGGTCGACCACGCTGAAACGCGTCTGTCCCGGCCGGAATCGGGTGATTCGCGGGACGCCCTTGCTGGGAATCTTCCCGTAGCGGGCGCGCAGGGCCGCCTTGAACTCGGCATGCCAGGGCTCGACCTCGTCGACGAACACCACACAGCCGGTATGCGCTTCCTCGCCCTTGCCGTTCATCCCCTTCGGTGTCGGCCCGAAATGCAGCTGGTATCCGTCGCGTTCGACCATCCCGTAGGTGTAGGGCCGGGTCATCTCGTAGGTGACCCGGTACCCCAGGGTCCGATAGAAGTCCAAGGTCTGCGGTAGATCCCCGCCCCAGAGCACCGGAACCGAAATTGCCGCCATCATGCGCCTCCTCGCCGATCGGGTACCGAGCCCAAGGTACGGATCGACGGGGGTCACGCGCATATGGCTCGGCGCGTGATCCACGTCGCTGCCCGCGAGCGGATAGGCTGCGGGCGTGGACAACACGTTCGAGTCATTGGGCAAGGCGAACTATGTGCAGCTGACCACCTTCAAGAAGGACGGCACGCCGGTCGGGACGCCGGTATGGGCCGTGCTCGACAATGGCCGCCTCTATGTCTGGACGGTCACCGACAGCTGGAAGGTCAAGCGCATCCGGCGCAATCCCGAAGTCACCGTGCAGCCGTGCGACTTCCGCGGCAAGACCCACGGCGAGCTGGTCAAGGGTTCGGCGCTCATCCTCGACCCGGCGGGCTCGGAGCGCACCCGCGAGCTGATCAAGCGCCGCTACGGCATCCTGGGCTGGATCAGCATCACCCTGAGCAAGCTGCGCCGCGGCGACACCGGCACCATCGGCATCGAAATCGCTCCTGCATAACGCTTTTCGCGCACAGCGCGGCCGCCGAACCGACGGGGACCGGTCCGGCGGCGACGTGCGCACCTCCAGTTCTAAGGCTGGTCTCCGGCGATGATCGCGCCGAGCAGACCACCGACGCCACAGCCGACGATCGCGCCGACGACAAAGAAGAAGAACCCGATCACCGCGCCGACGACGCAGCCGATGAGCGCCCCGGCCACGATCGACCCGGCATTGGCGACACTCTGCAGCGCCACGACATCGGCCGTCGGGGCGGCGACCTGCGTGGGATCGGCGGGCCGCACCGTCAATTCGGTTCCGGCCGCGTTCACCTCGGGTACGACGGTGAGCACGCGATCGGCGGCCTGATAGACCAGCGGCAGCGAGCCGATGATCTCGCCCGAGGGCGCGATCACGTTCACCCCGGCGCCGCCGAGTTCGAAGTGGCCCGCGGTGAGGGTGGTGGTGACCGCGCTGCGATCCGGTGCGAGCGTGACCGAATAGTCGACACCCCGATCGGCACCGGTAATGCCGGGCGCGGCGACGGGTGCGCCGTGCGCGGTCACGGTGGCGACGCACAGCGCGGCGACGGAAAGTAAAGCGGTAGCGGCGATTTTGGCAATTCTCATGATGGTTCCCTGCGATCTACGAGCCGATTCGCCGCATGGCCGAGCAGGCGTACCCGAAGGTAACACCATAAGACCGCAACGATTGCGCGTACCCGTGACGCGGCAAATCGGGGAATTCCCAATTCGAATTTTCAATCCCAATAACATCATTGGGTGGCCCGACATCTCCCCGAGTACGACGCCGGGACGATTCTTATGATCCTCTTAGGGACACGCGCAGGGAAGACCCAGGTGCCGGGGTTGTCCGCCTTTGTCCTGCGCGTCACCCCGACACGCCGCCGTCGACCGGAATTCGCTTACTCCAGTTCGCCTTCGGTTTCCAGGTAGATCTGCCGCAGCCGATCCAGCGTCTCGGCCTCGGGCTGCTCCCAGAGTTTCCGCTCCGCCGCCTCCAGCAGCCGCTCCGCAATACCGTGCAGCGCCCATGGATTCGACTGTTCCATGAACTTCCGGTTGGTCTCGTCGAAAACATAGGATTCGGCGAGCTTTTCATACATCCAATCGGCGACCACATTCGTGGTGGCGTCGTAGCCGAACAGATAGTCGACGGTGGCGGCCATTTCGAACGCGCCCTTGTAGCCGTGCCGCCGCATCGCCTCGAGCCAGCGCGGATTCACCACGCGCGCACGGAAGACGCGGGTGGTCTCCTCCGACAGGGTCCGGGTGCGCACCGCGTCGGGACGGGTGCTGTCACCGATGTAGGCCTCCGGGTTCTTTCCGGTGAGCGCGCGCACCGCCGCGACCATGCCGCCGTGGTACTGGAAGTAGTCGTCGGAGTCGGCGATGTCGTGTTCGCGGGTGTCGGTGTTCTTGGCCGCCACCGCGATTCGCCGGTACGCGGTGCGCATATCGTCGGCGGCGGGCGCGCCGTCGAGATCGCGGCCGTAGGCGAATCCGCCCCAGGCGGTGTACACCTGCGCCAGATCGTCATCGGTGCGCCAGCTCTTGGAGTCGATGAGCTGCAGCAGGCCCGCACCGTAGGTGCCCGGCTTGGAGCCGAAAATGCGTGTGGTGGCGCGGCGTTGGTCGCCGTGCTCGGCCAGGTCGGCCTGGGCGTGGGCGCGCACGTAGTTGGATTCGGCGGGCTCGTCGAGCTCGGCGACCAGGCGCACCGCATCGTCGAGCAGGGCCAGCACGTGCGGGAAGGCGTCGCGGAAGAAGCCGGAGATGCGCACGGTCACGTCGATACGCGGGCGGCCCAGCTCCTCCAGGGAGATGGCTTCCAGGCGAGTCACGCGGCGGCTGGCCTCATCCCACACCGGCCGCACACCCAGCAGGGCGAAGACCTCGGCGATGTCGTCGCCGGAGGTCCGCATGGCCGAGGTGCCCCACACCGACAGACCCACCGAGCGCGGGTACTCGCCGTGGTCGGCCAGATACCGGGCCAGCAGCGAATCCGCCATGGCCTGACCGGTTTCCCACGCCAGCCGCGACGGCACCGCCTTGGGATCGACCGAGTAGAAGTTGCGCCCGGTCGGCAGCACATTGATCAGACCGCGCAGCGGCGAACCACTCGGACCGGCCGGGATGAATCCGCCGTTCAGCGCGTGCAGGATTCGCGCGATCTCGACACCGGTCTGCCGCAACCGCGGCACCACCTCGGTGGCCGCGAACCCGAGCACCCGGCGCACCTCGGCCAAAGGCCCTGCCACCTCGGTGATTCCGGCCGCCTCGGCCAGCTCACCGCCGAGCAGGGTTTCGGTGACCGCATCGATGGAGTCGACATCCCAGTCGACCTCCTGCATGGCCGACACCAGTTCGCGCGCCAGCCGCTCGAACGCGTCCACCCGCTCGCGGGCCTCGTCCCCGGCTTCGCTGAGCCCCAACGCTTCTCGCAGACCCGGCACATTGACCTCGCCGCCCCACAGCTGCCGCGCGCGCAGCATGGCCAGCACCAGATCGACCTCGGACTCCCCCGCCGGGGCCTCACCGAGAACGTGCAGGCCGTCGCGGATCTGCACGTCCTTGATCTCGCACAGCCAGCCGTCGACGTGCAGCAGCATATCGTCGAAGACGTCCTCGTCGGGCCGCTCGGTCAGGCCCAGATCGTGGTCCATCTTGGCCGCGCGCATGAGCGTCCAGATCTGCTGGCGAATGGCGGGCAGCTTGGCCGGATCCAGCGCCGAGATATTCGCGTGCTCGTCGAGCAGTTGCTCCAGACGTGAGATGTCGCCGTAGGTTTCGGCGCGCGCCATTGGCGGAATGAGGTGGTCGACCAGGGTGGCGTGGGCGCGGCGCTTGGCCTGGGTGCCCTCACCCGGGTCGTTGACCAGGAACGGGTAGATCAACGGCAGATCCCCCAGGGCGGCATCGGTACCGCAGGAGGCCGACATACCGAGGGTCTTGCCGGGCAGCCACTCCAGATTGCCGTGCTTGCCCAGGTGCACCACGGCCTCGGCGGCGAAGCCCTCCGGGGCGGCCAGCCAGCGGTAGGCGGCCAGATAGTGGTGGCTCGGCGGCAGATCCGGGTCGTGGTAGATCGCGACCGGGTTCTCACCGAACCCGCGCGGCGGCTGCACCATCAACACCACATTGCCGAAACGCAGTGCGGC
The DNA here is from genome assembly GCF_035818795.1 of Nocardia sp. CDC160. NCBI lineage: Bacteria > Bacillati > Actinomycetota > Actinomycetes > Mycobacteriales > Nocardiaceae > Nocardia > Nocardia sp. CDC160. The sequence goes on along the minus strand of NZ_JAYKYT010000004.1, from coordinate 122,999 downwards.
GATGACGATCTCACCCTTGGGGTCGGCCGAACGATCGACATACAGCTCACCCGGCGGCGGTCCCCACGCCTCGATGACGGCCTCGCGCAGATCCTCGGGCAACGTCTCGAACCACTGCGCGTACAGATCGGCCCCGATACGAATCGGGTTGCCCTCCAACTGTTCCGCGCTCAACCAATCCGGATCCTGGCCGCCCGCGGCGATCAAGGCGTGAATCAGCGCGTCGCCATCACCCTGCTCCAGGCCAGGAATCTCGCCCGGCTCGCCGAGATCGTAACCGACCGAACGCATCTCGGCGAGCAGCTTGATGGCACTCGCCGGAGTGTCCAGACCCACCGCGTTGCCGATGCGGGCGTGCTTGGTCGGGTACGCCGACAGCACAAGCGCGATCTTCTTCTGCGCGGCCGGAATGTGCCGCAGTCGGGCGTACCGCACCGCGATACCCGCGACCCGCGCCGCGCGCTCCGGATCGGGCACATAGGTCGACAGCCCGTCGGCGTCGAATTCCTTGAACGAGAACGGCACCGTGATGATGCGCCCGTCGAACTCCGGCACCGCCACCTGGGTGGCCACATCCAGCGGCGAGAGACCGTCGTCATTGGCCTCCCACTGCGCACGGCCGCTGGTGAGGCAAAGCCCCTGCAGGATCGGCACATCCAGATCCGCGAGCGCGCCCACATCCCAGGCCTCGTCATCGCCGCCCGCCGAGGCGGTCGCGGGCTTGGTGCCACCCGCGGCCAGCACGGTCACCACCAGCGCATCGGCCTTGCGCAACTCCGCCAGCAACTCCGGCTCGGCGGTGCGCAGCGAGGCACAGTACACCGGCAGCGCCCGCGCGCCCTTGTCCTCGATGGCCGAGCACAGCGCGTCGATGTAGCCGGTGTTCCCGGCCAGATGCTGGGCGCGGTAGTAGACGACCGCCACCGTCGGGGCGCCGTCCGCGATCTCCCGCGAATCCCGTTCCAGCTCACCCCAGCTCGGCATCTCCACCGGCGGCTCGAACCCGTGCCCGGTGAGCAGCACCGTGTCGGACAGGAAGTTGTGCAGCTGTAGCAGGTTTCGCGGCCCGCCCGCCGCCAGGTAGTTGTGCGCGTCCGCCGCCACACCGCCCGGCACCGTAGAGCACTCCATCAGCTCCGCGTCCGGCGCGATCTCACCGCCGAGTGCCACCATCGGAATCCCGCTGGCGCGCACCGTCTCCAGCCCCGCCTCCCAGGCGCGCTTACCGCCCAGAATGCGCACGATCACCAGCTCGACGCCCTCGAGCAGCCCGGGCAGATCCTCCGGCAGCAAACGCGCCGGATTCGCGAGCCGATACTCGGCCCCGCTGGCACGCGCGCTCAGCAGATCGGTGTCGGACGTGGACAGCAGCAGAATCACAGGTCTCAAGCCTTCCTAGGGTGACGCGCCCAGCACGGTTCGGCGCCCGCCGGAAGGTCTGACTGTCACAGTGGCGCGACCGCACCGGAATTGCACCGGTTTCTTCCGTTCGACGAGCTCGCCGATGCTATCGCGCCCGGTCGCGAACGCCGTCAACGCGCCCGGATCACAGTGCGGCAAAGGCTCGTCCGCAACCCTGGGCGACCGACCGGTTCGACCGTATGCTGCGGGTATGCCAACCACTCCAGGATGGGTCAGGCGGAATCGCTTTGCTGCCTGGTCGGGATACTTTTGCGCACTGGTTGCTTTCGCAACGCTGGCCATGGCTCTCACGGCCGCCGGATCCGGTCACACACAGTGGGCCATGCTCGCGGGCATCATCTGCGCCGCGACCATCCTCTTCGGCATCACCGTCTTGACCACCACCGTCCACCGCGACCACGTTGAACACCACAACGTCCCCAGCCTCCTCAACGACACCTGGGAAACCACCCCCGCCTTCGCCCGCCGCCGCGGCGCCCCCAAGGCAATAGAACCCCACCGCGCAGGCTGACCCACCCACCCAAAGCTCCGGAGCCCCCCGCTCCGGAGCTTCCTTTTTCTCATCCACACACGCGCGATTTCCATGCATAAATCGCAATATCTCTAGATTTGGATACCCAAAACAGACCACGCGAGATGGTGACCACCGCGTGCCCGACCTCGGCGTCCTCCGTAGGCTGGGGAGGTCATGACGCGATCCGATCCCGATTCCTGCCCGGGCGTGCTGCGCCTGCACGAGGCAGCCGACGGTCCCCTCGCCCGCATTCGCGTGCCCGGCGGGCAGCTCTCCCCCGAGCAACTCCAGGCTCTCGCGGCGGCGGCCGTCGACTTGAGCGACGGCAATATCGAACTCACGTCGCGCGGCAATGTGCAGTTCCGGCAGGTCCGCGATGCGGCGGCGCTGAGTGAGCATCTCACCGCGGCGGGCCTGCTGCCCAGCGCCACCCACGAGCGGGTGCGCAACATCATCGCCTCTCCCCTCTCGGGCCGAGTCGGCGGCTGGACCGATGTGCATCCCCTGGTCCCCGCCCTCGACGCGGGTCTGCGCGCCGCCCCCCGCCTGGCCGAGCTGCCCGGCCGCGTCCTGTTCACCCTCGACGACGGCCGCGGCGACGTCAGCGGCCTGGGCGGCGACATCGGCATCCACGCCCTCGACGAGAACACCTACGCACTCCTGTTGGCGGGCAACGACACCGGCGTCCGCGTCCCACCCGCCGAAGCCGTCGACCTCATGCTCGCGGCCGCCCACAGCTTCCTCGAACTCCGCGACGCCCAGTGGCGACTCCACGAAATCCCCGACGGCCGAGCCCGAGTCACCGACCACCTCCTGACCGCCCGCACCGACCTCGACGCGTCCGGCGACCCCATCGAAGTCGTTGCGCGCCAAGACATCCCGATCGGCTGGCTGACCCAACACGACGACAAGATCGCCCTCGGCGCGGGCGTCCGCCTCGGCTCCCTCCCCGCCCGCACCGCCGAATTCATCGCCGCCATCGAACGCCCCATCCTCCTCACCCCCTGGCGCAGCCTGGTCATCACCGACCTCGACGAATGGCCCGCCGAACAGGTCGTCCGAGTCCTCGCCCCCATGGGCCTGATCTTCGACGCCAACTCCCCCTGGCTCCAGGTCAGCGCCTGCGCAGGCATGCCCGGCTGCGCCAAATCCCTGACAGACGTCCGCGCCGACGCCACCGCCGCCGTCGACTCCGGCCGCGTACTCCCCACCGCCACAACCCAATCCCCCCGCGAGGGCCTGGACTCCACCGAGGTAATCGCCTCCGGCCGCCAACACTGGTCCGGCTGCGACCGCCGCTGCGGCCGCCCCAAGGGCGCGGTAACCGACATCATCGCCACCCCAGACGGCTACACCATCACCCCGGCGGACTAGCCACCCCGACGAGCATGCAATTCAGCAGGCAAACGTCGAGAAGACTCCTGCTGAATTGCATGCTCGTGGGATTGCGCCACCCGAGCGGGGGTCTGGGGGCAGAGTGGGGGTAGCGGAGGCGATCGAGTTGGGGAGGCGGGTATGACTGCGGCGCGGATCAGTGATGATGAGATTGCGGGGATGTCGGATGAGGAGCGGCGGGAGCTGATTCGGCGGTTGCAGCCGCCGCCCGAGCGAGTGCTGCCGCGGCCCGAGGTGGTGAAGGTGCATCGGCGGGTTCGGTTGGCGCTGATGGTCGGCGGCTGTATCGCCCTGATTCCCTGGATCGTGTATCTCGGGTTCTCGCTGCCGACCGAGTATTACGCGCGGCACTGGTCGATGGCCTGGATCGGTTACGACATCCTGCTGGTGCTGATGATGGCGACCACCGCCTACCTGGGGTGGAAGCGCCGCGTCATGCTGGTACTCCCGGCCTTCGCGACCGGAATCCTGCTGCTCGTGGATGCCTGGTTCGACATCGTGACCGCCGGTGCCGGGGACATCTGGATGTCCGTCGGCACGGCGGTCCTCGGCGAGATTCCCTTGGCGGGCCTACAGATCAGCGGTGCGATCATGCTGCTGCGTTTTCTCGTGCTCGCGCATCCGCTGCACGATCCGGCGATCAGTCCGTTCCGGACGCGTCTCCCGTTTTGACGCGATGCAGTTCGAGGGTGCAGCATTTCACGCTGCCACCGGACTTCAGCAGCTCCGACAGGTCGATCCCGACCGGTTCGTAGCCTCGTGCGCGCAGTTGCTCGGCGAGCCCGGTCGCCTTCTCGGTGAGAAAAACGTGGTACCCGTCGCAGACACCGTTCAGGCCGAGCACATTCGCGTCCTCGTCGCTGGCGATGATCGCGTCCGGATACAGCTGCGCGAGCAGTCGGGCGCTCGGTCCGCTGAAGGCGGCCGGGTAGTAGGCGATGGTGTCGTCGAGCACCATGAGGGCGGTGTCGAGGTGGTAGAAGCGCGGGTCCACCAGCTCCAATGAGACGACCGGCAATCCGAAGAACTCGGCCACCTCTTCGTGCGCGCCACGGGCGCTACGGAAGCCGGTTCCGGCCAGAATCCGCTCCCCGGCAATGGCGAAATCGCCTTCACCCTCATTGATTTCGCGAGCCGCGGCGACGGCGGCGAATCCCTGGGCGGCCATCCATTCGTGGTAAGCCGGGCCTTCTTGCGCGCGTTCGGGATTGGCGAAGCGAGCCGAGAGCGCACGGTCGCCGACAATGAGTCCGCCATTGGCGGCAAACACCATATCCGGCAGTCCCACAACGGGTTCGATGACCTCGACCCGATGCCCATGGGCCTCGTAGGCGGCCCGCAACGCATCCCACTGCGCGAGCGCCAGGGCGGTGTTCACGGGGTCGGAGGTGTCCATCCACGGATTGATCGAATACGTCACCTCGAAGTGCTCCGGGCGGCACATGAGGTAGCGGCGGGGAACGGGCCGACGGGCGGCGGGATCACGGGCGGGCAGGGTGGCTACGGACGTCAACGAGACTCCCTCGGTGGCGGCGCGGACGGGGCTGAGCTGAAGGTATGTGGCGTACCGTTGCGTGGGAAATAGCGATTCATTGCGTTGATCATGGATCTTACGGCGATTCATTGTGCGGAGACGCTGCGAGTGCACGATTGCGAAAGGAACGATCCGTGGACGATCTAGACCGCCAGATCCTCTCCCACCTGCTCGACCACGCCCGCGCCTCGTTCCAGGACATCGGCGCCGCCGTCGGACTGTCCGCCCCCGCGGTGAAGCGCCGCGTCGACAAGATGGTCGCGGGCGGCCAGATCACCGGCTTCACCGCAGTCGTCAATCCAGCCGCCCTCGGCTGGCGCACCGAGGCCTACGTCGAGGTCTTCTACCGCGACAACATCTCCCCCGCCGAACTCCGCCGCAGCCTCGAACCCATCCCCCAGGTGGTCGGCGTCTGGACAATCGCGGGCGAGGCCGACGCCCTCGTCCACGTCATGGCCACCGACATGGCCGAAATCGAAGCCACCGTCGAGCGAATCCGCGAAAACGCCCGAGTCGGCCGCACCCGCAGCAACATCGTCATGTCCCGCCTCCTCGAACGCCCCCGCACCTGACCGCCCCCGACTCCGCCCGATACCGCCGAGCGCACCCAGCCCATATCGCCGAGCGCTTCGGTCGATATGTCCGGCCGCGATGCCCAGGCGAATTCGGGCGATGTGGGCGGGCGCACCACCCGCTCATGGCCGCTCGCGGGCCGAAATCTAGGGTGGACGGCATGTCCGACGTGCGTACCAGCTACCTCAAAGACGGGGCCGAGATTTATCGGCGCTCGTTCGCGACCATTCGGGCCGAGGCCGATCTGGCTCGGTTTCCCGCGGATGTGTCGCAGGTGGTGGTGCGGATGATCCACGCTTGCGGGCAGGTGGATCTGGCGGAGGATGTGGAGTTCAGCACCGATGTGGTGGCCAAGGCGCGAGCCGCGTTGCGGGCCGGTGCGCCGATCTTGTGCGACGCCAATATGGTCGCCTCGGGGGTGACCCGTAAGCGGTTGCCCGCCGACAACGAGGTGCTGTGCCTGCTGCGCGACGAGCGGGTGGCCGAGCTGGCGGCGCGCATCGACAACACCAGATCGGCTGCGGCCCTGGAACTTTGGCGTGACCGCCTGGACGGGGCGGTGGTGGCCATCGGCAATGCCCCGACCGCGCTGTTCCATCTGCTCGACATGCTCGACGCGGGCGCGCCCCGCCCGGCCGCGGTGCTCGGGATTCCCGTCGGCTTCATCGGTGCCGCCGAATCCAAGCAGGCTCTCGCCGAGTACGGCGGCGTCGAGTTCCTGACCGTCCGTGGCCGACGTGGCGGCAGCGCGATCACCGCCGCCGCCCTCAATGCGATTGCGAGCGAACAAGAATGAGCAAGCTCTGGGGCGTGGGTCTGGGCCCCGGCGATCCGGAACTGGTGACGGTCAAGGCCGCGCGCGTGATCGCCGAGGCCGATGTCATCGCCTTCCATAGCGCCCGCCACGGCCGCAGCATCTCGCGCGCGATCGCCGCGCCGTACATGCGTGAGGGCCAGCTCGAAGAGCACCTGGTCTACCCCGTGACCACCGAGACCACCGACCACCCCGGCGGCTACCAGGGCGCGATCGACGAATTCTACGAGCGCGCAGCGGCTTTGCTGGCCGACCACCTCGCGGCGGGCCGCACCGTTGCGCTGCTCGCCGCCGGTGACCCGCTGTTCTACAGCTCCTTCATGCACATGCATCGCCGCCTGGCCGACCGCTTCGACACCGAGATCATCCCCGGCGTCACCTCGGTCAGCGCCGCCTCCGCCGCCCTGGGCACCCCTCTGGTCGAAGGCGAACAGGTCCTGACCGTACTCCCCGGCACCATGCCCACCGAGGAACTCACCCGCCGCCTCCGCGAAACCGACGCCGCCGCCATCATGAAGCTCGGCCGCACCTTCCCCGGTGTCCGCCAAGCCCTTTCGGACTCCGGCCGCCTCGACGACGCCTACTACGTAGAACGCGCCAGCTCCACCAAACAACGCATCCTCCGCGCCGCCGACGTCGACGACGCCAGCGTCCCGTACTTCGCCATTACGATCGTCCCAGGCCCGCAACCAGCGACGCGCATTCCCCTGACCTCGGCGGCCACCGACGCCGCCGCGATGAGCGAGTGGAAACCGGCCTCGACCACCAACGAATCCCCTGGCGTCGACGCCGATTCCACAACCCGACAGCAGGTCGCGGAAATCGGCGCGGTGGCCGCCGACAGTGCCGCGGCGAGCCAACGAGATGCCATCACGTCCGCCACGGGCGGTGCGACCACCGGGTCGGCAGCGGAAACTGTTGCGGCGCAGCCGAACCAGTCCAGCACAAGCTTTGCCACCGCTCCGGGCGTGGCGCTCGGCGCTTCTACGCCACCGGGCGCGTCGCGGCGGGACCGAGTGGGCGAAGTCGTCGTAGTCGGGCTTGGTCCGGGCGCGGAGGGGTGGACCACGCCAGAGGTCGCGCAGGCGCTGGCGGAGGCTACCGATATCGTCGGGTATGCGACCTACGTGAACCGGGTGCTCGTGCGGCCGGGGCAGCGGCGGCATGCGAGTGACAATCGGGTTGAATCCGAGCGGGCCGCAATGGCTTTGGATATGGCCAAGGCGGGGGCCAAGGTGGTTGTGGTGTCGTCGGGGGATCCCGGGGTGTTCGCCATGGCGGCGGCGGTGATCGAGGAGTCGGCGGATCCGCAGTGGCGGGACGTGCCGGTGCGGGTGTTGCCGGGGGTGACGGCGGCCAGTGCGGTGGCCAGTCGAATGGGTGCGCCGCTGGGGCACGATTTCGCCATGATCTCGCTGTCGGATCGGCTGAAGCCGTGGGAGACGGTGGCGCAACGGATTTCGGCGGTGGCGTCGGCGGATATGGCCTTCGCCGTCTACAACCCGGCGTCCTCGCAGCGCCAATGGCAGGTGGCGGCCATGCGGGAGCTGGTGCTCGAGCATCGCAAGCCGGAGACGCCGGTGGTGATCGGCCGCGACGTCGGCGGTCCGACCGAGTCGGTGCGGGTGGTCTCGCTCGCCGACCTGGATCCGGCGGAGGTGGACATGCGAACCCTGTTGATCGTCGGCGCGTCCACGACCACGGTGTTCGACGCGGCCGGTGGCCCCCGGGTGTTCACCTCGCGTCGCTACGGCGACTAATATTCCACTGTAGAACGTAGCTGGAAGGAGTGGTGGTGCCAGAAGACAAAGCTCGACGCCCGCTCAACTCGACGGCCGCGTCCCTACTCGGCTTCCTCCATCAGGGCGAAATGTCCGGATGGGATCTGGTGGCGATGGCACAGGAGCGCATCGGCGACTTCTGGACCATCACCCAGAGCCAGGTCTACCGGGAGCTGGCCACCATGCATCAACTCGGACTCGTCGAGAAGGGCGAGTCCGGTGCCCGCGACCGCACCCCGTATCGGATCACCGAGGACGGCCGAGAAGCGTTCGCGGAGTGGATCGCCCGCGATCCGGGCGCGGAAACCATCCGCGTCCCCCTGCTGCTCACGCTGTCCTTCGGCGAATTCGTGGACCCGGCCCGGCTGGAACGCATTGTCGCGGCCAACCGCACGGTCCACGAACAGCGACTCTCGGGCTACCTGTCCGGCCAGGACGAGCAGCGCATGTCCCCGTTCGAGCGCGCCACCCTCGATTTCGGCATCCGCTACGAGCGCGCCGTGCTCGAATGGTTCGACCGCCTGCCCGAACTCCTGGATCGCACCAGCCGCCTGTCCTGAAACCGGCCCCCACACCGGGATCCGTTCGACGCTCACCCGCATCGTGCCTCAGCGCCGACCGCGCTCGCGCTCGCGTCGCGCGCTGAGTTCCGAATTGGATTCGCGCAGTATCGCATTGGCATCCTCGAGCTCGAGGATGCGCCGGATCCCGGCGAGGTTGACGCCCTGCGCGACCAGCGCGGTAATGCGCGCGACCCGATGGAGGTCGTCGCCGCTGTAGCGACGGGTGCCGCCCGCGCTGCGGGTGGGGGTAATGAGTCCGTGCTGCTCGTAGAGCCGCAGTGTCTGAACTCCGACTCCGGCCAGTTCGGCGGCCACCGAGATCGTGTACACGGCCTGCGTCGAGGACGGCAGATGGCTCGGTTCGCTGCTCATAATCACCCACCTCAGATTATCTGTCGTCGAGCCTTGCACTCTCATGGCTCGAGTGCTAAATAATATCTCTGTCAGATGACATAGGTTATCTGAGTTCCCTTCAAACGAGAATGGAGTGAGTTGGAGGTGGCGACCATGCTGATGCGCACCGATCCCTTCCGTGACTTGGATCGTTTGACTCAGCAGGTGTTCGGCACACCGGCGCGTCCGGTGGTGATGCCGATGGACGCCTGGCGCGACGGAGACCAGTTCTTCGTGGAATTCGACCTGCCCGGCATCGATCCGGATTCCCTCGACCTGGACGTCGAACGCAATGTGATCACCGTGCGAGCCTCCCGCCCGCAGCTGGACCAGAATCGGTCGATGATCGCCGCCGAACGCACCCGCGGCGAATTCAGCCGCCAGCTGTTCCTCGGCGAGAACCTCGACACCGAACAGATCCGCGCCGACTACAGCGACGGAGTCCTGCGCCTGACCATCCCGATCGCCGAACAGGCCAAGCCGCGCAAGATCGAGATCGCCCGCCACGACGGGCAGCGTCAGGCCATCAACGCCTGACGCGGCGCGGTTCCAGCGCGGGTGAGCCCGCCCGACGACAGCGTGCGGGCCCACCCGGCCCCGACGCTCGCACACCCGAATCGGACACACCCATGACAACCGCAATCCTCGATACCGACTACGCCCCGCCCGCAGACACGGACCGTGAACCGACCGAGCCCGTCGTGTACCTCCTCGAAGGCAACGTCCGGCCCTGGTGGAAATCCGTGATGCCACCGGCGATGCCCGCCGATCCGGCGACGCCCAGATCACCGGACCCTCGACACCCTCGGGCCCGCAACCCCCATCTACCGCGAACCAGGCCCGCCAGGAGCGCCGCATACCGCTGACGACGCGGCCGTGAAACCGCTTGCGGTGCACCAGGACAACGATCTGAAAGACACGCTGTCTCATGGCTGAGGAGGTGCTGTCCCGATGCAGGACGTCGAACGCTCACCGGATCTGCTGGCCTCGATCCAGGTGCGCTGGTCGCCGGAGCGAGAGGCGTTCGTCGCATCGTCGGACCGCTACCCCGGCCTGACGTACTGCGACCGGTGGTCGTCCCTGGCCGCTGTGGACGGGCTCATCGAAGCCGCCAGTGCCGACGCCTTCCGCGATCGACTGTCGTCAGCCTGATAGCTCAACGCCGGAATCTGCCCGCGAAGGCTCGCAGCGGCAGGTCGGCGCTGGTAATGATGCCGGGGCGGGCTGCGACAACGGATTTGATCGCATTGAGGGCGGGCAGGCCGGTGACCGTCATGCCGAGGGAGGCGAAGTTCTCGGGGTCGGTCATGTCGAAGCCCTTGGGCGGCAGGATCATATGCTTGCTGTAGATGGTGGGGTCGCCGGTGATGCGAGTGATGTAGCAGCCCTTGATGTTCCACGACGGCTCGGTGTGCGGGGTCATCTGCCATTCGAGGTGGGATTCGATGCGCGGCACGCCGTCGACCATCCCTTGGTATTTGATGTAGTTGGCCCCGAGCGAGCCCTTGGGCAGGGCGTACCAGCCGAGGTCGATGTCCTTGGTGCACGCGCCGAGTTCGTAGCGGAAGGCGACCTCGTCGAGTTCGAGGCCGAAGGCGTCGGCCATCAGGTAGACGGCGTCGGCGAAGACCGCGGTGTACCTGTGCAGTGAATCCGGGATGGTCGGATCGTCGACCGGGCGGCCGTAGCCGACCGCCTTCCAGGTGTCGACGGAGTGGTGGCAGGAGACATCCACCGATTCGATGACGGTGACGTTCTCGATATCGGCGACATCGGCGCTGTTCACGATGCCCATGATCTGGCACAGGCCAGGATTCATGCCGGTGCCGTAGAAGGTGGAACCGCCTCGCTCGCAAGCGGATTGGATGATCTCGCTGACCTTGCGCCCGGACGGGTGCGGATGGTTGGTGTCGCGATGGAAGCCGGTGATCCAATCCGCCGTGGTGACCACATCGATCCCGGCCTCGAGGACCTTCTCGTAGAGGTCCTCGTCGGGGAATACGCCGTGGAAGGTCAGCACGTCGGGCCGGGCGGCGATGATCTCGTCCACGGACCCGGTCGCGACCACTCCGATCGGGTCGATCCCGGCGATCTCACCGGCGTCGCGGCCGATCTTGTCCGGCGAGTAGCAGTGCAGCCCAACAAGTTCCAGGTCGGGATGATTGCGGATGCGGCCGATCATCTCGCTGCCGACATTGCCGGTCGCGACCTGGAAGACGCGGATCTTGTCTGCGGAGTTCATCGGGTACGGGCCCTTCGATCGATGCCGTCGTGTGGAGGTTCCGGCGCGGCGTCGGCCGCCTCGGGGTAGAACTGTCGCGCCCAAGCCCGCAAGGAGGTGAATCCCTCGAATTCCTTGCGCGACAAGGCAGGTGGGTCCGAATACCGCTGGTGCGACCAGATCGCGATGTCGGCCTCGAACTGGCCGATCACGTAGTCGGCCATCGCCTTTCCGTACGGCGTGATCTCCGGCCCGTCCTCGCCGCGTTTGCGGCCGATCCACACGGTGAAGCGAACATCGCAGGTGTACTCGTCCACCGGTGTCACCGCGGGCATGGTGCGGTTGTCGACCATCCCCCAGCTCTTGGTGATCGAGCAGCCCAGCCCGGCGTTGATCGATTCGACGCCGCTGTGCACGTCGTCCTGGGTCACCCCGGCGTCGAAGGCGATGGTGAAGTCGACATACGAGACGGGCCCGGAGAAGTCGTGGCGGGTGAATTCCGGCACGAACGGCGTCTTGTGCACGAATTTGAAGTGCGCGAAGTCGACTCCGTTCTCCAGCACATATTGCGGGTGCAGTTCGAGTCCCGGCCGGTACAGGGTTGCCGCCGGGACCGGAGGATAGTAGTCGTCCGCGGTCTTACCGTCACCGAAGGCCGCGAAGAGGTCGGGAACCTCGAAATACGGTGGGCGGCCGTCGATGTCGAACCAGATCCACACCGCCTCATTGCGCTCGACCACCGGATAACTGCGAATGCGGCGGCCCTTGTTCGGGTGGCTCTCGTAGGGGATGCACACATTGCGCCCCTCCCGATTCCACTCCCACCCGTGGAACGGGCACACCAGATTCTCGCCCTCGACGTGCCCGCCGTAGCCGAGGTGCGCCCCCAAATGCTCACAGTAGGCATCGAATACCGCGATCTGCCCCAAAGCCGTTCGCCACGCGACCATTTCGCGCCCGAAGTACGTCATGGTGTGCACGGCCCCCACACCGATCTCGGCGCTCCAGGCCACTTGGAACCAGCCTGTCGGCCGCATGGGCAGCGGTGGTTTCGCCATCTCGATCCTCCGGGCAGCGCGGTGAGAATCACCGTAGAAGCCGCCGACACAAAATACAAGAGCCCTCTATGAAACTTGATCTCGCAGGTCGAGGGCTACAATCTGGCTTCGTGACAGAGGTGGCGGCGGGAGCTCGACGCGCGAATCGACGCGGCATCCAATCCCGGGAGAGCATGCTCGAGGCGGCCATCGCCTCGCTCGCCACCGGTGACCCGGCCGCGGTCTCGGGCAATCGAATCGCCCGCGATATCGGCGCGACCTGGGGCGTGATCAAATACCAATTCGGCGATATCGATGGCCTGTGGGCCGCGGTGCTGCGCCACACCGCCGACAAACGCGGCGACCTGCCCGCCGCCATCGCACGCGAAGGCACACTGGCGCAGCGGGTTTCCACCCTCGTCCACGCCATGGCCGCGGGCCTGCGTCAACCCGAGTCCCTGGCCATCGAAACCCTGCGCGCGGCCCTGCCCCGCGATCACGCCGAACTCGAACGCGAATACCCCCGCACCGCCGCCGAACTCGCCTCCTGGAAACCCAACTGGGACAACGCCTGTCAACGCGCCTTCGCCGATCTGAACCTCGACCCGGTCAAGGTCCGCAAGGTCGCCGCCCTCATCCCCGCCGCCATGCGCGGCATCACCTCCGAACGCACCCTCGGCACCTACGGCGACCTCGACGACGCCCTGGAGGCATTGATCGGCGGCATCGTCGCCTACCTCGACCGGTGATCGTCACGGCGTCGGCAACGCGTAGTCAGCGCTGCGAGCGCAACCAATCCCAAGCGGCCTGCACGGTTTCCACCTGCTCCGCGCCTGCGGGCAGGGCAGGACGGTCGATCATGACAACCGGGATACCGAGTGTCCTGGCGGCGGTGAGCTTGGCCTCGGTCAGTGCTCCCCCGCTGTCCTTGGTGACCATGACATCGATGCGCCGCTCGGTCAGCAGTGCGGTTTCCTCCTCGACGCTGAAAGGTCCTCGCGCCAAAAGCAATTCGCGCCGCTCGGGCACCGGCCCCTCGGGCGGATCGATGGCGCGTATGAGAAACCAGGCGTCCGAATCCGCGAACGCGGCCACGCCTTGACGGCCAATGGTCAGGAAGACCCGATCCCCCAGTCCCTCGAGCGCCTTCGCCGCGGCAGTCAGATCCGGCACCCGAATCCAGCTATCCCCCGCCTGCTCGGCCCACCCGGGCCGCCGCACATGCAACACCGGTAGCCCCAGAGCGGCCGCCGCGGCAGCCGCGTTAGCGGTGATCCCCCCGGCGAACGGGTGTGTGGCATCCACGACGACCTGAATCCCGTTCTCCGCCAGCCACTCCCGCAGCCCGTCGACTCCCCCGAATCCCCCCACGCGAACCTCACCGACTGGCAGCACGGGTTCGCGTACGCGCCCGGCGAGCGAGGACACGATCTCGAATCCCCGCTCGCCGGAAGCGATGTCGGCCAGTTCCCGGGCTTCCCGGGTCCCGCCCAGAATCAGCGTTTTCAGGGCTGCCCACTGAAGTACGCCGAGCCCGAATCGATGAGCGGCTGCCCACCGGCGATCAGCAGACCGATGAGCGCACCGAACGGCAGCCCGATACCGAAGAACAGCGCACCGACGATCGCGCCGATCACGCCACCCAGCGCCGCATGCTGCAACTCGGAGAAGAACCACTCCTGCGAGCTGATGTCCTTCACATTCGTGATCGGTGCGTTGATCGGCGTCAGCGTGACCTCCCGCCCGTCATTGTCCACCGCGGCCGCCAGATCGACATTCTTCCCATCGATCACGCTCGACAAGTTCAGCTTGGTGACCAGCGCGCCATCATCATTGCGCACCTCCATCGACTTGGTCGCCGCGTTCACGGTGATCCGCCCACCGGTCACCTGCGTAATGATGCTGCCGCCGTCCTGCGCCAGCTGCACCACATAGTCGACGCCCTGCTGACTACCCTTCACCTGCGGCGCGGCCTGCTCCTGCACGGCCGGAGCCGGATCCGCGGGCGCGGCATAGCTGGTCCCGGCGGCAACCCCGGTGGCCGCGACGGCAATAAACGCGGTGGCCACGAACTTCGTGTACTTCATGAATCTCCCAATAGAGCGAGTACCGAACCCGACAACTCTCGGATTCCAGCTGGTCACCCTACCGTTGACGCAGCGATGTTTCAGTCTGAATGACTCACCGGTGCCATCCGAATGGCTCAATCGCGCACCCGCGCGGAGTCCCTCGCTATTCGGTGGCGTACGCGGGCGTCATTCGGTGGCGTACGCGGGTGTTGTGGCCATGGCGGCGCCGACGATTCCGGCGTCGTTGCGGAGGGTGGCGGGAACGATCGTCGCCCGGATGCCCTCGAGCAAGGGAACGAACTTGTCGGCCTTCTTGCTGACCCCGCCGCCGATAATGATCAGCTCCGGCGACAGCAGGGCTTCCATGTAGCGCAGGTAGTCCTGGACTCGGCCCGCCCATTTGCCCCAGCTCAGGTCGTGCAGTTCGCGTGCCTGTTCGGACACCCGTGTTTCGGCGTCGTGGCCGTGCAGGTGGATATGCCCGAACTCGGTGTTGGCCACCAGTTTTCCGTCGGTGAACAGGGCGCTGCCGATCCCGGTGCCGAAGGTGAGCATGAGCACGGTCCCGGTGACTCCCTTCCCCGCCCCGAAGGTCACCTCGGCGATGCCCGCCGCATCCGCGTCGTTGAGCACCCGAACCGGCTGCCCGACCGCCCGGCCCAGCAACTCCCGCGCGTTCATGCCGATCCACGCGGCATCGAGGTTGGCCGCGGTGCGGGTCTCACCGCCCACGACCACACCGGGAAAGGTCACGCCGATCGGACCCGACCAATCGAAGGCCGCGACCAACTCGCGAACGACCTCCGCCACCGCATCCGGTCCCGCCGGATGCGGCGTCTCGATCCGCTTCCGTTCGGCCAACAGCGTCCCGACCGCCACATCGACGGGAGCCGCCTTGATGCCCGTGCCACCAATATCGATTCCGAGCGCGTGCATCCCGCCAGCCTAACCGCCCGCCCGCCACCGCCCCTGCTGGACTGGACGATCACGGGCCATTCGATGCGGCCGGTCCGCGCTAGCCGATGGCGGCGGCCGTGCCGGTGCGGGCGGCCTCGCGCTCGAGCAGGCGGGCTCGCTGTTCCTCGAAACGGGCTACATCACGTCCCAATTTCTCGAGGTAGGTGGCGAGTTCCTCGCGACTGTTCTCACCGCGAGCCGTGAAGTCGGTGCGGCCGAACACATTCCAGAACCTCAGCACCGGCATCAATACCTCGTCGAGATGTTGACGCAGATCGTAGATTCCGTGCTTGACCATCAGCACGCCGTTGCGGCGCCAGTTCGGCATGCCGTGTCCGGGCATCGCGAAATTCTGCACGATCTTGGTCACCGATTCCATGGTCTGATCGGGGGCGAGATCGTAGGCGGCGGCGGTGATATTGCGGTAGAAGATCATGTGCAGGTTCTCGTCGGTGGCGATGCGGGCGAGCATGCGATCGGCGATCGGATCGCCGCAGACCCGTCCGGTACTGCGATGGCTGACCCGCGTCCCGAGTTCCTGGAACGTCACATAGGCGACCTGATCGAGCACCCCGCCGAACTCGTGCGGCGCATGCACGCCCCGGGTCATGTGCACCATGCGGTCGTTCTCCAAGGCGACCGGGTCGACACCGCGGGTCACCACGAGGTAGTCGCGCATGGCGATGGCGTGGCGGTTCTCCTCGGCGGTCCAGCGCCCCACCCACGTGCCCCACGCGCCGTCCTGGGAAAAGTTCTCGGCGATCGTGCGGTGATAGGATGGCAGGTTGTCCTCGGTGAGCAGATTGGTGATCATCGCGACCTTGGCCACCTCGGACAGTCGCGACTGCTCGGGTGACCAGTCGATACCACCCATCGCTTCGAAATTGCGGCCCTCGTCCCAGGGCACGTAGTCGTGGGGGTTCCAGTCCCTGACCGTGGCCAGGTGTCGGTCCAGGTTTTCACCGACAACCGGCTCCAATTCCGACAACAGTTCCAATTGAGTCAAATCGATTGCCATGAACGCCCTTCGGATGTCGACGAGCAGAAATCGATGGATGCGAAAGAAGACCGAACGAGAGGTATGACGGGCACAACCGTAGACCACGAGACCGGTCCTGTTCGGCAGATGCGCGTCGGTGTGGCGCGCCCACCGAGAATGCCGGGCGTAAAAGACACCATCGGGGTTAATGCGGTGGGTATGAACGGTGATGACGAGATCGACTGGGCGGACGAACCACCTCCGACGGCCGAGCAGCTCGATGAGGATGCGCTCGACGCGGATCCCCTGGAAGAGGGGGCCGAGGCGGCGGATGAGTGGGAGCCGGTGGGGGAAGTTGGGTATGGGGATGATCTTGATGATGAATCGGTTGCTCGGTATCTCGCGGCGGAGGAGCCCGATGTGGAGCCGTGAGGGTTCGGGGGCGCGGGGGCGGGTACGGCGAGGGGATGATGAAAGGAGTTGGTATGTCGGCAGAACTCGAGGGTGTGCGCGTGCTGATACTCACCTCCAATACTGGAGTTGAGCATGATGAGTTGATGGTTCCGCGGGAACAGTTGCGGGCGCGCGGGGCGCTGGTCACGCATGCGGCACCGGAGAAGGACGGGGTGCACACCTTCCGCCATGACCTGGAGCCCGCCGAGATCGTGCGGCCCGATGCCGCTCTCGACGACGCATCCCGATGATTACGACCTGTTGGTGCTCCCCGGCGGTACCGTCAATGCCGACAAACTCCGAATCGATGACAGCGCAAGGCAACTCGCCCGCTCGCTGACTGCCGCGGGTATTCCGATCGCGGCGATCTGCCACGGGCCCTGGCTGCTGATCGACGCCGCGGTGGTTACCGGGAAGACCCTGACCTCCTATCCGTCGCTGCGCACCGATCTGCTCAATGCGGGAGCCTCCTGGCTCGATGCGCCGGTCGTGCACGACGATCAGCAGGGCTGGACGCTGATCACCTCGCGCACCCCCGCCGACCTGCCCGATTTCATTGCCGCCATCACCGATCACATGACCGCTCAGCCCTGAATCGCCTCTCCCCGGGACGCGGTGCGGGAGTTATTCTGAGAGGGCGACTTTGGCGCACTTCGCCGAAACCTGTTGCGAAGCATGCGCGCTCCTCAATCTTTCACCCGGGATTCTGCGAGAAGGGTTGTGCGCTATGAATATTCTCCTTGTCGATTCCGACAATCAGCACGAAACACACGAACCGGCCACGGTGGCGGTGATGGACGCCATTCAGCATGCCGGGCAGGAGCGCGGGGTGCAGGTCACCATTCACGCGGCCGGATTGGGAGAGTTGCACGGTCATGTCGATTCCGAGGTGGATGGCATTCTGCTCGCGCCCCAGGTCAGGCATCTGAGGACGACGGTCACGACCGCGGCGGACACCCGCACCCCGGTCGCTCGCATTACCGCTCGGGACTATTCGTCGGCGGATGGGCGGGCAATTCTGTCGACGGTGTTCGCATTGGTGGATCACCATTAGCAAAGAGCCGGTCACAGCTCGATTGTCCGGATTGTCGGGACCTGTGGAACGAGTGCGCGGTACCGTGCCTGAGGGAATGTCCGGATCGTTCAGGTGCTGCAATCTCGCCACAGGGAGAAGGCTCATGAGCAGATCATTCGAGGCTTTCGGCATGTCGATCGTCGCCGCCGTCGCGGTCGTGACCTGCGGGACCGGTGTCGCGGCCGCGGAAGCGGGACCGGACGGCCACTACTACGGGTCGATGGCCGGGGAGATTCTCGGCGATCAGGTGGCCGCCATGTGGGGCGTCAACTATCCCGACTGGGGTGAGGCGGATGCGGCGGCCCTGTCATTCTGCGAAACCGACCATTGCCAGGTGCTGGCGCGTTTCGTCGATGGCTGCGGCTCCATCGCCGTCAAGAACGACACGCTGATGGGCGGTGTCGGCCGCACCCAGGGCGATGCCGAGGGCGCGGCCATGGGCGCGTTCGGGCCGCCGGACCTGGTGTCGATGAGCGCCGGGCAGCCGGGACCGCAGGTCGTGCACTCGGAGTGCACCGCGAATTCGGGGTAGCGGTCAGCGCATTCGGGTGAAGGTGGCGTAGTGGTCGTCGGTGTACCACGCCGAGCCGTCGTCACCGGTGACAATGCGCTCCGCGTCGCGGGACTGGCCGGGGATCTTGCAGTTGACGTCCCACTCCAAATAGCGGACGCCGCTGGGCAATTGGCCGTCGCGGTTGCGCCAGACGGTGCCGCCGTGGGTGCCCGGGCAATCGGCCGGGGGCCACTTGCCCTGATCGATCAGATCCAGGGTGGTCCAGGCCCGCTGCGGAATCGACCCGGCCACCAGGTGCATCTGGGCGACCGCCCCGGGAGCCGGGTGCTGCGCGACCGGCGTACCCGATAGGAACAGGGCGGCCGCCGCGAGCAGCGTGACCCCGACGGCAATCGCGTTGTGCCACACAACCTTCAGCGTCGTCATGCTTCGAGCACACACGGCCGGTCTGAACCCGGCGTCACCACGACCTTTCCCGCGAGTAAATTCCCGGCCACCGCGACCCACCGGCCACGGTGCTCAGGCGTCGTATCCGGTTGCCGCGCTGCGGACCTGATCGACGTAGACACCGGAGTGGTTGTAGGCCAAGATCGCCTGACGCCAGCCGTGGGCCGTGGCCAGATCGCCGCCCGAGGCACATAGATAGCGCGCGGCGGCCAGGGCCGCATCGTCGATATTGTCCGGGCTTCCCGAAAGCGCGGTACTGGCAGCGGGTTTGGCGTTCTCGAGGGCCTCGGCGAGGGCGTTGTAGTCGGCGTCGGCACGAACACCCCACCGTTTCCAGGTGTCCGGAATGAACTGGAACGGCCCCATCGCCCGGGCGTACACCGTGTGTCCGGTGCTCGCGCTGGCACCCGGATCGACGATCACCCCATTGCCGCCCGTGCCATTGAGTGCGACGCCGCGGATCACGGGTCGCACCGACCCGTCGGCGGCGATGGTCGCGCCGCCGAACCGCGCGTGATTGCTTTCCACGCGGGCGATTCCGGCCAAGGTGGTCCAGCCGAGATGGCAGTTCGGTTGCGCCTTGGCCATGACGACGGTCGCGTATCCGTACGCCTGGAGTGCGCGCAATGGAATGCCGTATTTGGAGGAGCTGGCCTGGGACCAGTCCCGGAGCTGGTCGAGCTTGTGCTCGACCGCGTCGAGCCGAATCGCCGGGACCGGGCCACCGGCACCGGGCGGTGCGGGATCGGGGGTCCGGTCGACGGTACCGCAGCCCGCGACCGAAACCGACACCGCGGCAATCGAAATCGCCAGTACGAGGCGAGCGTCTACCCGCACGGCTTGACCGCCGAGGTGGTCGCGGGCGCGGTCGTCACCGGCGGCTTGGCGGTCGTCGGCTTCGGCTGTGTAGTCGGCTTCGGCTGTGTGGTGGGCTGGGCGGTAGTCGGCTTCGGCGTGGCGGGCTTGGGCGGTGCGGGCTTCGGCGCGGCCGTGGTCGTCGTCACCGGCTGCTGCGGGGCGGTGGCGGGGAAGCTCATCTGCTCGGGCTTGGACAGCGGCTTATTCGCCGGTGCGACAGGCGTATTGCAGCGAGGGCTCGTCGTGACTGGCGTCGTCGTCTTCGGCACGGTCGTCACCGGGGTCGGCGTGACGGTGGTGGTGACCGGGGTCGTCGTGGACGGTGGGGTGGTCGTCGACGGCGTCGTGGTGACCGGCGTGGTCGTGATCATCGGCGTGGTGGTCGTGACCGGTGTCGTCGTGGTGACCGGCGGAACCGTCGTCGTGCTCGTCGGAGTCGTGGTCGGCGTGGTGTCGGTGGTGCTCGGCGTGACGGTCACCGTGATCGTGTTCGCTGCAGCCGGATCCGTCGTGGTCGTAACGGGTGTCTCCGAAGTCGTTGCCACACTGTAGGAATCGGTCGGCATTCCAAGATTCGCGCTGGCGTTCACGCTGATCGACACGCTCGGCGCGCTGGAGGTGGACGTATCGGTGGTCGTGGTCACCGGGGTGTCCGTCGTCGTCACCGGAGTGTCGGTGGTCGTGACCGGCGTATCGGTCGCGGTCGTCCCGCCCGAGCCGTCATCGGTGGCCTGGTTCGCGCCGTCACCGGCGGTATCCTCGGGCACCGGCACATCGCTCGGCGTCTCCGACACATCGGCGACCTCGCTCACCTGCGTGGTCGAATCCAATTGCGTCGTCGTGTCTTCCGTGGTCGACGAGGACGCCTTGACATTGCCCACCTTGTCGTCGCCCCGCGATTCCACCGCGACCACGGCCGCGACCGTGAGCGTCAGCAGCGCGGTGACGGCCATGGCGCGCGGCAGGTGCCTCCCCAGATTCAGGCGGGGCTTTTCGATGAATGGCGTCTCGGTCGAGGCATTGCGCCCGAGTTCGTTCGTGTCCGACGGTTCCACCAGGTAGTGCTTTCTCTTCGCTGTGAGTTGTCCGGGCGATCGGCGGCTAGCCGCTGACGCTGGCCGCGCCCGTCTCGAGGTGTCCGGTAAACCGTTGTGACCAGGCCGAATCCGAGCTGACCGTGACGGTGAAGTCGTACCAGCCGTTGTTGTAGGCAATGGCGTTGAAGTAGTCGCTGACGGTCTTGCCCGCCGCCACCGCATACGTCCAGGGCCCGTCGGTGCGGTACTGGTTGGCCTTGATGGTGAAGGTGACCGAGGAGGTGCCCGAGTTCGTCATGGCGAACCAGATCGCGAGCTTGCCGGTATTGGGCGCGTTCGAATACGAGGTCGAGACGCCGACCGTCTTGCCCGCGGTGGTCACATTGCCCTGGAAGCGGCGCAGGAATCGATTGGGGCCCACCACGGTCAGGTCGTAGGCACCATTGCCGTAGCCGGTGCCCACCTCGTAGAAGTCGCTGGCGGTGCCGCCCGCGCCGATCGTGTACTGCCACGGCCCGCCACCGCGAAAGGCATTGGCGTAGGTCGAGAAATGCACCGCACGCGTCGCGGGTCCGCCGACATTGGCGAAATTGATCCAGGCGCGGGCCTCGCCGTTGGTGCCGAAGGTGTAGTGGTCAAGATAGGCGTTGGGCTGATACGGCAGCGCCCGTGCCTGCCGGGTGCCGGATTCGGGGGCGGGCAACGCATTCGAGGTCGGCTTCGGATTGGTTTGGGCCGAGCAGGTGGCCGGTCCGATCACGGCACTGGTGTCCGGCAGCGTCGGCAGTCCGTTCACCGGGGACGCGAAATTGAACATGCCGGTCAGGTCGCCGCACACCTGACGCCGCCAGGCGCTGATATTGGGGCAGACGGCCTTCTTGCCGAGGGCGGCGGTCCAGGTCTCCAGAAAGCGCAGCACCGAAGTGTGGTCCGACACTTCCGAACTCACCCAACCGCCGCGCGTCCACGGCGAGATGATGATCAACGGCACCCGGAAGCCCAGGCCGATGGGGACGCCATTGATGAATTCGTCGGCGGTCCCGGCGGGCGGCACCGGCGGCGGCACGTGGTCGAACAGTCCGTCGTTCTCGTCGTAGTTGAGGATCAGGACCGTCGAGTTGAAGACGTTCGGATCGGCGTTGAGCGCGTTGATCACATTGTGGATGAAGTGCGCGCCATCGTTCGGCGGGGCGTCGGGGTGTTCGGACGAGCCCTGATCGGGCACGATCCACGACACCTGCGGCAGCTTGCCGCCGACCACATCCGACTTCAGCGCGGCCACAATGTCATCCGGGGTCTTGCCGGTGGTCGCGGGCACCGAGCCCATGCCGTTGACCGCCAGCGGACTGCCGGGTGCGGCGTTCGTGAACTGGGTGAAGTAGGCGAGGGCGTTGTCGCCGTAGTTGTCGGCGGCGTTCTGGTACACCTTCCAGCTCACGCCCGCGGTCTGCAGCGCCTCGGCATAGGTCTGCCAGCGCAGGCCCGACTCGTCACCGCCATCATTGGCCGGTCCTCCTGCGGTCCCGGCCGGGTCGATCATGCCGCTCCAGTGGTAGGTGCGGTTGGGGCCGGTGGCGCTGAGCACCGAGCAGTGATAGGCGTCGTTGATGGTCCAGTTGTCGGCCAGCGCATAGTGAAACGGAATATCGCTGCGCCCTAGGTAACCCATGGTGCGCACGCTGCCCTTGGCCGACACCCAGGCGTCGAGATGCCCGTTGTTCCAGGCTCCGTGCTGATCGGCCCAGGCGTGCGGGAGGTCGCCGTCGCATTGGGCGGCGGTCTGGGCGGCCGAACCGCCCTTGCCGCTCAGCGCCCAAGGGTATTGCCGCCCAGTGCCATTGGGCTGGTTGAAGACGCTGTTGCCGCCCGACAGCAGGATCGTGGCCTTGTCGCCGAAGCCGCGCACGCCCTTGAGGGTGCCGAAATAGTGGTCGAACGAACGGTTTTCCTGCATGAGGATCACGACGTGTTTGACATCCGCGATCGTGCCGGTGGCGGCACTCGCGTTCGTGGGTGGCAACGAACCCGAGGCGGCCACACCGGCCGCCGCAGCAGCAGAGGCGCCGAGAAAGCTGCGGCGATTCAAAGGTGACAACACGTACTCCCGTTCCAGCGAAGATCGCCAAAACGGTGGCATCGCATCGTGTCCGACTTCCGGCCCGACTCTGACGCGAAGGTAAAGACTGTACTGCTACAGATGAATGCGGCATGAATCAACCGCTCGACCGTTACCGGAGGGACGCTCCCGAGAAGCGTCCCTCCCGCGGTTCAGGCTCCGGCGGCTGGTTCAGGCTCCGGCGGCAAGGCGCAGCACCAGCGCCCCGGCAATGATCGAGGCGAAGGCGACGATCTTCGGGGCGGTGATCTTCTCCTTGTAGATCAGCGCGCCCAGCACGACGGTGCCGATCGAGCCGATGCCGGTCCAAATCGTGTACCCGACACCGACATCCAGGGTGCGCAGGGCCAGACTCAGCGTGAAGATTCCGCCCGCGGCGGCCAGCAGGGTGAACACCGACGGCCACAGCCGAGTGAAGCCTTTGGTGGCATTGGTGCCCAGCGCGAAGGCGATTTCGAAGACCGCGGCGATCAGCAGGTAGATCCAGGACATGACGATGCTCCTCGAAACAGTTTCGGATGGAAGGGATTTCAGGCGGTCCGTGCGCCGGTGAGCTTGTCGGCGATCTTCAGGCCGAGCACTCCCCCGATGATGAGAATGAAGGCCAGCACCTTCGCGGGCGTCATGGCCTCGTGGAAGACGACCGAGCCGAACACCACGGTGCCGACCGAGCCGATGCCGGTCCACACCGTGTAGCCGACACCGACATCGAGAGACTTCAGCGCCAGGCTCAGGAAGAAGATGCCGCCCGCGGCCGCCGCGGCGGTCAGCAGCGACGGACCGAGGACGGTGAAGCCGTGGGTGGCATTGGTTGCCAGGGCGAAGACGACCTCGAAGACGGATGCGATGAGCAGGTAGACCCAAGCCATGGGTATCGATCTCCCCAGTAGTTGTATGTATGTGCAAGTACTTCGGACGTTGAAAAGCATGCATGTACAAGTAAACTTGTGTCAAGACCGAATCATCAGTTCGAGGAGTGATCGATGCCATCGCAGGTCAGCGCAGGGAAAGTCGGCACGGACTCGACAGTGTGGAACCGGATGCTGCTGTTGCACGCGCATGTGGAGAACCGACTGTCGACCGCGCTGCAGCGGCGGCACGGGCTGGGGCTGTCGGAGTATCGGGCGTTGAGCTTTCTGGATCAGGCCGAGAACGATGAGCTGCGGATGCAGGAGTTGGCCGACAAGCTCGGGCTCAATCAGAGTTCGGTCACGCGGCTGGTCGGTCGGTTGAACTCGGCGGAGTTCACGTATCGGGATCTGTGCCCGGATGACAAGCGCGGGGTGTACACGGTGATCACCGACGCGGGTCGCAGGCGGTATCAGGAGGCGAGCGCGACCTACAACGAAACGCTCAGTGCCGCACTCGACGAGGTGGCGGCGACCGATCCGGCCATTGCCGCCATTCTGGCCACGGCCCGCGAAACAGCCTGAGCCGCAATTACTTCGATAGCGCCGCGCGAATGCGCTGGAAGATCTCCTCGATCTCGCCGGTGCCGTCGATCGTGGCCACGATGCCGCGCTGTCGGTAGCGGGCGATGATCGGCGGAATGTTGGTGCGGTACAACGCCAGTCGCGATCGAACCACCTCGGGGTCGTCGTCGCGGCGGTGTTCGATTGCGAATCGGGCGGCGCAGCGTTGGAGGATGACCTCGTCGGCCACGTCCAGTTCGATCACTCGATCCAGGGGGCGGTCGGTGAGCAGTTCGTCGAGGGCTTCGGCCTGGGAGAGGGTGCGGGGGTAGCCGTCGAGGATGAAACCCTGTGCCGCGTCGGGCGCGGCCAGTCGTTCATCGAGCATCTTCAGCACGAGGTCGTCGGGCACGAGCCCGCCGGATTCGACCATGGGTGCGGCCTCGCGGCCCAGGGCGGTGCCGTCGCGCGCGGCCGCGCGTAGCAGTTCGCCGGTCGAGATGTGCGGGATGCCGAGCTCGTCCTTCAGCAGCTTCGCCTGGGTGCCCTTGCCCGAGCCATTGGGTCCCAGGATCACCAAACGCATGGGGGCACCTGCCATTTCGTCGCTCCCGGGGTCGTGGTCAGGACTGCTCGCCGCCCATCGAGGCGAGGATGTCGGCGGGGCGGTCGACGAACAGGAGATGCCCGGCTCCCGGCACAATATGCAGGCGGCCGTGCGGGAGCGCCGCGGCGAGGCGGTGGGCATCGTCGGCGGGGACATTGCCGTCGGCGTCGCCGTGCCAAACCTGCACGGGCACCGTCACATCCGTGAGGGCGAAGCCCCAGTCTCGGGTGAAGACCAGGCGGATGTCGGTGGCGAAACCGCGACTGCCCTGCTCGAAACTGCGGCGCAGGTTCTCCTCGAGTTTGGCGGTCAGCTCGGCATCGCCCTCGACGCGTTCGCGGTCCACGCTCGCCATCTGGGCGACCAGTCCCGCCACGCCCCGCTGTCTGCGGATCACCATCGACATTTCCATGGCCATGGGATGCACCAGAAACGGTATGCGCCGCAACACATTCAGCCCGCGCCGCCGTTTACGGGCCACCGGATCCAACTCGGCGGCATCGGCCTGCTCACCGGCAGGTGCGGGCGCGGACACCACGGCGACCCCCGTCACCCGCTCCGGCAGCCGCGCCGCGATGGCCAGCGCGTACGGCCCGCCACCGCTGACCCCGATGACACCGAACCGCTCGAACCCCAACCGATCCGCCAGCTCGACAACGGTGTCGACCCAATCGGCCACCCGCTCCCCCGCCGGTAGCGACGACTCCGCCATCCCCGGCCGATCCACCGCCACCACCCGCACCCCGGCGGCGGCCCCGGCTTCATCGAAAGCCTCACCCTCCAAATGTGTTCCGGGCACACCGTGGCAATACAGCACCGGCATTCCGTCTTCCGCACCGTACTCGGCGTAACTCACCCGGCAGTGCGGCAAAGCAATCGTTCGCGACGCGGCAGCACTCACCCGCACCACCCTAGGCGAAACCAGCCCCCAACAGGTCAAACAACGTCGTTCCACACCGACGGCCGACCCACCGTCATGCTGCCGAACGCGATCAGCGCGGAGCCATACGGAGGGCACCGTCCATCCGGACGGTCTCGCCGTTGAGGTAGTCGTGCTCGGTGATGTACTGCGCCAGCTGCGCGTACTCGTCCGGGCGACCCAGACGCGAGGGGAATGGGATTCCGGATTCGAGACCCTTGCGGACCTCCGGGGTGACATGGGCGAGCATCGGGGTGTCGACGGTTCCCGGAGCGATGGTGTTCACGCGAATTCCGAACTGCGCCAGGTCACGTGCGGCGGGAAGCGTCATCGCCGAGACGCCGCCCTTGGACGCCGAGTAGGCGATCTGCCCGATCTGACCCTCGAACGCCGCGACCGAGGCGGTGTTGATGATGACGCCGCGCGAACCGAACTCGTCGACCGGATCGGTCTTGGCGATGGCGTCGGCGGCCAGGCGCATCACATTGAACGTGCCCAGCAGATTGACCGTCAGGACAATGCGGAACAGCTCCAGATCGTGCGGGCCGTTCTTGGACAGGATGCGTCCCGCCCAGCCCACACCGGCGCAGTTGACGACAATGCGCAGCGGCACACCGGATTCCACGACGGTGGCGACCGCGGCGGCCACCTCGTCACCGCTGGTGACATCGGTCGGGATGAGGGTGACACCGGCGGGGACGCTGTCACCCGCACGCTCGATCGACTGGGCCAGATCCAGGCCGAAGACGGTCGCGCCCGCGTCGGCGAAGCGCTTGGCGGTAGCCGCACCCAGCCCGGACGCACCTCCGGTGACAATGGCGGCGGAGCCCGAAATCTCCACGGTGATTGGTCCTCTCGAACGGGACGGCCCACATGGCTCGTCGCGGTAGCGCCGGAATTTCTCCGGGCAGCCGATACGAAGCTAGTGAGCCCCCGCGTCGCAGACCATCGGCAAACAACAAAGATTCCGGGCACCGGGGCTGTGCACAATGACGAGAACCGATGCGCGGATCGTCCGATGTGTCACCGGACGACCCGCGGCGCTAGCTCAAGGTCTTCAGCGCCGCGGCGTCATACGGCTTCAGCTCGTCGATGCGTCCGTCGAGAACCTTGGCCGCCCACTCCGGATCCTGGAGCAGGGCGCGGCCGACGGCGACCAGATCGAATTCATCGCGTTCGAGGCGATCGAGGAGGTTGTCGAGGCTGCCGAGGGCGGCGCCCTCCCCGCTGAAGGCACGCAGGAAGTCGCCGTCGAGGCCGACGGAGCCGACGCTGATAGTCGTTGTGCCGGTGAGCTTCTTGGTCCATCCGGCCAGGTTCAGGTCCGAGCCCTCGAACTCCGGCAGCCAATAGCGGCGGGTGGAGGCGTGAAAAGCGTCCACACCGGCCGCGGCGAGCGGGGCCAGGATCGCCTCCAACTCCTGCGGCGTCTCGGCCAGGCGCGCGCTGTAGGCCTCCTGCTTCCACTGCGAGTAGCGGAAGATCACCGGGAAATCGGGCGAGACGACCGCCCGGACCGCGGCCACGATCTCGGCCGCGAACCGGGTCCGGGCCACGGAATCGCCACCGTAGGAATCGGTTCGGCGGTTGGTGCGCTCCCAGAGGAACTGGTCGAGCAGATAGCCGTGCGCGCCGTGCAATTCGACGCCGTCGAAGCCGATGCGCTCGGCGGCCGCGGCGGCGTCGGCGAACGCGCCGATGACATCGTCGAGATCGCCTCGGGTCATCGCCTTGCCTCGGCCTTCGGTGCCGTCCACGCGAATGCCCGAGGGGCCGACGGGCGGGGCGTCGGGGAAGGGCGCCTCGCCGGGATTGCGGACCATGCCGATGTGCCACAGCTGCGGCACGATGGTGCCGCCCGCGGCGTGCACGTCCGCGGCGACCTTGGCCCAGCCCGCCAACTGCTCCTCACCGTGGAACCGCGGCACCCGGTCGCTCTGCCCGGCCGACTCGTGGCCGACATAGGTGCCCTCGGTGACGATCAAGCCGACACCCGCGGCCGCGCGACGCGCGTAGTAGGACCGCACATCGTCACCGGGAACGCCGCCGGGAGAGAACATTCGGGTCATCGGAGCCATGACGATGCGATTCGGGACCGTCAGCCCATTGACCGTGATCGGCCGTGACAGCAGTCGGGCCGCGCGGGACGTGTCGGAAGCGGTGACGGTCACGGAATGCTCCTCGCAGTTACTTGCCAATGTCGATGGTTGAGAACTTCAAGCAATCCGACGCTAGCGGCAGATACTTGAGATAGTCAAGCATCTGCCGATAGGGTGGTTCTCATGCCAGCAGCTCCCGTCGACACCGCCCGGCTCATGGAGTTGCTCTCGCTCTCGCTCGGCGTCTTCTACGGCGACTTCACCCTCGCGGCCGCCAGCGAAAACCTCACCGCGAGCCAAGGCAAGGCACTGACCGTCCTGCGCCGCGGTCCCCTCGCCATGCGCGCCCTCGCCGACACCATGGCCTGCGACGCCTCCAATATCACCGGCATCATCAACCGCCTCGAGAAGCGCGGCCTCGTCCGCCGCGAAACCAGCCCCTCCGACCGCCGCGTCACCACCCTGGTCATCACCCCCGAGGGCGAACGGATCACCGACGCGATCCGCGCGAAAATGCACACCACCCACGAGGGCCTGAACAAACTCGACGACGACGACCGAGCCGCCCTCGCCACCCTCCTCGAACGAGCCTTCCTCCTCCACCCGCCCTCCGGTAATCAGTAGGGCGCTGAACCATATTCGGCAGACCGTTCACCCGGTTGTGCGCGTCCCACCCGCGTCGTCCACCTGACGCCGCGTTCAAAAGCTCCCGTACCGTGTGGTTTGCCCGCTCTGGGCGGCGGGGATTTCGGCGCGAATCGCGCGAGTTTGCTCGCACATGTGGTGTGGACGGTGAAATCGCAGTACGGTTTGCTCGGTTCGAGATCACCGGGTCGAAAAAGCGGACGGTGGATCTCCTGGCGATAAACCGTCGCGGCAATTGGTTTCGATAACTAGCGGTTGCCGTGATTGGAAAGGGCATAGGTAATGACTGCCGGAACTCCCGTCCGCCCGAACAACTCCGAGGCCGTCCCCGATCCCGACGGCACAGCGGGCCTGCGGCCCGGTACGGCGCTACTACCCGAATTGGTCCAGCATCTGCGGCAGAACCGCACGGCACTGCGGGAGAAGTGGGCGCGGCGGATCACCGACGCCCGGCTGCTGACGGCCATGTCCTCCGAGGAGATATTCTCCGAAGCCACCACCGTCTACGACAACTATGTCGAGGTGCTGGAAACCGGTAGCGTGGAAGCGCTGCAAAACTATGCGCGCAATCTCTCCGAGCGCATCATCCCCCGCGGCGTGGAAACCGATGAGGTGCTCGGTATCGTGCTGCTCCTGCGAGACGTTCTCGCCCGCAGCCTTTTCGAGAAATACCAATCCGACTTCGATTTGCTGAACCGGATTCTCGACGCCTACGAGCCCGCCGCCAACCGGATTGCCAATACCGTGGGCGTCAGCTTCGTCGAGGAGCGCGAGCGCATCATCCGCCAGCAGCAGGAGGCCATTCGGGAGCTGTCCACGCCGGTGCTGCAGGTGCGCGAGCAACTGCTGATCCTGCCGATCATCGGCGTGCTCGACGGCCAGCGCGCCCGCCAGCTCACCGAACAGCTACTCAGCGCCATTCGCGGCAATCGCGCCAAGGTGGTCGTCATCGACATCACCGGTGTCCCGACCATCGACTCCACGGTCGCCAATCACCTGGTCCAGACCGTCGACGCGTCCGGTCTCATGGGCGCGAGCGTGATCATTACTGGACTGTCCTCCGAGATCGCCCTGACCCTGGTCGCGATCGGGCTGGACCTGTCCAAAATGAATGCTGTCGGCGACCTGCAGGGCGGCATCGAAGAGGCCGAGCGACTTCTCGGCTACGAGGTGACGCGCACCACCGACGTCGTCTAGCGCGGCCACCCTGTCCCGCACCCTCCTGACCAGTGTCGTTGCCGAAGCGTACGAATATCTGGACTATCGAAGGGGACCGACTCGCGTCGGTCGAGAAGTGTTGGGGCAGGGTGGCCGCCGGTGCGCTTGTGGCGAAACTCAGTGGGCCACCATGTGTGTCGTGCATGCGCCCGGTGTTGGGCCGGACACACGGTGAGAAGGTCGCGTCGCCTCGTGAGCGAATACACAGCAACCGCTGTGCGGGTATGACTCCCGGTTCGCTCCGCGCCCGACACCGAGCCAGTTTGGATTTCGGCACGGAAGGATCGCAGGCGATGACGGACCTCATGATCGACCCCGCGGCGGCGCGCACCCAGTTCGCCCGCTCGACGCCGCAACCCGCACCAGCCCCTCGGCAACTGTCGGCGGCGGCCGCGATGTGGCAGGAGGCCAAGACCGTTCTGGTCACCCGGGTCGTCGGACCGGGACAACTGGTGACCGTGCCGCGACTGGTGGTGCCGATCGGCGACAATGGGATCGCCTTCCGGACCTCCTCCTACTCCGCCGAATCCGAGCAGCTCGCCCACGACGGGCGGGTGCTGGTGCAGCCCGGCGACTGGCGAGGCAATCCCGTCGTCGGGTCGCGGCAGTTGCAGGGCCACGCGCGGCTGATCAGCGCCGGGACCCTCGTGCCGCGGGTGCAGGCCGAGATCGAGGCCAAGTACCGGTGGCGGATGTCGTTCGCCAAGATGGCGCACCGCATGGCCAACGGGTCGGCCCCGTACGGCAATCTTGTCGTGCTGGTGACGGTGTTCGAGCCCGGTCCGCTCGCGCTGCCGTATTAGCGGTGCGACGGTTTGGGTTGCGGCGGTACCGGTTTCACCACCGACCACTGGGTGACCGGGAGCTGCGGACGGAACGTGGTGAATCCGCCCAGCGGCTCGGCGCGGTAGATCTGGAAGCGACGCAACGCACCGCCGTGGCGTTCGGCCAGACTCAGCAGCAGGGCATCGGAATCGGCCGTGACCGCGCTCGCGACCAGACGGCCGCCGGGGCGCAGCCGCTGCCAGCAGGCGTCGAACATGCCCTCCTGGGTGAGCCCACCGCCGATGAAAATCGCGTCCGGCGTGGGAGTTTCCGCGAACGACCCGGGTGCGGGACCGCGCACCTCGACCTGCGGGACGCCCAGGCTCATGGCATTCTCGGCAATCTGCTTGCGGCGGGACTCGATTCGTTCGAAGGCGATGGCGCGGCAGGCGGGGTTCGTGCGGCACCATTCGATGGCGATGGTGCCCGAACCGCCACCGACATCCCACAGCAGCTCCCCCGGCGCGGGGGCGAGCGCGGACAGGGTGAGGGCGCGCACCTCGGACTTGGTGAGCTGGCCGTCACCGCCGTACGCCGCGTCGGGTAGGCCCGGAATTCGGGTGAGCCGCTGGGCTCGAGGATCGGCGACGCAGTCGATGGCGACGATGTTGAGGGCGTCGCCGAGCGAATGGTCCCAGTGCGCGGCGACGCCGGTCAGGAGGCGTTCACTCGGCCCGCCCAGCTGCTCCAGCACGGTCACTGTGGAGTTGCCGAAGCCATTGTGCGCCAACAGGTTCGTCAACTGCCCGGGAGTGTGCTCGTCGGAGCTGAGCACGAGAACCCTACGCCCGTCCGCCAATTCCGGGAGCACCGTCTCCACAGGTCGCCCGACGGCGCTCACGACCGGTGTCTCATGGAGCGCCCACCCCAGCCGCGCGCACGCCAGCGACACCGACGAAGGCTGCGGGAACACGCGAAGCGCCTGCGCGCCAACCAGTTTCGTGAGCGTGGTGCCGATGCCGAAGAACATCGGATCGCCGCTGGCCAGCACGCCGAGCCGTCGCCCGGCATACCGTTCGAGCAGCCCCGGTAGCGCGGGCACCAGCGGCGACGGCCACGACACCAGCTCGGCACGCGTCTCGTCCTCGGGTATCAACGCCAATTGTCGTGCGGAGCCGAACAATACCTCGCACGCCGCGATCTCGCGACGGGCGGGGCCGCCCAGCCCGTCCCAGCCGTCGGCCCCGATCCCGATCACCGGAATCGGGGTCGACGGCAGTGGAGTGTCGATCATCGCGGCATCCGACGCCACAGCGAGTACGGCACATAGCGCATGGCCAGGAACATCAAGCGAATCCGGCGCGGCACCGCCACATCTCGCGCCCGCCGATACAGTCCGGCCACCACGGCGTCGGCCACTTGATCGGGGGTGCTGGACAGCGGAGCCGGTTCCATTCCGGCCGTCATGCGCCCGATCACGAAACCCGACCGGACCATGAGCAGATGAACTCCGCTGCCGTGCAAGGCCATCTGCAACCCGGTCGCGAATCCATCCAAACCCGTCTTGGCCGACCCGTACACGTAGTTCGCGCGCCGCACCCGGACACCGGCGATCGAGCTGAACACCACGATCTGGCCGTCACCCTGTTCCCGCAGTAGATTCGCGAGCGCGGTGAGCACGCTGACCTGGGCGACATAGTCGGTCGTCACGATCTCGACCGCGTGCGCCGGATCCGCCTCGGCCCGCGCCTGATCGCCCAGAATCCCGAACGCCACCACCGCGACCCCGATGCGTCCGTGCTCGGCGACGATCTTCTCCAGCAGCGGCTGATGACTCGCCATATCGTCGGCGTCGAACTCCACGCAGTGCACCGCCGCCGCCTCGGCGATGAGCAGCTCGCGCGTCTGCTCCTGTAACTGGTCGCTGCGGCGCGCGGCCAGAATCACCACCCGGCCGGGCGACAGCCGCCGCGCCACTTCCAACCCGATCTCACTGCGCCCACCCAGCACCAGCACGACGCCCTTGTCGACGTCCCGCGATCCGAAACCCATGGCGGACAGTTTGCCACCACGGCACCGCCGTCCGGTGCGTCCGCGTCCGGATTGCTAGCGTCTGATCATGACCAGCACCGCCGCACGCCCCGAGCTATCGCCCGCCGCCGCCGACTTCGTCACCGAGCGTCACCTGGCCACCCTCACCACCCTGCGCGCCAATGGCACCCCGCACGTGGTCGCGGTCGGGTTCACCTGGGATCCGGAGGCCGGGATCGCCCGGATCATCACCAACAACGGCTCGGTCAAGGTCAACAATGTGCGTCGCTCGGGCTATGCGGCGGTCAGCCAGGTCGACGGGCCGCGGTGGATCACCCTCGAAGGTCCCGCCACCATCCTCGAGGACGCCGACTCGGTTGCTGACGCCGTCGATCGCTACGCGGGTCGCTACCGCCAGCCGCGCGAGAACCCGACCCGCGTGGTGATCGCCATCGAGGTGAAGCGTGTCCTCGCGAGCAGCGTCTTCAAGACCGACGCCGTGGCCAACTGAACCCGGTCGAGACCGATTACTTTGCGGCGCACGGGTCGTCCCATTTCTCGAACGCGCACGAGAGAGGGTTGATCCATGTCCACGCTTCGAGAAGTGTTGCAGGCCCACGTCGATGACGGCGGCGTCCCGGGCGCGGTGGGGCTGATCGCCCGCGGCGACCGGATCGAAACCGCCGCCGTCGGTCTCGCCCACGCCGACGGCACGACGCCCATGGCGAGGGATTCGATATTCCGGTGGGCCTCCATCACCAAACCGCTGACCGCGGCGGCCGTGCTGATGCTCGTCGAAGACGGGGTGTTCGGCCTGCACGATCCCATCGGCCCCTGGCTGCCCGAACTCATGCACCCGATGGTGGTGCGTACCCCGAACAGCCCGATCGACGAGGTGGTGCCCGCCCATCGCCCGATCACGGTCTTCGACCTGCTCAGCTCCCAAGCGGGCTACGGCTGGGCCTCCGACTTCTCCCTTCCCGCCATCCAGGCGTTGTTCGGCGTGCAGCCCGACGGCCGCGCGCCACACAATTACCCGCCCATGGACGACTGGCTCAAGGCACTCGCGCAGGTCCCCATGCTCGCCCAGCCCGGCACCGCGTGGCTCTACGACACCTGCTCGATCCTGCAGGGCGCACTCGTGACCCGCGCGTCCGGCCGCTCCCTCCCCGACTTCCTCGCCGAGCGAATCTTCGAACCACTCGGCATGTCCGACACCGGCTTCACGGTCCCGGAGTCCGCACGCGACCGCTTGACCTCCTACTACCGCCGAAGCGACACCGGCCTCACACTCGCCGACGGCCCCGACGGCCAATGGACCACCCCGCCACCTTTCCCCCTCGGCAACGGCGGCCTCGCGGGCACCGCCGACGACTGGCTGCGCTTCGCCCGCATGCTCCTCGCCGACGGCGCCACCCCCGACGGCCGAAAACTCCTGTCCGCCAACTCGATCCGCCTCATGACCACCGACCACACCACCCCGGCCCTACGCACCCACGGCGACCTCTTCCTCGAAGGCCAGGGCTGGGGCTTCGGCTCAGCGGTCGACATCACCCCCATCGACCCCTGGAACGTGCCAGGCCGCTACGGCTGGGTAGGCGGCTCCGGCACCTCCGCCCACCTCATCCCCTCAACAGGCACCATCGCCATCCTCCTCACCCAGGTAGGCATGGACAGCCCCATCCCCGACTCGACCATGCGCGACTTCTGGCACTACACAGCCACTTTCGACGCCAGCGCCTGAAGTCGCGCACAGCCCTCGGAGCACGTCGTGGTCAGCCCAGGCGGGTTAGGCCGTGCGGGCGCTTGTTCATGGACTCGCAGCCGTCTTCGGTGACGATGACGATGTCTTCGATACGGGCGCCCCAGTTGCCGGGGAAGTAGATGCCGGGTTCGATGCTGAAGGCCATGCCGGGCTCGAGGACCAGGTCGTTGCCCGCGACGATGTAGGGTTCCTCGTGGACCGAGAGGCCGATGCCGTGGCCGGTGCGGTGGACGAAATAGTCGCCGAGACCGGCGGCGACCAGGACGTCGCGGGCGGCGGCGTCGATGGATTCGGCGGTGGCGCCGGGGCGGACCGCGGCGACGGCTGCGGCCTGGGCCTTTTCGAGTTCGGCGAACTGGGCGGCGATTTCCTCGTCGGGCTCGCCGAGGACGTAGGTGCGGGTGGAGTCGGAGAAGTAGCCGGGCTCGACGGGGCCGCCGATATCGATGACCACCACGTCACCGGCCTCGATGACGCGCTCGGAGACCAGGTGGTGCGGGTCCGCGCCGTGCGGGCCGCTGCCCACGATGACGAAATCGGCCTCGGTGTGGCCCTCCTCGACAATGGCGGCCGCGATATCCGCGCCCACCTCGGCCTCGGTGCGGCCGGGGCGCAGGAACTCACCCATGCGGGCGTGCACGCGGTCGATCGCCGCGCCCGCGCGGCGCAGCGCCTCGACCTCGCTGGGGTCCTTGACCATTCGCAGCTCACGCAGCAGCGGGGTGGCCGAAACCGGCAGCGAGCCAAGCTGATCGGCGATGGGCAGCAGGTGCAGCGCGGGCATCACATCGGTGACCGCCACGCGCGCACCGGCATTGAGCACACCCTTGACGATGCGGTACGGGTCCACCCCGTCCACCCAGTCGATGACCTGTAGCCCGAGCTCTCCGGCCGCGGACCCCTTCAACGAAGCCAACTCCAGCTTCGGAATCACCACCGACGGTGTCTCGCCACTGGCCGGGATCACCAAACACGTCAGCCGTTCGAACGACTGCGCCCGCGACCCAAGCAAAAACCGCAGGTCAGGCCCCGGTGTAATCAACAGCGCGTCCAGGTGGGCAGCGCGGGTCAACTCCGCCGCCCGCTCCAACCGCGCCCCGTAGACCTCCGCCGCGAACCGTGACTCGTCATGAGAGCTCATGGCACCCGACGCTACTCCCCAATCCCCGCCACCCTCCAGCCACCGACAAACTTCGCACCCCCAACGGGGCGCGATTTTTCCACGCCGCGCGTCGACGCCAGTGCGTCCCACCGCCTTTCAACCAGCGCCAATGCGAACTGTGGCTTTCACCGCACCGGCACGATCGAGCGACCCCCTCGACCCGCAACCGCACGGAAGGCCACATCGAGGTCGCTATGCGCCGGGTTGTCGGGTGGTGCCGGTAGGGTCGGGGGCTATGAGCAACCCTGCCGCCGGTCCGTTGTTGCTGCTCGATGGGGCGAGTTTGTGGTTTCGGGCGTTCTATGCGATTCCCGAGAAGATCACCGCGCCGGATGGGCGGCCGGTGAATGCGTTGCGTGGGTTCACCGATATGGTTGCGGCGCTGGTCAAGCAGCATGCGCCGAGTCGGTTGGTGGTGTGTTTGGACCTGGATTGGCGGCCGCAGTATCGGGTGGATCTGGTGCCCTCGTACAAGGCGCATCGGGTGGCCGAGGAGGGTGGGGTGTCGGCCGACGGGGTGGAGCTCGAAGAGGTGCCGGATACGTTGACGCCGCAGGTCGACATGATCATGGAGGTGTTGGAGGCGGCCGGGATCGCGACGGCGGGGGCCGAGGGACTCGAGGCCGACGATGTGATCGGGACCCTCGCGACGCAGGAGAGCGTCGACGAGGTGATCGTCGTCAGTGGCGACCGGGATCTGCTGCAGTTGGTGCGCGATACGCCCGCTCCGCCGGTGCGCGTGTTCTACGTCGGTCGTGGTCTGGCCAAGGCCGAACTGTGGGGTCCGGCCGAGGTGGCGGCGAAATACGGTGTGCCGGAGCAGAATGCGGGCCCGGCCTACGCCGATATGGCCACTCTGCGCGGCGACGCCTCCGACGGCCTGCCCGGGGTGGCGGGCATCGGCGACAAGTCCGCGGCCCAGCTCATCTCCAAATACGGCTCGGTGGAGGCGCTTCGGGCAGCGGCCGCCGACCCGGACTCCGACCTCGCCAAGGGCGTGCGCGCGAAACTCGTTGCCGCCGACGACTATCTGAAGGCCGCGGCCCCCGTGGTCCGGGTGGTGCGCGACGCCAAGGTCGACTACTCCGGCCCCGACCTACTACCCCACACCCCCGCCGATCCGGATCGCCTGGCGCAGTTGGCCATTGCCTACAACGCCGAGAGCCCGGTCAAGCGCCTCATCACCGCCATGGCCAAACGCTGAACCGACGCCCCGGCGCGGTCAGCGCGGCGATGCCATGGGCCAGGTTTCGGGATTCCCGTTGAGGTCGGTGATCACCGCTTCGCCGA
Source organism: Nocardia sp. CDC160 (assembly GCF_035818795.1). Classification (NCBI taxonomy): domain Bacteria; kingdom Bacillati; phylum Actinomycetota; class Actinomycetes; order Mycobacteriales; family Nocardiaceae; genus Nocardia; species Nocardia sp. CDC160. The sequence continues at coordinate 86,334 of NZ_JAYKYT010000004.1, read as the reverse complement.
AGTAGTCGCCGGGCTCGGAGACCTTGCGCAGCGTGACGTGGGTCGGCTGGTGGACCTCATGGCCCCCGGCACAATTGGGCTGGCACACAACGCGGTATTCCGTGCCGTCGCCCTCGGCGGTCGTCGGCCCCCAACTGGTCCAGGTGATGTCCTTGACCGTGACGGTGCCGTCACCGCAGGCGATCAGCATTCGCGCAGGCTCGACCACCGCCTGAAATGTCGTGCAGTCGATAGCGACCGGCGTCGACGACCCGTCCGCACTGGCAACCGGTGCCGACAACACCGCGCCGAGCGCCACCGACGCTGCCGTCGCGCCCCGACCAACCACCTGCAATGCACTCATGTATCGGCCCCCCCGATTCGTTGGCGAACTGAACTGTCGCCCACTGTACCCCTGCACACCAGCGAGCTAACCCAACGCAAACAGAAGGGCCCGTACGCGATCCCCTGATCGCCTACGGACCCACCGTGGTTGTCGAGGAACTCGCTCCCGATCAGCTGGGGCGGCCGACCTCGTAGGTGCCGTCATCCTTGGTGATCTTGATGGTGACCTTCTTGTTCTCGCCACCGACCTTGAGCGTGCAGTCGAAGGTCTTGTCCACCTGGACCTTCTCACCCGACGGGCAGCTCACGTCCTGCACATCGTCGATGCCGTAGGAATCCTTGAGCACCTTCTGCACACCGGTCTGGACCGCCTTGTTGTCGAGCTGGTCCTTGCTCAATAGCCAGGCCAACCCGCCACCGACCGCGGCCAGCACCAGCACGACGGCGGCCACGATCCCGATGATCACACCGGTCTTCTTCTTCCCGCCGGACGGCTGCGTCGGCTGCGGCCATTGCTGACCGGACTGCTGGCTCCAATCCGGCTGTCCCGGCTGACCCTGTTGCGGCCACTGCGGCTGCGACTGCCCCCACTGCTGCACGGGCTGCTGCGGCTGGCTCTGCCCCCACTGCTGCACCGGCTGCTGCGGCTGCGACTGTCCCCAGGGCTGCTGGGTCGGCTGTTGCGGCTGGCTCTGCGCCCACTGCTGCTGCGGTTGCTGCTGCGACGGGTCGCCCCACTGCGTGGTCGGCTGGGCGGGCTGCTGGCCGCCCCATTGCTGAGTCGGTCCGGCGCCGGGCGCGGGCTGCTGCCCACCCCACTGCTGCGTCGGATCGTTGCCTCCCCCGGCAGGGGCGTCATTCGGTCCGTACGGGCCGCTCATGTGCTTGCCTCCACTCGCAATTCGTTGTACTCACGCTAGCCCCCCGAGCGGGAACATGCTCGTATTCCCGCTGCGGTCGGTACATCCAAGAATCAAAGCACAGTCGTTTCTACTACGCCGCGTCCACGGCCACGACACCCCGGCGAATGGCCCGCACCGCCTTGCTCGCCGTGGCCGCCACCTCGACATCGTCGGCGGTGCTGTGAATCTGATCCAACAGGTCGATGACCTGGCGACACCAGCGCACGAAATCACCGGCGGAGAGCGGATTTCCACGATCGCCGGAGGCGAGCAGGGCATCGGCGAGATCGTCGCCGCGGGCCCAGGTGTAGACGCCGGTGACGAAACCGAGGTCGGGTTCGCGGGTGGGCTGCAACCGATGCCGGGCCTCGTCGGCGCGCAATTGCGACCACACGCCGATGGTGGCGTCCACGGCCCGCCGAATCGGCGCGGTCGGACCGGAGGCACCGAGGTAGCCGCCCTCCTGCCGCGACTCGTAGACCAGGATCGACACCACCGCGGCCAACTCGGCCGGGCCGAGCCCGCGCCACAGTCCCTGTCGAAGCGCCTCGGCCACAACCAGATCCGCCTCGGCGTAGATGCGGGCCAGGCGGCGACCGTCCTGGGTGACCTCGCCGTCCTCGACGTAGCCGCGTTCCTCGAGCAGCCCGATGATCCGGTCGAAGGTGCGCGCGAGGGAGTTCGTGGTGGCCGCCACCTGCTGACGCAGCTGCTCGGTCTCGCGCTCGACCCGGTTGTAGCGTTCGCCGATGCGCGCCAACTGCTCTCGATCCGGCCGCGCGTGTGCCGGGTGATTGCGCAGTGCCCGCCGCAGGGTTTGCAGCTCGCGATCGTCGGCGGCCTTGGACTTGCCGCCGTGACGGCCGCGCCGGGGCGCGGTGATGCCGGTGCTGCGCAGCGCCGAGGCCAGATCGCGGCGCACCCGCGCGGTGCGGTGATCGACGTGCTTGGGCAGCCGCAGCCGACCCAGCGATTCGGCCGGGGTCGGGAAGTCGGCGGCCGAGATGCGCCCGGCCCACTTGTCCTCGGTGAGCACCAGCGGTCGCGGATCGCCCGGTGTCGCATCGGGTTCCAGGATGACCGCCAGACCCTGGCGGCGTCCGGACGGAATCGCCACCACATCCCCGCGCCGCAGCGAGGTCAGCGCCGCGACCGCGGCCTGCCGCCGATCGGTGCGCCCCTGGCGTTCGATGTGGCGTTCGCGTTCCCGAATGCGTTCGCGCAGTTGGATGTACTCGAAGAAGCTCTCGTCGCCGAGCTGTGAGCGCAGCTTGCGCAGCTGGGCCTCATTGCGTTCGATGCCACGCACCAACCCCACGACCGACCGGTCGGCCTGGAACTGGGCGAAGGACCGCTCGAGCAGTGCCCGCGACTCCACCGCACCCATCCGATCGACCAGGTTGATCGACATGTTGTAGCCCGGCCGGAACGAGGACCGCAGCGGATACGTCCGTGTCGAGGCCAGACCCGCGACCGCCGAGGTATCGACCTCGGGCTGCCACAAAACGACCGCATGCCCCTCGACATCGATGCCGCGCCGCCCCGCGCGCCCGGTGAGCTGCGTGTACTCCCCCGGCGTCAGCTCGGCGTGGCTCTCGCCATTGAACTTCACCAGCCGTTCGAGCACGACGGTGCGCGCGGGCATATTGATGCCCAGAGCCAGTGTCTCCGTGGCGAAGACGGCCCGCACCAGCCCGCGCACGAACAGCTCCTCGACCGTGTGCCGGAAGGCGGGCAGCATCCCGGCGTGGTGCGCGGCGAAGCCGCGGTGCAGCGCCTCGCGCCACTCCCAGTACCCGAGCACCTCGAGGTCGCTGCGCGGCAGATCCCCGGTGTGCTTCTCGATAATGGCGTCGATCTCCTCGCGGTCGTCCTCGCGCGAGAGGTCCAGCCGCGAGCGCACGCATTGGGCCAGTGCCCCATCGCATCCCGCGCGGCTGAAGATGAAGGTGATCGCCGGTAGCAGCCCCTCGTCATCGAGCTTGGCAATGACCTCCGGCCGCGGCATGGGCCGGAACGATCGCCGCGGCCCACCGCGCCCGCGCCCCGGAACGGCCCAGTTGTCCATCCGGTCGGTGGCTTCGCGGTGTTTGATGTAGCGCTGCAGATCCTCGTCCACGATCACCTTGGCATCGCTGGAGCGGGAGTCGAACAGGTCGAACATGCGGCGGCCGACCATGACGTGCTGCCACAGCGGCACCGGCCGGGTCTCGTCCACGATGACGGCGGTATCACCGCGGACGGTCTCCATCCACGCGCCGAACTCCTCGGCATTGGACACCGTCGCCGACAGGCTGACCAGGCGCACCTCCGGCGGCAGATGCAGGATGACTTCCTCCCACACCGCGCCGCGGAACCGGTCGGCCAGATAGTGCACCTCGTCCATGACGACGTACGAAAGCCCGCGCAGCGCATCCGAACTCGCGTAGAGCATGTTGCGCAGCACCTCGGTGGTCATCACCACCACCGAGGCGTCCGGGTTGATGGACTGGTCGCCGGTCAGCAAGCCGACCTCGTCCCGACCGTACCGTTCGGTGAGATCGGCGAACTTCTGATTCGACAGCGCTTTGATCGGCGTCGTGTAGAAGCACTTGCCGCCCGAGGCCAGCGCCAGATGGACGGCGAATTCGCCCACCACGGTCTTGCCCGCGCCGGTGGGCGCGCAGACGAGCACGCTGTGCCCGCCCTCGAGCGCCTCACACGACTGCCGCTGGAACGGATCGAGCTGGAATTTCAGTTCGGCGGCGAATGCCGCCAGTTCGCCAGTAAGCGACCTTGAGATCACTTGTCAGAGCGTATCGGAGTAATCCGACACGTCTCTCGTTGTTTTCTGCAGCGGTGTGGCGGCCACCGGTTCGGCCGCCGGGACCGGGCTCGCCGCGTCGACGCCGCCGACCGAGGTGTCGAGCGGGGAGGCCTCGTCGTCGGCGAGGTTGTCCCAGTTCTCGGCATTGCGGGCGCGGCGCTTGTCGTTGAAGCGCGCCACCTGCACCGCGATCTCGAACAACAGGGTCAGCGCGAGCGCAAGCGACAGCATGGAGATCGGGTCCTGCGGGGTCACGATGGCCGCGAACACGAACAGGCCGAAGATCAACCCGCGCCGCCACTTGGTGAGCCGCTGATAGGTCAAAACTCCCAGGAAGTTCAAACCCACGATGAGCAAAGGCGTTTCGAAGCTCACGCCGAAGATCACCAACAGCTTGATGATGAAGCTGAAGTACTGCGCACCCGAGAGCGCGGTGATCTGGACGTTGTTGCCGATGGTCATCAGGAAGCTGAGCGCGTGGGCGACAACCCAGTACGCCAGCACCGCGCCGGTGATGAACAGCGCCGCGCCCGCCGCCACGAAGGAGATCGCGTACTTGCGTTCCTTGGCGTAGAGGCCGGGCGTGATGAACGCCCACAGCTGGTAGAGCCAGAACGGGCTGGCCACCACCACACCCGCGGTGGTGCCGACCTTCAACCGCAGGGTGAACTGCTCGAACGGCGCGGTCGCCAACAGTCGGCAGGCGCCGTCGGCGCTGAGATTCGCGCGCGAGGAGGCGGGCAGATCACAGTAGGGGCCGCGCAGGATCTCGCCCAGGCTCTCGATCCCGAACAGGGAATGCGAGTACCAGAAGAACCCGAACAGGGTGCCGATCGCGATCCACGCCAACGCGATCAGCAGTCGACGGCGCAGCTCCGAGAGGTGCTCCACCAGCGACATGGTGCCGTCGGGGTTGGTGCGGCGCTTGCTGCGCCGGGGATCGAACGGGATGCGCATACGCATGTGTGTCTGACTGCCTCCGCCTTGCGGCCAACAAACCGGAGCCTCACGGCAACCCGGACCCGGACAACGACTTACCCGGGATGAGAATCACTCACCCCGGACAAAACGTGGCCTCAGGCCTTCTGCTGGTCGTTCGGCTGCGGCGCGGGCTGCTGCACCGGCTGGGCCGGGGGCAGCTGCGCCGGGGGCGTAACCGGCTGCGCGGGCTGCGCCTGCGCCTCGGGAGCGGCCTCGCCCGTCTTGCCCTCGGCCTGCATCTGGCTGACCTCGGTCTTGAAGATGCGCATCGAGCGGCCCAGGCTGCGGGCGGCATCGGGCATGCGCTTCGAACCGAAGAACAGCAAGAAGATCAGCACGACGATCAGCAAGTGCCACGGGCTGATGGCGCCTGTCATTCCATTACCTCCAAAGAATTGGTGAGTCCGATGCTACCGGACCCGCATATGGCGAACCTTGTTGTCAACCCTTGTTCGCCGCGCCGTCACGCGCGGCCTGGGTCAGCTGTTCCAGCAATTCCGGGCCCGACCAGGTGCGTCGGTCGCCGTTCTCCGCCGCTGTCACGAGGTCGATCAGCTTCTGGTTCACCGGCGTGGGTATTCCTACCATGGCCCCGAGGCTCACGATTTCTCCGCACAGCCAAGGGATTTCGGTCTTGCGCCCGGCGGCCAGGTCATCGGCCATGGAGGAGCGGGCCACCGGGTCCACGGCCAGCACCTTGGCGGCGACCCGGCGGAAGACGCCGTCGGGGACGGTGAGCAGCCGGGCCATCGCCTCGGGGGGCAGCGGGGTGAGCCGGGCGGGGCGAATGCGGGCCGCGGCCATGGCCGCGAGGGCCTCGCGCTGGGCCAGCGACAGGCAGCGGCGATAGTCGCGGGTGCCCAGTTCCTCGCGCAGCGGGCGACCCGACAGCGCGTTGATGGGGTTGTTCAGGTTGAGCAGCAGCTTGGCCCATTGGATCGGCAGCAGGTCCGGGTGTCGTTTGAAACCCAGACCGGACTCGGCGAAGAGCGGGCCGAAGCGGTCGAGGGCCGGATCGTCGGCGATATCGACCGTGCCCGCGGTGCCGCGATGGAAGCGGCCTTGCCCGTGGTGCACGACATTGAACATGACCATGCCCGCGAGCACCACGCAGGCGGGCAGGACATCGCGGATGACCGCGTCGTTGCCGATGCCGTTCTGCAGGCTGACGACCACGGTCCCAGGTTTGACCAGACTGGCCAGTTTGGCCGCCGCGGTGGCGGTGTCCGCGGATTTCACGGTGATGAGCACCAGGTCGGTGTCGCCGGTCGGTTCGGTCGCGGTGTGGAAGGCGTCCGGTTCGACGTGGGCGGTGTCGCCGTCGAGGTCGGTGAGGCGCAGCCCGAAGGTACGCAGTTCCTCGAGCACGCGCGGGCGACCCACAAAGGTGACCTCCGCCCCCGCCGCGGCCAGCCTGCCGCCGACATAGCATCCGATGCTGCCCGCTCCCAGCACCGTCACCCGCGGTGTCGATGTCGAAGACGGCCTCAAGCGGGACCGACCCCCTCGAGACCGGAGGCGAAGGCGTCGTCCTCGGCGGCGGCCGCGTACGCCGCCAGCGCCGAGCCGGAGCGCTCGCGCACGGCCGTCACCAGTTCGGCCGGGCCGAGCACGGTCACGCCCGCGCCGAAGCCGAGCAGCAGCCGCGCCATCCAGTCCAGGGTGGCGAAGCGCATGGTGGCCTCGACGCTGCCGTCCGGGTGGGTGGTGACCTTGTGCATCGGGTACTGCTCGAGCACCCAGGCGTAATCGGGGCGAATCAGCAAGCGGGCCAGCGGAACCGCCGGATCATCGACGAACAGATCCAGGGCCGAGGTCTCGTCGGCGGCCGCGTCGGCGGGCGGGCGGGCCGGTTCGTCGAGTTCGGTGGCCTCCTCGATGCGGTCGAGGCGGAACAGGCGGACGCCCTCGGCTTGCCGACACCATGCCTGGAGATAGCTGTTGTTGTCCACCAGCACGATTCGGATCGGATCCACGACGCGCTCGGAGACCACATCGCGGCTCGCCGAGTAATAGACCAGGCGCAGTGCGTGATTGCGCTCGACGGCGGACCGGACGGTCGCCACGGCGGGCGCTTCGACCGGCACCGGCTGGGTCGGGCCCTCGAATTCCCGTCCGGAGATGGCGGATTCGATCTTGGCGATGGCCGCGTGGGCCGCGCTCGGATCCACCATGCCGGGTAGGTCCACGATGGAACGCAACGCCACCAGCAGGGCCGTCGCCTCGAGGGAGGTGAGGCGCAGCGGGCGGTCGATGCCCGCGGAGAAGGTGACCTCGATGCTCTCCTCGGAGAAGGACAGATCGATCAGATCGCCGGGGCCGTAGCCCGGGAGGCCGCACATCCACAGCTGATTCAGGTCCGTCATCAGCTGTTTGGTGGACACGCCGAGTTCCGCGGCCGCCTCGGCCGCGCTGATGCCCGGGTTGGCCTGGAAGTACGGGACCATGTTCAGCAGTCGGGCCAGCCGCGTCGAGAGCCGGGTCGTGGTGGCCGCGCTCCCCCGCCGTTCCTTCGCGCCGTCGGAGGCGCGGCCGCCATCGTTCTTGCGGTTGCCGTCGGAGGCCTTGCGGTTGCCGTCGGAGATGTTGTCGCCCCGGCGTTTCCGTGCCGCGTCGCTCACGCGCTGACCTCCGTCCGCTCCAGCACCGACTTCAGGCGCGCGATCACATTGTCGCGCAGGTCTTCCGGCGCGAGCACCAGGGCGTCCGCGCCGAGGCCGGTAATGAGCCGCGCGAGCCAGTCGCGAGAACGGATGGGCACCTCCACGATCGAACCCTTGCGTCCACCCAGGACGCGCTCCTCCATGATCGGGCCGAGGCGACGGATCTCCTGACCGCGCCCGTCGGCCACCCACACCGTCGCCGAGCCGGTGATCGGGGTCTGCGCGGTGACCTCGGCGACCACGGCCCGCAGATCCAGATCCTCGGGTTTGTGCACGGCATTGGCCGGACCGTATTCGGTGACGTCCTCGTCGATGCGGGAGATGCGGAACACCCGCTGCGCGTCGCGCACATTGTCGTGCCCGACCAGATACCAGCGGCCGTGATGGGTGACCACACCCCACGGCTGCACATCGCGCTCCACCGGATCCCCGTGGGACTGACGGTGTTTGAACTTCACCGACCGTCCGGCATCGATCGCGGCGAGCAGCTTGCCCAGCACCGGCTCCGAGCCGCGCGTGCGCGCCGGAACCGCGGGCACCGCCGACACCCCGGCGTCGGGCTCCACGTGAATTCCGGCCGCGCGCAGCTTGAGCATGGCGCCCTCGGCGGCCGCCGCCAACTCCGGCGACTCCCACAACTGCACGGCCACCGCCACCGCGGCGGCCTCCTCGCTGGTGAGATCGATGTCCGGCAGCTCGTAGGCGTCCCGGTTGATGCGGTAGCCCTCGACACTCGAATACCGGCTCACCGGCCCGATTTCCAGCGGAATGCCCAGATCGCGCAGCTCGTTCTTGTCCCGCTCGAACATCCGGCTGAACGCCTCGTCGCTCGCGGACTCCTCGTACCCGGCCACACTGTCCCGGATCCGCTCCGCGGTCAGGAACTGCCGGGTGGACAGCAGCGCGATAACCAGATTCATCAACCGCTCGACCTTGGATATCGCCACCCGATAGAGAGTAATGGGCGCACCGCCAACATGGCGCATGGGCGGTCGCTATTTCCCCCTAACCGCCCCTAGCGGACAGCCTCAGCCCCCCGAACAAACGAGCGGGCCGCGAACCGAACTGGTTCGCGGCCCGCAAGCCCGAGTGCCGGGGTCCGGGGCGGAGCCCCGAAATTCTCCAGGGGGTTCGGGGGCGAAGCCCCTGAGAGTCCCCGAGAGTTGGGGCCCTCACATGGAAGCGATCAGGCGATCCACGCGCTCGTCGACCGAGCGGAACGGGTCCTTGCACAGGACCGTGCGCTGGGCCTGGTCGTTGAGCTTGAGGTGGACCCAGTCGACGGTGAAGTCGCGTCCGGCCTCCTGGGCGGCGGTAATGAAGTCGCCGCGCAGTTTGGCCCGGGTGGTCTGCGGCGGCGTGGTGACCGCGGCATCCACCGCATCGTCCTCGGTGACCCGCTTGGCCAGACCCTTGCGGGCGAGCAGGTCGAAGACGCCGCGGCCGCGCTTGATGTCGTGGTAGGCCAGATCCAGCTGGGCGATCTTGGGATCGGACAGCTCCATGTTGTAGCGGTCCTGATACCGCTGGAACAGCTTGCGCTTGATGATCCAGTCGATCTCGGTGTCCACCTTGGCGAAGTCCTGCGCCTCGACGGCATCCAGGGTGCGGCCCCACAGATCCACCACCGCGTCGACCTGCGGGTCGCGGTCGCGATTGCGCAGGTGCTCGACAGCGCGGGCGTAGTACTCACGCTGAATGTCGAGCGCGCTCGCCTGGCGTCCGCCTGCCAGCCGCACCGGACGCCGCCCGGTGAGATCGTGCGACACCTCGCGAATGGCGCGAATCGGGTTGTCCAGCGCGAAGTCTCGGAACGCCACGCCCGCCTCGATCATCTCGAGCACCAGCGAGGCCGTGCCCACCTTGAGCATGGTGGTGGTCTCGCTCATGTTCGAGTCGCCCACGATCACGTGCAGCCGCCGATACTTCTCGGCATCGGCGTGCGGCTCGTCGCGGGTATTGATGATCGGCCGTGACCGCGTGGTCGCCGACGACACGCCCTCCCAGATGTGCTCGGCCCGCTGCGACAGACAGAACGTCGCCGCCTTCGGCGTCTGCAACACCTTCCCCGCCCCGCAGATCAACTGCCGGGTAACCAGGAACGGCAACAGCACATCCGAAATCCGCGAGAACTCCCCGGCCCGCACCACGAGGAAGTTCTCGTGACACCCGTACGAGTTCCCCGCCGAATCGGTGTTGTTCTTGAACAGATAGATGTCCCCGCCGATACCCTCCTCGGCCAGCCGCTGCTCGGCGTCTATGAGGAGATCCTCGAGGACCCGTTCCCCGGCGCGGTCATGAGTGACCAACTGCACCAGGCTGTCACATTCGGCCGTGGCGTACTCCGGATGGGAACCGACATCGAGGTAGAGCCGGGCACCATTACGAAGGAACACGTTCGAGCTACGGCCCCAGGAAACTACCCGGCGGAACAGATACCGGGCCACCTCGTCAGGACTCAACCGACGGTGACCGTGGAACGTGCACGTCACCCCGAATTCGGTCTCGATCCCCATGATTCGTCGCTGCACCCTATCGACATTACAGCTCGGAAGTGCCCGGTAACCGGCTTGTCGGACAGCTCATGCAAACGTATTCACAACGATTTCGCACGGGATGCAACGTTGGACGCGTCTCAGCCTGCGAAAAAGCAAGGCTCCTTTGCACTCTGCTATTGAGAGTGCAAAGGAGCCTTATCCCGAATAGCGGGATTTGCCCAAGCCGACGCGGGCCCTACGACGGGTCTCCGCTCGACGGCTTCTCGGCTTCGGCCGCGGCTTTCGCGCTCGGGGGCTTGCCGGTCACCAACTCCTGCAGCACCGCGCCCTGGAGGCGGCGGAACGCGCGGCGGGGGCGGCCCTGTTCCAGGGTTGCCACCTCGAGCGAGCCGGGGCTCAGGGTGCGGGTCTTGTCCTTGTCGCCCTCGGGGACGGCCTTCTGCAGCGCGGCCACCGCCGTGGTGATGGCCGAATGCAGGTCCATGCCGGGCTTGTAGGAAGCCTTGAGGGCGGTGGTGATCGGGTCGGTGTTGCCGCCCATCACCACGAATTCCCGTTCGTCCACAATGGATCCGTCGAAGTTGATGCGGTAGAGCACCGAATTCGACTCCTGCTCCGGGTAACCCACCTCCGCGACGCAGATCTCCACCTCGTAGGGCTTGAGCTGGTCGGTGAAGATGGTGCCGAGACTCTGCGCGTAGAGGTTGGCCAGGAAGCGGCCGGTCACGTCGCGCCGGTCGAACTGGTAGCCGCGCAGGTCGGCCTGCAGGATGCCGCCGCGGCGCAGCGCCTCGAACTCGTTGTACTTGCCGACGGCGGCGAAACCGACCCGGTCGTACAACTCGCTGATCTTGTGGAGGGTGGCCGAGGGGTTCTCGGCCACGAACACCACGCCCTTGTCGTAGACCAGCACGACGACCGACCGACCGCGCGCGATGCCCTTGCGCGCGAGTTCGGTCTTGTCGCGCATGATCTGTTCGGCCGACGCGTAATACGGCAGTGTCATGCTTCGCCGATCCCCTCTGCCGCCAGCGCGGCGCGCTCCTCCACCATCGCCGTCGTGATCTCCTTGAGGCGCTCCTCGGTGACTTCCTCGGCGCCCTCGGAGTCGATCACGATGGCGGTCGGATAGATGTTGCGCATCGTGTCCGGACCGCCGGTGGCGGTGTCGTCGTCGGCGGCGTCGAAGAGCGATTCGATCGCGATCCGCAGCGCGCGATCCTGATCGATCCCGCGCTGATAGGTCTTCTTCAGCGACGACTTGGCGAACAGTGAACCCGACCCCACCGCGGTGTACCCGAAGCGCTCCTCGCTGCGTCCGCCGACCACGTCGTAGGACACGATCCGCCCGGCCTTGTCCGGATCTTGAGCATCCGGGTCGTAGCCGACCAGCAGCGGCACCACCGCGAGGCCCTGCAGGGCCGCGGGGAGGTTGTCGCGCACCATCTTCGACAGCTTGTTGGACTTGCCGTCGAAGGTGAGGGGGACGCCCTCGATCTTCTCGTAGTACTCGAGTTCGACCGCGAACAGGCGGATCATCTCGATCGCCATGCCCGCGGTGCCCGCGATACCGGCCGCGGAGTAGGTGTCGGTGATGTACACCTTCTCGATGTCGCGGCTGGCCAGCAGGTTGCCCTGGGTGGCGCGGCGGTCACCGGCGATCAGCACACCGCCGCGGTAGCTGACCGCTACGATGGTGGTGCCGTGCGGAGCGATATCCGACGGCGCACCCGGATTCGGGTGGCTGCCGTCGGATCGGATTCCGTTGCCGGGCAACAGTTCCGGGGCGTGCAAACGCAGGTACTCGGAGAATGAGGATTGGGCGAACCCCAACTGGAGCCGCAGGGGGTCACCTTGGGTCACTGGCCGCCCTTCTGAACATACGCACGGACGAAGTCCTCCGCGTTCTCCTCGAGCACGTCGTCGATCTCGTCGAGCAGGTCGTCGGTTTCCTCCGCCAGCTTCTCGCGACGCTCCTGTCCCGCCCCGCCGTCACCGACCGGGCCCTCGTCCTCGTCGCCACCACCGGCGCGCTTGGTCTGCTCTTGTGCCATAGCAGCCGACCTCCTCTGTGATCATCGGCGAGCACCGGAGAAGATCCGATGCTCGTGCTGTCAACACTACCCACCGGCGCGGGGAACATGCCGGATTAAACGCCATTGTGCTGTTGCCGCGATCTCTCGGCAGCCTCCCGGGGGACACCCCCGGACCCCGGATATTCACTTGGGAGCAAGCCCCCAAACCCCCGAGGAAGGAGATCTGGGGACCCAGTCCCCAGACCCCTGAAAGCGAAGGGTCCAGCTACCACACCCCTGAAGTCCGAAGGGTCCGGATGCCACACCTCCGAAGCCGAAGGCGCAGTAGCCACACCCCGAAGCGAAGGGCCCGCGAGAGGTTCTCCCGGGCCCTTCGGTGTTCGCTACGCGCGAATTCGCTAGTGCGTCAGCTGCTGCACCAGTTCCGAGGCGGTGTGGACGCCGTCCAGGAGTTTGCCGACGTGGGACTTGGTGCCGCGGCGCGGTTCCAGGGTGGGGATGCGGACCAGGGAGTCGCCGCCCAGGTCGAAGATCACCGAATCCCAGCTGGCCGCCGCGATATCCGCGCCGAAGCGGCGCAGGCATTCGCCGCGGAAGTAGGCGCGGGTGTCGGTGGGCGGGTTGGTCATGGCGTCGGTCACCTGCTGCTCGGTGACCAGGCGCTGCATGGAGCCGCGGGCGACCAGGCGGTTGTAGAGGCCCTTGTCCAGGCGGACGTCGGAGTACTGCAGGTCGACCAGGTGCAGTTTGGGGGCCGCCCAGGACAGGCCCTCGCGGTTGCGCATGCCTTCGAGCAGGCGCAGTTTGGCCGTCCAGTCCAGCAGGTCGGCGGTCTCCATGGGGTCGCGCTCGAGCAGATCCAGGACGTGGGCCCACTTCTCGATGACGTCCTGCACGCGCGGATCGTCGTTTCCGGTGCGGTCCATGAACTTTTCGACCCGGTCGAGGTAGATGCGTTGCAGCGCAAGGCCGGTCAGCTCGCGCCCGTCCGAAAGGGCAACGGTGGCACGCAGACTCGGGTCGTGGCTGATGGTGTGCACGGCGGTGACCGGGCGCGCCAGCTGCAGATCCGAGAGGTCCTCGCCCGCCTCGATCAGGTCCAGCACCAGCGAGGTGGTGCCGACCTTGAGGTAGGTGGACCATTCGGCGAGGTTGGCGTCGCCGATGATGACGTGCAGGCGGCGGTACTTGTCGGCGTCGGCGTGCGGTTCGTCGCGGGTGTTGATGATGCCGCGCTTGAGCGTGGTCTCCAGGCCGACCTCGACCTCGATGTAGTCCGCGCGCTGGGACAGCTGGAAGCCGGGCTGGTCACCGGACTGGCCGATGCCGACGCGACCGGAGCCGCACACCACCTGGCGCGAGACGAAGAACGGCGTCAGGCCCACGATGATCTGGTTGAACGGGGTCTCGCGGTTCATCAGGTAGTTCTCGTGGGTGCCGTAGGAGGCGCCCTTGCCGTCGACATTGTTCTTGTACAGCTGCATGCGCGGCGCGCCCGGCACGCTGGAGGCGTAGCGGGCCGCGGCCTCCATGACGCGTTCACCGGCCTTGTCCCAGATGACCGCGTCGAGCGGGTCGGTGACCTCGGGCGCGGAGTACTCCGGGTGCGCGTGGTCGACGTAGAGGCGAGCCCCGTTGGTGAGGATCATGTTGGCCGCCCCGACCTCGTCGGCGTCGATCACCGGGGCGGGCCCGTTGAGCCGTCCCAGATCGAAACCGCGCGCGTCACGCAAGGGCGATTCCACCTCGTAGTCCCAGCGTGTGCGCTTGGCGCGCGGCACGCCCTCGGCCGCGGCGTAGGCGAGCACCGCCTGGGTCGATGTGAGAATCGGGTTGGCCGACGGCTCGGTAGGCGTGGAAATGCCGTACTCGACCTCGATTCCGATGATGCGCTGCATGGGTTCGAGCCTAGGCGAAAGGCGCGCCCGGACGCGGGTGGACTGTCCGGGTTGGTGTCATTCGCGAGTCGTACGCCGGGTCGTTCTCGCGGGCGATCCGCCCCCGACCGGCGCGACGGCACAATGACCGACATGGTCGAATCGGCTTCCGCGCAGCCCCCGTCACACCCGGTCACCGCCGTCGCCGACGACCCGAATCCCGTGTCCCCGCAACCGCGTTCGAGCCGGTTGAGCGCGCTGGACGTGCTGCGCGGCATCGCCATCCTGGGCACGCTGGGCACCAATATCTGGATCTTCACCAATGTCGAAGGGCTGCTGGGCTACGTCACGCGCAGTGACGAACCGCACGGGGCGTGGCTGTGGATCGAGAAGTTCTTGCAGCAGTTGGCGCAGGGCAAGTTCCTGGGGCTGCTGACCATCATGTTCGGGATCGGGCTGGCTATTCAGCAGCGATCGGCCGCGAAGGCGGGGCGGGTGTGGCCGGGCGGGTATCCGGTGCGGGCCGGACTGCTGTTCGTGGACGGGCTGGTGAACTTCTTCCTCGTCGCCGAATTCGATGTGCTGATGGGGTACGCGGTCACCGGGCTGGTGGTGGCGTTCATTCTGGCGACCAGTCCGAAGGCGCAGCGGCGCTGGCTGATCGCGCAGGCGAGCATTCATCTGACGCTGCTGTCGTTGTTCGCGGTGGCGATCGCGTTCGGGCCCAAGGGCGATTCGGGCGGGCACAAGCCGCTGGATCCCAATCCCTATGTGGATGGCTCGTTCTGGGATCTGGTGGCGTTCCGGTGGGAGCATCTGCTGATGTTCCGGCTCGAGCCGCTGCTCATCTTCCCGATGTCGATCGCGCTGTTCCTGCTCGGCGCGCGGTTGTTCCGGGCCGGGATCTTCGGACCCGAGGGTGCGCGAATCCGCAAGTGGCTCATGGTGATCGGGTTTGCCGTCGCGGCACCGGTCGATCTGGCGCTGGGGATGGTCGGCGGTGATCTGATCGTGCTGGCCCGCTACGGCACCGCACCGATCGTGTCGCTGGGCATTCTCGCGCTGGTCGCCGAGGTCTACGCGCACCGGCCCGAGCCGGGCTGGGTGGGCCGCCGGTTCAGCGAGGTGGGGCGAATGGCGTTGAGCTGCTACATCCTTCAGAACCTGGTGTCGGGATTCCTGTGCTACGGCTGGGGTCTGGGGCTGGCGAGCCTGGTGTCGGCCAATTCGCGGGTGCCGTTCACGGCCGGGATCTACGTGCTGGTCTGCGCGCTCATGCTGGCCTTCGCGCACTTCTGGCTGCGTCGCTTCGAGCGCGGGCCGGTCGAGTGGCTGTGGAACCGCAGCTATCGGGCCCTCACGGGCGCGTGAGCGCTATTCGACGTCGTCGATGGAACGCAGGTACGGGGACTGACCGTCGATACACGGCAGGAGCCGGGTGAGGCTGTGCGCCGGAACGATATCGGTGAACTGCTCGCTACCGGAGGTGCCGCCGCCGTCCGCATCGCTGTACTCGCACTGCATGGTGCCGGAGACCACGTAGTCCTGGTCGGTGTCGTTGCGGCAGTCGAGGGTGTCGCAGTGCAGGCCGTCGGGCAGTGCGGTGTCCGCGCCCGCGGCGGCCGTCGGGGCCAAGGCGGCGAGCGCAAGCGCGGTGAGCGCGGCCAGGCGAGCCAGCGGGCGAGCGGTCATCGGGGTCCTCGGTCGGGTCAGGCCCGTGCGGTCTCGGCGCGGGAGAGCAGATCGGCGACCACGGTATCGCGGGTGAGCGGCACATCCAAGCTGCGGGCATTGCCCTCGAGCAGGGCCAGCACCGATTCGGTGAGGATGCCCTCGACCTGGTCGGAGGTCAGGGTCGGTGCGGCGCGCCAGCTGTTGACCACGCCGTCGACGAACCCGACGGTGCCGAAGGCCATGGGGCGAGCGCGATTTCGGTCGATGCCGAAGCGCTCCAGGGTGTCGGCGTACAGGTCGGCGAGCTGTCCGCCGATGCGGTCGCGGGCTCCGGCCAGGGCGTGGGAGGGGTCGCCGTGCGGGTCGGCGGCGGCCAGGAAGCGGTGCAGGTTGGGGTGGCGTTCGACCCAGCCGACGTAGGTGCCGACCATGCCGCGGACCAGTTCCCGGACCGTGCCCTGGGAGTGCAGGCGCGGAAGCAGTTCGGCCATCAGGGTTTCCAGGATGTGGCGGCGAATGGCGTCGTCGAGGTCGGTGCGGCCGTCGAAGTGCCGGTAGACGACCGGGCGCGGGACGTGCAGGCGATCTGCGATCTGCTGCACGGAGATCTCGGTGCCGTTCTCCTCGATGACGGCCAGGGCGGCGTCCAGCATGTCGGCGCGACGCTGGGCCTTGTGGCCGTTCCATCGGGTGCTGCGGCCGTCGGTAGCGCGCTCGCTGTCCCCGGGGGCGGGGTGCGCGGATCTGCGTCGGGTGCCGGTCACTCGCCTCACGATACTCACTCCATCGTTGACCGAGACAACATGTACCACTAATCTGAGTGTAACAGCCTGTATCAGTAAAGAGTCAGGAGCTGTCATGGGCGACAACGCCGTCACCACCACGACACCCGCCACACTCGATCCCCGCGAGAGCTTTGCCGCGCGCTTGCTGACCGGGTCGGTGAAGAAGTCCTACGACCCGGTGGTCGATCTCGACTGGGACGCTCCGCTGGATCCGGACAAGCTCTTCCTGCCGCCCGAGGTGATCTCGCTCTACGGCACGCCGCTGTGGGAATCGATGACACCCGAGCAGCGACGCGAACTCTCCCGCGAGGAACTGGCCAATGTGCTGTCGGTGGGCATCTGGTTCGAGAACCTGCTCAACCGGCTACTGCTGCGCGAACTCATGTCCAGCGATCCGACCTCGCGGCATTCGCACTACACGCTGACCGAGATGGGCGACGAATGCCGCCACATGATGATGTTCGGCAAGCTCATCGACCGCATCGAGGCGCGACCGTACTGGCCGAATCGGTATGAGCGGTGGACGATCAGCGCCCTGCAACTGTTCCTGCAGGGGTCGATGGTGTGGGTCGGCGCGCTGGTCGGCGAGGAGATCTTCGACGCGCTGCAGCGGCGCACCCTCGACGATCCGCAGTTGCAACCGCTGGTGTCGCGGGCCATGCGCATTCACGTGACCGAGGAAGCGCGACACATCGGCTTCGCGCGAGATGCCCTGGCGCACCGCGTGCCGACCATGTCGAAGGCCGAATTGCGGTACACGCGACTGTGTGTCGCGGTCGCCGCTCCCCTGTTCGTGCATCTCATGACCAACTGGCACATGTACGCCCGCGCGGGCATCGCCGACGGGCGGGCCGCGCGCCGGATGGCGCGCAACAATCCGCACTCGCGGCGCGCACTCGGGTTGGGTGCCGCGAATCTCGGTGCGTTCCTGGACAAACAGGGCCTCATCGGCCCGCTCGGCAAGCGGATCTGGCGGCGGCGAGGGCTGCTGTGAGGTTCCGGCGGGCCCGGCGCACGAGGGGTGCGGCGGTCGACCCGCGAGCGGATTTCCTCGAACCCGAACCGGCACCGGACTATTCGGGCCCCGCGTTATTGGACGCGCCGGGCGTGGAGGTGGCGGTCCAGGTGGCGCTGACCGGTCACCTCGACCCCACAGACGGCCAATTCCATTGGTACGGGCGGGTTTCCGCCGTCGACGGGGCGGAATTGCCCGATCCCGGGCGTGGGCAGGTGTTTCTCACCGTGCCCGGTAGCGCGCCTTCGCCGGGAGTCCTGCAGGAGCGTGATCCGTGGGGCAACCTGCGGATCTCCGGAATCGGTGCGCCGCCATTTGCGCTGTAGCGCAGCCGAATTCCGGTTCGGTTACTCCGAGAGGCCGATGAAATCGGCCATGGCTTCGACGGAGTAGGCGAAGAAGGGTCCGGCGGGATCCATGCTGTTGTCGAGTTGGCCGAACAGCTCGAAGGTCACCGTGCCGTAGAGCTGCGTCCACGCCATGACGGCGCGCGCCACCGCGATCTCGGGGAGCCCGGGGGTGACTTGGGCTGCGATGGCGGCGGATTGGGCCGCCAGTTCGGGGCCGACGGCATCGTCGGGCAGGACCAGGCTGTCGGACTTCCAGGCCGCGTTCACAACACCCAGCGCCGCGATCGGCACCCGGGAGGCGGGGCCGATGGTGGTCTGCGGCGCGTGATAGCCCGGCACCGGCGAGCCGTACACCAGCGCGTACTCGTGCGGATGCGCGATCGCCCAGTCCCGCACCGCGTTCGCGAGGCCCCGCCACTGCGCCCGCGGGGTGTCCCCCGCCGCGACCGCGCGCTCGACCGTGTCGGCGATGGCCTCGTAGGCCTCGATGATCAGCGTGGTCAGCAATTCGTCGCGGCTCGGGAAGTACCGGTACAGCGCCGAACTCACCATGCCGAGCTCACGCGCGATGGCCCGCAGCGACAGCGCGGCCGCCCCGGCTTCGGCGAGCTGCCGACGTGCGGCATCGGTGATCTCACGGGTGATCTCGGCCCGGGCACGTTCGCGGGCGGTGCGAGGGACGCTCATGCCGACAGTCTGCCACGAATCGGATCACCGACAAATTTCGAGAGCACTGCTCTTGACTTCGCGGCCCCAGTGCGAGCACACTGGTCTCAACAGAGAGCACCGCTCTCCAAGAGAGAAAGAAACCGCCATGAACGACACCGCCGCCACCCGCTACATCGGCCCGACCGGCCTCGATCCGATCTTCAACCGCATCGCCAACCTGATCCCCAAGCTCGGCATCAGCATCGCCGGTTCCCGCCTGCTGGCCGTGCGCGGCCGCAAGTCCGGCGAATGGCGCACCACCCTCGTCAACGTCCTCACCACCGACGACGGCACCCGCTACCTGGTCGCCCCCCGCGGCCACACCCAATGGGTCCGCAACCTCCGCGTAGCAGGCACCGGCGAACTCCGCCTGGGCCGCAAACACGAACCCTTCACCGCCACCGAACTCCCCGACGCCGACAAACTCCCCATCCTCCGCGCCTACCTCGACCGCTGGGGCTGGGAAGTAGGCCGCTTCTTCGAGGGCCTCACCAAAAACGCCACCGACGCCGAACTAACCGCCATCGCCCCCGGCTTCCCCGTCTTCCGCCTCTCCTGACCCCGCCCTCGAAACGGCCCGCCACGCGCTACCCGGCACACCGCCGTGCCGCCCAACCCCGCAACGTCGCGGTAGTAGCCGCCCGGGCAACACCCGCACCACCCGCCCCACCCCTCCAGTCTCATCGCGGGCGTCCTCCGCAGCCTCGTCGACCCGACCGGAGATCCGGGCAAGGTGGTCACCATCGCCACTCTCGATGTACTCCACATCCAGGTCGCCCGCTCGTCTCCCGGCACGAGGCCAGCTCGTCACGCAATGAGCCATCGCACAGGCGTTTTCGGACTCTTGGCCGATGGTCTTGGCAGCCGTGCCCGCGTGCGCTTGGCATCCGGGCGTGTCGGATTCACGCGATGGGCCGATTCCTGCACAAAGCGTGACAGGAAGGCAGTTTCCTGCCCGCGTCGACGCCTTTGTGCAGGCTTTGGCCCATGATCAACTCGGGCCGCCAGGTTCGCGGAGGGAGTCTTCGTCGCGGGCTATGACGGCGCGGAGGCCACCTCGTCCGCTGGTTGCGACTGGTAGAACTGCGCGTACCACCGGCGTAGCGTCTTGATGCCCTTCTCGTGGGGAAGCAGGACCGGGCGGGGGCGATGGATCTTGTGGTCCCAGATGGCGAGTTCCTCACGGACCTCCCGGAGTGCAACCAGCCGGAAGGCCAGCTTGAGAACCGTTGTGCCGAGCGGGATTCCGGTGGGGCGGCGGATGTAGTACAGCATTCGCAGCTCGCTGGTGATGTCGTCGATCGGGTTGGTGAGGGCGATCGCGGTCAAGGTGATCATCGGCCCCGCCGTGCGCACCACCATGACGCCCGGGCCGTACATGAACACGTCGAAGCTGTTGTCGACCAGGTAGCCGAGGATGGATTTGGCGAAGCGGCTGTGGATTTCGGCGAAGGGGCCGTCGGGTAGCAGCTCCTGGACGGGCGGCTCGGTTTGACCGTGAATGTAGTGGAAGTGGGATTCGTCGACGATGTTCTCGCGCATCTCCTGGATGTGGATGCGCGCCTGCCGGGAATCGTCGATGGGTCGGGCGAAGGCCGGGTCGGCGGCCTCGGGAATCTCGGGCACCCGCCAATCGGGTTCTCCCGCACCGGTATAGACGAAAATCAACCCGCTGTGCTCGTGCACGGGCAGACCACCGAGGGTTACCCGGGGCGTGCGCGCCGCGAAAGGCGCGGAAACACAGCTACCCTCCGCGTCGAACCGCCAGCCGTGGAAGGGGCACTCCACCTGCCCGTCCACGACTCGACCCCCGGCTCCGAGATGGGCGCCGTAGTGCGGGCAGTGCGCGTCACGCACGGTGGCCCGCCCGTCGCTACCCCGGAACGCGATCAGCGCACGACCGAAATAGTGCAGATTCACGATCTTCCCCGGCCGCAGTTGCGCACTGCGCAGGACGGCGTACCAGCCCGTGGGCACCATCGGCATCGGGTACTCGTCGGCACGCGGGTCCCGTGCCAGCTTGGCCAAGTCTCGGTTCTCACGCCGCAGAATCACCGGGCCAGACTACTGGGTGACACGACAACTAACAACTCGAGAGTATATGTATGATTGCCGGAAGGCTCACTGGCAGAGCCGGTTTCGGACTGGCCGAAGCTACCGGTCAGGGGGAGTGATGGGCCTATCCACGCCCGCATCGCCGCCGCAGGGCAGTTTCCTGCCATTGCGCCGACTCAGGGGCGCGCTCAGGCCCATGATCAACTCGGAACCGGCCTTCGCGGCGCGCAAGACGCTCCGCAGGCGCGCCCCACCGGCAAGCCGCTGCCCGAGCGATCCTCGAGTCAGCGGATTTCGTTGAGCGAGTCGTCGTCGCGGGCCACGAAGGCGCGGCCGTCGGGGGTGAAGACTATGGGGCGTTGGATGAGGCGGGGGTGGGTGGCGAGGGCCTCGATCCAGCGGTCTCGGTCGGCGGGGGTTTTGGCCCACTTGGAGATGCCCAGTTCCTTGGCTTCGGCTTCGGCGGTGCGGGTGATCTGCCAGGGTTCGAGGCCGAGTTTGGTGAGGGCGGCGCGGATTTCGGTGGCCGTGGGCGGGTTGTCGAGGTAGCGGCGCTCGGTGTAGTCGGTGCCGGATTCGTCGAGGACGCGCTTGGCCGTGCGGCTCTTGGAGCACTGCGGGTTGTGCCAGATTTCGGTCGCTGCCATGCGCCCAGCCTAGGGCGCGGCCAGTAGGACCGGTCGCACCGCCACCGCAATCCGACGCGGAAAGCCACGCACGTTCCGCACGCCGACGGGTGCGGCCGACCGGCCACCGCGGTTCAGACCCAGTCGACGATCCAGCGGTAGGGGCGCATCCAGTAGAGGCCGCCTTCGGGGACGGGGTGGCCCCAGCGTTGTTCGGCCTGGGTGAGCTGCCAGCGGTATTCGGGAGCCGGTTCGCCACTGTGGATTTCCAGGAGGTGGCGACGCCAGGTGTTGATCATGGCGGGGACGGCCTGGGTGTCGTTCTCGTAGGCCCACTCGATGTTTCGGGTCATGAGGGCATCGACGGCGTGGTTGGCGGCATTGGGATCGCCGGTGCTCAGCGAGTGCAGGAAGGCGGCGACCAGGTTGTAGGCAATCGCATCATGGACAGAGGTCTGACCATTTTCCAGCGACCAGATGCCGAGATAGGTGGGCCCCTGCTCATCCACCCATACCGAATGCGCCTCGCCCACACGGTTGTCGAAGATCAACGCGGTGAGCAGACCGAGGGTGGCCTTGCCCATGATCAACGGATCCGGCTGCCCCGTGGATATCGCATCGTCGATGAGCGCCCGGTAGGCCGCCGCCGCGATTCCGGGCCGATTCGCATCCATGAGCGCGTCCGCGGTCTCCCCACCCGCGAGCTGCGCGGCAGGCGGCTGCTTCGCCCCGCCGGTGGCCTGCGGCACACCATCCCCGACCCGAAGGTACTGCGTCTGCATGGAATCGAGCACCCCGCCCGAATCCGCCAGCGACCCACCGGAACCCAGCGCGCCCGGTCTGGACTCGCCGCCCTCCCCGCCCCCTGGCCGCGACCCGAAGTCGTTCGCCCCCACTCCCCGCGATCCGTCCGGCACCGCCGACGGGAAGCCGTCCTGCGCCGATGTGTCCGGGGGAAAGTGATCCGCTGCCAGCGTCGGCGCGAAGTCGTCGGCTTCCCCCGACGGGGACGCGAAACCATCCGGTGGGGCCAGCGGGACGAAGCCGTTCGACGAAGGCTGCAGGTCGAAGCGATCCGGTCGCGCCCCCACCGGTCCATATCTATCCGACCCCGGGCCCGGCGGTGGGAAGGCATCTTGCGCCGCACCACCTCGCGTCGGGAAGCCGTTCGGCAGCGGGCGGGACGCGATGTCGCCTCGTCGACCGGGTTGTCTTTCCTCGCCTGGTGACTCCGGCTGTGGCGCACGGCCGCTGAGCGGGTCGGTGGGGTGGTGGCCGTTGCCGAGCGGGTCGGCCAGGTCGGTGTTGACGGCGAGGGGGTCGCGGAGGGCCGGGGCGGTTTCGAGGTATTCCAGTGCTACTCGGGCGAATTCGTTGTCTTGGCTCTCGAGCCATTCGCGTCCGGCTCTGAGGGTGTCGATGAGGTGGGCGCCGACGCCGGATTCGATGGCGGCGCACAGGGCGTAGTAGCCGTAGCCGCGGTAGTCGTCGTGGCCGACGCCCTCGGTGATGAGGAGCTGGGCGTATCTGCTTGCCAGGTCGTGTCTTTCGAGGTCGCCGAGCAGGGTGCAGGCGGTCATGGCGGCCATCAGGACCTCGGAGTGTTCGCCATGCCCGCGTCTGAGTTCGATGCAGCGGTCGGCCATGAGGATGGCGCTGTCGGCGAGCCCCTGCTGGGTGGCGGCCTCGACGGCCATCGAGTACATGGTGGCGAGGGTGGCGGGCGGGATGTCGGCGGGGAAGCGCGCGGGTCCGTGTTCGGCCAGGTGCAGGGCTTGGGCGTAATCGCCCGCGGCGAAGGCGGATCGGAAGCGGTAGGACACGATCCAGCCGTAGTCCTTGGGTTCGGGCGCGGCGTCGAGTCCGTCGTCGAACGCCGTCAACCTGGCCAGCGCCTCCTCGGCCAGCCCGGCTTCCAGCATGCCGCTCGCGTCGTTCATCACTTCGACGAACGCATTTCGATCCATGGCCTACTCGCCTTCCCGCATATGTCAGCCCCGGATCGTATGACCGCACCACCATCGCGCGTGGCCAGTGAGGTCAAGGTCATAGTTTCAACCCACCCCACATGACCACGCGTGAAATCTCGCGTGGCACGTTGTGTCACAACGGTATTCCCGCACCGCTTCGCGAACCCGCCTCCCTGCGGGCAGTTCTCGCGTCGCGGACGATCCGTTCGGCCCCCAATCTAACGACAACACGCCCGGCAGTCCCGCATCCGCCCCCGGCGCGTCGAAGCCCTTTTCACTTTCGGCCATCCCCGCCCCGCAAGCAGCGAGATATACTTGGGAGGCGATTTGTATATCCAGGGAGGTGGCTATGACGAAAACCCTGATCGACATCCCGGACGATCTCATGGAGCAGGCCCGCAAGGTGACCGGCGGCGCGACGAAAACCGAGACCGTCCGCACCGCGCTGCGCCTGCTGGTTCAGCAACGTCAGCAGCACGATGCCATCGCCTGGTTCGCCGACGCGGCCCCCTTCCTAACCGAGACCGAGCAGACCGAGTCGTCGCAGCCGCGATGACGGCCGCCAACCTCGCGCTGTATCTGGCCGACCACAGCGCGGTCTCCCGCATTCAGACGTGCCCCGAGGTGCGCGCCGCCTTCGACCGTGTGAACGCCGCGGTCGGCGTTTTGTGCGCGAATGCCGTCACCCTGGACGAGGCCTGTTACAGCGCCCGCAACCCAGAGGACCTGGAACGCATCATCACCATCTATACGGGCGTGTTCCGCTTTCTCCCGATGGATCCCGCGATCGACCGATTGGTTCGCACGATTCGCCGTCAGTTGTGGGCCTGCGGCCACGGCCGCTCGGCACAGACCACCGACCTTCTGATTGCCGCGACCGCGGTGCACTATGACGCCACGGTTCTCCACTACGACAGACATTTCGAACTCATCGCCGACGCGTTCCCGGCATTGCGACACCGCTGGATCGTGCCGCGCGGATCCGTGGATTGACCAGAAGTGTCGGAGTCGACCGGTCGTTCTACAGCGCGGGGAGGATGGTGCCGGGGTCGGGGGTGAAGGTGACGATGCGTTGGCGGGGGTCGCCGGGGAGTTCGAGGTTCTCGTAGAAGAAGCTGAGGTCGCCGGAGTGGGGGTGGTGGATGAGTTTGCCGCCGTGGGTGCGGATCTCGACGTCGCCGCTGCGCCAGAGGGTGGCGAATTCGGGGCTGCCCGTGGCGAGTTCGTCGATCAGGGCGGTGGTGGCCGGATCGTTGGGGTAGCGGCCTGCGACGCGGCGGAGTTGGGCGACGGTCGCGGCGGCGACGGCGTCCCAGTCGCCGTAGAAGTCGCGGGCGGCGGGGTCGAAGAACAGGGTGCGGGCCATGTTCTTGTCCGCCATCGCGCCGAAGACGTAGTGCGCCAAAGGATTCGCGGCCAATACGTCGAACAGGTCGGTGATGACGACCGCCGGTGCCTTGTCGATCAGGTCGAGCATGCGCAGTAGCTCGGGACGTGGTGTGGGAGCGGCGGTTTCGACGATGCGCGGCGGATGGGCCAGCAGGTGCAGGTGCGCGGTTTCGACGGGATTGAGGCGCAGCGCCGCGGCCAGCGAGTCCAGCACCTCCGCCGAGGGATTGGCGGCCCGGCGCTGTTCGAGCCGCTGGTAGTACTCGGCGCTGATGCCCGCCAAATGCGCGAGTTCCGAGCGTCGCAGCCCCGGCACCCGACGCAGACCCGACGGCGGGAGCCCGGACTCTTGCGGATCGACCCGGGCGCGTCGAGACTTCAAGAACTCCGCCAGGTCCTCACGCACCGCCATGCCGAAATTCTGACACGGGCCTGAGTGCCTTGGCGGAACTGCCACCCGCAGCGCTGAGTGGCCCTGACAGTACGAGGCACCGCGTGCACTGGTTCGAGATCCGCGGCGCGCGCAGGCTCTGAGTCATGAACGAGAGATTCCAGCGGGGTGCCGCCCGCCAGGCCGAACTCGGCGGGGCGGGAGGGGTTCGGAGCCGCGTGTATGACGAACTGGCCGATATCGCGCCGGACCTGCACCGATTCGCGGTCGAATTCGCTTACGGCGATATCCATTCCAGGCCGGGCCTGGATGCCGGTCGCCGCGAGCTGGTGATCCTGGGCGCGCTCATCGCTCTCGGCGACACCCGGCCACAGCTGGAGGCGCATATCGGTTCCGCGCTGAATGCCGGTGTCGCGCCCGGCGAGATCGTCGAGGCGATCCTGCAGGCGCTCCCCTACGCGGGCTTCCCCCGCGTCCTCTCCGCCATGACCATCGCCCGCGGCGTCCTGGCCGCGCGCGATCTGCTTCCCGCCAATTCCATTGCACAGTAGGAGAATTGCCATGCCCGCCACCGCTCAGCAGCGCGCCGACATCATCGAGGCCGCCACCCGCCTGTTCTGGTTCATCGACATCAAGGACTGGGATTCCTTCCCGAGCGTCTTCGCCGACGAAGTGACACTCGACTATTCGAGCGTCTGGGGTGGCGAGCCCGCGACCGTGACTCCGGATCTGATCCGCCGCGACTGGGAGAAGCTCCTCGGTGCCTTCGAAGCCACCCAGCACCTGCTCGGCAATCACCTGGTGACCGTCGACGGCGACCGCGCCGAACTGACCGCGGTCTTCCAGGCGATCCACCTGCTGCCCAACCGATTCGGCTCCCCGCGCTGGACCCTGGGTGGCACCTACCGCATCGGCCTGCACCTGGTCGAGGGTGACTGGAAAATCGACAATGTGGTGATGACGGCGCAGTGGGCCGACGGCAACAAGGACATCATCATGATCGCCTCGGGCGGACAGCGCCCGGAAGCCGCGTAAGAAAACGGGGATACAAGAATGGGAAGGACCTCTTTCCTTCCCATTCAACCTTATAACACACCGGGGGGCTTGCCGCAAGGCCCGGGTCATGGCGCACAATCGCTGTCCTAAGGCCGCAACCTGCGCAAACAGCGGGGCGCGCGGGTGGGGATCGCGAACTGGGAAGGTGTGGTGCCGGTGCTGGATCAGGGGTATGAGAACGAGCTGCGGTCGGAGCAGGAGTATGTCGCGGGGCTCTACGCGCGATTGGACGCCGAGCGCGCGCGGGTACAGGGCCGCTACAACGAGACCCTGACCGTGCGCGGCAACGCGACGGTGCTGGTGGAACGCGATGCCGAGGCGCGGACGCTGGCCCGGGAGATCAGGCGGCTGGGTGTGGCCGACAATGGCCTGTGCTTCGGCCGCCTCGACGGTGTGGACGGTGCGCGCACCTACATCGGCCGCATCGGCATCTTCGACGAGGAGAACGAATTCGAACCGCTGCTGCAGGATTGGCGCGCGCCCGCCTCGCAGGCGTTCTATATCGCGACCGCCGCGAGCCCGGAGCACATGCGGCGGCGTCGCCAATTCCATACGCGCGGGCGGCAGGTGGTCGATTTCACCGATGAGGTGTTCGGCCGCCCAGGTGACCACGAGCGCGGTGACGCCGCGCTGCTGGCGGCGGTCAACGCACCCCGCGGCGAGGGCATGCGCGACATTGTGGCAACCATTCAGGCCGAGCAGGATCGCATCATCCGCCTCGATCATCCGGGCGTGCTGGTGATCGAGGGCGGCCCGGGCACCGGCAAGACGGTGGTGGCGCTGCACCGCGTGGCGTACCTGCTGTACACGCAGCGGGAGCAGATGGAACGCAACGGTGTGCTGGTGGTCGGCCCGAATACTGCCTTCCTGAAGCACATCAGCCGTGTGCTGCCTTCACTCGGCGAGACGAATGTGGTGTTCACCACCACCGCCGATCTCGTGCCGGGCCTGCACGCCGCGGGCGAGGACTCCCCCGAGGCTGCACGGCTGAAGGGTTCGCTGAAAATCCTCGATGTGCTCAAAGCCGCTGTCGCGGACCGGCAACGGGTTCCGCAGGACCCGATCGCACTCGAATTGACCGATGTCACAGTGCGAATCGACGCCGATATCGCGGGCTGGGCACGCGAGGAGGCCCGCGAGAGCGGCCGTCCCCACAATGAGGCCCGCGCGGTGTTCCTCGAGGTCCTCACCTGGGCACTGACCGAACGCGCCATCGCCCGCATCGGCAAGGGCTGGTTGACGCGCGAGGACCGCGAGGCATGGGAGAACATGCGCACCGATCTGCGCGCCGAGCTGGCCGAGCACGAGGGTTTCGCGGCCGCGATCGAGGAGCTGTGGCCGACCATCACGCCGGAAGAACTGCTGTCCGAACTGCTTTCGTCGCAGGAGCGCCTGCACGCGGCCGGTGCGGACGCGGCCCTGTACCGCGCCGACGGCGAGGCATGGACGGTCTCGGACGTCCCGCTGCTCGACGAGCTGGTCGATCTACTCGGCCGCGACACCACCGCCGAGGAGGCCGCCGCCGAGCGTGAGCGCAAGGCGCAGATCGCCTATGCCGAAGGCGTTCTCGACCTGCTGGTGAGCCGCGCCGACCACATGGACGACGAGGATCACCTCTTCGCCACCGATATGCTCTACGGCGAGGACCTGGCCGAGCGTTTCGTCGAACGCGACACCCGCGAACTCGCCGAACGCGCTGCGGCGGACCGGGATTGGACCTACCGCCACATTGTGGTGGACGAGGCCCAGGAGCTCTCTGAGATGGATTGGCGCGTGCTCATGCGCCGCTGCCCCAGCCACTCCTTCACGGTGGTCGGCGATCTCGCGCAACGCCGTTCGGCGGCGGGCGCGGTCTCCTGGGGCACCATGCTGGACCCGTATGTCCCCGGCCGCTGGCAGTACCGCTCGCTCACCGTGAACTACCGCACCCCGGCCGAGATCATGGCCGTGGCCGCGGCGGTCCTGGCCGAGTTCGCACCGGATGTGCAGCCGCCGGAGTCGGTGCGCGCCTGCGGCGTCCAGCCGTGGTCGCGCCAGCTGCCGCGAGCCGAGATGCCCGCCGCCATCGAGGATTTCGTCCGCGACGAGGCGGGCCGCGAGGGCACCAGCATCGTGATCGGCCCGCCCGGCATGCCCGGCACGGTCCCCGCCTCGGAGACCAAGGGCCTCGAGTTCGACGCGGTCCTGGTGGTCGAACCCGAGCACATCCTCGCCGACGGCCCCCGCGGCGCGGCCGAACTCTATGTCGCCCTGACCCGCGCCACCCAGCGCCTGGGCGTCCTGCACGAGGGCCCGCTCCCCCGGTCCCTCGCCGGACTCCAGCGCCTCGAGGCCTACACGTCGAAGTAGAGCTCGAATTCGTAGGGGTGGGGGCGGACGTTGATCTCGGCGATCTCGGACTCGCGCTTGAGGCGAATCCAGGTGTCGATCAGGTCCTCGGTGAAAACCCCACCCTGGGTGAGGTATTCGTGGTCGTCCTCGAGGCGGTTGATGACCTCCTCGAGGCTGCCGGGGGTCTGGGTGACCTCGGCGCTCTCCTCGGGGGTGAGTTCGTAGAGGTCCTTGTCGACCGGGAGCGCGGGTTCGATCTTGTTGGTAATGCCGTCCAGGCCCGCCATCATCATGGCGGCGAAGGACAGGTAGGGATTGCCCGAGGAGTCGGGGCAGCGGAATTCGAGGCGTTTGGCGGCGGCGCTGGTGCCGGTGACCGGGATGCGCACGGCGGCGGAGCGATTGCGCTGGCTGTAGACCAGGTTCACCGGCGCCTCGTAGCCGGGCACCAGACGCTTGTAGGAGTTCACGGTCGGGTTGGTGAAAGCGAGCAGCGAGGGCGCGTGGTGCAGCAGTCCGCCGATGTAGTGGCGGGCCAGATCCGAGAGCCCGGCGTATCCGGCCTCGTCGTAGAACAGCGGTGACCCGTCCTTCCACAGCGATTGGTGCACGTGCATGCCGGACCCGTTGTCGCCGAAGAGCGGTTTGGGCATGAAGGTGACGGTCTTGCCGCCCTCCCACGCGGTGTTCTTGACGATGTACTTGTAGAGCATGAGATCGTCGGCGGCGGCCAGCAGCGTATTGAACTTGTAGTTGATCTCGGCCTGTCCGGCGGTACCGACCTCGTGGTGGCCCTTCTCCAATTCGAATCCGGCGGCCATCAGATTCGTGCACATCCGGTCGCGCAGGTCGACATCGTGGTCGTAGGGCGCGACCGGGAAATACCCGCCCTTGGGGCGAATCTTGTAGCCGCGGTTGGGTGTGCCGTCGGCATTGAATTTCTCGCCGGTATTCCAGTCCGCCGACGCCGAATCGACCTCGTAGAAGGCCCGGTTCATGGTGGTGTCGTACACGACGGAATCGAAAATGTAGAACTCGGCCTCGGGCCCGAAATAGGCGGTGTCGGCGATACCGGTGGAGCGCAGGTATTCCTCGGCCTTGCGGGCCACATTCCGCGGATCGCGGCTGTAGGCGGCGCGGGTGTGCGGGTCGTGCACGAAACAACTGATATTGAGGGTCTTGGCGGTCCGGAACGAATCCAATTGCGCGGTGCGCAGGTCCGGCAGGAGCAGCATGTCGGACTCGTGGATGGCCTGGAATCCGCGCACCGACGAGCCGTCGAAGGCGATGCCGTTGTCGACCAGATCCGGGCCGAACATGCTGGCCGGGATCGAGAAATGCTGTT
Source organism: Nocardia sp. CDC160 (assembly GCF_035818795.1). Taxonomy (NCBI): domain Bacteria; kingdom Bacillati; phylum Actinomycetota; class Actinomycetes; order Mycobacteriales; family Nocardiaceae; genus Nocardia; species Nocardia sp. CDC160. The sequence goes on along the minus strand of NZ_JAYKYT010000004.1, from coordinate 56,552 downwards.
GAATGCCGGGGACGTCGCAGAATCGGATGTCGACGTATTCGACTTCCTCGGCGTTGATGTAGTCCTGTACTCCACTGGTGGTAGGGGTGATCACCGCTCGCTCCTCGTGGCCGTTCACGCCTACCCGATCGGACGGCCCGGTCGGGGTCCGGCGGTCCTGTTCGTGCTAACACGATACGTCGCGGGCATAACCCACGGACCCGAATGAGCTTGTCCAACAAGATCATTCGTTAATTTCCGTTGACCCGGATGATCTCCCGGCGGCCCGCGCGCCCGATCCCAGCCTCCCAACTCCCCCATTTTTGTCACTGTGCACAAATCAGCCGCCGCAGATCTTCGTCATTGCCAATGGCCCCGGCCATCCTTTGTGCGGTGTGCTAGTTGTCGTGAGTTCTACACCGGCTGCGGGAACGGCCCCGCGCACGATGGTCGAGGCGTTCCAGGCCAATGTGGCCCGCTATCCGGGGGAGGTCGCGCTGCGCACGCTCGGCGGCGCGGTCACCATCACCTGGCGCGAATACGGCGATCGGGTGCGCGCGATCGCGGCGGGGCTGGCGGCGCGCGGCATCGGACGCGGCGACACCGTGGCCCTGATGATGACCAATCGGCCCGAATTCCACCTGTGCGACACCGCGATCCTGCACACCGGCGCGACCCCGTTCTCGGTGTACAACACCAATCCGGTGGATCTGCTGGTCTACCAGTTCGGCAATGCGGGCAACAAGGCCGTCATCTGCGAGCGGCAGTTCGCGCCACAGGTGCTCGAGGCGGTCGCGAAGGCCGCCGCGCAGGGCATCACGGTCGAGCAGGTGATCTGCGTGGACGGGGCGCTCGAGGGGTGCGTCACGCTCGACGAGATCGAGGCGACCGAGAACGACGGCTTCGATTTCGAATCCGCCTGGCGTGCCGTGGATCCCGAGGATCTGCTGACCATCGTCTACACCTCCGGCACCACCGGCCCACCCAAGGGCGTGGAGCTGACCCACACCAATTTCCTCGAGAACGCCCGCGTGGTGGACGAATTCGGCGGTGGCTCCCCCGCCGACAAGGTGGTCTCCTACCTGCCCGACGCGCACGCCGCCAATCGCTGGTTCGCGCACTACCTGTCGATGCTGACCGGCGGCCAGATCACCACCTGCCCGGATCTCAAGCAGGTGGCCTCCGCGCTCACCGAAGTGCATCCGACGGTCTTTCTGGGCGTGCCCCGGGTATGGGTGAAAGTCAAAGCGGCGCTGGAGGAACGCTTCGCCACCGAGGCCAGCCCGGTCAAACGGGCACTCATCGGCTGGGCCATCGAGACCGGCCGCAAGCGAGCGCGCGCGGCCTCGGACGGCCGCTCCCAGAGCATTCTCGACACCCTTCAGTTCCGGCTGGCGGATCGCTTGGTGCTCAACACCATTCGCACCCAGCTGGGCATGGATCGCCTCCGCATCGCCGTCACCGGTTCCGCACCCATCCCGCGGGACACCCACGAGTTCTTCCTCGGCCTGGGCCTGCCGCTGTGCGAGGGCTACGGCATGACCGAATGCACCGCGGGCGCGACCGTCGACCGCCCCGACCGCATCAAGATCGGCACGGTCGGCCGCCCGCTGCCCGGCGCGGAGGTCCGCATCGCCGAGGACGGCGAGGTGCTGGTGCGCGGCAAGATGGTCATGCGCGGCTACCGCAATGCCCCCGACAAGACCGCCGAGACCCTCGACGCGGACGGCTGGCTGCACACCGGCGATATCGGCAGGCTCGACGACGAGGGGTTCCTCGAGATCGTCGATCGCAAGAAGGAACTCATCATCAACGCGGCGGGCAAGAACATGTCGCCGACCAATATCGAGAACACGATCACCGAGAACACCCCGCTCGCGGGCACGGTGGTCGCCATCGGTGAGGGCCGCGCCTACAACACCGCGCTCATCTGCCTGGACCCCGATCTGGCCGCCGCCTTCGCCGAGCGTCACCAGCTAACCGACCGGAGCATTGCGGCCCTGGCCCAGCACCCGACGGTGCTGAAATCCCTGCAAGAGGGCATCGACGCCGCGAACGCCAAGCTCTCGCGGGTCGAACAGATCAAGAAGTTCGCGGTGCTGCCGGACGTGTGGGCACCGGGCAGCGATCACCTCACGGCAACCGGCAAACTCAGGCGCAAACCGATAGCTATCGACTACGCGGCTACTATCGAATCGCTGTACGGGTAGTAGGAGAGTTGATGCACGCGCGATTGCGGGACCGAGCGCTCGAGGAGCTGTACCGGCGCGCGGTCGTCGCGCGCGAGTCCGTCCCCGAGGCCGTCGGCCCCTACCGCACCCTGCCCGAACCGCTGGTCACCAGCGGTTTCGAGCGCGGTACCAAGCTGAATGTGGACCTGTTCTTCGATTACATCCGCACCGGACGCACGCCCTCCGCCGAGGACACCCACGAACTGGTGCAGATCGCGTTGAGCCGGGTGCGCGACGGCGAAACCCTCGAGGACGTGCTGAGCCGCTACAGCGTGGGCGCGGAGTACATCTGGTCGCAGCTGAAGGCGACCGCCACCGGGCCCGAACGCGAGCTGCTCAATGACGCGGCGATCTCACTGCTGCAGTACGTCACCCTGATGACCACCCGCATCGCCACCGCCTGCGTGCAGCGGGCGCACGATCCGCGCTGGGAATTGCTGGAGCGTCGCCGAGCCATTGCCGATGCCCTGCTGACCGGGCGCGATCCCATCGAGTGGGCCGAGGAACCGGCCATCGCCGTGCCGGATGCGTTCCTGGTGGCCGTGTTCCGGCTCGGCGCGGCCAAGAGCGTGGACACCAGCGAGCTGCGGCATCGCGTCGAGGCCATCACGGGCGTGTTCCTGCGACTGGACAGCGGCGGCTGGACGGCCCTGCTCCCCCTGCACCCCGGCGACGACGGCACGGCCACCCTGGCCGCGCTCTCGGGTCGGCTCCCCGTGCACGGCACCCGCCCCGCCCTAGGGCAGGCTGCACAACCGGGCGAGGCCCCGCTGCCCAAAACCGGTCCGCCCGCACCGTTCTGGGTCGGGGTCGCCGTGGCCGGTGCCCGCGCCGAGGTGCCCGAGGTCTTCGCCGAGGCCCGCGTGCTCGCCGAACTGGGTCGCTGCCTGGATCGCCCGCACGCGGTCTGCCGTCGCCCGGATCTGATGTTCGAATACACGGTAGCCGCGGGTGGTCCGGCCCGCGTCGGCCTGGCGGCGGTGCTCGCACCGCTGGATGCGCAGCCGCTGCTGGCCGAGACCCTCGAGGTCTTCGTGGACACCGGCTTCAACCAGCTGGCCACCGCGCGCCTGCTCAATATTCACCGCAATACGGTCACCTACCGCCTGGCCCGGGTGCACGAGCTCACCGGCCTGGACCCGCACCGCCCGACCGATGCCATGACCCTGTCCGCGGCCCGCATTGCCCGCCGCCTGGAATCCGCTTCGTTCGCACCGTAATCCGCGTCGCGAACCGTCCGACGGTTTGGTCGGATGCACAATGGGCCATCGCACAGTCTTGGCTATTGCCGGTAGCGACGCGGCGGCGCTGTGCGGTGTGCTCAATCCCGACGACGAGGTCGTGCGGTTCGCATCAAAGTCCTGACATGGGGACGCAGTCGGCGCGCACACGGCCTCCCTACATCCGCAGAGGTAGATCGTTGAACAGCTCCATCCGGCCGCGCCGCTGCCGTCTCGCGCCCTGGGCCGTGGCCGGTTTCTCGGTCCTGGCCATGACCGTCACCGCCACCACGCCCGCCGGGGCCGCGCCCGTGTGGGGGCCGGTGCCGAACGCGCCCGCGAATTTCGGTCTCCCGTCGGACTATCAGCCGACCCCGGAGAAGTACGGCGTGGGATATCAACTGGGACAGATCGTTCCGATGTCCGACGGCACGCAGTTGCAGGCCGAGGTGCGCTATCCGACCGATCCGGCGACCGGGCAGCGCGCCGCGGGCGATTTCCCGGTGGTCGTCAACTTCACCACCTACGGCGCGGTCACCAGCGCGTTGACCGCCGCGATCACCAGCGTCATCGACGAGCTGCACATTCAGCTGCCCGATCAGCTGAAGGACGCCCGTCGCATCATCAACCAGGCCACCTCCATGCAGGACATGCTGGTGCGGCACGGCTATATCGAGGTGACCGCCGATGTGCGCGGCACCGGCGGCTCGACCGGCGCGTGGAGTCCGGCGTCCAAGCAGGACGGCAGGGACGGCGCGGAATTGGTGGACTGGGCGGCGAAACTGCCCGGCTCCAATGGCAAGGTCGGCATGTACGGCTATTCGTTCCCGGGCCTGTCGGCCATGCGGACCGCCGAAACCGTCGGCCCCGATTCGCCCTTGAAGGCGATCGTCCCGTTCGCGGTGCCGAACAACATCTTCGACGAGGTGCTCAACCACGACGGCATGATGAGCCCGCTGCTGCTCACGGTCATCTCGCTGATGGTCCCCTATCTGAGCCTGATCGGGCCGTTCGTGAGCGCGGTCGTCTCGCCGCAGCTGTTCCTGAAGTCCCTCGCCGATCACCTGGCCGCGGTGGTCGGCCCGGACACCAGCACCGTGAAACTGCTGTTCGATGCCTACACCGGCGGCTCGACCGCCTACGACAACTCCTGGTGGCAGGACCGACGGTTCGAGACCGACCTGCACAACCTGGTGGACAAGGGCATCGCCATGTACCAGGTCGACGGCTGGTGGGACCTGTACCAGGAGGGCGCGGTGCGCAATTACGCGCAGCTGCAGAACCTTTCGGCCGGACGCGACCAGTTCGCACCCATGGCCGCGAATCAGAAGGCCGACGGGCGCTACCAATTGCTGATGGGCCCTTGGTATCACGTCGGCCTGGGCTTGGGCCCCGGCTCACGCATGGACACCGATCTGATCACCCTGGCCTGGTTCGACCGGTGGCTCAAGGACATTCACAACGGTGTCGACGAGACCGCCAACCCGCTGCACGTGATCGACACGAACAACAATGCCGCCGACACGGCCCGCTACCCGTTCGAGCAGGCCGCCATCCAGCAGCGCTACTTCGACGGCGACCGACTGGTCGCCGACAAGCCCGGGTCCACCGATGCCTCGGATCACTTGGACTACACCGGCATCGACAACATCTGCAACCGCGAGTCCCTGGGCCAGTACGCGGCGGGCCTGTTCGACTTTGTCTTCCGCGTCTTCACCGTCTCCAACCCGTGCACCGAATGGGTGCAGGGTCCGACGGCGGGCCTGCGCTACACCATGGACCCGGTCACCGAGCCGACCATGCTGGCCGGGCCGTCGAGTGTCACCCTGTACGCCAACTCGACGGGCACCGACGCCGCCTTCCAGGTGTGGCTCGACGATGTCGCGCCCGACGGCACGGCCGTGAACATTACGGGCGGTTCGCAATTGGCGAGCCAGCGCACCCTGGATCCGGCCAAGACCTGGAGCGATGCCGACGGCACCGTCTACGCGCCCGAACACACCGTTCTGAAGGAGAACGAACAGCTGCTCACCCCCGGTGACGTGGTGAAGATGGAGGTCAAGATCCGCCCCGCCTTCCACCGCCTCGAGCCGGGCCACGCACTGCGGCTGCGCATCACCTCGGGCACCTTCCCCTCGACAATTCCGAACCCCGCCGATCTGGGCCGCCTGCTGGGCACCTCGCAGCAAATCCAGCGAAACGCGCTCTACCCCTCGGCCTTGGTCGTGCCGCTCGCACCGGCAGGGTCGTTCACCCACTGAGTGTGTCGGCCGAACTGTTTGCGCTACAGGTGCATCCAGTTCGGCCACACCTGCGCCCAGGGCTTCTTCTCACCCGTGCACACCCAGATGGTGACGTCCTGGGTATTGCCCTTGAACCCGAGCCGGGTGTTGACCTTGCCGACCGGTTCCACGTGCTCGAACTGGCTGCGCAGCACCGCCTCGTAGCCGCCGACCGCGATGACCGCCGAGGCATTGTCCGGCGGCGTGCCGAAATAGCCGAAGCCGCGGCTGGGACTGTAGATCGGCGGCAGCTCCTTGCGGCCGAGCTCGTCGAGAGCGCTTGCCTGCCAATAGGTGTCGGTGATGATGACGGCGTGCGCCGCCTCCGGCGGCGGTAGGTCGCGGTAGGCGCGGATCACCTCGTCGGTGAGCTCGTGCCAGCCGAAGGACCCGTAGACGCCGATATTGATGGCCGCCTCGGCGTCGTCCTTGGGCGGGCGCACCTGGTCGGCGGGCCGCCACGGCGTCGAGTACAGGGTGAAAGCCGTTGCGCCCAAGCCCAATATCGCGACGAAGGCGACGAGCATCCGCCGCCACAGCGGTTTCACGCGCTCGGCCGTCCCGACCACGCCCACCGCCCCCGCCGCGATCATGACCGCGTACATGCCCGCCGCGTAGTAGATCCGTCCGCCCGTGAGCAGGAACGCCGCGTACAACAGCAGCAACGCCACACCCAGAAATCGATACGGCCGCAACGATTCCCACCGCAGCAGCACCCACAGCCCCCACAACAGCAGCAGCGCCCCCAGGTACCCGGCCAGGCTCACCGACATCGGCACGAACAGCAGCCGCCCGCCCAGAATCCCCTGCTCGGCCCCGATCACCCCGCCCATCTTCAACTGCGGCCACGCATGCCGTGCCTGCCACAGCAGTTCCGGAATGGTCGCGACCACCACGATGGCCCCGCCGACCCAGAGCAGCGGCCGCCGCACCAGCTCGCGCGGCCCGCACAGCAGACTGCTCGCCGCGACCGCGATCCAGAAGAACGGGATCAGCCATTTCACTTGCATGTCCACCGCAGTCACGAGGGCGGCGGCCAGCAGCAGCCGGTCGTCGCGGGTGCGCACCCAGCGCACGAGCAGCCAGGTGATGATCACCCACAGCGCGGTGTCTACGGCATTGGTGGTGAGCATGGTGCCCTGCAGCAGCAGGAACGGTGAACTCGCGTAACCGAGGGCGGCCAGCAGTTGGGCCCAGCGCCCGCCCTCGAATTCGCGGGCGAGCATGGCGCACAGCACGATCGCGGTCACGGTCAAGGCGACCGACGGCAGCCGCAGCACCAGGAACGATCCGGGCGCGATGGTGTCCATCAACCGGGCCAGCAGCGGCAGCACCGGCCCCTGGTCGGCGTACCCGAACGAGGGTCGCCGCCCGGCGGCCAGGAAGTACAGCTCGTCGCCGAAGTAGCCGTAGCGCGAGGCCGACAGCACCAGCACCACCGCCGCGGGCACCGCGACCGCCGCCACCGTCCACCACGCCATGGGCGGGCGGTCCTCGACCTTGGCATGCCGCCCCGAACCGGGCCGCGGGGCCGGGCGATCCACCACATCGGTCACTGCGCACTCCTGCTCGGCGGGACACGCTCCGGACAGAAGGGAATCTACAGCTTCTTTTCGGCAAACCGGCGATATGGCGCGGACCGCCCTCGTCGCCGGTTCCCGCGGCCTATACTCGATGCCGGTGTGACTGCCGCGCAACGCGTTTCAGCGAAGGAGGCCCGGCATGACCGAGCAAACACCGGAGACCAACCCCTACGGCACCCCGACCACGAGCGGTCCGGAGCCGCTCCGCTCGTATCAGAAGCAGCTCAATACCGTGATGCGCACCCTGCTCAAGGTGCCCTTCCTGGGCCCGCAGGTCGGTAAGCGGCTCTGTGTGCTGCACGTGGTCGGCCGTAAATCCGGCAAGGTCTACGACATCCCGGTCGCCTATACCCGCCACGACGGCGACATCCTCATCGGTACCGGCAAGTGGGCGTGGGTGAAGAACATTCGCAAGGGCACCCCGCTCGCGGTGTCCTTCGGCGGCCCGAAGCGGACCGCCGACGCCGAGGTGCTCACCGACGCCGAATCGGTGGTGCGGCTCTCGGACGTCATCGCGCGCGACAACAAGCAGTGGGCCAAGTTCAATGGCATCGGCCTGGACGCCCAGGGCAACCCGAACAAGGCCGACGCCTACCAGAGCTGGCAAAAGGGCACCGTGATCATCCGGCTCACGGTGCACTAGCCCCGCGCCACCGGCGCTTCAGTCGACGCGGCGGGCCTGGACGTAGTCCTCGGCGTTCAGGCCCACCAGCACCTGCCGTACCAGCGGCGGGGCCCACGAGGCCGACGCGTCGTGCCCGACCACCGGATCGGCCAGCGTCACCGTCTGCCCGCGGGTCTCGAATTCGAAGGTCCCCGCGGCGCGAATGTTCTTGAGCCAGTCCACATCCCGCCCGTAGGTCAGCGCGATGCGGTAGCCGCCGTCGCGCTCGAAGACCATGACCGGCGACCGATACACCCGCCCGGACTTGCGGCCCTTGTGGATCACGACGCCGAAGAACGGCGCGACGCGGGCCATCACGCCCAACACCGGATTGCTGATCTTGCGATTGATCTTCGCGAGGGTCTGGGGCAGCGGCATGGTCTCGTCCTCCCTGACGAAAACGGTTGCGTCCCTGACGCTACGCCGCCACGGCCGTCCACGCTCGGCATCGCTAGGGTGGCGTCGAGGACGCCGGGTGACGCGGCGCGACGGGAAGGAGAACCCGGCCCATGCCGGAGATGATCGCGGTCTACGACGCCGCCGGTCGCGAGATCGGCGCGCAGGAGCGCGCGGTGGTGTACGCCGAGGGCATCTGGCATGCCAGCGCGGGCGTGCTGGTGCGTTCGCGCGATGGTTCGAAGGTGTACGTGCACAAGCGAACCGACACCAAGGCCGTCTTCGCCGGTATGCACGACTGCCTGACGGGCGGGGTGCTGGGCCCGGGTGAGGATCCGGCCGAGGCCGCGGTGCGGGAACTGGGCGAGGAGCTCGGCATCGAATTGGGTCCGGGCGATGCGCGCCCAGTGCCGCTGGTCAGCGCGTCCTGGGACGGAGAGTGGGCCGGGCGGCCGATGCGTTGTCATCTGTTCGCCTACGAACTGCGCTACGACGGCCCGATCCGGCATCAGCCGGAGGAGATCGTGGACGGATGGTGGTGGACCGACGAGGAATTGCGCTCGCATCTCGAGGATCCGACCTGGCCGTTCGTCCCCGACACCCGCAGTCTCATCCCGGACCTGCTGCGGTAACCACCTCGAACATGGCGACAGCCCATCGAATCCCGCGCGACTCGATGGGCTGTCGTAGCTCGGTGGCCCAGCGGCCTATCGAACGTCAGTGGCTGGCCGAACCGGGGGCGCCACTGCCCGAGAACAGTCCCTGGATGGTCTTGATCAGAACCTCGGCCAGGAAGTCGGAAGCAGATCCAGTTCCCACGTGCTACTCCTCATCTATTACCAACGACATGTCGGCATGTGAATCATGCACGGGTCACATTCGACCGAATGCGCTTTTCAAGGTGACTTACATCACAGACCTAGCCGGATGACGCACTCGAACCGGCCCATGCGGCGAAGGCTCCCGGATTACGGGTCTGCAGCAGCACCCGTCCCGGTCCGGTGAAATCGAAGACCAGCCCCTCGCCGGATTTGAGCGATTGCAGCGAGCGGCCCGACACCGCGCGGCGAATGGTGAAGGTCATGGCCAGGTCGTAGGCGACCACGTGCCCGGTGTCGATGGTGACCGGTTCGCCCGGACCCAGATCGATGACATCGATGGCCCCGAATACCCCGAGCACCACCTCACCCTGCCCGTGCGCGCGCAATCCGAAACCGCCCTCGCCGCCGAACAAGTTGGCCAGGCCACCCCACTTGGCCTCCACCGTGACCCCGTGCGAGTTGGCGATCCACCCGCCGCGGCTGATGAAGAAGGGGCGCTCGGGGGTGATCGGCAGGGCCAGCATGTCGCCGGGCAGTGCCGGGGCCACATCCACCCACCCGCCCTGCGGCGGTGCGGTGAACGTGGACACGAAGAACGACTCCCCCGCCAGCACCGACCGCTTGAGCCCGGCCAGGATGCCGCCTTCGGCCTTGGCGGCCAAGGAGACTCCCGCCGAATGGGCGACCATGGCCCCGGTTTCGACGCGCATGGGTTCGCCCCCGGCCAGGAAGCATCGAGCGATGGTCGACGACGGATTGTGCCGCAGCTCCACCTTCATGCCGCGAGATTAACAGCGCGGACCGGCGCGGGGGCGAACCTCACGATCGCGCTATTTGCCGCCTTCGGTGAGGGTGACCGGCTGTGCGACGTACGAGGTTCCGGTGACGTCCACGCCTTGGGACTTCAGCAGATCCAGCGCCTTGGTCACGTATTCGACGGTGTAGGCAGAGGTGTCGGGGTCCTTGGTGAGGACGGTCTTGCCCTCCTGGTTGCGGGTCGTCTTGGCGATGGCGACGGTGCGGTCCCAGGCGGTCTTGTCGATCATCCCGATTCCATTGGGGGACGGCCAGATCAGCTTGTTGACTTCCGTGATCTGCCATTGCTGGTGGCTCGCGCCGAGGGTCGATCCGGCGGCGACGGTGAGGTCGCGGCACTTCTCGACATTGTCGCGACAGAAGGCCCAGCCCTTCAGCGAGGCGGCGATGAATTTCACCGTCTGGTCGGCGTATTTGCTGTCCTTCAGCTTCTCGGTATTGGCCCAGATGGCGTCCTGGAGCATGGCCACCCCCTGGTCGTTCCAGTCGATGGTGGCGAAATCATCTGCCGTGTACAGCTTTCCGGTGGCCGGGTTCTTCACCTCGAGCAGCTGGGCGTATTCGTTGTAGGACATGGCCTGCGCGGCGTCGATGTCGTGGGCGAGGAAGGCGTTCATGTCGAACTGCTGCTGCACGAGGGTGACGTCCTTCGACGGATCGAGCCCCGCCTTGGTCATGCCCGCGAAGAGTTCGAATTCATTGCCGTAGCCCCAGTTTCCGACCTTCTTGCCCTTCAGGTCGGCCGGGCCGGAGATGCCCGCGCTCTTGAACGACACCTGTTTGGTGCCGGAGCGCTGGAAGATCTGGGCGACGTCGGTGATGCCCGCCCCGGCCTCCCGGGACGCGAGGGCCTTGGGTACCCACGCGATGGCGTAGTCGGCCTGCCCCTGGGCGAGGACGGTCTGGGGGACGATATCGGTTCCGCCGTCGAGGATTTGGACGTCGAGGCCCTGCTCCTTGTAGAAGCCCTGGGAGACCGCGGCCAGATAGCCCGCGAACTGGCCCTGTTTGAACCACTGCAGTTGCAGCTTGACCTTGGTGAGTCCGTCGGAGGTGGTGGAGTTGTCGGTGGTGCTGCATCCGGACAGTGCCGCCACCGCCAGGGTGGCGGCGGCCAGCACGGCCCGGATACGGAATCTGCGTGCGGTACTTCTCATTTCGATCTCCCAAGGATGGTGCGGGGTCTGCGGGTGAGCTGCTCGAGCAGCAGCACGGCGGCCAGGAACACCAGGCCGAGGAGCATGGCGGCCAGGACGTACGCCCAGGCGCGTGGGTAGGCGGTATTGGCGGCGGCGGAGGTGATTCGGCTGCCCAGACCGTGCTGGAGGCCGCCGAAGTATTCGGCGATGATGGCCGCGATCACCGCGCCGGGTGCCGCGATGCGCAGCCCGGTGAACAGGTAGGGCAGCGCGGCGGGCAGGCGCACCGTGCGGGTGATCTGCCAGCCGGTGGCGGCGTAGGCGTGCATGAGGTCGGCTTGCACGCGCGGGACCTGCCGCAATCCCCGTGCGGTGCTGACGAAAACGGGGAAGAAGACCACGATGGTGGCGACCAGGCGGCGGGGCAGGTCGGTGGTCGTGGAGTACATGGAGTTCAGCAGCGGGGCCAGGGCCACGATCGGGACGGCGGCGGCACCGGCCGCCAGGGCGCCGAGAATGCCGTTCACGACCTGGAATCGGACCGCGACAATGGCGGCGGCGATGCCGAGCACCGCACCCGCGAGTAGACCGACGAGGGCGTTCTTCCCGGTGGCGACGGCCGCTTCGAGGATCGCGTGATGGTTGTCCCCGAACGCTTTTCCAATCGCGCTGGGTGAGGGCAGCAGGAAGGTCGGCACCCCCGCCGCGACGGTCAGCACCTGCCACAGGACGAGCAGGACAACGCCGAAAAGCACTGGTGGCAACCAGGTTCTGAGGACACCGGTCATCGCATGTCCCGTCCCGCAGTGCTTTTCGGCGTGCCCGCGCCGCCATGCCCCTCATGCAGGGCGGCGCGGACGGCGGCCACGGCGGAGAAGAACTTCTCGCTGGACCGTACATCGTCGTCGCTGTCGCGGTCCCAGCCGCCGGTGGAGAGGATGTCGGTGATCCGGCCGGGGCGCGGTGACATGACCACGACGCGGTCGGACAGGAAGACGGCCTCGGGGATGGAGTGCGTCACGAAAAGCACCGCGGCGCCGGTCTCTTCGGCAATGCGGAGCAGTTCGCCCTGCATGCGTTCCCGGGTCATCTCGTCGAGTGCGCCGAAGGGCTCGTCCATGAGCAGCAGGGGCGGTTTGCGGGCCAGGGCCCGCGCGATGGCCACGCGCTGCTGCATGCCGCCGGACAGTTCGGCCGGGAAGCGGCGGGCGAATTCGGTCAGGCCGGTGATCTCCAGCAGTTCGGCGCTGCGTGCACGCCTTACCTGCTTTCCCACGCCGTGCAGCTGCAACGGCAGCTCGACGTTCTCCTGCACGGTCCGCCAGTCGAGGAGTCCGGCCTGCTGAAACGCAATCCCATAGTCCTGATCGAGTCGGGCCTTGCGCGCTGTCTTACCGTGCACCACCACGGTTCCCGCACTGGGCTCTTCGAGGTCGGCGACAATGCGCAGCAGCGTGGATTTGCCGCACCCGGAGGGGCCGATGAGTGAGACGAATTCGCCCGCGGCGACGGTCAGGTCGATGTCTTGCAGGGCGGTGACGGCGCCCGCCCCGAAGATCTTGCCGACCGCCCGCAGCTCGATGGCGGGCACGGCGTCGGTGGCGGGTTTCGGTAGGGACGCGGATGCCTCCACGGTCACGGGGTACCTCCGGGCGAACAGCCGATATCGCTTGGGCACGTGGCCCGTTCGGCACTGGCAAGGATGAGGGTGCGGGGCGGTAGGGCTGGGTTTCGGGGTCGAGCTCGGTTCAACGCCGCGCTCCCGAGGTATGGCCCGGGCGGGCATAGCGGCGTAGCAGTCCTTCGAGCGCGGCGACCAGCCCGGTCAGCACCACGCCCAGCAGCGCCGCGGCGATGACCGCCGCGTAGAGCCGGGCGGCATTGCCGGTGGACTGCTGGGAGAACACGATGATCTGCCGCCCGATCCCGCCCGCGGTACCGGTCGAGATCTCGGCGACCACACTGCCGATCACCGACGCGGCGGCCCCGAGTCGCAGCGCGGGCAGGATGTGCGGCACGGCCGCGGGCAACCGCAGGTGCAGCAGCGTGGCCCACCATCCGGCGGCGCAGCTGTGCAGCAACTCGACCGAAGCCTTTGCCGGAGACTGCAATCCGCGCAGGGTACCAATGGCTACTGGGAAGAACACCAGGTACGACGCGATCACCACGATGCTCATCCACGGCTGCCAGGGCTGTCCGGCGATATTGATCTTTCCGCCCCATCCCGCGACCAGCGGTGCCAGCGCGATCAGCGGAACGGTCTGGGAGACGATCACATACGGCAGCAGCCCGCGTTCCACGAACGAGAACCGCTGCATGAGCACGGCCAGCGCGATGCCGACCACCGTGCCCAATCCGAGGGCCAGCAGCGCGAGTTCGAGGGTGAAACCGGCCGTGCGCAGCAGGGTGGCACCGACCGTGGTCTTGCCGTCCCGCTCCCCCAGCACCGTCAGCACCGCCCAGGAGTGCGGTAGCGCGGCGTCGGTGGTGCGCGGGAGCACGCGCTGGCCCCCGACGCTCACGCCATTGGCGGGCACCAGCGCCTTCACCAGCTCCCACGCCGCGATCACCAGCGCGAACGCCGCGAGCGGGTACAGCAGCCGCAACACCCGCGATCCACCGCCCGCGAACCTGCGGGTGGCCGGAAGTACCTGCACCTCAACGGCATCCGCCGCCCGGGTCACCGTCGTGGCGGTCATAGCGTGCTCGCCGTCGCCTCGATCGGGTCGGCCAGGCGGGGCAGCACGGATTCGCCGTAGGCCTCGAGGGTCGAGGTCTTGGCGTCGTGCTGCAGGTAGACGGCGAACTGATCGACGCCCATGGCCTTCAGTTCACGCAACCGGGTGAGGTGTTCGTCCGGTGTGCCGAGGAGGCAGAAGCGATCCACGATCTCGTCGGGAACGAACTGGGCGTGGGTGTTTCCGGCACGGCCGTGCTCGTTGTAGTCGTAGCCGCGGCGTCCGGCGATGTAATCGGTGAGCGCCTTGGGTACCTCGGAGTCCGCGCCGTAGCGGGCGACGATGTCGGCGACGTGGTTGCCCACCATGCCGCCGAACCAACGGCATTGCTCGCGTGCGTGTTTCAGCGCGCCGATGGTGCCGTCGGTGATGTAGGCGGGGGCGGCCACACAGATCGTCACCTCCTTCGGGTCACGGCCCGCGCGCTCGGCGGCGGCGCGCACGCGGGCGATGGTCCAGGCGGTGATGTCCGGATCGGCGAGTTGGAGGATGAACCCGTCGGCCACCTCGCCGGTGAGATCCAGTGCGCGCGGGCCATATCCGGCGACCCACATCGGCAGCCGCGAGTGCTGCGCCCACGGGAATCGGATGATGGTGTCGCCGACCCGCGCACTGCGGCCATTGCCCAATTCCTTGATCACCCCGATGGATTCGCGCAGGGTCGCCAGGGTGGCGGGCCGCCCACCCAAGGTCCGCACCGCCGAATCACCGCGCCCGATCCCGCAGATCGTGCGATTGCCGAACATGTCGTTGAGCGTCGCAAAGGTGGAGGCGGTGACCGTCCAATCCCGGGTGGACGGATTGGTCACCATCGGCCCCACCACCACCTTGCGGGTGGCGGCCAGGATCTGGCTGTAGATGACATACGGCTCCTGCCACAGCAGGTGCGAATCGAAGGTCCACACGTGCGAGAACCCGTGCGTCTCGGCGATTCTCGCCAGCTCCACCACCCGGGAGGCGGGCGGTGTGCACTGCAGCACCACACCGATATCCATGTGGCACTCTCCCCTCGTTGCTCGGGTGATCAGATGAGGTTCTGGGACAGGCCGCGTTTGAGGAACCGGCCGTGTCCGGCGCTGCCCAGGTATTGCCCATCGTCGACGAGGACGCGGCCGCGCGAGAGGACGGTGTCCACGTGGCCGTCGATCTCGAAGCCCTCGTAGGCCGAGTGGTCCATGTTCATGTGGTGGGTCTTGCCCAGGCCGATGCTGGTGTGCCCGTTGGGGTCGTAGATCACCACGTCGGCGTCCGCGCCCGGGCTGATGACGCCCTTGCGCGGGTACAGCCCGAACATGCGCGCGGGCGCGGTGCAGCACACCTCCACCCACTTCTCGAGCGAGATGCGGCCGTCCTTGACGCCCTGGAACATCAGGTCCATGCGGTGTTCGACGCCGCCGATCCCATTGGGGATCTTGCTGAAATCGCCGATGCCGAGTTCCTTCTGGTCCTTCATGCAGAACGGGCAGTGGTCGGTGGCCACCGTGGTGACGTCGCCGGTGCGGATGTAGCGCCACAGCTCGTCCTGATGGCCCTCGGCGCGGGCGCGCAGCGGGGTCGAGCACACCCATTTCGCGCCCTCGAAACCCGGTGCGCCCAGGTTCTCCTCGAGGGAGAGGTACAGGTACTGCGGGCAGGTCTCGCCGAAGACGTTCTGCCCCTTGCCCCTTGCCTCCGCGATCTGTTCGAGGGCCTGTTTGGCCGAGACGTGCACGACGTACAGCGGCGCGCCGGTCAGCTGCGCCAGCATGATCGCGCGGTGCGTGGCCTCCTCTTCCATCTGCCAGGGCCGGGTCACGCCGTGGTAGTAGGGCGCGGTCTCGCCCCGCGAAAGCGCCTGTTCCACAAGCACATCGATGGCTATCCCGTTCTCGGCGTGCATCATGAGCACCGCGCCGAGATCACCCGCGGTTTGCATGGCGCGCAGGATCTGGCCGTCGTCGGAGTAGAAGACGCCCGGGTAGGCCATGAACAGTTTGAAGCTGGTGACGCCCTCGGACACCAATTCGCTCATGCCCTTGAGGGATTCGGCGTCCACCGAGCCGACGATCTGATGGAAGCCGTAGTCGACGGCGCACTTTCCGGCGGCCTTCTCGTGCCACAGCGCGAGGGAGTCCTGGACCCGCTCCCCCGGCTTCTGGACCGCGAAGTCCACGATGGTGGTCGTCCCGCCCCACGCGGCCGCGCGGGTGCCGGTTTCGAACGTGTCGGAGGCCTCGGTGCCGCCGAAGGGCAGCTGCATGTGGGTGTGGCCGTCGACGCCGCCGGGGATGACGTATTTGCCGGTGGCGTCGATGACGGTGTCGGCCGCGGCGGCCAGGTCGGTGCCCAGCGCGGTCGAGCCCGGTTGCACCACGGCGGCAATGGTTTCGCCGTCGATCAGGACGTCGAGGGGCTGAGATCCGGTGGCGGACACCACTGTTCCGCCGTGGATGAAGGTCCGGCTCACGGCTCCACCAGCTTTCCGTAGGCGTCCGGTCGCCGGTCGCGGTAGAAGGCCCAGCGGTCGCGCACCACCTTGATCAGGTCCATGTCGAGGTCGCGCACCACCAGTTCGGGTGCGGTGTCTGAGGCGACCTCGCCCACGAACTTGCCCTCGGGATCGACGAAATAGCTGGTCCCGTAGAAGTCGTCGTCACCGTACTCTTCGATGCCGACCCGGTTGATCGCCCCGATGTAGTACTCGTTGGCGACGGCCGAGGCGGGCTGTTCCAGCTTCCACAGATAACTCGACAGACCGCGCGAGGTCGCCGAGGGATTGAAAACGATCTCCGCGCCCGCCAGTCCGAGCGCGCGCCAACCCTCCGGGAAATGCCGGTCGTAACAGATGTAGACGCCGATTCTGCCGACCGCGGTATCGAAGACGGGCCAGCCGAGATTGCCGGGCCGGAAGTAGAACTTCTCCCAGAAACCGTTCACATGTGGAATGTGGTGTTTTCGATACTTTCCGAGATAGGTGCCGTCGGCATCCACCACGGCCGCCGTGTTGTACAGCAGCCCCGGCTGTTCCTGCTCGTACACCGGCAAGATCATCACCAGCCCGAGCTCCCGCGCCAGCGCCGCGAACCGCTCCACCGTCGGCCCCGGCACCGATTCGGCGTAGTCGTAGAACTTGGTGTCCTGCAACTGACAGAAATACGGTCCGTAGAACAGCTCCTGGAAGCAGATCACCTTGGCCCCGGCCGCCGCCGCTTGCCGCGCATAGTCCTCATGCGCCTTGATCATCGACTCTTTATCGCCGGTCCAGCTCGTCTGCACCAGCGCCGCTCGAACAATCGCCATGCCTTGTGATACTGCACCTGAAACGAATCCGCTTGTGTTACAAGTTGATGGAAACGATTTCGTGACCGTAAATCCTCCGACCCGGATCTGACGAACCCTCCGACCAGGCACGCAGAATCGCACTGTGACAACCGAACTCGGACCACCCCACGCGGCCGGGGACGATGCCATCTCCAACGACACCGCCGACCCGACCGACACCACGGCCCCGGCGCATCCCGCCGTCGCCGTGCACCACACCGCCGCCAACGATGCCGCGGCCGCCTTGGCGAGGGCCGTGCACGACCGCACCGCCACCGGCATCGCCGCGGTGATCAGCCACCGGATTCGCTCGGGCGCGCTCCCGCCGGGTACCCGCCTGCCGACGGTCCGCGAGGTGGCGCGGGAGTTGCGGGTCTCCCCCGCCACCGTCAATCAGGCGTGGCGCGCGCTGGCCGCGGCCGGGGCCATTGTGGCCCGGGGTCGAGCGGGCACGTTTGTCGAGGACCTGCCGCACCTGTGGACCACACCCTCCGTCGGCCGCTATCAGCGGCTGCATCCGCAGTCCGACAACGCTTTTCGCATCGATCTTTCGCGCGGCACCCCCGATCCGGCGCTGCTGCCCGATCTGACCTCGGCCCTGCGCGCGCTCGGCGGCGAAAGCCGCGACGATCTCTCGGCCACCTATCTCGGCGAGGCCGTCCTGCCCGAACTGGAGGCCGCCGTGCGCGCCGACTGGCCCGCGCGCGCCGAGCGATTCACCGTGCTCGACGGCGCGCTCGACGCCGTCGACCGGCTGCTCGCCGCCCATGTCCGCCTCGGCGATGCCGTGATCGTCGAAAACCCGTGTTTCCCACCCTTTTTGGACATGCTCGCCCGCCTGGCCGCCCGCCCCGTGCCGGTGGAGGTGGACCGGTCCGGCATGCTCGCCGACCGCCTGTCCGCCGCGCTGGCCGCCCACGCCCCCGTCGCGGTGCTGCTGCAACCTCGGGCGCAGAATCCGACCGGGGCCTCGCTCACGGCCCAACGCGTCCGCCAACTCGCCGACGTCCTGGCCGACGCGGCCGTGGTCGCCGGTGCCGCACCCCTGATCATCGAGGATGATCACAGCGCGGGCATCACCCATGCCCCGCTGCGTTCCCTGGCCACCCGCCTACCCGCCCGCACGGTCCACATCCGCTCGTACTCCAAATCTCATGGTGCCGACCTGCGACTCGCGGCCGTGGGCGGCCCCGCCGCCTACCTCGACCCGCTCCTCGAACGCCGCATGCTGGGCCCCGGCTGGTCCTCTCGCCTGCTTCAACGCGTCCTGCTCCACATGCTCACCGACGACGCCGCCCGGGCCACCGTCACCACCGCCCGCACCATCTACCGCGCCCGCGCCGAGTCGCTCCGAAAGTCCCTGTCCCGCCACGATATTCATCTCCCCACCGGCGACGGCATCAACCTCTGGTTCCCCGTCGCCGACGAGAACGCCGCCCTCATCTCCCTCGCCGCCGCGGGCATCAAGGCCGCCCCCGGTGGCCCCTTCGAGGTCACCGATCACCCCCACACCGACCACCTCCGCCTCACCGTCGCCGCCCTCCGCGACGCCGAAATCCCCGAGGTCGCACACCATCTCGCCACGGCCGCCGAGGCGAGACCGACCTACCGCCGTGCCCGTCGCCCCTGAGGCCGGTACGCGGCGAGAAAGACCTCGACCCCAGAATCGGCGTATCGGTCGAGTTCCGCGGCGCTGAACTCGGTGTCGTCACCGCAGAACATGACCTTGTTGACCGGGATCGAAACCACCAGCCACGTAAAGTGATTCGCCGCCAGGTCCGGGTCGTCGACGTTCAGTAGGCCGCGCTCGGTCAGCTGTGCGAAACAGGAGGCGAGCATGGCGTGCACGCGTTCGGGCCCCGCGTCGAAATAGGCGCGGCCCAGGTGCGGGAAACGTCCGGCCTCGGCGATGACCAATCGCCGGACGCGCAGTTGCGCGGTTCTGGTGAGCAGGTAGACGAATCGGTGGGCGACATCGCGCAGCGTCGACTCCACATCGTCGGTGGCGGCGAGTTCACCGATGGCCTCGCGAAAGATCTTGTCGATCCCCTCGAGCCGATCCAGCACAATGTGTTCGAACAGCTTGTCCTTGCTGCCGAACCGCTTATAGATCGTCTGCTTCGAAGACCCTGCGACAGCGGCGATCTCGTCCGTCTTCGCGCCGACGTACCCGTCGCGCAGGAACACCTCCATCGCGGCTTCCATAATGCGCTGACGCGCCTGCTCGGCCGCACTGCTCTCGATTGACACGCTCCAGAGTGTACCGTACTGTTCAGTTCACCACAGAACTGTACTGTACGGTTCACGCCTGATGGAGAAATCCCATGCGCAAAATCATTTCCAGCCTTTTCGTTTCCGCCGACGGCGTCGCCGAAGCACCCGACACCTGGCACTTCCCCTACTTCAACGACGAAATGGGCGCCGCCATCGGCGCAGCCATGGCCACCTCCGACGCCATGCTCCTCGGCCGAGTGCAATACGAGGAATTCGCCGCCCACTGGCCCACCAGCGACGACGAGTTCGCCGCATTCATGAACAACCAGAAGAAGTACGTAGTCACCACCACCCTGACCGAAGCCACCTGGAACAACACCGAAATCATCACCGGCGACATCCCGACGGAACTGAAAGCCCTCAAAGCCTCCGAGGGAGGCGACATCGCCATCACCGGCAGCCTCACCCTCGTCCAGTCCCTCCTCCGCGCCAACCTCCTCGACCAACTCCAACTCTTCGTCCACCCCGTCATCCTCGGCAAGGGCGCCCGCTGGTTCGACAACCTCGACAACCCCATCGACCTGAAGCTCACCTCAGCCGAAACCTTCACCACCGGCGTGATCAACCAGATCTACACCCCCGCCAAATAACAACCGACCCAACCAAACTCACGGTGATGGCGATGTGATCACCATCACCGATACCACAGAGTCGGTTACAGTCGCCCGGGGCCAAGCGATTGGCTCATCGATGCGATACATCAATCGACGTTGTTTGGAGGGATATGTGAATACGCTCGCCCGACGCACTACCCGATTCGCACTCGCCGCGGCCGCCGTCGGCACCGCTTTCACTCTCGGCACCGGAACCGCCGCGGCCGACGATTGGCCGGTTCAGTCGCCGAGTAGCCCGATCTACGTCCACGACGCGACCGGTTTCCTCACGCCCTCCGACCTGGACTACTGGAACCCCTTCGTCAACCAGCCTCGCCTGACCTCGCCCTACGGCAACTCCACCCGGGTCGTCTGCGCGGGATTCCACGGTGTCGACACCGATTGCTGGCAGGCCGACGCCGACGGCAACCCCCACAAGCTCAAGCGCCTGCAGGCCAACTTCCCCAACATCACCGGCTCCAGCGCCCCGGGCGGCGGCGTCAGCCACTGGGTCTACCCCGGCTTCATCCCCGGAATCAGCTGACCGACGCACCCGTTGCTTTCTATCACCTTGGCGCTCTACGGTTTTCGAGAGTCCATGACTCGACGCACGAGATCGACAAGTACGAAACTCGATGTGAAAGCAGGGTGGGAATGAACATCAGAACGAGCTTTGCGGCAGCGCTCATCGCCGTTGCCGCACCGATCTCCCTCGGCGCTGTAACCGCACATGCGGACATCTCCGACGATCTGAACCAGGTTCAGCAGCAACAGCAACAACAGATCGACCAGTCCAAACAGGCACAGGATCAGGCAACGCAAACTGATCAGGGCATCGCTGGCGGGTTCACCCGCTAGGGCAACAGCACTGGCGACAAGCAAGGGGCTCGCATCCGAAAGGATGCGAGCCCCTTGTAGTTTCCCGGCCTACAGGTACTGGCCGGTGTTGGACTCGGTGTCGATGGCGCGGCTGGCGCTGGCGTTCTTGCCCGTCACCAAGGTGCGGATGTAGACGATGCGTTCGCCCTTCTTGCCGGAGATGCGGGCCCAGTCATCGGGATTCGTGGTGTTGGGGAGGTCTTCGTTTTCGGAGAACTCGTCAACGATGGAATCGTAGAGATGCTGGATACTCAGGCCCGGGTTGCCGGTTTCGAGGACGGACTTGATGGCGTACTTCTTGGCCCGGTCCACGATGTTCTGGATCATGGCGCCGGAGTTGAAGTCCTTGAAGTACAGGACTTCCTTGTCACCGTTGGCGTAGGTGACCTCCAGGAAGCGGTTGTCCTCGCTCTCGGCGTACATGCGGTCCACCACGCGTTCGATGGTGGCCTGCACGCACTTGCTGCGATCGCCGTCGAACTCCTCCAGATCCTCCGAGCGCAGGGGCAGCGTCTCCGTGAGGTACTTGGAGAAGATGTCCATCGCCGCTTCGGCATCCGGGCGTTCGATCTTGATCTTCACGTCCAGGCGGCCGGGCCGCAGGATCGCGGGGTCGATCATGTCCTCGCGGTTGGAGGCACCGATCACGATCACGTTCTCGAGGCCCTCGACGCCGTCGATCTCCGAGAGCAGCTGCGGCACAACGGTGGTCTCCACATCGGAGGAGACACCCGAACCGCGGGTGCGGAAGATCGAGTCCATCTCGTCGAAGAACACGATCACGGGAGTGCCCTCGGACGCCTTCTCGCGAGCCCGCTGGAAGATGATCCGAATGTGGCGCTCGGTCTCGCCCACGAACTTGTTGAGCAGCTCGGGACCCTTGATGTTGAGGAAGAAGGACTTGGCCTCCTTGGCATCCTCACCGCGCGCCTCGGCGATCTTCTTCGCGAGGGAATTCGCGACGGCCTTGGCGATCAGCGTCTTACCGCAACCGGGCGGGCCGTAGAGCAGCACGCCCTTGGGCGGCCGCAGCGCGTACTCGCGGAACAGATCCTTGTGCAGGAACGGCAATTCGACCGCGTCGCGGATCTGCTCGATCTGGCGCGAGAGGCCGCCGATGTCCTCGTAGTTGACGTCGGGCACCTCTTCTAGGACCAGATCCTCGACCTCGGCCTTGGGAATCCGCTCGAAGGCGAATCCGGCCTTGGTGTCGACCAGCAGCGAATCACCCGGCCGCAGTTTGCGAATCGGGCGATCCGGATCCTCCAGATCGTCCACGTCGACCAGCGCGGCCAGCGGTCCGGACAACCAGACCACCCGCTCCTCGTCGGCATGCCCGACGACCAGGGCGCGACGCCCGTCGTCGAGAATCTCACGCAGCGTGCCGATCTCGCCGATGGCATCGAAGCTGCCCGCCTCGACCACGGTCAACGCCTCGTTGAGGCGCACGGTTTGACCGTAAGTCAGGGTGGTGGTGTCGATATTCGGCGAACACGTCAGCCGCATCTTGCGCCCCGAAGTGAACACATCGACCGTCTGATCGTCATACACGCCGATGAGGACGCCGTAGCCCGAAGGTGGCTGGCCGAGGCGATCCACTTCCTCACGGAGAGCGACCAGTTGCTGGCGCGCTTCCTTCAAGGTGTCCATCAGTTTGGTGTTGCGAATCGTCAGCGAATCGATGCGCGCTTCCAATTCCCGTGTGCGATCCGGCGTGTCGGCGAGTTGCCTCCGGAGTGCAGCGGCCTCGGCACGTACCGCCTCGAGTTCCCTCCAGGCTGCCGAATCCGAATGTTCGATGGGGCTCATGATGCTGCTCCTCCCAGTCCCGGTCTATCAACGCTACCGGGCTCTAACCGTTCCCGCTTTCCGACATGGTTTCGTCGTGATCACATCTAGGCTGCGGCCGACCTGCCGAGCAGGCATGTTAGCCTGCCCTAACCTGTTTCCGGTGAGTTAACACCGGACCGAGCCGAAAGGTGCCGTTGATGCTCCTTCCCACCAGTCGTACCCCTGGTATGCGCAACGTCACGCGGACGCTACATGTTTCCGTGGCTACCGTCGCGGCCCTCGCCGCCGTTACGGCAACTCTGACCGGCTGCAGCTCGGACGACAAGGGTTCTTCGTCCTCCAAAACCACATCATCGACGGCCGCCGCCGCGCCCGCGCCGACCGCGGAGACACTGCAGGGCATCCTCACGGCCTTCGCCGACCCGGCCAAACCGGCTGCCGACAAGGCCAAGTTAGTCGTCGATGGGGACAAGCGTCTCGGAAATATCGACACCATGAACCAGGGTCTGGCGCATTACCAGGTCGGGTTCACCGTCGGCGAAATCAAACAGGACGGCACCAAGGCCGACGCGAAAGTGTCGGTGACCTCGCCACACGGCACCATGCCGGACGTTCCGATGGCCTTCGCCTACAGCGACGGCGCGTGGAAGCTGTCCGACGCCGGGGCGTGCACCATCCTCGGCATGGCCCGCGCGGCCTGCCAGTAACAACCGCTCGATTCACGAAAGTTCACGAAAGGCACGTTCGTTCATGCTCGCTCGCTCGATTCGTCTGTCTCTGGCCGTCGCCACGGCCGCCGTCGCGCTCACCGCGGGCGCGGGTCTCGCGGGAGCCGACACCCCCGCGCCCTCGGCCGAGGAACTGCAGTCGACCCTGACCCGCTTCACCGACCCGTCGGTTCCCGCTGCGGACAAGGCGAACCTCATGGTCAATGGCGGCGCGCGCATCGCCAACCTGGACAAGATGAACCAGGGCCTGGCCAACTACGGCACCATCGGCTGGACCGTCTCGGGCGTTGCGGCCAACGGCGACAACGCCGATGCCTCGGTCGCCATCTCCTCCCCGCACGGCACCATGCCGGGCGTGCCCATGACCTGGCAGCACACCGACGCGGGCTGGCAGCTGTCCGAAAGCACCGCCTGCACCATCCTGGCGATGGGCAAGGCGCCCTGCTGAGCGGGGAAAACCGCCCGCGCGCAAGCTGATACGCGAGAACCCCCGTCGAGCTTCGGCGGGGGTTCTCGCGTCGAGAGATATGTTTCGCGTCAGCCCTTGGACGGACGCCGCTGCGGCTTGGGGGCGGTGACGCCGTCGGCGAGGCGGCGCGCCTTCACCAGGAACGCGGTGTGGCCCTGCATGCGATGCTCGGGGCGCACCGCCAGGCCGACCACGTGCCAGGGCCGGACCATGGATTCCCAGGCGGTCGGCTCGGTCCAACAGCCTTGGCGGCGCAGGGCTTCCACCACTTCGGAGAGCTGGGTGGTGGTGGCCACGTAGGCGAGGAAGACGCCGCCGGGGATGAGGACCTTGGAAACCGTCTCTAGGGCGTCCCAGGGCTTGAGCATGTCCAGGATCACCCGGTCGACCTGCTCGCCGGAGTAGTCGGCGACATCGCCGAGGGTGAGTTCCCAATTGGCGGGGCGTTCGCCGAAGAAGCGCTCGACATTCTTGACCGCGTGCTCGGCGTGGTCCTCGCGGATCTCCCAGGAGATGACCTTGCCCTCGGGTCCGACCGCGCGCAGCAGCGAACAGGTCAGCGCGCCCGAACCCGCGCCCGCCTCGAGCACCTTCGCGCCGGGGAACATGTCGCCCTCGTGCACGATCTGGGCGGCGTCCTTCGGGTAGATGACCGCCGCGCCGCGCGGCATGGACAGCACGTAGTCGGTGAGCAGGGGACGAAGTGCCAGGTAGGGGGTGCCCTTGGCGGAGGTGACCACGCAGCCCTCGTCGGCGCCGATGAGGTCGTCGTGCTTGATGTGCCCGGCGTGGGTGTGGAACTCCTTGCCCTCCTCCAGGATCACCGTGAACTTGCGCCCCTTGGCGTCGGTCAGCTGTACCCGGTCACCGATCTCGAAAGGACCGGTCCGTCTGGCCGTCATGCTTCTCCGTTCTGCGTGGTTGTCGCGAATTCGCGTCGTCGTGCGTTGCCGCGATTTTGCTGCGGCTCGATCGCACGCACCTTGTCGGTGCCTGCGTTTAGCCTGCCAGGTATGTCGGTTGACGTGATCGGTACCCCGGAGACAGAGCGCTTCGCCCCGCGGGGCCCCGCGCTGTCTCCTTCGCGGGCAATCGATTTCAAGCAGTGTCCATTGAAGTACCGGCTGCGCGTCATCGATCAGATTCCGGAGCCGCCCTCGCTGGCCGCCGTGCGCGGCACCGTGGTGCACGCCGTGCTGGAGGCCCTGTTCGGCCTGCCCGCCGCCGAACGCGATGTCGAGGCGGCCCTCGCGCTCATCGAGCCCGCCTGGGCCGGTGTGCGTGACTCCCGGCCCGAGGTGGCGGGCCTGGTCCCCGCCGAGGAGCTCGACGGCTTCCTCGCCGAGGTCCGCAAGCTGGTCGGCGTCTACTTCCGGCTCGAGGACCCGACCGGGTTCGATCCCGAATCCTGCGAGACCTTCATCGAGGCCGAGCTGCCCGACGGCACGCCCCTGCGCGGGATCGTGGACCGGCTGGACCGCTCGGCCGCGGGCGAGCTCACCGTCATCGACTACAAGACCGGTCGCGCCCCGGGCCTGGCCTACGAGACCAGGGCGCTGTTCCAGCTGAAGTTCTACGCGCTGGTCCTGCTCCGCACCCAGGGCCGGGCACCGGCCGAACTGCGGCTGATGTACCTGGCCGACGGTGTCACCCTCACCTACCGACCCGACCCCGAGGAGCTGTTCCGTTTCGAGCGGATCCTCTCCGCGCTCTGGGCGGCGATCGTGACCGCCGCCGAGACCGGGGAGTTCCCGCCGAGTCCGGGGTGGATGTGCCAGTACTGCGATTTCAAGCGACTATGCCCGGAATTCGGCGGCACCCCACCGCCTTTCCCGTCCGGTGAGGACGAGCCCCGTCCGGAGCCCGCCCTGCTACCGGAGGACTAGAAGGCGCGGCAGGAGCGGATGTCAGTGGCGAGGATGGCCTTGGCACCGAGGTCCGCGAGCTGATCCATGAGTTCGTTGCCGTTCTTGCGCGGCACCAGCGCGCGCACGGCGACCCACTCGGGATCGGTGAGCGGCGACACCGTCGGCGACTCCAGACCCGGGGTGATCTTCACGGCCTCCTCGAGCAGCGCCTTGGGGCAGTCGTAGTCCAGCATCAGGTACTGCTGGGCGAACACCACGCCCTGAATGCGCGCCACCAGCTGGTTGCGGGCCTTGTCGTGCTGATCCGCGCCCTTGGCCTCGATCAGCACACCCTCCGACGCGCACAGCGAGTCACCGAAGGCGACCAGATTGTGCTGGCGCAGGGTGCGCCCGGACCCGACCACATCGGCGATGGCGTCGGCGACACCGAGCTGGATGGAGATCTCGACCGCGCCGTCGAGGCGGATGACCTCGGCTTCGATGCCGCGCGCGGCCAGGTCCCGCAGCACCAGGTTCGGGTAGGAGGTGGCGATGCGCTTGTCGTAGAGGTCCTCGACCTTCCAGTCGCGCCCGGCGGGGGCGGCGTAGCGGAAGGTGGAGCGGCCGAAGCCGAGCGCGAGCCGTTCCTGCACGGGCGCACCGGAATCCAGCGCCAAGTCGCGGCCGGTGATGCCGAGGTCGAGCTCGCCGGAGCCGACGTAGATGGCGATGTCCTTGGGCCGCAGGAAGTAGAACTCGACCTGGTTGGCAGGGTCGAGCACGCTCAGCTCACGCGAGTCGGTGCGCTTGCGGTAGCCCGCCTCGGAGAGGATGCCGACGGCGGATTCGGAGAGTGCGCCCTTGTTGGGGACGGCGACGCGAAGCATGGGAGGTCCTTTCGGAACGGAGGGAAGACTGTGACGACAGGGGGACGATCCGACGGCGGCCGCGCTCACGGGGAGCGCGGCGCACCGGCGCGTCACAGATGTCGGTACACGTCCTCGAGCCGCAGGCCGCGGCCCACCATCAGCACCTGCACCCAGTAGAGCAGCTGCGAGATCTCCTCGGACAGTTCCTCATCGCTCTGGTACTCGGCGGCGATCCAGACCTCACCCGCCTCCTCGAGCACCTTCTTGCCCTGCGCATGCACGCCAGCGTCCAGGGCGGCGACGGTGCCCGACCCCTCGGGGCGGTTGGCGGCACGATCCTGCAGCTCGGCGAACAGGGCTTCGAAAGATTTCACGGGGAGTGATTCTCTCAGACGGGCGCACACTCCCCGCAATCGGTTATACGGTGAGCAGTTCGGTCAGTTCGGCCACCGCCCCGCGCAGCTGTTCGGCGAACTCGTGCATGGCCGGGGCGACGTGCTTGGGTGTGGCCAGGTAGAGGTTCCAGCGGTCGGGCAACAGCACGTAGGCGATGCCGATGCACTTGGGGCTGGTGGAGCCGAAACCGAAGAACCGGATGTTCACCGACGGCGCGGAGCTGGTGCTCAGGTAGTCGTCGCGGGTGATGATCCAGCCGGGGCTGTCATAGAAGGCCATGGGCGCGGTCGCCCCCAGCTGCGCGCCGCGGCGACGCTGGATCCACTGCAGCTCCCACAGATGCTGCTCGGGTGCCTCACCGCGCTGGCATTCCTGGGCGCGGCGCACGTGCGCCTCGGCGGCGGTGCGGGCGGCCACCAGTTTGCGATCGCGGTCGACCGCCGGATCCTCCATGGCCGCAACGAATTCCAGCATTTCCGGGGTGATCACGCGCATGGCCTCGGTGCGGCCATTGCGGAACTGGCGGGTGGCGATGGATTCGTAGGTCGCGCCATTGAGGCCCTTGCTGCGCTTGTGCGCGAGCTGATAGCTCAGCTGCGCCAGGGCGTCCGGGGAGATGCCCAGGCTCTTGGCCCGCTGGGTGCCGAAGTCGAACGACACCGTGGTGGTGGCGTTGTCGGCGGCGTACTGCGCGAAAGAGGCCGCGGCGGAGGCGATCTCGGTCTTGGCCTCCGGACCGAGCACGAATTCGATGGGCTCGGTGGCCGGCAGGCCCTGCGGTTGCGCCCCGGACTGCTCGGCGTGCGCGGTCACCGGCGCTTCGAGCAGGGTGTCGACGAAGGACAGGATGGTGGTGCCGTCGAGCCCGCAGTGCTCGACATTGATGCCCGCCTCGCCGTCGGCGAAGACGATGAACGACACCGACTTGTCGAACCAGCGATTGCCGCTGTCGCCGTGCAGCAGCTGATCGCAGGCGTGCAGGGTGTCGCGAGGGGCGAAGTCCTCCAGACAGATACAGAACAGCGCCGTCTCGATGGTGTCGAAGGCCGCGGCATTGGTGGGCCGCAGCGCCGCGTACACCGGGGCCCAGTCGGCGCGGGCCAGGGTGGTCAGATGCCCGGGCGCGGCATTGGTGGCCGCGCGGCGCGCGCCCGCCTTCATGACGGCGCGCAGCCCGGCGACGAGATCCTCGGGCGTGTACGGCGCACCGCCCGCCCCGATAACGTCCATCCGGAACATGTTGCCGCGGTAGAAGACAACGATGTGCCGCGCCTCCGAATGTCCCGGCCATTCCTCGCTGTAGGGCACCCGCACGGTGTCCTGCGGCGTGTTCGGGATGCGGGTCTCGGAGAACAGGAACTTGTTCTGCGCCATATTGAGTCGGATCCCGCGCTGGGTGGCGGGCGGGATTTCTTCCTTGTCCAGGCGCAGCTTGTAGTTGACCGCGGCCGAGATCAGCGCGGCGGCCCGTTCGCTCTGGTCGGCGCTGGTCGAGGCGGCCAGCACGGTGTCGTCGCGGAAGAGGAAGAAGAAGTTGGCGTTCAACGCGATTCGGTCCCGGCGGCCCAGATACCGCGAGGGCCAGAACTCGTCGAGCCAGCTACCGACGCCGGGGGTGCGGTCGTAGCGTTCCAGGTCGGCCTGCAGGGTGCGGGCGGGGCTGTCGGGGCGCAGCAGGTCCTCCACGGCGGCCGCGGTGGCGGCGTACTGGTCGGAGGTCAGCAGCGGCGCGCACCAGTGCAGGAATCGGGTGCAGCTTTCCTCCAGCGTGGGCAGCGGGACGCGGGGCAGCTGCTCGTCGTATGCGAAGGTGCTGTCGCTCAAGGGGTGTCCTCGGTGTCGATGGGTCAGGGGTGGCCTGGCTTTGCACACGGGCGACCGCCCCCCGAGCGGTCACCGCCCCCATTCTTGCCATCGAACCGGTCGGCGCGCCAGCGATTCGAGCGAATCCTGACACGCCGGGAACGGGAGCTGCTTTACTGCGCCACAACAGTTTTCATGCGAGCCAGGTGCCGGAGGATCCCGGCTCGCACAGGGTCTTCAAACGCACGTCCACCTCGTCGGGGCTGAGATAGCATCCGGTCTGCTCGAATCCGCCGATGGTGTGCACCGGGTAGTCGCCGTAGCCGATGCGCAGGAAGTCGTCGCCGCTGAGTCCGTGCACGGTCCAGTCGAAGGCGACCCGGGTGCGCGCCACGATCGTGCGCAGCGCGCCCAGGTGATAGCCGCGGGTCACGAATTGCGCTGGGATGCCCCGCAATCCGATTTTGAGCGGGCGGGCGAGGGCATCGCGGCCGCCGAGGTCGACCACCAGCCCCAGGTCCGTGTGCCGGTAGGGCTTCACCTCTCCCCCGCGCAGGGTGGCGAGCAGATTCTTGGCCATGTGCTTGCCCTGGCGCATGGCGTGCTGCGCGGTGGGCGGGCATACCTTGTCCGGGCCCGAGGCCAGATCGGGGACCGCGGCCGCGTCGCCGAGCGCCCACACCCCCTGCAATCCGGGCACGCTGAAATCAGGGTGGACGACAATGCGCCCGTGATCGGTGTCGGCCCCGAGGTGTCCGGCCAGCGGGCTGGGCGCGACCCCGGCCGTCCATAGCACCGTGCGCGTCGGAATGAATCGGCCATTGGTGAGCGTGACACCGCGCGCGGTGACCTCTTGCGCCGAGGCGCCCGAAATGAGTTCGATGCCGCGTTCGGCCAGAATCTTTTTCGCGTCGTGGCCCAGTCGCTCACCCAGCTCCGGCATGATCCGGTCGCCGTGGGTGACCAGATGCCAGCGCACCATGGTCGATTCGGCCTGCGGGAAGTAGCGGCGGGCGGCGGCCTGGCAGACCTTGTTGAGCACCGCGGTGGTCTCGGTGCCCGCGTAGCCCGCGCCGATGGTGACGAAATTGAGGCGCTCGCGGTCGATATCCTCCTCCCCGGTGACGGCGGCCACGTCGAGCTGGCGCAGCACGTGGTCGCGCAGGTACATGGCCTCCGACAGCGTCTTCATCCCGAATCCGTGCTCGCTCAGCCCGGGCACGTCCTGGATGCGGGTGATGCTGCCGGGGGCCAGGACCAGGTGATCGAATTCGTAGGCGCATTCCTCACCGGAGTGCCGCCGCACGATGACCTGCCTGGTCTTCGGATCGACGCCGACCGCCATGCTGGGAATCACCTCGGTGCGCCGCAGCACCCGCCGCAGCGACACCGAGACCGAGCGCGGATTGAGCGTGCCGGAGGCGACCTGCGGCAACAGCGGCAGATACAGCAGGCCCGCATCGGGCGTGATGAGTTGGACCGACGCCTCGTCGGGCTTGACGCGGCGTTCCAGATAGCGGGCGCACTCCACGCCCGCGAAACCACCGCCGACAATTACGATCTTCGCTGGTGCCACGACCTCACCGTAACAATTCGGCGCTGTTCGCAGGTGAATCCGGCATGTCTTTTCATTTTTTCGGACGGGAAATGTGGAGCTGCGCGTACAGCCAACCGTCCGATTCGTATTCGGTGGTGTCGATGCCCTTGTCCGCCAAGGCGTTCAGCACCCGGGCCTGCTCGTCCGCCGAGGCGAAACGCCGCTGACGGAACATTCCGGGCGCGCGTTCGGTGCGATAGCCCAGGGTGGCCAGGGCGGCGGCGATGGGATCGTAGGAGAACATGCGCAGCACGAAATGGGCCATCCACGGCAGTTTTCCGCCGTGCGCGTGCGCGACCCGTAAGAGTGTGCGCTCGGTGATGTAGCCGACGCAGCCGGTGGAGATGATCAGATCGGCCCCGGCCAGGGTGCGGCGCTGCGCCTCGGTGGGGTCGCCGGATTCCAGGTCGGCGTGCACGATGTCCTGGAGGAAGCCCGCGGCGCGCGCGTAGTCCAGGGCGGGCCGGGAGGCGTCCATACCGACGAATCGGACACCGGGCAGGCGGTCGTCGGAGGCCAGCAGCTCTCGATCGCGGTCGATGAGTTTCTCGGTGTCACCGGTGCTGCGATAGTGCTCGGCCAGTTCGGCCATGCCGGTGTCGAGGCGCAACAGTGCCGCGTTCACGCCGTAGGAGCAGCCGATATCCAGCACGGTGGGTGCGGCGATGCCGGTCGCGGTTCGATATTCCGCCAGCAGTCGCTGAAAATGAGGTTTCGCCAATTCCGGTATCTGATAATCCAATTCGGCCATCCGCGCGTAATACTCGCGCGGATCGTCGCGGTCGTAGATGTCGTCGAACGAGGCTTTCCCGGTGGAGCTGTGCAACGAAACCGGCACGCGCTGGTCCCCTCTCAGTCGAGCAGTGAGTCGCCGCGGACCTCGCCGACGGCCACATGATCCGGCGTCACCCGCCCGAACAGCTGCCGGGTCCGCTCGGCCGTGCCGATCAGTCCGGGCGTATCGCTGTAGGCGAAGATCGCCGAATGTCGTTGCACCGACCCACCCACGGGTGCGACCCGATGCAGCGAGAATCTCCCCTGAAACAGCTGCAGATCACCGGGTCGCAGCTCCAGCCGCTTGACGAAGCGCTCCCCTTCCCCGGTGAGCACGGCCTTCACGTCCGAAAAGTTCTCCGCCTCCCGAGACCGGATCCCCGGGCAATACTCGAACACCCCACCGCTTTCCGGTGCCTGGGTGAGCATGCTGACGGTGAACTCGTTGGTGTCGAAGTGCCAGGGATGCGAGTTGCCCGGCGCGACGACGTTGAGGCACAACCCCGCCAGCGGATCGGTGTACTCGTGGAGTTCCGCCAGCCCGAAGCAGTCGGCCACGAACCGCTGAAACCGCTCGTCCATGTACAGCCGGTGGATCAGCGCGTCGCGGGGAATGAGATCCCTTGCCACGAAGGCGTTTCCGCGCCGCAGCACGATGCGTCCCGGATGATCCTCGGGCAGTGGCGAATCCAGCGGAATGTTGTAGGCGTTGACGTCCTCGACCGTGTAGTACGCGTGCGGAGCCAGCGCCACGCCCTCACTTCGCAAGGTGGGCAACAACTCCGGTCGAATGAAGCCACGCAGGACGCAACACCCGTCCGCGGCGAGTTCGGCCCGGGCCGCCGCGACCGCGGCCTCCCACCCCGCGCTCCCCGGTGAGTTCAACGGATATCGCGCCCCATCCACCCCAGGCACCGACTGCCCGGTTCCATCCACATCCGACGCGTCCGCCCAACCCCCAACCGCAACCATGCCGCCCATTGTTGCCGCCACGCGCCGCGACACGCCCGGGTTCTTCCTCGAATTGTGAACACTCACTTTTCCTGCGAGCCGTGAGTTTCCGTGTGTCACACGGGCCGTTCGCGCATCCGTTCTTGCATCCGAATATGCACCGCCACAGGCGAATTCGCGCAGTTTGACAATTGCGTCAATGCGGGTACACCGGTAGTGAGAGGACCGGCGCATGAATGGTCAGGGGTCTTGGGAGACAATTACCCGGACATTGAATCGAGTGTCCGGGCCGGGGAAGCGCGGGGGTGAGTGGACCACCTACTTGTGTCCGGTACACGAGGCGGATGGGCGGCACCATCGACCCTCGCTAGGGGTGGTCTACAACCGCCAGCGGCAGCGGACCGTGGTGCGGTGTTTTGCCGGGTGCTCGGATGAGGATGTGTTGGAGCGGTTGGGGCTTCGGGTGCGGGATCTGTTCGATGGGCCGCCGGTGCCTCGCGGAGCGCTCACCCGGGAGACGAGTGAGCCCGGGTTGGCGGATCGGGCCATACTGGCTGCGGGACTGCCGCTTTCGGTGCACAAGCCGGATTTCGGGCCGCCGATCGGGAGGCCGCGGCGGGTTGCCGCGTACATCTACCGGTGGCCGGATGGCAGCGCGGCCGGATGTGTCTTCCGGGTGCAGACCCTGCATCGGCAAGGCTACGTGAAGAGCTTCTATCAGCAGCGGCGGACCGAGAACGGTTGGGAATACGGTGGATTCGCGCATGTGCCGTTCCATCTGCCGGAGGTGATCGACGCGGTGCGCGCTGGGCGTGACATTTTCGTGTGCGAGGGCGAGGCCGACGTACTGACCGCGACGCACGCGGGGCTGACGGCCACCTGCAATGCGGGTGGCGCGAACGGGTGGCACCGGGATCACGCCGAGTGGCTGCGCGGTGCGCGGCGGGTGTGGGTGGTGGCCGATCGGGACGCGCCGGGGTATCGGCACGCGGCCAAGGTGGCGGAGTCCCTGTGCGATGTCGTCGACGACCTGCGAATCGTGCAGGCGCGCGATGGCAAGGATCTCAGCGATCACTGCAATGCCGGGCATCAGATCTCGGAGTTGGATCCCGTGCCGGTGTTGGACGCGCACTACCGCGCGATGTGAGTCAGGGCGCACTGGCGACGGCGCGCTGGTAGCGGCCGATCAAAGTCCGTAGGGCCGTGACCAATTCCGGTGAGTCGACGATCTCGAAGTCGGCGTCGAGCAGGCCCAGGTACAGCGCGAGCATCTCGGCATGGTCGGAGCCGGGGGTGAACGCGCAGTGGTCGTCGCCGAGTTCTTCGACGTCGATGGGGATCGGGATGCGGGCGCGGACGTGAGCGGCGGGGGCGTGAACGATGACGCGGGCACGGAACCGCCACGTCGCCTCGCCGACTCCGCGTTCGATATACGAGGCGATCTCCCGATCGGGCGGCAGTGCGCGCGGCGTGAAGCGCGGACCGGTCGGAGTCCGCGGGTCCATGCGATCCACCCGGAACGTGCGCCAATCGCCGCGGTCGAGATCCCAGGCCAGCAGATACCAGCGCTGAGCGTGATTGACCAGACGATAGGGCTCGGCCGAGCGCCGCGCGGACGAACCCGCGTGGGTGCGGTAGTCGAACCGCAGTCGTTCATGGTCGCGGCAGGCAGCCGCGACGGCGGTCAGAATGTCCGGGCTGACGCGCGGTCCGCGCACGGGAACGGGTAGAGCATGCTGAAACGCGCTCACCCGATGCCGCAGCCGAGACGGCAGAATCTGCTGGAGTTTGGTCAGCGCCCGCAGCGAGGTCTCCTCGATGCCGAGCACGGAACCGCTTGCGGCGGTGCGCAATCCGACCGCGACCGCCACCGCCTCGTCATCGTCGAGCAGCAGCGGCGGCAGCGCCCCACCCGTCCCGAGGCGGTAGCCACCATCCACGCCGGGCCGGGCTTCCACCGGATAGCCGAGTTCCCGCAGCCGGTCCATGTCCTTGCGAATAGTGCGCGGGGTGACGTCGAGCCGGGCGGCGAGATCGGCCCCGGTCCAGTCGCGCCGCGATTGCAGCAGCGACAGCAGCCGCAGCAGGCGGGCGGAGGTTTCCAACATTCTTCGATCGTATTCGGGAATTGCGGAACGAACCGTTCCGCAATGGCTCCTACCTTTGCTATCAAGCGCAAGATGAAGAGCCTCGGGAGAGATTCTTCCTAGTGAACGGAATACCTTGATGAGCACCGAGATTCGCACTTTCCGCCTCGATGTCCCCCAGTCCGAGCTGGATTACCTGCACGACCGCCTGGCCCGTGCCCGCTGGGCCGCCCAGCTCCCCGGCACGGGCTGGGAGCGCGGCATCCCCGAGTCGAACCTGCGTGAGCTGGCCGACTACTGGCGCACCGAATTCGATTGGCGGGCACAGGAAGCCAAGCTCAATGCCTTCCCCCAGTTCACCACCGAGATCGACGGTCAGACCATTCACTTCCTGCACGTCCGCTCGCCGCGCCCGGACGCCCAGCCGCTGCTCATCACCCACGGCTTCCCCAGCTCCATCGCGGAGTTCCTGACCCTGATCCCCCTGCTCACCGATCCGGCCGAGGGCCAGGCCTTCCACGTGATCGCCCCCTCGCTCCCCGGCTACACCCTCTCGACCCCGCTCTCGGCCACCGGCTGGACCATGGCCCGCACCGCCCGAGCCTGGATCGAACTCATGGCCCGCCTCGGCTACGACCGCTACGGCGTGCACGGCGGCGATGTCGGCGGCGGGGTGTCCGGTCTGGTGGCGGCACTCGACGGGGAGCACGTGACCGGGGTCCACGTGGTCACCGACCCCATGACCGCCGCGAATGTCGCCACCTTCCTGCCCGGCATGGCCGACCGCCTCGACCCCAACGACCCCATCGACAAGGTCATCCTCGACCGCATGGATGCCTTCCGCCGCGAGGGCTCCGGCTACCTCGCCATCCAGAACTCTCGCCCCCAGACCATCGGCTACGGCCTGGTCGACTCCCCGCTGCTCCAATCGGCCTGGATCGCCGAGAAATTCGAGAGCTGGACCGATCTCCCCATCGACCGCGACCAACTCCTCACCACGGTCAGCCTGTACTGGTTCACCGCGTCGGGCGTCAGCGCCGCCCACACCCTCTACGAACAGTCCCACTCCACCGAATGGGGCGCACCCCCGGCCGTCCCCCAGGGCTTCGCCATCTTCGGCGCGGACGAAACCGTCCGCCGCGTCGTCCCGGCCCCCGCCGACGCCCACTGGACGGAATTCGAACGCGGCCTGCATTTCCCGGCCATGGAAGACCCCACCAACCTCGCCGCCGACCTGCGCACCTTCTTCACTCCCCTGCGCTGATCCCTGGAAATCCCCGACCGGCCCGGCCCACTCGCCGGGCCGGTTCTATTTCGTATCGAGGGCCGCCACCAGCTTTTTCGAGGCGACGGTGCGATAGGCGTCGGTCACGATCTCGCCGATCTCGACCCAGTCGACGGGCACGTCCAGGTAGACGCCCAACCATCCGCGATGCCCGACGTACGGCGGCCGGAAGAACCGTTCCGGCTCACCCGCCACCAGTTCCTCCTGCACGCCGGGCGGTGCGGCGCACCAGAATCCGAGGCGATCGTCATGGTGATGGTCGGCGAACATGACGAACATCTTCTTACCGCCCGCGAACCAGCACGGCTCGCCGTGGCTGAGCCGCTCGGTCAC
This sequence comes from Nocardia sp. CDC160, assembly GCF_035818795.1. Lineage (NCBI taxonomy): Bacteria > Bacillati > Actinomycetota > Actinomycetes > Mycobacteriales > Nocardiaceae > Nocardia > Nocardia sp. CDC160. The sequence goes on along the minus strand of NZ_JAYKYT010000004.1, from coordinate 20,707 downwards.
TTCGGGCAGTCCGACGCACACGCCGCGCAGTCGCTCCAGAACGCTGTCCATATGCGCAGGTTAAGCCACCCGGCCGGACCGCACTTGGACGAATGGGAAGCGGGTCAGGAGACGGCGCGGGTGACCAGGAGGTCTTCGAGATCGGCGAGGGTCAGATCGACGAGGCTCTCACGGAAGGTGCGGCCCGGGGCGTCGGGGACCGGGACCTCGCACGGGACCACCAGCAGGGTGCATCCGGCGGATTGCGCCGCGATGGACCCGGTGGGCGAATCCTCGATCGCCACAGCGTTTTCCGGTGCCACACCCAGGAGCTCGGCGGCGCGCAGATACAGGTCGGGGGCGGGCTTGCCGTGCGGCACCTCGTCGGCACACACGGTCGCACCGAAGAACTCGCGGCCGATCGTATTGAGGCCGAATTCCGTCAGGGAGCGCTTGGTATTGGTCACCAGGGCCATGGGAATGCCCGCGGCGCGCAGCATTTCGAGGGCCTCGCGGGCACCGGGCCGCCACGGGACCGGGCCGTGGAACAGCTCGGTGACGCGGCGCTCCATCCAGGCCTCACCGTGGGCGACGGTGTCGGGGGTGTGGTCGATGCCCAGTCCCTCGAACAGAATGCGGAAGGCGTTCGGGCCCGAGGCTCCGATGAGGGCGTGGCGGACCTCGTCGGTCAGGTCGCGACCGTATTCGCCCGCCAACTCACGCAAGGCCAAGTCCCAGAGCTTCTCCGAGTCCAGCAGCGTGCCGTCCATGTCCCACAACACCGCATCCAACCGCGCCACCACCCGCGCACTCCTTCCACAGACACCCGAACCGGCCCCGCCGTGACGGGGCCGGTTCAGACTATCGGTTCGGAGTCAGACCCCCGACGCGGCGATCAGCAGCCGCCCGGTCGAGGAATCCACCTGGAACCATCGGTTCTCGGTGCTGACCTGACCGTTCTTGGAGACATAGGTGAGCGTGGCGACGGCACGGTTCTCGCCCTGGGCGGTGACCGCGCCCACACTGACCGAGGAGATGCTGCCCCAGAACGAGGCGTAGCTGTTGTACCCGCCGGTGGCGGACTGATAACTGGGCGACAGCATGGACCACGCGCCGCTCACATTGCCCGGCAGCATGCCGTAGTAGCTCTGGATGAACGAGGTCACCGAGGCCGCCGGGGGCGGACCGAACGGCGTGGTCGACGCCGGGGGCGTGGTGGTCGGTCGCGCCGACGAGCTGGGAGCCGCCGACGAGGACGGCGGCGGTGTGGTCGTGGTCGGTGCGTGGGTCGCACCGCCCGCCTGGCCCTCCCGGCTGGGCTGCTGGGTGCCGACGTCGGCGGGACCCTGGTTCTCCGGCGCGGAGGTCACCGGCGCGGAGACCGGAGTCGTGACACTGCCTCCGCCCGCCTGGGTGTGATCACCACCACCGGTGCGGCTCACCGCGATGGCGATGACCGTGGCCAGAATCAGCGCGCCGACGACACCCGCGGCGATCAGCACCAGCTGGCGCGGATTCCGCTCCCCGCCACCGATTTTCACGCCTGCCGGGCCGGTCGGCGGCACGTTCGGCACCGTCCCGCGCGGCCCGCCCGCCGCGCCCTTGGTCATGGTGACGTGCACGGTCGCGTCCTCGGCATTGCTCGGCGCACCGGTCCGCGAGGTCGACAGCACCGTGGTCTTGGCCGAACTGTCCACGGCCGCAGCGGCTTCCGCCGACGGCAGCACCTTGGTCGCCGGGATCGGCGCGGCGGGCGCACGGCCCTCCGCGACCGCCTGCAGCCGGTCCGCGGCCTGCGCCATGGTCGGCCGGTCCCCCGCCTCGGCGGCCAACAGATCCATCAGCACCGGCCCCAGCGCGGCCGCGTGCACGGGCTGCGGCACCTGCGCCCGCGCCACCGAGTGCAGCACCGCGAGCGGGTTGTCACCCTCACCGAACGGCGGCTTGCCCTCCACGGCGGCGTAAAGCGTTGAGCCCAAGGCGAATACGTCGGATGCCGGTTCCGGGTTCTCCCCGCGCGCCACCTCCGGCGAGAGATAGGCGGGCGTTCCGGCGAGGAACCCGGTCGAGGTCACGGTGACATCCCCGGTGGCCCGCGAGATGCCGAAGTCGGTGATCTTCACCGTGCCGTCGTCGGCCACAAGGATATTGGCGGGCTTGACATCTCGGTGCACGATCCCGGCCTTGTGCGCGGCGGCAAGCGCTTCGGCGACCTTGGCCCCGATGCGGGCCACCTCGGTCGGTGCGAGCCTGCCCTTCTCCCGCATCAACGCCGCCAGGCTCACGGCGTCCACGTACTCCATGACCAGCCAGGGCTGGCCGTCCTCCTCCGCCACGTCGAACACGGTGACGGCATTGGGGTGATGCAGGCGCGCCGCGATGCGCCCCTCACGCATCGCCCGCATCCTGGCCTCCACGGCCTGCGACCGGGTCAGCCCCGGTGTCAGCAGCAGCTGCTTGACCGCGACGGTGCGCCGCAGTCGCACATCGGTCGCGCGCCACACGACCCCCATCGCACCGGTGCCGATCGGATCCGTTAGTCGGTACCGCCCCGCAATCAGCCGGTCTGAGCTCATGTGGTTATGCCCCTCCTGCAAGCTTTCGCGCCGAGCGCCCTGCAACTCTGCGCGAAAGCCCGGAAACCCTGGTGAAGATATTAAGCGTTGAAGTACTTGGCTTCCGGATGCAGCAGAACGAACGCATCCGTCGACTGCTCCGGATGCAGCTGCAGTTCCTCCGACAGGATCACGCCGATCCGACCGGCGTCCAGCAGCTCTACGAGTTTGGCCCGATCCTCCAAGTTCGGGCAGGCGCCATAACCGAACGAGTACCGTGCGCCACGGTATCCGAGTTTGAAGTAATCCAGCACATCGGCGGGATCCTCGTCAGCGACCGAATGTCCTTCCAGTGTGAGCTCTTCCCGGATGCGACGGTGCCAAAACTCGGCGAGCGCCTCGGTGAGTTGCACGCCGATGCCGTGCACCTCGAGGTAGTCGCGGTAGTTGTTCTCGGCGAACAGCACATTCGCGAAGTCGGCGATGGGCTGACCCATGGTGACCAGTTGGAATGGCATCACATCCACCTGACCGGTTTCGATCGCCTCCTTGCGGGAGCGAATGAAATCGGCGATGCAGAGGAACCGGTCGCGCTGTTGACGCGGGAATGTGAATCGGAAGCGTTCCGGCGCATCGGGTTTCGGTTCGGTGAGAACAATCACATCGTCGCCCTCGGAAACCGCCGGGAAATACCCGTAGACAACCGCGGCGTGCTGCAACACGCCCTCGGCGATGAGGCGATCGAGCCAATACCGCAGGCGCGGACGGCCTTCGGTCTCCACCAGCTCCTCATACGAGGGGCCGTCGCCGCCACGCTGGCCGCGCAGGCCCCACTGGCCCAGGAACAGCGCGCGCTCGTCGAGCAGCCCGGAGTACTCGTTCACCGCCAGGCCCTTGATGATCCGCGTGCCCCAGAACGGCGGCGTCGGCACCGGCAGGCCCGCGGCCACATCGGAGCGCTCGGGCACCTCGACGGGCACCTCCTTGGCCTTGCGCTCCTCGGCGATCCGCTTGGACCGCTCGTGGCGGGCCTTGCGCTCGGCCAGCTTCTCGGCCTCGGCAATGGCCTCGGGCGAGTTGGGGTCCAGACCGCCGCCGCGCTTGCGGTTCATGATCTCGTCCATCAGGTGCAGGCCCTCGAAGGCGTCGCGCGCGTAGTGCACATCGCCCTCGTAGACCTCGGTCAGATCGTTCTCGACATAGCCGCGCGTCAGGGCAGCGCCACCGAGGAGCACCGGGAACTGCGCGGCCACGCCGCGGGCGTTCATCTCCTCGAGGTTCTCCTTCATGACCACCGTGGACTTCACCAACAGCCCGGACATGCCGATGACATCGGCCTTCTTGTCCACCGCGGCATCCAGGATCGCCGAGATCGGCTGCTTGATACCGAGATTCACGACCTCGTAGCCATTGTTGGACAGAATGATGTCGACCAGGTTCTTGCCGATATCGTGCACGTCACCCTTGACGGTGGCCAGCACGATGCGACCCTTGCCCGAGTCGTCGGTGGCCTCCATGTGCGGTTCCAGATGCGCCACAGCGGTTTTCATGACCTCGGCCGACTGCAGCACGAACGGCAGCTGCATCTGACCCGAACCGAACAGCTCGCCAACGGTTTTCATGCCCGACAGCAGCGTCTCGTTGATGATCTGCAGCGGCGGAACCTCTTTCATGGCCGCATCCAGATCGGCCTCGAGGCCATTGCGCTCACCGTCCACAATGCGCCGGGCCAACCGCTCGAACAGCGGCAGCGCCGCGAGCTCCTCGGCCCGCGAGGCCTTGGACGAGGCCGCCGAGACACCCTCGAACAGGGCCATGAGCTTCTGCAGCGGGTCGTAGTCCTCGGTGCGGCGGTCGTAAACCAGATCCAGCGCCGCCTCGCGCTGTTCTTCCGGAATCCGGGCCATGGGCAGGATCTTCGAGGCGTGCACGATGGCCGAATCCAGTCCGGCCTGGACGCATTCGTGCATGAACACCGAGTTGAGCACCTGCCGCGCGGCCGGGTTCAGGCCGAAGGAAATGTTCGAAAGACCCAGTGTGGTCTGCACATTCGGGTGACGGCGCTTGAGTTCGCGGATGGCCTCGATGGTTTCGATGCCGTCGCGACGCGACTCCTCCTGGCCGGTGCCCAGGGTGAAGGTCAGCGTGTCGATGATGATGTCGGACTCGTCGAGACCCCAGTTGCCGGTGATATCGGCGATGAGCCGCTCGGCGATCTCCACCTTCTTCTCGGCGGTGCGCGCCTGGCCCTCCTCGTCGATGGTCAAGGCCACCACGGCCGCACCGTGTTCGGCGACCAGCGCCATGGTCTGCTGGAAGCGCGAATCCGGGCCGTCGCCGTCCTCGTAGTTCACCGAGTTGATGGCGCAGCGGCCACCCAGATGCTCCAAACCGGCCTTCAGCACCGGGGTTTCGGTGGAGTCCAGCATGATCGGCAGGGTCGACGCGGTTGCCAGCCGCGAGGCCAGCTCGGCCATATCGGCGGTGCCGTCGCGACCCACGTAGTCCACGCACAGGTCGAGCATGTGCGCGCCGTCGCGGGTCTGATCCTTGGCGATGTCGAGGCACTTCTGCCAGTCACCGGCCAGCATGGCCTCGCGGAAGGCCTTGGAGCCGTTGGCATTCGTGCGCTCACCGATCATCAGGATCGAGGCGTCCTGCTCGAACGGCACCGCGCTGTAGATCGACGAGACACTCGGCTCGTGCACCGGGTTGCGCTTGGCCTGCTCGACCTCGCGCACCGCCTCGGCCACCTGCCGAATGTGCTCGGGGGTGGTGCCACAGCAGCCGCCGACCAGCGACAGCCCGAACTCCGACACGAACTGCGAGAGCGCGACCGCCAGTTCCTCGGCGGTGAGCGGGTATTCCGCGCCCTTCGCGCCCAGAATCGGCAGACCGGCGTTCGGCATCACCGACACCGGCAGCTGCGCGTGCTTGGACAGATGCCGCAGGTGCTCGCTCATCTCGTCCGGACCGGTCGCGCAGTTGAGCCCGATCATGTCGATGCCCAGCTTCTCGAGCGCGGTCAGCGCGGCGCCGATCTCGGAGCCGACCAGCATGGTGCCGGTGGTCTCCATGGTCACGTGGGTGATGATCGGAATCCGGCGGCCCGCGGCCTGCATGGCCCGGTGGCTACCGGTCACCGCGGCCTTGACCTGCAGCAGGTCCTGGCAGGTCTCGATGAGAATGGCGTCCGCGCCGCCGTCGAGCATGCCGAGCGCGGCCTCGGTGTAGGCGTCGCGCAGCGCGGCGTAGGGCGCGTGACCCAGGGTCGGCAGCTTGGTGCCCGGGCCCATGGACCCCAGCACATACCGGGGAGTCCCGTCCGCGGACTTGCCCATCTCGTCGGCGACCTCGCGGGCGAGGCGGGTGCCGCGCTCGGACAGATCGCGAATCCGATCCGCGATGTCGTAGTCGGCCAGGTTGGGCAGGTTGCATCCGAAGGTATTGGTCTCGACCGCGTCGGCACCGGCCTCGAAGTACGACCGGTGAATGTGCCGCAGCACGTCGGGGCGGGTTTCGTTGAGGATCTCGTTGCATCCCTCGAGGCCACGGAAATCGTCCAGGGTGAGATCCGCAGCCTGCAGCATCGTGCCCATCGCACCGTCCCCGATCACGACACGCCGCCTGAGCGTGTCCAAAAGGGTGGTGTCGAATTCGGCGCGGCTGCGTACAGACATGTACTCAAGAGTAGTGGGAACCTAGGACAATCCCCGCGTCGGTGTGGCCGTATCTACTTTGTCGTCCGGTTCGATACCGGCGGGTGAAGCGGGCGCGGCGCCGCCCGCACCGCGATTGCGCGTCGCATGCACACCGGCCGGTGGCACACCGTAGGCTGACCGGGTGAACGCCAGTGAATCCCCGGTGCCACCCGAATCGGACCTGCCTACGCTGCGGGATCCGGTGCTCGTGGCCGCCTTCGAAGGCTGGAACGATGCCGCCGACGCCGCCAGTGGCGCGGTCGAGCATCTGGAACTGATCTGGGACGCGCAGCCGCTGGCCGAGCTCGACTCCGAGGACTATTACGACTATCAGGTCAACCGGCCGACGGTGCGCCAGGTTGACGGGGTGACCCGCGAGATTCAGTGGCCGTCGGCCATGTTGTCGGTGTGCTCGCCCCCGGGCAGTGATCGCGATGTCGTGCTGCTGCGCGGAGTGGAACCGAATATGAGGTGGCGCAGCTTCTGCAACGACATCCTCGAATTCGTCGAGCAGCTCGGCGTGTCGACGGTGGTGATCCTCGGCGCGCTCCTGGCCGACACCCCGCACACCCGGCCGGTTCCGGTGACGGGGACCGCATACAGCAAGGAAGCCGCGGAACGCTTCAACCTGGAGCAGACCCGATACGAGGGACCGACCGGTATTACCGGGGTGTTGCAGGACGCGTGCGTGCGCGCGGGCGTCCCGGCCATCTCCTTCTGGGCCGCGGTGCCGCACTACGTATCCCAGCCGCCGAATCCGAAAGCCATTATCGCGCTGCTACACCGGGTCGAGGACGTGCTCGATGTCGAGGTGCCGCTCGGCGGGCTGCCCGAGCAGGCCGAGGAGTGGGAGGGCGCGGTCAATGAAATGACCGCTGGCGATGAGGAAATCGCGGAGTACGTGCGCTCGCTGGAGGAGCGCGGCGACGCCGAGGTCGATATCAACGACGCCATGGCCAAGATCGACGGTGACGCCATCGCGGCCGAGTTCGAGAAGTACCTGCGCCGTCGCGGTCGCGGCGGCTTCGGCCTCTGAGCGAAGCCCGACAGTCCGATTCGGGGCCATTGTCCCGAATTGTCCCGAAAACCATTGCCGCACCCGCGTACTCGACGCGGGTGCGGCATTTCTTCGGGGTTCGAGGGGCGGCCGCCGAGCTAGTGCTCGACGGTCCAGACCTGCGCTGAGGCCTCGTGTGCCAGCTTCGCGATCAGGAGATCGCGCGGAATGGTCTGGCCCGCAAGATGATCGAGCGACGGCACCACCACATGATGGGCGTCGGCACGCTTGAGTTCGGCGGTCAACTCCGCGAACGCGGTGCCATCGCCCGGGGTCGATTCATGGAACGTGGCGGCGAAGCAGAGTCCGGCCGACTGCGCGAGCCCGCACATCGCGTTCTCCAGCTCTTCGCCACAGCCATCGGCCAGATCGTCACGCACGTACCCATAGATCAACGCTTCCACCCGAACCTCCGTTGGATTGGGATCGCTGTCATGAAGTGTGCCCTGTGGAACAGCTTGGCGTAATCACGAATGCAATTGCAGATGTCAACCCACTGACATCCAGATGCCCTATCCGGGTCCATCCGGCGTTAACTGGTGAGATACTACAGAGCGTGTCCGCCGGTGACGATCGACCTGTCTGGGCTGTCCGAATGCGTGCCGAACGGGATGCTCGGGGGTGGTCACAGGCCGATGCGGTCCGGGCCATGCGCGCCAAGTCGAGTCACAATCTGCCAACCGACAGCACACTTCTGCGCAACTGGCGGCGGTGGGAGTCGGGCGAGTCGCGGCCCGATGATTTCTACGCCCCGATCATCGCGGCCGCTTTCGACACGGTGACGGCGGCGTTCTTCCCCAAGTCCCGGCCCAATCGCGATGACGAGATGCTCTCGGCGACCGGGATGGACACGCTGGAATTCATTGGGCGACTGCGCATGTCCGATGTGTCGGGTTCCACGCTCGATGCCATACGCATCACCGCAGATAGGCTGTGTTCGGAGTATCCGTGCGCGGATCCACACGAGTTGCATGCCGAGGGCACGGCATGGCTGCGCCGCATCACGTCCCTATTGGACGGCCGACTGACATTGGCGCAGCATCGGGAAGTCCTCGTCCTCGCGGGATGGGTTGCCCTACTGGTCGGTTGCGTTGATTACGACCTGGGGTGGCGGACCGCGGCCGAGGCCACCCGGCGGGCCGCGCTATCGCTGGGCCAGGAGGCCGAGCACGCCGAAATCATCGGCTGGGGAGCCGAAATGGCCGCTTGGTTCGCATTGACGCAGGCCAATTACAAGGGCGCGATCGAGGCGGCCGAGGCCGCGCACGCCACCACCGGCCGCCTGGGCGTCGGCGTCCAGTTGGCCGCCCAGCGCGCCAAGGCGTGGGCTCGGCTCGGGGATCGCCGCGAGGTGGAAAAGGCCCTGGCGCAGGGTCGTTCGATCTTGGACACCATCGAGCATCCCGCCAATCTGGACAATCATTTCGTCGTCGATCCGCAGAAGTTCGACTTCTACGCCATGGACTGCTGTCGGGTTGCCGGAGACGATCGTCGGGCGGAAAGCTTTGCCCGCCAGGTGATCCTGAACGCCACCCGGCCCGACGGCAGCATCCGCAAACCCATGCGCGTGTCCGAGGCGCATCTGACCCTGGCGGTGGTCGCGGTGCGCGATCGCAATCTGGAGCTCGCACTCGACGAGGGCATGCGGGCCTTCACCGGTAAGCGCCGCTCGCTGCCGTCGCTCATGTGGATCGCGGGCGAGACCGCGCGCGAGATGATCGAGCGCTTCCCGGGTGACCCGCGCACCCGCACCTATCTGGATCAGCTGCGGTCGCTCGCGGCGGGCTGAGTTCCAGCCGGTTTCCGTCTCCCCCGTTGGGTACGCTCCAGCGCATGGACTTCAGTCTGTGGACCTGCGCTGCCCGAGGGCACGAGACCTATGCCCCCACCGAGCCCGAGCTCGCGGCACGTCTCCACGTCGCCACCCCGGCGGGCGAATCCTGGCGCTGCCTGCGCTGCGGCGACTTCGTGCCGGGCGAGCCGCGCCGCAGCGGGCCCGCCGACGACGCGCCCGAGGTGCCGCGCGGGCATCTGCTGCGCGACCGGATCATCATGCGACTGCTGGCCGCGGAGCGGGTAATTCGCGGCATCGTCTTCATTCTGCTGGGCGCGGGTGTGTTGAAGCTGCGCGGTTCGCGTGAGCATTGGAAGGCCAACTGGGACAAGGATCTTCCGCTGATCCGGCAGCTGGCCGATCAGATCGGGTTCAACCCGGATCATTCGAAGATCATTCGCGGCATCGACAAGGCGTTCACGCTGTCGCCGAATGTTCTGGTGTGGATCGCGGTGGGCCTGTTCGCCTATGCGGCCATCGAACTCATCGAGGCGGTCGGCCTGTGGCTGGTCAAGCGCTGGGGTGAGTACTTCGCGGTCATCGCCACCTCCATCTTCCTGCCGCTGGAGATCTACGAGCTCACCGAGAAGATCACCTTCCTGCGGGCGGGCGCGCTGGTGATCAATGTGGCGGCCGTTGTCTGGTTGCTCTGGAGCAAGCGGCTTTTCGGCCTCAATGGCGGTGCGGCGAAGTACTACGCCGAGCATCACTCCGAGAGCCTCATGACCGTCGAGCGTGCCGCCGTGGCCGCGCAGGCGGAGGAGCGCAACGCGCAGCAGCGCACCGAGCGCATCGTCACCCGGCGTCGGCCCTGATCAGGCGGGAACGCCCAGGCCCTTGGCGAGTACCGGCCAGGATTTGATCAGCTCGTCGCGGAAGACGCCCCAGGAGTGCATGCCATTGGGCAGCAGGTCGACGGTGGCCGGGATATCGAGGTCGGCGAGGCGGGCGGCGAGGTTGCGGGTGCAGTAGCCGGTGGCGATTTCGGTCGTGCCGTCGTAGATCACGTGGCTGAGCCAGACGTCCAGCCCTCCGCCCTCCAGGTAGGGACTGTCGGGCCCGTCGTAGGGGCCGGGCAGGCCGTTGCCGCTGGAGATGAAGAGTTCGAGGCCGCGCAGTCGGTCCGCGTGCAGATACGGATCGTTCTCGGCCCAGAGCGGATCGCCGGGCGGGCCGTACATATTGTCGGCATTGCCGCCCTCGAGCCCGATGACGAGCCGCACGAACGATTGGCCGACCGGATCGCTGGTCTGGACACACCCGCTGTAAGCGGCTGCGGCCTTGAACAATCCGGGCTTGGCCAAGGACAGGTTGAGGACGGGTGTGGCCGACATCGACACGCCCGCAATCGCATTGCTCCCGGTCGCGCCGAGGCCCGCGTCGATGAGCGGGGGCAGTTCCTCGGTGAGGAAGGTCTTCCACCGGTTGACCCCGAGTTTGGGATCCGGTGCGCGCCAATCGGTGTAGTAGCTGGCCAGGCCGCCGATGGGCTGAACGACATTGATGTTCTTCGTACCCAGGAAGTCGAAGACCTCCGGTGTCTGGTGTTGCCAGCTCTTCTCGTCCAGGCCCGCGTCGGTGCCATTGAACAGGTACAGCGTGGGCCGTGGCCGGGAGGTGTCGGCGGGACGCAGCACCTTGACCAGGATTTCCTTGTCCATGGCCGCCGAGTAGACGTGCAGGTCGAGATCGCGGTCGTCGACGACGTCGACGCCGTGCACGGTCGAGCCGTCGGCGGTCACCGGATTCGCCAGCAGCGCACCGGTTTCGACGATCGGATCGCACGGATCGGCCGCGGCGGTCACCGGTAGCGCGACGGCCGTGAGCACGATACCCATCGCACACAGATTCCGCATTCGATGCCGCACAGTCGCTCCCCAGCTCGATTCGACGGTGAGATCGACTCTGCCATAGCGGGACCGCTGTAACCCGGGTGTCTATTCATATGCGTCGCGGCGTGGCGCCCTCGGTAACTCCGCCACGCCGCGACGTCTCGCCGGGACTACGGGGTGACGATATTGAAGTTGGGGTCCGGCTTGTCCATGACGTCTTTGAGCTGCTTCAGTTTCAGGGCGTCGCCGCTGACCTTGATCGCGCCGGACTGGACTTCCTTCACGATGTCCTTGGCCCCGGTCATGACCGCGATGAGCTCCAGGCGGGAGAGGGTGAAGGTGGCGTCGGGAGCCGGGCCCTTGAAGTCTTCCGGGACCACGTAGTGGATGAGCACGCCATTGCGTAGCTCGGTCCGGTAGGTCTTGTTCTCCTCGGGAATGATCCAGTGGGCCACCAGGTTCAGGTCCCAGGCCTTGGGGCCGTTGACCAGGAAGGCCGCGGAGTCGAAGACCTGGTCGACGCTCAGGGCGCTGATCATGCTGGCGGCGTTGGCCTTCGTGGGGGTGCCGAAGTTGCCGTTGCGCAGCTCGTACGCGCCGGAGAGGAAGAAGTTGCGCCAGGTGGCGTTCTCCGAACCGTAGGCGAGCTGTTCGAAGGCGCTGGCCTGCAACATCTTCGCCTTCTCATTGTTCGGGTCGGCGAAGATGAGGTAGTTGAGAACCTGGACGCACCAACGGTAGTCGCCGTCGTTGTAGGCCTTGCGGGCCACCTTCAGCACACCGCTCGCACCGCCCATGGCCTCGACGTGTCGCTTGCCGGATTCGACCGGCGGATGCTCCCACAGGTGCGCCGGGTTGCCGTCGAACCAGCCCATGTAGCGCTGGTACACGGCCTTCACGTCGTGACTGACCGAACCGTAGTAGCCGTGGTTGTACCACTTCTGCTCGATGGCGGGCGGCATCTGGATCATCTCGGCGATCTCGATGCCGGTGTATCCCTGATTGAGCAGGCGGAGGGTTTGGTCGTGAATGTAGGCGTAGGTATCGCGTTGCAGCGTCAGCCATTCGGTGAGCTTGTCGCCGCCCCAGGTGGGCCAGTGATGCGAAGCGAAGGCGACATCGGAGATGCCCGCGAACATATTGATGGTCTCGGTCAGATACTGTGACCAGACATGCGCGTCACGCACCAGCGCGCCGCGCAGGGTGAGCAGATTGTGCAGGGTGTGGGTGGCGTTCTCGGCCATGCACATCGCGCGGAAGTCGGGGAAGTAGAAGTTCATCTCCGCCGGGGCCTCGGTGCCCGGGGTGACCTGGAAGACGACGCGGACGCCGTCGATGGTCTCTTCCTGGCCGGTGTGGGTGATGTCGTGGGTGGGCGGGATGAGGCTGACCGTGCCCGTGGAGGTGGTCATGCCCAGGCCCGCGCCGACCATGCCCTTCTCGCCGCGCGGCAGGGCCGCGCCGTACATGTAGGCCGAGCGGCGCGCCATGGCCGTTCCGGCGAAGATGTTCTCCTCCACCGCGTGTTCGGTGAAACCCGTGGGCGCGTAAACCGGTACGCGACCCGAGGAGGCGTCCTCGGCGGTGATGACGCCCAGCGCGCCGCCGAAATGGTCGACGTGGCAATGGGTGTAGATCATGGCGGTGACCGGCTTGTCGCCCCGGTGCGCGCGGTACAGATCCAGGCCCGCCTTGGCGGTCTCCACCGAGATGAGCGGGTCGATGACGATGATGCCGGTCTTGCCCTCGATGATCGTCATGTTCGACAGGTCCAGGCCGCGGATCTGGTAGATGCCCGGAACCACCTCGTAGAGGCCCTCTTTCACCACCAGCTGCGACTGCCGCCACAGCGAGGGATGCACCGAGTTGGGGCCGCTGCCCTGGATGAAGCCGAAGGAATCGTTGTCCCAGACCGTGTTTCCCTTCGCATCCTTGAAGACGTCGGGTTCGAGCTTGGCGATGAAGCCCTTGTCGGTGTCGGCGAAGTCCTGGGTGTCGTTGAACGGCAGCGACGATTGGGCCTGCTTGTGCTGATCGACGATGTGATCGCTGGGATCGACCGAGTTCTTCGTGGTCTGCTCGGCCGCCGAACCGCCCGAGGAGTCGCTGTCGCAGCCCGCGACCGCCGCCCCCACCCCGACTGCGGCGAGCACGGCCGCGCCCACCCCGAATACCCCGCGTCGGGACACCTGGAATCCGCCGGGCTTCCGGCCGTCTCCGGTGTTCGTGAGGTCCTCGTCGGTCATCGGCGCTCTCCTGTCATGCGATGGATGGGGCGACAGAACGGCCGCTAGCTAAATATTCGCTATCGCTTCTGTCCTGCAGCCGACGATACACCACTATTGCAGTCACTCTGCAATAGTGTGGGTGCATGACGTCGCTCATAGCCCCCACCACCGTCCGCCGGACCTGCGCGCACGCGGCCGGGACGCGTGTGATCGGATTCTTGCCATGAGCGAGGGCAAGGGCGAAGGCAAGAGCGAGAGCCCGCGGCGGCGGCGCAATCCCGAACAGACCCGCAGGGCCATCATCGAGGGCTTGCTGTCGGCCGTGCACGAGGGTGAGTACGACCCGACCACCCGCGGCATCGCCGACCGCGCGGGAGTGTCCGAACGCAGCATCTTCGTGCACTTTCCGACCCGTACCGCGCTCATCACCGCGGCGGTGGACCAGCAGTCCGAGGAGGTGGAGAAACTCATCACCGACGCCGACCCTGCACTACCCCTCGAACAGCGCATCGATGCCGTGGTGCGCCAGAGCGAGGCGATCTTCGCCCTGCAACGCGAGCCGCGCGTCCTGGGTCTGATCGAATCCCTGCGCACCCCGGCGGTCGACGAGCGAATGCGCCTGACCGACAAGCGCATTCGCGACGCCCTGGGCCGCGCCTTCGCCCCCGAACTGGCCCGCAACGAGGGCGAGCAGCTCCTGGACCTCATCGACGCCACCGTCGGCTGGCCCTACCGCCACCACCTGATGGACCGCCGCGGCCTGTCCAAGCGCGCCGCCTCCGACGCCATCCGCCGCGCCCTCACGGCCATGCTGGAGCGCTGACCCGCCCTTGAGCTGAATCAAGCAACCTTCTGGCTACTCTTGGTGAGGTCCCGCTCACGCCAGGAGAACGCATGCACCACATGACCGGACAAGTGCTCAGTCACGCCGTGGGTGTGGCCATCAGTCCGCTGGCCCTGATCGCCATCATCCTCATGCTGGCCGCCCCGCGCGGCCGCGCCAATGCGCTGGCCTTCGTGGCGGGCTGGATCGCCACCGTGACGGTCCTGCTGCTCGGGGTGACGGCATTGGGGTCGGCCGCGGGTGCGCATCGGCCCGACGGTGGCCCGGCGACCTGGGTGTCGTGGTTCCGGCTCGGCTTCGGCATACTGTTGCTCTTGATGGCCTTGCGCCAGTTCCGGATTCACAATGCCTGGGAGACCGGGGGCGAGCTGCCGCCTCGGCTGCGTCGCCTCGACGAGTTCCGGCCGGGCCGGTGTGCGGCACTGGGAGCGATACTGGTGCTGAGCAATCCGAAGAACATCATTCAGACTGCGGCCGGTGGCCTGTCGGTGGTCGAGCGCGATACCGGTGCCCTGGGCCGCACCCTCTCGGTGGTGATCTTCGTTCTCATTGCGTCCCTGGGCATTCTGGCACCGCTGGCCGTGCAATTCTTCGGCGGTTCGACGGCCCACGCCACCCTCGACCGATGGCGGCAGTGGACCGTCCGCAACCACGCGGGCATCATGGCCGCGCTGTTCCTGATCCTGGGCGCGAAGTCACTCGGGGACGCCCTCGACGGACTGCTCTAGGGCGTAAAGCATTACGGGGTGACGATGCTGAAGTCCGGGTCCGGCTTATCGAACATCCCGGCGAGCTTCACGAAGCCGGACGGATCGCCCTCGATCTTGATCGCGCCGGACTGCACCGCGGCCTGTAGGTCCTGCCCGGCCAGCAGAATGCCGATGAAGGTGGGTCGGGTCAGGGTGAAGGTGGCGTCCGGGGCGGGCAGCTTGTCGCCGTCGCGGCGATCCCAGTGCACCAGCACGCCATTGCGCAATTGCAGCCGGACGGTGCGGTTCTCGTCGGTGAAAACCCAGTCGCTGGTGACCTTCTCGTGCCAGGCCTTGGGTCCGTCGACGCGCAACGCGAGGCCGTCAAGGACCATGTCGATGGTGAGCGCCGCCACCATGGTCTGCGGCATTTCCTGGGTCGGGGTGCCGAACTTGCCATTGCGCAACTCGTAGGCGCCCGAGAGGAAGAAGTTGCGCCAGGGGCCGTTCTCCGCGCCGAAGGCGAGCTGTTCGAAGGCGTCGGCCTGGAGTTGTTTTGCGGCGGTGTTGGATTCGTCGGCGAAGATCACGTAATTGACCGCCTGCACCACCCAGCGGTAGTCGCCCTCGTCGAAAGACTTGCGCGCCTTGCGCAGCACCTCGTCCGCGCCGCCCATGAATTCGACGTGGCGCTTGGCGCTCTCGATCGGCGGATGCTCCCACAGGTGCGCCGGATTGCCGTCGAACCAGCCCATGTAACGCTGGTAGATGGCCTTCACATTGTGGCTGACCGAACCGTAGTAGCCGTGTGCCGCCCACGAATCGACCAGGGCCGGAGGCATGTCCATCATCTCGGCGATCTCGCTGCCGACATAGCCCTGGTTGAGGCGGCGCAGGGTCTGGTCGTGCAGGTAGGCGTAGAGGTCGCGCTGTAGCTCCAGGTATTCGACGAGCCGTTCGGTGCCCCAGGTGGGCCAGTGGTGCGAGGCGAAGACGACATCGGACTCGCGGCCGTAGAGGTTGATCGACTCGGTGAGGTATTTGGCCCAGACGTGCGGGTCGCGGACCAACGCGCCACGCAGGGTGAGCAGATTGTGCAGGGTGTGGGTGGCGTTCTCGGCCATGCACAACGCCCGGAAGTCGGGGAAGTGGAAATTCATCTCCGCAGGCGCCTCGGTACCCGGGGTGACCTGGAAGACGATGCGCACCCCGTCGATCGTCATCTCCTGCCCGGTGTGGTCGATATCGTGCGTCGGCGCGATCAGACCGATGCTGCCGGTCGAGGTGGTCTGCCCCAAACCCGCGCCGACCTGCCCCTTCGGACCCCTGGGCAACGCCGCGCCGTACATGTACGCCGCCCGACGTGACATGGCCGTGCCCGCGTAGACGTTCTCGGCCACCGCGTGTTCCAGGAATCCAGCGGGCGCGACCACCGGAACCCGGCCCGACTCAGCGTCTTCCACACTCATCACGCCCAGCACGCCGCCGAAGTGATCGACGTGCGAGTGGGTGTAGATCATGCCGGTGACCGGCTTCTTACCGCGATTGGCAAAGTACAGATCCATGCCCGCCTTAGCGGTCTCGGCCGAGATCAGCGGGTCGATGACGATGACACCGGTCTTGCCTTCGATGATCGTCATATTCGACAAATCGAGTCCGCGGATCTGGTAGATCCCCGGAACCACCTCGTAGAGGCCCTGTTTCACCACCAGACCGGACTGACGCCACAGCGACGGGTGCACCGAGCTAGGGCAGGAACCCTGTAGAAAGGCGTAGGAGTCATCGTCCCAGACCACAGCTCCCTTGTCGTTCTTGATGATTCCGGGTTCCAATTTGGCGAGGAAGCCACGGTCGGCGTCCTCCTGGTCGGCGTTATTGGCGAACGGAAGTTCTTTCAGGGCACGCTGATTCTGCTCGACAATGAACTTGCTGGGCTCGGTTACCGCACTCACTGCCTACCTCCTATAACTGCCGGAATGTCCGACAAGATTGGGACCGCATCTGTCGAAAGGGCTTGTCGCTTACCGGGATCGGTGAGACCAATGGCGAGGGCGACCCCGGTGACCGCCAGGATCGCGACCGTGGTGATGGCGATGACGAGCGGACCATTCCCCCAACGGCCTTGCTGTAGCGAACGATTGCGCGCATAGCTCAATCCCGCGACGCACAGCAGCACGAAGGCCGCCAGTGCGGGCGCGATGGCCGCCGGACGCCAGCCGCTGGTCGACGCGTGGTTGGCGAACAACACCGCGGTACCCATGGCAGCCACCGCCGTCCGCCGCCACGCCAGCGCCGTACGCTCGCCGGGATAGGTGGGTGCCGCGGTCACGGCCACACCGTCGCGATCGCGGCGAACACCGAGACCAGCGCGATACCACCCGCGAGAATCGGGACAAGTGGCGTATTGCGGAGCGGCTCGCCCGCTTCCATCCGATCCTGCACGTCCCGCCAATGCGTGTACGCGCCCGAGGCCAGCGCCACCGCCAACACAATGCAGCTGAGCGAGAGCACCCGCCGCACACCCGCATGATGGAACGGCTGCACCAGCGTGTGGACCGCGACACCGGCGGCCAGCAAACCGAGAGCGGTGCGGATCCACGCGAGGAAGGTGCGCTCGTTCGCGAGGGTGAACCGGTAATCGAGCGGCGGACGCTCCACCTCACCAGGGTCCTGGCCTTGCCTCTCCACTGTCACCACCCGTCCGGTGTCGCGAGCGCGGTCCGTTCAGAGCAATTGGTCAGCAATTTCGATCATCGCACAACTGCAGGCAATGGTCCGCAATTCACGGCCACCGTGCTTCCCCGTCCCGTACCATCCCGGTTTACCTGCCGAACAACGGATTTCCTGCCGGAGGCACGCCATGCAGTATCGGCCCACGGCACCGGAGTTGCTGACGGCACTCGCGGATTTGCTGGAGACCACCCTCCTGCCCGCGCTACCGCCCGAATTGCGTCATGAGGCGCGTGTCGGCGCGCATCTGGCACGGATGCTGGAACGGGAGCTGACCCTCGAAGCCCCGCCCGACCCGCCCGAGGTCACCGACGACGAGGCGCTGTGGGCGGCACTGGTCCCGATCGTCCGCGCCGACCTGGCGATCGCCAAGCCCGGCTATGACGCGTGGGAGCGCGAATGACCGGCGACCTCGCGGCGGGATTGTCCCGCTTCCTCTCCGACGACATCGGCCGACCGGTGCCGGTGTCGGATGTGCAGCCACTGTCGGCGGGCGCGCGGCGACGCAATATCGCCTTCGACGCCGACCTCGGTGGATGCGTGCTGAGACTGGTCGCCACCCTTGTTCCCCCGAGCATCCAACTGCTGCCCGTCGATGTGGAAGCGGGAGTGCGCGACCTGGCCCGCGAACATGACGTGCCGGTCCCCCACGTATTGGCCGTGTGTACCGACACCGGCTACATCGGCGAACCATTCATGCTGTCCGAGAGGCTCGACGGCGAGACCGTGCCACGCCGCGTCCTGCGCCTGGTCCAGGAATCCGGCAATGGCGACCTGATCGCCGAACAGCTCGGCCGAGCCATGGGCAGCCTGCACGCCATCGACCCCGACAAGGCATCCCCCGATCTCCCGGGCCGCGCCGACGTCGACCCTGCCGAAGCCCTTCTGGCAGAAGCAGAATCACAGGTGTCGCGCCTTCTCTCCGGCCGCCCGGTCTTCGCCCTGGCGCTACGCTGGCTGACCCGCAATCTCCCCTGTCCTCCCGACCGTCTTACGCTGGTGCACACCGACATTCGCAACGGCAACCTCGTCATCGGCCCCGAAGGCCTACGCGCGGTGCTGGATTGGGAAGGCACCCAACGCTACGGCGACCCCATGCGCGATGCCGCCTGGTCCGCCCTGCGCATGTGGCGCTTCGGTATGGACGACCGCGAATTTGGCGGCTTCTCCACCCGCACCCCCTTCCTCCGTGGATACACCGCCGCCGGTGGCACTTTCGCCCCCGACCGCTTCCGCTGGTGGAAGGTGGCCTGCACCCTGGCCTGGGGCACCATGCTCGCCGCCCAGGCCGAGGCATTCCTGGACGGAACGGTCCCCAGCATCGTCATGGCCGCCAGCGGCCGACGCATCCCCGAAATCGAATGGGACCTGCTCATGCAGATCCGCTCCACCCAATAGAGGTGACCACCATGGATTTCGAACTCCCCGACCACCTCCAGAAATACCTGGCCGAACTGGACGAGTTCATAGACCGAGAAATAGTCCCGCTGGAACAGACGAACGACAACATCCGCTTCTTCGACCACCGCCGCGAAGACGCCCGCACCGACTGGCACCGCGGCGGCCTACCGAACGCCGAATGGGAAGACCTACTGGCGGAGTCGCGCAGAAGAGCCGACGCCGCCGGACACCTCCGCTACGCCTACCCCGCCGAATACGGCGGCCGCGACGGCGGCAACCTCGATATGGCCGTCATCCGCGAACACCTGGCCCGCCGCGGCCTGGGCCTACACTGCGACCTCCAAACCGAACACGCGGTGGTAGCCAACAACATCGGCTTGCTTCTCATGCACGAATACGGCTCCGCCGCCCAAAAGGCCGACTGGATCGACGACCTGGCCACCGGCGCAAAATATTTCGGATTCGGCATCACCGAACCCGCCCACGGCTCCGACGCCACCTACATGGAAACCACCGCCGTCCGAGACGGCGACTCCTGGATCATCAACGGCGAGAAAACCTTCAACACCGGCATGCACCGAGCCGACGCCGACCTGATCTTCGCCCGTACCTCCGGCAAACCGGGCGACGGCGTCGGCATCACCGCCTTCCTGGTCCCCGTCGGAACACCCGGCTTCCAGATCGCCGAGTTCCTCTGGACTTTCAACATGCCCACCGACCACGCGCATGTGGTCCTGAAGGACGTACGAGTGCCCGCCGAGACCATCTTCGGCAAGGAAGGCCGTGGGCTGGCGGTGGTCCAGCACTTCTTCAACGAAAACCGGCTGCGCCAGGCCGCATCCAGCCTGGGTGCCGCGCAATACTGCATCGACCGGTCGATCGCGTATGCCAAGCAGCGCAAGACCTTCGGTACACCGCTGGCGGCGAATCAGGCGATCCAGTTTCCGTTGGTGGAGTTGAGCACGCAGTGCGAGATGCTGCGGAGCTTCATTCATCGGACGGCGTGGGCCATGGATCGATACGGGGCGTTCACGCAGTCGGCCCAGGTGTCGATGTGTAACTACTGGTCCAACCGGCTGTGCTGTGAAGCCGCGGATCGGGCGATGCAGATACATGGTGGGCTGGGATATTCACGGCACACGCCCTTCGAGCACATCTACCGGCATCACCGGCGGTATCGGATCACCGAGGGTAGTGAGGAAATCCAGATGCGGAGAGTGGCTGGGTATCTCTTCGGCTTCATGCACCAGCAAGCGCCAAAGGGCGTCTAACAACAAAAGAACAAGAGCCAAAAGAGGAAAAGAAAAAGAGAGAAAAGAAAAAAGACGCCAGGAGGAGGGAGAGAGGGTGGCCGAGCTTGCGAGGCCCCCTCACCTACCAGCCCACTTCCGCAAAAACCGCACCTACCAGCCCCCTCATCTACGGCACCTCACTTACGTTCCAGCCCACTCATCGTGCGGCCGTTCATCGTCTCTATGGAATTGTCAAAGACCTTGCAGCTGACGAGCTTTCCGGGTCTGTTCTTCTTGGGTTGTCTCGAGAGGTGATGCGTGCAGTCTGTGGGCTGGGAGGTGAGGTGACGGCTCCCAACCTGGCGTCAGCCCAAGTCCGGTAGGGCAGGCGAGGTGACCACGCTTCCTCGTTGTTTTGCGCACGCCAGCCGCGCACGAGCAGCCGGGCAGCACGCAACCCGAGAGGCCCCACCGGTGTGGAGGCTATAACCGTGGGATTTGTTCCAACCGCTCGGTCCGCGCGCGCACCAGCGTCCGCGCCAATTGCTCTGGCGCGTGGTGAGATTCGTTGATCCGCGGTGTGCCGGTGGGGTCGATGTGGCGTGGTGCGATCCACCCGATCCGC